>CAVQFO010000022.1:0-199955 GCA_963711725.1 uncultured Gammaproteobacteria bacterium | reverse complement strand
CGTAACTCTGCCCACAGGCGCCATGGCGGCGACCGACGCAATGGACAACCAGAGACTGCCGGAGATGGTCGTGACCGCCACCCGAACGCCCAGCGATCCACAAACACTCGGCTCCAGCGTATCGGTGATCACCGCGCAACGCCTGAGGGAGCTTCAGATCACCCGCGTGGCGGAGGCGTTGCGGCTGGTCCCCGGGGTGAGCGTTGATCACGCGGGCAACCCGGGCAACCGCACCGACGTGCGCATCCGCGGCTCGGAGGCCAACCACGTTCTGGTCATGATCGACGGCGTAAAGGTGAACAATCCCCGCGCCGACGATCAGGCGGACCTGGGCAATCTGCTGGTGGGCGATATCCAGCGCATCGAAGTCCTGCGCGGCCCCCAGAGCGTGCTCTACGGCAGCGAGGCCATGGGTGGGGTGATCAACATCATCACCAAGAAGGGCGACAAGGGTGTGCACGGCACCGCCAAGCTCGAAGGCGGTTCATTCCGGACACGCCACGGTACCGCCACGCTCAGCGGCGGCAACAAGGCCGGCGATTTCAGCGTCACCGCCGACGGCTATCGCACCGACGGCATTTCCTATCTGGACGACGACAAGGGCGGCCGGGAGAAGGACGGCTCCCGCAGCAAGACGCTGTCCGGCCGGGGCAAGCTCAATGTCACCGACAATTTCGAGCTCAGCTCCGTGCTCCGATATGCGGATTCCCATGTGGAGACCGACTCGGGCGACACCGACACCAATGACCAAATCCGGGGAACAGACTGGCTCGGCCGGATACAAGGCAAGCTCTACGGCCTGGGCGGCCGCCTGGAGCAGAACACTGGGCGCCGAGCAGAGTCATTCCCGCTATGAGGACGACGGCTCCAACCCGTTCAAGAGTGAAGGCCGGCGCCAGGGAGTGGATTACCAAGCCGATTACTACTTCAGCGAGAGCGAAATCCTCACCGGCGGCGCGTCCTGGAACAAGGGCACGGCGGAATCCAACTACGTGTCCGGCTTCAGCCACGAGACCCGCAGCGTATTCGGCGAATACCAGTCACAGCCGCTGGACAACCTCTACCTCACCGGCGGGCTGCGCTACGACGACGACACCGATTTCGGCGATTTCACCACCTACCGGCTCACCGCCGCCTACCAGTTCCCCCAGGCCGGAACGCGCTTGCACTCAAGCCTGGGCACGGGCTTCAAACTGCCGACGTTCACCGACCAGGCGTACGGCGGCAATCCCAACCTGAAACCCGAGCACTCTCTGGGCTGGGACGCCGGCGTGCAGCAGCTGCTTTGGCACGACCGGATCAGCTTCGACGTGACCTATTTCGAGAACCATGTACACGACCTGATCGAATTTCAGCCCTATCCGCAACCGGCGGACAACGTAGGTGAAGCCCGGATCCGCGGCCTGGAAACTGCCGTTGACGTGGACCTTCATCACGGCTGGAACGTTCAGGCCAGTTACACCTGGATGCGTCCACGCAACGAGGACACCGGCGAAGACCTGTTGCGCCGTCCACGCCACGAAGCAAACCTCACCGTGGACGCCCCCCTCTGGCCCCACGCCTCGGCCTTCGTCACCGCGCACTACAAAGGTCAGCGCTACGATCAGCACTACAACCCGAACACATTCCAGTCGGAACGAAAGAAGCTGCCCGCCTACACGGTGGTCAACTTCGGCGTCCAACACCGCTTCAACGATCACTGGCGCGTCTTCGGCCGCATCGATAACGTCTTCGACCGCGACTACGAAGACCAATACAACGTAGGCTCCCCCGGTCGTGCCTACTACACCGGCGCGGAGGCCCGATACTGATGTTCCGGGCGGCGGCGTGCCTGTTGCTGACGGCGATGGTAACGACCCCGCCGGTGGCGCGCGCCGCCTACCGCCACGTGGTGTCCACCAATCTGTGTCCGGACGAGCTGCTGATCGAAGTGGCGCGCCCGGACCAGATTGCCTCCGTCTCCTTCCTGGCCCGGGACTCCGAGCTCTCGTTCGTTGCCGACCGCGCGGCGCGGTTTCCGGTCCACCACGGCCAGGCAGAGCTGATTCTGGAACAGCACCCGGACCTGGTCCTGGCCGGAAGCTACGGTGCCCAGGCCGCGGTGCGGCTGGTGCGCAGCCGCAACATCCCGGTGGTTCATTTCGGCATGGCCTCGACGTTCCCGGAGATCCGGGCGCAGATCCTGAAGATGGGCCGCCTGCTCCATCGCCCGCAGCGGGCGAATGCCCTGGTGGCCGAAATGGAATCCCGATTGCGGGCCGCGGCGCCGAAATCCGGTGCTCCCCGTCCGCTGGCGCTGTTGCTGGAGGCCAACGGCTTCACCGCCGGCTCCGGCACGCTGACCGACAGCGTGCTCAAGGCCGCGGGCTTCCGCAACCTGGCGGCCGAAGCCGGACTAAAGGGCTACGGCTACCTGCCGTTGGAGCGCATCGTCGCCGCTCAACCGGACCTGCTCATCGTCCAGAGCTACCGCGCCGGCGATCCGACCCTGGCCCAGCAAATGCTCTCCCATCCGGCCCTGAGCGGCCTCAGAAGAATGAAAGTGGACGGCCGCCTGTGGGCCTGCGGAGGCCCGTACACGGCACGAGCGGTCACCGAACTTGCGGCTGCGCGTCGGCGCTTGGAGCGGGAGCCGTGAGCCAGCGCCGTCTGCTTCTGCTGCTGGGCGCAGCCAGCCTGCTGCTTGCCGGGGCGTCGCTGGCCGTGGGCCCCAGCGGCGTATCCCTGGCCACGGCGGCTGCCGACCTCTGGAATCACCACGACACCACGGCGGCGGTCATCCTGGCCGACATCCGCCTGCCTCGGGCGCTGCTGGGCCTGCTCACCGGTGCCACCCTGGGACTGTCCGGCGCGGCGCTGCAGGGCCTGCTGCGCAACCCTCTGGCCGAACCCGGCATCATCGGCATTTCCGCCAGCGCGGCGTTGGGCGCGGTACTGGTGTTCTACACGGGGCTGGCCGCCTCCGCCGCCTGGGCGCTGCCCACCGGCGGCATGATCGGCGCCGCCCTGGCGGTGGCGGGGCTGTACGCGCTGTCCGGGCGCCGCGCCGGCACCTTGACCCTGATCCTGGCGGGCATCGCCATCGGCGCCCTGGCCAATGCCGTGATCTCCCTGGCCTTGAGCCTCTCTCCCAATCCCTTCGCCCTGTCGGAAATCGTCTTCTGGCTGCTGGGATCCCTGGCCGACCGCAGCATGGGGCAGGTGGCACTGACCGCGCCGTTCATGCTCGCCGGCTGGCTGCTGCTGTTGCCCGCCGGGCGCGGCCTGGAGGCGCTGGCACTGGGGGAGGACACCGCCTTCTCGCTGGGCGTGAACCTGGAGCGGCTGCGGCTGCAGGTGATCGCCGGGACCGCGCTGTGCGTGGGCGCCTCGGTGGCTGTGTGCGGCGCCATCGGATTCGTGGGCCTGGTGGTGCCCCATGTGCTGCGCCCGCTCGTGGGCCACAACCCGGGCCGCCTGCTCACCGCCAGCGCCCTGGGCGGTGCCGTGCTGACGCTGGCCGCCGATATCGTGGTGCGCATCCTGCCCACGGGCGGCCAGGAGCTGAAGCTGGGCGTGGTCACCGCCCTGATCGGCGCGCCATTCTTCCTGGCGCTTGTGCTCAAAAGCCGCAGGGAGGTGGTATGAGCAGCGCGCATGGCCTTCGCCTGGCGGCCGAGTCGGTGAGCCTGGAACGCGGAGGCCAGGCCATCCTCAAGGGCGCGAACCTGGCAGTCGCGCCCGGTGAAATCGTGGGACTGGTGGGACCCAACGGCGCCGGCAAATCCACCCTGCTTCGCTGCCTGGCGGGGCTTGTCATCCCGGACCGCGGCACCGTCACCCTGGCGAATCGCCCGTTGGCCGATCTCGCCGACCGGGACCGCGCCCGCGCCCTGGGCTATCTGGCCCAAGCCACCGAGCTCGCCTGGCCGCTGACCGTGGAAGCCCTGGTGACCCTGGGCCGACTGCCTCATCGCGCCGCCTTCGCCGGCCCCAGCGTTTCGGATCGCGCCGCCGTGGCCGCCGCCATGCGCGCCTGCGAAATCGAAACACTGGCCGATCGGATATTCCACACCTTGTCCGGCGGCGAACGGGCCCGGGTCATGCTGGCCCGGGCGCTGGCCGCGGAACCGAATGTCCTGCTGGCCGACGAACCGGTGGCCAGCCTGGACCCCTATCACCAGATTCACGTAATGGAACTGCTCAGCGAAGCCGCGGCCAACGGGACGGGGATACTGGTCGTCCTTCACGACCTGGGACTGGCCGCCCGCTTCTGCCATCGCGTGGCCGTCATGAGCGAGGGCCGAATCGCCGCAGACGGCCCACCGGAAACGGTGCTGCAACCGGACCGGCTCGGCGGCATCTACCACGTGGACATCCACCGCGGCCAGGTCGCCGGAAAGATAGTGTTCCTGGCCGCCTCACGGCGGGAAGGCCCCGAATGAGTACCGATCTGCCGGCGCTCAAACCGCCGCCGCGACGCCTGCCGCTGGTACTGGCCATCGCGGCCTCAGTGGCGGCACACGCGCTGGTGCTGGCTATAGCCACGCCGTCGGGTCAGACGTTGCGGCTGCCGGCCGAGCGGCAAGTGCTGAACCTGAGTCTGGAAAGCGCCGCGGCAAGCCTGCCTGATTCAGCGCCGGGAAAGCAGAGGCCCGCCCCCACCCCGAGCAAGCCAACGCCATCGGCTCACCCCGCCCAAGCGGATGCGCAGAGCACGCCTCATTCGAAACCGGTCCGCAAGCAGGAACCGAAGCAACGGCACGTCGCCGCCAAAGAGGCGCCCAAGCCCCAACCGGTCGCGCGCCCTGCGAACCAGCCCCGCGCACCTCGGAAGATCGAGCACGAAGCCGCCGCCGAATCCGCACCGCCGGCCGCCACCGGCGCCCCGGCCGCCGAACCCACGCCGCTGCGGCCACCCGCCTATCGCGGCCCGACGCTGCACAATCCGCAGCCCGAGTATCCGTTCCTGGCCCGGCGCCGCGGGCTTGAAGGCACCGTGCTGCTGCGGGTGAAGGTTTCGACGGAAGGCGCCCCGCTCAAGGTTTTCATCGTCCACAGCAGCGGTGCCGACGTCCTGGATCAGGCCGCCGTCAGCGCCGTGTCGCAGTGGCGGTTCATCCCGGCCCATCGCGGCGAGGAGCGCCTGGAGGCCACGGTGGACGTACCCGTGCGCTTCGAACTTCGAAACGGATGAACGCCCCGAGGTGGCGACCGGCGAGCTTCGATCACAACGTCCCGTCGCCCCTGGCGGGATGGGTCGAAACCCGCGTTTGAAAGAAACGCCGTGCAAACATCACGCCGTCGTTCCCGCGCAGGCGGGAACCCATGCCTTTGAAAAGACTGGATTCCCGCCTGCGCGGGAATGACTGCGGTTGAATTGAGCACCAGGGGCTCGCCAGAGGGATTACTCCTGCGGCGCCTTCCAGAGGAAGAAGGGAAACCCGAGCGACAGACATTCGGGACACCAACTCAACCGTTGAACTGCCCGCCCACCGGGGTAACATTCCCCCCTCAACTCAAGCCATCGCCGACCCTTCCGGGATATGACCGACAAAATCATCCACGCGCTCGCCACCGAACTCGCCGTCCGCCCACAGCAGGTGCAGGCCACCGTCACGCTGCTGGACGAAGGCGCCACCGTGCCCTTCATCGCCCGTTACCGGAAAGAGGTGACCGGCGGACTGGACGACACCCAGTTGCGGGAACTGGAAAAGCGGCTGCTCTACCTGCGGGAAATGGACGAGCGCCGCACCACGATCCTCGAGCAGATCGAGGAACAGGGCAAACTCACGCCCGAGCTGAAGAAGGCCATTCTGGAGGCGGACACCAAGCAGCGCCTGGAAGACCTGTATCTGCCGTACAAGAAGAAGCGGCGCACCAAGGGCCAGATCGCCCGGGAGGCCGGCCTTGAGCCCCTGGCCCGCAAACTGCTGGCGGACCCGGACACCAATCCGCAGGAGGCCGCTGCCGAATTCGTGGCGCCCGACAAGGGCGTGGAGGACGCGGCCGCCGCCCTGGATGGGGCCAAGGCCATTCTCGCCGAGGAATTCGCGGAAGATCCGGACCTGGTAGGGCGACTGCGCGACTACGGCTGGGAACACGCCGTGGTTCGCTCGGAGGTGGCGCCGGAACAGGAAGAGAGCGGCGCCAAGTTCTCCGACTATTTCGATTACCGGGAAGCCATCAAGTCCATCCCTTCCCACCGCGCCCTGGCGCTGATGCGAGGCCGCAAGGAACGAGTACTGCGCCTGACCCTGGAAATCGGCGAGCCGGATGCGGATCCCCGCCAGCCCGGTCCCTGCGAGCGCATGGTGGCGGCCGCGTTCAACATCCGCGACCAGGGCCGCCCGGCCGACCGTTGGCTGGCCGAGGTGGTGCGCCACACCTGGCGGGTGAAGATTTTCACCCGGCTGGAGACCGAGTTGATGTCCCGCCTGCGCGAAGCGGCCGAGGAAGAGGCCATCAAGGTCTTCGCCATCAACCTCAAGGATCTGCTGCTGGCGGCCCCGGCCGGGCCGAAAACGGTGATGGGTATCGATCCGGGTATCCGCACCGGCTGCAAAGTGGCCGTGGTGGACGCCACCGGCAAGCTGGTGGATACCGCCACAATCTATCCCCACGAACCCAAGCGCCAGTGGGACCAGTCGCTGGCGACGCTCGCGGCGCTTTCCGCGAAGCACGGCGTGCAACTGGTCGCCGTGGGCAACGGCACCGCCTCCCGCGAAACCGAGCGACTGGTGAAGGATCTGATCCGCCAGCAGCCCAAGCTGCGGCTCCAGCAGATCACCGTATCCGAAGCGGGTGCGTCCGTTTATTCGGCGTCCGAGCTTGCGGCGAACGAATTCCCGGACCTGGACGTCTCGCTGCGCGGCGCCGTCTCCATCGCCCGGCGCCTTCAGGATCCGCTGGCGGAATTGGTCAAGATCGAGCCCAAGGCCATCGGCGTGGGCCAGTATCAGCACGATGTCAGCCAGGCGCAGTTGGCCCGCAGCCTGGACGCGGTGGTGGAGGATTGCGTGAACGCCGTGGGCGTGGACGTGAATACCGCATCGGTGCCCCTGCTGGCCCGGGTTTCCGGCCTCTCGTCCACGGTGGCGGAAAATCTGGTGGCCTTCCGCAACGATCACGGCGCATTCCCCAATCGCAAGGTGCTGGCCAAGGTTCCGCGTTTCGGCGGCAAGACCTTCGAACAGGCGGCCGGCTTCCTGCGCATCCGCGGCGGGGACACGCCCTTGGACGCCTCCGCCGTGCATCCGGAGGCCTATCCCGTGGTGGAGCGGATCCTGGAACAGTGCAGACGCCCACTGGACAAGTTGATCGGCGATCAGAGCTTCCTGCGGACCCTCCGGGCCGAGGACTACACCGACGAACGGTTCGGCGTGCCCACGGTACGCGACATCCTGGGCGAGTTGGAAAAACCCGGCCGCGACCCGCGCCCCGATTTCAAGACGGCGAGCTTCCGGGAAGGCGTGGAGAAGCCGGCGGACCTGGAGCCCGGAATGCTGCTGGAGGGGGTGGTGACCAACGTCACCAACTTCGGCGCCTTCGTCGACGTGGGCGTGCACCAGGACGGCTTGGTGCACATCTCGGCCCTGGCCAACCGCTTCGTCAAGGACCCGCGGGAAGTGGTCAAATCCGGCGATGTGGTGAAGGTTCGGGTGCTGGACGTGGACCTCAAACGCAACCGAATCGCCCTGACCATGCGCCTGGACGACGAACCCACCGGCGAGCGCAAGCCGCGCGCTGAAGGCCGCGGGAAATCCCGTGGTGACCGGAAACCCGCCGCCGCTCCGCAAGGCGCGCTGGCGGCGGCACTGCAACAGGCGAAGAACAAGCGGTAAAGCCGCAGGCGGCGAAAACCGCGTAGCGAACTGGGTTATTCGAGCTACACTGGTAGTGAGGGGCCGGACTCCCCTGTTCGGCCCCGACGGTGGAACAAAACCAACGCGCACACCGGCGGAGGAGATGGCGATGAGACGCCTTTACTTCGTACTACCGGACCTGACCACCGCCCAGACTGTGGTCAACGAGCTGCTTCTCAGCCATGTGGAGGAGCGCCATATCCACGTTGTCGCTCGCGAGGGTACACCGCTGGGCGACCTGCCCGAAGCCACTCTGATGCAAAAGAGCGACTTCGTGCCGGCCCTGGAAAAGGGTTTGACCATCGGCGGTGCGGCCGGCGCATTGGCCGGGCTGGTGGCGGTTACCGTACCACCCGCCGGATTGGTGCTGGGCGGCGGCGCGGTGTTCGGCATCACCCTGGCTGGGGCGGGGCTGGGAGCCTGGGCCTCGACCATGATCGGCGCCGGGGAACCGAACACCCAACTCAAGCGATTCGAAGAGGATATCGATGCAGGCCGCATCCTGATGCTGGTCGATATCCCCAAGACGCGAATTGGTGAAGTCGAAAAGCTGGTGCGCAGTCACCACCCCGACGTCAATATCGGCGGAACGGAGCCCATCAAACCGGTCTTCCCCTGACCGCCGCCGGCGCGTCACGGACGGGGAGACAGACGATACGCCCTTTCCCACAGACCGGTGAGCCCGGCTTGTGCAAATCTCGGACTGTCCGCAAGGGCGTTAACCTCGGCCAGCATTGTGATGCCGTAGCGCTCCCCGAACAGCCGCTCGACCTCCTCGGCGGAAACCGAAAACGGCGGGCCCTGCATCCTGCTCTGATCGTATTCCAGCGTGATCAGCAATCCCGGCGCATCCGCCGCCAACAGGGACAGCAGATGGGCCGCGTAGGCATCGCGCATGGACTCGGGCATGGCGATCAATGCGGCACGGTCGTAAAGCGCTGTTGCCGGACTCAAATCGTCGGCCTCGATCTGGAAGAAATCGCCGCACAGCACAGTGAACGGACCGGCGGCATAGCGGGTAAACCGCTCGCCCGTTTCCACCCGGGGCTCCAGGTTCTGCTCGCGGAAGAACGCTTCCACCGCCCTGGCGCTCAGTTCACAACCGACAACCTGGTGACCGCGTTGCGCCAACCACGCCATGTCGCGGCTCTTGCCGCAAAGCGGCACGAAAACGTCCGATTCCGGGGGGATCCCGAGGTCGGGCCAGTGCTGTTGGAGTAGGGGGTTTCCCTGGGGCTGGTGAAAGCCGATCTGCTCGTTGCGCCAGCGCTCGTGCCAAAACTCGTGTTCCACGACTGGAATGCTCCTTTGTTCGGCCCGCTCGCCGGATCGGGCGGCGCGGCTGGAAAAACTGTCTCCCGTCCCCAGGTCCGTCCAGGAAGGACGAACGAACCATCGGGAGGAAGACCCGGCATGAAACGATTGTATTTCCTGCTTCCGGATGCCGAAACCGCGAAAGGCATCGTGGACGAACTGCTACTCAAGCGGGTGGCGGAACGCCACATTCATCTGGTCGCCCGGGAAGATACCATGCTCAAGGATCTGCCCAAGGCATCGCTCACCCACCGAACGGACCTGATCCCGGCGCTGGAGCGCGGACTGACACTGGGCGGAGCCACCGGGGCGGTGGCGGGCCTGGTCGCCGTAAGCTTTCCACCCCTGGGACTGGCGCTGGGCGGCGGTGCGGCCCTGGGAATCGCGCTACTGGGCAGCGGCTTCGGCGCGTGGGCGTCGGCCATGCTGGGCGTGAGCACGCCCAACTCCCAGCTCAAGCAGTTTGAGGAAGACATCCAGAACGGCAAGCTGCTGATGATGATCGACATCCCCGCGGCTCGCGTGGAAGAAATCGAAGAACTGATCAAGAGCCATCATCCCGAAGCCAACGTTGAGGGAACGGAACCCACCGTGCCTCCGTTCCCCTGAGGGCGGCCGATCAGGGCGCGGCTACGGGGCCGAGGAACAAGTCCCAGGCCGGGTTGCCGGTCTCCTCCACGTAGCTATAGCCCAACTTTTCCAGGAAGCCGTTCAACTGGCCCCGGTCCTCGGTGGGAACCTGAATCCCAACAAGCACCCGGCCGTAGGCGGCGCCGTGGTTTCGATAGTGAAACAGACTGATGTTCCACTTCTTCCCCAGCTGATTAAGGAACTTCAGCAACGCGCCGGGACGCTCGGGAAACTCGAACCGGAACAGCAACTCGTCGGTGACGTTGGGCGAACGACCGCCCACCATGTGCCGTACGTGCACTTTCGCCATTTCGTTGTCGGTGAGATCCAGCACCGGGTAGTCCCGGTCCTTGAGGTCCTGGACCAGCGCGTCCTTCTCCGCCACGCCGTCATGGAGCTGAACGCCCACGAACACGTGGGCCTCGCGGGGATCGGCGTAGCGGTAGTTGAATTCCGTGATACCCCGAGTGCCAACCGTCTGGCAGAACTCGCGAAAGCTGCCGGGACGTTCGGGGATGGTTACGGCCAGGACGGCCTCCCGATGCTCGCCCACCTCGGCCCGCTCCGCCACGTGGCCCAGGCGGCTGAAATTCATGTTCGCGCCGGAGTTGATCGCAACCAGGCTCTCCCCCGCCACGCGGGTCCGATCGACGTACTTCTTGATGCCTGCAACGGCCAGCGCGCCGGCAGGTTCCACGATGGAACGGGTATCGTCGAAGATGTCCTTGATGGCCGCGCAGATCTCGTCGGTGCTGACCAGGATCACCTCGTCCACGTGATCGCGGCAGATGCGGAACGGCTCCTTGCCGATCTGACGCACGGCCACACCGTCGGCGAACAAGCCGACCTGATCCAGCAGCACCCGGCGACCCGCGGCCATGGCCGCGTGCAAGGTGGGCGCGTCTTCCGGCTCCACGCCGATGACCCGGATGTCGGGCCGCAGATGCTTGACGTAAACCGACACGCCCGCCGCCAGGCCGCCCCCACCTACGGGCACGAAGATGGCGTGCAGACTGCGTGGGTGCTGATGAAGGATTTCCATGCCCACGGTACCCTGGCCGGCGATCACCTCCGGATCGTCGTAGGGCGGGATGTATGTCATGCCCTTTTCTTCCACCAGCTTGGCCGCGTGCTTGGAGGCCTCGTCGTAGCTGTCGCCGTGGAGAACCACGCGCCCACCCAGGTTGCGCACCGCCGTCACCTTGATTTGGGGCGTGGTGCGCGGCATCACGATCACCGACTTGATACCCAGCTTGCGCGCCGCCAGCGCAACACCTTGAGCATGGTTGCCGGCCGAAGCGCAGATCACACCACGCGCCAGCGCCTCCTCGGGCAGCTTGGAAATCTTGTTGTAGGCCCCACGCAGCTTGAACGAGAACACCGGCTGCATGTCCTCGCGCTTGAGCAGAATCCGGTTGCCGAGCCGGCTGGAGAGGTTGGGCGCCGGATCCAACGGCGTCTGTTCGGCCACGTCGTAAACGCAGGCGGTGAGAATCTTCTCGAGGTAGCGTTTGCTCATACGGGTCCCGGGCTGGATGAAAGCCGTTCAGTTTAAGGAAGGGGCGGTCCGATATAAAGGAAACATATCCGCCGCCGCTTTATCCGGCCCCCGTGCCTGCTTATCATGGGCGCCCACAACCAGGCCAACCGGGATACCCATCATGAACCAGGACGAGATGAAGCAGGCCGCGGCGCGGGCCGCGTTGGAATACATCCAGCCCGATACCGTCGTCGGGGTAGGCACCGGATCCACGGTGGATTACTTCATCGACGCCCTGGCACAGCGCCGGACCACAATCCGCGCCGCCGTTTCCAGCTCGGAACGCAGCACCCGGCGCCTGCGGGAGCACGGCATCGAAGTTCTGGAACTGAATGACGTGGACGATATCCCCGTCTACGTCGACGGTGCCGACGAGATCAACCGCCTGTTGGAGATGATCAAGGGCGGCGGCGGCGCACTCACCCGCGAGAAAGTGGTGGCCGGCGTCGCCCGGCAGTTCGTCTGCGTGGCCGATGCCTCCAAGTACGTGGAGGTTCTGGGTCGCTTTCCTCTACCCGTGGAAGTCATACCCATGGCCCGCAGCTTCGTGGCACGCGAACTGGTCAAGCTTCACGGGCGCCCGGTGTTGCGGGAGGAATTCACCACGGACAACGGCAACGTAATCCTGGACGTGCACGGCCTGACCATCCAGGAACCAATCAAGCTGGAACAGGAAATCAACCGCATCCCCGGCGTGGTCACCAACGGCCTGTTCGCCCTGCGCCCCGCGGACGTGTTGCTGCTGGCCACGGAGGATGGGGTAAAGACCATCACCGCGGACTGACGCCATGCAGCGCATCCTTATAGTCGTCGGCCTGACCATCCTCCTGGTGGGCCTGGCCTGGCCCTGGGTCAGCAAGCTGGGGCTGGGCCGCCTGCCCGGCGATATCGTCATCGAGAAGGACAATGTCCGATTCTATTTTCCCATCGTCACATCCATCATCGTGAGTCTGGTGCTGACGTTGATTCTGTGGTTTTTCAGGAAGTGACGGTGAACGGCGGCGCGTCCGCACATGTCGATGTAGGGTGGGTTAGCGAAGCGTAACCCACCAATCCGGCGAAGCCGCCAAAGCATGTCGGACTACGCTTCGCTAATCCGACCTACATCGTTCTTCCATTCGTGCTCTTTGTGTCCTTCGTGGTTCACTCTGCTCCTCCTCAGGCCGCCCGCTCCGCACCCTGACCGTGCAACACCCCGGCCGCCGCCAGCCGTCGACGCCACTCCTCGGCCGGCGCCTCCTGCATGGAGCACATGGGCAGCCGGAACACCGGCTCGATGTCTCCCCGCCAGGCCAGGGCCGTCTTGATGGGAATGGGGTTGGTCTCCAGGCCGCAGCCGCGCATGACGTCCAGCAAGCCGTGATGCAGGCGCCGCGCCTCTTGCCAGCGTTCCCCGAGGGCGGCGTCCACCATCTGCTTAAACCGCTCCGGCAGCAGGTTCGACAGAGTGGAGATGACCCCGCGGCCGCCCAACGCCATCATGGGTAGGGTCATGTCGTCATTGCCCGATAGCACCGAAAAACCCTCCGGCGCGCTGGCCAGCACCGACATGACGTGGCCCATGTCGGGGTTTGCCTCCTTGATGCCCGCGATATTGGGTATGCCACCAAGCTCGGCGATGGTGGTCGGCGCCAGATTCACGCCGGTACGGCCGACTATGTTGTACAGGATCTGCGGCAACGGCACGGCCTCGGCCACTGCCTGGAAATGCGCCGTTAGGCCGGGTTGGGTGGGTTTGTTGTAGTAGGGACACGTCACCAGCAGCCCGTCGGCGCCGGCGGCCTGGGCGGCTTTGGCCTGGCTCACGGCGTGGGCGGTGTCGTTGCTGGAGACTCCGGCGATCACCGACAAATGCCGCCGTGCCCGATCGCGGATCCGCCGGAGCAAGGCGTCGGCTTCGGCATCGCTCACGGTGGGTCTTTCGCCGGTAGTACCCAGCACCACGATCCCGTCCACGCCCGCGGCCACCTGCTGGTCCACCAGCCGATCCAGCGCCGCCCAGTCGATTTCCCCATCCTTGCGGAACGGCGTCACCAGCGCCGTATAGACCCCACTGAATTGCCAGACCATGGTTCCACTCCCGTGTTTAGTGCCATCCGGGGAGTGTGGACATTGAGTCATGGCCAAGTGAATTAATCAGAGATTTATCGCGTTTTATCAATTCTTTTGTTACATCTATAACATGCTATCCATACGCGACGCTTTACACGCCCTAATTCGGGCCAATCCCCTGCTGGAATTTGGCTTCCGCCATGATCTGTTCAATCTCACCCGGCTAGCGCGGCACCTGCGGCCGCTGGTGGCCGCGCGCACCCGGAAGGATGTCCAGGAGTCGGCGGTGACCATGGCCTTGTCGCGGCTTCGACGCGACGCCCCAGCACCACCAGCCGGCGGTGGAACGCTTCGAGATCGAGACCGTCAGCATCCAATCCGGCCTGGCGGTGCGCACTTATCCTCGTACTGCCACCCTGCTCAAGCGCCTCAACGGCTTCTACCTGAAACTTCACCAGCAGAACGCCTTCTGCAGCCTTACCCACGGCATGCACGAGCTGACGCTGATCTACGACGGCCGCTACGGCGAACTGCTGGACTCCTCATTGCCCGGCGCGCCGATCCACGAGCACCGGGGTATCGCTTCGATCGGCGTGCATTTCGACCGGCGCTACGTGGACATCCCCGGCCTGCTCTACCTGCTGGTGCAACGGGTGACGCTGCAGAACGTGAACCTGGTGGAGATATCGTCGACCTATACCGAAACGCAGCTATTCGTAGCGGAGGCGGACGCGCGGCTGGTGTTCGACACCATCTTCGAAACGTTCCTGGTGCGAGGGGATCCGTTGGGCGGGTTGAGCGGAGGCGTTTAAAGCAGGAATGGGAGAACGATGTAGGTCGGATTAGCGAAGCGTAATCCGACATGGTCTTGCGGCTTCGCCGGATTGGTGGGTTACGCTTCGCTAACCCACCCTACATTGAAATGCGCGCACGCGCCGTGCATTCGTGATCTTCGTGGTTCAAACATCCCCAATAAAAAAACCGCCCGCCTTTCGGCGAGCGGTTTTCTTATGGCTGGGGGACTAGGATTGTTCCGGGCTTCCTGCCCTCCACCCCTTCGGGGTCGCCCTTCGGGCGCACTAAATCGCTCCCGGCGATTTGGTCGAACCTAGGTCCTCATCAAGTCCCCCGGAGCCTGACGGCTCCTTACCCATAAAAAAACCGCCCGCCTTTCGGCGAGCGGTTTTCTTATGGCTGGGGGACTAGGATTCGAACCTAGGTTGACGGAGTCAGAGTCCGTAGTCCTGCCGCTAGACGATCCCCCAAGTAACCGATTTGCGCGATTAGCGCTTGGAGAACTGGGTCGCGCGACGGGCCTTGTGGAGGCCGACCTTCTTACGCTCGACCATGCGGGCGTCGCGAGTCACGAAGCCGGCCTTGCGCAGAGTGCCGCGCAGCTCTTCGTCGTACTGCATCAGCGCACGGGTGATGCCGTGGCGAATGGCACCGGCCTGGCCGCTGGGGCCGCCGCCCTTGACGGTGACGTTGATATCGAACTTGTCGACCACGTCCACGAGCTCCAGGGGCTGACGCACGACCATGCGCGACGTCTCGCGGCCGAAGTATTCGGCGAGGTCGCGGCCGTTGACGGTGATGCTGCCGCTACCATTGCGCAGGAAAACACGCGCCTGGGAGGTCTTGCGGCGACCGGTTCCGTAGTACTGCTGTTCTGCCATGTTCTTCAGAATCCCGTTAGAGCTCGGTTCGTGCCGAGCGCGCTTCAGATCTCGAGCGGCTTGGGCTGCTGAGCCGCGTGCTGATGTTCGGGGCCGGCGTAGACCTTGAGCTTCTTGAACATCGCCCGACCGAGCCGGTTTTTGGGCAGCATACCCTTAACGGCGGTCTCGATCACCTTCTCCGGCTTTTTCTCGATGAGCTGCTGGAACGTAGCGCTCTTGAGATGGCCGATATAGCCGGTGTGATGGTAGTAGGTCTTGTTGGCCGCCTTCCGGCCCGTCACCTTCACCTTCTCGGCGTTGACCACGACGATATAATCGCCGGTGTCCACGTGAGGGGTGAATTCGGGCTTATGTTTGCCGCGCAGGCGGCGGGCGATCTCGGTGGACAGACGACCCAAGGTCTTATCCGTCGCATCGACGATGAACCAGTCCCGCTCCACTTCTGCCGGCTTCGCACTAAAGGTCTTCATTAACCGCTCTCTCCGAGGGCCGATGCTCGTCTTAAGAAGGGCCGGAATAGTACAAGAAACGTCCCGGACATACAAGATCCGTCGGGACGCCGATGGCGACTCGGCCCACAAACAAAAAAAAGGCGCGGCAAATGGTAGGATGCCGCGCCATAAAATTCCACCAAAAGGAGGATGGAGGAGTAGCGTCAGTCGAAGGTGATCACACCGTCAGCTGACGATTAGAAGTCTGCTATGTTGCAGTGCACATGTCAAGCATTTTTTGTTGCAATGCACCCAAAGCAGACGCCTCACATCTAAGCCCGCAGGAACAACCAGTTACGGGCTTTTACGAGGTGACCCCGGCGGCCATTGGAGGCCCATTCCAGACCGTAGTAGCATACACTCAGGAAATTGCGGGAAGAGCCTATGACAGAGCGTGACTATTCACCGTTGGACCGGCTTGTTATGGAAGTGGACCGCGGCTTGAGAACGGTGTTCGGCCGCCCGCGCACCACGGGTCGGCCGGCGCCGGCGGAACGCGCCGAAGAGCCCGATCTGAACGACGCGGAGCGGGCGGAGTCCGGGCGCCTCATGCGGGTCAACCACTGTGGTGAGGTCTGCGCCCAGGCGCTCTACCAGGGCCAGGCGCTAACGGCCCGGGAACAGCGCGTGCGTGAGGCCATGCAGAGGGCGGCCGATGAGGAAAACGACCACCTGGCCTGGTGCCGCGACAGAATCGATGAACTCGAGGGGCGCACCAGTCACCTGGATCCCCTGTTCTACCTGGGATCCCTGACATTGGGCGCCCTGGCCGGCGCGGCGGGAGACCGCTGGAGCCTGGGTTTTCTGGCGGAAACCGAGCGGCAGGTCGTTCGGCACCTGGACGGCCATCTGGGGCGGCTGCCCGCCGGCGACACGCGGACCCGGGCGGTAATCGAGCAGATGAAGGAAGACGAGGGCCAGCACGCCACCACGGCCGTGGAAGCCGGCGGCGCGGAGTTGCCGGAACCCGTGAAACGCCTGATGCGGCTGTCCTCGAAGGTGATGACGGGCGCGACCTACTGGGTCTAGACCGCATCACCCACCGGACGCCGGACCCGGTCAGACCTCCTGGCCGGGCTCCATGTTACGGCCGTAGAAGATCTCCGCCATTTCCCGGCGGAGCTGGCGGCGGATATGTTCCTTCTCCACGTCGGTGAAATTCTCGGACGTCTCGCCGAACAGGTAGTTGTCCAACTCCAGCTCCTTGCGCAGCATCTTGGTGTGGAACATGTGTTCCTGGTACACGTTCACGTCGATCATCTGATACTGCTGCTTGGTGTCCTCGGACAGATAGTTCTGAATGGAGTTGATCTCGTGATCGATGAAGTGCTTGCGCCCCTCCACGTCGCGGGTAAAGCCCCGCACGCGGTAGTCCATGGTCACGATGTCCGAATCGAAGGAATGGATCAGAAAATTCAACGCCTTCAGCGGCGAGATTACGCCGCAGGTGGACACGTCGATATCGGCGCGAAAAGTGCTCACGCCCTGGTCCGGGTGGCTCTCCGGATACGTGTGCACCGTGATGTGGCTCTTGTCCAGATGCGCCAGCACGGTATCAGGCAGCGGCCCGGGCGCCGGCCCGCCTTCCACCGCTGAAGATTCCACCGTCTCCTCCTCGGCAATCAGGATGGTGACACTCGCCCCCTGGGGCTCGTAGTCCTGGCGCGCGATATTGAGGATGTTGGCACCGATGATCTCGGCCACCTGGGTCAGGATCTGCGTCAGACGCTCGGCGTTGTAAACCTCGTCGATGTACTCGATGTAGGCTTGGCGCTGCTCCGCATTCTTGGCGAAGCACACATCATAAATATTAAAGCTCAGCGATTTGGTCAGGTTGTTGAACCCGTGGAGCTTCAGCTTTTGGGACTCTACCAACTGCCGTCCTCCGACATTTCCCGGGCGAATGCGAGCAGCGCACGCCGGGATGAAGAACCAATCTGTCTACCGACCTGGGTTCGAAGGGAGTTGTTTCAACTCAGGCGGAGACCACTTCGAAGTCATGGCTGATGGCCACGGACTTGCCCAACATGATCGACGCGGAACAGTATTTCTCGGCCGACAATTCCACCGCGCGCTTCACCGCGGTCTCGGGAAGGTCCTTGCCGCTCACCTTGAAGTGAAGCCGAATGGCGGTGAACACCTTGGGAGGTTGATCCGCGCGATCCGCATCCAGTTCCACCTCGCACCCGGCAACCTCGTGCCGGCCGCGGCGCAGGATATGCACCACGTCGAACGCGGAGCAGCCGCCGAGACCCAGCAGGATCATTTCCATGGGCCGAACGCCCAGGTCGCGGCCACCGGCATCCGGTGGGCCGTCCATAATGACCTTGTGGCCGCTACCGGGGGTTCCTTCGAAAGTGGCTTCGCCTTGCCATTTGACTGTTGCGTGCATCTCGCTGCAGGCCTCTGGTGTCGCGGAATCCAGTTACGCTCCGATCAGGCCGCAGGGGGCGTCAGGACCTGTTCGGGGGGCAGAGTGTAAGACATTGAACGACATAGTGAAATAAAAAGTTTCAGCGGGTTTTGGCGAGACTGGAGACGAGCTTTGGTTTTCAGGGCTTTCAACAACTTAGCTAGCCTCCTTCATGGACTCGTACTATAGTGGAAGCACTAGGGGCTTTCGGAACGGAGCCGCGCGTGATCGCCACCCAGCGATCCCTTCTGCTTGAGGCAGTGCACGCGCCGCCGGTGTGCCGAAGCCAGCCGATTAGGCTTGATAGGCCTCGAAGGGCCTCCCTGGAATGGCAGGGAACGCCGAACAGAACAGGAAACAAGGCTACGGTTTCGAAAGCAGCCGCCGATAGAACATATAACGAGAACATTACGCGAAGCGCCTTTCGAGCCCTCCCAATCCGGGAGCTGACTCATACACCAGGCAACGCGGGAGTCTGTCGATGGAGGTCTCCACAAAACGTTTACGGGACTACGCCCCTGTAATAAGCTCGTCGTCGAAACCGAGGCGCGATCAAGGCAGGAGCATGTTGGTCCGAGAACAAGGAAGCACCGGTAACGCGTCGATCGACAATCTGTTGAAGTATTGTCACCGTCGTCAGTATCCGCCGAAGACGGGCGTTATCTACGCGGGCGACAAGCCCGACGCCCTTTATTACATCACGGAAGGTTCCGTCAGCGTCCTGATTGAGGACGAGGAAGGCCGCGAGATCATTCTCGCCTACCTCAATGCCGGCGAGTTCTTTGGGGAAATGGGCCTGTTCGACGAGACCCAGACCCGTAGCGCCATGGTGCGCACCCGTACCCGTTGCGAGCTTGCCGAGATCAGCTATACCCGCTTCCGGCAAATCGCCCGGGAAGACCCCGACATCCTCTATTTCCTGGCGGGCCAGATGTCCGACCGGCTGCGCAAAACCAGCCAGAAGGTGGGCGACCTCGCCTTCCTGGACGTAACCGGCCGCATCGCCCGCACCCTGCTGGACCTGTGCCAGCAACCCGACGCCATGACCCATCCCGACGGCATGCAGATCCGCATCACCCGCCAGGAACTGGGACGCATCGTGGGTTGCTCCCGGGAGATGGTGGGGCGCGTGCTCAAGGACCTGGAGGAACGGGGGCTGATCTCGGTGTCCGGCAAGACGATGGTCATCTTCGGCGCCCGCTAAGACGGGCGCGCGAACACCCCCCTATCGTTTCACCCCGTAGCCTGGATGAAACACAGTGGAATCCAGGATTCCCCGGATTCCGCTAAGCTGCATTCCGACTGCTTTGCCATTCCCCCGCAGACCTCATGGATTGCATGGCGGGACGTAGGTCGGATTAGCGCAGCGTAATCGGACAATCTGGTTACACTGGCGGAACGCTGGCCTGCAAAGCATTTACCACGGAGGGCACGGAGTCACATCGAGAAAGACCAGAGAGCTTTGTTTCCTCTGTGGAACTCTGTGCCCTCTGTGGTTCACATCCCTGCCCAATCATCGGGCTGCGCCAGATCCAGCATGTCTTTCGATGCAATTCATATCAGGAGCGGCACTGACCACCCCGAACCATTCCTCAACCACCGAAAAGCTCGCGCAGCTTGCCCCCCGGATCTTCCGCCCGCATGAACGCTTCGCCCACCAGGAAGCCATGCACGCCTTGTCCGCGCAGCAAATCCACGTCGTCGCGGCCGTGAATCCCGCTTTCGGTGATCAGCAGGCAATCTTCCGGCACGTCGGCCTTCATCGCCAGGGTGGTCTGAATGTCGGTGTGGAAGTTGCGCAGGTCGCGGTTGTTGATACCCAGCAGCGGGGGATGGATGGCCAAGGCACGATCCAGCTCCTCCCGGTCGTGGACCTCCACCAGCACGTCCATGCCCAGATCCAGGGCCAGCGCGTGCAGCTCGGCGAGCATCGAATCGCCCAGAGCGGCGACGATCAGCAATATGCAGTCGGCACCGATCGCGCGCGCCTCGTACACCTGCCAGGGATCGATGGTGAAGTCCTTGCGCAGCACCGGCAGCGTGCAGGCCTCACGCGCCTGGCGCAGGTAGTCCTCGGAGCCCTGAAAAAAGTCCCGATCCGTCAGCACGGACAGGCAACTGGCGCCGCCCAGCGCATAGCTGCGCGCGATCTCGGCCGGTTCGAAAGGATCGCGCAGCAAGCCCTTGCTGGGCGAGGCCTTCTTGACCTCGGCGATCACTCCTGCCCGGCCCGCGGCAATATGGTCGGAAAGCCGGGCACAGAAGCCACGAGGCTCCGGCGCGGATTCCGCCTGGGCCTTGAGCTCCCGCAATCCCAATCGCGCGCTGCGCTCGGCCACCTCTTCCACCTTGCGGCCGAGAATCCGTCGAAGGACATCGGGGGTGTCCGTCATGCGTTCTCCGCCTTGGCGAAACGCCGGGTATAGGCCACGAATTCTTCCAGCTTGGCTTCGGCTTCCTTGTCGGCCAGACAAGCTCGGGCCCGGTCGATGCCCTCCGCCAGGCTATCCGAGCGGCCCGCCGCGTAAATCGCGGCGCCGGCGTTGAGCGCGATGATGTCCGCGCCGGGGCCCGGCTTGCCCTGGAAGGCATCGCGGATGATCGCCAGGCTCTCGCCGGCACTATCCACCTTGATGGCCTCCAGCGGTGCCCGGGACATGTTGAACTGCTCGGGCTCGATGACGTAGTCCCGCACTTCGCCCTGATTCAGCTCGGAGACTCGCGTCGGCGCGCCGATACTGATCTCGTCCAGCCCATCTTCGGCGTGCACCACCAGCACGCGCTCACTGCCCAGTTCGCGAAGCACCTCCGCCAAAGGGCGTACCCATCGGGGCGCGAAGACGCCAAGCAGTTGGTTGGGAGCACCGGCCGGGTTGGTCAACGGGCCCAGCAAATTGAAGATGGTGCGTACGGCCATTTCCCGCCGCGGACCGACCGCGTGGCGCATGGCCGAGTGATGGCGCGGCGCGAACAGGAAACCCACGCCGACATCGCGGATGCATTCGCCCACCTGCACCGGGTCCAGTTCCAGATTGGCGCCGGCGGCCTCCAGCAAGTCGGCACTGCCCGAGGAGCTGGAGACCGAGCGATTGCCGTGCTTGGCCACGCGGCCGCCTGCGGCGGCCGTAACGAAGGCCGTGGCGGTGGACACATTGAAGGTGTGCTTGGCGTCGCCGCCGGTTCCGCAGGTATCCACCAGATGATCCAGATCCACCGTGACCTGGGTGGCAAGTTCGCGCATGACCGCGGCGGCGGCCGCGATCTCGTCCACGGTCTCGCCTTTCATGTTCAAGGCAATCAGAAACCCGCCGATCTGCGCGGGCGTGGCCTCGCCGGTCATGATCTGGCGCATCACGGTGGTCATCTGGGCCTTGTCCAGATCCTGACCCTCGATCAACGCCTTAATCGCTCCTTGTATGTTCATCGTCCCCACCTTTTAGGTCTTGTCTTCACCCGCATAATCGGCCGGCGACCGAAGAGAGTCACCACACAAACACGAACGATACAGTGCCGGGGAATGGACCCGGTTCATCTCTCTTCTGTGCCCCCTCTGTGCCCTCGTGCCCTCTGTGCCGCCGTGGCGGACTTCGGCTAGGCCGCGGCGTCGGCGGGCGGCGGCTCCCGGTCGAGGAAGTTCTTCAGCAGTGCGTGTCCCGCCTCGGTGAGTATGGACTCCGGGTGGAACTGCACGCCCTCCACATCCAGGCTGCGATGGCGCAGACCCATGATCTCGTCCACCGCGCCATCCGCCGCTTCCGTCCAGGCGGTAACCTCCAGGCACTCGGGCAAGGTGGAACGCTCCACCACCAGCGAGTGGTAGCGGGTGGCGACCACCGGGTTCGGCAGGCCGCGAAACACGCCTTCGCCGCGATGATGCACGGGCGAGGTCTTGCCGTGCATGACCTCGCGGGCATGCACCACCTTGCCGCCGAAGGCCTGGCCAATGGCCTGATGTCCCAGGCATACCCCCAGCAGCGGTACCCGACCGGCGAAGTGCCGCACTGCTTCCAGCGACACCCCGGCCTCGTTGGGCGTGCAAGGGCCGGGCGAGATCACGATACGTTCGGGCGCCAACCGCTCGATTGCTTCGATATCGATTTCGTCATTGCGGTGAACCACCACTTCGGCACCCAGCTCGCCGAAATACTGGACCAGGTTGTAGGTAAAGGAGTCGTAGTTGTCGATCATCAGCAACATAGGTAGAGCCTATTCCCATAGAGGAATTGGACCGCGGCGGTCCTCTCCGGCGCCAGGGCAAGGAAGAGGCGACGCGGTGTATTCATTGTACATAAGGAGCCTTCTGACGCCGCCATGGCGTCGGAGAGGACCGCCCCGACGGGTTGGGTCTGAGCATTCGCCCAGCGGTGTTACAGCCTCCACATGTGGAACGCCCACACATCGTCGGCCGTGCCTAGCTGGACGAACGCACAGACCGAACGCGGTCCAATTCCTCTATGGGAATAGGCTCTTTTACTCCCGATCGTCCTGATCTATCCGGTCCAGGCCGCGCTCGGCCATGGCGGCGGCGCGGAACAAGGCCCGCCCCTTGTTCATGGTCTCCTCCCACTCCGAGGTGGGCACGGAATCGGCCACGATTCCGGCACCGGCCTGGACGTAGAGGGTCTGGTCCTTGATCACGGCCGTGCGGATGGCGATGGCCGTGTCCATGTTGCCGCTCCAGGACCAGTAGCCGACGGCACCGGAGTAGACGCCGCGCTTGGTGGGCTCCATCTCGTCGATGATCTCCATGGCCCGGATCTTCGGCGCACCGCTGAGCGTGCCGGCCGGGAACGTGGCCCGCAGGACGTCCATGGCGCTCATGCCGGGTTTGAGCCGGCCGGTAACGTTGGAAACGATATGCATGACGTGGGAATACCGCTCGATGGCCATGCGGTCGGTCACCCGCACGGTACCGATATCGCTGACCCGCCCCACGTCGTTGCGGGCGAGATCGATCAGCATCAGATGCTCGGCGATTTCCTTGGGATCGGCCAGCAGCTCCTCTTCCAGCGCCTGATCCTCGGCCTCGGTGGCACCGCGCTTTCGCGTGCCGGCTATGGGCCGCAAGGTCACATCCCCGTCCTCCAGGCGCACCAGGATCTCCGGCGACGAACCGGCGATGTGGAAGTCCCCCAGGTTGAGATAGAACATGTAGGGCGAGGGGTTGGTGCACCGCAGAGCCCGGTAAAGGTCCACCGGAGCTGCGCGGAACTCCGCGCTCATCCGTTGGGAGGGAACCACCTGCATGGCGTCGCCATCAACGATGTAGCGCTTGATCCGCTCCACCACACCCTCGAATTCCGCCTGGCCCATGTTGGACTGAAAATCCGATTCCGCCATTTCCCGCCGCTCGTGCGCTTCACGGTAGTCCACGGTGGCGCTGCGCAGCGTGGCGGAGAGCTCATCCAGGCGGCCCTGGGCCCGTTCGAACGCCTCTGGCTGCGCCGGGTCGGCGTGGACCACCAGGTAGATCCGTCCCATGAGGTTGTCGAATACCACCACTTCGTCGACCACCATCAGCAGGATATCCGGCACGCCCAATTCGTCTGGATTCGGACAGCGGCTCAGGCGCGACTCGATGTAGCGGATGGTGTCGTAGCCGAAATAGCCCGACAGACCACCGATGAACCGCGGCAGGTGACCATGCCCCGGTGGCTCGGCCACCCGGAAGCCTTCCTGGAAGGATTCGATCCAGCTCAACGGGTCTTCGGACTCGAAGCGTTCGGCCACTTCGCCGCCGCGGGAGACGCTGATCTCGTGATCGGTGACCCGCAGCACGGTGTCCGTGGGCAGGCCGATGATGGAGTAACGGCCCCACTTCTCGCCGCCTTGCACCGATTCGTACAGGAATGAATACGGCGCGTCGGCCAGCTTGAGGTAGGTGCTCAGCGGGGTGTCGAAGTCCGCAAGGACCTCGCGCACCAGGGGAATGCGGTTATAGCCCTGATCCGCCAGGGCACGAAACTGTTCTTGGTTCATCGCCACAACCTTTCTTTGGAAAACGGACAAGCACGACTCAGCAGCGCCAGCCACGCCATCGCCGGCCGGCGCCCGTCCGCGTTGTTTGTTCCGTTGTGACGATCATCTTCACCGCTCTAGGGGAGCATCCGTTCCAGCTCACGGAGGTTGTCGATCACCGCGTCGGGGCCGAACCCCCGCACGTCGACCCCATGATTGTACCCATATGGAACGCAAACGACACCCGTTCCAGTGTTTCGCGCCGCTTCCACGTCGATCACCGAATCTCCCACCATCAGCGCCTGCTCCGGCGCTACGCCAAGCTGATCCAGGGCAAAAAGCATGGGAGCCGGGTCGGGCTTCTTGGCATCGACGGTATCGCCGCCGACGATGACCGCGAAGGGCGCGGCAATGCCCAGCGCCTCCAGCACCGGGCGAGCGAAGCGCTCGGGTTTATTGGTCACGCAAGCCAGCTTCAAACCGCGCTCCTGCATTGCCGAGAGCATTTCGGCGGCACCCGGATAGAGCACGCTGTGGCTGGTGAGATCCTCGCCATAGTGCCGGAAGAACAGATCGAAGGCGCGATCGTAGAGCTCCGCTTCCGGCTCGCCGTACATCTCCCCCGTCAATGCCCGCTTGACCAGGCGCGGCGCGCCGTTGCCCACCCAGTTGCGGACTTTGTCCTCCCCGGCGGGCGGGCGCCCGAGCGCCTCCAGGGTACGGTCCACCGCCCGGGCGATGTCGGGAGCGCTGTCCACCAGCGTCCCGTCCAGGTCGAACAGCACGGCGCGAATGGACGAAAAATCCATCATTGCGCGGCTCCGGCCAATTCCGCGCGCATTTCATCGATGACCCGGCGGTAGTCGTCCGCGCCGAAAATCGCAGAGCCCGCCACGAACGTGTCGGCGCCCGCCTTCGCCACCTCGCGGATATTGTCCACCTTGATACCGCCGTCCACTTCCAGGCGGATCGGCCGGCCACTGGCGGCTATACGCGCCCGGGCCTGGCGCAACTTGTCCAGGGTCGAGGGGATGAAGGCCTGCCCTCCGAACCCCGGATTAACGGACATCAGCAGAATCATGTCCAGCTTGTCCATTACGTGATCCAGGTAGGTCAGCGGCGTGGCCGGATTGAAAACCAAACCCGCCTTGCAGCCCTGATCCCGGATCAGTTGCAAGGTGCGGTCCACGTGTTCGCTGGCTTCGGGATGGAAGGTGATGTACGAGGCGCCCGCGGCCGCGAAATCGGGCACGATGCGATCCACGGGTTTGATCATCAGATGCACGTCGATCTCGGCGGTTACGCCATGGCGGCGCAGAGCCTCGCAGACCAGGGGGCCGATAGTGAGATTGGGGACGTAATGATTATCCATCACGTCGAAATGCACCATGTCCGCGCCGGCGGCCAGCACGGCGTCCACCTCCTCGCCAAGGCGGGCGAAGTCCGCAGAGAGTATTGAGGGCGCAATCTTGTAGTCCGGCATGGTCGCTATTCCCGCTGTTCGAGCGCCCGACTTTACCCGATCGGCCCGCACTTTTCAGCCGGAGGGACCGGGGCGGCCGCAGCCGTGGATGACGCGGCACGGCAACTTCGGCAAGCCCGACGACTCCCGCGATCCGGAGTCCGCCAGCCGGGACTGCCGTTGACCCCTGGCGTCCGCCCCTCAATTCCGGGCAGGGTGGCGCTCCTCGGAACGGGCGTAGCGAAGCCTCAAAACCCCCGCATTCGCCGGATACGGTCATAGGCTGCCCTGGCCTCGCGGGTCCGGGCCGCTCCGGCCCGCACCGTCTCCGGCGGCAACCCCTGCCCCTCAAGGCGATCGGGATGGTGGCGGCTCACGATGCGCCGATACGCGCGCGTTATCTGCTCTTCGCTGGCGGTGGTCGCGATGCCCAATACCGCATAGGGGCTTGCCCCCGCCGCAACTGCAACGGCACCGGCGGCGTGTGCCTCGCGGTTCAGGCGGTTGAGCTCGTCGGCAGTGAACCCCAGGCGGGCGGCAATACGGGTCAAGGCTTTCCGTTGACCATGGTGCGGTGGCTGTGTCGCGGCCACAACGGCCAACTGGTAGGCCAGGAACTGGCGGCGCCAGGGATGGCCGGACGGCGCGATGCGCCCGAACCGTCGCAGCAGATGGGTCACGTCCGCCCCGGGCGTTTTGCCGAGCTGAAAACAATGGATGGCCGCGCGCTTGCGCTCACCGCGCAGCCCCAGGTCGGCCATGACGGCTTCGGCGGCTCGAATCTCCGCCTCCGACACCCGACCGTCGGCCTTGGCCATATGACCCATAACCACGCAGACGGTGGTCAAATAGACACGACGGGCTTCGGACAGCGAATCATCACGCCAGATCTTGCGATACCGTAGCCGAGGCTGTCGGAAGCGATCCCAGCAATAACCCACCACCACGCCGCCCAGCAGGCCGGGCCATCCGGCAAGCAAGCCCCCGACGGCGGCACCGCCCGCTTTTCCGAGAGAACGGGCGCACATGGGCCCGAGGCGTTTGATTTTCCGCAAGCTCTGATTATCCGTGCGATCGATGGAGTCGGCCTGTCGCCGTTGTCGAACGGATCCCCATGATATCCGGCGAGCCGCCTCACCGCATATGGAAGATTAAGGATGGGCATCCATGCCCATAGGGCGACGATCCTTCGCCACCCCGCCACGCCAGGGGTTACGTCCTTGTATAAGCCCAAAGGAGGAGGAGAAAGCGGCTTATACTGCACCCCCGAGCAATCGGTTGATCAATGGCGCCTCACGGTGGCGCGCGGTACTCCAGGACCCGCATGATCTGCAAACCGGCCGCGGTATTGGACGCAGCCGGGGCGGCGGGGTGCCATCGCAACATCCCGTCAGGGTCCACTTTGATTCCTGGAATGGTTTGGGGTTCGCGGGTAGTTTCGAGCGGTTGGACCAACACGCACTCCGCCGCTTCCGTCCGATACGCGCGGACAGACAGATGGCCGTGTTGACCGATAGGGATCCCGCCCTGCTGCATTGACGTCACCGTTCCCGCAAAAACCGACTACGGAGTCTCTTTATGGTGTACCTCGCTCCGTCCGGCGTCTGAGCCCTTTTCAAGGCCGCACCGTTTCGGCTATTTAACCGTGTTTCAGCGGCAGCTTGTAACTGTAAGTAGTTACAGGACGGGACAACCCTATATCAACGGTGTTCGTCTTATCAGTCCCGCGCCGGGCGATCAGGCCGGGCAATCAGAATTGGGGCGCGATCAGGCGTTGCGCCGCCGCCCGGGCCACGGCCTGCTGGCGCGTGCTGACACCGAGTTTTCCGGCGGCGTTCTGCAGATGGAATATCACGGTGCGCTCGGAGATATGAAGGATTTGCGCTGTTTCCCACGACGTCTTGCCCTCCGCCGCCCACAGCAGGCATTCACGCTCGCGTCCCGTGAGCGTTTCCCCGCCGCAGGCATAGCCGCTTGCCCGCATCAGTCGGCAGGCCGCTTCGTGGATATAAAAGGCAATCAGACAGATTTCCGGAAGGGTCGCCAGGAGATGGCCTCTGACCTTGTCGTGGGCCACCTTCAGAGACAGGCTGAGCACCGAGACCTCGCCCTGGCTGCCGTGGACGGGAACGGAAACGCCACTGACAAGGCCGTGGGCGCGCGCATCGCGCATGAATTGGGCCACATCCGAATCGACACCCTGGCGCGATTCCAGGTCTTCCCAAATCAACGGCTGAACGCTGACAAGGCTGTGACGCACCATCGGGTCCGTGGAGAGATACCCGGCCTCGGCATACCGCTCCCGCCATTCCGGCGGTTGACCCGTAACCAGCAGGACCAGAGGGACTGACAAAGGAATTGGGAAACCGCGTACTGAAACTGAAGTGGTCGTAGGCAAGATCGGCGCGCACCCCGGCGCATAGCTCGTGCAACGCCGCCACCGAAGCAACGGCCAGGGCCTCGTCAATTCGCTCCTGAATATGTTTGCGACTCATCCTTGGTCCACCCCGAGGGCGCCTCACGCCCCCACCACTCTTGTATTCCCACGCTACCGCATTCGAGGCGGACGTTCCAACGGGCGCAGAATGTCCCCTCGGCCCGCGCGGTGCGGGCCCGAAGGCCTTCACTCAGTGGTGCGGGGTCGCCGGGGCGCCAGCGGCTCCTGTAGGCCCAGTTCGGTGCGGACCTGAGCCACCGCCTGATGAAAGACTTCCGGCCCCACGATTCGGGAAAGCTGCAAAGCACCCTGCACCGTAGCCAGGATGGAAACGGCCTTTCCGCTTGCGCTGCCATGCAGACGGAACACGCCGTCGCGCTCGCCCTCTTCCAACACGCCGGTCAACCAGTCCGCGAGCTCACCGACCAAGGCTCTGGTAGCCTCGCGCATCTCCTCGCCAATACCGGAAAATTCGACGCCCACGACGCCGAGCGGGCATACCTTGCCCTCGGCCAGGTAACGCCGTTCCAGTTCAAAGAACGCATCCAGTTTGGCCGCGCCATCGAAGCGCTGCTGATCGAGCTGCGCCGCCCACCAGGCAAAATTCCTGCGATACCGCTCCACCAGGGCCGTGCCCAGATCCATCTTGGTCGGATAGTGGTAGTGTATGGCCGCATTCTTGATGCCGAGCCGCGAGGCGATATGCTGATAACTGAACCCCGAGAACCCATGCGCCTGCAGGAGCTCGGCGGCGGCGTTAAGGATCAGTTTCTTGGTATCCTGACGTGGCGCCTTCACGTTCCCTCCGGAAAAAACATGCTTACTGAGCAGCAAGTATAACGCCCAAAACGCCGCAATGCGTAGGCCCTTGAACCCGCACTGAAATCGCATCCTCCATGGACACAGCCATCGTAGTTTTCAGACGCGATCTGCGTCTGCACGACAACCGCGCACTGACCCAAGGCGCCGGCCATCAGCGCTTGGTCTGCCTGTACGTCACCGAGCCCGACTTACCCAGGCCGGCTGGTGCGGCAAGCCGAGCCTGGCTGCATCACAGCCTGGTGGATCTGTCGCGAAACCTCGGACAACACGGGCAACAACTGGTCATCCGCGCCGGCAACGCGGCGGCGGAGGTACGCCGGCTCGCTGCGGAGACCGGCGCCGGCGCGGTGTATTGGAACCGTGTCTACGAACCGGCTCGATCCCGGGGGGAAGAGGCCCTGGCCAAACAGCTCGCCGAGGACGGGCTATCGGCGCGCGGATTTCCCGGGCGGCTATTCTTCGAGCCGGGCGAAGTGACCAAATCGGACGGCGGCGGCTATCGCGTGTTCACCCCTTTCTGGCGCAGCTGCCGCTCACGCTTCGCACCGGCTGAACCGCTGCCAAAGCCTTCCTTGCCGCCGCCACCGGCGGGGCTTCGTTCAGACTCGGTGGACGACCTGGATCTGATGGGCGAAAACCGCTGGCACGCGAAATTGTGGCACCACTGGGCCCCGGGAGAGGCGGCGGCCCATGCGGCACTGGAGCGCTTCATCGAGAACGCGGCAGCGGACTACGGCAGGTTTCGAGATCGGCCGGACGTGGACGGGACTTCGCGTCTGTCACCGCACCTGCACTTCGGCGAAATCACGCCCGCCCAGATCTGGGCGGCGTTGCAAAGCGGGGGGGTTGCCGAGTCCAGCGAGACGTTCCTGAGTGAACTGGGCTGGAGGGAATTCGCCTACCACCTGCTGGCCCGGTTCCCGGATCTTGCCGAGGCCCCCATCGATCCGCGCTTTCGGCACTTCCCGTGGAATACCGAGGGAGGCGGGGCGTTTCGGCGGTGGTGTTCGGGCCGCACGGGCATTCCGATTGTCGATGCCGGCATGCGCCAACTCTGGGCCACCGGCTGGATGCACAACCGGGTGCGGATGGTGACGGCCTCGTTTCTGACAAAGAACCTGCGGCTCCCCTGGCAGTGGGGCGAACGCTGGTTCTGGGACACGCTGGTGGACGCGGACCCCGCCAACAACCCCGTGGGATGGCAATGGGTCCAGGGATGCGGCGCGGATGCCGCGCCCTATTACCGGATCTTCAATCCCGTGCGACAGGCTGAGCGTTTCGATCCGGGCGGCGACTACATCCGACAATGGATACCGGAACTGGGAAGGCTGCAGGCGCCGGCGATCCACGCCCCCTGGAACGCGCCCGCCTCGGTCCTGAATTCGGCCGGTGTCACCCTGGGCAGGGACTATCCCGAACCGCTGGTGGATCTCAAGGAATCGCGGAAAGCAGCGCTGGACGCTTACGGCCGGATCAAGAACGAACGCTAGGGAGACGCTGCTCTGTTCACGCCGCTGCCTCTCACAACACCCACTCCTTGGCGAGAATCCAGCAGGCAACCAGCACCAACATTACGGCGAACACGCGCTGAAGCCAGGGCCCGTTAAGCTTGTGGGACAGCCGCGTGCCCAGAAGCAGGCCACCGACCCCGCCGAGCCAAAAGGGGACCACCAAGCCCCAGTCCGGCGAACCACCCGCCACCATGTGCGAGGCAAACCCCACCGCGCTCACCAACGCGATAATCGGCAGGGAACTGGCCACCGAGCGATGCATGGGCAGCGTGGCCCCCAGAGTGAGGGCCGGGACAATCAGGAAGCCGCCACCCACTCCGAACAGCCCCGAGAAAAATCCGACGGCAATGCCCGAGGCCGTCACCACGGCAACACAACGGCTGTTCCAGTGCAGGCCACCCCGCGGATCGTAGCGGCACGCGATACCATCGGCGGTTTCCGTCGACCCGGCCGAGGAATCTGGCACGGAGGCCCGACGCCACATCACCACGGTCAGCGCCAGCATCAGCGCGGCAAATCCCGTGAGCAGATAAACCGAAGGAAGGTGGTGCGCCAGCTCGGCGCCCACCGGGGCACCGACAAAGCCGCTCAATGCCATGACCGAGACGGCGCGCCATTCGACCCGGCCGGAAAAGCCGTGGCGAACGGCTCCTACCAGGGCCGTGCCACCCGTGGCGGCCAGCGACACGGCAACCGCCTCGGCGGCCGCCACATTGAGCCCGTAGATCAGGAGCGGCAGGGTGAACATGGACCCTCCCGCTCCGGTCAGTCCCAGCGCGAAGCCGGATATCGCTCCCAGAAGAATCGCCAGCATCCCGGGTCAACCGGCCCCGGTGAACGTTTGCGGGCACGCGCGGTTGGCGGGACGCCGATCACCCATAACGGGTCAACACCTCGGTGAGATGGCCCAATCGACCGTGGGCCTCAGCCATGGCCCTCCTCCTGCTCGGAGAGCACCTCGTGCTCAATGGCACAGGAGACCATTTGATAAAAGGCCTTGTTCAACGCCTTGCGAGCGGCGGCCAATTGCTGCGCCACCGACTCGCAGCTCTGCTCCTCCTCCACCATGCGCCTTACGCCGCGGATTTGTCCCTCGACCCGAGCGAGCCGCGCCAACAACGCCTTCTTTTGCGCTTCGTAATCGAATGCCGCAGAATCCGCCATGGGAGTGTTCTCCTTATCGGTACATAGTTTGGCTATTATACTCCTAGGGGTATAAAAGGCGAATAGCAAAGTATCGGCGGAGCACGACAATCCCTGGCAAAAACCCCAGCTTTCCGGGACCGTTGCGGAGGGCCCGGTGAGCCCGGGCGCGCGGAACCAATCGGAACGAGACAGATGACGGCCACCATTCCAGACGCATTATTCGAATCCTCCCTGCACAGCCTGCCGCTGATTCAGCGCGGCAAGGTCCGGGACATCTATCAGGTGGACGAAAATCACCTCTTGATCGTCACGACCGATCGGCTCTCGGCATTCGACGTGGTTCTGCCGGAACCCATCCCCGGCAAGGGCGCCGTACTCAACGCGGTGTCCCGGTTCTGGTTCCAGCGAATGAGCGACGTGATCGGAAATCATCTCGCGGACATATCCCTGTCCGACATCCTGAAAGACCCCAAGGAGCTGGCTCAGGTGCAGGGGCGGGCGGTGGTCGTTCGCAAGCTGCGGCCGTTGCCGGTGGAAGCCATCGCCCGGGGTATCTGATCGGTTCGGGTTGGAAGGACTACCAACAGACCGGGCGGGTGTGCGGCATCCCGCTCCCCAGCGGTCTGCGCCAGGCCGACCGGCTTCCCGAGGCGATCTACACGCCTTCGACCAAGGCCGCGATGGGCGATCACGATGAAAACGTGGATTTCCAGCGGACGGTGCAGTTGATGGGCGAACAAAATGCACGCCGCGTCCGCGAATTGACGCTGGAGATCTACTCCCGGGCCGCCGCCTATGCGCTCGAACGGGGAATCATCATCGCCGACACCAAGTTCGAATTCGGACTGGACGACGACGGCAACCTGGTGTGGATCGACGAAGCCCTGACACCGGATTCCTCGCGCTTCTGGCCCGCGGATCAGTACGCACCGGGCCAATCGCCGGCAAGCTTCGACAAGCAGTTCGTGCGGGACTACCTGGAAACGCTGGATTGGGACAAGACCCCGCCGGGACCGCGGCTGCCCGAGGAGATCTTGCGCAAGACTTCGGAAAAGTACCGGGAGGCGGCGCGGCGGTTGATTGGTGAGGATTGGGACAAGCGATAAACCACGAAGGGGATGACCTTCGGGCATCACCTTCAAACTTCGATATGTCGATGCAGGTGGGTTAGCGAAGCGTAACCCACCAATCCGGCGAAGCCGCAAAACCATGTCGGATTACGCTTCGCTAATCCGACCTACATCGACATTGAAGTCCTTCGTGGCTAGGCCGAACCCGAACCCCGCGCTAAACCGCCCGCTGCTGCTCGGCCGCGCGCTGCTCCAGCACATCCACCGCCGGCAGCTTCTTCCCTTCCAGGAATTCCAGGAACGCACCGCCGCCGGTGGAGATATAGGAAATCCGGTCCGTCACGCCGAACTTGGACACGGCCGCCAGGGTGTCGCCACCGCCGGCAATGGAAAAGCCGTCGCTGTCGGCGATGGCTTCGGCCAACGCTCGCGTTCCCGCCGCGAAATTGTCGAACTCGAACACGCCCACGGGGCCGTTCCAGACGATGGTGCCGGCCTTCGCCAGGAGCTCGCGGTAGCGGCTCGCCGTTTCCGGCCCCACGTCCAGGATCAGATCATCCTCCGCAACCTCGTTGACCGCCTTGACCGTGGCCTCGGCGTTTTCATCGAAGGCCTTGGCGCATACCACGTCGGACGGCACGGGAATCTCCGCGCCCTTGGCGCGGGCCCGCTCGATCAACTGCCGGGCCTGGTCGACCAGGTCGGGCTCGTACAGGGACTTGCCGACGGCATGGCCTTCGGCGGCGATGAAGGTGTTGGCGATACCGCCGCCCACAATCAACTGGTCCACCAGCTCCACCAGGGATTCCAGCACGGTGAGCTTGGTGGAGACCTTGGAACCACCGACGATGGCAACCATGGGCCGCTTGGGGGCCTCCAGCGCCCGCGCCAGCGCGTCCAGCTCCGCCGCCAGCAACGGCCCCGCGCAAGCCACCGGCGCGAAACGAGCCACACCGTGGGTGGAGGCCTGGGCCCGATGGGCGGTTCCGAAAGCGTCCATGACATAGACGTCGCACAAGGCCGCCATACGCCGGGACAAGGCTTCGTCGTTTTTCTTCTCGCCCTTGTTGAAACGGACGTTCTCGCAGAGAACAACTTCCCCGTCCGTCAGATCGACGCCGTCCAGCCATTCCTTGACCAAGCGCACGGACCGACCCAGAAGGCTGCCCAAATGCTCCGCCACCGGAGCCAGGCTGAATTGTTCGTCGTACACGCCTTCATCGGGACGCCCCAGGTGGCTCAGCAACATCACCTTGCCCCCGCCTTCCACGGCCGCCCGAATGGTGGGCAGCGAGGCACGGATGCGCGTGTCGTCGGTCACCCGCCCGTTCTTGACCGGCACATTGAGGTCTTCACGAATCAGAACCCGCTTTCCGGCGAGATCCAGGTCGGTCATCTTGATTACGGACATGCTCGTTTCCTATCCATTCACTACAGTCGCGCGGCCGTGTTCTCAGGGCGCTTTCATCCACGCCTCGGCCACATCCAGCATCCGGTTGGAGAAACCCCATTCGTTGTCATACCAGGCGCAGACTTTCACCAGGCGACCACCTTGAACCTTGGTCAGCGTCAGGTCGAAGGTGGATGAATTGGGGTTGTGGTTGTAGTCCACCGACACCAACGGCTCGTCGCTGCAGCCGACAACGCCCAGCGAATCGTTGGCGCAGGCATCGGCAAGTATGCGGTTGACCTCTTCCACCGTGGTTTCCCGGCCGGCGGTGAAGGTCAGATCGACGATGGACACATTGATGGTGGGGATACGGATCGCGTAGCCGTCGATGCGGCCTTTCATCTCCGGCATCACCAGGTTCAACGCCCGGGTGGCGCCGGTCTTGGTGGGGATCTGGGACAAGGTGGCGCTGCGGGCCCGGCGCAGATCGTCGTGATAACTGTCGGTGAGCACCTGGTCGTTGGTGTAGGCATGCACCGTGGTCATGATGCCGTGCTCCAGCCCCAGAGTTTCGTGAAGCGGCTTGACCAGGGTTGCCAGGCAGTTGGTGGTACAGGAGGCATTGGAGACCACCTGATGCTCGGCGCGAAGCAGGTCGTGATTGACCCCGTAGCACACCGTGGCGTCGACCTCCTCACCGGCCGGCGCCGACACCAGCACCTTGGAGGCGCCGCCGCGCAAGTGAGCGGACGCTTTCTCCCGGCTGGTGAACAGACCCGTGCACTCCAGCACCACGTCCACGCCCAGCTCGCCCCAGGGCAGCTTGGCCGGATCCCGTTCGCTGAACACCTTGATCCGGTCGCCGTTGACCAGAAGATCGCCGCCTTCCACCGAAACCTCGCCGGCAAACCGGCCATGGGCCGTGTCGTGGCGCGTGAGGTGGGCATTCGCGTGGGCGTCGCCGAGGTCGTTGATGGCCACGATGCGAATATCGTCGCTGCGCCCGGACTCGTAGTTGGCCCGCAGCACGTTGCGCCCGATGCGCCCGTAGCCGTTGATCGCGACCTTGATCGTCATAGCCCTCTCCTGATGGCCGGGATGTTGGGCCGGCTCCCCATGCGTCGGGAAGCCCGGCCCGGAAAGCGCGCGCCGGCGCCTACAACGTCTCTTCGACGGCGGCGCAGATGTTTTCGAGGGTGAACCCGAAATGCTCGAACAATTTGCCGGCGGGGGCCGATTCCCCAAAGCGGTCCATGCCCACGACCTTGCCGCGATCGCCGACGTACTTGATCCAGAAATCCGACAACCCGGCTTCCACGGCCACGCGCGCCTTGACCGAACGGGGCAGCACCGATTCCTTGTAGGCCTCGTCCTGGGCCTCGAAGGCATCGGTCGAGGGCATGGAAACCACCCGCACGCGCCGCCCCCGGGAGGCCAACTCCTCGGCGGCCCGAACCGCCAGATCCACTTCCGAACCGGTGGCGATCAGAATAGCCTCGGGGCCGCCGTCGGCCTCGCGCAGCACATAGCCGCCCCGGCGCACGGATTCCAGTTGCTGCGCGGTTCTCGGCTGATGGGGCAGCGTCTGGCGCGAGAACACCAGGGCGGATGGCCCGTCCCTGCGCTCCAGCGCGGCCTGCCACGCCACCTGCGACTCCACGGCGTCGCACGGCCGCCACAGGCTCATGTTGGGAATCATCCGCAGGGACGCAAGGTGTTCCACCGGCTGATGCGTGGGGCCGTCCTCGCCCAGGCCGATGGAGTCGTGGGTATAGACCATGATCGAACGGATTCCCATGAGGGCGGCCATGCGCACCGCGTTGCGGGCGTAGTCGGAAAACACCAGAAAGGTGCCGCCATAGGGAATGAATCCCCCATGCAGCGCCAGGCCGTTCATGATGGCCGTCATCCCGAATTCGCGGACACCGTAGAACACATAGTTGGCGTCGGCGGCGTCGCGGGTGACCGGCGTACATCCCGACCACTTCGTATTATTGGAGCCGGTGAGATCGGCCGAACCGCCGATCAGCTCCGGCAGATGCGGGCCGAAGCCTTCCAGCGCCATCTGCGATGCCTTGCGGGAAGCCACCGATTCGCCCTTGCGATCGATTTCCAGCAGATGCTCCGCCGCCAGGGTCTCCCAGGAGCCCGGCAATTCGCCCCGCAAGCGGCGCTCGAAATCGGCGGCCAGCTCGGGATGGGCCTTGCGATACGCATCGAACCGCCCGTTCCACTCCTGCTCCGCCTGGGCCCCGCGCTCGCGGCCGTCCCAGTCGGCGCGAATCGCCTCGGGCACTTCGAAGGGCTCATAGGGCCAGTTCAGGAACTCGCGGGTCGCCTGGATTTCCTCGTCTCCCAGGGGCGCGCCGTGCACACCGTGCGTGCCGCAGGCGTTGGGAGCGCCGAAACCGATGATGGTCTTGCAGCAGATCAGGCTGGGCTTGTCCGGGACCGCGCGGGCCTCGGCCACCGCCTTGTTCACGGCTTCGGCATCGTGGCCGTCCACTTCACGAATCACGTGCCAGCCGTAGGCTTCGAAGCGCTTGGGCGTGTCGTCGGCGAACCAGCCTTGCACCTTGCCGTCGATGGAAATGCCGTTGTCGTCGTAAAACCCGATCAGCTTGCCCAGCCCCAGCGTGCCCGCCAGAGAGCAGGCCTCGTGAGAGACGCCTTCCATCAGGCAGCCGTCGCCCATAAAACAATAGGTGTAGTGATCGACGATGGTGTGTCCGGGGCGGTTGAACTGAGCGCCCAGCACGCGTTCGCCCAAGGCCATGCCCACCGCGTTCGCCAAGCCCTGGCCCAGCGGGCCGGTGGTGGTCTCCACTCCGGGCGTGTAGCCGTATTCGGGATGCCCCGGGGTCTTGGAGTCCAGCTGGCGAAAGTCCTTGATATCGTCGATGGACAGATCGTAACCGCTGAGATGAAGGAGGCTGTAGAGCAGCATCGAGCCGTGTCCATTGGACAACACGAAACGATCCCGATCCGGCCAATGCGGGTTGGCCGGGTTGTGTTTCAGGTAATCGTTCCACAGCACTTCGGCGATATCCGCCATGCCCATGGGCGCCCCCGGGTGGCCGGACTTGGCACGCTGCACGGCATCCATGCTGAGGGCTCGAATGGCGTTGGCTCGTTCTCGGCGCGAAGGCATAGACATCTCACTCTTTATGGACGGGGCGTTTCGGCGCGGCCGGCCGAGGGGCTGCTGCCGCGAATAGTGGAATCCGAATCAAGGCGGCAATTTTCCCCAAGTTTCCGTTCAGGGGCAAGGCGGCCCAAAAACCCGCCCAAGGTCGGGGAATAGACGCCCCAAATGTCGTCAAACCATGAGCAAGCCGCTACAATTGCGATCTTGCCGGGCCCCATGACAGCATGGATGGCACTAAAATTACTGTGGCGAGACGCTTGCCGGTGAACAAGGTTCAAGGGGTTTTCAGACAGTGAGCAATTATCTGTTTACGTCGGAATCGGTATCCGAGGGTCATCCGGACAAGATCGCGGATCAGATTTCCGATGCGATCCTGGATGCGGTTCTGGAGCAGGACAAGCGCGCCCGCGTGGCGGTGGAGACGCTGACCAAGACCGGCATGGTGCTGGTGGCCGGCGAACTGACGACCACGGCCAACGTGGACTTCGAGGCCATCGCCCGGGAGACGGTCAAGGAGATCGGCTACGCCGGCTCGGACATGGGCTTTGACTACGCCACCTGCGCGTTCATCAACGCCATCGGCAAACAGTCCCCGGACATCGCCCAGGGCGTGGACCGCGCCAGCCCCGAGGAACAGGGCGCCGGCGACCAGGGCCTGATGTTCGGCTACGCCACCGACGAGACGGAAGAATACATGCCCGCGCCCATCAGTCTGGCCCATCGGCTGATGAAGCGCCAGGCGCTGGTGCGCAAGAACGGCACCCTGCCGTGGCTGCGCCCGGACGCCAAGAGCCAGGTCACCGTGCGCTACGAAGGCGGCCGCGCGACGGGCATCGACACCGTGGTGCTGTCGACCCAGCACAGCCCCGAGATCGGCCAGGAGCAACTGCGCGAGGCGGTGATCGAAGAGATCATCAAGCCGGTGCTGCCCGCCCAGTGGCTGGACGCCGGGACCCGCTACCTGATCAACCCCACGGGCAACTTCGTGATCGGCGGTCCCATGGGCGACTGCGGATTGACCGGGCGCAAGATCATCGTCGACACCTACGGCGGCATGGCCCGCCACGGCGGCGGCTGCTTCTCGGGCAAGGACCCTTCCAAGGTGGACCGTTCGGCGGCCTATGCCGGGCGCTACGTGGCCAAGAACATCGTCGCCGCGGGGCTGGCGCGCAAATGCGAGATCCAGGTCTCCTATGCCATCGGCGTGGCCGAGCCCACCTCGATTCACGTGGACACCTTCGGCACGGGCAAGATATCGGACGAGCGGATCGTGGAGCTGGTGCGCGAGCACTTCGACCTGCGCCCCTACGGCATCACCAAGATGCTGGACCTGATCCGCCCCATCTACAAGGCCAGCGCCGCCTACGGCCACTTCGGCCGCAGCGAGCCGGAGTTCACCTGGGAACATATCGACAAGGCCGACGCCCTGCGTGAGGCGGCGGGCCTGCCGGAGGCCAGCAACGCATGATTTCCGGCCGGGCCCGAAGGCGCCCGGCCTCGATTCTCGCCCGTACGTGGGCACCCCGGCCGTCAGGGAGCGCTGCAACAGGCAAGCATCTTCGCATGTGAGGCCTGCCAGGCCTGGCGGCTCGTGGTTACCAATCCTCCGGGATTGGAATGACCATAAAACGGCGCTCGCAAACGTACGCGGAGTCAATCGACATGAACGCAGTAGTAAACAGCAAGTCCGGTGATTTCGAAGTCGCCGACATGAAACTGGCCGGCTGGGGCCGCCGCGAGATCCCCATCGCCGAGACCGAAATGCCCGGCCTGATGGCCTTGCGGGACGAGTTCAAGGGCCGCAAGCCTCTCCAGGGGGCGCGCATCGCCGGCTCCCTGCACATGACCATCCAGACCGCCGTGCTGATCGAGACCCTGGTGGAACTCGGCGCCGACGTGCGCTGGGCCTCCTGCAACATCTACTCCACCCAGGATCACGCCGCCGCCGCCATCGCCGAGGCCGGCGTGCCGGTGTTCGCCTACAAGGGCGAGACCCTGGAGGAATACTGGGAGTACACCCACCGCATCATGGAATGGGGCGACGGCGGCACGCCCAACATGATCCTGGACGACGGCGGCGACGCCACTCTGCTGGTGGTACTGGGCGCCAAGGCCGAACAGGACCCCTCGGTGCTGGACAATCCCGGCAGCGACGAGGAAAAGGCCTTGTTCGCCGCCATCCGCAAGCGCCTGGACAGCAAGCCCGGCTGGTACGGCAAGCTGGCTCAGGCCATCCGCGGCGTGACCGAAGAGACCACCACCGGCGTGCATCGCCTCTACCAGATGCAGAAGGAAGGCCGCCTGCCCTTCCCGGCCATCAACGTCAACGACTCGGTCACCAAGTCCAAGTTCGACAACCTCTACGGCTGCCGCGAATCCCTGGTGGACGGCATCAAGCGCGCCACCGACGTGATGATTGCCGGCAAGATCTGCCTGGTGGCCGGCTACGGCGACGTGGGCAAGGGCTGCGCCCAGTCCCTGCGCGGCCTGGGCGCCACGGTCTGGGTCACCGAGATCGATCCCATCTGCGCGCTGCAGGCGGCGATGGAAGGCTACCGCGTGGTGACCATGGACGAGGCCGCCGACAAGGCGGACATCTTCGTCACCGCCACCGGCAACTATCACGTCATCGGCCACGACCACATGGCGCGCATGAAGAACAACGCCATCGTCTGCAACATCGGCCACTTCGACAACGAGATCGACGTCGCCAGCCTGAAGCAGTACGACTGGGAGAACATCAAGCCCCAGGTCGACCACATCATCTTCCCCGACGGCAAGCGCATCATCCTGCTGGCCGAAGGCCGGCTGGTGAACCTGGGCTGCGCCACCGGCCACCCCAGCTTCGTGATGTCCACCTCCTTCACCAACCAGGTGCTGGCGCAGATCGAGCTGTGGACCAAACCGGACGAGTACGGCAAGGAAGTCTACGTGCTGCCCAAGCACCTGGACGAAAAGGTGGCGCCCCTGCACCTGGAGAAGATCGGCGCGAACCTGACCGAGCTCTCGCAGCAGCAGGCCGACTACATCGGCGTACCGGTGAACGGACCGTACAAGCCGGACCACTACCGCTACTGAGCGACCCATAAATCGCTGTCGCCGCTACGGGAATGCAACAAACCTCGTCATTCCCGCGAAAGCGGGAATCCAGGCCATCTCGACGTGGATTCCCGCTTTCGCGGGAATGACGGGGAAAATCGCGTTCGCCGACGGCGACGGCCCCAGTGCGTGAGCAAATCATGGAATCACAACTCAAATATCCGCGCGCCTTCAGCTTCGAGTTTTTCCCGCCCAAGACGGATGCCGGCGCGGAAAAGCTGCGAACCACATGGGGCCGCTTGGCCAAGGTCAAACCGCGCTTCTTCTCGGTAACCTTCGGCGCCGGGGGATCCACCCGGGACCGCACCCTGGAGACAGTGCTGGCGATCCAACGGGATTCGGGCATCGAGGCGGCGCCGCATTTGTCCTGCATCGGCTCCACCCGCAGCAACATCTGCGAGATCCTGGAACAATACAAGGCGGGCGGCATTCGCCGCATCGTCGCCCTGCGCGGCGACATGCCCTCGGGCATGCAATCGGCGGGCGAGTTCCGCTATGCCAACGAACTGGTGGCCTTCATCCGGGAGCAACACGGCGACCGTTTCGAGATCGAGGTGGCCTGCTATCCCGAGTTCCACCCCCAGGCCAACGACGCCGAGGCGGATCTTCAGGCGTTTCAGCGCAAGATCCAGGCGGGTGCCAATAGCGCGATCACCCAGTACTTCTACAATCCCGACGCCTATTTTCGATTCGTGCAGAGCTGCGAGGAGATGGACATCGATCTGCCCATCGTCCCGGGCATCATGCCCATCCACAACTTCAAGCAGCTGGCCCGGTTCTCGGACGCCTGCGGCGCGGAGATTCCGCGCTGGCTGCGTAAAAGGCTGGAGGCCTACGGCGACGACGCAGAGTCCATCCGCGCCCTGGGCATCGATGTGGTCACGGAGCTGTGCTACGACCTGCTTAGCGCCGGAGCGCCGGGGCTGCATTTCTACACCATGAACCAGGCGGACACCACGCTGGCAATTTGGGAGAACCTGGGCCTGCCGGACAATCCGCCGGCCGGAGGGTAAATCGCATCCAGGTTGATTGACGCTTACGGTCACAAAGAGCACGGAGGTTTCACGAAGGAACACGAAGTTTTTTCGGTCAACCGCTGGCCCGCCCTTTTACCTTCGTGGACTTCGTTTCTGCTTCGTGCCCTTCGTGACCCGAAACTCAAAGAGCGTCCTCTCCCCTTCCTGGCGGGCAAGTGGATTTCGATCCCCCGACCCATCGTGTAACCTTGCTCATCCGTCAAGCCGTTTACAGCACAATACTCAATCATGCGAAACCAAGATCTCGTCGACCGCGACCTCTCCGTACTCTGGCACCCCTGCACCCAGATGAAGGACCACGAATGGCTGCCCCTGGTCCCTGTCCAGCGCGGCGAGGGCGTGTGGCTGTACGATTTCGAGGGCAACCGCTATCTGGATGCCGTCAGCTCCTGGTGGGTGAACATCTTCGGCCATGCCAATCCGCGCATCAACGCGGCGGTGCGGGACCAGTTGGACAAGCTGGAACACGTCATTCTGGCCGGTTTTTCCCATGAGCCCGTAGTGGAGTTGTCAGAGAAATTGGTCAAAATCACGCCCAAGGGTCTGTCCCGCTGTTTCTACACCGACAACGGCTCCTCCGCCGTGGAAGTGGCCCTGAAGATGAGCTACCACTACTGGCTGAACACCGGCCGGCCGGAGAAGCTGAAGTTCATCACCCTCAGCGACAGCTATCACGGCGAGACCCTGGGCACTCTGGGCGTGGGCGACGTGGCCCTGTACAAGGAAACCTACAAGCCGCTGCTGATGGAGGCCATTACTGTCCCCTCCCCCGATTGCTCCAAGCGCGAAGCGGGCGTGAGCTGGGAGGAGCACTCCCGGCAAATGTTCCGGCACATGGAGGAGGCGCTGGCCCGTCACGCCCATGAAGCCGCCGCGGTCATCGTCGAACCCCTGATCCAGTGCGCCTCGGGCATGAAGATGTATCACCCGGTCTACCTGGAGCTGCTGCGGGAGGCCTGCGACCGCCACGGCGTACACCTGATCGCCGACGAGATCGCCGTGGGCTTCGGCCGCACCGGCACGATGTTCGCCTGCGAGCAGGCCGGCATCTCGCCGGACTTCATGTGCCTGTCCAAGGGGCTGACCGCCGGTTACCTGCCGCTGGCCACCGTAATGACCCACGAATCCATCTACGAGGCTTTCTACGACGATTACGCCAGCATGCGGGCCTTTCTCCATTCCCACAGCTACACCGGCAATGCCCTGGCGTGCCGGGCGGCGCTGGCCACCCTGTCGATCTTTGAGAGCGACCGCGTACTCGAGCGCAACCAAGAGCTGGCTGCCGCCATGGGCCGCGCCGTGGCCCACCTGGCGGATCACCCCCATGTCAGCGAAGTCCGGCAAACGGGCATGGTGGTGGCCATGGAAATGGTGAAGGACAAGGCCACCGGCGAGCCCTATCCGTGGCAGGAGCGCCGGGGCATTCAGGTCTATCAGTACGGCCTGACCCGCGAATGCCTGATGCGCCCCCTGGGAAACGTGGTCTATTTCATGCCGCCCTATGTCATCAATGAGGAGCAGATCGAGCATCTGGCCCGGGTGGCGACGGAAGGGATCGACAAGGTTACCGCCGACTAGCGCCCATGGCCGCACCGCGTTTCTTCGAGCCCGGCCCCCTGCCCGAGGCGGGCGAGTACCCGTTGGGTGCGGCTGCGGCCAATCACGTGGCCGTGCGACGGCTGGTGCCGGGCGACGAGATTGTCCTGTTCGACGGCCGCGGCGGCGAATACCGCGCGGAACTGACCGCCGTCGCCCGCCGTGACGTGCGCGCGCACATCCTGGAACATCGGGACACAGAGCGGGAATCCCCGCTGGACGTTACCCTGCTGCAGGCCGTTTCCAAGGGCGACCGCATGGATTACGCCATTCAAAAGGCCGTTGAACTGGGGGCGCGCCGCATCGTGCCGGTGCTCACGGAACGCACCGTGGTGCGCCTGAGCCCGGAACGGGGCGCCAAACGGGTGGAGCACTGGCGGGGGGTGGTTATATCCGCCTGTGAGCAATGCGGCCGCAATCTCCTGCCCGAAATCACCGCCCCTCTGCCCCTGAGTTCGGCTGTCGCCGAAATCCAGGCCGGCCTGAAGCTGGCACTGGACCCCACATCGGACAACACCTTGCGCACACTGGCGCCGTCGGACCAGGGAATTGCCCTGCTGATCGGGCCGGAAGGCGGGTTTAGCGATTTCGAGATGGAACAGGCGGCCGCCGCCGGCTACCGGCCACTCCGATTCGGCCCGCGGGTCCTGCGCACGGAGACAGCCGGCCCCGCCGCGTTGGCGGCGATTCAGGCCTTATGGGGGGATCTGGGTTGAAGGTCTGCTAAAAACCGTCTCATGAAAGCTGTTTGTGCAGCAGCCCTTCCAGGTAATCCAGGTCGGGGATCAATGCCGGCTCGCCGTTGACCAGGACGGATTCGCGAACCGCCTTGCCGTACTCACCTTCGCCCTCCAACACCTCGATGGTATCGGGATAGACGCTGAGCAGGCGGGGGATCTGCTGGGCCAGCATCGCGAAATACGGCATTCCCGGACGATTGTTCAAGGCCTTGAATACGGCAAACCGTGCCCGGGTCCCGGGCGACCCCGCGCTACCGCCGTCCGCCGCCTCGAAGGACAAAGCCGGGATCGTCTGTTCGCGCCAGCGAACCATGCCCAGGAGCCAGGGCGCGTCGCCCTCGGCCTCCTCCGGCTCCGAGTAGGAAACCACCTCGGCGACCACGGTACTGGGCACCAGCAGGTTACGCCCCTGGAGGGGAACCAACAGACTGCGTACAACCTCGTCTTGTGCCATTGTTTCTCAACCTTCCCACTGATGTTGTCGGACCCGCCCCTTCGACCCCCGGGGACCTGAGGCGGTGGCAAAGGCACCGTTACTGAGTGCCCGCTTCCTCTTTGGCTTCGTCCGTCGCCAGGTATTTGGCCAGCGCGTCCGAGAGTTCTTCGGGCGAACCGCGCCGGCTCACCACCCCCGTGGCCGCAGCGCAGTCCGGCATGCTGCTGATGGCGCAGCTGGCACTGTCCTGGGCCCACACCTCGCCGCCGGCCCGAGCGATGGCCTGGGCGCCCTGGGTCCCGTCGTCGCCCATGCCGCTGAACACGATGGCCCCGGCCTGGGGTCCGTAACAGCGCGCCACCTCTTCCATCAGCGCGTCGATGGACGGGTTATAGATGCGAGTGGCATCGTCGGCCACCAAGCGAATCCTGCCTTGGGGGTCCAGTCGAATCAGCTCGCCAACCGGCGCCACGAATACCCTCCCGTTTTCCAGCACCGAGCCGTCGGCGGCCGGGGTAACCCGGAACGGGCTGGAGCGATTGAGCTGAGATGCCAGCAGCTCCACGAAGCCGACCCCAATATGCTGACCAATGAGGAACATGGCCTCCGGCGCGTGGGGCATGGAATCCAGAAAGCGCTTCAGTGCCTCCGGGCCGCCAAAGGAAGCACCGAGCACCCAGACCCGGGGCGGGCCCGCCGGAGCGGGCGGCGACTGCGACGGGATCTCTTCCGCTTCCCCCTCCGCCGCGCTTTCGAGCGGGACCGAAGCCGGCCAATTTCTTGGCCAGCCGGCGCATCCACGACTTGCTGCGGGCCCGGGCGGGCAACTCGTTGAAGACCAGCGGTAGCGGGCAGTTTTCCACCAGGCCCTGGACAAGGTCCAGCTCCCGATCCGTGGAACCCTGCAAGTCCACCAGCAGGACATCGGCCGGAAGCGTTTCCGGATCACGCTTGAGATGGGCCGCAAGGGTCTCCTCCAGCGTGATCGCCAGGCCGTGCAGCTCCAGGCCGGAGCGCAGGGCCTCCCGGTCGGAACCGGCGGGGCCGAGCAGTCCGACTCGAACGGCCGAAGCCTTTGGTGATCTCCTATCGGCCCCTTCCACGCTGCTCTTCCAGGAGTTCGTTGAGATTCTCCAGGAGTTCTGATTCCTGGTAGGGCTTGCCCAGATAACGGTTGACGCCGATGTCCATGGCCCGCTTGCGGTGCTTCTCACCGGTGCGCGAGGTAATCATGATGATCGGCACGCTCTTGAGGCGATCGTCGTTGCGCATGTGAGTGGCCAGTTCATAGCCGTCCATCCGCGGCATTTCGATGTCCAACAGCATGGCGTCCGGCACTTGTTCCTGCAGGTTGGCCACCGCGTCCACGCCGTCTTTGGCAGTGATGACGTCCATGTTGTTGCGTTCCAGCAGCCGGGTCGCGACCTTGCGCATGGTGATGGAATCGTCCACCACCATGATGACCGGGCGACCGCGGGCCTCGGTTTCGTCTTCCTCCGGCATTTCCTGATAGCGTGTCCGGCTCCTGCAGGGCGGCACCCATGCGCACCAGCGCACCCACCTCCAGGATCAGGACCACGCGGCCGTCGGCGAGGATGGTCGCCCCGAAGATGCCGGGCACGGTGCTGATCTGCGCGCCCACCGACTTCACCACGATTTCGCGGTTGCCCAGCAGTCCGTCCACCTGCAGCGCCAGCCGGTGGTCGCCCGTCTGCACCAGAATAACGGGAAGGCGCTTGCCCGGTCCCGGGAGCTGCGGCTCGCCGGTGCCCAGCAAGGCCGAGAGATTCATCACTTCGTAGGCCTGGCCCGCATATTCGTAGAGGTTCGCCCGGGAGTTGTCGTACATGGCGGACAAGTCTTCGTGAGTCATCCGCACCACGCCTTCGATGCTGGTCAGCGGAATGGCGTAGGCATCGTCGCCCGCCGTGCAGAGCAACGCCTGGTTGATGGCCAGCGTGAACGGCAGGCGCACAACGAAGGTAGTCCCGCGGCCGGCCTCGGATTCGATTTCCAGAGTGCCGCCCAACTGCTTGATCTCGGCGTTCACCACGTCCATGCCCACGCCGCGGCCGGCGATCTGCGTCACCTGCTCGGCGGTACTGAAGCCGGACTCCAGAACGAACTGCATGATCTCACGATCCGTGAGCTGCACGTCCTCGCGCAACAAGCCCCGCTCCAAGGCCTTCTTGCGGATCGCCTCCAGGTTCATGCCGGAGCCGTCGTCGCTCACGCGCATGATCACGTCGGCGCCCTCGCGGTCCAGCCCCACGGTAATGGTGCCCCCTTCGGGCTTGCCCGCCTTGGCGCGCTGCTCCGGGCTTTCGATGCCGTGGGCCACGGCATTGCGGAGCATGTGCTCCAGCGGCGGGATAACCCGTTCCAGAACGGTACGGTCCATTTCGCCCTGAGCGCCCGTAACCTTCAGCTGGGCGGCCTTGCCCAACTCCTGGGTAGTCTGGCGGACGATCCGGCGCATGCGCGGCACGAGGTTCGCGAAGGGCACCATGCGCGTACGCATGAGGCCATCCTGCATCTCGGTATTGACCCGGGATTGCTGCAGCAGCAGCGTCTCGGACTCGCGGGACAGGTTGTCCAGCATGCCCTGGATACTGCCAAGGTCGTTGACGGACTCGCTCAAGCCCCGGGACAGCTCCTGAATCCGGGAGAAGCGGTCCAGCTCCAGCGGGTCGAAATCCTCATCCTGATCCTCGCCTTCGTGCTCACGCTCGAATCGGTAGAGGATCTGGGCCTCGGTCTCGATATCCATGGTCCGCAACTGATCGCGCAGGCGGTCCACGGTCTGGTCGAGCTCGGCCAGGTTGAACCGGAAGGCGCCCACCTGCTGCTCCAGCCGGGCGCGGTAGATGCTGACCTCGCCGGCGTAGTTCACCAGGTTGTCCAGCAGATCGGCTCGCACGCGCACCTGATCGTGCTGCATACGGGCGCCGGCATCCTCCCGACCACCGGCCTTCGGTTTTTCCTCAGGTTCGGGCTCGGCTTACCGCCTTGGCCTTGCCTTTGGCGGGCTCGGACTCAGGGACCTTGGCCGGCGCCGCTGCGCCGCTGTCGGGCTCGGGCGCCGGAGGCTTTGGCGACGCCGCCGCTGCGCAGGTTTTCGATCTGCTCGAGCAGGTCGTCGGCCTCGGCCACGGGTTGACCGGAGGCGGCCTTTTCGCGCATGCCGTAGAGCCGGTCGTGGCAGAGCTCCAGCAATTCGAACACCGGCTGGGAGGCCTGGGCGCGACCGTTCAGGATCGCAATCAACAAGGTTTCCAGGGCGTGACTGAGATTCGCGATGGGTGGGAAACCGGCCATGCGGGCGCCGCCCTTGAGGGTATGCAGGGCACGCTGAAGCTCGGTGAGAATCTCGGAGTCGTCCGGGGCCTCCATCCAGCTCTGCAGGGTATTCTCCGTCCCCTCCAGGATCTCGGAGGCCTCTTCCAGGAACACTTCCGTGAGTTCCGCGTCCGGCGGCACGTCTTCGCTCTGGGCCGTGTTCTTCGGCGCGGGCGCCACCGGTCCTGGCGCCCTGAAGCCGCCGGATATCGTCCATGACCCCTTCCGGCAGCGGCGGCATCATGCCGTTGCGCGCGGTCGCGATCATGGCCGCCAGTTGGTCCAGGGCGCGGTGCAAGGTGTTGAAGAAGGCGTCGTCCGCCGGGACGCGATGCTCGGCCACGTCACCGGAGACGCTCTCCAGCGAGTGACAAAGCGCGCCGATGGTGTCGAAACCGGCGAGCCGCGCACCGCCTTTGAGGGTATGCAGGGAGCGGTGAAGCTCGGCAATGGTGGCGCCGTGCTCCGGGTGGTCTTCCCAGCGTTCCACCGTAGTCTCCAGGAAGCGGAGAATGTCCTCCGCCTCCTCCAGGAACAGATCCACCAGATCGGCATCGATATCGGAGGGCAGCGGCTGGGGCTCCGCCGACTCGGCGGGCTCCGCGGCGTCGACGGCGGCGGGCGGCTCGAGATCCGCTTCGGGTTCCGGCTCCGGCTCGACCTTGGCGGCGGCGTCGCCCCCGGATCGCCGCCTCGGCGCGCTCCTGGAGCTCGGAGACCAATGGGTTCACGTCCGGCAGCTCGGCACCGGCCTCACCCAGCGCGGTCACGATCTCATCGACCAGGGCCGCGCCCCGGGCCAGCAGTTCCAGCTCATCGGAATCCAGTCCGGCACCGGCTTCGTGGCGGGTCTGGACCAGGACCTCCATCTTGCGTCCCAGTTCGGCGATGGGATGCACGTCGGCCATGCGGGCGCTGCCCGTCAGGGTATGGAGGGCGCGGATCAGACCTTCGGAGACGCGGCTGTCGCCGTCCGCTTCCCGGGCCTGGGCAATGAATTCGTTGATGGCGTCGAGGTGGTCCCGGGCCTCTTTGCTGAATATCTCGTAGAGGACCTCGTCCATGGCGGGCCCGGCGGACAGTTCCTCCGCCTCGCCAAGGTCGGTGACCTCCAGCTCCTCGGGGCCTCCCTCGGCAAGGTCGGCGAATGCCTCGTCCTCGGTTTCGAGTGGCGCCTCGATTCCGCCGCTGAGTTCGATTTCCTCACCGCCCAGTGGTTCCTCGTCCACCGGCTCGGGAGTTTCCTCCATGGCCGCGTCGCGTTCGACCCGATCCGCGGCGGCCTCTTCGGGCAGCCCCAGGACCTCCTCTTCGGCGCCAACCTCGAGATCGAGCGCATCCCACTCCGCCTCGGGCGTTGCGTCCTCGTCCTGATCCGCTGTCCTCGAGTCCGCCCGCCAGCTCGATGCTCTCGCCGACGTCCTCCGGCTCCTCTTCGGACGGACAGGTCCTCCGGGCCGCGACGATCCTCCTCGACCGAGGCTCTTCGGCTCGGCTGCTCACGGGGGCGGACGAGCCGGGCTCGCCCAGCTCGGCGAGTTCATCGGAGCGCGCCGGGCCCGTAAGGATATCGGCCTTGCGCATGATCCAGCGCACGTCGGCTTCGGGCGGGGGGCCGCCCTGGATTTCGGCCACCAGGCCCGGAAATGCCTCCACGGCTCGATCCAACACGTCCAGCAGATCGTTGCTGACCTCGACGTTGCCTTCCAGAACCCGGTTGAGCAGGCGCTCGATAGACCAGGCCAGTTCGCCCAGCAGCAGCGCCCCCGCCAAGCGGCCACTGCCCTTGAGGGTGTGGAACATCCGCCGAATGGTGGTGAGGGCTTCGGTGTCCTCGTGATTGGACCGCCACTTGGGCAGTTCCTGGTGGATGGTTTCCATGACTTCCTCGACTTCCTCGAGGAAGACTTCCATGATCTCTTCTTCCAGCTCGTCGGCCATGACCGCAACGTCGAAATTGACGCTGGCGGCGGAGCCGATGCGGCGGGAGGCCGGCGCGGGTTCTTCCGCCGCGGACGCCTCGGGTTCCGGCTGTTCGGTCAAGGCCGGTTCTGACGGTTCCGCGGCGGACTCGTCGGAGATCTCAGCCTCGGTCGGCGGTTGGTCGGCCTCGGCCTGTTCCGGTTCCGGCTGCCGTTCCTCCACGGTATAGCCGAGCTTGGAGATGCTGGCCTGGGCCACTTCCAGGATGCCGTCCAACTCGCCGCGGTTCTCCAGCACGCCTTCCAGGTAGTACTCCAAGCTGGTGATCGCATCCGCCAGGGCGTCCAGGGCTTCGGATTCAGGCACGGCGCCGGAATCGAGCACTTCCGAGCGCACATAGCGGGCCACGGCATCCAGCAGGTCTGCGGCGCGCTCAAGATCGAGCATCCGGAGAGCGCCCTGCAAGCGGTCGAACAAATCCGGCAGCGGCGCGAGAATCTCGTGGTCGCGGCTGTCGTTGAATCCGGTAATAGCCTCCTTGGCGGCGGCCACGTCGGCAACGGCCTCCTTGACCGCGGACGTGTAGACCCGGCGGTATTCCAGGTCGAACAGTTCCTTTTCGCTGAGCTGGTAGGCCTCGCCTTCGGGGAGTTCGGGTTCCTGGCTGGTCAGCGATCCGGCCTCGGCGCCGGTGGGCCGGCTGATGAGGCCTTCCAGTGAAGACTCCACATAGAGCAGGGACTTCGCCAAGTGCATGAGCTGGAGCTCGTCGGCATCGACGTTGCCTTCGGCCATGTCCCGGACCAGATGCACCTGATCCTTCACCACCTTCCGCGCCACGCCCAGCCCGAGCATGCCCAGGGTATCGGCGACCCGGTGGAGGCTATCGGTGACGGACTCGAGCTTTTGCAGGTCCGTCTGGCCGCCGCGGACGAACAGATCCAGGGCGTCTTTGACGTTGACCAGATCTTCCTTGATAGCCTCGGCCACGGTGCCAAGAATCTCGGCGCCGGGGCCAAAACTGCCCTCACGGGCCCGCTGGATGTGTTCAGCGTTGGGCAGCAGGCCCTTGAGCTGAAATTGTTCCTGGATGCCCCGGACGCGGTCACTATGGGGTTCGGCCTGGCCCACATAGAAAAGGAGATTCTTGAGCAGCTCTTTGGGCGGGATCCGCCAGCAGCGGCTCTTCGCCGTGATCGATGACCCGCTTGATCTGCCGGTCGACCTGGCCCAGCAGCATCTTGGCCGCGGTGCTGCCTTCCAGATCGTTGCGCTCCATGGCGTCGGCCAAGCCGCTGGCGACCCACCAGAGGTTGCCCGCCTGATCGGTGCCGGCCGCGGAGTCAAGCTGATCGAGAACCTCGCGCAAGCGCTGGAGGCTGCCTTTCGGGTCGCGGCCCGCGCAGATAGGACAGCAGCGCCAACTGATACCGATGACGCTCCTTGCGCGCCAGTTCGGACAGGGCGCCGGAACCGTCCCGGTCGTGCCGTGCGACCTCGCCTACGGCGTCCAGATCCGGCGAAAAAAGCACGCTCTCCGTCAGCAGGTTGGCGCCTCGCGCGGCGCGCAGATCGTTGAGCAGGGGCAACACCAGGATGGGGCTGTCCTGGTAGCCGCCCTGGACCCGTTCCAGGTAATCCGGCAGTTGCAGGATGGCCCGCATCAGGACTTCGTAGGTCTCGTCCCGGTTGCTGACGTTGTCCTGCAGCAGGGCGTCGGCGAGGTGCTCCATCTCTTCGGCCACCATGGCCGCGCCGAACAACTCCAGCATCTGCAAGGTGCCGGCCACCTGATGCAGGTAGGTGGCGCAGAAACGCAGTTGGGTGGCGTCGCTGGAATCCTCGGCATACTCCTCCAGGGCTTCGGCGGCCTGTTTAAGGGTCTCGTCGAGCTCTTTCTTGACCCAACCGAGAGTGCTGCGATCGATCTCGGAATTATTTTTCATAAGTATGTTGCACCTTGGTGCCTATTAGCGCTCCGGCGACGCGGCGCGCCGGCGGCCTTTTTATTGTGCACGGCTAGACGGCGTGAGCGCGGTGTAACCCCGCCACATGAGCGAACGCCAACACCACAATACGCAAAAAGGGCGCCGGCCCTTGGCGTTGGGCCTGGCAGGCGCCTATGCGGTGTTACTCGTCGTTCATCTTGAATCACTGAACTTCTCTCCTCGCGCCTTGGCCAGGCGCCCGTCAGGCCCAACCCGGCGTCTCGCCGGTGCATCAATAGGCCCTACTCACGGCGCCGGAAGGCAAGGTTTTCCGACGCGCCAATGCGTTCAAGCCGGGGATCGGTCCACCCCACCATTTCACCGGCTCCAAGAATCAAGGTTCCCCCCGGCCGAAGGTGCCGAATCAGCCCCTTGAGAATGGCGGCCCGGCGTTCCCGGTCGAAGTAGATCAGAAGGTTCTGGCAATAGATGATGTCCATCAGGCCCAGAGGGGCACTGGCGGTTTCCAGGATGTTCATCTGCGCAAAACACACACGCCGCCGGAGTCGATCCGCGATCTGGAAGCGCGAATCACCCTGAGGCACGCAATAGGCTTCCTTGAAGGGGTCGGGAATATCCCGCAGGCGACGTTCCGGATAGACGGCCTGGCGCGCGGTGGCCAGCGAAAAGAGGCTGATGTCCGTGGCCATGATGCCGTAATAGGCTTCGATCCCATTGCGGGTGAGAAAATCGTCCACCAGCATCGCCAGTGTGAATGCCTCTTCCCCGGTGGCACACCCGGCGCTCCAGATCTGAATCTGTTCGGCGGGCAGATCGCCCCGGTCGGCGATACGTGGAAGACACTCGTCCGCCACCACGCCCAGGGCACGGCGATCCCGGAAGAACCGGGTCTCGTGCACCGTCAGCCGGTCCACCAGGGCGGTCCATTCCAGGTTGCCCACCAACCCGGAGGTGAGGTGCCTGTAGTAGTCCTCGTAGTTTCGGTACCCGACTTCCCGCATTCGCAGGCCTACGCTGGTGACGAGAAACGATTTCCGTTCCCGGGGCATGGCCATACCGGTGCGCTCCCGGAGCAGCCGCGCCCATCGCGCGAACTGCTCGTCGTCCATGTCCGGGAGCTGATCCAGCCCCGTCCAGTAGGCCGGCAAAGATTGGTCGGCCGTGGCCATAGGGGCTCCCGTTTATTCGGGCAGCTTGAAGCCTGCCACGGAGTTGCGCAGGTCGTTCGCAAGGTCCGCCAGGTTCCCGATGGAGGTCGCCGTCTCGTTGGTACCGGCCGACGTCTGCGACGTAATCTCCTGAATGACGTTCATGGTATCGGAAATATTCGCCGCCGCGTTCGCCTGCTGACGAGCCGCCTCGGAGATGTTCTGGATCAGGCCCGCGAGCTGCTGGGACACGCCCTCGATCTCGCGAAGCGCTTCGCCGGCGTCCTCGGCCAGCTTGGCGCCGCCGACCACACCCGCGGTGCTCTGCTCCATGGAGATGACGGCTTCGTTGGTATCCGTCTGGATGGTTTTGACCAGCGCCTCGATCTGCTTGGTGGCGTTACCGGAACGCTCAGCGAGGCGCTGCACTTCGTCTGCCACCACCGCGAAGCCGCGGCCGGCTTCACCGGCCATGGCCGCCTGGATGGAGGCGTTCAAGGCCAGGATGTTGGTCTGATCGGCGATGTCGTTGATCAGTTCCACGATGTTGCCGATCTCCTGAGAGCTCTCACCCAGGCGCTTGATCCGCTTGGAGGTCTCCTGGATCTGCTCGCGGATGGAGTCCATGCCGTCGATGGTGCGGCGTACCGTCTCGGCGCCCTTGAGTGCCAGATCCACCGACTGCTGGGCGACCTTGGCCGATTCTTCGGCGTTCTTCGACACCTGGTCGATGGATACCGCCATCTCGTTGATGGCCGCGGAAGCCGCGGTGATCTGATGGGCCTGATGATCCGAGGCCTCGGCCAGATGCATGGCCGTGGCCTGGGTCTGCTGGGCCGCCGAGGAGACCTGCACCGAGGTCTCGTTGATGGTGGTTACCAGGTTGCGCAGGGCGTCGATGGAATCGTTGAAGGCGTCGCCGATGGCGCCGGTGAATTCCTCGCCCACCGAGGCATGGACCGTGAGATCACCTTCGGACAGGCCCTGGATTTCATCCAGCAGGTCGAGGATGGCCTGCTGGTTGGTACGGGCCTGCTCGTCGGTCTGCCGCTTCTCGGCCTCGGTGGCCGCCAGCTCAATCTTGGCCAGCCGGCGGGAGAAGAAGCCGCGGATAATGAGCAGAACCAGTGCCAGGCCACCAAAGGCGAAACCGAACCACCACTTGACGGGACGCTGGTTTTCCAAATCGCGGTAAATGCCCAGGAGATAGTCGGTGGTCGCCTGCAGCTTGTCGGAGGTAATGAACGCGCTGTCGGCGGCGTCACGCACGCGGAACAGTTCCGGCGAACGCTCCAGCACCTGATCCACCTGTTTCTTGATATTGTCGAACAGGTCCTTGACGCTCTCGAGCTCCTTGCGGGCCTCCGGATCGCTAACCTTGCTCAGGCCGAGATCACGGCTGCCTTCCAGCAGGCCGGTGAGCACCACGCCGAACTGGTCGGTACTGCGTCCCAGGCGCTCGGCGGCGGTGATGTTGCCGATACCGCCGCGCAGCATTTCACCGATATGACGGCCGATCTGCTCCGCGTAGAGGAGCTCGCGACCGGTCTGGTAGACCTGATCGCGGTCGGCGTTGACCTTGACCAGCCGGGTCGCGGCCTTGTCGAGCAGGTTCTGAATACGGGGCACGTTGACGCGGAAGCGTTCGGCCAGTTCGTTGACCGTGATGACCATGTCTTCGCGGGAGAGGATCACGTCGACATCGTCACGCATGTCTTTCCACGGCCGAACCACCTTGTTCAAGGCCAAAGTGGCCTTCTCGGTGGTATTCGACGTGGGCGGAAGGCCGGTATCGGGGTCCCCCTTCACCAGGGCGTTGATGTTCTGCTCCAGCGCCTTGCGCGAATCCTGCAGAAGGGAGAACGCATCGGTCTTACCGTTGGCGGCTTCCGATGCGTTCTTGGCGATCTTCTGGGACAACACCCGGATCGCTTCACCGTGGCTGATGTACTGCCGGTCATGAGAGGCCTTGTAGGCCACGTAACCGAAGCTGACCACCATCAAGGCGATGGCAAGGCCGATCAGCACACCGAGCGCGGTCAGACTGGCATTGGATACCAGGCCGCGACTTGGATTATCAGACACCTTCATGGTTTGAACCCCTCCAGAGATCACCGATTCTCAGCAGGCGCTGAGGTATTGTTCTTTATCGACTTGGCACCGTGCCTCACCGAACCCTGCCCCCGCATTACTATTGAGCAAGCGGCTCGACCGCCGCACTCGCGGCGCATCCAGAACCTGCCGCGCCAATTTGTGCGGGGACTCCGCATTTCCCACCGTGACATCCGGCAGCACCGCCGGCCGAACGCCGCACTTCTAGCTGGCCACCTTCAAAAACTGAGGCGTGGCGGCCAGCGATCTCATACTGAATTCGAGCCACACCTCGCCGGCGCGCTCAAACGCACCGGATACATAAGGCTTGATTTCTTCTTCCAGGTTGTCGGGCGGATCGCCGCGCTCGTCCATGAGGAAATGCCGCATACCGAGCACTTCGTCCACCAGCAACCCGGTGAACACGCCCTCCTGGTCGATCACGAGCACGCGACTGAGCCGGGTGAGATTGGCCAGCCGCCGGCCGAGATAGCCGTTCAGATCCATCACCGGCAGGAGATTGCCGCGCACGTTGGCCATCCCCTTGACCCAGGGCTTGGTGCGGGGAACCTGCGAGATATCCGGATAGGTGAGCAGTTCGATCACTTCGTCCAGCGGGGCCACGAAGCGATTGCTCCCGAGGCGGAAGCCGATCCCCGACCACCCTTCGCGGATCTCTTCAGTGGCCGGCAGTTCCGCCTCGTGATCGCGGCCACGCTGTTCGTAGGACCTGAGTAGCTCGAACGGTTTTTCTTGTGCCATATGGATCTTCCGCGATTTAGGGCTTGTTAACCCTAGTTACCCAGCGCGGCGTTGATCTTCTGGAGCAACTCGTCTTCCGTAACGGGTTTTGAAATGTAGTCCTTGGCACCCTGACGCATGCCCCAGATCCGATCCGTATCCTGATCCTTGGTGCTGATGATGATGATCGGGATGGCGGCCGTGGCCGGATCCTTGCTGAGCTTGCGCGTGGCCTGGAAGCCGTTGACGCCGGGCATGACGATATCCATCAGGATGACGTCGGGCGTCTCGGACTGAGCCAGTTTGATGCCATCCTCGCCGTTCTCTGCGACCGACACCTGATAGCCGTGCTTCTCGAGCATACCCTTGAGCACGTGCGTTTCCGTTGGAGAGTCGTCAACTATGAGAACTCGCGTCATTCAGGCCCCCTATTCTCGTGCCTCGGCACACCACCGCTGCGGCGGCCGACTAGTCAGAAATCGAATTGGCTGTTCGGACGGCCGCAACAGGCGGCCGGTCTCATCGGACAATCAAGCGGCCTTGTTGACGTGGCGCTTGATTGCGTTAAGCAACTCTTCCCGCGTAAACGGTTTGGTCAAATATTGCTCGGAGCCGACTATCCTGCCGCGCGCCCGATCGAACAGACCGTCCTTGCTCGAGAGCATGATCACAGGCGTGCTCTTGAACATCTGATTGTGCTTGATCAGCGCGCAGGTCTGATAACCGTCGAGCCGGGGCATCATGATATCGATAAAAATGATGCCGGGCTTGAGGTCCGCGATCTTCGCGAGCGCCTCGAAACCGTCGGTCGCGGTGATTACGTCGCAGCCTTCTTTCTTGAGCAAGGTCTCGGCGGTTCGACGGATGGTCTTGCTGTCGTCTATGACCATCACCTTGAGGCCGGCCAGCCCTTCTTGCTTGCTTTCTGTGTCCACCGACTCCCCCGAATCGTTGTCTTTATTCTCCGATCCCAACGGCCCAGATGCGCGGGATTGCTTCCTTTCCATAGGGTTACTGAGTTTAATTAACACATAACTGAGGTACAATCCACAAAGCGCCACCAGCCTAGCGGGCACACCGCGAACGGCGGCCGGAATCGGCTTACGCAACGAATGTAACCGTCCCGCCGGCGATTGCATAGTGCGGAATGCCCAAAATGCGTCGCCGTTCACAGCCTACCCACACAATCGCGAGAAAGACTCCATGAGCGTAAAAGTCGGCGTCGTGATGGATCCCATCGAATCCATCAAACCCTACAAGGACACAACGCTGGCGCTTCTGCTGGCGGCCCAGGCCCGGGACTGGAGTATCTCCTACCTGCAGATGAAGGACCTGCACCTGCGCGACGGGGTGGCTTACGGGCGGATGACCGAACTGCGGGTGCGCGACGACAACGACGATTGGTTCGACCTCGGCGCTGTCACCGAAGGCCCGCTGGCGGACCTGGACCTGATCCTGATGCGCAAGGACCCCCCGGTGGACCCCGCCTACATTTACGCAACCTATATTTTGGAGCAGGCGGAACAGGCCGGCGTCGTGGTCGCCAATCACCCGCAGTCCCTGCGGGATTGCAACGAAAAGCTCTACGCCGCCCAATTCCCGCAATGCTGCGCGCCCACGCTGGTCGATGCCAACCCCGCCTCCATCAAGGCATTCATCGCCGAACAGGGCAAGGCGGTACTGAAACCCCTGGGAGGCATGGGCGGCGCCTCCATCTTTGTTCTCGCCGACGGGGACCCGAACACCAATGTGATCATCGAGACCCTGACCCAGGGCCACCAGGACTACATCCTCGCCCAGCGTTACCTGCCGGAAATCAGCAAGGGCGACAAGCGGATACTGATGATCGACGGCGAACCCGCCATTCCCTATGCCCTGGCGCGCATCCCCCAGGCCGGAGAGACCCGCGGCAACCTGGCCGCTGGCGGCCGCGGCGAGGGCGTGCCGCTGTCCGAGCGTGACCTCTGGATCTGTGAACAGGTCGGCCCTTCCCTGCGGGAGCGGGGGCTATACTTCGTGGGCCTGGACGTGATCGGTGATTACCTCACGGAAATCAACGTCACCAGCCCCACCTGCGTGCGCGAACTGGACAAGATTTACGACCTGGACATCGCCGGCCTGCTACTGGATTCCCTCGAACACAAACTTCAATGAAGAAACACCGCATCGCCGTATTCCTGCTGGCTCCGGTGCTGGCCCTGGGGCTGGCCGCCTGCGGCAAGAAGCCATCGGTCTACAGCGACCGCTTCCTGGCCTTCGGCACCATCGTCGATATCAGCCTCTACGGCGTGGACACAGCCACCGGCAAAAGCCTCGCAAAAGCCATACAGGGGCAATTCGACCGCGAAAACCAGCGCTGGCACGCGTGGCACCACGGCCCGCTGGTAACGATCAACCAAACACTGGCAAAAGGAGAATCCGCGCCGATCGCGCCGGATCTCGCCCAACTGATTCGGGTGGGCCGACGCCTGTCCGACGCCAGCGGCGGCTTGTTCGATCCGGCCATCGGCAACCTGCTGCGAATCTGGGGCTTCGAGTCGGACGATCACGACCAGCACCGCCCGCCGCCACCGGAGGCCGAGATTCGGAAATGGCTGGCCCACGCCCCGACCATGGACGATATCACCGTCGACGGTGGGCGAATCAGCAGCACCAACCCGAACGCCTGGCTGGACCTGGGCGGATTCGCCAAGGGCTACGCCGTGGGCCAGGCCGTGCAGCTGCTTCAGAGCCATGGCATCGCCAACGCCATCGTCAACGCCGGCGGCGACCTGCAGGCCATCGGCCGCCACGGCGACCGCCCTTGGCGTGTGGGCATCCGCGATCCCCGGGGCAGCGGCATACTGGCATCCGTGGAACCTGCCAACGGCGAGAGCGTATTCACCTCCGGCGACTATGAACGCTATTTCGAATACCAGGGCAGGCGCTATCACCATATTCTGGACCCGCGTAGCGGCGCGCCGGCCCGCGGCGCCACCTCCGTCACCGTCATCACCGGTGATCCCGCCAAGGCCGACGCCGCCGCCACGGCCCTGTTCGTGGCCGGCCCCCAGGGCTGGTGGAAAGTTGCCAAATCCATGGGAATCCGGTACGTCATGATGATCGACCATCAGGGCCGGGTACTCATGAACCCGGCCATGGCCAAGCGGGTCCATTTTGAACAAAGCCCCAAACCGATTGTCGTTTTGAGCAAGCCCCTATGACCGTGGCCGACCGCATCGTCCTGGCCTGCGCGCTCACCCTGGTAGCGGGGTTGTATGTGCTGCTGTGGAGCCCGAGCCACGCCGGACAGTGGGCCGAAGTCTGGGTTTCCGGCAGCCAGCGAATGAAGCTGCCTCTCTCGGAAGACCAGCGGATCCGGGTGCGCGGCCCCCTGGGCACCAGCACCATCGAGGTACAGGACCGCAAGGTGCGGGTGGTGGACTCTCCCGGGCGGCGCAAGCTGTGCGTGCGCCAGGGGTGGCTAAGCCAGAGCGGAGAGAGCGCCATCTGCCTGCCCAACCAGGTCGTGGTCCAGGTCGGCGGCGGCGAACCCCGCTTCGACAGCGTCAATTTCTGACTATGCCGTTGAAACTTACCAGCACACCGCAGGACCACCGCATCGCCTACCTCACGGCGCTGGCCATCGCCATCCACGTGGCCGAGGCGGTACTACCCAGCCCCGTACCGGGCATCAAGCCGGGGCTGGCGAACATTGTCACCATCGTCGTCCTCGTCCAGTTCGGCTGGGCCACCGCGGCCTGGGTGGGGCTGTTGCGGGCGCTGACCGGCAGCCTGATCATCGGCACCTTTCTCGCCCCCACGTTCTTCATGAGCTTCAGCGGTGCGCTCGCGGCGGTGGCGGCGCTGCGGCTGGCGACCTGGCTGCCCGGCCTGGGTCCGGTGGGATACAGCCTGATCGCCAGTCTCGCGCACATGGCCGCCCAGTTCATGATCGCCTACAGCCTGTTCGTCCCGCACCCGGCCATGCTGCACCTGCTGCCGGTGTTGATGACCGCCGCCGTGGCCTTCGGCCTGCTCAACGGCCTGATCGCCTTCGCGGTGGTTCGGCGACTCGAACCCGACAACCGATTCCTGGCCGGAGCCGAAGCGAGATGAGCACCGAGACCGTCACACCGGGCGATCGGCTGGGGCTCACCCTGTTCGTGGCCGTGGTCGCCCATGCCCTGCTCCTGCTGGGCGTGGGCTTCACCTGGGATACGCCCAAGCGGGATCGCCCACCCATGATCGAAGTCACCCTGGCGCGCACCCCGACCAAGAAGGCGCCCAAGGACTTCGACTTCCTGGCCCAGGCCAATCAGGAAGGCGGGGGCCACAGCAAGAAGGCCAATCGCCCCGCGGAAAAGGCCGCGCTAAAGCCCGATGTCCGCAAGGGCCAGGCGGAGGTCTCCGCCGCACCCCGGGAAGCGCCGGCGCCGAAACCGGACAAAGCCCCCGTCGTGCACACCGCCCGCAGCAAGCAGAAAACGGCCAAGCAGCCGGAACCGACGCCGAAACCCGAGCCCAAGCCCACCCTGGCCGAGTTGATCGATTCGCGGCAGCAGGTGGCCGAAGCCCAGGCGACCGTGGACGAAACCGAGAACCTGGACGCCAAGTACCCCAGCAAAGAGCGGATCACGGCCAGGACGCGCTCCCACGCCGCCGCCGAATACATGCGGGCCTGGGTCCAGAAAGTGGAGCGTGTCGGCAATCTGAATTACCCCGAGGAGGCCCGCAGCCGGGACCTCTCCGGTCAGCTCATCCTGGAGGTCACCATCCGGCCCAACGGCAGTGTTCGCAACGTGCGCGTACTGGAACCCTCGGATTACCGTGTGCTGGACCAGGCCGCCATCCGTGTGGTCAAGCTCGCCGGCCCCTACGCGCCGGTGCCCGCGGATGTACTCAATGGCAAAGACCTCCTGGTAATCACCCGCACGTGGCAGTTCGTAGGCGGCAACAGCCACCTTTCGGCGGAATAGGGCAAGAATGCGCCCGGCCGTCCGGCGGATCGGCGCTTGTTCGGACCTAGCCCTCTGGCCGATACTGTTGCCATGAGTGAACATGAATCTCTGGCGAACCATTTCTTGATCGCGATGCCCAGCCTGGCGGACCCCAATTTCCACCAGACGGTGACCTATATCTGCGAGCACAACCAGGAAGGCGCCCTGGGCATCGTCATCAACCGGCCCACCGACCTGAAACTCGGCGAATTGCTGGACCACCTGGGCTTCGAAGCCCGTAACAGCGAAACCGAACAGCGGACCGTATACCTGGGCGGCCCGGTCCAGCGCGACCGGGGATTCGTGCTGCATCAACCCGGCGGCAAATGGGACTCCTCCATGCGGGTCTCCGACGAAATCACCGTCACCACCTCCAAGGACATCCTTCAGGCCATCGCCGAGGAAAACGGCCCGGCCCATTATCTGGTGGCCCTGGGGTATGCCGGCTGGGGTGCCGGGCAACTGGAAGACGAAATGGCCGAGAACGCCTGGCTGAGCGGCCCGGCGGACGCGGACGTCCTCTTCGGCAAGGACAGCGAGCAGCGTTGGCGCGCCGCGGCGGCGCTGCTGGGAGTGGACCTCTCGCTACTGTCCCAGGACGCCGGCCACGCCTAGGAGCCTGCTCCCGCCCGGCGCCCGACCACGGGACTCCCGACAGCCCATGCCAGCGAAAACCTATCTCGCCTTCGACTTCGGCCTGCGCCGCATCGGCGTGGCCGTGGGCGAATCGATAACCGGCGGCGCACGGCCGCTTGAAACGCTGCGCTGTCCAAACCGCGGCCAAGTGGACTGGCGGCGCATCACCGAACTGCTGGAACTATGGAAACCGGACGCGCTGGTGGTCGGCCGCCCCCTCCAGGCCGACGGCACCGAGAGCGACTTCACATTGGCGACGGACCGCTTCAGCCGTCGCCTGGAAGGGCGTTTCGGGTTGCCCGTTCATCGGGTGGACGAAGGCCTCAGCTCCATGGAAGCCCGGGAGCGGATGCGGGAAATGCCGTCCGGGGCTCGCCAAGACAAAGAGACCGTCGATAGAATGGCGGCCAAGATCATCCTGGAGACCTGGCTGGCGGATAAGCAATGACTCAGCTCAACGAAGTGGAAGCGCTGATCGAGGACATGGCGGGCCGCCTGTCCGCCGAATTGGAACGCCGCCACGTGCAGGACCCGGTCATGGTCGGGATCCACACCGGCGGCGCCTGGGTGGCCCAGAGGCTGCACGATCTGCTGGCCATCGGGGAACCTCTGGGCACCCTGGACATTTCCTTTTACCGGGACGATTTCAGCCGCGCCGGCATGCACCCGCGGGTCCGGCCATCCAATCTGCCCTTCACCGTGGAAGATCGCACCGTGGTCCTGGTGGACGACGTGCTCTACAGTGGCCGCACCGTACGCGCCGCCATGAACGAGATTTTCGACTACGGCCGCCCCGGCGCCATTCTGCTGGCCGTCCTGGTGGATCGCGGGGGGCGCGAACTGCCCATCCGTGCCGACGTGGCCGGCCGCACCATCGACCTGAACGCCGGCGAACAGGTGAAACTGGTGGGCCCCGATCCGCTGGAGTTGACCATCAGGAAGGCTTCATGAACATCCAGCTCGACCAAAGTGGCCAACTGCGCCATTTCCTCACCACCGAAGGGCTCCCCCGGGAGCTGCTGACCCAGATCCTGGACACCGCGGAGTCCTTCGGCGAAGTGATCGACAAATCGGTCAAGAAGGTGCCGCTGCTGCGGGGACGCACGGTGGTCAATCTCTTCTTCGAGGCCAGCACCCGCACCCGCACCACTTTCGAGCTGGCCGCCAAGCGGTTGTCGGCGGACGTGCTCAACATCAACATCGCCACCTCCGCCACCCAGAAGGGCGAAAGCCTGCTGGACATGCTCCAGAACCTGGAGGCGATGCAGTGCGACATGTTCGTGGTGCGCCACGCCGCCAGCGGCGCCGCCCACTTTATCGCCGAGCACGTCGGCCCCGGACTGAGCGTGATCAACGCCGGCGACGGCCGCCACGCCCACCCCACCCAGGCCATGCTGGACATGTTCACCATCCGCAAATTCAAGGGCGATTTCGAGCCGCTGCGAGTGGCCATCGTCGGCGACATCCTTCACTCACGGGTCGCCCGCTCGCAGATCCACGCACTCAACGGCCTGGGGGCCGGAGAGGTCCGGGTGATCGCGCCCCGCACGCTGCTGCCGCGCGACGTGGAACGCCTGGGCGCCCATGTCTACTACGACCTGGACCAGGGCCTGAAGGACGTGGACGTGGTCATCATGCTGCGCCTGCAACGCGAACGCATGCAGGGCGCGCTGCTGCCCAGCGAACAGGAATTCTACCGCCTCTACGGGCTCACCGAAGAGCGGTTGGCCGTGGCCAAGCCGGATGCCATCGTGATGCATCCCGGGCCCATCAACCGGGGCGTTGAAATCGAATCCGCCGTGGCCGACGGCCCGCGCTCGGTGATCCTCGATCAGGTCACCAACGGTATCGCCGTGCGCATGGCGGTGATGTCCATGGCGCTGGCACCTCGGGAGGCCAAGGCATGAGCCGCATGCTGATCAAAGGGGCCCGCGTCGTCGACCCGGCGGGTGGGCTGGACGAAGTCTGCGACCTGCACCTGGCCGACGGCCGAATCCTGGCCGCAGGCCAGACGCCGGACGGCTTCGAGCCGGACCGCACGCTGGACGCCGCCGGCCTGGTGGCCGCTCCCGGCCTGATTGATCTGGGCGCCAGACTGCAGGAAAGCGCGGGCGAATCCCGTGCCACCGTCGCCTCCGAGACCCGCGCCGCCGCCGCCGGCGGCATCACCACCGTGTGCGCGGTACCCGACGCCCGCCACCGGATCGACTCTCCCTCCGAAGTGGAGTTGATGGCGCGCTTCGCCCGGGAGGCGGGGCAGTCCCGGATCGCCGTCCTGGGCGCGCTGACCAAAGATCTGGAAGGCCAGCACCTGACCGAAATGGCCGCGCTCAAGGACGCCGGCTGCGTGGCCGTCAGCGACGGCGGCCGCCCGGTCACCAACAGCCTGGTGCTGCGCCGCGCTCTGGAATACGCAGCCACCTTCGATCTCACGGTATTTCTGACCCCGGCCGACCCTTATCTCAGCGAGGGCGGTTACATGCACGAAGGTTGGGTATCCGGGCGGCTGGGCATACCCAGCATCCCGGCGGCGGCCGAAACCGCCGCCCTGGGACGAGATCTGGCCTTGGTACAGGAAACCGGTGCCCGGGTGCATTTCACACCGCTGTCCACCGCAGCCGGCGCGGCGCTGGTCGCGGACGCCGCGGCCAAGGGCCTGCCTGTCAGCGCCGACGTGGCCGCCCATCAGTTGTTCCTCACGGAAATGGACGTCACCGGCTTCAACAGCCTTTGCTACGTGCGGCCGCCGCTGCGTGGTCAGGACGACCGCGACGCCCTGCGTCGCGCCGTGGCCGACGGTACCATCACCGCCATCTGCTCCGACCACCAACCCCATCAGCCGGACGCCAAGGAGGTCCCCTTCACCGAGGCGCTACCCGGCATTTCGGCCCTCGATTCCTTCCTGGCGCTGACCTTGCGGCTGGTGGAAGAAGGCCTGATGGACCTGCCCACGGCCCTGGCCCGGGTTACCAGCGGCCCTGCCGCCGTGGTGGGCCTGGAGGGCGGCCGGTTGGCACCGGGCGCGGCCGCCGACCTGGTCCTGTTCGACCCCAAGGAGCGCTGGTTCTTCGATACCGCGAACATGGTCAGCCGAGGCCGCAACTCCCCCTTCGGTGGATGGGAATTCGAAGGCCGGGTACGCCACACGCTGGTGGGCGGCGAGCTGATCTATACCGCCGCTTCGCAATGAACGCCTGGCGCCTCGCCGACAACACCGCCCTGCCGGGCGGCTGGCGGCTGCTGCGCCTGGAGCATCCGCAACACCCCGCCGGCATGGCCCCCGGACACCGGCTGGCGCTGTCCGTGGCCGGACGTCCGTACACCGCCCCCATCATGGACGCCTCCTCCAAGGAGAACTGGGTCGCCTGCCTGCTCCCGTCCGAACCCGACGAGCCCGTCGCTCAACTGCGCCGAGGCGCGGAACTGGATGCCGAGCCAAGCGGCGACGCCGTGTCGCTTCCCGGAGCGGACCAGCCCCTGGTGGTGATTGGCCAGGGCCTCGGAATCGGCCCGGCGCTGTTCCTGGCGCGCCTTGTCGGCGCCGGCCGTACGCCGCCCCTGGTTCTGCTGGAAACCGATGCGGCCTTTCCCTTTCGCCACCGCCCCTCCCAGTTCGTGGTCCCGGGGCTTCCACCCGATGCCATCGCCACCGCCCCCATGCTGGAAACCGCCGGCATACCCGCCCGCCTGGCGCACGCCGCCGGACTGCCGGGGTGTTTCGAGGGTTCGGTGGTGGAGCTTTTCGAATGCTGGCGGAAGGCGACCTCATCTGATGATCAGCCGATCTACGCCTTCGGGCCCAAAGCCCTGGCAGAGGCCCTGCAGCCGCTAGCCGCGGACCTGAGATTCAGCCTGGTTCATCCGTAAACCTCATGGACTACATGGCAGGAGGCGGGTCGGATTAGCGCAGCGCAAACCGGCCCTCCGGTGACACCGCCGGACCGTTGACCTGGAAAGCATTGACCACAGAGGGCACGGAGTTCCACAGAGTGAAGACAAGACGGCTTTCTTTTCCTCTGTGCGACTCCGTGACCTCTGTGGTTCGAATCCCACCCTGATCGTCGCACTACGCCCGATGCAGCATGTCTTGCGATGCGATCCATACGGGAGCGGCGCTCCCCGCCGCGAACGCCCGCCGGGCGCAGCCCAACCGCAAAAAATGCTTCTCACCACAGAGGCACGGAGCACACAGAGAAAGCCAGTATGCATTCTCTTATCCTCTGTGTGCTCCGTGCCTCTGTGGTCAACGGTTTCCCCTGATCAACGCATGCATGCCCGTTGCCGGGTCACTGGCGGCGCGAATCGTCGTCCATCAGCATCATGCTGTCCGTAACCTTGGCAAACCGTTCGTCGGCGCCCTCGGACTCCAGCTTCGCCTGCAGGCGGACCTCGTTGGCGGAATCGGCATAGCGAATGGCATCGTCGTAGGTAATGACGCCCTCTTGTAGAGCCGGAACAGGTGCTGATCGAAGGTCTGCATGCCCTGCTCGTTGGAGCGTTTCATGATGTCCTTGATCTCGTGCACTTCGCCGTTGCGGATCTTGTCCGCGATCAGCGGCGTCCCCAGCAGGACCTCCACCGCGGGGACGCGACCCTTGCCGTCCGGCGTGGGAATCAGCTGCTGGGCGATGACCCCCTTGAGGTTCAGCGACAGATCCATGAACAGCTGGTTGTGCCGCTCCGGCGGGAAGAAGTTGACGATACGGTCCATGGCCTGGTTGGCGTTGTTGGCATGCAAGGTTGCCAGACACAGATGGCCGGTTTCGGCGAAGGCCACGGCGTAATCCATGGTATCCCGGCTACGGATCTCACCGATCAGGATCACGTCCGGGGCCTGGCGCAGGGTGTTCTTCAGAGCGATCTCGAAGCTCTCGGTATCGATACCTACCTCGCGCTGGGTAACGATGCAGCCGGCGTGTTGGTGAATGTATTCGATGGGATCTTCGATGGTGATGATGTGGCCGGTGCTGTTGCGGTTACGGTGGCCGATCATCGCCGCCAGCGAGGTGGACTTGCCGGTGCCGGTGGCGCCCACGAAGATCACCAGCCCGCGCTTGGTCATGGCCAGTTCCTCGATCACCGGCGGCAGGCTCAATTCCTCGGGCGTGGGGATCTTGGTCTCGATCCGGCGCAGCACCATGCCCGCATTGTTGCGCTGGAAGAACGCACTGACGCGGAAGCGCCCCAGGCCGGTGGCGCTAATGGCGAAATTGCACTCGTGACTGCGCTCGAACTCCGCCCGCTGATGCTCGTTCATGATCGAGAACACCACTTGCCGGGCCTGCTCGGCGGTGAGCTTGGTCTTGGTCACCGGAGTAATGCGCCCGGCGATCTTCATCGACGGCGGCATGCCCGCGGTGATGAACAGATCCGAGCTCTTCTTGTTGACCATCAGCTCCAGTAGAGCATTGAAGTCCATCGTCGGCCCCCTCCGCTCCGGCTACGCGCAGCCGGATTAGCTAAATACGTCTTTATTGGTCGCCTTGGTGCGAGCGTCCTGTTTGCTGACCTGGCCCTGGCGCACCATGCCCTGCAGGCACTGATCCAGGGTCTGCATCCCCACGGCCTGGCCCGTCTGGATCGACGAGTACATCTGCGCCACCTTGTCCTCGCGGATCAGGTTCCGGATAGCCGGCGTGCCGATCATGATCTCGTGCGCCGCGATGCGGCCGCCGCCCACCTTCTTCAGCAGCGTCTGGGAAATAACCGCCCGCAGGGATTCCGAGAGCATGGAACGTACCATGGATTTCTCGGCCGCCGGGAACACGTCGATGATACGGTCAATGGTCTTGGCCGCGGAACTGGTATGCAAGGTGCCGAACACCAGATGGCCGGTCTCGGCCGCGGTCAGCGCCAGACGGATGGTCTCCAGGTCACGCAACTCACCCACCAGCACCATGTCCGGGTCCTCACGCAGTGCCGAGCGCAGCGCCTCGTTGAAGCCCAGCGTGTCGCGATGCACCTCGCGCTGGTTGACCAGGCATTTCTTGGACTCGTGCACGAACTCGATGGGGTCCTCGATGGTGAGGATGTGCTCGTAGTAGTTCTCGTTCTTGTAGTTGATCATCGCCGCCAGCGTGGTGGACTTGCCCGAACCCGTGGGGCCGGTTACCAGCACCAGTCCGCGGGGATTATCGGAAATGGTCTTGAACACCTCCGGCGCTCCCAGCTCCTCCAGGCTCAAGACATTGGAGGGAATGGTCCGGAACACCGAGCCGGCCCCCCGGTTGTGGTTGAACGCATTGACGCGAAAGCGAGCCAGATTCGGGATCTCGAAGGAGAAGTCGGTTTCGTAGAACTCCTCGTAATCCTTGCGCTGCTTGTCGTTCATGATGTCGTAAATCATGCCGTGGACGGACTTGTGGTCCAGCGCCGGCACATTGATTCGACGGACATCGCCGTCGACTCGTATCATGGGCGGCAATCCCGCGGACAAATGCAGGTCGGAGGCGTTGTTCTTGACGCCGAAGGCAAGCAGGTCAGCAATATCCATCGAGAACCCCTGGGCAGATCGGTGTTGTCGTTTTGTTTTCCGCGGCCGGCACCCTTCCCCGGCCCGTGGGCGCTTTGCGAGGCCCTGATCTATCATCGCAAGGGCGACAGCAGATCGGCGCCCCTAAACTAATACGCCATTGCGGCAACGGTTACCAAGCATTATGAATGTTATCGAAGAGCGTTTGGCTCTGGTTCAGGCTCGTATTCGAACCGCCGAACAGCAATACGAGCGGCGGCCGGGCAGTGTGCGCCTGCTGGCCGTCAGCAAGACGCAACCGGCGGACGCCGTCCGAGCCCTTGCCGATGCCGGGCAGCCCGCCTTCGGCGAGAATTACGTCCAGGAAGCGCTCGACAAGATCGACGCCTTGGCCGATCTGGAACTGGAATGGCACTTCATCGGACCACTCCAGTCGAATAAAACAAAATTGGTGGCCGGGAACTTTGACTGGGTTCACAGTGTGGACCGACTGAAGATCGCCCGCAGATTGAGCGAGCACCGGAGCAAGGACCGCGCGCCCCTCAATATTTGCATTCAGGTCAACGTCAGCGGCGAAGCCAGCAAGGCCGGCTGCGCCCCCAGCGAGGCCGCGGCACTCGCCGACGCCATTCGTGAACTCCCGGGGCTGGCACTGAGAGGCCTGATGGCCATTCCCGCGCCGGCACAGAGTCTGGAAGCTCAGCGCAAACCCCTGGCAAGGTTGCGGGTCCTCAAGGAGGAGATCGAAGCCGGCGGCATTCCGTTGGACACATTGTCCATGGGCATGTCGGCCGACCTGGAAGCGGCCGTCGCCGAAGGCGCGACCCTGGTTCGCATTGGCACGGCGCTGTTCGGCCCCCGCCGCTGAACAACCGCGCCCACCGGCGCCCTTGCCAAAGGCCGCGCAAACTGAAAACCTTGGCTCCCAACGGCATGGCAGCCGACAAGGAGGATTCGTTCCCATGAAAAACCAGACGATCGCATTCATCGGAGGCGGCAACATGGCCCGGAGCCTGATCGGCGGCCTCATCGCCGACGGCTACGACCCGAAACGAATCTGGGCCTCGGACCCGGACGCCGCCCAGCTCAAGAGTCTGGTCACCCACTTCGGCATCCACACCACCACCGACAATGCAGAGGCGGTCGGCCACGCCGACGCCGTGGTCATTGCCGTGAAGCCCCAGGTGGTCCGCCGCGTGGCGGAACCCATCGGCCCCATCATCCGGGAACGCGGCGCGGTGGCCATTTCCATAGCCGCAGGCATTCGCGAGACGGACCTCAGCCGCTGGCTCGGCGGCGAGGTGGCCGTGGTTCGCGCCATGCCAAACACCCCCGCCCTGGTGCAGACCGGCGCCACCGCTCTGTACGCCAACGACCTGGTCAGCCGAGCTCAACGGGACCTGGCCGAATCGCTGCTGCGCGCCGTGGGCCTGACCCGCTGGCTCGAGGACGAGCAGATGATGAACGCCGTCACCGCCGTCTCGGGCAGCGGGCCGGCGTACTTCTTCCTGCTCATGGAATTGATTGAAAACGCTGGAACGGAGTTGGGCCTGCCGGCCGAAACCGCGCGGCTGTTGACCTTGCAGACGGCCCTCGGCGCCGCCCGCATGGCCCTGGAAAGCGAGGAGGACGCCCCGGAACTGCGCCGCCGGGTCACCTCGCCGGGCGGCACCACCGAGGCGGCCCTGACCACGCTGGAAAAGGGCGGCATCGAAGCGCTGATGACCCGCGCCATTGAATCCGCCGCCCAACGCGCCGATGAACTGGGACGGGAACTGGGAGCCGATTGATGCCGAGCAATTACCTCAACAACCCGCTGGCCTTTCTGGTCCAAACGTTGTTCAGCCTCTATATCCTCGCGGTCATGCTGCGATTCCTGCTGCAGCTGGTGCGCGCGGACTTCTACAACCCCGTGTCCCAGTTCCTGGTGAAGATCACGCACCCGATACTCAGGCCCATGCGCCGGGTCATTCCCAGCTTCCGCAAGTTCGATACCGCGTCGGTGGTACTCATGCTGGTGCTGCAGGCGGTCTCGGTGCTGCTGGTGCAGTGGATCTATGGGGCACACCCGGGAATCGGCGCGGTGGTAGTCCTATCGGTGGCGGAGCTGATCAGCCTGGCTCTGAACGTGATCCTGGTGGCGATCATCATCGAAGTGATCGTCAGCTGGATCAATCCCCACGGCTACAACCCGGCCTTGGCCCTGGTCTACAGCATCACGGAGCCGGTCCTGAGGCCCGCCCGCAACCTCCTCCCCGCCATGGGCGGCTTCGACTTCTCGCCCTTGGTGGTGCTGCTGGCGATCCAGGTCATCAAGATGCTGATCATCCCGCCATTGCATCAACTGGCCTATATGGTGGGTTGATGTCGGCGCCGCCCTGCCGCCGGAATGGCGAGGATCTCCACCTCACTCTGCGAGTCCAGCCCCGCGCCTCCAAGGATGAACTGCTGATCCACGGCAACGGCCTCAAGGCGCGCATCACCGCCCCACCCGTGGACGGCAAGGCCAATGAGCATCTGGTCCGGTTTCTTGCCAAGGAATTCGGCGTGGCCAAGTCCCAGGTGGAGCTGGTGCGGGGCCAGACGAGCAGAGAGAAACAGTTCGTGATTCGCGCCCCAGCCCGAATCCCGGCTCTGATCGAAGAGATGATCCCGGACGACTGACCGCTTCCTGCCCTTCGCGTTCTTCGTGGTTTAAATCAGACCTGATCGAAAATCGCCGCAAACTTGCGTCCCCCAAGGTCCGAACATAGACTTGTTGCTCTTCATTCCCCCGAGCCGCCGGGATACCAATGTCAAAAGAGTTTCCGGCCGACTCCGTTGGCCTCGTAACGCCGAAAACCATCCACTTCGACGAACCTCTGCCGCTGGACTGCGGAGAGGAATTGCCGGAGTACGACCTGATTTACGAGACCTACGGCGAGCTCAATGCCGACGCCTCCAATGCGGTGCTGGTACTCCATGCCCTGTCCGGCGATCACCACGCGGCCGGCTATCAGAGCGATGAAGACGACAAGCCCGGCTGGTGGGATGCCTGCATCGGGCCGGGCAAGCCCATCGACACCAACCGTTTCTTCGTCGTCTGCAGCAACAACCTGGGTGGCTGCCGAGGCTCCACCGGCCCCTGCACCGTCAACCCGAAGACGGGGAAGCTCTACGGTGGAGACTTTCCCATCATCACGGTTCGCGACTGGGTGCGTTCCCAGGTGCGCCTGGCGGATCGCCTGGGGATCGACACCTGGGCGGCCGTCATCGGCGGCAGCCTCGGCGGGATGCAGGCCCTGCAGTGGGCCATCGACTTTCCCAAGCGGCTGCGCCACGCGGTACTCATCGCCGCCGCGCCGAAGCTTTCCGCCGAGAACATCGCCTTCAATGAGGTGGCTCGCCAAGCGATCCTCTCGGACCCCGAATTTCACGGTGGACGCTACGCCGACGAGCACACGGTGCCGCGCCGGGGCCTGGCGCTGGCGCGGATGCTGGGGCACATCACCTACCTGTCCGAGGACGCCATGCGCCGCAAGTTCGGCCGCGAACTGCGCGAGGGCAAGCTCACGTTCAGCTACGGGGTGGATTTCCAGGTGGAGAGCTATCTGCGCTACCAGGGGCGTTCATTCGTGGATCGTTTCGACGCCAACACCTACATGCTGATGACCAAGGCCCTGGACTACTTCGATCCGGCGGCCGCCTACGACGACGACCTTTCCGCGGCACTGGCTCACGTCCGGGCCCGCTTTCTGGTGGTGTCCTTCAGCAGCGATCGCCGCTTCGCGCCGACGCGTTCCCGCGAGATCGTGCGGGCGCTGCTGGACGGCGACAAGGATGTGTCGTACTCCGAGATCGACGCCCCCCACGGCCACGATGCCTTTCTGATGCCGATTCCCGACTACCAGCGGCTGTTCGCAGCCTACATGCACCGCGTGGCGAAGGAGGTCGGAGCATGAGCGGTCTGCGGCGGGACCTGGAAATCATCGGCGACTGGATCGCCCCGCATTCCCGGGTGCTGGATCTGGGCTGCGGCGACGGTGCTCTGCTGCAATACCTGCAGGAGCATCGCGGCGTGACCGGCTACGGCCTGGAGATCGACGCCGAGAACATAGTCGCCTGCACGGAGAACGGCGTCAGCGTGATCCAGACGGACCTGGACGAGGGACTGTCCGACTTCGACGACGATTCCTTCGACTACGTGGTCATGACCCAGACCCTGCAGGCGGTGTACTACCCCGATCGACTGATCGGCGAAATGCTGCGGGTGGGCCGCGAGGGCATCGTCACCTTCCCCAATTTCGGCCACTGGCGCTTGCGCTATCAACTGGCGCTGCGCGGCCGCATGCCCGAGAGCCGGGCGCTGCCCCATCACTGGTACGACACGCCCAACATCCATCTGTGCACCGTCCGCGATTTCGAGGCCCTGTGCCGGGAGAAAGACGTGGAGATCCTGCAGCGCACCGTGGTGGACCACGCCCACCGCAGCCATCTCGGCAGCCACCTTCTACCCAACCTCTTGGGCGCCATCGCCCTCTACCGTTTCCAGCGAGGGGCCAACGGCCAGCGCCACGCGACTTGAAGGAACCTCCGCCGTCACCCATCTTTCCAGAAGAGGAACCGCGGACACTTCGATCAAAAGGTCCGACACAACGACAATGGCAGGAAGGAGACCCTCATGCGCAGGCTCATCGGTGCCGCACTACTACTGCTGACCGCGCTGGGCGCGGCCGTCCCGGCTCTCGCCGAACGGGCCGAGACCTATGGCGACTATCAGATCCACTACAATGCGCTGCCCACCGCGACGCTTCTCCCGGAGATCGCCAAGGCCTACGGCATCACCCGCAGCAAGGAGCGGGGCCTGCTGAACATCGTGATTCTCAAACACGGCACTCCCATCCACGCACAGGTCCAGGCGCAGGCCGTCAATCTCAGCAATCAGCTCAAAACGATCAACATGCGCGGAGTTACGGAGCAGGATGCGGTTTATTATCTGGGCGAATTCCAGTACAACGACGGTGACACATTGGATTTCACCGTGAAGGTCCGGCCCGAGGGGGCCTCGCGGGAGTATACCGTGCAGTTCCGCCAGCAGTTCTTCGTGGAAGGCGACTGAGGAATGGCACGGATAGGCGGCGAACTTTCATGAGCAAAACCTGGCTGGTCACACATCCCAGTTGCCTGCAACACGACACCGGCCCCGGCCATCCCGAACGCATCGAGCGCCTACGGGCCATCCTCGACCGGCTCAATCCGGACGACTATCCCGACCTGGAGCGAATCGAAGCCCCGTGCGCCACACGGGAGCAACTGCTCTACGTCCACGATGCGGACTATGTGGAAGACATCTTCGCCGCCGTCCCCCGCCACGGCTACGCCCAGTTGGATCCCGACACCGTGATTTCGCCGGCCTCGGGCGAGGCCGCCCTGCGCGCCGCCGGAGCGATGTGCGCCGGGATCGACGCGGTGGTCGCCGGCAAGACCAAGCGCGTGTTCTGCGCGGTTCGGCCTCCGGGGCACCACGCCGAACGGCATCGGGCCATGGGTTTCTGCCTGTTCAACAACATCGCCATCGGCGCCTTTCACGCCTTGCAGGCCCATGGCATCGACCGCGTCGCGATCATCGACTTCGATGTGCATCACGGCAATGGCAGCCAGCAGATGCTGGCGGACCACCCGGAGTTTGTCTACGCCTCCACTCATGCGTATCCGTTCTACCCCGGTACCGGCGACAACCGCCGCACGGCCCACAATGTCCGCAACGTCCCCCTGGGCCCGCACACCGATTCCGAGGAATTCCGGCACCGCTTTCAGGAAGACCTGATCCCGTTTGTCGCCGATTTCAGTCCGCACCTGATTCTGATATCCGCCGGCTTCGACGCCCATCGCGCCGACCCCCTGGCTCACCTGGAACTGGAAACCGAAGACTACCGCTGGGCTACCGAGCAGATCGTCTGGCTGGCGGACTGCCACGCCGAGGGACGCATCGTCTCCACCCTGGAAGGCGGCTACAATTTGCGCGCCCTGGCCGACTCGGTGGCGGCTCACGTGGAAGCGATGACGGGCTAGAGGCGCACCGCCGGCGCCTTCACGCCGTCTGCGAGGGTTTGCGCCGTTGAGGGCGGGGTGGGGGCGCGCTGGCCACGGTGATATCCGACAAGCTCAATACGCTGAACGGAATTATTCTCACGGCGTGGCTGTTGGGCAGGCAGGGATAGGCCTTGCGCTCCAAAGCGAACACCAGGCCCGAAGCCGATTCGAATGAATCCATGAACTGCGCGACCCGCAGCCAGGATCCGTACAGGGCCGGCGCATAGTCGATTCTGCGGACGAGACCAGTGGAATCGGCGTAGAAAACCTGCTCCGGCGCGAAGCTGGGAATGTCAGCGGGATACGCCACGCGCAGCCGCTGCCAGGTACCCTCCCCTCCGGGCGCCTCAGCCGATTCGAGTTCTTCGAAGTGGCAACCGGAACGCAACAGCGTGAACGGCAGGCAGAGGTTTTGCCACAACGTCATGCCCGTGTAATAGAGCACGTCCAACCGATCCCACCAGAACCAATGACGCATAGAGCGGAACACCGATCCCGGCGCGGAGCGACTGGCCACCACTTCACCGTCGTCCCGCTGGATGCAAACCTGGCTGGGCTGGAACACCCCCACATGCCCCACGTCCGGGAACGGCGACAACGTCACGCGCGGCTCACCCGCCGATGCGGTGACCTCCACTCCCTGCAAGGGCTGGCCCTGCAGACGGGAGGCAAACTCCAGCCCCGTCAACGAGACCGTAGCCAGCACCTGCTCGACACCGAGCCAGCGTTTCCTGCCGCCGTGCGCTTTGATAATCCGTTCAACCAGCGCGCTCATGGCACCCGTTCCCATCCCCGGCTCTTCGAAGTTCCGCCACTATAGCAGACGCCGCGGTGGCGACAGGGCCGAGGCAGAGGTGCCGACACGGGAGCCCGATCATCGATGGGTTTCGAGCCCCCCAACCATCCGACGGTCTTTATCCGTCATTCCCGCGAAAGCGGGAATCCATGCCTTTGGGCCGATTGGATTCCCGCTTTCGCGGGAATGACGGGGGCGACGGATGAGTAGAGCGAACGCCAGCGGTGAACTACGGTTTGTGCTCGGAGCCCAGGTATTCGTGGGACCGCATTTCCTGCAGGCGACTGATGGTGCGGTCGAACTCGAACACCAACCGTTCACCCCGATACAAGGCGGCGGGTTCGGCTTCGGCCGTGCAGATCAGCTTGACGTTGTGGTCGTAGAACTCGTCCACCATGCTGATGAACCGTCGCGCCTGGTTTTCGTGGTCGGCGTCGAGCACCGGTACCCCCGAGAGGATCACGCTGTGGAAGGTGCGGGCGATCTCGATGTAGTCGGCCTGCCCCCGGGGCCCGTCGCAGAGGGCCTCGAAGTCGAACCACACCACGCCGTCGGCCATGCGCCGGACCGGTATACGGCGACCTTCCACCTCCACCTCCGTATCGGCCTCCGCCGGCCCTTCCGCCAGATGCCCGAAATCCTCGGCCAGGGCCTGTTCACCCGCCTCGTCCAGCGGCACATGGAAGATTTCCGCCTTTTCCAGATAGCGCAGGCGATAATCCACGCCGCCATCCACGTTCATCGTCTTGGTGTGCCGTTTGATGAGCTCGATGGCGGGCAGGAAGCGGGCGCGCTGGAGGCCATCCCTGTAGAGCTTGTCCGGCGGGATGTTGGAGGTGGCGATCAGAGTCACGCCGTTTTCGAACAGCGCCTTGAGCAGACCACCGAGAATCATGGCATCGGCGATATCCGAGACGAAGAACTCGTCGAAGCACAACACGCGGCTTTGCCGGGCGAAATCGCGTCCGATAATGCTCAGGGGGTCCTGCTGGTCCTGCAGGCGCTTGAGCTGGTGATGGACCGACTGCATGAACCGGTGGAAATGCATGCGCCGCTTTTCGGCAAAGGGCAGACAGTCGAAGAAAGTGTCCACCAGATAGGTCTTGCCACGCCCCACCCCACCCCAGAAGTAGAGGCCGCGCACCGGCTCCTTGGGCCGCGGGCGCAGACGCGCGGACAACCGCTCCCACAGCCCCGCCTCGGGCGGATCGGCGATCAGCGCATCGTAGACGGCCTGCAATTCACGCACGGCGGCTTCCTGGGCGGAATCCGGCGCAAAGTCATCGCGCTTCAGATCCGCCTGGTAACGTTCCCAGGGGGTCATTCGTTATCTCGTCGTCCGAAGGAGGCCGCATTATCGCAGGCCCCGACCCGCCGGCTCAACGCACCCGCCGCCGGGCAGGCATCAGGCGTGGATATCCAGGCGCCCACCGAGCCGAATCAGCTCGGCCGCGCCCATGCCCTGGACGGTCTTCAGCGCCTGAATGGCCGTCGACTCCCGGTTCCGGCGCGAACCGGCGTCCGCTCGCGACGGGCCCTCCGATGCGCTCGCCGCCAGGTATTCACCCTTCACCTCGCGGCTTCCCTTGGGCGCCGGACCCTCGGCTCCCTCCACGGAACTCCGCTTGAGCAGCAACTCGATACGGGCCTGTGCGGCCGCGGCCTCGGCCTGCTGCGCCACCGCATGATCCTGGGCCGACGGATGGGCGGGCGCCAGGGCGGCGTGAGCGATGGCCTGCTCTTTGCGCAGCGTCGCACCGGGGTCGCCTGCCACCGGCGAGGTATCGATCTGCACCTCACCGCCCACGGCATAGCGCTGGCCGTCCGGTCCGGTCTCATACTGGAAGCTCGGCGCCGAAGCGTACGCGCCGCCGGCGGACTGGTGGGCGGCCTCGTGGGCACGGACCTCCTGATCCCGCGCGCGTAGCTTCTGAATGACGCGGAGTTCTTCGGAGGTGAGGTTCGGGTTGCCCGCCGACCCCTCGGGTTTCGACGAAGGCCGGTTCCGCCGGTCCGCGGTGTTGGCGCTTTTTTCACTAACGGGTTCGACCGCGGCCGGACCGCGAGCACGCCGCGACGCCGCGCTGGCGGGCGCGCGCAAAGGACGAGGTATGGACGATCCGACACGCATGATCTGCTGGTCTACAAACCCAAGAGAAGCCCCAGCGAAAAATCAGCCCGCTCCAATTGAGGGCGGGCTGTTGAATCAACAACTTCCGTCAGTATAAGACAAACCCATGCGGCATCTCATCAATCTGAATGCGATGCCGCCTCACCGGAGGCAAGACCTTCCCGAGCCTGGTCCAGGGAAAAACCGGGGCCGTCGCAAATACGGGCCCAGTAGGAGTGGTGCGCCGGCGATCCCGCCGGCCAGATCTCCAGAAAACGCGACCTCCAACGCTGATGGTCGAAGTCCACCGCGACCGCATCGCAGTACACGCCGCGCAGCCGGGTACCGTACAGCGAAAGACCGGCCGGCGGTGGGCGGTCCGACAGCCTGGTGATCAAACCGCGCGGATCGCCGGCGAAATTGGGCATGCCCGCCGACCCGTTGTTAATGACCAGCGCCGCCCCTTGGTCCCTCGCAAACAGGCGTGCGAACGGCAGGCAGGTATGAGAGCAGGCGAACACATCCACGCCGGCGCGGCGAAACCAGGACCGGATCGTCGCCTCGCCCGTCCCCTCTCCCGAACCGCTGCCGGTCACGGCTTCCACCGCCAAGCCCCAGCCGGCCAGGGATTCCGGATCGCCGTGAATCACCCCCACACGCAGCCCGCCGACCGTGAGAACCAGGAACCGGGGCAACTCGCCCAAGGCGTCGCGCAAATCCGGCGCCGCTGCGGCCCGGGCTTGCAGGCTCGCCATGATTCGGTTGGAGCGCTCCACCGTGCCCTGATCCACATAGTCCGGATAACCGCAGCCGCAACCGGCGCCGCTGGATTCGGCCAATTCCGCCTCCACGTTGCCCTGGCTGGCGAGATGCTTGAGCACCTCCCGGTTGATCGCGTGGAATTCCTCGCCCCGGGCATTGAACCAGTTGAAGTCGCCGTTGAAGACCAGAGTGACCCGGCCGCCCGCAGCCTCCTCACGGGCCTTCATCGCCAGGATTTCCGCCAGCGCCTCGGGGTTGCCGTAGAGGCCGCCGATCACATAGGTCGTATCCACGGCCGCGGGCGGCGCCGCCGCGATATCCTCGGGGCGGTAACGATAGGATAACGGGCAGCTCCGGCCCGGGTCCGTGACCCTCATGAAGCCGCCCGGCGCGTTGCCAGCACAGGTAGCCAGAACAGGGCCGTGCACAGCAGCAGGCCGTAAAGATTGACCGCCAGGAGCAAGCCGTAGCGGCCGCCGCCGATGGCCCAGCCGGACGGAATCAGGTGCAGCGCGTACACCAGGCCCAGCGCCATTCCGCCCCAGAAGCTCAGATGAAAGCTCCAGGGAGAGCGCCGCACCCACCGATGAAACAGAAACACCGGTGCCAGGCCCATGACCATGGTGCCGCTAACGGTGGTGGCCTTTAGGATATCGGTGCCCGCCAGCATGGGCAGATTGCCCAGGACGGCGAACACAATCATCACCCACATGCCCTTGCGAATGGTCGCGCCACCGCCGCCACCCCGCAGGATGGGAAGATCCACGGCAAAGGTGCGGGACAAGGAACTGAACGTCGAATCCAGGGTGGAACCGGCCGAACTGATCATGATCACGCTCATGAAGAAGAAGGTCACAACGCCCAGCGCCTTGCCCACCGCGGCCGGCGCGTTGCCCGCCGCCGGGATGCCTTCCAGCCGCGCGTGCACACCCACCAAGCTGAACAAGAGGATGCAGACGAAACCCAACAAGCCGGCGATGACGAACGATCGCAACATCGCGCGCTCGTCGTTGATGAACCCGCGATCGGTGAGTACCGGGTCGTGGAAGGGATAGCTCACGATCTGCAGGCCGGCCACCAGAAGCAGATCCACCCCGGAGCCCAGGTGGAAGCTGCCGGTGCTCAGCAGGGTTCCCACGCCGTGGGCCGGGAATACCGTGAACACCACCATCAACAGGAAGAAGACGAAAATACCGGCCTGGAGGGCATCGGTGATAATCGAGCTGCGCAAGCCTCCCTTGAGGCTGTAACCCAGGGTCATCAAGGTGAACAACACGGCCGCGGAGGCGAACTGCCAGCTGCCCGGGTCGCCGAAATAGCCGCCCACCACGGCAGTATTGCTCCAGACCTCGTTGTAAAGGCGGATCAGAATCGCCAAGGTAAAGGCAGCCGCGGCGCCCCGGCCGTACTTGCCGATCAGGAACGGCACCATGCCCTTGGCCCCGGACCGGCGGCGGATATCGTAGATCACCAGCCCCGCCACCGGGATCGAAAACCAATACGCGGCGTAGGCCAGGCCTCCCACGATCCCGTAGGTAGCACCCAGGTTGGCGGCGTTGGTCACGGACTTGGCAAAGATCCAACTGATGAAAATGCTTGCCGTTAGCCACCACTGGGATATGGGCCGGCCCTCGGCATCCGCGCCGCCGAAGAACGTGCCCACGGTGGTCGCCCGGGGCGAGAGGGCGTACATCACGCCTCCGTAGACAAACAGAAAGCCCCAAAACGCCACGGGGACCAGAGACTGGCTTGACAGCAATTCAGCCACGGCGGATTCCTTTGCTTAAAGCGGTCTGCGGTTGGACACGGTCGGTTAAGTCCTCAGAATAGGGTAACGACGCGACCGACCACGGCAATACGTGAGTTCACGTACAGGGATTCACGTAACACAGGGGGAGAGCGACCATGGCAGACAACCGACGCAGCCGCGTGATCACCGAAGGGCTTGCGCGAACACCCAACCGCGCCATGATGCGGGCCGTGGGTTTCCGAGACGGCGACTTCGACAAACCCATAGTGGGCGTGGGCAACGCCCACAGCACCATCACGCCCTGCAACATCGGCATCGGAGCGCTGGCGGCTCGCGCGGAAACGGCCCTGCGCGATGCCGGCGCCATGCCCGTGAGCTTCGGCACCATCACCATATCCGACGGCATATCCATGGGCACCGAGGGCATGAAGTATTCCCTGGTCTCAAGGGAGGTGATCGCCGATTCCATCGAAACCGTGTGCAACGGCCAGCGCCTGGACGGTGTGCTGGCCACCGGCGGCTGCGACAAGAACATGCCCGGCGCCATGATCGCCATCGCCCGGCTCAACATCCCGGCCATATTCGTCTACGGCGGCACCATCCGCCCCGGCCACTACAAGGGCCAGGACCTGACCATCGTCAGCGCCTTCGAGGCCGTGGGCCAGTATGCCGGCGGCAACCTGGGCGAGGAGGACCTGTTGGGCGTGGAACGCAACGCCTGCCCTGGCGCCGGCTCCTGCGGCGGCATGTATACCGCGAACACCATGTCCAGTGCCTTCGAGGCCATGGGCATGAGCCTCATGGGCTCTTCGACCATGGCGGCCGAAGACCCGGAAAAGGTCGAGTCCACCGCCCGCGCCGGTCAGGTTCTGATGGACGCCATTCACAACCAGCGCCTGCCGCGTGACATCATGACCCGGGAGGCCTTCGAGAACGCCTTCGCGGTGGTCATGGCGCTGGGTGGTTCCACCAATGCCGTGCTCCACCTGCTGGCCATCGCCAACGCCGCCGAGGTGGATTTTTCCCTGGACGACGTGGAGGCGATCCGGCTCAAGGTGCCGGTCCTTTGCGACCTGAAACCTTCGGGCAAGTACGTGACCACGCAGTTCCACGCCGTGGGCGGCACGCCCCAGGTCATGAAAATGCTGCTGAACGCCGGCCTGCTGCATGGCCAGTGCCTGACGATCGACGGGCGCACCGTGGCGCAGTTGCTTGCCGACGTCCCGGATTCCCCGCCAACAGATCAGGACATCATCCACGGCTTCGACGATCCGGTTTACCCCCAGGGCCACCTGGCCATTCTTCGGGGCAATCTGGCCGAAGAAGGCGCCGTGGCCAAGGTCAGCGGCATCAAGCAGCGAACGATCACCGGCCCAGCCCGGGTTTTCGACTCGGAGGAGCAGTGCCTGGACGCCATCCTCGCGGATCACATCCGGCCCGGCGACGTGGTGGTCATCCGCTACGAGGGTCCCCGCGGCGGCCCCGGCATGCGCGAAATGCTCGCCCCCACCTCGGCCATTATCGGCAAGGGCCTGGGCGACAGCGTGGGCCTGATCACCGATGGCCGGTTCTCCGGTGGCACCTATGGCCTGGTGGTGGGACACGTTGCGCCCGAAGCCTACGTAGGCGGTGCCATCGGACTGGTCGAGGAGGGAGATGAAATCACCATCGACGCCGATCGCAATCTGCTTCAACTGGAGATCGGCGCCGAGGAACTCGAGCGCCGGCGGAGCGAATGGCACAAGCCGCCGGCGCGTTACCGGCGAGGCGTGTTGGCCAAGTACGCCACGCTGGTCTCGTCGGCCTGTTATGGAGCGGTCACGGACCGCGATCTGAACCCCTGATCAACGGGAGAATGCAATGAGCAACCAGTCGTTCAAGGCCCTGCGCGTCGAGGAAGGCAGCGACGGCAAGTACACCCGCGGTATTCAGGAGCGCCGCGTCGCGGATCTGCCCGAAGGCGACGTGCTGATCCGGGTCCGCTATTCGTCGCTCAACTACAAGGACGCCTTGTCCAGCATCGGCAACAAGGGCGTGACGCGGAACTTTCCGCACACGCCCGGCATCGACGCCGCCGGCGTGGTCGAGGAAAGCTCCGATCCGTCTTTTCAAGCGGGTGACGAAGTTCTGATCACCGGATACGACCTGGGAATGAACACCGACGGCGGCTATGGCCAATACGTCCGCGTGCCCGCCGGCTGGGTGGTGAAACGGCCCCAAAACCTGAGCCTGCGCGAAACCATGGTCTACGGCACAGCCGGCTTCACCGCCGCTCTGTCGGTGGCGGGTCTGGAGTCCCGGAACGTGAAACCCGGCGACGGCCCTGTTCTGGTCACCGGTGCCAGCGGCGGTGTGGGCAGCGTGGCCGTGGGCATTCTCGCCCGGGCCGGCTACGAAGTGACCGCCGTCACCGGCAAGGAGGACCAGCACGCATTCCTGAAGGAACTGGGAGCGCGGGACGTGGTGGGCCGTGACGCCGTAAGCGACCCCAAGCACAAGCCCCTGTTGAAGGAGCAATGGGGCGGCGTCGTGGACACCGTGGGCGGCGCCATGCTGGTGGATGCGCTGAAACAGCTCCGCTACGGCGGCACGGCCACCTGCTGTGGCCTGGTGGCCTCCCCCAACATGGAAGGCGCCACGGTGTTTCCCTTCATCCTGCGTGGGGTCGCCTTGCTGGGTGTCGACTCAGTGAATACACCCATGGATCAACGACTGGGTGTCTGGGAAAAACTGGCCGGTCCCTGGAAACTCCCCGGGCTGGACCGGCTGGGACGAGACGTGCCGCTGGAGCAGATCGGTGACGAGATCGATACCATCCTCGCCGGCAAGCAGGTGGGGCGTGTGGTGGTGGATTTGGGCTAAGCGGCACGACGAAGGTTTGCCGCGCCCCGTCTTGATTGGGAGGCACGGAGGTCATAGAGAACACGCCAGAGGTCGGATTGGCGCATAAGCGCCTAATCCGACGAAAGCGTGCATGATTGCTCTCTGTGTCTTCCGTGTCTCCGTGGTGGAGTGTCCCCCGCCTCAAGCCGGCTGGGATTCCAACTCCTTCAGCACCTCCGCCATGGCCCGGCCCACGGCTGCCGCCGACTGCGGGTTCTGCCCCGTCACCAGTCGTCCGTCGCGCACGACCTTCTCCTGAAACTTGTCGGCCTTCACATGGCTCGCGCCCCGTTCCTCCAGGCGGCGATCCAGCAGGAAGGGCACCACGTCCTCGAGGCCCACGGCCTGTTCCTCCTCGGTGGTGAACGAACTGACCTGGCGGCCGGACACCAGGTAACTGCCGTCGGAGAGACGGACGTTCACCAACCCGGCCGGCCCATGGCAGACGGCACCGACCACGCCTCCGGCCTCGTAGATCTCGGCACACAGGCGCGCGAGCCCGGCGTCGTCGGGCAGGTCCCACATGGTGCCGTGGCCTCCGGCGTAGAAGATCCCGTCGTAGGCGTTCGAATCCACCTCGCCTGGACGCAGGGTCATCCGCAGACGGTCGCGGATTTCCTGATCGGCGTAGAAGGACTCGGAATCGGCGTCCGGATCGTCCAGGCTGCGCGGGTCGAATGGGATTTCCCCGCCCTTCGGACTGACGAAATCCACCGAGTAGCCCGCCTCGCGGATCTCCTTGTAGGGATGGGCAACCTCGGAGAGGAACGCGCCGGTCCGATTGCCGGTCTCCCCCAGCCGGTCGTTGCTGGTCAACACGAATAGCACTCTTTTCTGGTCACCCGCGGACATCATGCACCTCCTCGGTACGGTCTGACTGTGACCCCAGTGAGTGAGGGCGGTCCGCGGGCGCCACAAGGGCCGGTCAGGAAACGATGCCCGGCAATTCCTCCAGACCCTTGATAACGGCGGTGGGCTCAATCTCCCAGGGATCGAACACCACCTGCGGGTTACGGTGAACCCAGGCCGCCCGCATGCCGGCGGAAATGGCGCCGATGACATCGAACGGATTGCTGGAGACCAACCACGATTGTCCCGCGGAGACCTCGGCACGGCGCAGGAAGTGGGCGTAACAGGCGGGATTGGGCTTGAAGCTTCGCATTTCATCGCAGCTGACCACGTCCAGAAAGTGATGCCGGATCCCGGCGCGCTCCAGCAGCGATTCCACGTCATCGGCCCGGCCGTTGGAGAAGGCGAAACAGCGACAGCCCGTATCCGCCAGCGCAGCCAATCCCTCGACCACACCGGGAAACGCCGGCAGCCTGCGATACTGGGCCATCAACGCCTCCGTGTCGTCATCCGACAGGCGAATCTGGAAGCGTTGGGCAGCGTAGTCCAACGCTTGGCGCGTGCAAACGGAGAAATCGCGATAATTCTGCATAAGCGCGCGGCGGAAGGAATATTCGAGCTGTTTCTCGCGCCACAGCTGCGCAAAGTCAGGGGCATCCGAACCGGCGTGAGCCTCCAGGGCCTGGGTCACGCCGGCGGTGTCGATCAGCGTGCCGTACACGTCGAATCCGAGGGTCGTCTGTTGCATGGCTTGCTCCTTACTGTTGGCGAAAGGCGTGGCGGGCGAAGGGAAGCCGGACGGTCAACAAGTATGATTCAGGAACCGCGCATCTGCATTGCGGGCGGGCTTCAATCGGCCGGATGAAACAGTACCACCCGATCCCGCCCCCCGCTCTTGGCCCTGTAGAGGGCGACGTCCGCCTCCTTGAGCATCAATTCCGGTGCGGTGCCGGGGTGGCGCAAGGTGCTGACCCCCACGCTGACGCTGATGGGAACACTCAGCTCGCGAGCGGCGACCGGCGCCTCGGAAATCACCCGACGGAGGCGTTCCGCCATCTGCCCGGCACCCTGGAGATCCGTGTTGGGCAGAATCACGGTGAATTCCTCGCCGCCGTACCGCCCGCAGACATCGGACGCACGCAGTTTGTTTTGCGTGCGCTCGGCTACGGCCTTCAGCACGTCGTCGCCGGCCTGATGACCGTAAGTGTCGTTGACGTTCTTGAAGTGATCGATGTCGAACATGAGCACGGACAGCGGCACGTCGTGCCGCTCGGCCCGGGCCACTTCCTGGGCCAGGCAGGTCTCCAGGTGGCGGCGGTTGTAAACGCCGGTGAGCCCATCGCGCACGCTCATTTCCTCCAGCGAGCTCATGGCGTCCTTGAGCATCTTCTGGTAGATGGCGATATCGGTCACGTCGAACACGGTAATGCACACGTAGTGAACCTCTTCCGCCTCATCCTTGATGGGGAGAAAGGTGCAGTTCTGGTGCATGTAGTCCACGCCGCCGGTCACCGGACGGTTGTGGCGAAAACGGAACAAGTAGGGGCGCTGTTCCCAGGAGGTGAAGGCGAAGTTCTTGAGAATGAAAACGCTGCGGATTTTCTTTTCCAACCAGCGCTGGGGCAACTCGGGAAAGCTGTCGAAGAGATTCGTGCCCAACACCTCGGCTGCGCTCCGGCCGCTGTTCATTTCCATGAACTTGTTCCAGCGGACCACTTCGAGATGCTCGTTAACCACCAAAACGCCGACGTTCACCCGGTCGACGATGAACTCCAGCAGCGCCAGTGAATCGTCACATTGATCGGACATGGCGGCTCCCCGGCGGGAACCCTGTTGCAGGGCGCCCGCGGGTCAAAGACCTTCCAACAGCTGGTCCAGCACGCCACGCATCATCTCGATGGATTCCTCCGGCATCAGCATCACCAGATGACAGGAGAAACCGCGCTCTTCCAGCTTGAAGTTCACCTCGATCAACAGTGCGTGGGTCCAGCCCAGCAACTCCGGATCGAGCAGATCGCTCACGGGTTTGCGAAGCGCCATGAGCTGCGGCGCGGAAAACCCGAAATCGGTTTCCAATTGTTCGGCCAGACCGTTGAGCACCGCGCCCACCAGCACATTGCTCACGTCCAGCAGCAATTCCTCTTCGGCCGCCTCGTCGACCTCGCCTTCATGGCCCATGAGATCGGCCAGATCCGTGCAACCGTCCCGTCCGTACAGCACGATGGCCTCACCGCGCAGCCGATTGAAGAAGGCCTGGCGCACTGCGGTCACCTCGTCCGGTGCCGCGGCGTCACCGATCATTTCGGTCACGGCCCGGGCCACCTCGTCGACGGTGACCATCCGCACCCGCGGTACAGAAAGCACGACGAACATATCCAACATGGTGGCCAGCGAGGAGCCGGCCTGGCCCATGGCGATATTCGCCACCTCTTGAAGCGCGTCTTCCTGGTCCGCGCTGAAAGGCGCGATGCTCATACGATGCCGAACTCCTTGAGGACTTTCACGACCTCTTCCGACTTGATGGGCTTCTTGATGAAAGCCATCGCACCCAGTTCCTTGGCGCGTTGTTCAGCCTTGGGTTGAACATCCGCCGACACCACGATCACAAAGCAGTCCAGCCCTTCCCCGCGCAGCACCTCAAGCACCTGAAACCCATCCATCTCGGGCATGGTCAGATCCAGGAACATGACGTCCGCCTTGCCCTGATGATAGGCATCCAGCGCCTCGCGGCCGTTGGCGGCCTGGGTGACCTCGATGTCCCAATCCGATGGGAGCGCGCGAATGGTGAGCTTGCGGGACATTGAAGAGTCGTCCACTACGAGGACGGGTAACGCCATACGAAACCTCGTTGGTCGCTGCCAGGGACGTGGCCGGATGAAAACGAAAGGAATCAAGCCCGCCCTCAAGGCAGGCATCCCGGAGCCGCGCAACGTGGATTGGCGCCCGCATCACCCGCCGGGTTTCCCCTCCCTCCAATCCGAGCGACCCTGAATCATTGTTATATTCGCTCAGTGCCAGCCATTATGGCGCGCCGCATCTTCAATGCCAAGGGAACACCTTGAGCGGGCAAAAAAAACCGCCGGGTGAAAACCCGGCGGCCTGGACGGAACAAAAATAACGGAACGGCCGTCTTATTTGTCCGGCTGCGGCGTCATGCGCAGATAGGGACGCAGCTCCTTCCAACCCTTGGGAAAGCTCTTTTTCATCTCGTCCGGATCGGTCAGCGACGGCACGATCACGCAATCGTCCCCCTGCTGCCAATCCACCGGCGTGGCCACCTTGTGGTGGTCGGTCAGCTGCATGGAGTCGATGACGCGCAGGATTTCGTCGAAATTGCGACCGGTGCTGGCCGGATAGGTGATCGACGCGCGAATCTTGTGATTGGGATCGATGAAGAACACCGAGCGCACGGTGGCGGTTGCATCGGCATTGGGGTGGATCATGTCGTAGAGCTCCGCGACCTTGCGGTCGGGGTCGCCGATGATGGGGAAGTTCACCGTGGTGTTCTGGGTATCATTGATGTCCCCGATCCACTTCTTGTGCTCTTCCACCGGGTCCACGCTGAGAGCGATGACTTTGGTGTTGCGCTTCTCGAATTCGCCTTTGAGCTTGGCCGTACGCCCCAGCTCGGTGGTGCAAACCGGCGTGAAATCCGCCGGATGGGAGTAGAGAACGACCCAGCTACCTTCGCCCCACTGATGGAAATCAATGGTTCCCTCGGTGGTTTCGGCGGTGAAGTTGGGTGCGGTATCGCCAATTCGAAGAGCCATGGTTCCTCCTTAACTCAGGATGTCCGTTCGTATTGAATCCGATGAACGGTATGTGGACAGGGTCAGACTATAGCAAGGCACCGGCGCCGCCGGAAAATACCGATTGCGTCTATTCATAAGGTGCCGGGGCCTAAATGCCGTGCCCCGTGTTCCGATGCAGCAGGCTGTAGCCGGCTTCGGTGATCAGGACCAGGTTAACGGTCGTAGGGTACACCTTGCCGTCGCGCCGCAGCGATTCAATAAAGGATCGGTTGCCGTCGGCGTCAAGATAGAAATAGTCCCCACCTTCCCGCATTTCCACCTGAAAATGCTTGAAGAGACGAAAGGCGCTGCCTTTGCGCAGGCCATTGAGTTCGTCGACCTGCCTGAAGCTGAGGGTGCGCCGCCCCTGATATTCGATGAATGTCATATGCATTCTTCGTCTGCGCGATCATCGCCGCTACATGTACGTATAATGTGACTTTCCCTCGCGGACAAGGAGGCCACATGGACTATCTCTATCAATATGGGCTGTTTCTCGGCGAAACCATCACGGTGACCCTGGCCGTGATCGTCGTGGTGGCAACGGTCGTGGCCACGGCGGCCAAGGGTCGGAGCCGGGGCCGCGAACGCCTGGAGGTCACCAAGCTCAACGAGCACTACCGCGAGCTGGAAGAGACCATCAAGGATCAGTTTCTGGACAAGCAATCCGCGAAACGGCTGAACAAGCAGCACAAGAAGGAGCTGAAAGTCGAGCGCAAACAGGGCAGCGCCGAGCGCAAGAAGCTCTATATCCTCCGCTTCAAGGGCGACATGCAGGCCAGCGGGGTTGATGAATTGCGCGAGGAGGTGACCGCGGTTCTAACCGTGGCCCGGGAAACCGACGAAGTGCTGGTCTGTCTGGAAAGCCCCGGGGGCATGGTACACGCGTATGGCCTGGCCGCCTCGCAGCTCAGCCGCATTCGCGACCGCGGCATTCCACTGACCGTGGCGGTGGATCAGGTGGCTGCCAGCGGCGGCTATCTCATGGCTTGCGTGGCCAATCGCATCGTCAGCGCGCCCTTCGCCATCATCGGCTCAATCGGCGTGGTGGCGCAGTTGCCCAATCTGCACCGTTTCCTGAAGAAACACGATATCGACTACGAGCTGCTGACCGCGGGTGAGTACAAACGCACGCTTACGGTGTTCGGTGAAAACACCCCCGAAGGGCGCAAGAAGGCCCAGGAGGAATTGGAAACCACCCACCGGCTGTTCAAGGACTTCATCGGCCGATACCGGCCGCAGGTGTCGCTGGACGACGTGGCCACCGGCGAGTATTGGCTGGGCGAACAGGCGTTCCAACTGCGCTTGGTGGACACGCTCAAGACCAGCGACGATTACCTGATGGAACAGCACCGCGATGCGGACCTGCTGGAGATCCGCTATCACCGCAAGCGGCCGTTGACCAAGCGACTCAGCCTGGCCTTCGAATCCGCTCTGAATCGCGCGGGAACCGCCGCGGGGGGCGCTCTGGGACGCTCGATTGACGCCAAATCGGGGCCGGTGTAGCGTTCTTTTGAAGGAGGCCCGCCAGTGGCCTCCGTTAACCTCGACAAACAAGAGGCCGCGGCAATGGCTCACCATCGTAAGGAACCGCGTCACCACCTCATCTTCTACCTCAAGGTTTTCGACCGGGACACGGGCCAACAGCTTGGCCACATGGGGGATATCACCACCGAGGGCCTGATGGTCATGAGCTCCGAGCCGCTGGAAGTGGAGCGCGAGTACAACCTGGAGATCCGGGTTGAGTCCAAGCTCACCCGCAATCCCTCCCTGAAGTTCCGCGCCGAGGCCCGATGGTGCCGCCCCGACTACAACCCGGACTACTATGCCACCGGGTTCCATCTGATGGACCGCCAGGCCGAAACCCAGGCCGCCATCGAACAGTTGGTCAGGGACATCGGATTCAACGACTAGGGCCGCCCGTCGGCTGACCCATTTCGACCGCTCGCGCCGTGTTGCGGTGCAGCAATCTCCGTGCTATATTGCGACGCACAATAAGAGCCGGCATTACGACCGACTGTGGCAGGACTTACTCCCGGAGATTGCATCCCATGCCGAACAGATCACCTGGCCCGGCAAGCGCGCAGATCGAGGCGCTGGCGGCCCCATTCCATCGCTTCAACCAGGCGATGGTGGATAACCTGGAAAAGCTCGCCAGCCTTCAGCTGGAGGCCATTGAATCCTACAGCCATATCGGGCTGGAGCGGCTGCGCGCCGCCATGAGCGTGGGCGATCACGAGAGCCTTCAGGCCTACATCAACGATCAGGCCCGGGTCGCCGAAGCCATGACGGAACAGCTCTCCGCGGACGCCCGCGCACTGACGGACATTGGCGGGGCCTTCAACTCCCAGGTTCGCCGGCTGGCGGAGGAAAGCGTCGGCGCGCCGAATCAGGCCTTGCGCAGCAGAAAATAATACACGCCCTCGTCATCCCAATGCTGGACCAGCTCATGGCCGGTTTTCTCGGCAAAGACCTGGAAATCGATTACCGAATGGGGGTCCGTGGCCTGGACTCGCAGCACCTGGCCGCTTGCCATAGAGACCAGTTGCTTCTTGGTCTTCAGGATCGGCAGCGGGCAGTTGACTCCCCGGACGTCGAGGTCAGCGTGATAGATTTCGGTCATGGCGATATCGATTGGATTCGGGGCGCCTATTGTTTGGACCCAAGCCTCCGCCGTCAAGATCGACAACGGCACGAGCGAACGCCGATGCCGGCCGCCGGGGACGCCCCCCCGGTGGGCGAAGCGGCCGCTGCTCGATATAATCGCGACCCTAACCAAGAGCGAGGATATGCCCATGGCCGACCCGAGGAAACCGCAGGCTGCCGAGGAAGACCCTCGCGCCTTCAGCGACGCCCAGGTGCTCGAGGAACACAGCCGCGAGGAAGTGGCACGCTGGAAGGAAGAGGCGATCGCCAAGCACCGCAACTGGCAAACCGTCATGAAGAACAACTACGGCAAGGACTGAAACCGGGCTGGAATACAGCCGGTGGAGACCGCACTTCCATCAGTGGATTCGCCGGAAATGCGGGCGAAAGCGCCCGCGGCGGCTTGGGGTCCACGCACCGCTTCGACGACGTTTCCGGGTGAACGCTCCGCGGCGGGAAGCGCGTTAATGGCCCCTCACGGTGATATTCACGGGTTCAGCGGCGACAGCAAGCGCATGGACAAAGACGCTCAGGACAGCGGCCCCCGCGTCGAGTTGCTCAGCGACGGCATTCTACGGGTGGATTTCGGGGAACGAGCCCGGATCACGGTGGCGGGCATGCAGCTCGCCAACCGGGCGCACCGCGCCCTGTCAGGGACGCCGCGTCCCGTTCTGGTCAGCGGCACCGACCTGGTTTCCGTGGAGGAAGACGCCATGGGGTACTGCTCGGATGCCGAAATCGCCGAGGTGACCTCCGCCATGGCGCTGATCGTTCACAGCCTGCTCGCCCGTCACCTGGGCAACCTGTTCCTGAGCTACTACAAGCCTCCATATCCCGTGAAGCTCTTCGGCGACGAACAGGAGGCGCGCCGTTGGCTGCGCCGTCATCTGCCTTCCGCCGAATAGCTTCACTCCGGCTCGGCGTGCGTGCCCGCGCGGTCCAGGAACTCCTCGATCTCCCGCGCCACCGCCCCCGGGATTTCGTGATGCATCATGTGACCCGCCTCGGGCAGCTCCCGGTAAGTCATGTCACGAAAACAGGCCCGGCGGTCACGGAAATCCTCATCGTCGCCGAACAGGTGGCGCACCCCGGTATGCTCGCCGGCTAGCCATAGCGTGGGCGCGGTGACTTCGCGCCAGCAAGCCTTGGCCTCGGAAAGCCGGTAGAGCACCGGGTTCACCCGCTTGTGCGCCGGGTCGCCGCGCAGCTCCACGCCGCCGTCCTCACCGGTCCGCGCCCATTGGTGAGCGATGAAGGCGGCCTTGTCCGCCGCCAGACGGGGATTGCGCTTGCGCAACATGGCCGCCAGCTCGTCGAAGTCGGCATAGGGCCGGAAGCGGGGCGCTTCCCTCTGTTCGTCCAACCACTCGCGGTAACGCCCTGGCGCATCCCCGGAATCGCCGGGACGCAGCCCGAATCCTTCGAGGCTGATCAGGTGGCTGAGGCGTCCGGGCCGGGCGCCACCGTAAAGGCAGGCCACGTTGCCGCCCAGGCTGTGGCCCAGCAGAATCACCGGCCGGTCGCCGGCGTAGTGGTCCAGCAGCGCGTCCAGGTCCGCCAGGTAGTCCGGAAAGTAATACGACTCCCGGCTCCATTCCGTATCGCCGAACCCCCGCCAATCGGGAGCGATCACCACGTTGTCTCCGCCCAGTTCGTCCACCAGGAACTGGAACGTGCCGCCGGCGTCCATCCAGCCGTGGAGCATGACCCATAACGGCCCGCCTTCTCCCGGTTCTCCCCAGCGGGTTACGTGATGGCGCAGCCCACGCAGTGTGATGCGCTCTGAAACCGGCATCCGTTTCGGTCGATAGATCTCAGACATGGAATCTCCCCAATTTTGACGGCTGTGCCCGACTTGTCGGCGCCGGCAGCTACCCCCACATGCCCCTGTCGAGTGCCGAGCAAGCGGCAATCAGCGAGGAGGCAGCCATGAACCAGACCGACACCGACCGCCCCGGCCCCATGAACCCCGGTGACGAGGCGGAGCCTGGCACACCCGGCACCGGCGAGGACGCCTGCCCCGATTGCGCGGGCAGCGGCCGCGCGGACGGCCGGACATGCCCCAACTGCGGCGGCTCGGGCTACATCGTCGAGGGCATCGGCGGAGCCTGAGGCTAGGCGGCGGTGACGTAGCGCAGGATCTCCGCCACCTGCTCCGGGGACTGGGCCCAGGCCATGGCCGCGGCGTCCACCTCTTTCAGGGGATGGACGAGGGCTTCATCGTGGAGGGTGATATAGGGCTTGGCCAGCGCGGCACAATAGCCGGCGTCGAATGCGGCGTTCCACTGTTTGTATTTGTCGCCGAAGCGGACCACTACCAGATCCGCCATTTCGATCAGGGTCCGGGTGCGGATGCCGTTGACCTTGGCGGACTTGTGATCGCGCCAGAATCCGTCGCCCTGGGGTTCCAGCATGTCGCCGGCGGCATCGCTGGCGGCATGATCGGTCACCGGGGCGGTGAATTCCACGGGCAGGTCCAAGTCGGCGCAGCGGCGCGCGATCTGCTCGCGCCAGTCGGTATGGATTTCGCCGGAGAGGTACACGGTCCAAGTCATCGTATTTGTTTCCTTGTCGGTGGAGGCGCCGGGGGCGCCTCTCGGTTCTTGCGAACGGTTCAGGGCGTATCGCCGCGGTCCCGGAGCTTCAGTCCGGTTCCGGCCTCCACAACCGCCGATGGCGCTCGTTTCCGGTATCCCATTCCTCGGCGTCGAATTCCCTTTCCGCACTTTCCATCAGCACCCAGCGGATGAAGTCGGCGACCTCCGAGGGCGATTGCAGCTGACCGCTTTCCTTGAGCTCCTGGAATCGCTTGACGGCGGGGAAGCTGTCCTCGGACTGTTCCCGGATCAGCTCCTGCATGGGCGTGTCCACCACTCCGGGGCGGAGGCTGCCCACGAGCACCCGCCGGCCCCGAAGTTCCTCGCGGAGGATCTGATAGATCATGAACAACGCGGCCTTCGACGAGCAGTAGGCGCCCCAGCCCGCGTACCCATGGTGTGCGGCGCCGGAGGAGATGTGCAGGACACGGCCACCGGCCAGGCGCTCCAGCAGGGCCTGGGTCAGAAACAGCGGCGCTTCCACGTTGACGGCCATGGCATGGCGCCAATCCTGCAACGCCACGTCGGCCAGCGGGCCCACGGGCTGAAGCACGCCGGCATTGTGCACCAGGTAGCGTAAACGCGCGTCCCCGGGCAGTGCCGAGCGAACCGCCTCGCGTCCTTCCGCCGTCGACACATCGGCGCTGAGGGCGTGAATCCGGTCCGGGTCGACCGCCCGGGTCTCATCCAGTTTCCCCTGCCGCCGGCCCACCGCCATCACGGTAACGCCTTCACGCGCCAGGGCATGAACCAGGGCGCGGCCCAGACCGCTGCCGCCTCCCGTCACAATTGCCCAATCGCTCATAGATCCTCCTTGCAGCTCGGCGCGCGGGGCGGAGCAGCCACGCCCAACTCAATCCCCGCTTACGCGTTTACCGAACCACGCTACGTAATACCGCGTATTTCGGCCGAAGGCTCACGATCCTACGCTTTCTCTCGAAGGGTGGCTAAGGAGGAGCCGGCATATTTTGCACGACCGCGCTTCCGCCTGTTATGGACCCGCCGGCGTCACTTGCCGGCCCCATGACGGCGGCGACGGGAACGTGAACTTCAGTCGGCACCTCCCGAACCTTCCTTCCGCAAATTCTAACTTCTTTGAAAGGGGATTCAGGAATGACCAAGGGAAAGACCACCGGTATCGCACTGGCCCTCGCAGCGGCCAGCCTGTTCGGCGCCGTCGGCCCTGCCGCCGCCGGCACCTCAGGGACCAGCGACGTCAAGTGTTACGGCGTCAACGCCTGCAAGGGCCACAGCTCCTGCAAGACCGCCAACAGCGAGTGCAAAGGCATGAACTCCTGCAAGGGCCAGGGCTTCGTGAGCGTCCAGTCCAAGGCGACCTGCGACCAGCTAGGCGGCACCGTCAAGTAGCCGCGTTTCGTCGGGCGCCCGGACCGGGCGCCCGCATTCTTGTTCAGGAGAGGCCATGACCAGCACGGACACCAGCAAGCCCTTCCTCGGATTCGGCCTGGGCCTGCGCACCCAGCACTATCAGGACGTGCTGAACCAGCCGCCGGCGGTCGACTGGTTCGAGATCATCAGCGAAAACTACATGGTGGGCGGCGGCAAGCCGCTCTACTACCTCGACCGTATTCGCCGCGACTATCCCATGGTCATGCACGGGGTGTCCCTGTCGGTCGGGGGCACCGATCCGCTGAACATGGATTACCTGCACGATCTGCGCACCCTGGCGCGGCGGGTGGAACCGCGCTGGATCTCGGACCACCTGTGCTGGACGGGCTACGGTGGCACCCAGCTTCACGATCTCCTGCCTCTGCCCTATACCGACGAGGCCGTGCGGCACGTCGCCGAGCGCGTGGCCCGAGTACAGGATTTCCTGGGCCAACGCATTCTGCTTGAGAATGTCTCCAGCTACATGACCTACGCGGACTCCGCAGTGCCGGAATGGGAATTCCTGGCCGCCGTGGCCGAAACCGCCGACTGCCTGATCCTGCTGGACGTGAACAACATCTACGTCAGCAGCCAGAACCACGGATTCGACCCCACGGACTACCTGGAGGGCCTGCCCGTGGATCGCATCCGTCAGATTCACCTGGCCGGCCACAGCCGCGAAGGCGCAATGGTCATCGACACCCACGACCATCCGGTCATCGACCCGGTCTGGTCCCTGTACGCGGACGCCCTGCGCCGCTTCGGCGCCGTCTCCACCATGATCGAGCGCGACGACAACATTCCGCCGCTGGCCGAACTGGTGGCGGAGCTGGACCACGCCCGAGAGGTCGCCCACCCCATTCTCGAGGAACGAGCGGCGTGAGTCTCCGAATCGCTACAGTCCGACATCAGCGCCTTTCTGCTGCGCGGCGAGCCCGCCGCCGATGCGCATGTGCTCGGCGACCGCAAGGCAAGTCCGCGCCGTCGGTTGCAGATCTACGGCACGGCTTACCGCCTGCGCCTGCTCGAAGCACTGGAAACCGACTATCCCGGCCTGCGAGCCCGGCTGGGCGCGGACGCGTTCCGGGATATGGGCCTGGCGTACCTGGACCGGCATCCGTCGCGGCACCCTTCCATCCGCTGGTTCGGAGCTCACCTGCCCCGCTTCCTGAGCGAGACGGCGCCTTACGCCAACGAACGGCTGCTGGCGGATCTGGCGCGGTTCGAATGGAGCCAGAGCGAGGTCTTCGATGGCCGGGACAGCCCCGTCACGGACGGCGCCGAGCTGGCCACTCTGCCGCCGGAGCAGTGGCCAGGGCTGACCTTCCACCTGATTCCGGCCCATCGCCGCCTGCGCCTGCGCGCGGATATCCCGCCGCTGTGGCAGGCCCTGACCGAGGAGACACAAGCTCCGCTGGCCACCTCGGCCGCCACCGGTTGGCTGCTCTGGCGCGCGGATCTCGAGATCCGCTGGCGCTCCCTGGGCGATGACGAGGTTTGGGCACTGGAGTCCGTCGCCGACGGCGCGCGCTTCAGTGCGCTGTGCGAGGGACTATGCCGGTGGCACCCACCCGAGCAGGCGCCCGCGGCCGCCGTGGGTTTCCTGAAACGCTGGCTCGAAGACGGCCTGGTCCAGGAAATCATCGCCGGCTGACGGCAACGTTCTCGCGCAACGGCGAAATCAGAGGGCGGGGCGGATGGGCGCAGCGCCATCCGACGCGACCGCGGCGATACCGGAAAGACGCGTCACCACAGAGGCACAGAGTTCACAGGGACATAAGACACTCTCTCTTGCCTTTCGCTGTGAACTCTTCTGTGCCTCTGTGGTGAAAAATGACCCCAAATCAATCATGAACAAACGTCATTGCCTTATTACGCTGCGCTCATCCGGCCTGCGTTGCTACACCACCACCCGCAGTTTCTCGCCGCGAAGGAACGCCTCGACGTTCTCCGCCACCTGATCCACGACGCGCTGCCGCGCCTCGCGCGCCACCCACGCCGAGTGGGGCGTGACGATCAGGTTGGGGATATCCGCCGAGAGCAGTGGGTTGCCGCCGCGTGGAGGCTCCTTGGTCAACACGTCCACACCGGCGCCGCCCAGGGTCCCCGCCTTCAGCGCGGCGGCCAGGGCCTCCTCGTCGACGATCCCGCCGCGGGCCGTATTGATCACCAGGGCATCCGCCTTCATGCGCGCCAGCGCGCCGGCATCGACCAGGCCGCGGGTCTCGTCCGTCAAAGGGCAGTGAAGGCTGAGCACATCCACACGACCCAGCAATTCCTCGAACAGCACCCGGCCGTCACGGGCCTCGCGGCACCCTGGACGCTCCGCAACCAGCACCTCCATCCCCAACGCGCGGCCCAATTCCGCCACACGGCGGCCCAGCGTGCCGTAGCCGACTATGCCCAGGGTCTTGCCGGCCAGCTCGCGGACCGGATAGTCCATGAGGCAGAAATCCGGGCTCCGCTGCCAGGCGCCCTCGCGAACCGCAGCCTGATACTCCCGCAGCCGGGTGGTCAGCGCCAGGATCAGCGTCAGGGCGTGCTGCGCTACGGAGTCGGTGCCGTAGTTGCGGCAATTCACCACCGTAACGCCGGCCCGGCGTGCCGCCTCGAGATCGACATTGTTGGTCCCGGTGGCCGCAATGGCGATCAGCTTCAGCGCGCCCGCCCCCTCGATCGCCCCGGCGTCCATCACGACCTTGTTGACGATCACCACCTCCGCGCCGTCCGTGCGCTCATGGAGTTGTTCCGGCTGCGTGCGGGCAAAGCGATCCAATCCCGGCATCACCCGGTCGAGACCTCCCAGGTCCAGGTCACCGGGACTCAGGGTGTCGAGATCCAGGAACACCGATTTCATATCCGTTCTCCTTCCTATTGCGGCCGAATGCCCGCTGGGGCACCACGGATCAATGAGTTATGCACAGCAATCGTCCGACCTCGGAACACTCCCGGGAGCGCTCGCCGGCCGGGCCCGACGAAAACTTATAAGTCATTGTTTTTACAATTCTATTAAAAATTGATGAAAAGATCGCCGAATTAACGGGGAGCCCACAGCGAAGCGGGTTCGCCAGGCGTTTCCCCGAATCATCCACAAAGTTATCCACACGTTTTGTGGATAACCGAACTTTCCTCGCCGCGACGGCACCTTAGGAGATTCTCGTAAGAAAATTTCTCGCATCCCGGGCAAGTCCCGTCGTTCTCCCCGGGAAAACCATGGCGTATAGTACGGCCAAATAGCGGCGGGCAAACGCCAGGAAGGGCCACCGGACTTCGAACCGGGATAAGGAGGGGGGCACGCATGGATACCATCTTCACCTGGATCCACACCATCAACAGCTACGCCTGGGGCGTACCCATGCTGGTACTGATCCTGGGCACCGGACTCTACCTTACCGTTCTGCTGACGTTCATGCCCGTGCGCAAGCTCCCCTACGGCTTCCGCATGCTGTGGCGCGGGCGCAGCCTTCAGGGCGAGGGCGATATCAGCGCCTTCAACGCCCTGATGACTTCGCTGTCGGCCACCATCGGCACCGGCAACATCGCCGGCGTGGCGACGGCCATCGCCGCCGGTGGACCCGGCGCCCTGTTCTGGATGTGGATCACGGCACTGGTGGGCATGGCCACCAAGTACAGTGAGGCCGTGCTGGCGGTGCGTTACCGGGAGGTGGACGAAGCCGGCAATCATGTGGGCGGCCCCATGTTCTACATCCGCAACGGCCTGGGGCGACGCTGGGCCTGGATGGGCACCGCGTTCGCGGTGTTCGGCGCGGCCGCCGGCTTCGGGATCGGCAACACGGTGCAGGCGAATTCCGTGGCCGACGCGCTGAGCCAGAGCATCCATCTCCCGAAAGTGGCCACCGGTTTGATCCTGGCCGTGCTCGCCGCGCTGGTGCTGATCGGCGGCATTCGCCGCATCGCCCAGGTTGCGGGCAAGCTGGTACCACTGATGGCGGTCGCTTACATCGCCGCCGGCGTCGTCATCCTGGCCCTGCACGCCGCCGCCATCCCCGACGCCCTGGGACTGATCGTAAAGCACGCGTTCACGCCCACCGCCGCCACCGGCGGGTTCCTGGGCGCCGCCGTGTCCACCGCCATCCGCTGGGGCGTGGCCCGGGGCATTTTCTCCAATGAAGCAGGCCTGGGCAGCGCCCCCATCGCCCATGCCGCCGCATCCACCACCAGCCCCGTGCGGCAGGGGGTGATCGCCATGCTGGGCACGTTCATCGACACCATAGTGGTATGCAGCATCACGGGGCTGGTCCTCGTGATCTCCGGCGTCTGGAACAACGGCGACTCCGGCGCCTCCCTTTCCGCCACGGCGTTCGACACTGCCCTGCCCGGTGGCGCCGGCCAGTACATCGTCAGCTTCGGCCTGGCGATCTTCGCCTTCACCACCCTGCTGGGATGGAGCTACTACGGCGAGAAGTGCGTGGAGTACCTGTTCGGCTACCGCTCGCTCACCTATTTCCGCATTCTCTGGGTCCTCGCCATCCCCTTGGGTGCCGTGATGAAGCTGGATCGGGTCTGGCTGATCGCCGATACGCTCAACGCCTTCATGGCGCTGCCCAATCTGGTGGCCCTGCTGTTGCTCAGCCCCGTCGTCCTCAAGCTGACACGCGACTATTTCGCCGCAGAGCGAGGCGCCCCGCCACAGGGATAACCGTTTATCGCCAAGGTTCATCCGACCGGTTGATCCGGGTATCATTCGGCTTCCGCGCCACAGCCGGAAATCACATGCAGATTGGCCCCTACAAACTGGACAACCCGCTGGCGCTGGCCCCCATGGCCGGCGTCACCGACCTGCCGTTCCGCCGGCTATGCCGGGCCTTGGGCGCGGACACGGCAGCCTCGGAAATGGTGACCTCCAACCCCGCCCTGCGCGAAACCCGCAAGTCCCGGCTCAAGGCCGACCACCGCGGCGAGAGCGAACCGCGGATCGTCCAGATCGCCGGGGCCGACCCGGAAACCATGGCCGAGGCCGCACGCTACAACGCCGCCCGGGGCGCCCAGATCATTGACATCAACATGGGATGCCCGGCGAAGAAGGTCTGCAACAAGATGGCGGGCTCCGCCCTGCTGGCGGACGAAGCCCTGGTGCGCGACATTCTTGAGGCGACCGTTGCCGCGGTGGATGTTCCCGTCACTCTGAAGTTCCGGACCGGCCCCAACCCGGAGAACCGCAACGGCGTGACCATCGCGCGGCTTGCCGAGGCGGCCGGCATTCAGGCTCTGGCCGTGCATGGACGAACCCGTGCCGACGCCTATCGCGGCGAGGCGGAATACGACACCATCCGGGCCATTACGCAAGCGGTCTCCATCCCCGTGATGGCCAACGGCGATATTGACGGCCCGGAAAAGGCTCTTGAGGTGCTGCGCCACACCGGCGCGGATGGCCTGATGATTGGCCGCGCGGCCCAGGGCCGACCCTGGATCTTCCGGGAAATCCGGCATTTTCTGAAAACCGGCGAGCGGATGGCTCCTCCGACCAGCGCCGAAGTGGAATCAATCATGCTTGGCCATATCGCCCGCCTGCACGAGTTCTATGGCGAATACCAGGGCCTGCGGGTGGCGCGCAAACATATCGGCTGGTATCTGGCCGGACGGCCGGACGGCGAATCCTGGCGCCGTCGGCTGGTGGGCGTTGATTCGGGCAGCGAGCAGCTCGCCCTGATTCGATGCTATTTCCAAGGCCGGGATCTGGACGCGGCGGCCTGACGAACATGGCTTGGACGGGAAAACTCCTGGGGGCGATCTTCGGCTATCTTGCCGGGGGCTGGATCGGTGCCATCGTGGGCCTGCTGTTGGGGCATTTCTTCGATCAGGCGCGCTCCAAACTCGGACGGGCCGTGGGCGAGGCGTCCCGCATTCAGCAGGTGTTCTTCCGCACCACGTTCTCGGTAATGGGTTACGTCGCCAAGGCCGACGGCCGGGTATCCCAGGCGGAGATCCAGGCGGCGGAAACCGTGATGCGACACATGGACCTTTCGGGCGAGCAGCGCCGGGCGGCCATCGAGTACTTTCGCCAAGGCAAGCAGCCGGAGTTCAACCTGGACAGCGCGCTGGCCGAGTTCCGTCAGGCCTGCGGACGCCAACCTCTGCTCAGCCGGATGTTTCTGGAAATCCAACTGCGCGCCGCCCTGGCCGACGGCCGGGTCGATCCGGCGGAACATCAGGCCATGGTACGCATCGCCCGCGCCCTGGGGCTGTCCGAGGCGGACGTGGCACGCCTGGAGGCGATGCTCACCGGAAACTTCCGCCAACACGCCCACGCAGAACCCCAGAGCCCGGACTCGCTGGAACGCAGCTATCAGGTGTTGGGGATGGACCCGACCGCGTCCAACGACGAGATCAAGAAGGCCTACCGGCGCCTGATCAGCCAGCATCACCCGGACAAACTGGTGTCCCAGGGCCTGCCGGAGCAAATGCTGCGCATGGCAAAGGAGAAGACCCAGGAGATCAGCAAGGCCTACGAGACCATCAAGCAGGCACGCGGCATGCGCTGAGGCCGGCGCCTCAGCCCGCCGCCCGTTCGTCCTCCGGGCGCACCACCACCACATCGCAGGGCGCCCGGTATACCAGATCCGCCGCGGTCGACCCGATCAATCGCCTGACCATGTGATGGCCGCGGGCGCCCAGGACGATCACATCGGCGCCCACCTGCTCGGCCACACGCTGAATTTCGTACTTCGCTGAATGCTTGCTGAAGACCACCCGCGTGTCGGAATCCTTCACCCGCAGTTGGCCCGCCAGCTCCGCCAGCTTGGCTTCCCAGACCCCTTCCCTGTAACCGGTGGGATCGGCGTCTTCCGGCGCGACGGTGTCCACGGGCATGTCCTCGGGGAAATGCTCCACCACGTGCAACAGCGTCAGCTCGGCGCTCAGCACCCGGGACAGGCCCGCAGCACGCCGGGCGGCCGCTTCCCCCGATGCGGAGTAGTCCACTGCGGCGAGAATATGGCGATAGTCCTCCATCCCGACCTCTTCCGGTTAGCGCCTAGAAACGGACATTGTGCCCGGCGAAAGCCGATTCAACCGGCGGGATCCTGGCGGTAGAACAGGGCCATCTGGCGGTATACATCGGGATAGGCCCAGCGCAGACGCAGCGGCAGCTCGAAGAACAGTTCCGATGCGACCGCGAAGAATTCAGCCGGGCTCTGAGCCGCGTAGGCATCCACTGCCGTCTCGCGGCCGTGGTCCAGGCGCCGGCCGAGATCATCGAAAGCAGCGGTGAATGCGTCGGTCCAGGCCCTTCGACTCATGTCCCTGTGCAGCGGCGGCATGCCGTTGGCCGCGCCGTTGAGCATGTCCAGTTTGTGGGCATGTTCGTGGATCACCACGTTGAAGCCGTCCGCCCGCGGCCCCTGATCGATATCCTCGAGCGACAACACCAGCGGACCACTCTCCCAGGCCTCGCCCACCAGCGGCGAGACGGCCTCGTGCACCAGACCCGTTTCGTCCCGGTAGCGATGCCGCGCCAGAAACCCGGCCGGATAGACAATGACCGTGCTCCACGTGTCGTACCAGTCCGGGTCCAGCCCCAGGATGGGCACACAGGCCTGGACGGCCACCATGAGCCGGTCGGCGCGCTCCAGCACGACCCCGCCGGCCGGCTCGAACACCTTGTGGTGGAGGTAGAGCACCGCCCAGTCGCGCAAGCGGGCCCGCTGGTCCGCGTCCAGGCGGCGCAGCCAGGGCAGGCGCTCGAGCGCAGCGGCCCAGTCCCCTTCGGCAATGGGCTCCCGCCGCAGGATACGATTACGCCGCCACCGCCGCAGAGGATTCCAACTCATCCCGTCATACCCATCGCATCGACCCCGGGGAAACGCCCAATCCGGTTTGGCCCGCGGGCGGCCTTCGGTGATAATCCCCCGACCATTCACGCCTCCCGGGAGACTCATGAACCACTCCGGCGACTCCGGCCCCCGCCTTACCGTCACGGTCGGCAACACAGAATATACCCTCCTCGGCACCGCCCATGTCTCCCGCGCCAGCGCCGAGGAAGTCGCCGCGCTGATACGCTCCGGGGATTTCGATGCTGTGGCCGTGGAGCTGTGCCCCAGCCGCCACGCGGCGCTGACCGATCCGGACTCCCTGGGCCGCATGAATCTCTTCCAGGTCATTCGCGAGGGCAAGGCCGGCATGGTTGCTGCTTCACTGGCCCTGGGAGCGTTCCAGCAGCGCGTGGCGCAAAGCTCGGGCATTACCCCCGGCGCCGAGATGAAGGCAGCCGTGGACGGCGCCCTGGAAGCCGGCCTGCCCGTATGGCTGATCGACCGCGACCTGGGGGTCACCCTCAAGCGGGTCTACGGCAACGTCCGCTGGTGGCAGCGCCTGAACCTGGTCTCCGGCCTGATCGCGAGCCTGTTCTCCCGCCATCAGGTGAGCCCGGAAGACATCGAGCGCCTCAAGGAAGGCGACCTGCTGGAAGCCACATTCGCGGAATTCGCCCAGAGCTCCGAGAGCCTTTACGAGCCGCTGATCCGGGAACGCGATCGCTATATGGCCCTGCGGCTGCGGGAGGAAAACGATCCCAATCCGAGGCGCCGGGTACTGGCGGTGGTGGGCGCGGGCCATCTCAAGGGTCTGGCGGAGTGCCTGGAATCCAATCCGGGAAGTGCTCCGGCTGGCCTGCGCGAAGAGCTGGAGCGCACGCCCGAGCGGTCCCGCTGGCCCCGGCTTGTTCCCTGGATCGTGGTGGCCCTGATTTTCGCGGGTTTCGCCTGGGGGTTCAGCCGCAACACCCATCTGGGCCTGGAACTGGTACTGGACTGGGTGCTGATCAATGGCAGCCTCTCGGCCCTGGGCGCCCTGCTCGCCGCGGCCCATCCGTTGACGGTGATCACCGCTTTCATCGCCGCGCCACTGACCTCGCTCAACCCCACCATCGGCGCCGGCTTCGTCACCGCAGCCGCGGAACTGGCACTGCGCAAGCCGACCGTGGCACATTTCGCCAGCCTGCGGGACGACGTCACGCGGCTTGGCGGCTGGTGGCGCAACCGCGTCTCGCGCACGCTGATGGTGTTCCTCTTCTCCACCATCGGCTCGGCGGTGGGAACCTACGTAGCGGGCTTCCGAATCTTTCACCGGTTGATGGGTTGAGCCTCCGAAGCCCCAGCGAAGCGGACCAATGGGATGACTACCCAGTTTCGGCGCCCTTCGTGTAACCTTCGATTTCTTCGTGACCCAACAAGTAAGGAGCCCAGTCATGCCCTCGTTCGACGTTGTCTCCGAAGTGGACATGCACGAAGTCACCAATGCCGTGGATCAGGCCAATCGCGAGGTCGGCAATCGATTCGATTTCAAGGGAACCGGCTCGGAGTTCACCCAGGACGAGGCGGTGATCACCATGAAGAGCCAATCGGAGTTCCAGCTGGAGCAAATGCTGGACGTGCTGCGCTCCAAGCTCTCCAAACGGGGCATCGATCTAGCCTGCCTGGAGCTCGGCGACCCGGAACAGGCGGGGCGCGAAGCCCGGCAGAAGATCACCCTGCGCCAGGGAATCGATTCCACCACGGCGAAGAAGATCGTGAAAATGGTCAAGGACGCGAAGATGAAGGTGCAGGCCAGCATCCAGGGCGAACAGGTGCGGGTCACCGGCAAGAAACGCGACGACCTGCAACAGGCCATCGCCCTGCTGCGCAGCGCCGAACTGGACCTGCCGCTGCAGTTCAATAACTTCCGGGACTGAGGAAGCGCGGCTCGGGAGATCCTGGTTAGACCACGAAGTGCACGAAGGAAGAAATCCGTCGTCACACCCGCGAAAGCGCGTGTCCAGGCCGCCTCAAGAGTGGATTCCCGCTTTCGCGGGAATGACGCGACCAGATGGCTTCTCTTCGTGGGGTACAAAGCCATGTAGTTCGGATTAGCGAAGCGTAATCCGACAAGGCTTTGTGGCTTCGCCGGACTGGTGGGTTACGCTCCGCTAACCCACCCTACATCTAATTGATCGTTTCGGTGCACGAAGGAGACACGACGGTCTCGAAGTTCCCGTGAACAGGGCTTCGCTTCAATCAGTTAACAAAATAACCTTCGTGTTTCTTCGTGTACCCGTCGCGCACTTTGTGTCCTGAAGCGTAATTATCCGTGGTCGGAACGACCGCTCCTCACCCCGATCAATGTTCCCGGGTGGCGTGGAATTCCAGGTCCGGCCAGCGTTCCTCGGTGAGTTGGAGATTCACTCGGCTCGGGGCCAGGTAGGTGAGGTTGCCGGAGATATCCAGCGCCAGGTTGTCCGAGGCCTTGCGGCGGAATTCATCCAGTTTCCTCGTCTCGCCGCTGACCCAGCGGGCCGTTTGCACGTTCACGTTTTCGAACACGCACTCCACGTTGTATTCGGCCTTGAGCCGGAATGCCACCACGTCGAACTGCAGTACACCCACCGCGCCCACGATCAGGTCGTTGCTGTTGATCGGGCGGAACAACTGAGAGGCGCCTTCCTCGCAAAGCTGCTCCAGCCCCTTCTGCAGGGCTTTCATCCGCAGCGGGTCGCGCAGCACCACCCGGCGGAACAGCTCCGGGGCGAAATTGGGAATGCCGGTGAACTTCAGCGGCTCCCCCTGGGTGAAGGTATCGCCGATCTGGATGGTGCCGTGGTTGTGCAGGCCCAGGATATCCCCGGCGTAGGCCGTCTCGGCGCTTTCCCGGTCGCTGGCCATGAAGGTGATGGCATTGGCGATCTTCACGTCCTTGCCGATGCGCACGTGGCGGATCTTCATCCCGTGTTCGTAGCACCCGGAGCAGACGCGCAGGAAGGCGATGCGGTCCCGGTGCTGAGGGTCCATATTCGCCTGGATCTTGAACACGAAGCCGGAGAACGGCTCCTCGGTCGGCTCCACCACCCGCTCGGTGCCGTCCCGGGGCCGAGGCGGCGGCGCATATTCCACAAAGTCCTCCAGCAGCTCGCGGATGCCGAAATTGTTGATGGCGGAACCGAAGAACACGGGCGTGAGCGCACCGGCGCGGTAGGCATCCATGTCGAAATCGTGGCTGGCCCCCTGAATCAGCTCGATCTCCTCGCGCAGTTCCGCAGCCTGATCACCCAGAACTTCGTCCAGCCGTGGATTGTCCAGGCCCTCGATGATCTCGCCCTGGGTCACCTTGTCGGAACGGCCGGGCTCGAACAGGTGCACGGCGTTGCGGCGGATGTGGAACACGCCCCGGAAACGACGGCCCATGCCGATGGGCCAGGTCACCGGCGCGCAGCGGATCTTGAGGATATCCTCCACCTCGTCGAGCAGCTCCGTGGGATCGCGGCCTTCCCGGTCCAGCTTGTTGATGAAGGTCATGATGGGGGTGTCGCGCAGCCGGCAGACCTCCATCAGCTTGATGGTCCGCTCCTCCACGCCCTTGGCGCAGTCGATCACCATCAGCGCCGAGTCCACGGCCGTGAGCACGCGGTAGGTGTCCTCGGAGAAATCGGCGTGGCCGGGCGTATCCAGCAGGTTGACCACACGGTCCTTGAAGGGAAACTGCATGACGGAGGATGTCACCGAAATCCCGCGCTGCTTCTCCATCTCCATCCAATCGGAGGTGGCGTGCAGGGAGGACTTGCGGCCCTTGACCGTACCGGCCGTCTGGATGGCGCCCCCGTACAGCAGCAGCTTCTCGGTGACGGTCGTCTTGCCGGCGTCCGGGTGCGAGATGATGGCGAAGGTGCGGCGACGGCCCACCTCTGTGGCGAGATCGGTCATAATTTCCAGGATAAGGGTGGATCGAACGAAGGCCGGGATTATACAGTATGGAGCGCCCCGTTCGATGGCCCTCTGCGAATGAGGCCTCCCAGTCGACAACCCGGAATCCCATGACCGAAGACAACCGCCCCTTCTGGGAACAAAAGACCCTGGAAGAAATGACCGACGACGAGTGGGAATCGCTCTGCGACGGCTGTGCCCGCTGCTGTGTGCACAAGATCGAGGACATCGACACCGGGGAGCTCTACTACACGCGGGTGGCCTGCCGCCTGCTCGACAGTTACCAATGCCGCTGCACCGACTATCCGAACCGCATGAAACGGGTCCCCGATTGCCTCAAGGTCACGCCGGAACTGGCTCGCGAGGCCCCCTGGCTGCCGGCCTCTTGCGCCTATCGACGCCTCGCCGAGGGGCGGGGCCTGGCCTGGTGGCACCCACTGGTTTCGGGAGATCCGAACACCGTACATGAGGCCGGAATTTCCGTTCGTGAGCAGGTGATCTCCGAGGAGCACGTCCACCCGGACGATCTGGAAAACCACGTTTCGGAGCCTTTCGGGGACGACTGAGAGCGGAACTCGTACCGTCGGCGGCAACTATTGCCGGAAAGCGCTCGATACCTGCGCCCCGATCCCGTAAAATCGCGGTCTCGAAAGGAGATGCTGACGCGTTTTGGTGTCTCAGGAGTCCGGGAAACCGCCGAACGACTCTTTGCGCAATCGGCCGGGGGAACTTCCCGAGATCCGCCGCAGGGATTCGGAAGGCGGCACCAAACAGCGCGGGAGGCGATCCGGCAAGCAATGGCAATGAATCCTCTTTATCAGATGAACGACAGCAGCTTCGACTACCAGGATCTGCTGAGGTGCGGACGCGGCGAGCTGTTCGGCCCGGGCAATCCCCAATTGCCGCTGCCCAACATGTTGATGCTCGACCGCATCACCGAGATCAGCGACGACGGCGGGCACTACGGCAAAGGCCATATCATCGCCGAACTGGATATTCGACCGGACCTGTGGTTCTTCGAGTGCCACTTCCAGGGAGATCCGGTGATGCCCGGCTGCCTGGGGCTGGACGCCATGTGGCAGTTGGTGGGTTTTTTCCTGGGCTGGAAGGGAGGCTGCGGTCGCGGCCGGGCACTGGGCTCGGGAGAGGTCAAGTTCTTCGGCCAGGTGCTGCCCACCGCCAAACTGGTGAGCTACCGCATCGACATCAAGCGGGTCATCATGCGCCGGCTCACCATGGGCATTGCCGACGCGGAACTGAGCTGCGACGGCGAACCCATCTACTCCGCCAAGGATTTGCGGGTGGGATTGTTCGAGACACCGGAGAAGATCGGCAGTTGATTGGTCTCTGGGGCGCTACTACACATTAGGATCATGTTCATTTGCGCGTGGTACACACATTCATATCCGGCTGGCCCAGCGGGCCGGCGCCACGCCTGACGGGGGTATCGCGATGAAACGTGTCGTTATCACCGGGCTCGGGATCGTCTCCTGCCTAGGCAACGACAAACAGTCCGTGTTGGAGAGCCTGCGTGAAGGCCGTTCCGGCATTCGTTTCAAGGAAGAATACCGGGAGATGGGGCTGCGCAGCCAGGTCGCGGGCGCGGTGGACATCGATCTTGAAGCGGCCATTGAGCGCAAGCGCCGCCGTTTCATGGGCGATGCGGCGGCCTATGCCTATATTGCCATGGACCAGGCCATCGAAGATGCTGGCCTGGACTGGAACCAGGTGTCCAATCCCAGAAGCGGCCTGATCGTCGGGTCCGGCGGCGGCTCCACCAACAATCTCATCACTGCGGCCGATACGCTGCGCTCTCGCGGCGTGCGCAAGGTCGGACCTTACATGGTGCCGCGCTGCATGGGCAGCACGGTCTCCGCCTGCCTGGCGACGCCTTTCGAGATCAAAGGCGTGAACTACTCGATCACCTCGGCCTGCGCTACCAGCGCGCATTGTATCGGCAACGCCGCCGAGCTGATCCAGTTGGGCAAGCAGGACATCGTCTTCGCCGGCGCCGGCGAAGAGGAACATTGGAGCATGACCATGCTCTTCGACGCCATGGGCGCGTTGTCCACCAAGTACAACGACGACCCAACCCGCGCCTCCCGGCCCTACGACGTGGATCGCGACGGTTTCGTTATCGCCGGCGGCGGCGGCATCGTGGTGGTGGAGGATCTGGAACACGCCCTCAAGCGCGGCGCCAAGATCTACGCCGAGCTGGTGGGCTACGGCGCCACGTCCGACGGCTACGACATGGTCGCTCCCTCGGGCGAAGGTGCGGAGCGCTGCATGCGCCTGGCCATGGAAACGGTGGAAGGCCCCATCGACTACATCAACGCTCACGGCACCAGCACGCCGGTAGGCGACACCACGGAGCTCAAGGCCGTGCGCACGGTGTTCGGCGAGGCCAGCCGCCCGGCGATCAGCTCTACCAAGTCGCTGACGGGACATTCCCTGGGCTCGGCCGGTGTGCAGGAGGCCATCTACAGCCTGCTCATGCTGGAGAACGACTTCATCGCCGCCTCGGCCAACGTGGAGAACATCGACCCGGACGCCCAGGACATGCCCATTGTCACCGAGCGCAGGGACAATGCAGGCCTCAATCAAGTCATGTCCAACAGCTTCGGTTTCGGCGGCACCAACGCAACATTGATCTTCCGCCGCCCCGAATAAGGGCGGACCTCGATCCCCTTATGTCCTGCTCACCGGCATGCTGCCGGTGAGCAGGCAGATTCCCGAACCATGGCCTAAAATGACGAACAGGATGGTTCGTCAATGCCATGTTCCCATCAATAGTCGCCCATACCGTACTGCTTAACGCCCGCGACCAGCGCCGGGCGGAAATCTTCGTCGTCGAGATCGAGCCCGGCGGCCCCTTCTCCGTGTTCAGCTATTCAGGCGACCCCACCCAACTCCCCAACCGGGGCAAAGCCCAGGGCCCCGTGGAAAGCCGCGACTACGCGCACTTCGTCATGCGCTCCGTGGAACGCGCCCTGGATCGCCACGGCTTCGCGGATGTCGTCGCGGACCCGCCGGTATGGCGGTTTTTCGCCTTGCGGCAGGCGCGGCAAACGGCATCCAGGCGGCGCGCTTGAGGGTACGGATAGAGTGCCTCCGCGTGAGGGGGGCAAGGAGGTTCACGACGGGGTGTCGGATTACGCTACGCTAATCCGACCTACATGGGTTGATGGCACCGCGCACCGGTGCAAATGAAGGTGGCGAGCGATCCAAGCCCATCCAATGCGATGTAGGGTGGGTCGAGCGCAGCGAAACCCACCAATCCGTGCGCCAACGGCGCACACAACTCCCTGCCACCCTAAGCCGGCACCGCCGGATTCAAACTATAGGTGGCGATCAGGCGCGCCTCGGCCAGCACGTGCCCGTGGATAGCGTCCCTCACCTTCGGTCCCGTGAACACGTCCGCGACGGGGCAACGCTCCACGTCCAGGGCGAACACGGTGAAGTGGTAGTGGTGGAGAATCAAATCGTTCCAGGGCGGGCAAGGCCCGTCGTATCCGAAATACCAACCTTCCATTTCAGTGTCGCCCTGGAACCATTGAGTGTAGTCGTTGAGGCCCTGGCGGGTCCCGCGGGGACCTGCGGGGCCGCCCTTGCCTCTGGCCGTGACACCTTGGGCAAACTCGGCTTCGCGCAGCTCGCCCAAGCCGGGATCGATATCCACAAGCACCCAATGAAAGAAATCCATCCGGGGCAGGCTGGCCGGTACCGACCGGTCCTCCTTGTTGACGTCTTCCGGGCGGCTCGGCACGTCGGGGTCGTGGCAGATCAGCGCCAGGGAGCGGGCCTTCGGAGGCAGGTCGACCCACGCGATATGGGGGCTCAGGTTTTCACCGAAGCGAACATGTTGATCGGCGTTGGGCACGCCCAGGGCGCAGCGTTCCGGCACGGGCCCGCCCTCGTCAAGCGACTCGCTGAAGATCTTCATCCACACCTCCCGGTTTGGTAGAACGATTGTTTGCGAACGCTTTGCCGCCGCAGCGTGGCAATGCTTAGCGAAGGTTCGATATCACCGTAGGTAAGGCCGGAGTGGGCATGTCCAAAGACCATATGTTCTTCTACGGGACGCTGATCACCGGAGCCAGGGACCGGGCGGTCCGGCGGCTGGTGGAGGCTCACTGCCAAGTCGTGGGCCCGGCCTGGCTGCCGGGGCGGCTGTACGACCTGGGCCCGTATCCGGGCATGGCAGCGCCCCGCCCCGGCAGGGGAGACAAGGTCCAGGGGGTGATCGCGCGGCTGATGCAGCCCCGGCTGTTGCTGCCGCTACTGGATGCCTACGAGGACTACGATCCGGTGACGCCCGATGCCGGCGAATACATCCGCCGGCGCGCGGTGGCCCGCCTGCTGCCGGGCGATCGCCACCTGCCCTGCTGGGTCTACTTGCTTCGGCGGCGGCCGGCACGGGCCGCCCTGATTCCGCACGGCGATTGGGTCAGGCGAACCAGCCCTTGAAGATCGGCATGTAGTGATCCATCAGCAGAAAGGCGAAGATCCCCATGAGATAGGTGATGGAATAGCCGAAAGCCTTCATGGGCAGGCGACGATCGTCCGACACCTTGAGAGCGATTGCGTAGTAGAGATAGATGATATCCAGCACCAGCGCGCCTACAAGATACAGCGGTCCGCTCATGTGGGTGGCGTAGGGCAGCAGGCTCACGGCCACCAGCAGCACGGTGTAGAGCAGGATCTGGATGCGGGTGAACTCCACACCATGGGTCACCGGCAGCATGGGGATCTCGACCTTGGCGTATTCCTCGCGGCGGTGAATGGCCAGGGCCCAGAAGTGGGGCGGCGTCCAGATGAAGATGATCAGGAACAGCAGAAACGCATGGTAGTCGAGGGTACCCGTCACCGCCGTCCAGCCCAGCAACGGCGGAGCGGCCCCGGCGGCACCGCCGATCACGATGTTCTGCGGCGTGGCCCGTTTGAGATACATGGTGTACACGAAGGCGTAGCCCATCAGAGAGACGAAGGTGAGCACCGCCGTCAGAGGATTGACCCATAGATAGAGCATCCCCAGGCCCAGGCCGCCCAGCACGGCGGCGAAGGCCACGGCCTGGCCGGTGCGCACGTGGCCGGTGGGCAGTGGGCGGGCCCGGGTCCGGGCCATTTGGGCATCGATGCGTTGATCGACCAGATGGTTGATGGCGGCGGCCGAGCCCGAGCTGAAGGCAATGCCCAGGCTACCGATCAAAAGGGCGTTCCACGGCACCGTACCCGGAGGCGCGGCCAGGAACATGCCGACAATGGCGGTGAACACCAGCAGCGCCACGACCTTGGGCTTGCAAAGCTCGTAGTAATCGCGCCAGTGTTGGAGGAAATCCCGCAAGGCGGACTGCCGGTCAACCGTGTTGGTGCTGCTCATTGAACGATACCTGAGGGCGGGCCTCTTTGGGCCGGAGTGAATGGTTGAGCGTCACGACGCTCAACAGCAGCAAAGCCGCGACGCCATTGTGCGCAACGGCGACGGGCAAGGGCAAGTCGAGCACGACGTTGCCCACTCCGAGCAGAAACTGAATCACCACCACTACCGCCATGACAGCGGCCACGCGGCGGGCCAAGGCGCCGGAACGGCGGGACCATACCGCCACTGCCATGGCAAACACCGCGGCGAAGGTAATCACCGCGCCGATGCGGTGGGTCAGTTGGATTGCCACCCGGGCAGGATTATCCAGGATACCGTACTCGTAGTTGATACCCAGCCCATGCCATAGCACGAAGGCCTGGGAGAAATCCGTATGGGGCAGCCAGTGACCGTTGCATGCGGGAAACCCCACACATGCCAGCGCGGCGTAGTTGGAACTGGTCCAACCGCCCAAGGCAATCTGGCAGACCACCACCACCAGCAGAACCAGCGCCCAGGGCCGGAGCCGCATCTGGTCCGGTGCCGGGTCCGGGCGCAGCAGGTGCCCTTGGCGGATGGTAAGCCACCAAAGCAGGGCCAGGGTGGTCATGCCACCCAGCAAGTGGCCCATGACCACCAGTGGCTTCAATTGCCAGGTCACCGTCCACATGCCCAACACCGCCTGAAACATCACTACCCCGACCAATGCCGTGGGCAAGGCCACAGGTTGACCCGCGCGGCGGCGGTCGATCCAGGCCCAGATCGCGAGCGCGGCGATCAACAACCCCAGGGTGCCGGCGAAATAGCGGTGGATCATCTCCTTCCAACCCTTGGCTGGAACCACCGGGCGGTCCGGATAGGCGTGCTCGGCCTGGGCGATGGCGTGGGAGCTTTCAGGCACCGTGACCTGGCCGTAGCAGCCCGGCCAATCGGGGCAGCCAAGGCCCGCGTCGTTGAGCCGCACGTAAGCGCCCAGGACGACCACGAACAAGGCGAGCGCGGTGGCGGCCAGGGCCAGATACAAATAACCGCGGCGGGTCATCGTGCACCCTCCTGATCGTCAAGGCGCTTGATACTCTCCAGCTGGCGGTTGGACACCTTCAGCAGCTTCTGCAAATCCTTCATCATCCCGTGGGCGTCCAACGGCTGGCCATAGCGCATCATCCTCAGGCCCGCCGGATCCACTATCTGGATCAGAACGTCGCCAGGCTCGCGGTTATCGCCGGCCAGGCCCCGGATTCTCGAGGCGTCGGCGCGATAGACCTTGAGACCGGGATGCAGTCGGCTGATGGCTTCCGGCAATTCCTGTGCGCCGGGAGGCAGCAACAACACCCGCTGGACCCGATCCATGTCCTTGCCCATGGCGAGGCGGATCTGCCGCGTATCCATCAGTTCCTTCCTGCAGGTCTCGCCGCACTCGCCGTTCGCCGCTACCAGCAGCGTCCAGCGGCCGATGAACAACTCCTTGTCTGCCGGTTTGCCGGCCGTCGACGCAAGGCCTTCGCCGGAAATGGACTGAGGCGGCCGGATGAACCGGCCATGATTGGTAGTGCTGCCCGGGTGCCAGCCGGAGACGTAGAGCGACCACGCAATAAGCGGGGGCACCCCGAACAACACCACCAACAACCAGGGGATCCAACGCTGGGAGCGCGGTTTTGTCATGTCACTTCCTCCGGCGCTTCGTGTTGACGCCGATGTAAATGGCCAGAAGCGTGCCGGCCAGCATGAACCACTGGAAGGCGTAGCCCCAGTGGCGGGCGGGCGGCAGCCCCACGTAAGTCCAGTGGCGCACGAATCCGCCCGCCTCATCCGGGTCCAGCTCCACCACGGCTTCGGGCAGGTCCACACCCAGTTGCAGGCTCAGGGCGTCGTAATCCACCCATTCCACGCGCACCGGCCAAGTCTGCCCGGGATGGATCGGCTCACCCAGGTGGACCCCCGTGGACGGCGCCGGGGCGAAACGGCCGCGCACCGTGATCTCCCCCCCGGGCGTCGCGAACTCGGGTTTGCGGTCCCGGCTTGCGGGGGCGGGGACCCAGCCCCGGGCCACCAGGATGACCCGCCCGGAGCCCGCAATGCGGAAAGGCGTCAGCACCTGATAGCCGACCCGGCCGTTGTAGGTCTGGTTGTCCAGCAGAAACTGATGATCCCGGTCGTAACGACCCTGGGCCCGAACTACCTGATACTTCGGCTTCGCGTCCAGGTCCATCGCCGCCAGGGCCTGCGCGGGTCCCTGCCCGGCGTGCACCCGCGCCGCAATCATTGCTTCCTTCTGATGGGCCCGATTCACCTGCCAGACGCCCAGCGATATCAACAGCGGCAGCAACAACGCGGTCATCAGCGTGGGAACCCAGCGGGGCCGGAACTCGAAAGAGCCAAGACGCATGGACGTCAAAGCACCGTTAGCCGCGGCCGGGCCTGGGCTTTATACTGGCCGCTTGACCGCGGTGCCGGGCCGATGCCGTCCGTCGCCATCGCCAGCTTCTGTTTCGGGGCGCCCATGATTTTCTTCATAAAGCTCGTCATCGTGCTGATCCTGCTCGCGATCATCGCCAGCCTCGGGTCGGGACTGTTCTTCCTGCTCAAGGACCGTAGCGACTCGAAACGCACGGTGAAGGCTTTGACGGTGCGTATCGCCCTGTCGTTCGGGCTTTTTCTGATCCTGCTGATTCTGATCTTTACCGGGGTGATTCACCCCAACACGCCCTTCCACTGAGCAGGCGCTTGCCTGACCCGCGGCCTCAGGCCCTGAACGGATTTCGCCCCGGAACTCGCGGCGCTTTCCGGTGCGCAGATTCGTCCAGCAAAATCGTTTGAGGCTCGGGGCGGGAAGAGGTTCCGGGAATCGGCAAATCGGGACGTGCAAATGATCACATTTCCGGCGGCCGCTGCGGGCGGCCGCCGGAAACCGGGCATCAGGCGAGCAGGTACACGAAGACGTAGAGACCCAGCCAGACCACGTCCACAAAGTGCCAGTACCAAGCCGCCGCCTCGAAACCGAAGTGGTTCTCAGGCGTGAAATGGCCTTTAAGCACACGGAACAGCATCACGGTCAGGGTAATCGCCCCGATGGTCACATGCAGGCCGTGGAAACCGGTCAGCATGAAGAACGTGGAACCGTAAATCCCCGTGTGCAGGGTCAGATTCATGTGCGTGTAGGCTTCCAGGTACTCCTGGCTCTGCAGATACACGAACGAAAAGCCCAGGATCACGGTCGCCAGCAGGCCCAGGATCAGCTTGCCGCGATGGTTTTCCTTGAGGGCGTGATGGGCGATGGTCACCGTCACGCTACTGCTCAGCAGGATCAGGGTATTGAGCGTGGGCAGCAGCCACGGTTTCATGGCCTCGAAATGCATATCGGTGAAGCCAGGCCCGGCGGTTGGCCAGGCCAGGGAGACACCGTTCCAGATGTACTGGCTGGTCAGAGCGTGCTCGCCGCCCAGCCACGGCACCGAGAACATGCGCACATAGAACAGTGCGCCGAAGAAGGCGCCGAAGAACATCACCTCGGAAAAGATGAACCAGGTCATTCCCCACCGGAAGGACCGATCCTCCTGCTCCTTGTAGAATCCGCCCACACTTTCATGAACGACGGTACCGAACCAGCCGGCAAGCATGAAGATCATGATCGCCACGCCGATCAGGCCGAGCCAGGGGCCCCAGCTCTCGTTTTCAAGAAAACCGGCAAAGCCGATCAGGGTGGAGCTCAGGCCGATGCTCCCCACCATGGGCCAATAACTGCCATGGGGAACGTAGTAGCCGCCATGTGTCTGAGCCATCTTGTTATCCTCTTCCCGTAAACAGTCCCGGATTAAACCTTCGATCCCGCGCTCAGTGCCCCCGAGTCAGGAAGAAGGCCACGTAGAAAGCCACCGCCACCAGGGCCATGATAATTGCCGTTCTACGCGCGCGCTTGCGACGCTGTTCCACGCTATCCCGGGGATCTGTCATATTCTCGTCTGAATTCGGGGCGCCCTCCCAGGGGCGCCCCGTCGTTTCGTTTCCGCTCATTCGACGACCGGCGGCTCGGAGTAGCTATGGTACGGAGCCGGCGAAGGCAGGTCCCACTCCAGTCCATGGGCGCCTTCCCAGACCTTGGAGGTCGCCTTTTCGCCACCGCGGGCGGCCTTGATCACCAGGATCACGAACAGCAGCTGGGTCAGGCCGAAGCCGAAGCCGCCAATGCTGGAGACCATGTTCCAGTCCGCAAACTGCACGGCGTAGTCCGGAATACGGCGGGGCATGCCGGCCAGGCCGAGGAAGTGCTGAGGGAAAAACAGCACGTTCACGAAGATCACGGACAGCCAGAAGTGCCACTTGGCCAGGGCCATGTTGTACATGTGGCCAGTCCACTTGGGCAGCCAGTAGTAGGCCGCGGCCATGATGGAGAACACGGCCCCGGTGACCAGCACATAGTGGAAGTGCGCCACCACGAAATAGGTGTCGTGATACTGGAAGTCGGCGGGCGTGATGGCCAGCATCAGGCCGGAGAAGCCACCGCAGGTGAACAGGATCACGAAGGCCAGGGCGAACAGCATGGGCGGCTCGAAGGTGAGCGAGCCCTTCCACATGGTGGCGACCCAGTTGAAGATCTTCACGCCCGTGGGCACGGCGATCAGCATGGTGGCGAACATGAAGAACAGCTCGCCGGCCAGCGGCATGCCCACCGTGAACATGTGGTGCGCCCACACGATGAACGACAGGAAGGCGATGGAGGCCGTGGCGTACACCATGGAGCTGTAGCCGAACAGTGGCTTGCGGGCGAAGGTCGGGATGATCGCCGAGACGATGCCGAAGGACGGCAGAATCATGATGTAGACCTCGGGATGCCCGAAGAACCAGAACACGTGCTGGAACAGCACCGGATCACCGCCGCCGGCGGCATCAAAGAAGGTGGTACCGAAGAAGTGGTCCGTCAGCAGCATCGTCACCGCGCCGGCCAGAACCGGCATCACCGCGATCAGCAGGTAGGCGGTGATCAGCCAGGTCCAAACGAACAGCGGCATTTTCATCAGCGTCATGGTCGGCGCACGCATGTTCAGGATGGTGGCGATGACGTTGATGGCGCCCATGATGGAGGAAATGCCCATCATGTGGATGGCGAAGATGATGAACGGGAAGGCGGTACCCGTCTGGATCATCAGCGGCGGATACATGGTCCAGCCGCCGGCCGGGCCGCCGCCGGGCATGAACAGTGTGGAGAGCAGGATCGCGAACGCAAAAGGCAGGATCCAGAAGCTCCAGTTGTTCATCCGCGGCAGCGCCATGTCGGGCGCGCCCACCATCATCGGGATCATCCAGTTGGCCAGCCCCGTAAAGGCGGGCATGACCGCACCGAAGATCATGACCAGGGCGTGCATGGTGGTCATCTGATTGAAGAAATACGGGTCCACCAGCTGCAGGCCCGGCTCGAACAGTTCCGCACGGATCACCATGGCCATGGTGCCTCCGATGAAGAACATGATCAGCGCAAAGACCAGGTACAGGGTACCGATGTCTTTGTGATTGGTCGTGAAGACCCAGCGCTGCAGGAAACTGCTGGGCGGAGCGTTGTCGTGTTCAGCGTGCGTCGTGGTTTCGCTCATGAGCCGTACCCCCAACAGGATGTTTACTTGGCCGCCACTACTTCGGCGGACGCTTTGGCGGACTGCTGGGCAGGCTGCTCGCCGCCCGTGCTCGCCTGCTGGGCGGAGCCGTTCTCACCGCCCTTCTTCTGCTCGTCAAGCCACTTCTGGAAGTCGGCCTTGCTCTTGGCGACCACCACGATGGGCATGAAACCGTGGTCGCGGCCGCAAAGCTCGGCGCACTGACCGCGGTATACCCCGGGCTTGTCGATCTTGGTCCATTCCGCGTTGATGTAGCCCGGAATGGCGTCCTTCTTGAACCCCAGCGCCGGCATCCACCAGGAGTGGATCACGTCGCCGGAAGTAATCAGGAAGCGGATCTTGGTGTCCACCGGCAGAACCAGCGGATGATCCACGTTCAGCAGATAGTGGGGAACCGTCTTCGGGTCGATGCCGGAATGGAGCTGCCGGGCGGCGTTGCTCTTGGCATCGAGGGTGCTGTAGAAGCCCACGCCCTGGTCCACGTAGTCGTACCGCCACTTCCACTGGTAACCCGTGATCTTCACGGTCATCGCCGAGCCGGAGGTGTCCTCCATCTGGATCAGCGTGGAAGCCGCGGGAATGGCCATGCCCACCAGAATCAGGAACGGGATCACCGTCCATACGATCTCCACCGTGGTGCTGTGGTGGAACTGGGCCGGCTGAGGGTGCTTGGACTTGCGATGATTGACGATGGACCAGAACATGGCCCCATAGACCACCACGCCGATGATGGCGCAGACGATCAGAATCATCATGTGCAGGTCGTAGACCTTGTGGCTGATCTGGGTCACGCCCTGGGTCATGTTCAGGTCCCAGTCCGCAAACGCCGAGGGCGCCACGCTTAGCAGGCCCAGGCATCCCGCTGCGGCTCGGATTCTCTTGTTTACCTTCATTCCACGCACTCTCCCAACTGAGATTGGCGGCTGCAGCTCATTATTGATCCCCCCGACCCGCCATCGGTCCGATGATCCGACTGAGCTCTGCGGCGATTGCCTTCCGATCCTCTTCGGTCAAGAAGGAACCGAACTCGAACTCCCGACCGCCAGAGCGGATCACGAGCCGGCTCGGGTACCACGGATGGGCGGGGGGCAGCAGCCGGACTTCGGACCAATAGAGGTCCAACTCCCAGGACTGCGACGGACCCCAACGCCCCGTCTCGATCAAAATCGCCCGGTCGGTGATGCGAATCACCTCCCGGTCATGCCCGCGCTGGGCGGAAATATACAGAGCGCCGCCCAGAACTCCGATTTCCAGCCCCGCCAGCGGCAGAATCGGCCAGTACCCCACCACGGCGAAAACCGTGGCGACGGACAGGCAGGTCAAGGCCGCGAAACCATATACCAGTTGGCTTTCGCGCCAGTGAAGCCCGATATCGGGCTTCAGCACGAAACACCTGTGGCCTTGAACTGGCTCCTGCTGTGAGGCAAGCATGCGCCCCTCGCACGGGTCCGGAAACTCAGGTGGCCAGCTCCGTCACGAGCGCTTCGCAAGAGGAGCCGGACCGGGGCGGTATTCTAGTTCAGTTGCAAGGCCCAGAAAACCCTCTGCCTACTGTGGGTTTTGCCTTTTGTCATTGACGTCGATCAAGGGCGGCACGAAAACGTTCCACATCAATCCCCTTTGCCGCCGCACGAGGATCAGCTTCGGGCTGATAAGGCACCGTGCCTAGCAAGGGCGCGGGCATCCGCTTCTGCAGCGCGAGAATCTCCCGATCCGCGCAGGGATCATCCGGGTCAACCCGATTCGCAACCCAACCGAGCAACGGGAAGCCGTCCGCCGCTATGGCCTCCGCCGTCAACAATGCGTGATTGATGCAGCCCAGGCGGATACCCACCACCAGGACCACGGGAACCCGCAGCAGGCCCACCAGATCGGGGAATGCGATGGATTCCCCCAACGGGACCCGCCAGCCTCCGGCACCTTCCACGACCGTGAGATCCGCCTGATCGCGGATTTCCTCGTAACCCCGCGCCAGCCGGTCCAAATCGATTTGCACCCCCCGATCCTCGGCGGCGAAATGGGGGGCAATGGCGGGCTCGAAGGCGTAGGGATTAACCACATCATAGGGCAAATCCAGGGTCGCCGCTTTCTGGAGGGCAAGGGCGTCCTCGTTGACCAGCCGTCCGTCCACCCGCTCGCTGCCGGAGGCCACCGGTTTCATGGCGCCGGTAACCCAGCCCTCGCCGGCGATGGCGTGCAACAGCGCCGCCGTCACCAGGGTCTTCCCCACCTCGGTGTCGGTGCCGGTAACGAAAACGCCGCGATGCCTCATCGTCCACCTCCGCGCAGGCTTTGTTTCAGGGAGGACAGGGGAATCCCCACCGCCCCCGTGGCATCACGCAGCTGCGCAATGCCTTCGGCGCCCCAGGCATGGCCGTAGACCACCTCATAGGTCGCGGGCAAGCGCTTGTCGGCGCCTCGGAAACGCTCGTAGGCGTCTGCCACGGCGCGCATCCGGGCCCGGCCGGTCAGGCCGCGGGCGCGGCCGGCGGTGGCATTGCCGGCTCCCAGGGTCTTGAGATCGCGCATCAAATCCACAGTCCGGTCGTAGGTCAACGTGAAGTTCTCCACGTCCATCACGGGGTCCGCGAAGCGGGCTCGCACCAGGGCGTCGCCCACGTCGTGCATGTCCATGAAGGCGCTGACGTGGCTGAACCCGTCCGCCTCGGACCAGGCCGCGCGCAGTTCCCGCAGCGTGTCGGGGCCGAAAGTGGAAAACATCAACAGCCCTTCCGGGCGCAGCACCCGCTGGAATTCGCGGAACGTGCGGTCCAGATCCGGGCACCACTGCACAGCCAGATTGGAAAAGATCATGTCCACGCTGGCGTCCTGAAACGGCAAATGCTCCGCGTCGGCGCACACGCAAGCCATGCGGCGGTGCCACGGCGCCCGTTTGCGGGCCCGGCGGAGCATGGCCGGAGCCAGATCCAGGGCGGCGACCCGAGCCTTGGGATAGCGTTTCATCAGGGCCCGGGTCGCCACCCCCGTGCCCGCCCCCACGTCTACCAACAGGCCGGGGTTGTGGCGGATCAACTCCAGGCGCTGCATCAGATTCTCGCCCACCTGCCGTTGTAAAACGGCGACGGCGTCGTAGTCGGCGGCGGCGGCATCGAACGAACGCCGGACCTGCCGTTTATCGATGATGTAGGGGTTCTCGCTCATGGCTCTCGTTCCACCACCCGCTCAGGGCCTCGGCGACCGCCTCCGGGTGTGTCATGAATGGCAAATGGCCCGCACCCTCCAGGATGCGGCAGCTCCCGCCGCTCAGGCTGGCAGACTCGCTGAGTGCCCGTGCCGGGATTAACGGGTCGGAGTTGCCGCCCAGCCAAAGGCTTGGACAATTCAGGGCCCGGAGCCGGTCCCGGGCATCGGTTTCCCGCAATACCGTCAACCCCTGGGCCAGGCATGCCGGGTCGGGCGCGGGGCCGGATGCCAACCGCGCCAACAAATCCCGGGCGGCCCGGCGGGCGCCGCTGCCGCCGGTGGCCAGCAGCTGGACGAAGCGCATCAGGGCCCGACCCGGATCCGAGTCCAACTGGGTCTCCACCGCGGCCAGCGCTTGCGAAGCCACGCCCCAAGGCCAATCAGGCCCGGCAACGAACCGGGGGGTACCCGCCAGCACCGCAATGCCCCGGGGCCGGGCACCAAGGGCGGTCGCCTCCAGGGCCAACAGCCCACCCAGTGACCAGCCCAGCCAGACAGCCTCCGCCGGTGCCACGGCCGTCAGCGCCTTCGCCACGGCGGCGGCCGTGAAGGGTTCGTCCAGGCGCGGGGCGCCGCCGTGGCCCGGCAGATTCACCGCGGTGACATGCCACTCACGACCCAGCCGTTCCCCGAACTCGCCCCAGACCTGGGCAGACATTCCCCAGCCGTGGATCAGGAACAGGTCGGGGCCGTCGCCCCATGTTTTGGTGTCCTGTTTCATGCTATTCGGTGTTTTGCCTCGCGCTGAAAACACCAAATAGTATGAAACAGGACACTAGCCCGCATGGCTGTCCTGCAGGCCGTCGATCCCACCCAGCACCTCCAGCAGACGGTCCACTTCGGCATCGTCATGCTCCGCGCACAGCGTCACCCGCAGCCGCGCCGTCCCCTCGGGCACGGTGGGCGGGCGGATCGCCGTCACCAGCAAGCCGGCCGTCTCCAGGGCGCGGCTCGCGCGCACGGCGGTGGCCGCCTCGCCCACCAGCACGGGCTGAATGGGGGTACTGGAATCCATCAACCGCAGGCCCAGTTGACCGGCTCCGTGCCGGAACCGCCGGACCAACTCATCCAGGCGATCGCGGCGCCAGCCCTCCTCACGGACCACGCGCAGGCTTTCCCGGGTGGCGGCGGCCACGGCCGGCGGTGGCGCGGTGGTATAGATGTAGGTGCGGGCTTTCTGAATCAGCGTCTCGATCAAGGCCTCGGTACCGGCCACGAAAGCACCGAATGTGCCAAAAGCCTTGCCCAGGGTGCCGACGAGAATGGGAACCTGCGCCTGGCTCAGGCCGGCGGCGGCGACACTGCCCCGCCCCTCCGGGCCGATCACGCCAAGGCCGTGGGCGTCGTCCACCATCAGTGCGGTGTTCTCGGCTTCGGCCTCGGCGGCTAGGGCCTCCAGCGGCGCGATGTCGCCGTCCATGCTGAACACCCCGTCGGTAACCACCAGCCGGTGCAACGCCGAAGTGGCATCCAGGCGTTCGTGCAGGTGACCCGTGTCGGCGTGGCGGTAGCGCACCAATCGGGCTCCGGACAAGCGGGCCGCGTCCAACAGGGAGGCGTGATTGAGGCGGTCTTCCGCCACGGCATCACCCCGCCCCATCAGCGCTGCCACGGCGCCCAGGTTGGCCATGTACCCCGTGGAGAACAGCAGCGCCCGGTCCCGCCCCAGCCAGTCGGCCAGCTCCCGCTCCAGGGCCTCGTGCTCGGCGCGATGGCCTGAAACCAGGTGTGCGGCGCCGCTGCCTACGCCATGGCGGCGGGCAGCCTTCTCGAACGCTTCGGTGATACGGGGGTGGGCTGCCAGGCCCAAGTAGTCGTTGCTGCAGAAAACCACCACGTCGCGGCCGTCCAGACGGCCGCGAACGGCGCCCGCACCCTCAACCGCGCGCGGCCTGCGGTAGAGGCCCCGATCGCGCTGTTCGTCCAGGGCCGGGCGCAGATCCCACAGCATTTTAGGGCCTGTTAATACTTCTGACGCGAGCTGCGCCGAGCCCCTTTTGGCGCAAGCCTAGGCGGCGTGAGTGCGGTGTAGCCCCGCTACATGAGCGAACGCCAACACCGGATTGCGCCAAAAGGGGCTCGGCCCTTCGGGTTGGGCCTGACAGACGCCTACGCGGCGTTGCTCGTCGTTCATTTGGAATAACCAAATTTCTCTCCTCGCGCCTTGCCTAGGCGTCTGTCAGGCCCAACGCAGCTCGCGGCAGAAGTGTTAACAGGCCCTAGGCGGTATGGGCGCCCGCAGCCGGCGCCTCGCCGGCACACTGCCCGCCGCATTCCTCGGCCGGCTGCGCCGAAGCCTGGAACCGCAATCCCAACCGACGCAGCAATTCACGGTCGGCGTCGGCCTCCGGATTGCCCGTGGTGAGCAGCTTCTCGCCGTAGAAAATACTGTTGGCCCCCGCCAGGAAGCACAGGGCCTGCAGCTGATCGTTCATCTCAGTACGCCCGGCGGACAGGCGCACATAAGACGTCGGCATCATGATCCGGGCCACCGCGATGGTCCGCACGAAATCGAAGGGATCCGGCGCCTCATTGCCTGCCAGCGGTGTGCCGGGCACTTGCACCAACTGATTGATGGGCACGCTCTGGGGATGCTCCGGCAGGTTGGCCAGCGTGCGCAGCATGGAGGCGCGGTCCTCGTTGCCCTCGCCCAGGCCGACAATACCGCCGCAGCAGACGTTCATCCCCGCGTCGCGCACCCTCTCCAGGGTATCCAATCGATCCTGGTAGGTACGGGTGGTGATGATCTCTTCGTAGTAGGACTCGGAGGTGTCCAGGTTGTGGTTGTAGTAGTCCAGCCCGGCCTCCTTGAGGGAGCGTGCCTGATGGTCGTCCAGCATCCCCAGGGTGGCGCAGGTTTCCAGGCCCAGGTCCTTGACCCGGCGGATCATCTCGTTGACCGTCTCCAGATCGCGGTTCTTGGGGCTGCGCCAGGCGGCCCCCATGCAGAAGCGGGTCGCACCGGCCTCCTTAGCGCGGCGAGCGGCGTCGACCACCGTCTCCACCTCCATCAGCGGTTCCCGCTCGAGCCCGGTGTTGTAGCGCACGCTCTGGGGGCAATAGGCGCAGTCCTCGGGGCATGCGCCGGTCTTGATGCTCAGCAGCGTCGAGACCTGCACCTCCGAGGGATCGAAATGCCGGCGGTGCACCGACTGAGCGCGGAAAATCAGATCATTGAACGGCAGGGCGAACAGCTCGTCCACCTCAGCCTGAGTCCAGTCGTGCCTTACGGGGTCTACGCCGTGGATGTTTTCCATTACTATGCTCCGGGCCTGTTCATACAAACCAGGATACTAACTTGCCACGGATGGCTGTCAACCCAAGGACTAACCCAATCGGTTTACAACTGGTTAAATATTGACCGGATAAGTACCGATTGTCGCCTGTGCGCCAACCCTCGGGCCCCGCTGGGCCTCTGCCCGGCCTGCGCCGCCGATCTGCCCGTCAACAAGCATCCCTGCCGCCACTGCGCCGCACCGCTGGAAGCCGGTGGCGGCTCGCTGGTCTGCGGTGCCTGCCTGCGCCGGCCACCGCCCTTCGAAATCGCGCGCGCACCGTGGCTCTACGCGGCACCCATCGACCACCTCGTCAAACGCATGAAGCTGCGCGGCCATCTGGCGGACGCCCGCCTGCTGGGCCTGTGGATGGCCGAAGCCCTGGGAGATGATGACCGGCCGGATATCATCATCCCCATCCCCCTGCACGCGGAACGCATTCGAAGCCGGGGCTTCAATCAGGCCATGGAATTGGCGCGGCCGGTGGCTCGACGGCTGGGCGTGGAATTGAACGGCGGCCTGCTGTTCCGCACCCGCGCCACGCCGAGCCAGACAAGCCTGGAGGCGGGCAAGCGGCGGGGCAACGTACGCGGCGCCTTTCAGGCAAAGGCCGAGGTGCAAGGCATGCACGTCGCCCTGTTTGACGACGTCATGACCACCGGCAGCACCGTGGCCGAAGGCGCCCGGGCGCTCAAGCGGGCGGGGGCTGCCCGGGTGACGGTTTGGGTGGCCGCGCGGGCGGGGTAACGGGGCCGGGTTTGTCGGATTACGCTGCGCTGATCCGACCCACATGGATTGATGCGTTTCACTTCGTTCTACTCATCCTGCGTCAAAGGGCACGTGCCTGGGATCCGGCACCTCTTACCCCCCGTTGATGGCGCCGAGCACGGGTGTAAATGAAGGTCTGAGCCGCGAAGCGGGCGGGCAATGGATTGCCCGCATGGGCCTCCAGCACACGGACGTGCAGTAGGCCCACCGCCTTCATTTGCGCCCGCGCGCAGGGAACCCGAAGGGCGCCATCCCCGGGTGCCCTTTCTTTGGGTTACGTTTCTTTCGGGCAAGCAAAGAAAGGTAACTCGTCGCAGGGGCGCGAAAGCCCCGACCAATCAACCGCCGCGTAGCAGCAAAAGACCACTCCATCCAATGGAGGGTAGGCAAAGCGAAGTGCTGCTCCGACCTCGATTGGGAGGGATGGCCTCGTGCCGCTGCACCGCAGATAAATTCGCCGGGGACGTCGCCGTTCGGGTTCCCTGCGCGCGGGCGCCATTAACGGGGTTCAAGAGCCGCCAGACCCAAGGCAGGTGTCTCTGGATGTAGGGTGGGTTAGCGAAAGCGTAACCCGCCAATCCGTGCGCCGAAGGCGCACACAAAACCTAACCCCCGCCCCATCACGCCCGATACCCGGGCAAAGCGCCCACATCCACCTCGTCGATCTGCTCCGGCTTGAGAAACTGCTCCGCGTAGCGCAGATAAACCCGCTCCCGCACAAAGCAATCGAACAGATCCGGGTCAATATGGTTGTCCTTGCTCATGAAGCCCATGATGCGCAGTGATTCGCTCAAGGTCTTGGCTTTCTTGTAAGGCCGGTCGGCCGCGGTCAACGCCTCGAACACGTCCGCCACGGCCACCATCCTCGCCGGCACGGACATCTCTTCCCGGGTCAGTCCGCGGGGGTAGCCGGTGCCGTCCATGCGCTCGTGGTGGGATCCCGCAATCTCGGGCACCTCGCGCAGGCTGGCGGGGTACGGCAGGGTATTCAGCATTTCCAGAGTCACCTTGACGTGATTCTGAATGATCTCGCGCTCCTCATCCGAGAGCGTGCCGCGCGCGATCTGCAGCTTCTCGACCTCCTCGTCGGACAGCAGAGGCCGTTCCACCCCCTCAGGATCGGTCCAGCGGTATTCCCGCCCGATGCGCGCCACCCGTTGCTGGTCGGCATCGGCCATGAACTCACCACCGACGTTGGCGCGGCGGATGAACTCCCGATCCTCTTCCAACTGTTCCATGAAAGCGCCCGAATCCTCGGCGGGCGACTCGACGCCGGCCGAGGCCAGGCGCGCTTCCAGCTCCCGGATGCGGCGATCCCGCCGGGCCAGCTCGAAACGCAGGTCGACTTCGTGGATGCGATCCCGCAACGCCTCCAGCTTGGTGCTTTTGTTCAGCACTTCCTCGGGCGTGGTGATCTTGCCGCAATCGTGCAGCCAGGCTCCCACCTTGAGGGCGTAGTATTCGTCGTCGGACATCCGGAATGACGCCAGCGGCCCGGTGGAGGCCTCCCGGGCGGCATCCGCCAACATCAAGAGTGAGCTGAGGAACCCGTTCACAGTGCTTGCCGGTGGTGGGATTCTTCTCGTCGATGGCCTTGGCGATCAGCTCGATGAAGGCCTCGAACAGATCCCGCTGGGCATCGATCAGAGCCTTCTGAGTGATGGCCACGGCCGCCTGGGACGCCAGGGATTCGGCCAGCTTGCGATCCGATTCGGAGAAGGGCACGGCGTCGTCGTGATCCTGGCCCAGCGCGTTGATCAACTGGAGCACGCCGACCACGCGGCCCTCGTGATTGCGCAGGGGCACCGTCAGAAACGAGCAGGATCTATAGCCGGTGCGCGCGTCCATGGCGCGGGTGCCGGAGAAGTCGAAGCCCTCGGCCTCGTAGGCGTCGGCGATGTTGACCGTCTTGCCTTCCAGCGCGGCATAGGCGGCCACGTTGTGGTGGTTGGGCCGTCCCTGGGCGTCATACAGGGGAATGGGATCGAAGGGCACGGCCTGTCCGGTGCTCCCGCCCAGGGCGATATTCAGGGTATCGTTGCGAACCGTGGCGAACGCCAGGCGGTTGTCCTCCGTGCGGCTGTACAAGGTACCGGCGTCGGCGCGGGTGAGTTCCTTGGCGCCGAGCAGTATGGTCTCAAGCAGACGGTCGGTATTCCGCTCCCGGGACAAGGCGATACCGATGTCGTTGAGGCGCTCCACGCGCGAGAGCAACAGGGAGAGGGCGTCGTCGTGCATTTCTTGTTGTTTCTTCCGAGAATCGCAACGCTATTCGGCCGATTCTGCCCGGAAACGAACGGGAAAAACGGGGCGGCCTTCACAATCCCCGGCTTGTTTGCGGGTCGCGAACCCCGCTACTTGCCGGCGCGCACCAGGCCGCCAAGACCGGCCTCTTCCAGTGCCCGATTGAGCATCTCGCGCACTTCCTCGGGTTCTTCCATCTTCAGGGCCCGCTCCAGCAACTGCCGGGCATCGGCCCGCGTGAAGGAACGAACCACCCATTTCACCCGCAGCAGGCTGGACACGCTCATGCTCAACGCCTGCACGCCCATGCCCAGCAACAGAATCGCAGCCGCCGGGTCGCCGCCCATGGAGCCGCAGACGCTGACCTTGCAATGATTCCGCTCGCCGGCCTCGGCCACGGCGAGAATCGCCTGCAGCACCGCCGGATGCAGGTCGTCGTAAAGCGCCGCCACCCGGGCGTTGTTGCGGTCCACCGCCAACAGATACTGCGTGAGATCGTTGCTGCCCACGGACATGAAATCCACACGGCGGGCGATAGCATCCGCCTGATAGACCGCCGCGGGCACCTCGATCATCACCCCCACCTGCGGGTGCAGGATCTCCACGCCTTCCTCCGCCAACTCCCGCTCCGCCCGCTGAAGCAAGCCCAGCGCTTCGTCCACCTCGGCGACCCGGCTGATCATGGGAAACATCACGCTGAGATTGCCGCGCCCGACGTTCGCGCGAAGCATGGCCCGGAGCTGGGTCAGAAAGATTTCCGGATGGTCCAGAGTCAGGCGGATACCGCGCCAACCCAGGAAGGGATTCTCCTCGCGAACCGGGAAGTACGGCAGCGGCTTGTCGCCACCCACATCCAGCGTGCGCAAGACCACGGGCCGCGGCACGAAGGGCGAGAGCACCTGCTGGTAGATGAGGCGCCTGCTCCTCCTCGCCCGGGAATCGGTCCCGCACCATGAAGGGAAATTCGGTTCGATGCAGCCCGATGCCGTCGCAGCCGCTGCTCAGCGACGAGGTGATATCCGACATCAGCCCGGTATTGGCCATGAGCTCCATTCGAAAGCCGTCCGGCGTCTCGCCGGGCTTTTCCCGCAGATCCTCCAGATCCTTGGAGAGCTCGTCTTCTTCCCGCAGCAGACGCTTGTATTCCCGCAGTACCGTGGGCGCCGGGTCGACGTACAGGCGGCCCGTGTAACCGTCCACCACCAGCTGGCGCCCTTCGACCCGACTCACCGGCAGTTCCGAGACGCCCATGATGGCGGGGATGTTCAAGGCCCGGGCGAGAATCGCCACATGGGAATTGCCCGAGCCCCGGGCCGCCACCACGCCCGCCAACCGCTCGCTGGGGACTTCGGCCAACTGGGAGGCCGTGATCTCGTGGCCCACCAGGATGGTGCCCTGTGGGATGGAGCGCTTATCGCCGCTGTCCAATTGCAGACGCAGCAGCAGCCGGCGGCCGATGTCCCGGATGTCGCTGGCACGTTCCCGAAGGTACGGATCGTCCATTTCCTCGAAGGCCTGAACATGCTCGTTGATGGTGTCGCGGAGCGCCCCGGCGGCCCAGGAGCCCTCCCGGATCCGACCCACCACGCCGTCGACCAGGCTGTGGCCCTCCAGCATCTTCAGATAGGCGTCGAACAGCATATGCTCGTCCGAGGGCACCGTCCCCACCAGGCGTTTGGACAGGTCCTTGACCTCCTCGCGCACCATTTGCACGGCCGCTTGAAAGGCCTCCACCTCGTGTTCGATGTCCACGGCCTCGCGATCGGGCACGGCCTCCAGGTCCGCGGGCGCATAAGCCACCATGGCGGTGCCGATGGCAACGCCCGGCGCCCCGGGTACACCGCGAAGCGCGCGCCGCCCGCCCATGGAGCGGCCCGTCAGGCGTTCAATACCGCCGCTGGCCTGGCCGTGGGCGATGGCACCGGCCAGTTGCGCGGCCATGGTCACCAGAAAGGCGACCTCGGGCTCCTCGAACCGGCGCTGCTCCTGCTGCTGAACCACCAGCACCCCGAGCAGGCGACGGTAATGCACGATGGGCACGCCCAGGAAGGAGTGAAACCGCTCCTCGCCCGTCTCCGGGAAATAGCGGTAGCGGGGATGGGTGTCGGCGCTGTCCAGATTGATGGGCTCCTTGCGCTCGCCCACCAGACCCACCAGGCCTTCGTCGAAATCGATTCGAACCCGTCCCACCGCCTCGGGATTCAGGCCCCGGGTGGCCATCAACACGTACTTGCGGCGGTCGCCGTCGACCAGATACACGGAGCACACATCCACGCGCATGGCCTCGGTCACGCGCTTGACGATGATATTCAGCGCCTGGCCCAGGTTGCGGGCTGAATTCACCTCTTGAACGATGTTGTGCAGGGTCTCGAGCATTACCGATTCCAATCAAGAGTCGGGAAAAACGGCTGGCGAACCCGGCATACGCGCCGGGGGAAAGTCGGGTACGGCCCGCGACCGTCTCGTGCGGGATCAGCGGCCCGTACCGCGCTCGCCCCGAGACCGACGCCGCCGATTCGGCCGGGGCGGCGGTGCCGGTGCGCCCGTCGGGGAACAACAGCGGAGCCAGCTCCCCCAACGCCCGGCGGTAGACATGCCGTTTGAAAAACACCACTTCCCGGAGAGGGCGCCAATAGTCGACCCATTGCCAGGAATCGAACTCGGGCCGCTCACAGGCGTCCAGGCAGACCATTTCCTCGTCCGCCACCAACCGGAGCATGAACCAGACCTGTTTCTGGCCGATACACAAGGGACGGCGATTGCGCCGGATCAGATGGCGAGGCAGGTGGTAGCGCAGCCAGCCGCTGGTCGAACCCATGATCTCCACGTGTTCCGGACGCAGCCCCACCTCTTCCGCCAGCTCCCGGAACAGCGCCTCCTCGGGGGTCTCATCCGATTTGATGCCGCCCTGCGGAAATTGCCAGGCATCCTGACCGATTCGCCGACCCCAGAACAGCCGGCCTCCACCATCCGTTAGGATGATGCCGACGTTGGGTCTAAAGCCTTCTCGGTCAATCACTTATTATCCCACCTGGCCTTCTTGTCAATAGCGCTATTTTTCCACAGCGTGGCGATCAGCGGCAAATGCTCCATCAGAGCCGCGACAGACGCCGAAGGTTCCGTTCCGTTACAATTCCGCTCGGATCCACGGACATTCGGACGGGCTATGGCACTGGCAATCTTCGACTTGGACAATACGCTGCTCGGCGGCGACAGCGACTACCTTTGGGGCGAGTTCCTGGTTGAGCGCGGCGTGGTGGAGCGCGAAAGTTACGAAGCGGCCAATCGCCGATTCTATCAGCAGTACAAGGACGGCGTACTGGATATCCACGAGTTTCTGGAGTTCGCCTTGCGGCCGCTGGCCGAGCACGACGTGGAGACTCTGGAGCGCTGGCGCGAAACCTTCATCGAGCAGAAGATCCGCCCCATCGTGCTGGACGCGGCTCAACACCTGGTCGCGACCCACCGGGAGCGCGGAGACACTCTGCTGATCATCACCGCCACCAACGCCTTCGTCACGGAAAAGATCGCCGAGCTGTTCGCCATCGAGCACCTGCTCGCGACCGTGCCCGAGCGGCTCAACGGCCGCTACACCGGCCGCGTGATCGGCACGCCCACTTTCCGCGAAGGCAAGATCACGGCCCTGCACCAGTGGCTGGACGGGCGCGCCGAAGATCTGAGCAACAGCTGGTTCTACACCGACTCCCAGAACGATATCCCGCTGCTGGAACTGGTGGATCACCCTGTGGCGGTGGACCCGGATGACACCTTGCGCCGCGTGGCCGCCGAGCGCGAATGGCCGATAATCAGCTTACGGGACTGAACCAGGCCGAAAAAGGAGATTCCCGATGCTCAACGGCATTGCCTTGCTTCTGGCCTGCCAACTGGCGGGCGAGGTGATCGCCCGCTTCTTTGGCATGCCGGTGCCCGGCCCGGTGGTGGGCATGGTCCTGCTGCTGGCTTTGCTGATGGTTCGCGGCGGGCCGCCCGAGGGGCTGCGAACGGCCGCCGAAGGCCTGCTGCGCCACCTGGCCCTGCTCTACGTCCCCGCCGGCGTGGGGCTGATGGTGCACTTCCATCTCATCGCCGCGGATTGGGTCGCCATTGCCGCAGGGCTGGTGGGGAGCACGGTGGCCGCACTGGTGGTGACCGCACTCACCATGCAGTGGCTCGTAGGGCGCCGCCGACCGGGCGCGGAGGCCGATCATGACCTTTGAGCTGGGGCGGATCTGGGTCTATCTGTCGGCCAAACCCCTGCTGTGGCTGACGGTCACGGTGCTGGTTTTCATTTTCAGCAGCCGCGTCAACCGCTGGGCCAAGGGCAGCCCCGTGGTTCATCCCGTGATTCTCTCCATGGCCATTCTCATCGCGCTGCTGCTGCTTACCGGCACCTCTTACGACCAGTATTTCCAGGGGGCTCAGTTCGTCCACTTCCTGCTGGGTCCGGCGACGGTGGCCCTGGCGGTACCGCTTTACGACAATCTGGAACACGTGCGCAAGGTGCTGCTCCCCCTCGCCGTGGCCTGTCTGGTGGGCGCGGCCACGGCATCGGCGAGCGCCGTGGGCATCGCCTGGCTCATGGGCGGCAGCCTGCAGACCATCCTCTCCATGGCGCCCAAGTCCGTCACCTCCCCCATTGCCATGGGCATTTCGGACCAGATCGGCGGTCTACCCTCACTCACCGCCGGCATGGTGCTGCTCACCGGCACCATCGGCTGTATCGCCGCACCGCCGCTGTTCCGGCTGCTTCGGATTCGGGACGACCGCACGCGCGGCTTCGCGCTGGGGCTGTCCGCGCACGGCTTCGGCACCGCGCAGGCGTTCACGCTCAGCGCCACCGCCGGAGCATTCGCCGGCTTGGGACTGGGGCTGGCCGGGCTGGTCACTGCGTTTCTGCTGCCGTTTGCGGTGCGGCTGGCCGGCGGATAAGCGGGATAAGCGAGAACGGCGGGGGCGATCAACATAATCCATCCCCCGGCCCATTTATACAATCCAGCAATACAGGGGCGGGCGCTATATTGACTACAGTTTCACGCCACGCCCCCGCGTGGCAATTGGCTGGGTGGTCTAGCGATCCCCATTCCCACCTTTGTATTCAGGCGCCGCCCTCCGGCGCCTATTTTTTTGCCTGAGACCCGGCCGTCAGCCGTGCTTCAAGCCGCGGTAGTCGGTGGGGGAAACGCCTACGACCTTCCGAAACAGCCGAGAGAAGTAATAGGCATCCTGATACCCGAGATCGAATGCGATCTGCTGCACCGTTCGGCCGGTGATATCCAGCAGGTAACAGGCGTGTTCCATCTTCAGATGAATGAAGTGCTGAATGGCCGAGTGCCCCGTCGCCCGCTTGTATTTCCGGCAGAAGGCGTGCTTGCTGAGATTCATGCGGGCGGCCAGCGTATCGAGATCCAACTGGTCGTGAAGCCGCTCCTGCATCAGCCCATGCACCTGATCGAGATCGAAGCGCGACGGTCCGCGCGCATCGCCTCGGGGTGAGAGCAGCGCGAGATAGCACAGCATCTGCCGCAACTGGTTGGCGCCATGAACAAACACCGGCAGGCGGTAACCGCTTTGCCGCACCTCCAGCAGGGCTTCGAAGTCGGAAATCAGCTTGGGGCTGGTACCGATGGCCTTGATCGGCTGATGCAGGGCAAAACCCAGCTCCTCCATGAATCGATCGCTCTGGGCCCCATCGAAGTGCACCCAGTAAATGGTCCAGGGGTCGCTGTCGTCGGCGGCGTAGGTGTGAGGCACGTTTCGCGGCAGCAGCAGCAAATCGCCGGCGCCCACCTGATGCCGACGACCATCCACCTCCGCCCACCCGCGACCGGAGACGCAATACAGCAGTAGATGGTCGTCGTGGTCGTCGCGCCGCATGTGATGACCCGCCGCGTGCGGATAGTAGCCCAGGGCGTGAGGATAGAGATCCCGGGTCAATGGATTGCGTCGCAATTGGCGCCGCAGAAACTCGGGCACCAGGAAACGAACCCCCGTCGGCGGCAAGGGCCAATTGGATGGAGAACTCACCGATTCACCTCGAGAGGAATCCGTCGAAAATGCATAGATTGTCCGGCCGACCTCGTTGCGCTGACTTCCGCGGACAATCAACTTATTGATAAGAAAGGCTGAGCGCCGTCGACTTCACGCGAAACCGAATATTTGACCATCAAGATAGTCCATCAACGGAATCATATAGTCAATTCACGGCCCGCTATGCGCCTGCTATATCTGTAATCATAAGGAAAGCGCTTCGCCTCCGGCGAAAGCGCTTTCTCCATCAGGAGGAGAGTTAACGATGAGCAAGACAGCAGCCGACGTCCGCGCTGGCGGAACGCATTCGTCCCGCCCCGTCACCAATTTCGTCAACGGCCGGTACACCACGGCCGATGCACCCCGCCATCTCGACCTGCGCAATCCCGCCACCGGTGAAAGCAACGGCCGCGTGGCCTTGTCCAGCGCCGACCAAACCCGGGAAGCCATTGCAGCTGCGCACGCCGCCTTCCCGGAATGGTCCAAGGTGCCGCCGCTGTCCCGGGCCCGCATCCTGTTCCGCTACAGGCAATTGGTGGAGGAGAACTTCGACAAGATTGCCGAAATCCTCACCAACGAACACGGCAAGGTCTTCTCCGATGCCAAGGGCGAGATCGTCCGCGGCCTGGAGGTGGTGGAATTCGCCTGCGGCATCCCGCATCTGCTCAAGGGCGATCATTCCCTCAACGTCGGCACCAACGTGGACAGCTACTCTCTGGTACAGCCGCTGGGCGTCTGCGCAGGCATCACCCCGTTCAACTTCCCCGTGATGGTGCCCATGTGGATGTTCCCGCTGGCGATTGCCTGCGGCAACACCTTCGTGCTCAAGCCGTCCGAGAAGGACCCGGGCGCGCCCATGCTGCTGGCCGAACTGATGAAGGAAGCGGGCCTGCCCGACGGCGTGCTGAACGTGGTCAACGGCGACAAGGAATCCGTGGACGCCATCCTGGAAGATCCCCGCGTGCAGGCGGTAAGCTTCGTCGGCTCCACCCCCATCGCCGAGTACATCTACAGCCACGGCTGTGCTCACGGCAAACGGGTCCAGGCACTGGGCGGTGCCAAGAACCATATGGTGATCATGCCCGATGCCGACATGGATCACGCCGTGAAGAGCCTGATGGGCGCCGCCTACGGCGCTGCCGGTGAGCGCTGCATGGCCATCTCCGTGGCCGTGCCGGTGGGCGAGGAGACCGCCGACCGCCTGGTTGCGGCACTCAAGCCCCGGGTCGAATCACTGAAGGTCGGCTACGGAATGGACCAGAATCCGGAGCCGGAAATGGGCCCGCTGGTCACACCGGAGCACCTGGCCCGAGTCCGGGGCTACGTGGACCTGGGCGTGGAGGAAGGCGCCGATCTGGTGGTGGACGGCCGCGACCTGAAGGTGCCCGGCCACGACAGCGGCAACTTCATTGGCGGCTGCCTGTTCGATCGGGTCACGCCGGACATGCGGATCTACAAGGAGGAGATCTTCGGCCCGGTGCTCTCCGTGGTCCGCGCGCCGGACTTCGAGTACGCCTCGGACATCATCAACCGCCACGAATTCGGCAACGGCACCGCGATCTTCACCCGAGACGGCCATAGCGCCCGGGCCTTCGCCGAGTCCATCCAGGTGGGCATGGTGGGCGTCAACGTGCCCATTCCGGTGCCCATGGCCTTCCACAGTTTCGGCGGCTGGAAGCGTTCCCGGTTCGGCGACCTCAACACCTACGGGGAGGATGCCGTGCGCTTCTACACCAAGATCAAGACCATTACCGCGCGCTGGCCGGAAACCCATGTGGACGAGAACCACTTCTCCATGCCAACCATGAAATAAAAGGGGGATCCCGCCATGGCCAAGATCGCATTCATCGGCCTGGGCAACATGGGAGCACCCATGGCCGCGAACCTGATCGAGGCGGGGCACCAGCTCACCGTATTCGATCTGGTGCCGGAGCCGGTACAAACCCTGGCAAACCAGGGCGCCAAGGCGGCGGCATCGGCAGCCGAGGCCGTCGCCGAGGCCGAAGTGGTGATTTCAATGCTGCCCGCCGGGCAGCACGTCTCGTCCCTGTATATGGGCGAAGGCGCGGTAATCGACAGCGTCAGCGCCGGCACCCTGCTGATCGATTGCAGCACGATCGACGCGGACACCGCGCGCACGGTTCAGCAGGCGGCGGCGGAACGCGGCCTGCGGATGCTCGATGCCCCGGTGTCAGGCGGCGTTGGCGGCGCCAAGGCCGGCACGCTGACTTTCATCGTCGGCGGCGAGGCGGACGCGCTGAACCAGGCGCGGCCCATTCTGGAAAGCATGGGCAAGAACGTCTTTCACGCCGGACCCAGCGGCGCCGGCCAGGTGGGAAAGATGTGCAACAACATGCTGCTGGGCATCCTCATGATCGGCACCTCCGAGGCCCTGAACCTGGGCGTGGCCAATGGCCTGGATCCGTCGGTGCTGTCGGAGATCATGAAGGCCAGTTCCGGCAACAACTGGGCCCTCCAGGTCTACAACCCCTACCCGGGCGTGATGGAAAACGCACCCGCCTCCAAGGGCTACCAGGGCGGCTTCGGCGTGAACCTGATCGTCAAGGACCTGGGGCTGGCCATGGACGCCGCGCTGAAGAGCGGCACGGCCACCCCGCTGGGGAGCATGGCCCGCAACCTCTACCGCATGCACGCGGCCGGCGGCGCCGGCGGCCTGGACTTCTCCAGCATCATCGAACGCCTCAGGGGCGAGCAGAAATAGACCCGGGAATGTAGGAGCGGTCGTGCCGACCGCGAATCATCCAACGTTTCGGGTCACGAAGAAGACACGAAGCCATGTGAGTCAAATGGGCCGTCTGCCCGCGTCAAAACAACCTTCGTGCATTTCGTGTGACCTTCGTGTCCTGAAGCGTGATCGAGAATCGCGGTCGGCACGACCGCTCCTGCCGGTAAAGGGAAGCGCGGCGGACGCCGGGTCAGCCCGGCGATGAGCCCGCCGTCCGCGGGGCGCTGACGGGTCCCGGGGCGCCTCTGCGCTCCGTGTAGAGCGCCAGTGCGCGCCGCACCACATCCTGCAGCCTCTCGCTCCCACCCGACGCCCGCGCGACGATGTCGGCAACACCTTCAAGCTCGCCCTCCGGCTCGGACTCGAGCCAAAGCAACCGCGCCAACCGCGGGTGCAGTTCGCCGACGCGCATCAGGAAGTCGCGGCCGACGGCGTCGGGCCGAGGACAATAGATCAGAACGCCTGCTTCGCGCCGCGCCAGCAGCTCAAAGGCGTCGCTGCGGGTCCGTGCCTCGTGGAGCTGGAACAGCGGATCGCGCAGTTCTTCTTCCACGCGCTCGTAGCCATGCCCCCCCGGATCGAAAACCACCACCCGGTGCTCCCCGTCGCCCCGGTCGAATGCATCCGGCGGAATTCCGGCCCGCTCCTCCAGCAGGCGGGTGCAGGCTTCGGCATCCAACGGACGGCTGAAGTAATAGCCCTGCATGGCGTCGCAACCGTGCTCGGCGAGCAACGCCAGCTGCCCCAGCGTCTCCACCCCTTCGGCGATCACCCTGAGCCCCAGGGTACGCGCCATGGCGAGAATCGTGCGGGCGATGGCCAGCTCGCCGGGATCGCGGGTCAACTGATTGACGAACATGCGGTCCACCTTCAGTTTGTCCACGGGAAGCCGGCGCAGATACCCCAGACTGGAATACCCCGTCCCGAAATCGTCGATGGCCAGGGAGACACCGATGGCCTTGAGTTGCTCCATGGTCGTCACCGCGGCCTCGGCGTCAGTCATGGCCACGGTCTCGGTCAGTTCCAGTTCCAACCAGTGCGGGTCCAGTCCGGTCGCCTCGAGAATGCTCTCGGTGGTCGCGGCGATATCGGGCAGCATGAACTGCCGGCCTGACAGGTTCACGGCCATGGTCAGCGGCGCCAACCCGGCCTTCTGCCAAGCCGCGGCCTGCTCGCAGGCCGTGCGCATCACCCACTCGCCGATCGGGAATATCAGGCCCGTCTCTTCGGCCAGACCAATGAATTCATCGGGGCGCACCATCCCGCGCTTGGGGTGATGCCAGCGGACCAACGCCTCCACGCCGTCCACCCGCCCGGTGAGCAAGTCCACCTGGGGCTGATAGTGCAGGGAGAGCTGGCCGCGCTCGACGGCGTGGCGCAGATCGGACTCGAGTTCCAGGATATGGGTGGCGCGCCGATTGAATTCCGGGCCGTGAAACCGGTAGGCGCGCGACTTGCTCGCCAGCGCCGCGCGAAGCGCGCTCTCGGCGGCCCCCATCAGCGCGTGACTGTTGACGCCGTCATCCGGATAGATGGCGACACCGACATAGGCCTGGAGATTCAATTCCTGACCCCGCACGCGATAGCCCCGGGACATGAGTTCGGCGGCCTCTGCCGCCACCGTCGCCATCTCCTCGGGCAGATCCCGCACCGCCATCATTGCCAGCGTATCGTCGCCCAGGCGGGCCAACACGGTTTCCGTATCGAAGCCCTTGTTCAAGGCGTTGGCCATTTGCCGCAGAAGCTCTTCCGCCGCCACGGGCCCATAGGCATCGGCAATGGCGTCGAAGCGGTCCAGCGTGAACACCATCACGCCGACCACCTGGCCCATGGCATCGACGCGGCCGAATGCCTGTTCCAGCCGGTCCGCCAATAGCAGGCGATTGGGCAGACCGGTCACCGGGTCGTAGTTGGTCAGGAAGTAAATGCGGGACTTGGCGTCCTGCAGATCGGTGATATCGATGCCGGTGGCGAGACAATGCGTGATTTCGCCGCTGTCGCCGCGAAGCGCGGTGACCGACCACACGACCATGCGCCGCTCGCCGTCCCTGCTGAGCCAATAACCCTGATAGCGGGTGGGCGGCCCACCATTGATGACCGAACGAAACACGGCCTCGGCGCGCTCAATATCTTCGTCCGGAATCAACCCCGCATCGTCCAGCGTGGCCCCCAGAACAGCGGACTCGGAGCGCCCCGAGGTCTGCTCGCAGGCCTTGTTGAAGCGTACGATCCGCGCTTGGCGGTCGAACATCACCACCAGGGCGCCCGTGGTCGCCAGAATGGTCGACATTTGGTTTCGCTCCGCTCGCAGAGCCCGCTCCACCTGACGCTGGGCATCGATACGGAACTCCAGGGACTCCCGCATTCCATTGACGGCTTCCACCACCTCGTCCAGCTCATCCCGGCGCCCGCCGCCGCGGCGTTTGCGATTCAATACCAGTGGCTTTTTCGGGCGATCCGGATCGAAGTTGCGGCCGTAGCGCGCCATCGTCTCGAGATGACGGGTTACCAATTGCCGGAACAGCAGCAGGATCACGAGGGCCAGCAGCACCGCCTTCAGGCTCTGGGTCATCAGGATCACGTAGGCGCGCTGCGTGAGCCGCGCATAGACCCCCGCGGTGCTGCCCACCACTCTTAGACGGCCCAGGTCTTCCGGGTCACTCGCGTCGCGGATCAACGGAAACACCTGGATGATCTGCTCCCCCTCGGGCGGCATTTGGCCAAACGTGTAGTCGTGGCCGTAGGGGTCCGTGAGCTGAACGTAGGCAATGTCGGGAAGCTGCTCAATCCCCTGCAGCTGGACCTGCAGCTGGTGTTCGTCGAACGCCCACACGCTGGCCACCACGCTGGGGAGGTCGGTCTTGCGAATGTCGGACAGGCGCTGTTCGATCTGCGCGACGTCGCGATTGTAGTCGGTCACCAGCTCGACGCCGGTGGCCAGGACGGCGAAAACGGCACTGAGAAGGAGAGTCAGACCGGCGATGCGAAACGCCACCCGATGGGTGTTGAAGTGCTTACCCAACCCTCCAGGCCCTGCCATCAAGAAGTCCTTGCTCCATGGATCACGAGTCGGCCAGGCCGCAATCGGCTACATCGGCGCCGCAACGCGGCTGGCCCGGATTTTCATCTTGTCACAATAGAGGCTTTCAGCGAAGGTTGACCCAACGCGCCTCACAGAGCGGGCAATTCCATGGATCCGACCTCAAACCCCGAAGCTCGTTCCGGCCACCGCTGGTTTGGTCTGGTTGCCGCGACCGCGCTCATGTTGGGCGCGGCCGGTGTCCACGCAGCGCAGCCGCCTACGCTTGTCTATCCCCGCGCGGCCAGCGCGGCCGATACCCGCAGCGATTACGCGCTGGCGCTGCTGCACTTGGTGTTCGCCCACGAGGGGATCGGGGTCAGGCTTCGCCCGAGCGACGACGTCATGACCCAGCGGCGCGCCATCGTCCAGTTGTCGCGGGGCCGGGATATCGACGTCATTTGGTCCATGACCAGCCGGGAACGCGAGAAGCTGCTGCGCGCGGTCCCCATCCCCCTTGCAAAGGGGCTAGCCGGCTGGCGGGTTCTGCTGATCCGGCAAGGCGATCAACGGCAGTTCAACCATGTGAACACGCTGGCGGCCCTGGCTGCCCTGAAGGGCGGGCAGGCGAAAGACTGGCCGGATACGCGGATCCTCATGGCCAATGGCCTGGACGTCTACCCGGCGCCTAGCTACGAAGGCCTGTTCCCAATGCTGCAGTACGGACACATCGACTACTTCTCCCGCACGGTGCGCGAGGCGCAGATCGAGCTTCGGGCCCATCCCGACAGCGGCCTGGTCATGGAGCAGCACTTGGCGCTTCACTATCCCACGGCCTTCTATTTCTTCGTGGCGCCGAACAACAAGGCCCTGGCCGACCGGATCGAAGCCGGCCTGCGAGCGGCCATGGCCGACGGCACATTCGATTGGGTATTCCGGCAACACTTCCAGCCGGCCCTGGACGCGGCGGCGTTGAACCACCGCACGGTACTGGAGTTGACCAATCCGGTCCTGCCGCCGGACTTCCCCACCGATCCCGCGCTGTGGTACCACCCTCTCAGCGGCCGTTGATGGGATAACGCCCGGCGCGCTCGCGAAACGGCTGGGTCAGCATCCGGTCCAGCCTCAGCTGCGCCTCGTCCCGAAACTGCTCGATGCCGATGATCATGCCGCTGTGGCCGGCAGACGGCTGATCCCGATACGTGCCCAGCAGCCGGTCCCACCAGGGCAGATTGAAGCCGAAGTTGCTGTTGGTTTCCCGCACCACGATGGAGTGATGCACCCGGTGCATGTCCGGCGTCACCACGAACCAGCGCAAGACGCGATCGAGCGGGGTGGGCAGGCGCAGATTGGCGTGATTGAACATCGATGTGGCGTTGAGCAGCACCTCGAAGGTCAGTACCGCCACGGGGGCGGCGCCCAATGCAACGACGGCGGCAAACTTGATGATCATGGACAACACGATTTCGATGGGATGAAAACGCGCGCCGGTGGTCACGTCGAAATCCAGATCCGCATGGTGCATGCGATGCACCCGCCACAACGCGGGCACGGCATGAAACATCACGTGCTGCAGGTAGATCACCAGATCCAGCACGATGACCGCCAAGGGCACGGCCAACCAGCCCGCCAGGGGCAGGTTGTTGAGCAGACCCCAACCCCGCTGTTCCGCCAGCACCGCGAGCCCCACGGCCGCGGCCGGGAACAGAAGCCGTAACAACACGGTATTCAGCGCCACGACGCCGATGTTGTTGGGCCAGCGCCGCCAGCGGGAGAAACCGCGCTTTCGCCGCGGGAAAAGCGTTTCCGCAAGCACCACCACAACCAGGACGCCCAGGAAGAACGTCAGGCGGACCGCCGGTTCGTGGCTGAGAATGAAATCGGACATGACCGTTACCCGCGAACGGCGTCTTCGATGCGACGCCCCTGTTACGACGATAGCAGAGCGGGGTGGTTACGTGATCGTCAGGTGAATTTGTAAAACAACCGGGCTACCATCCGGGGCTTTGTGGCCATTCACCCTAAATAAGGACTCACGATGGATCTGCTCCTGCTGCTCAAGGCCGTGATCATGGGCGTGGTCGAAGGCCTTACGGAATTCCTGCCCATCTCCAGCACCGGCCACCTGATCATTACCGGAGACATCCTGAACTTCATGGACCCCGCCCGCCGGGGGGTGTTCGAGATATTCATCCAGTTCGGAGCCATCCTCGCCGTGTGCTGGGAGTACCGCAGCAAGCTGATCGCCGTGACCGTGGGGTTGCCCACCAGCCCCCAGGCGCGCAAATTCGCATTCAACGTCGGCATCGCGTTCATTCCCGCCGCAGTGATCGGCCTGATGTTCGCCAAGGCCATCAAGGCCCATCTGTTCGCCCCGGTTCCCGTGGCCACCGCCTTCATCGTCGGTGCCTTCCTGATCCTGTGGGCCGAGCGCCGCGAACATGTGGTGCGCGTCCACGACGTGGACGACATGAACTGGAAGGACGCCCTGAAAGTGGGTTTCGCCCAGTGCTTCGCCCTGATCCCCGGCACCTCCCGCTCCGGCGCAACCATCATCGGCGGCCTGTTCTTCGGGCTGTCCCGCAAGGCCGCCACGGAGTTCTCGTTCTTCCTCGCCATCCCCACGCTCACCGCCGCGTCGTTCTACGACCTGATCAAGCACCGGGATCTGCTGGACCCGAGCGACAGCTTGCTGTTCCTGGTCGGCATCGTCACCTCGTTCATCGCCGCCTTCTTCGCCGTGCGGGGGTTGTTGCGCTACATCTCGCGCCACGACTTCACGGTGTTCGCGTGGTATCGGATCGCGTTCGGGGCGGTGGTGCTGCTGACGGCGTATACGGGGTTGGTGGATTGGACGACCTGAGGCGGGAAAACAGGACGGTCCATTCGATGTAGGGTGGGTTAGCGAAGCGTAACCCACCAATCCGGCGAAGCCGCAAGACCCTGTCGGATTACGCTACGCTAATCCGACCTACATGGGAGATCAGTTAAACCACGAAGGACACGAAGATCGCGAAGGGAGCAAAGGGTGCGCCGCATTGCCTGATGATTACCCCCCTCTCCCCCAACCCCTCTCCCGCCAGGGGCGAGGGGAGCAACAAAGCGGATGAATCAATGTAGGGTGGGTTAGCGAAGCGTAACCCACCATCCCGGCGAAGCCGCAAGACCCTATCGGATTACGGTACGCCAATCCGGCCGGCCTGTTCTTTCTCTACATGCCCTTCGTGGTTTAAAGCGTCAACCGAATCACCCCGCCGCAACCGCCCGAAACCGCCGCAACCGCAGCGAATTGCTCAGCACAAAGATGCTGGACAAACTCATCGCCCCCGCGGCCAGCATGGGATTCAACAGGAAGCCGTTGAACGGATACAGAATCCCCGCCGCCACGGGAATCAACACCACGTTGTACCCGTAGGCCCACAGGAAATTCAGGAGAATGGTCCGCCGGGTGCGGCGCGACAGGGCCACGGCGTTGACGATGCCGCGCAGGTCGCCGCGCATGAGCACCACGTCGCCGGCTTCGATAGCGATATCCGTGCCGGTACCGATGGCGATGCCGGCATTCGCCTGGGCCAGGGCCGGGGCGTCGTTGATGCCGTCGCCCACGAACACCACGCTGCGGCCTTCGCCCTGGAGTTTCTTCACCTCGGCAGACTTCTGATCCGGCAGCACCTCGGCCACGACCCGGTCGATCCCCACTTGGCGGGCAATAGCCTGAGCCGTGGCACGGTTGTCGCCGGTGAGCATGGCCACTTCCAGGCCCAGGGCCTGAAGGCTGGCGACCGCCTCGCGGCTGCCTTCCTTCAGCGGATCGGCCACGGCGATCACCGCCAACAACCGGCCGTCCACGGCGGCGTAGAGCGGTGTCTTGGCCTGTTCGGCCAGTCCTCGGGCCGTATCGGCGACCGAACTCAGGCCCACGCCCAGATGTTGCATATAGCGGTCGGCGCCGATGTGCACCTCTTTGCCTTCCACACGGCCACGCACGCCGTAGCCGGCCTCCGCCTCGAAACCCTCGACCTCGGGGAGGGCTAGGCCGCGCTGCTCGGCGCCGCGCACAATGGCCTCGGCCACGGGGTGTTCGCTGCGCGCCTCCACGGCGGCGATCAGGCGCAGGGCGTCGTCCTCCGCGCCGTCGATCACCTGCAGATCGGTGAGTTCAGGGCGGCCCTGGGTGAGCGTGCCGGTCTTGTCCATCACCACCACGTCGGCCTTGGCCAGGGTTTCCAGCGCTGCGCCGCGGCGGAACAGCACGCCCATCTCGGCGCCCTTGCCGGTGCCGACCATGATGGCGGTGGGCGTGGCCAGGCCCATGGCGCAGGGGCAGGCGATCAGCAGCACGCTGACACCGGCCACGAAGGCGAACGACAAGGCCGGTGCGGGCCCGAACACCAGCCAGACGCCGAAGGTCACCACGGCGGCGGCGATCACCAGCGGCACGAACACGCCGGCGATCTTGTCCGCCAGCAACTGGATGGGCGGCTTCTCGGCCTGGGCGCTCTCCACCATCTTGATGATCTGGGAGAGCACGGTATCGGCGCCCACGCGGGTGGCTTCGAAAGTCAGCGAGCCATTCTTGTTGATGGTGCCGCCCACCACCTCGTCGCCGGCGGACTTGGCCACCGGCACGGGCTCGCCGGAGATCATGGACTCGTCCACGTAGGAGCTGCCCTCAACCACCGTACCGTCCACCGGCAGGCGTTCGCCGGGGCGCACGATGATCCGGTCGCCGGGGATCACCGCCTCCACCGGCACCTCCTGCACCTGGCCGTCGCGCTCCACGCGGGCGGTCTTGGCCTGCAGGCGCATCAGCTTCTTGATGGCATCCGAGGTCCGGCCCCGGGCGATGTGCTCGAGATACCGGCCCAGCAGGATCAAGGTCACGATCACACCGGCCGCCTCGAAATAGGTCTGGTCCGTGCCTTCCGGAAAGATCTGCGGCACCAGCAGCGCCAGCAGGGAATAGAAATAGGCGGCGCTGGAGCCGATCATCACCAGGCTGTTCATGCCGGGGCTGAGATGGCGCAGCTCCGCCCAGCCCGTCTTGTAGAAGCGGCTGCCCGCGTAGAACTGCACGGGCGTGGCCAGCAGCAGCTCCACCCACATCCAGCCGCGCTCGGGCATGATCCCGCGCATAGCGTGGCCCAGGCCCGGCAGCATCTTGCCCATGGCGACAATCACCAGGGGCACGGTGAACGCGGCGGCGAAGATCAACAGCTTGCGCAGCGCCGCGGATTCCTCGTCCACGGCAGGCTCCGCCTGGTCCCGGCTTCGTCTCCACGGGCTCGTACCCGGCGTCCTTGATGGCCTCCCCGATCCGGGCCAGGCTGACCGCCTCCGGCAGGTAGCGCACGGACGCCTTCTCGGTCGCCAGGTTCACGCTGGCCTCCAGCACTCCGGGCAGCTTGCGGATCGCCTTTTCCACCCGGGTGACGCACGAAGCGCAGGTCATTCCCCGCACCCCGATTTCGTCCTCGGCGGCCACGGCCTCGTAACCGGCATCGTTCACGGCGTCCAACAGGGTGCAGACGTCGCCCCCGGCCTCGGGATCGAAGGCCACGGTGGCCTTCTCCGTCGCCAGATTCACGCTCGCCGCGGACACGCCCGCCTGCTTCTTCAGCGCACGTTCCACCCGACTCACGCAGGAGGCGCAGGTCATCCCCTTAACGCCGAAACTCACTTCCGTTGCCATCACGCTACCTCGCCGGGGCCCCGCCCCGTTTCATCGATATTTCAGTACTTCCATCAATTCGTCGACCACCTGCTCGGTGTCGCCGCGCTCGTGGGCGGTAACCACATGGTTCTGTAGGTGACTGCGCAGCACCAGCCCGCCGACCTTGTTGAGCGCGCCGCCCACGGCTTTGAGCTGCTTGAGTACGTCCACGCAGTAGACTTCCTCGTTCTCCAGCATGCGCAGCACGCCTTCCACATGCCCCTTGACCGAGAGCAGCCGCCGACGCGCGTCCTCGCGCACCGCCGGGTCCAACCGCAGCGCGCAATGGCTGCCATGCGCGGGGGCCGCCATTACGCCACCTTCGCCTCGTAACCTTCCTCTTCAATGGCCGCGATCAGGGCCGCGGTATCGGCGTTGCCTTCCACCACCGCCTCCTCGGATTCACGGCTGACCTTGACCACCTTTTCCACGCCGGGCACTTCACCCAGAGCTTTCTCGACCGCCTTCTCGCAGTGGCCGCAGGTCATGCCGGTAACGTTCAGTTTGATCATGGGGGTCGCCTCCCGTCGATGAGTGTTCTGCGATTTTACCCACCCCACCCGGGGTGGGGTTGACTAAGATCAAGAATGGGCGCGTGGTGGGTGAAAATCAAGAGGAGACGAGCGGTTAAACCGTGAAGGACACGAAGGGGGGGCGGCTTGTGCCGGGTGAACACCCCCTCTCCCCCAGCCCCTCTCCCGCCAGGGGCGAGGGGAGCAAGAAGGCGAATGAATCAATGTAGGGTGGGTTAGCGAAGCGTAACCCACCAATCCGGCGAAGCCGCAAGCTCTTGATGGTTCTGGGGAAACGCTGATCGAACGCTTTGTCGTCATTCCCGCGAAGGCGGGAATCCTTGTCTTTGAAAGAGGCTAGATTCCCGCCTTCGCGGGAATGACGATTAAATCAGGGTTTCCATAACAGGCGTCTCTAACGAACTACTCAACAACCGTCCAGGTATTCCCCTGCCGCATCAACCGGTTCAGCGCGTCGGCGCCGGCCGGCTTGCGCTCATGGGGCCGGGCGTGGACCTGGCGGTCGTAGCTGGCGGTGGGCTCGCAGTACAGCACGCCGAGAACCATGGGGAACTCGGGCGGACGCAGCTTGGCCAGCAGATCCGCGATCACGGGATTGGTCTCGTCGTGGACCAGCAGATCGTCTTCGCCGATACCGTTCTCACCCAACGTCACCACTTCCAGCTCCAGGGTGCCCGGCTTGATGCGAAGGCCCTTGTCCTTGTCGGCGCCGAAGACCATGGGTTGGCCGTGCTCCACATGCAGCTGGCGGTCGGCGGCCACGTCGCGGTCGGTGAAATCGGCGAACACGCGGTCGTTGTAGACGATACAGTTCTGGAAGATTTCCACGAAGGAGGCGCCCAGATGGTCGTGGGCGCGCCTGAGGATCTCGGGCATGCGCTTTTGGTCATTGTCGATCACCCGGGCCACAAAACGCGCGCCGGCGCCCAGCGCGAAAGGCACCGGTTCCACCGGCGCATCCAGGGAACCGCCCGGCGTGGACGGCGACATGGTTCCCGCGCGGGAGGTGGGGGAATACTGCCCCTTGGTCAGGCCGTAGATCTCGTTGTTGAACAACAGGATCTGCATGTTCACGTTGCGGCGCAGGGCATGCAGCATGTGGTTGCCGCCGATGGACAGGCCGTCGCCGTCGCCGGTGATCAACCACACGTCCAGCTCCGGGTTGGCCAGCTTCACGCCGCTGGCGATGGCCGGGGCACGGCCGTGGATGGTATGGAAACCGTAGGTGTCCATGTAATACGGCAGGCGCGAGGAGCAGCCGATACCGGAGATAAACACGTGGTTTTCCTTGGGCGTATCCAGATCGGCCAGGGTGCGCTGCAGGCTCTTGAGGATGGCATAGTCGCCGCAGCCGGGGCACCAGCGGACCTGTTGATCCGAGGAGAAATCGGCGGGTTTGAGTTTCGTCGCGGCAGTCATCTCAGCCCTCCAGGCGCGCGCGGATGGCGGCTTCCAGGTCGTCCACCTTGAACGGCAAGCCGGTAACCTGGCTCAGCCCCTCGGCGGGAATCAGGAATTCGGAACGCAGCACGTTCACCAACTGGCCGTTGTTCAGTTCCGGCACCAGCACCTTGTCGAAGCCCTTGAGCAGTTCGCCCAGGTTGGCCGGGAACGGGTTCAGGTAGCGGATGTGGATATGGGCCACGTCCTCACCCTGATCCACCAGCCGGCGCACGGCCTCGTTGATGGCGCCGAAGGTGGAACCCCAGCCCACCACGGCCACCTTGCCCCGCTCGGCACCGGCGGCCACCGCCTGGGGCGGCACATCGCGGGCGATGCCCTTGATCTTGGCGGCGCGGGTGTCGGTCATGCGTTGGTGGTTGTCCGGGTCGTAGGAGATATGACCGGAATCGTAGGCCCGCTCCAGGCCGCCGACACGGTGCTCCAGGCCCGGAGTGCCCGGCACGGCCCAGACGCGGGCCAGGGTCTCGGGATCGCGCAGGAACGGATGAAAACCTTCGGGATCGTGGCGGAACTTCACGGGAAATTCCTCGATCTCGTTGACGTCCGGCAGCTGCCAGGGCTCCGAGGCATTCACCAGGTAGCCGTCGGCCAGCAGAATCACCGGCGTCATGTAACGGGTCGCGATGCGCACGGCCTCGACAGCCGTGTAGAAACTGTCGCCGGGCGTGGCCGCGGCCAGCACGGGCAGGGGCGCATCGCCGTTGCGGCCGTACAGGGCCTGATACAGATCCGCCTGTTCGGTCTTCGTGGGCAGCCCGGTGGACGGCCCGGCACGCTGGCAGTTCACCACCACCAGAGGCAGCTCCGTGGCCACGGCCAGACCGATGGCCTCGCCCTTGAGGGCGACACCGGGGCCGGAACTGGAGGTCACACCCAGCTGGCCGGCATAGGACGCGCCAATGGAGGCGCACACTGCCGCGATTTCGTCCTCGGCCTGGAACGTCAGCACTCCGTAGTCCCGCAGCTTGGAAAGCGAGTGCAGCAGCGTTGAGGCCGGCGTAATGGGATACGAGCCGAAAAACAGTTCCAGCCCCGCCTTGGATGCCCCGGTGAGCAGCCCCCAGGACAGACCCTCGGTACCGGTCACCGTCCGGTACAAACCGGGCTGCGCCTCCGCTTCCGGAACCTCGAAGGCCGGCAGGGAGGGCTCGATCTCGGCGGTCTCGCCATAGGCGTGACCCGCTTCCAGGGCGGCGATATTGGCCTCGGCAATGTTGGGCTGATCCGCAAAACGCTTCTTCAGCCACTCCACGCTGGAATCGTAGTCACGCCCGTACATCCAGGAGAGCAGCCCCAGGGACCACATGTTCTTGCAGCGCTGGGCTTCGGGCTTGGTCAACCCCAGGCCCTCCACGGCCTGCTCGGTGAGCGCGCCCACATCGATGTCCAGCACGTTGTAGCCGTCCAGGCTGCCGTCCTCCAGCGGATTGGATTCGTAACCGGCCTTGGCCAGGTTGCGCTTGCCAAAGGCGCCGCTGTTGACCAGCAGCGTGCCACCCCGACGCAGATCGGGCAGGTGAACCTTCAATGCCGCCGGGTTCATGGCGACCAGCACGTCGGGCGTATCGCCTGGCGTGGTGACCTTGTGGGCGGCGAAACGAATCTGGAAGGACGATACACCGAAGGTCGTGCCCGCCGGCGCGCGAATCTCGGCCGGGAAGTTCGGCAGCGTGGCCAGGTCGTTACCCATCAGCGCGGTGGACTGCGTGAAGCGCGCGCCCGTGAGCTGAATGCCGTCGCCGGAATCGCCGGCGAAGCGGATCACAACCGCTTCACGGCGTTCGCGCGCGGTAGCGGCCGACTGCTGTTTTACTGCGAGCTCCTGGCTCATATTCGCTGCCTTTGCTCCCGTATAAGGAATTGGATGGACTCCAGAGGCATCCACAATACTCCGCCCCGGATATTTCAAAAAAGGCTAAATTACAATGAACTTATGACCATGGGGAATATAGGCTCGGGGTCGGCGAGTGGCGGCTATTCTATCAGTCGCGGAAACAAGACCAACCTAGTCCTAATACGGGAATTGGACCGCCGGCGCCTGCAAACCGTTCATATGGATATAGCAATTCCTTATTGGCGCATGGAGCTCGGCGTTCGGTAGCCTCCCCGCTCAATCCAGCAATTCGCTGTGCGTATTCACACGGGGTAGGACATGACGACCTGGAAAGAACGCCTGGCCGACGAAATGCCGGCGGACCTGGCACGCGAGATCGACGTCTTCGAGAATCAGATCGAGCTGAAGAAGCAGGGCAAGATCGACGACAAGATCTTCGCCGAAACGCGCCTGCGCCGCGGTACGTACGGCCAGCGCTACGACAATGGCCAGCGCCACGACGGTGTCGAGCAGCGCACCCTGAACTTCCCCAACGTGGGCCTCTACAAAGGGCCGGACACCGTGTGGGACGCTCCGGGGATGTCGCGCATCAAGATCCCCTACGGCGGCCTGACCACCGAACAGATGGACGTGCTGGCGGACCTGGCCGAGGAATACTCGGACGCCATCTGCCACGTCACCACCCGGCAGGACATCCAGCTCCACTATGTCCATATCGAGGACACGCCGGACCTGATGCGCCGCCTGGCGGCGGTGGGCATCACCACTCGCGAGGCCTGCGGCAACTCCGTGCGCAACGTCACCGCCTGCCCGGTCAGCGGCTGCTGCCAGACGGAGGCCTTCGACGTCACCCCGTACGCCAAGGCCACCATGCGATTCCTGCTGGGCCACCCGGACACCCAGGACTTCGGCCGCAAGCTCAAGGTCGCCTTCTCCGGCTGCAAGGACAAGGCCTGCGGCCTGACGGGCCTGCACGACCTGGGATTCATCGCCCGCAGCCAGTTCGTGGACGGCGTGCTGAGCCGCGGCTTCGAAGTCTATGTGGGCGGCGGCCTGGGCGCCGTGCCCTATCAGGCCAAGCTGCTGTACGAGTTCGTACCCGAAGGCGAGATCCTGCCGGTCGCCCAGGCCGTGTCCCGGCTGTTCGCCCGCTACGGCGAAAAGAAGAACCGCGGCCGCGCCCGCCTGAAGTTCCTGGTGGCCAAACTGGGCATCGAGGAATTCCGCAAGATGGTGGACGAGGAGCGCCAGGTGCTTCCGCATGATGACGCCTGGACGGCGTTTGTCGACGACGTGCCCAATCAGGTGGACCGGCCGCTGAAAGACGGCGCGCGGCTGGAATCCACGGTGGTGGACCCGGATTTCCAGGCTTGGCGCCAGTCCAACGTCCAGACCCAGAAGCAGCCCGGCTACGTGATCGCGACGGTCACCCTGCCCCTGGGCGATCTCACCTCCTGGCAGATGCGGCAACTGGCGGACCTGGCCCGCAAGTACGTGGGTGAGAACATCCGCGCCACGGTGGATCAAAACATCGTGCTGCGCTGGGTGTCCGAAGCGGACCTGCCCGCGCTTTATGAAGAACTCAAGTCCATCGGGCTGGGCAAACCCGGCGCCGGCACGATCCTGGACGTCACCTCCTGCCCCGGCACCGACACCTGCAAACTGGGCATCGCCGCCTCCCGCGGCCTGGCCGCAGAGATGAGCGAGCGCCTGGCGGCCAAGAGCCAGCAACTGGACGAGGCCGTGCGCGACCTACACATCAAGGTCAGCGGCTGCTTCAATTCCTGCGGTCAGCACCACTTGGCAGACCTGGGCTTCTACGGCGTGAGCCGCAAGATCCAGGGCACCACGGTGCCGCACTTCCGTGTCGTGCTGGGCGGTCAATGGGAAAAGAACGCCGGCGATTACGGCATCACCATCGGCGCCGTGCCCTCAAAGCGGGTGCCGGACTTCATCGACCGGATCACCTCCCAGTACCTGGAGGAACGCGAAAAGCAGGAGCCCTTCCGCGACTACATTCAACGCCTCGGCAAGAAGGCGCTGAAAGGCGTGGTGGACGAATTCTCCGAGGTCCCGCCCTACATTGTCGATCGTTCGCTCTACTCGGACTGGCGCGACCCCCGGGAATTCAACGTCAGTGACATCGGCGTGGGCGAATGCGCCGGCGAAGTGGTGTCCCAGTTCGAATTCGGCATGCAGGCCGCCGAGGGGCTGCACTTCGAAGCGCAGATCCACTTCGAGGAAGACGAGCACCGCAAAGCCGACGAGGCCGCCTACGCCGCCATGGTGGAAGCCGCCAAGGCGCTGGTGCGTACCCAGTTCCAGGACGTGCGCGACGACGCCGGCGCGATCGTGGAGGAATTCCGAGAGCGCTTCTACGACTCCGGCCTGTTTCACGACAAGTACGCCGGCGGCAAGTTCGCCGAGTATCTGTTCCAACGGCACGAGGAGACGGATCGGCGATTCGATGCCGAGAATGCCCGGCTGCTGATGGAAGAGACGCAACTGTTCATCGAGGCGGCACACGCCTGCCACGCCCGCATGCTGGAACAGGGCCAGTTGAAGAGCGCCAGCGCCATTCCGCCGCTGCCCAAGCTGAACCTGCCCAAGCAGGCCGGCGGCTGACGAGGACTGCATTCATGAATCTGCACAAGATCGGTATCAAATTCTTTGCCGCGGAACAGGAACCACTGGACCTGCTGAAGCTGATCCCCGTATTCCATCAGTGGATCCAGCAAGGTTCCCTCGGCGACCTGCTTCTTGACGTGGCCGACTACACCCACGTACCCGAAGGCCCGGGCGTCATGCTCATCGCCCACGAAGGCAACTACGGCTACGACGAAACCGCCGGGGACCGCGGCCTGCTCTATTACAGCAAACACCCGCTGGATGGCGACGAGACCGCCCGTTTCGCCACGGTCTGCCGCAAGGCGCTGGAGGCCTGCCGCCTGCTCGAGGATGCGCCACAGACGGACGGCAAGCTGACCTTCCCCGGCCAACGAGTGCAGATCTTCAGCAACGACCGGCTGGCGGCCCCCAATACGGACGAGGCCTACGCCCAGTTCGAGCCCGTCGCCCGCGCTCTGCTGGACAAGCTGTTCCCGCAAGGTTACGAATTGATCCGGGAGACCGACTCGCGGGAGCGCTTGTCGGTCACGGCCACCGCCAAGGAGCCGGCCGATTCGGCCACGTTGTTGGAACGGCTGGCCGCGTAAAGCGCAAAACCTTCAAATCACGAAGGACCCGAATCGCACGAAGGCCCCGGTCGCTGTGCGATCACCATCAATGTTGGGTGGGTTGGCGAAGCCCAACCCACCCATCCGGCGAAGCCAAGAAACCCTGTCGGATTACGCTGCGCTAATCCGACCTACATCCTCTTCGTGGTTTAACCGATCTCGCAACCTCACTCCCGCTCCAGGCACAGGCCCACGCCTTGGAGCGCACCAATCAAATGTAGGGCGGGTTAGCGCAGCGTAACCCGCCAACCCGGCGAAGCCGCAAAACCTTACCTGCCACCCCACCCGGAAACACACGCACCACGGAGGCGCAGAGCACCCGAAGAAGTCCCACGGGGCTCCCTTCGTCTCTGTCCCTCCGTGGCGCAATCTCCCAAGCCAATGTGTTCGCGACCTGTCTTTCTCAATCGCTTCACACCCGCTCCAGGCACAGGGCAACCCCCTGCCCGCCGCCGATGCACAGCGTCACCACACCGCGGCGGACATTATCCCGCGCCATGGAGTGCAGCAGCCGGGTGGTCAGGATAGCGCCGGTGGCGCCGATGGGGTGGCCGTGGGCGATGGCACCGCCTTCCACGTTGACAATGTCCTGGGGGAAATCCAGATCCCGGGCTACGGCAATGGCGATGGCGGCGAAGGCCTCGTTGATCTCCACCCGTTCCACATCGGTATTGCTCCAGCCTGCGCGTTCCAGCGCCTGGCGAACGGCCGGCACCGGCCCAAGGCCGAAGAAGCCCGGCTCCACCGCGCCCACGCCGTAGCTGACCAGACGCGCCATCGGCGTCAGACCATGTTCCTCGGCCCAGCCCCGGTCGGCGACCACCATGGCGGCGCCGGCGCTGTTCAGGCCGGGGGCATTGCCGGCGGTGATGGTGCCGTCCTTGCGGAACGCGGGTTTGAGCTTGGCCAGGCCTTCGGCAGTGGTGCCGGGACGGTTGTGTTCGTCCTTTTCGAAGCTGACCGGGCCCTTCTTGGTCTTCAGCTCCACGGGCACGATTTCGGCGTCGAACCGGCCCGCCTCCTGGGCCTCGCTGAAGCGTTGGTGGCTGCGCGCGGCCCAGCGGTCCTGCTCCTCGCGGGTGATTTTGTACTCGGCGACCAAATCCTCGGTATGCCAGCCGGAATGCTGGTCCGAGAAGGCGTCGTTGAGACCGTCACGAAGCATGGCGTCATAGATCTGGGCATGGCCCATGCGATGGCCCCAGCGGCCCTGCATGTCCAGGTAGGGGGCCTGATCCATGTTCTCCATGCCGCCCGCCACGGTGCACTTCAGAGCACCCAGCATGACTTCCTGGGCAGCGGTAGCCACGGCCTGGGCGCCGGAGCCGCAGACTCGGTTCACCGTCATGGCCGGGACCTGCACGGGGATACCGCCATTGATCGAGGCCTGGCGCGCCGGGTTCATCTTGGCGCCTGCCTGGATCACGTGGCCCATGACCACGGTATCCACGTCATCGCCCTTGAGACCGGCACGCTCCAGAGTGGCCCGGATGGCTGCGGCACCGAGCTCCGTTGCGGGCATATCCTTCAGGCTTCCGCCGTAGGTCCCGATCGCGGTCCTTACGGCATTGCACAAGACTACGTTGGATTCCTTCATCGCGATGCACCTCATGGTTGGCGCGGCAACAAACGGTTTGTCGGCGTCACCAATGTAAGGGCGCCGGCATCGACTTTCAGCCCCACCCGGGATGGTTCGGGAGGAAATCATGAGCTTGCTTATAATAAGCCTCAATATTAAAATCCCGGTCATGCCTGAAGAAAATCTCAACCAACGCCTAGGCTTCCTGGTGAGCGATGCCTCGCGGCTGATGCGCCGGGACTTCGATCGTAGGGCCCGGACTATCGGCCTCACCCGATCCCAGTGGTCGGTGCTGTCACATCTTTCACGGTGCGAGGGCATCAAGCAGGCGGGGCTGGCGGACATCCTCGAGGTGACGCCCATCACCCTTGCCCGCCTGATCGATCGTCTGGAGGCCGACGGCTGGGTGGAGCGCCGCAGCCATCCCTGCGACCGCCGGGCCCGCACCCTTTACCTGACTGAAAAGGCCCGTCCCGTACTGGCTCAGCTCCGGGAGCTGGGCCAGGAAACAAGGGAAAGGGCCCTGACCGGACTTACCGAAGACGAGCGGGACCAGCTCGTCGCCCTGCTGGCACGAGTGCGCTGCAACCTGTCGGACCGGGATGCGGGCGAACTTCGCGACACGACCAAAGCCAAAGACCATGAGTGAAAAGGAAACCAAGCCCCCCAAGCCCCGGTCCCGCCGCAAGCTGGTCCGGCGCATCGCGATGATCGGTGTGCCCGTGATCGTTTGTGGGGTAGGCGCTTACTTTTACATCACCGGCGGGCGCTACGTGAGCACCGAGAACGCCTATGTGAAGGCAGATATGGTGGCCGTCAGCCCCCAGATCTCCGGCCGCGTGCAAGCCGTTCCCGTGAGCACAAACGACCGCGTTCGCAAGGGGCAGATCCTGTTCCGTCTGGATCAGGCGCCCTTCCAGATCGCGCTTCAGCACGCCCAGGCGCAACTGGAGTCCGTGGGCAACGAGCTGCAGGCGCTGCAGGCCCAATATCGAGAAAAGCAGGGCAACCTCGCCTCGGCCCGCGAAGACGTGGCCTACTTCCAGAAGCAGTTCAAGCGGCAATCCGATCTGGCCAAGCGCAGAGCGGTATCCCAGGCCCTGTACGATGAGGCTCGCCACAAGCTGAACCAGGCGCGCCAGCAGGTGGAAACGCTCCAACAGCAGCTTGGCCGGCTCAAGGCCCAGCTCAACGGCGACCCCACCGGCCCGGTGGAGAGTCATCCGCGTTACCACGAAGCACTGGCCCAGGTAGAGCAGGCCAAACTCGACCTGGAGCACACGGTAGTCCGCGCCCCGGCCGACGGCATTGCCGGCAAGGTAAAGATCCTGGCCGGCGATTACGTCAGCGAGGGCGAACCGGCGGTGAGCGTGGTTGAGGACACCCATGTGTGGGTGGAGGCCAACCTCAAGGAGACCCAGCTCACCCATCTGGCCGTGGGGCAGGAGGCAACGCTGAGCGTGGACGCCTACCCCGGCCGCACCTGGCACGCCCGCGTGACCAGCGTCAGTCCCGCCACCGGCGCGGAATACTCGCTGCTGCCACCCCAGAACGCCTCGGGAAACTGGGTGAAGGTCGTGCAGCGCGTGCCCGTGCGCCTGCACATCACCGACAAGTCGGGGCCGCCCCTGCGTGCCGGGATGAGCGTGGTGGTGGATATCGACACCGGTTGGCACCGCACCCTGGGCGGCCTGTTCGACAGCGCCGTCGCGAGCGCCGGCCAGCGGTAATGAGCCAGTCGCAGACCATGGGAGCGGCGGCACCCGGAGAGCCAACGGTCAACCGGGCGCTGGTCACCGTATCGGTGATGCTGGCCACCATCATGCAGGCCGTGGACACCACCATCGCCAACGTGGCCCTGCCCCACATGCAGGGCAGCCTGTCGGCGACCCAGGATCAGGTGGCCTGGGTACTTACCTCCTATATTGTCGCGGCTGCCATCATGACGCCCACCACCGGCTGGCTCGCCGGGCGGTTTGGGCGCAAGCGCTTCTTCGTGATGTGCGTAACGGGATTCACCGTCTCATCGGTGCTGTGCGGCGTCGCCGGCTCGTTGTCGCAGATGGTGTTTTACCGGCTGGCCCAGGGCGTGTTCGGCGCCGCGCTTGTGCCCATGTCCCAAGCCGTACTGCTGGACACCTTCCCCCGGGAGAAGCACGGCTCGGCCATGGCCATGTGGGGTATCGGCGTCATGGTCGGCCCCATCCTCGGCCCCACCCTGGGCGGCTACCTCACAGAGGTCTACAACTGGCGCTGGGTCTTCTTCATCAATGTCCCGGTGGGCATCCTCGCCGCCTTCGGCCTGCTGGCCTTCGTCCCGGAGACCGTGCGCGACCGGGCCCGACGGTTCGACTGGCTGGGCTTCGCCTTTCTCAGCATCGCGATCGGCTGCCTGCAGCTCATGCTGGACAGGGGCGAGACCCTGGCCTGGTTCGATTCGCCGGAGATCATAATCGAGACGGTGCTCGCCGTGCTGGGGCTGTATCTGTTCCTGGTTCACGTGCTCACGGCCGACAAGCCGTTCATCGATCCCAAGATGTTCAAGGATCGCAACTTCGTCGTGGGCCTGTTCTTCATTTTCGTGGTGGGCATCATCCTGCTGGCCACCTTGGCCCTGCTGCCGCCGTTCCTGCAAAACCTGGTGGGCTATCCGGTCATCACCACCGGCTTCGTGCTGGCGCCACGAGGCGTGGGCACCATGACCGCCATGTTCCTGGTGGGCCGGCTCATCAATCGCGTGGACACCCGCTGGCTGATCACCGCCGGCCTGCTGCTGACCTCTGCTTCCCTGCACCAGATGGCCGGCTTCACGCCGGAGGTCAGCGAAGCCACCATCGTCTATACCGGCCTACTTCAGGGGCTGGGGCTGGGCTTCATCTTCGTGCCGTTGAGCACCGTGACCTTCGCCACGCTGCAGCCCCATTTCCGCAACGAGGGAACCGCCATGTTCAGCCTGATGCGCAACATCGGCAGCAGCATCGGCATTTCCCTGGTGATGACGCTGCTGGCCCGCAACACCCAGCGCTTCCATGCCTACCTGGGGGAGCACATCAACCTCTACAACAGCCTTTTGATGGACTGGGGCTCGCGGATCTGGCACCCCGGGACGGCGGCCGGCCTGGCGGCTTTGAACGGCGAAGTGACACGCCAGGCCGCCACCCTCGGCTACATGAATGACTTCGTGCTGATGATGTGGGTCACGCTGGCGGCGACTCCGCTGGTGCTGCTGATGCGGGGCGCCAGCCGGGTGCCCAGGGAAGAAGACGAGGAGCTGGCCCTGCTGGCAGAATAGCCGGGCTGTTTCACCGGGACAGCCGCTTTTGAATAGGAGCGATCGATGGCAATCTGGCATTCGGAACCCGATCTGAACGAACTGGCCAAGTGGTCCCGCGACACAATGGTCTCCGCGCTGGATATCGAGTACACGGAAGTCGGCGATGACTACATCCGCGGCCGCATGCCGGTCGATCATCGCACGGTTCAGCCCCATGGCATCCTGCACGGCGGCGCCTCCGCGGCCCTCGCCGAGACACTCGGCAGCGTCGCCGCCAATCTCTGCGTGGACCGCGAGAAGAAGTACTGCGTGGGTCTGGAGATCAACGCCAACCACATTCGCGCCGCTCGCTCGGGTCACGTCACCGGTACCGCGCGCCCGGTTCACTTGGGCGGCTCGACCCAAGTATGGGACATCCGCATCGAGGACGATCAGGGGCGGCTGGTGTGCGCGTCCCGGCTGACCATGGCGGTGCTGCGCCATCCCGGCGAAAAATAGGAAGGCCGGCAAGCTCCCGCTTGCGGAGGACACCCGCCCTGCAAGCCCAATTCACGAGGCCGGTGACGCCACCGGCCCCGATCCGGAGTTCCCATGACCAAGGAAACCGCTGGCGGTCTGGGCCTGATCGCCCTGCTGGGCACCCTGACCGCGTTCGGGCCCTTATCCATCGACATGTATCTGCCGGGCCTGCCCGCCATCGCGCACGAGTTCGGCACGTCGGCGGCGGAAGCCCAGCAGAGCCTGAGCTCGTTCTTTCTCGGCCTGGCCGTGGGCCAGCTCATTTACGGTCCCTTTTCAGACCGCTTCGGCCGGCGGCCGGTCCTGATCACCGGGACCAGCATCTACATTCTCGCGAGCCTCGCCTGCCTGCTCAGCCCCAGCATCGGCGGTCTGATCGGCGCCCGGCTGGTCCAGGGATTGGGCGGTGCCGCCGGCCCGGTCATGGCCCGTGCCATAGTTCGCGACCTCTACAGCGGTCGCAACGCCGCCCGGGTGCAATCGTTCGTCATCATGGTGATGGCCGTGGCGCCACTGATCGCCCCCCTGGTGGGCGGCTACGTGGTCAGCGGCGTGGGCTGGCGCAGCATATTCGGCATTCTGCTGGCCTTCGGCGTGTTGTGTTTCAGCCTGGTGCTGTTCGTGCTCCCGGAGACCCACGACCCGGCCAGGCGGGCCGGCGCCCGGATCGCCCAAAAGTTTGCCGCCTACGGCCGCGTACTGACCAACCGCTACGCCGTGGCGTATCTGCTATGCGGCGGCATGACCTTCGGCAGCCTGTTCGCCTACATCTCCGGCTCGCCGTTCGTCTACATCCAGGTCTTCGGCGTGCAGGCCCAACATTTCGGCTACTACTTCGGCATCAATGTACTGGGCCTGGTGATCGGCAACTACATCAACGGCCGCTTCGTGCTTCGCCATGGCGTTCATCGGATGCTGTTCGGCGGCACTACCCTGGCAATGATCGCCGCCCTGGGACTGCTGACGGCCAGCCTTCTGGATATCGGCGGCCTGTGGGGCGTGGCGATTCCGCTGTTCTTCACCACCAGCGTGATTGGGCTGGTGGGCTCGAACACCATCGCGGGCCTACTGGAGATCTTCGCGGAAAACGCCGGCGCCGCCTCGGCCCTGTTCGGGGTGTTTCAGTTCGGCTGCGGAGCATTGGCGGGAGCCGCTGTGGGATTGCTGCAGCACGGCAACCCCGTGGCCATGGCGACTGTCATGGCCGGGGGCACCGTAGGCGCATTTCTGGCCCAGCTTTATCTTTGGCTGCGCGAGCCCCGGGGCCATTCGTCACCGGGCCATGACCAGACCACGGCGGAGGCCTGACCCAACACTCTTTCCGGTTCAGGGCAGGGCCTTGGCCGCCACCAGCACCTCCGAGGGCACGCCCCAGCTGCTGACCCGGCTGCGGTGCCGGATGGACCAGCGCGGGCCCTCCACGAACTCCTGAAGGTTGATGGGCCGACAGCCGCCCACCACACCGGGTCGCCACTCGTGGATCGCCGACCAAGTGCGGGAAACCAGACGGGAAAACGGGGTAAACCCCGGCGTGAGGCTGACCAGGCCCAGCAGGCCGCCGGCCGTCAGCACCCGATGGGCTTCCACCAGCAGGTGCCGGATATCGCGGCGGGTGAGCAGGTCGAGCACGTAGATGGAAACGAAGCGATCGACAGACGCGGATTCCAGCTCCAACTCCATGGCGCCTTGCGAACGGCGGATCTCGGCTCGCCCGCCATACGACGCCAAACGACGTTGGGCCAAATCGACCATGGCCGGACTGATATCGATTCCGAGATAGCGTGCGTCCGCGCGCAAATGGTCACGCAGCAAAGTCTCGCCGAACTGCCCGGTTCCGCAACCGAATTCCAGCACGCTACGCGCCTCGGCGGGTTCCAGGTTTTCGAGAAGACGGTGTTTGGCCCGGCTCTCATAGAACCCCTGCCAATCCTGTTTGCGGCCCATGCGGTCGTAGAACCGTTGGGCCTCCGCGTGCGACAGCATGTCCCCCATCGACTGCCTCTCCCTGTTGCAGGCGCTATTGTTATTGGCGCCGCCACCGTGCCCGACCGGCGGCGCGTCCGCTCACTATAGACGAAGGCAGCGGTCTTGGCGCAACAACCGCCGGTCGGGAAACGTAGGTGATTGCCCGGGTCAGTTGCGTCGCCAGATGGAAAAATTGAGGGCGCCGGCGAAGGTGACCCAGACCAGATAGGGAAACAGCAGCGGCCCGGCCAGGGGGTCAAGCCGGGAAAACGCAACCATGGTGGCGAAGATCGCAACCCACAGAGCAAGGAGGTCCAGCAAGGCCAGGCCTGGCCTGTGCAGGCCGAAGAACAGCCAGGACCATGCGGCGTTGAGTACCAACTGCAGAACGAACAAGCCCAGCGCCTGGCGGCTGGCGGGCCAGCCCGCGATCTGCCAGACCAGGAACGCGCTGATGGCCATGAGCAGATATAGCGCGGTCCAGGCCACCGGGAACATCCAGTTGGGCGGAGTCCATGCGGGCTTGTGCAACGCCTTGTACCAGTCACCGGGCCGGAACACGGCCCCGGTGGCCGCTGCGCCGAAGCACAGAACCACCAACACAACGAATACGGCGACCGACATCATCGCGAATCCACCAATCAGCCCTCGGACACCAACCGCTTGAGATCCGCGGCGATATCGTCCGGCGCATCCTGCTGGCGCATCATCAGCCGAACCTTGCCGGCGCCGTCGAACACGAACACGGCACTGCTGTGGGAAACCTCATAGTTGCCGTCGTCGTCGGGCTTGCCGCGGCCGTACGTCACCCGGTAGCGCTTGGTCAGCGCTTTCAGCGCATCGTCGTCTCCCCGCAATCCCACGAACTGCGGGCCGAACGCGGCGGTGTAGCTCTTGAGAACGGGCAGCTTATCCCGGGCGGGGTCGACAGTGACGAACAGAACACGCACCCGGTCGGCGGCGTCGCCGAGCTGGTCGATGGCTTGGGACAGGCGAGCCAGGGTGGTGGGGCAAACATCCGGGCAGTGTGTGTACCCGAAGTACATCAGCACCACCTTGCCCCGATAGTCCTTGGCCGAGACCTGCTGTCCATTGTCATTGGTGAGCGTGAACGAAAGATCGGGCATCAGCCCCGAAATGTCCTTCGTTTTCCACGGGTGGGAATCGCCGCAGCCGGCCGCGAGAGCGGCCAGCACCACCAGCGCGGCGATCGCTCCATGGCGCAAAAACCGCATCACTGACCTCCCGCGGGAACAACCTTGAACGCGTCCTGGACTTCGATGCCGTGTTCGAAGCGCAAGGTCACAGGGACCGTATCACCGACCTTCAGCGCCTTCTTGCGCTTCATCATCATCAAATGATACCCGCCCGGCGCGAAGTCCACGGAACCACTCGGAGCCACTTCGATGTGATCCACATGCACCATCTTCGCCGTGCCGTTCTTCTCAATGCTCTTGTGAATCATTACCTTGCCGAACGCCGGACTGGCCGCGCCCTCGAGCACCAGGGGCCGGTCGGACGTGTTGGTCAGATGGAAATAACCGGCCAGCGGCAGATCGCCCGGCAGCAGGCGAATCCTGGCGCCGGAGAGTTCCGCAGCGGGTTTCGCGGCCAATGCCGCCGGCACCAGCGCAACCAGCAGCAAGGCACCAAAGACGGCCGCAAACGCACGACCCGCTCGGGAATCGGGATGTGACATGGATTCAACTCCTTGAGTAGCTTTTTTTGAATTACGAGGATTCGGGGAGGGAACCGGGCAGCACCGGCTCCGCGTTTGCTCTTTCACTTCCGCCGCGCTCACGCGCCCAGAAGCGCAGCACCACCAAGCCGCCCAATACGCTCATCATGGCCGCCGGTATCCAGGTGATCAGGCCGCCCAACTGCTGATCGACGATGGGGCTTACGGGCCAGGCTCGGCCACAAACGGCGTATACGTCGTAGAGCTCCACCTTGCTCAGGGCGATATATGCACCAATGATGATCTGCAGGAACATGATGATCCACAGAATCACCACCCGGGCGGGATGCCCCAGGACACCGGGCTCGCGCCGCGGCCGGGGGTCCAGAATCAGCCACCAGAACAGGATGCCGTCGATCACCATACTCCAGTTCATGGCCTTGTAGCGGTTGGCGCTGAGCATGGCGTCGAAATGGATGGAGGGGATCAACCACAGGTAGATCAGCCCCACAAACAGGATTGTGGCAATGAAAGGATTCTGCACAAAACGGTAAGCGAGGCGCGCCACCGGATTGCGGGCCAACGGCCGGAACACGTAGGCACGCATCCACCGCGGCGTCCCGGCCGCAAGCACATTCATGGGTGCGGCCACGCGCGATCAGGAACGGGCCCAGGTGATGCAGCACCAGATGCTGGGCCCGGTGCACCCAGAACATATGCTGGGAGAGGTAGTCGATATAGGTCTGCATGACCACGTAGATCGCGATCACGCCAACAATGAAGCCGAGCGGGCGCCAGAACCCGGTTTCACCGCCCCGCCCCTTGACGCGACGCAGCCCGCGCACATAGATCCACAGGGCGCCCGCGCAGGCGACCAGAACGGTCGGCGAGAACTCCCAGGGAGCCAGATACGCAAGGATCGATGACATGGCGGGTACCCGGTGACATACGTCCCATCCGCCGGCAGCCGGGGAGGCAGACCGATGGTGTGGAGGCGCACAAGATTAACAGAGCCGCCCGGTCGAACAAAATTCCAGCGAAATCCTGCTTTGCTGGCCTTTACACGCAGTATCGCCCGGGCACAGGAGAGGACAATGACATCGGCCATCAGTTCCCACCTCATCACCATCGCGGTCGCGGCGGCCGTGCTTCCCGGCAGTGTTCATGCCGCTGACCGGGTCCCCGTGAGCGCCTTCAAAAGCGACGGCTTGAACGGCTGGGAGGCCAAGAGCTTCAAGGGCGAAACCCGCTACAGCATTGAAGACACGGCCCGCGGCCCGGCCCTCAAGGCCGTCAGCAACGGCACGGCGTCGGGGCTCTACAAGAAGATCGAGGTGGACCTGGAAACGACGCCCTATCTGCACTGGTCGTGGAAGGTTCAACACAGCCTGGGCGGACTCAAGGAGCGCACCAAATCCGGCGACGACTACGCGGCGCGGGTCTACGTGGTCTTCCCCGGCGGCCTGGCCTTCTGGCGGACCATGGCACTCAATTACGTGTGGTCCGGGAGCCAGCCCGTGGGCGCCCGCTGGCCCAACGCCTTCACCGATCACGCCGCCATGTTCGCAGTGGAATCCGGCGACGCCAAAGCCGGCCAATGGACTTCCGAACGCAGAAACGTCCTGGATGACTATCGCAAGGCCTTCGGCGACGATGCGCCGGCGCCCGGCGCCGTGGCCATCATGACGGATACGGACAACGCCGGCGGCTCGGCGACGGCGTGGTACGCCGACATCTACTTCTCGTCGGAGTGAGGGCGGCCTTTTGCTTGGGTTGGCCGGGGATTGAGTTCCCCCTCTCCCCCAGCCCCTCTCCCGCCAGGGGCGAGGGGAGTGAAAGGGCGACTTCGTGCCAAGGTTTGGGCGAAACATCCCCTTTCGCCTCCGTGGGAGAGGGCCAGGGAGAAGGGGAAAGGCACCAGCCCAACCAACGGCACCCGCAACTGGCCTTCCCCGCCTGTCGTTATATACTCACATACATAACGCATTCAGAGCCCCGAACCATGAGACTCCGCCCCCACATCGCCATTCTGTTAGCACTGCTGAGCGCCCCGGCCGGCGCGGCCACCGTCACCGTGGCGGTCGCCGCCAACTTCACCGCCGCGGCCCGCCAGCTTGCCCGAACCTACCATGGCGCAAGCGGCGACGAAGTCGTGCTCAGCTTTGGTTCCACCGGCAAGCTATACGCCCAGATCCACAACGGCGCGCCGTTCGATGCCTTCCTCGCGGCCGACGTTCGCCGGCCGCGGCTGCTTGAGGAGCAAGGCGACGCCGTCGGCGGCAGCCGCTTTACCTACGCCCGGGGCAAACTGGTGCTGTGGAGCACGGCGCCCAACCGCGTCGACAACCAGGGCCGCGTCTTGCGTGAAGGCGGCTTCGACCACCTGGCCATCGCCAATCCCCGCACCGCGCCATACGGCGCCGCCGCCCGCCAGGTCCTGACGCACATGGGCCTTTGGCAATCCCTGCAGTCACGCCTGCTACGGGGCGAGAATATCGCTCAGACCTATCAGTTCGTGGCCGGGGGTGGCGCCGAACTGGGTTTCGTCGCTTGGTCGGAAATCCACCGCCCAGGCACTACCGTCCAGGGCTCCTATTGGGACATCCCGTCGGAACTCTATTCACCCATCGACCAACAGGCCGTATTGGTGCGTGATCGGCCCGAGGGCCGGGCCTTTCTCCACTATCTACGCTCGGAGGCCGCGCGGAAAATCATCGAGGCCTTCGGCTACACGGTGCCCGATAAACAATGACGTTGCTCAGCCAGGCGGATCTGACGGCCCTGACCGTCACCCTGAAACTGGCGGCCACCAGCACGGCGATCCTGGTGATTCTGGGCACGCCGCTGGCGTGGTGGCTCGCCAACAGCCGCCTGCGCGCCAAGGCGGCCATCGAAGCCGTGGTGGCTCTGCCGCTGGTACTGCCGCCGACGGTGCTGGGCTTCTACCTGCTCGTTGCCCTGGGCCGCAACGGCCCCATCGGCGCCGCCGTGGAAGCGCTGGGCGGTCAGGCCCCGGCCTTTTCCTTCAGCGGCCTGGTTGTCGGCTCCGTCATCTACTCCATGCCCTTCGTGGTGCAGCCGCTGCAGGACGCCTTCGCCGCCGCCGGCCGGGCCTCGCTGGAAGCCGCGGCGACGTTGGGCGCCGGCCCCTTTGACCGATTTTTCAACGTAGCCCTGCCTCTGGCCCGGCGCGGCTTGATCACCGGCGCCACGCTGGGTTTTGCCCACACGGTAGGCGAGTTCGGCGTGGTGTTGATGATCGGCGGGAACATTCCCGGCCGGACCCAGGTCCTGTCGGTGGCCATCTACGATCACGTGGAGGCCCTGGACTATGGCCGGGCGCATATGCTCTCGGCGGGCCTGCTGGCCTTTTCATTCGTGCTGCTATTGGCTGTGTACGGCCTGAATCGCCGGTTCCGGGTGGTACAGCCGTGACCCTGGATATCCACATGCGGCTGTCGCGCGGCGATTTTGTGCTGGATGCCGAACTGACGGCTCCCGCCACCGGCGTCACGGCACTATTCGGCCCCTCCGGCTGCGGCAAGACCACATTGCTTCGATGCCTCGCCGGGCTGGAGCAGCCCGAGGGCCGTTTCGTGCTGGGTGAAACAGTGGTACAGGACGACCGGACGGACACCCGGCTCCCCGCCCACAGGCGCCGCACGGGGCTGGTGTTCCAGGACGGACGCCTGTTCCCGCATCTGGACGTGCGCGGGAACCTCGATTTCGCCGCCCGGCGCAGCGGCGCCTCGTCACACGACCTGGAACGGCTCGCCCGGCTGCTCGGAATCGCCGCCCTGCTCGAGCGGCCCACTCACGGGCTGTCCGGCGGCGAACGCCAACGGGTGGCCATCGCCCGCGCGCTGCTGGCCAAACCCAGCGTGCTGCTGCTGGACGAACCCGTGGCCGCATTGGACCAGCGAAGCAAACGGGACATCCTTCCCTACCTTCACCGCGTCAGCGAAGAACTCCGGGTTCCGATGCTGTATGTCACCCATAACCTCGACGAAGTGGCCACGCTGGCCGACCACCTCGCCCTGATGGAGAGCGGGCGCATCACCGGCACGGGCCCGCTGCGGGAGATGCTCTGCCGACTGGATCTTCCCCTGACCCAGGCAGATGATGCCGGCGCCGTACTGGAGGCCGACGTCACCGGCCGCGACGACACCCACCACCTGACGATCCTCAACGTCGGCAATCAGGAGCTTCTGATTCCCGATGAACCAGCGCCCACGGGACCCAGCGTCCGCCTGCGCATCCACGCCCGCGACGTCAGCCTTGCCCTTGAGCGCGCCCAGGGAACCAGCATCCTCAACATCCTGCGAACACGGATCGTGCAACTGTCGGAGACGGGTAGCGCGGGGCAGATCATGGCGCGGCTGGAGACGGACGACGGCTCGCCGTTGCTGGCAAGGATCTCGGCATTGTCGCGGGAAAGGCTGGCATTGGAACCGGGGAGAGAGGTGTTTGCGCAGATCAAGGCCGTGGCACTGGTGTGAACAGCCTCATTTTCTTCTACTCGCCCTCTCCCTGACCCTCGCCCACCCGGGCAGGGAGGGCGGACTGGCAAGCTTCGGCGAAACCCGCCTCTTGCTCCCCTCGCCCCTGGCGAGAGAGGGGGACCGAAACGGTCGCGTAGCCCGGATGAAGCAAAGCGGAATCCGGGGATTTCTGGATTGCACAGCGTTTCATGCAGGTGACGTGGCTCGCCGACGGCAGAGACGTCACGGCCTCCGAAAACAATTAAGGGGGGAGGATCCGTTTCCGCAAAGCGTTCACCACAGAGGACACAGAGTTACACGAAGGACAAAAATACAAGGAAGATCGTTTTTACCCTTCTCTGTGCAACTCTGTGTCCTCTGTGGTTGAACCCCGGGCGATTTTTTCAGACTGCGCTCCCGGCAGACAAAGGGACCCAAACAAAATACCCCAACTACCCCCCCGCCAATATCACACTGGACGCCTTGAACAGGGCGCACGCCACCGCGCCCTCGTCCAGATCCATCCGCCGGAAGCTGTCGGTGGTCACCACCGCGCTGATGGTGGCGCCGCCGCCCAGATCGATGACGACATCGCTGTTCACCGGCCCCTGATTCACCCGGGCCACGGTCCCGCACAGCTTGTTCCGGGCACTGAGTTCCACATCGGGATCGGTCGCGAGAATGACCGTGGAAGCCTTGATCAGAGCATGTGCCTCGGAGCCTTCCTTCAGCCCCAGCCGCTCCAGGCTGTGCTCCGTGATAACGGCCACGATGTGGTGGCCGCCGGCGATGCGAAGCTCCACCTCGGCGTTGACGGCTCCCCGAACGATGCGCGTCACCGTTCCGTGAAACTGATTGCGCGCGCTGGTCTTCACGGACAACCTCCTCGCCAGGTCCTGAAGTTCCTCGAACCCCTCGAACTGTTCGCTCATGCGCCGGAGGAAGCGCTGATGCTCCGCCTCCATCGCCCGGAAACCGCCGATCAGGTGGCGGGCATCATCGGTCAGCGCCGTTCCGCCACCGCGCCGGCCGCCCGTGGCGCGAACCACCAATTCGCGGCCGGCCAGGTTGTTCATGGCGTCCACCCGATCCCATGCCGTCTTGTAGCTGATCCCGAGATGGCGGGCCGCGCCGCTGATGGAACCTTCCCGGTCGATGGCCTCAAGCAGCGCCACGTGGTCCGCCGCAAACACCGGCTGGCCGGCGCGATTGATCCACAGGCTTCCCGCCACCGAACCGGGATCGGACTCCGGTTTCGCCATTGACCTCACCTTTTCGGATGGAACGCAACCTGGCTTCAGTGTAGTGCGGACGAAACCTCGCCGCGCGACAAAATCGCCCCGGGGAGAGCAAACCGTCCCCGCGCATGCCGGTTTCGCGCACAGCGCGGGAACGGTTAATTCGTGGCTGGACTCGAAAGGGTCGAACGCGGGGCTAGTCGAGGGTGACCAGGCCCAGCGTTCCTTGCAGTGTCCGGCCCAATTCCTCAAGCCAGATGTTGTATTTGATGTGCACCATTTCGATCCCGGTGGTTCCTTCGGGCGTATCGGACAGGGACCAATCGCTAACGGTCTGGAGGTTCGCCAACGGACCCTTTTGCGTAGCCGCCTGTTTTTTCCAACCGTGCTCCAGATTGTCGCTCTTGCGATACAGGAACTTGATCGGCGTGCCCGAGTAGTCGATGCGCACGCGCGCCACGTGCACCCGGATGGGGTATTCGGCATCGATGTAGTGCGCCTGAACGTTGTCACCCGTCACCCGCCAGTCGCGAACCACGGCAGCCATGTAGGCGGCTTTGTGGATCTGCTTCATGGTCAGGCCGGTGGGTACGTCAACCTTGGGCGGAGTCAGCGGCACCACATTGTGGGGAGCGGCAACGGCGGCAACGGCCGTCAGCGTCATAAGAGCAATAAGGTAAAAGGGGGCGAGATAGTTCTTCACAATGGTCCTTCCCTGCAACGTTTATTGTATGGAGTCAGCCGCCGACGGCGGCGTCGACGAATTCTGCCCCAGCGCCAACCCGACCTCCAGCCCCTCCGCCAAACGGTTGGCCCGCCAAGCGGCGGCGCGGCTCACGCCGTGGGCCGGACGCCAGGAGTCGTCGCTCTTCTCCCAACTACGGCACGCGGTAGTCGGTCTGGGTGATCAAGTCCACCCCGCATTCCAGGTTCGCCATCCAGTCCAGGAAGCTGTTGATCACGTGTTCGCCCTTAAATGGCCGACCGTGCTGGGGCACGATCATGTCGATCTCCAGGGCGCGGACCATGTTGGACCAAAGGCGGCACGCCCGGTTGGACGTCATGTAGCGGCGGTGGAAATCGATCATCGTCGGCACGTGGGCGTCGAAATCCTCGACGGGCCGGCTGGGTTCGTCTTCCACCATGGATGCGCCCACGTCGCCCGAAAACAGGATGCGGCTCACGGGATCGTAGAAATGAAAATTGCCCACGGAGTGCAGGAAGTGTGCAGGCAATGCGATCAGGTAATTCTCACCGAGGCGGATACGCCCGCCCCGGTCCGGCAGGCCCATGATCCGCCGATCCACGTCCCGGCTCCGGTAGCTGGGCACCAGGTGCGGCAGAAAGCGCGTCCACAGTTCCGAGCACACCACCTTGCAGTCGGTATACATCAGCCAGCTATCCAGCGAGGCGATGATGTCGGGGTCCTGATGCGAAGCCAGTACGTAGTCCAGATTCTTGACCCGGATGTACCGACCCAGCGCCAGTGACAGCGGGGTGTAGGTCATGTCGCCGCCGGGGTCCAGCAGCGCCGTGTGGTCGCCGTCTACGATCAGGAACTGGTTGGCCTGAACGCCCTCACCGGCAACCAGTGAATCGAATGCCAAACATTGGTGCCGCCCATCGTTATAGAGTTCTACCGCCATCTGCCCTTCCACTGCCTGTCGTTAGTGAACGCGGCCGAACGCCGCCCTCGGGAATTCCGAGGCAGGTGAACACTAAACCAGCGGAAGGATCAGGGCTTGATTCAAATCAAGCCCGAGGGGGCATTCTCAACGACAAGGCGGCGATGCTGCTCCTGGAACATGAAGACCCGACCCGCGCCGGGTCACCAATCGCGGCAACCGCTTCAGGTCAGGCCATCGCCTCGCGGACGGGAATCCGCTCGGACAGTTCCACCCAGACTTCACCGTCGACTTCCTTGACGTCGCCTCCCACAAACAGCTCCCTGTCGTTGAAGACACCGCCCTGGCGCGGATGGGCGGCACCGCCCGCCGCACGATACATGACCATGTAGGTCTTGGCGCCGTTCTTGACGCGCTCCACGTGCTCAAGCCGTTCCTGGTAACCCGGGCTCTCGGCGTCGCCGTCTTCCGATTCCTGGCTCGTCGTGACCCGCATGAACAACTTGCCGTCAAGCTGCTTCGCCTCATCCTGCCACACTCGAAGAAAAACCACGCCATCCTGGGCCCGCACCGATCCGCGCGACGATCTCGTATTGCTGAGAGGCGCGCCGAGCCGGTCAAACAACTGCTTCTGATTCATTGAGGAAATCCTCATTCCGCCATTACCGCCCGTATCGGGCACCCATCCATAGTACCACCGATCCAGGTGGAGCCCGGCGGACAGCCGCCAGGCGGCAGCAAAATAGTGGGTTTTCGAGCCCGAGGAAGGGGCCGGTTTTCGATTGCGTGCGGCAAACGCCCGCGGCCGTTCATGGCGAGCGCGGGCGCGTGAATGAATCAGGGTCTCCCTAAACCTTCAGCACCAGCTTGCCGAAGTTCTCGCCGCGAAACAGCATCATCAGCCGCTCCGGAAAGCTCTCCAGATCCTCCACCACATGCTCGCGGTGCTTGAGTTTGCCAGCGCGCATCCAGCCCGCCATTTCCTTCGCGGCCTCGCCGTATCGGTCGGCGTAGTCGAACACCACCATGCCCTGCATTCGGGCACGATTAACCAGCAGAGACAGATAGTTGCTGGGCCCCTGGGGCGCCTCGGTGTTGTTGTATTGGGAAATGGCGCCGCAAATCACCACCCGGGCATGGCGGCGCAGGCGGGTCAACGCGGCATCGAGAATATCCCCGCCGACGTTGTCGAAGAACACGTCCACACCGTCCGGGCAGGCCCGCTTCAAGCCCTTGTAGATATCTTCGTTGCGGTAGTCCACGGCGTCGTCGAACCCCAGCTCATTGACCAGGTAGTCGCACTTCTCCTTGCCGCCCGCGATGCCGACGACCTTGCAGCCCTTGATCTTCGCAATCTGCCCCGCCACGGAGCCCACCGCTCCCGCGGCGCCGGATATCAGCACGTTGTCGCCCTCCTTGAGCTCGCCCACTTCAAGGATGCCGAAGTAGCCGGTCATCCCCGTCATGCCCAGGACGTGGAGGTAGGTCGTCAATGGCGCGATTTCCGGATCGACCTTGTTCAGGGTCCGGCCCTGGGCCACCGCGTAACGCTGCACCCCGAACTGGCCGGTCACGGAGTCGCCCTCCTTCAGCTTGGGATCGTTGGATTCGATCACCTTCCCGGCGCCCAACGCCCGCATCACATCCCCCAATTCCACTGGCTCGATGTAGGACTTGCCTTCATTCATCCAGCCCCGCATCGCCGGATCCAGGGACAGATACTGAACCTCGACCAGCACCTCACCGTCGCCGGGTTGGGGCACCGGCTCGCGGGTGATCTCGAAGTCTGTTTGCTTGGGTTCACCGACGGGACGCTTGGCGAGTCGGACCTGAACGTTTTCCTGTGTCATGGGTTGTCACCTTCTGTATTCGGCGGGTATGGCATGAAGCCGACGCGGAGAGTGTGTTTGGCCGGCGTCGGCGATTCTCAAGGCACGCGGCGAAATCTCTAGTAGGTTCGCCCCGTCACCTGGTTAACGAAAGCCTCCGCGGCCTCGACGATGGCCTTGCCAAGGTAGGCATATTGCCGCGAGAAGGGCGGCCATCGATCACCCAGGCCGATGGCGTCGTTGATCACCAGCACCTGACCGTCGCAGAGCGGCCCCGCGCCGATGCCGATGGTGGGAATAGAGACAGACCGCGTGATGGCCTCCGCCAGCGCGTCCGGAATATGCTCCAAAACCAGCATGAATGCGCCGGCATCGGCGATGCCGACGGCCTCGCCACGGACCCGCTCGGCATCTTCGGCGCCCCGCCCAACCTGTTTGAAGCTGGCGGCCGTCTGCGGCGTCAGCCCGGTATGGCCCACGACATCGACCCCACTGGCCACCAGGCGGCGGATGACGTCGTACTTCGGCCCTTCCAGCTTGATGCTGTCCGCGCCCGCCGCCAGAAGTCTTCGAGCGCTGTTCAACGCGGTCTCCGGGTCCCGGTCACTGTCGTAGGGAAGATCACCGATGATGTGGGTCTCCGGCGCGCCCCGGCGCACGGCGCCGATGTGGTATTCCATGTGCTCCAAGGTCACCTCCCGGGTGCTGGAAAACCCCATCTCCACCATGCCCACCGTATCGCCCACCAGCAGCACGGGCACGCCCGCCTGCTCCAGGCAGCGGGCTACGGGGGTGGTATAGGCCGTGAGCATGGGAACCGGGCTCATGGACTTCATCTTCCGAAGGGCTTCGGCGGTCTGCTTCATGGTGTTGGGCTCCGGCGTGAGGATCATCCGTCCACAATCAACGAACCGTGCCGCCCCACTCGGGCCGGCAACACGGTATTCCAGTGTGAAAAGTGTAGGCAGGATAGGCAACCAGGAATAGCGGCTTGGCGCCCAGGGCGCGAAGGCATGACCGTCACGCGGCTCCAGTCATCGCTGCGAATCGGAAATATTGACCTGGGAGGGAATCCCGTTCGCTGGTGCTGAGGTTGTGGCCGATGGGGGCCATCAATGTAGGGTGGGTTAGCGACGCGTAACCCACCGACCCGGCCGAGCCGCCGACTCAGCGCAGCGGCTCGCGGCTTCCGTCGTGCACCCAGAGCATCACCAGGAACGCCACCAGCGCCACCGCCGTCAGCAGCCAGGCGGGGGCCACGGCCAGTCCCGTCACCGCGATCAGCCAGGTCGCGAACATGGGTGTGGCGCCGCCGACCACCCCGAGTCCCAGGTTGTAGGCGACGGAATACCCCGAGAGCCGATCCGCGGCGGGAAACAGCTCCACGAACATCGCCGGGGCCGCCCCGAGGGGCACCGCAAGCAACGTGACCAGCACGAACTGGACCACCACCGCGCCCCAAACCCCATCGCCCGCGAGCCACACATAAAGAGGAACCGCCACGACCGCCATCAACAACATGGCGCCGGCGATGTAATGCGTTCTCCGAAACAGCCGATCGCTGACCCAGCCCGAGACGGGGATCAGCAACAGCAGAAACGCCGTCGCCGCGGTATTGATCCGCAGCGCCGTGCCCCGGGGCATTCCCGTCTGGAGATGCAGCCACTCCGGGAGATAGACCAGGGGAAGATAAAACAGAACCCCGTACGCCGAGGCAAACACGATGGCCTGGATCATCTCCCGGCGGTTGGTGGTAAAGGCCTGGAGCAGCGGCGAGGTGGACGGGCGCTCATCGTGATGCCGCTGAAAATGCTCCGATTGGGGCAGCTTCCGGCGCAGCAGGATGGAGATCACACCGATCACCCCACCCAACAGGAAGGGCAGCCGCCAGCCCCATTGCTGCAACGAATGCGGAGAGAGCACCGTCGTCACCGCCGCCGCCACCCCGGAGCCCAACAGCATCCCCACCATACTTCCGGTATTGGCCCAGCTCCCGGAGAACCCGCGGCGGCCGTCCTCGGCCGTCTCCACCAGATAGGTCACCGAACTGCTGAACTCGCCGCCGACGGACAGCCCCTGAACCAGGCGGATCACGACCAGAAGCGCCGGCGCCCAGACACCCACGGAGTCATACGTCGGCAGGCAGCCAAGCAGAATCGTCGGCAAGGCCATCAGGGTCACCGAGATCAACATGGTGGGACTGCGCCCGATGGTGTCGCCCAGCCAGCCGAATACCGCCGAGCCCAGGGGCCGCATCAGGAACCCGGCGGCAAAGATGCCGTAAGTCGCGATCAGCGCGGCCGTCGTGTTCTCCCCGGGGAAGAACAAGCCGGAGAGGATGCCCGCCATATAGCCGTAGAGCGCGAAGTCGTACCACTCGACTACGTTGCCGATGAATCCGGCGAGTAATGCCGTGTGCCGCTTTCCAACTACCATGAAGCCCTATTCTGCTTTTTCTGATCGATCGTTTTCACAAGCTTGACTAACCGGGGCGCTGGTCTAAATTTTTTCTTTCCCACTCTTCAACCCCGGTTCCAGGAGCAAAACAATTGAGTCACCTGCAAGCACTCTACAACGAAATCTCCAGCAACCTGCGCATCACCAGCTACATCCGCGCCAAGGTCGGCCACCAAATCAATGAAGGCGAGCCGTTCACCATGGTGGTCGAGGCCATGAACACCGCGCCCAATAACAAGCATTGGCGCATCCTCGAAGAGCGCCTCGGCAGCTATTCCTACGACGGGCCGCAGTTGGTCTTCACGAACATGTTGTGGTCAATCGAGGAAACGTACTATGCCGATCTGATCTCGCCAGTGGGCAGCTTTGGCTCCACTCGCTTCCGCGGAATCACCAACCTGCACGCCGGCGACAGCCGCCTGGAGCCCGGCGAGGAGCAGGTGCTAACGCTGCAGTTCGTGGCGCGCCACAGCTTCAGCGATTGGTGGACCGACGCGTTCAATACCGAACAGGTCGCCAAGGTCGCCCTGACCTACGACGTCGCCTGGGACGAACTGATGCGCCATACCATGCGCAAGACCTTGTCCACGGAAATCGATCCGAGCTGACGGCCAGGGCCCGCGCACACCGGCGGGCCCGTTCTCCACGACGGGGGTCGTTGGTTGGGCTGACAAAGGAAGCCCAACACCCTCACCCGGTTCGCCAAAACCCGCGCGACGAAGTTGTTGGGCGAGGCCTCCGGTCGCAGGCCGCCGGCGGTTTTGGAATGTTGGGCTTCCTTCGTCAGCCCAACCAACGCATTAGCTCCTCGGTTCCTGCGCCGCCCGGCCCCCGGGTCGGTAGCGATCCATCACCGCGTCCAGAGATTCGTTGGTGATTGCCGGGTTGGCCTTTTGCAGACAAGGGAGAAGCACTGATTTGTTGGCATGCACCCGCCCCGACGACTCCGGACGGGCGCCGCCCGGCGTGGGGTGCACGCTATTGAAACAGGCGGCGAACTGATCCGGCGTCACGCCCAGATCCCGGCTGATCTCCTTGACCGGTCGTTTGGGGTCGTTCTTCATCACCGGCGGATTAGCCAGAGCAGAGCCCACGAACAGGCACGCGAGCGCGGCGGTGCAGCAACGATAGATCATCATTTCAACCTCGCATCTCCGGCGGCGAACCGGCCCACCCCGACGGGTGGCCGGCAAGGGTGCCCGGGAAGGAATCCGCTATGCGTCGCCTTCCAGCTTCACGTGGGGTGCCAGATACATCATGTAGTCCGCCTTGCCCAGCGGGGCCCCCAGCTTGCGCAGGATCGCGTAGGCGGTGGTGATGTGGAAATACAGATTCGGCATCAGGTAGTCGCTCACATACACTCGCGCGGGCAACTCGCAGTACCGCTCGGGTCCGAGCCCGATCCGCTTTGTTTCATTCAGCTTGGCATCGTCCACGCCGATACCCGCAACCAGTTCCCTGGTCCCGCGGATATGCGACCGGGCCGTGGCGGTTGAATCAACCTCGTGCGACAGGTTCTCCACGGGCTGACCGGCGCACCATTGCGCGAAGCCCCGGGGCTGATTGCAGGCGAAGGCGATCTGCGTCCCGAGGGGGAACATGTCCGGCGCAAGGCGCTCGTCGATCATCGGATCGAGATCACCGAAATGTTTCTCGCCCACGTCGAGGATGTGACTGAGCGTATCCAGACGGGTCGTGAATATACGCTGAATCTCGCCAACTTCTGTGTCTGCCATGAAAGTTTCCTTGCGAACGATTGGAAAGGCCGGTCAGGAATGCCTATACAGCACTTGGCGAACGTTCCGGCGATTCGCGCCCACCACGTGGAAAAATCGGCGGATTATGCCGGGCGTATACAGCTGCTCTCGCCCGGGCCGCGCACCGCCTCAAGATGCGTTCAGGGCTGCGGCGGCGCGGACCAGGGCCTTGAACGACTCCGCGTCAATCCGGTCGACTTCCCGGATATCGATTGCCCGCCGGGTACTCCCCTCCAGGCTGGCATTGAACAGGCCCGCCGGATCGTCCAGCGAGGCACCCTTGGCGAAGGTGAGCTTCACCTTGTCCTTGTACGTCTCGCCCGTGCAAATGATGCCGTTGCAGGACCATACCGGAACGCCCCGCATGGAGTTCGACGGCTTGCGCCACTTTACTTCCTCGACGATCGCCGGAACGGATTCCATGATCAGCGCGCGCATGTGCGAAAGTGTCTTACCGCGCCAATCCGCCAGCTCTTCGATCCGGGCGTCGATCTGCTCGGCGGGCGAGGCCGCGCCCGCGTGATCTGGGGTGTTGGCATTCCGGGGCATTGCTAGCTCCGTCACATATGACAATCCATGAGCGACACTGTCGCCCCAGCGGAGCGGCAGCGTCCCGGTCATTCCCGGAGTCTGACCTCAGCGCACACCAGCGCCAATCTCCGGAGAGGCGAAAGTCCCGTTAGGCATTTTAGGGGACGCGTGGTACTAGCGCTCCAGAACCGCCTTCAGCGTTGCCAAGTCCTTCTTTACCGCAAGACCGTCTGCAGCGAACTGCTCGTCGGTCATACCCGGCTGCCGAAATAGAGTGAAGATGAATTCGCTCCCTTCACCGCTCGGCACGACTCGCATGGGAATATGCACGGTCACCCCGGATTCGAGTTCAACGTCATGATCCATGACCCCGAACTCATTTCGTTCCGCAAACCGTACCTTCACCTCACCGAATGGTGCCTTTGCGATCCACGCCCCGTCACCCGCTTTTGTGACTTCGGAGCTGGCCAATCCCGCCGCCCACAGCGGCAGATTCCGTGGATCGGACGCGAACGCGTAGACATCGATCGGGCAACGAGCGATGTATATGCTCAGATGCTGGACGTCGTGCATTGAATCAACTCGCGCTCGTTAGGTATCAGCATGGTTGAATAAGAAAGCTGATCCGCGGCGTATCAGAGGCCACATACGAGTGCGTCCTATTCCTTAGAGCGGGCTTCTGGGGCTGAAAATGGTGGTTCTAAGCGCCGTCCGCCCCTTGCCTCGAGGGCTTTTCCGTTTTCAGTCCGATTGTTGCGTTGGTCCGACCCCGCTCATGCCCCGCTCAGGAAAGCAGCGAACGGGACCCGCGACCGTCAGCGTCGAACTCTCCGCGCCCCAAACGCCGCCAACAGCAGACCCAGGAGCCACCACGGCCCGACCGCCCCACCGCCACCGCCGCCGGACGAAGTGCTGGCGACAGTACTGGAGTAAGTGTCCATCGCCCGAGTGCCGAGAATCACCTGATGATTGTTGCCCGCGACAACGCCGCCGACGCTGAGCACTGTGCTCGTCATCTCACCCACCGCAGCGCCGTCAGTGTGGCGCACGTTGAACTGGTCGCCGTTGCTCGCCCACCCCATTGCGTTCGTATAAGTCGTGGAGCCGTTCTTCGCATATTCGCCACCGCTCACCGTCACCGGGACGCTGACACCGGAGTCCAGCCCCGAAATGGTGATCATGTCGGAGGTGCTGGTTCCGTTCGCCGTGCCGTCGGGATCATCGGTGAACTTGAACGCATTCGGGGTGACGTCCCAGGGCGCATCGTCCGGCGTAAAGCGCGCCACGGCCATGTCGGTGCGAGAACCGGAGGTCGAGAAACCGGCCGCCACCAGCCCGCCGTCGGGTTGGGCAGCCAGCGCCCGGATCACGTCTCCGCCGGACCCAACCGCCAACACGGCGCCCCCTGTAGCCGCCCCGGCAGCGTCGTAACGGAACATCGAAAAATCACTGTCCGCGCCGTTGTTGGTCTCCCCCGCGGCCACGATCTTGCCGTTGGGCTGGACCAATACGGCGTGGGCGAAAGCGTTGGAATCGGTGATCGCGACGCCGCCGGTTCCAAATGTGGTGTCCACGGTACCGTCCGCGTTGGCTCGAACCAGGCCATAGCTGGATATGTGAGAACCATCGGTGGTGCGGCCCGCCGCCACGATACCGCCGTCCGGCTGAACGGCGACGCCCAGCGCATAGTCGTCACTGCCGCTCTGAAGATCCACCGCAAGCAGGCCCGCGCCCGGCGATCCAACCGCGCCGGCATTGAAGCCGCTGGTGTCCAGACTGCCGTCCGCGTTGTAGCGGGCGATCAGAAAGTCCGCATCCGTCATCGACGCCGTGCGATAACCCGAAGCGATGACGATCTTGCCGTCGGCCTGAAGCGCAAGGGCCACGTCGTAATCGTTGTTGTTCCCCAAGGGGGTGATTACGAGCCCGTTGGTTCCGAACCCGGAATCCAGGCTCCCATCGTGGTTGTAGCGCGCCAGCACGTAATCGTAGGTAACCGGCGAACCTCCATACCGGTAACCGGCCGCCACCAACTTGCCGTCCGGCTGCAACGCAAGGGCGCGCAGGCTGGCCCCACTCCCGCCGGGGTCCGTAGTCACGATGCCGGAGCTTCCGAACGAGGTATCGACGTTTCCATCGCTGTCGTAGCGAATAAGCTTGAACTTGAACGACGAACCGTCCGTGGACTCCCCGCCCACCACGATCCCGCCATCGGCCTGCACCACCACTGCGTAGGCGTCATCGTTCAGGCCGGAAAAATCCTTGGTCACTCCGCCGCCTGTCCCGAAACCGGTGTCCAGCGTGCCGTCGGCGTTCAAGCGCACCACCGCATAGTCGTCGGCCGTCGCAGCCGACGAGACCGCACCCGCGACCACAATCTTTCCGTCGCTCTGCACGGCTACGGCGTTGGCCTGGGAACCGGTCGAACCCATCGTCACGACCACATCCCCATTAGTGCCAAACGCGGTATCCGGCACGGCGAACGCTGGTACGGCCGAGGCCGGGCGCACAGAAAACAGGGTGAGCAATACAAACGCACCGGCAGCAACGGTACGAGCACGAACCAATTGAATCGCGATCATCGAAGGCATCCCCCAGCATCAATATCTGCAGCCAATCGAAGCGCCGTTACTCCCTTCCGCGCCACGCCGCATCACGTGGGAGAACCTGTCGCACCAAGTGCTTATAGACCAAACCGAGCGACGCGGCCACCACACATGCATTGCCGGATGTTGAGCAGCCTGACCCTTTCACGCCCGAGGCCCGCTCTCCGAAACCGCGACGCGGGGCGAAATGGTTCGAGGCTGCGAAGGGCAAGCGCAGATTCGCGGCGGCGAGTGCCTCTCCTACTGGTGCTGGTGTTGTGGCTGAGGGCGGTCATCAATGTGGGGTGGGTGAGCGAAGCGTAACCCATCAACCAGGCGAAGCCGCCGACCCCGCGCACTGACCGCGACATACAAAGGCCCTCAGCGCGCCCGCCCCGTCGAGGATCAGGCCTAGCAATCGAGCAATTGCCCCCCTCTGCGTATGAAAAGGGCAACACAAGGCAGTGCAAGACGTTGCCCGGAGCCGCTTAGAGTGGGCTTTTGGGCCCGAAAATCGCTTCACGAGCCGGCTCACCGCATACCGATTCCACAGTAGGCAGTCAGTCCAGGGAAGGTTCCTGAATGACACCATCAGCATCCAGGAGAACCAGTCGAATTTTTGGGGAAGTCGATGGCATGACGTCCAACGTGACTCTTAAGCACTGCCCCGGCTAGGCGCGTCCCAAAACCGAGGGCAGGCGACGAGTTATTCCAAATAGCAGCGAAAACGGCTCTCCGCCCTCGACTTCAATCACGCTAACACCACGCTCGTCGGCCGACCTCGGTCATCTCCCAGCCGTTTCCCGACGGGTCAGCGAGTATCGATGAAAGAGCGGAGAGCTTGGACACCCACAACCTTAATCAAGCAGCGACTGCCTTAACATCACCGCGCCATTCTCGCGCAGGTGGCAATGACAGAATAAGTAACGCAACCGGATTCATCCGCGACGGGTGCCGGGTTAGCAAGGCCTCGCTCGGGAACCGCTTAGAGTGGACTTTTACACCTTAAAATAGTGGCTCTAAGCTTTCTCAGACGCCCAATTCGGACGCTTTACCTAGTGCCATCAGGCTGTTGTGGTGGTCCGACCCCGGTCAAAACTGAACCGCGACGACCATGCCGGCGTAGGGTGGGCGAAGCTCACGCTGCGGGTTTTGGATCCGCGTGGGCTTCGCCCACCCTACGACGGCTTGTAGACCCTGTGGAGGAGGTTGTCTGCGAGAGCGCCTTCCTGGTTCTTCGTGGACCCTTCGTGCGCTTCCTGTCCTGAAGCGTTCCAAGTTCGCGGCGGGCACGCTGCTCCTACACGAGGGGGGTTACAAGCAAGAGCGGCGCCCGATACAATAACTGTTCATATATACAGCCTCACTCGGTAGCCTGATGCCCTCCCCCAAACCCCAAAAAGGCCGCGGCGCGATCTCCAACATCGCGGGCCGCTTCGAGAAGCGGGAGCGCGAGGATTTCGATGACGGCTGGGATTCGCTGGCGGAGGTCGAGCCGGGCCGGGAGACGCAACTGATCCCGGAACAGGCCCGTTCCATTATCAGCACGAATCAGTCGCCGGACGTTCCTTTCGAGCAGTCCATCAATCCCTACAAGGGCTGCGAGCACGGTTGCATCTACTGCTTCGCGCGGCCCACCCACGCCTATCTGGATCTTTCGCCCGGTTTGGATTTCGAAACCCGCATCTTCTACAAGGCCAACGCCGTGGAACGCCTGAAGGCGGCGTTGCGCAAACCGGGCTACCGCTGCACCCCCATCGCCCTGGGCGCCAATACCGATCCCTACCAGCCGGCGGAAAAGCGACTGGGCGTCACCCGGGGAATTCTGGAAACGCTTTCGGAATGCGATCACCCGGTGAGCATCATCACCAAGGGCACGGTGATCGAACGGGACATCGAGCTGCTGGCGGACATGGCGCGGCGGAATCTGGCTTCCGTGTTCGTGAGCGTGACCAGCCTGGACAACGCCATCAAGCGCACCCTGGAACCCCGGGCGGCGGGGCCGGCCCGGCGGCTGGAGCTGGTGAGGCTGCTGACGCAAGTGGGGATTCCCACCGGGGTGCTGGTGGCGCCGGTGATCCCGGCGGTCACGGATCACGAAATGGAAGCCATCCTGGAGAAGGCCGCGGAAGCCGGCGCCGGATGGGCAAGCTACATCCTGCTGCGCCTGCCCCACGAAGTGGCACCGCTATTCCGGGAATGGCTGACCGCCCACTACCCCCAGCGGGCGGAGCATGTGATGAGCCTGCTGCGGCAGTCGAGGGGCGGCCGGGACTATGACGCTCGATTCGGCGAGCGGATGCGGGGCACCGGAGCCTTTGCCGAGCTTCTGGAAAATCGATTCCGCGTCGCCTGCAAGCGGCATGGGCTCAACAAGAGGCAGGCGCTAAGTCTGGACAGCGGACGCTTTCGGCCCCCGCCATCCGACTCACCGCAAATGACGCTCTTCTAGCCCTGCCGCTGGCCGGGCAACATGCGGCGCAGGACGTCGTCCTTGGAGCCGAAGTGATGATACAGCGCTCCGACGAGGTGCAGCCCCAGGGCAATCAGCAAGATCACCGGCGCCACACCGTGCAGAACGTGGCCGATCTCCTTCCAGGTGTCGCTGCCAGCGCCGCCGCCAAAGGAAAAGATCCCGAAGAACTGCACGCTGTGTCCGCCACCCAACACCATGGCTATGCCGCTCAAGGGTTGGAGCAGTATCAGCAAATAGATCACCCAGTGCGTAACACGGGCCAGATAGCGCTGCCAGTCCGGCAGGCCTGTGAGGCTCGGCTTGGGATTGGATAACCGCCAGACCAGGAACACGACCGCGAACAACAACACCAACAGACCGAAGGCTTCATGGGTGTGGATCACCTGCCCCTTGGCGGCGCTCTTGTCCGGATACATGTCCATCATCGCCGCAAGGACATACTGAATCACGATCAGCACCAGCAGGCCCCAATGCAGAAACTTGCTGAACGAGCCGTAGCGTTCGGTAGTGTCTTTAAAGCTCATCCCTTATCCCTTTATTGCTTTCATGTGTGCGGAGTGTAATCGGCCCGGCGCGGCGAGAGACGGCCGCGCCGGACTCGTTGCCAAACTGGCATCAAGTTATTTCAGGCTTGCGCGTCAAGCACCGGCACCCGGCTGAGCCGGTTCCGCCGGAGCCCTGGCAGGCGTACGCCCCGGCAGATTGATGAGGCAGTTCAGCACGAAGCAGAACACGCCCAGCCCCACCACCAGAGACGAGATACCGACCACCGGTTCGACGGCCAGGCGGCCCGATTCCAGAAAGATCAGGCCGATCATCAGAACCGGCAGGCCGAGGTTGTGCAGCCAGAAGTGAACCCGCTGCAAGGGGCTCGCCGCCAGGGCCGGGAACAGGTGATAGAAAATGCCGGCCAGCGCCATGGTCGCCCAACCCAGAAGGTTGAGGTGGGCATGGGCTGGATGATATTGGAAGAGATGGGTCATCCCCATGAACAATCCAAGGCCGATTCCCACGGCCAGGTAAACCACGGCGATTCGGAGCCAGAGCACTCCCACGCCATTCGCCGCATCGTTTGCGATCTCTTTCATTGCTTTCTCCAGAGCAGATACCGGCCCACCGCCGGCAGGTCCTTCACAGGAGGGCGATCACCGCAGCACGAACCCGGTGGCGTCTCCCGTCGCTCATAATAGATGACGCAGAGGCGTGCCGCTCGGTTGCTTCCCCGCCCGGGCGCCTATATCAGTAGGGGAACCGGAACCGTTCGTTCGGCCACTCGCATTGATGCAACCAACAGGAAGGAAGCAATGATCAGCACCATAAAGCGAACCCTGGCTGTCGCCGCACTTTCAGCCCTGCTGAGCGCCTGCGCCCAGACGGGCCAACAGGTCACCCTGGTACCCCACGACGACTACGCCAAGTCGCAAATCGGCCAGGGCGACAAGGTCCGAGTGGAAGTGCACGACATGCGCACAGACAAGACCTTGGGGGTTCTCAAGAACAAGGACGCGCCGCCGGCCCGGATCACGCCGCGGCAGAGCGTGGAAAACGTGCTCAAGCTGGAGCTGTCCAACGCGCTGGAGGCCAATGGCTTTGCCCCGGAATTCGGCACGGCCCAGAGATCGCGAGTGCTGGAACTGCAGGTGCTGGATCTCTACCACGAGGTGGCCGCCGCCGTGCCACGGAACAGCACGACGCGGGTGAAGCTGAAGATCGTCGCGCATCACAACGGCCAATCCCTGGCCCAGGTGGCGAGCACCACCCACAACGATCATTTCCTGCACCGCCCCTCGGCGGAGGAAAACGCGGATCTGATCAACCGAACGCTGTCGCAAACGCTGTCTCGGCTGCTGACCCCGGAGATCATGCAGTTTCTGAAGAGCGGACCCAAGTAATCGGACCATTCGCGGCGATGAGCGCCGCTCCTACCGAAGCTCCATTTGTAGGAGCGGCGCTCATCGCCGCGAACCCACCTCATTATCCCTACATCCGGTGTGTGTTTACGGGCCTGACGCGGTATGATGAAGGCAGGTCGCGTTCGCGCGGCCGCCAAGAACAACAATATCTGAGGCATGATCGCAGTCCTGCGGGCGCACCTTAACCGGTGCGCCCCGGCCTTTTGCCCCAAACCGCCGAGGCGCCGAAGACAATGCCCGCCGCCCGAGCACTGATCCTTTGCACCACCTTTCTGCTTACCGGCTGCGCCAGCGTTCAGACGGTCTATCAGACCAATGCCGGCAGCCCCAAGATCTATGGCGGCACGCGGTTGGACTACCACGCCGTGCACCGGGATCGGCGCTATCTGGACTACGCCTATTGGCATTACGGCCTCGAGGCACCGCGCAATCCTTCGCTGGACATGCCCTTCAGCCTGGTCCTGGATACGGTGATGCTGCCGTTGACCCTGCCGGCGGAGGTCACTCAACGGGTGCTGGATCACAACTGGAATGACGTGGCCGCCGAACGGCGGCCTTGAGGGTTCGCGGCGATGAACGCCGTGCCCCCTCAAGAACGGGTGTAGGAGCGGCGTTCATTGCCGCGAATGATTGAGCATTTCGGGTCACGAAGACCACGAAGCAGACACGAAGGCCACGAAGCGCTTCGCATAAGAGATTTTTGTTCTTGACGAAAAATATCCGCGTTCCTTCGTGCTCTTCGTGCTCGTCGGGAGGGACGCCTGAAATTCGCGGCGATGAACGCCGCTCCTACATCAGATACCGTTCCCGAAGCCAACGGCGCTCCTGCTAGCGGCTCCCCGCCGACGCCCTGGGAGCCTCGCCATGGGTCGCCGCCGGCGACTCGTTACCGAATGCCGCCGCCATGGCGTCGTCCACACTTTCCAGCCAGACGAACTCCAGCTTGTTGCGCGCCGCCTCGGGGATATCCTCCAGGTCCTTCTTGTTGCGTGCCGGCATCAATACCCGTTTGATCCCGGCGCGCGCCGCGGCCACGGCCTTCTCCTTGATCCCGCCCACCGGCAGCACCAGGCCGCGCAGGCTGATCTCGCCGGTCATGGCCGTGTCGGCGGGCAGCTTCTTGCCCGTCAGCAGGGAGACCAGGGACAGGAACATGGCGACGCCCGCGCTGGGGCCGTCCTTGGGAATGGCGCCGGCGGGTACGTGGACGTGGATGTCGCTGCGGTCGAAGAGATCCTCGTCGATGCCCAGATCCCTGGCACGGCTCTTCACCAGGCTAAGCGCCGCCTGGGCGCTCTCCTTCATGACGTCCCCCAGTTGCCCGGTAAGGATCAGCTTGCCGTGGCCGGGCACGCGGCTGGCCTCGATGAACAGGATGTCGCCGCCCACGGGCGTCCAGGCCAAGCCGGTAGCCACACCGGGCACGCTGGTGCGCATGGCGACTTCGCTCTCGTAGCGAGGGGCGCCGAGTATCTCGTGCAGGTCGTCCACGTCGATCGACACCCGTTCCGCCGTGCCCTCAGCCACGCGGATGGCGACGTTGCGGAAAACCTTGCCGATTTCCCGTTCCAGATTCCGGCATCCGGCCTCCCGGGTATAGTCGCGCACGATGACCCGCAGGGCCTCTTCCGAGATGCTGCAGCGCTGCTCGTCCAGGCCGTTCTGCTCAAGCTGCCGGGCCACCAGGTAGCGTTTGGCGATCTCCACCTTTTCATCTTCGGTGTAGCCGGTCAGCTCGATGATCTCCATGCGGTCGCGCAGCGGCCCGGGGATGCTGTCCAGGACGTTTGCGGTGGCGATGAACATGACCTTGCTGAGGTCGAACGGCACGGCCAGGTAGTTGTCCCGGAAGGTGCTGTTCTGTTCCGGGTCCAGCACCTCCAGCAGCGCCGCCGAGGGATCGCCGTGGAAACCGGCGCCCAGTTTGTCCATCTCGTCCAGCATGAATACCGGGTTGCGGGTCCCGGCCTTGCGGATGCCCTGGATGATGTTGCCGGGCAGCGCGCCCACGTAGGTGCGGCGATGGCCCCGGATCTCGGATTCGTCATGAACGCCGCCGAGGCTTGCACGAACGAACTTCAAGCCGACCGCCCGGGCGATACTCTGGCCCAGCGAGGTCTTGCCCACGCCCGGAGGCCCCACGAAGCACAGAATGGGGCTGCGCCCCTGGGGATTGAGTTTGCGCACGGCCAGATACTCCAGGATCCGGCGCTTGATCTTCTCCAGGCCGTAGTGATCCCGGTCCAGCGTCTCGCGGGCGGCTTTGATGTCGATATTCTCCTCGTCGACCACCGCCCAGGGCAGCGACAACATCCAGTCCATGTACGTGCGTGACATGGAGTATTCCGCCGCCGCCTCGGGCATGCGCTCCAGGCGCCTGAGTTCCTTGCGCGCCTCTTCCTCGACCTCCTTGGGCATGCCGGCATCGTCGATGGCCCGCGCCAGTTCCTCGATCTCGGCGTCCTTGCCCTCGCCCTCGCCCAGTTCCTTCTGAATGGTGCGGAGCTGTTCGCGCAGCAGGTATTCACGCTGTCGCTCGTCCATGGCCTCCTTGGTCTGCTGGCCGATCTCATGGGACAGGCGCATGACCTCGATGCGCTGGTTCAGCAGCTTCAACACCCGGTCCAGGCGTGTCTGAATGTCGAAGGTCTCCAATACCTCCTGTTTTTCGGCGGGCTTGATGTCCATGAAGCTGGCGATCATGTCCGCCAACGCCGCCGGCGAGGTCATGGCTTCCAGGGCCGAACCCAGCTCGGCCGGCGCCTGAGGAATCAGCTCCAGGCTCTCGCGGGCACGCTCCTTGAGCCGATGCATGCGAGCCTCGAGCTCGTTGGTCATTTCCTCGCGCTCGTCCAGGCGTTCGATACGGGCCACCAGGAACGGATAGCCCGACAGGAACTCCTTGACCCGAAACCGCTGCTCGCCCTGGCAAATCAGGTGATGCGCCTTGTCGGAACCGGTGACGTAACGAAGGATCGAGGCGACCGTGCCCACGCCGTAAAGATCGTCCGGCTTGGGATTCTCCACTTCGGCATCCCGTTGCAGGACCACGCCGATGGGCCGCTCGTTGCGCGCAGCCTCCTGGGCGGCGGCAACGGAGGCTTTGCGGCCGACCGTCAGGGGCAGCACGATCCCCGGATAGAGCACAACGTTACGAACCGGCAGCACAATGATCGCGTCCTCCGGGATCTCCGGCATCGGGGATTCCACGGAGGCCGAGGCCTGGGCCTCCGGCTCGGGCTGGAACAAGGGAAAACGTTCGATATTGATCTTGGGCATTCTCTCTGGGACTCCGTAATCAGACCCGGCGCAGCCTGAGCACCAGGCAGCCGTCCACCATCTCTTGACGATCCAGCTGGAAGCGGCCCGCGGGGAGCTCCACCCGGCGCTCGAAGCGGCCGTGGGGAATCTCCATGCGGTGGATGGCCGCCCGATTGGACCTTATGGGCAGCCGCCGCTGCCCGGCCACGACGAGCGCGCCACCCTCGATGGCGGTTTGGACCTGATCCGCGGGCACGCCCGGCAGGGCGATGACCACCGCTACTTCATCCTCGGTTTCGAGCACGTCCACCGGCGGCTCCCAACTGGGGCGGCTTTGTTCCGAACCGGCCAATCGGAAAAACTGCCGATGGATGCGCTCGGCGCGGTCGAGAAACTCGCAGGCTTCCGCCCACATCCACAGTCTCGGATCACGTGACGACATTGGTTACCTACATTGCATGCGGGGTGAAGCCGAACCGCTGAATCTCGCGGCACGGCCGGTTTGCAAGGGAAATAGGGGCGCGCGGCGGCCCATTCAATCGGCTTGGGCGAAAGCTTCGCGGTCGACACGACCGCTCCTGCAAAGAGCCGTTGTGTCGACCGCGAATCAGCCGTCCATTCGCCTGCAGCCTGGGAGCAGCGGCTCTGGGGACGAAGACGGGCCTACCAGACCTTGGGGTGCCAGTTCCGCTCGCGGCCGCCTTCCAGCTCGCCGATGCGCACCTGGTGGTCGTTGACGAAATGGTAGGGAACCACCGGCAGGTTCAGAGGCGCCGGCACGCCTTGAAAAACCCGGCCCGCCAGATCGTAGCGGGACCCATGGCAGGGGCAGAAGAACCCGCCCTTCCAGTCGGCGCCCAACTGCGGATCGCCCACCTCGGGGCGATACTCCGGGATGCAGCCCAGATGGGTGCAGATCGCCACGCATATGAAGTATTCGGGTTTCAAAGATCGATAGGGATTCTCGACCGGCGGCCCGAACTGCTGGGGCTCCTGGGACTTGGGGTCTCTGAGGTTGGCGCCCATGGTGGGCAGCACCTTGATCTGGCTGTCGGTGCGGCGTAGCACCCAGACGGGCTTGGCTCGCCACTGCGTGGTGATCAGCTGCCCCGGATCGAGCTTCTTCAGGTCCACATCGATGGGCGCGCCGGATGCCTTGGCCCGGGCGCTGGGCTCCCAGTAGGCGAGAAAGGGAATGGCCGCGGCCACCGCACCGACCGTGCCGACGGCCGAAGCCGCAGCCACCAGGAAACGGCGCCTGGACGGCATGTGATCACGGGGTTCGTAGGACTTCTCCGGGGGACGTTCGGGTTCCTCTTCCGCCATGGTCTACTCCTTCGTTCTTCGTTGGCAAAACAATCGCGGCCGGGATCAGCCGGGCATCCGAATCGCCTCCGGTGCCGTACCCCGGTAATAATCCGCGCATTCCCGCTCCCGGCCCCGGATGACCCGGCGCCCGGCCAGCGGGGCCGCCGTCTCGGTAACCGCGGTGCATTGGTCCTCTTCACCGGAGCGTTCGAAAAAGATTACCACCCAATCCCGGGTGGTACCGCTGCGGTGCGCCCGGGCGGTATTCGAAAACATCGCTGTAAACCGCCAGCCGTCGCGTTCGCTGTGCATGATCGGAAGCCAGCGCTCGCGCCCGGGATTGAAACGGCGTGGGACGATCCTCGGCAGGCTGCCTCGCTCGGCCTTTTCCCGATACTCGGCGTCCACCGCCAGGAGGACGGCGACACTGGGCTTTTCCGCGCGCGTATCCGCGCCCTCCTGTTCCCGCCATCGGCGTTCCCGGGCACGGCGCCGCGAAGAGCGGGACAACATGCCGGCCAGCGTGTCGCGAACAGCGGCCACGCGCCGACGCCCGAATCCCCGCAGCGACTCCAGCCGGCCGTCGTGAGCCGCCATTTCAAGGTCTTCCAGGGTTTCCACGCCCAGTTCCGCGTGAATCTCCCTGGCCAGCTTCTCGCCGATCCCCGGCACCAGGGCAATACGGTCCTCCGGAGAGACTTCGCCCTCCAGCCGGTCGGCCAGGCTGCTGCGCCCCGTATGGAGGTATTCCTGAATGACGCCAGCCAGACTTTCGCCGATCCCGGGTATCCGTTCCAGGCCGTGGCGCCCGAAGTCCCGGTCCGCCTCGCGTACCGATCGATCCAGTTCCCGCAGCGTGCGGGCTCCCGAGCGATAGGCACGTATGCGGTAGCTGTCCGCGTCCTGCGCCTCGAGCAGATCGGCAATCCGATCCAGCAGTTCCGCGATGTCCTGGTTGTCGGTCTGAGGAGCGGTCACGATCAAATCCCCTCGCATCGATGTCTGAAATGTGGGGTTGAACAGCGGTGAAACAAAGTCGCGCAACGGCCCGCCGCCAGGCGGTGGCGACGGACGGTAGACGGGCTCAAGCACCCAGATGCACCGGACGGCGCTGCCGGCCCCAATGCCCGGGCAGCGGCTCGAAAACGCCCGCCGGCGCCTCGCCGCAGAACGCGCACCGACCCGCCTCATCCAGGTTCCAGGCCGACAGCTCGTACCAGTCGCGGCCGATCAACTCCGCACCGCAGCCGTGGCAATAGGTGCTGCCGCCGGCGCGATCATGGACATTGCCCGTATAGACATGGCGCAGTCCGTTGGCGCGGGCGATCTCCCGGGCTCGCTTCAGGGTGGCGGGTGGCGTGGCCGGAATATCGTTCATCCGGTAGTCCGGGTGAAAGGCCGTGAAATGCAACGGCACGTCCGGGCCCAGCTCTCCGGCGATCCAGCGGCTCATGGCTTCCACTTCCGCCTCCGAGTCATTCTGGCCGGGGATAAGCAACGTCGTGATCTCGAACCACACGGCGGTTTCGTGGCGCAGATAGAGCAGTGTGTCCAGAACCGGCGCCAGTTCCGCTCCGGTGACCTTGCGATAGAACCGTTCCGTAAACGCCTTCAAATCGATATTTGCCGCGTCCATGTGGGCGTAGAACTCCGCGCGGGGCCCGGGACAGACGTAGCCTGCGCTGACCGCCACGGAGCGCAACCCACGCTCCCGGGCGGCCTGGGCCACGTCGATGGCGTACTCGTGGAAGATCACCGGATCGTTGTAAGTGAAGGCGATACTGCGACATCCCAGAGCTTGCGCGGACTCGGCCAGCGTTTCCGGTGAAGCCTGGTCCGCCAGGGTGTCGATTTCGCGGGATTTGGAGATATCCCAGTTCTGGCAGAACTTGCACGCCAGATTGCAGCCGGCGGTGCCGAAGGACAGCACCGGCGTCCCGGGCAGGAAATGGTTCAACGGCTTTTTCTCGATGGGATCGACGCAAAAGCCGCTGGACCGCCCGTAGGTGGTCAACACCACCTCGTCGCCCTCCCGGGCGCGCACGAAGCACAGACCCCGCTGCCCGTCCTTGAGCTTGCAGGCGCGGGGACACAGGTCGCACTGCAGCCGGCCGTCGGCGAGGGAATGCCAATAGCGGGTGGATACGGTATAGGGGCGGATAGCGGGCCTCATTTCATTGATCCACCGGTGGTCAACCGGGAACTTCCTCGAATCACGGCTAGACTAAAGGCAACGGGATGCTGGTCGACACCCGCGCCCACCAGGGAGCGGGCGCGACCGCTCCAAGGCAGCGCGGCACGGAGCACCTCCCTCCGTGAGGAGTGAATCGAAGGTATGGCATTCATACGAGAACCCGCGGTGGCGGGGCTGTTTTATCCATCGGGACACGAGCAACTTATACAAACTGTAGACAGTCTTCTCCGGCAAAAGGTTTCCACCGACGCGCCGCCACCGAAAGCCCTGATTGCCCCCCACGCGGGCTATATCTATTCGGGCGAAACCGCCGCCATGGCCTTCGCCAGCCTCCGGCCGGCGGCGTCCAGCATCCGGCGGGTGGTCATCCTGGGGCCGTCTCATTACGTCCCGTTCCACGGGCTGGCCGTGAGCAGCGCCGAGCTGTTCCTGACGCCCCTGGGGACTGTGGAAGTGGACACCCAGGCGGTGGAGCGCATCGCCCACCTTCCCCAGGTCGTCGTTTCCGACGACGCCCACGAACGCGAGCACAGCCTGGAAGTGGAGTTGCCGTTTCTGCAACGTGTGCTGGACGAATTTCAGGTCGTGCCCATCGCCGTGGGCGATGCCAGCGCCGGCGAAGTGGCCGAGGTATTGGAGGCGATATGGGGCGGCCCGGAAACACTGATCGTAGTCAGCTCCGATCTCAGCCACTATCACGACTACGACACCGCGCAGCGCCTGGATCAGGCGACCAGCGAAAGCATCCTGGCCCTGGGGCCCGCCCCCATCGACGACCATCTGGCCTGCGGAAGCCGCTGCATCAACGGCCTGCTGGAAATGGCGCGGCGCAAGGGACTCAAGTCGGAGTTGCTCGATCTCCGAAACTCCGGCGACGGGCCGGGCGACCGTTCCAGGGTCGTGGGATACGGTGCGTATGGCTTCCATTGAGTTGAACGATGCACAGACCGATGCCCTCCTGAAGATCGCCCGCGAGGCCGTCGCGGAAGCCGTTCGAACGGGCGCCGCGCCCACGGCAACCGCCGAGCCATTGACGGGCGTGCTCGCCGAGTCCGGCGCCAGCTTCGTCACCTTGTATCGGAACGAGGCGCTGCGCGGCTGCGTCGGCAGCCTCGCGCCGGTGCGGCCGCTGGGCCTGGACGTGATGCACAATGCGTACGCCGCGGCCTTCCATGACATCCGGTTCCCACCCGTGGCCGCCCATGAGCTAGCCGGGCTGTCCGTGACCGTGACCCTGCTCGGGCCGACGAGCTCCATCGCCGCCACCGACGAGGATGCGCTGTTGGGCGCCCTGAGACCGGGCATCGACGGTCTCGTGCTGGAAGGCCATGGACGGCGGGCGACGTTTCTGCCCGCCGTGTGGAAACAACTGCCCGCGCCTCGGGCCTTTCTCCGGCACCTGAAGCACAAAGCCGGCTTCCCGCCCGAATTCTGGTCGTCGGAATTGACGTTTCAGCGATACGAGACAATCACCCTCGGCGACGAGCCTTCGGCCGCCTGAGGAGAGTTAAGCGTCTCCTTGAAACCAGCCGGTCATCCCCGAAACGCCACCTCGTCATTCCCGCGCAGGCGGGAATCCAATATCTTTCAAAGGCATGGATTCCCGCCTGCGCGGGAATGACAGGGAGGGTAGTACGGCGGGACCGGCGCCCAGGGCTCGCTGGCCGCATCTTGCTCTTGCGCCCCCGTGACACGAAAAAGGCCGGACGGGAAACCCGTCCGGCCTTCGGATCGATCAGTCACCGCAATCAGCGGCGGTCCGTCGACTACTGCAGCAGAATGAACAAAGCAGCGTTGCCGCGGCGGACGTTGAGCAGCAACCGCTCCTTGCCCTTAACGGCTTTTTCGAACTGCTTGAGGTTCTCCACCGGCTGGCGGTTCACCGACGTCACCACGTCGCCCTCCTGAAGCCCGGCTTCGGCGGCGGGGCTGCCGTCCTTGACGTTGGAAACCATCACGCCCCTGACCTTGCCGAACAACGGCGAACGCTCATCCAGATCGCTGAAGGTAGCGCCCTTGAAATGCGGCGCGAGACTGCCGCCGGCCACTTCGTTTTCCGAAGGACTGCCGATGGTGGCCGTCTTGGTCATTTCCTTGCCGTCCCGGATGATGGTCAGTTCGACCTTGGTGCCCACGGGCTTGAGGCCGATGGCGTTGACCAGATCCTGCGGGCGCTCAATATCCTTGCCGTTGACGGCGGTGATGATGTCGCCCTGCTTGAGGCCGGCCTTCTCGGCGGGCGAACCGTCGGCAACCTGGGCCACCAGCGCGCCGCGCGTCTGCTTGACGCCGAAGGCCTCAGCCATCTGCGGCGTCATCGGCTGCACCCGGACACCGAGAATGCCGCGCTCGATCTTGCCGTGCTTGATCAACTGCTCCATGACCTGCTTGGCCATGTTGATCGGGATGGCGAAACCGATGCCGATGTTGCCCCCGCTCTGGGACAGAATGGCGCTGTTGATGCCCACCAGCTTGCCCTGCAGATCGATCAGCGCGCCGCCGGAGTTGCCGGGGTTGATGGCCGCGTCGGTCTGGATGAAGTTCTGGAACCGCTGGCCGTGCAGCCGGGCCCGGCCCAGGCCGCTGACGATACCCGAGGTCACCGTATGATCCAGGCCGAAGGGGTTGCCGATGGCCACCACGAAATCACCCACCTGCAGCTTTTCGGAATCGCCCAGCGGCAGCGCGGTGAGGTTCTTGGCGTCGATCTTGATGACGGCGATATCGGTATCCGGGTCCGCCCCCACCACCTTGGCGTCGAAGACGCGGTTGTCTTCCAGGGTGACCGTGATCTTGTCGGCGTTTTCGATCACGTGGTTGTTGGTCAGGATATAGCCCTTGTCCGCATCCACGATCACACCGGAACCCAGAGCCTGGACTTCCTGCTGTTGGTGCTCGGGCTGATCCGGCATGTTGAAGAAATGCCGGAAGAACGGATCCTGCATCAGCGGATTCTGGGAGACTTCCACATGACCCTTGGTGGAAATATTCACCACCGCGGGGCCGACCTTCTTCACCAACGGCGCCAAGCTCGGCACCTGCTGCCCGTCCACCGACATGGGCAGCCCGGCGGTCGCCGGGGCCGCGCCGATCAGGGAAAGCAACATCAGACCGGCCGCAGCCAGTTGAAACCGTTTAAGCACGTCGATTCTCCTTTCTTCGAGCGAGATAGAAACCGAGGGCCAGGCGGAGAGAATCGGCGGTGCCGGCCTCCGCAAGGCCTACACCCTGTTATGAGCGATGTGATGGGGATTAGTTCCGCGGGAGGCAAATCCGGCGCCACCGTCAGGCGTCAGACACGCTGCACGGGGCAAGGCGCCATGAGCGCCCCATTCAAACTGCGTGCTCGCGCACAACCACCCGGATCCTCATCAAGGAAACCAAGGCGGTTCCGGGCAGATATCAGCCGGACGCATTTGACCTTACCTACGTCCTGTATACCGCCACCATGCCAGTCGTGAAATAGCCAGCGATCCTGGTTGCATACCGCATCCCTGAAGCAGGTCTGCTGTACCGGCGACAACCATCTCCGGGGGTCGGAATCAACCGCGTTTGAATCCCCCCAGAGCATGTACGGCGTCCAGGAATAGCGCGCGTGGCCCGGCCCCTTCCCAAAGCCAGGGATGGCATCGGATCAGCTTGTCCTGGCTGAAACCGTCCATGGAGAACAGTCCCGAGGCACTAGTTGATCCCTTCGCTGCTGTATCCCAGCCGTTCGCCCCGCAGTTCCCATTCCGGTTTCTGCCCGGGCTTCGCGGCAAACGCCTGCTGGCCCCATCGCCAGGACTAACGACGCCGACATACAAAGCAATTTTCATTTTGCGACCCATGACTCACACCTACCGGATCGGCCGCAGTGGCGCCGTAAAGAAGCCATCGCCGGCCACACCGCAGATGCGGCGGTAAACGGCCGCCCCCTGAGGAAAGCGAATTCCTCGGCCTCGGCCAACGAGCGGGAATGCCGGTTCGGGCGATAGTGGGGATCCGCGTAGGCACCGTTGGAGACCTGTACCAGACGCTGAAAGTACTCGTCGCACAACTCGCCCAGCTCCAATTGGCTGGCGACCTCCAGGGCGTTGACGTAGGCGATGCTGTCCGGCGTGCTTTCCAGCACGCGCTGGCAGAGATCCAGGGCGTCGGACAGCACCCGCAGCCGCTTCGGGCTGGACACCGGAAGCTGCTTGACGCGATCCAGCCGCACTCCCAGTAGATTCTGTTCCAGCTCCAGTTGCCAGTCGGCTTCCTCCACGGTGGTCAATATCAGCGCCGCTTGGAAGGCTGCCTCGGCCTCCGGGAGGTCACGCCGGTAATACCGGGAATTGCCGTAGGCCCACTCGACCCGAATGCGCTTGCGACGCGGCAGATTGCCGAACTGCGCATAGGAATCCCGGAAGGCCTTGATCGGATCGAACAAAGGGCTGAGGAACACACCCGCGTACAAGTGCATGTAGCGCACGTCCTCGTCGTCGCCGTACCTGTCCTCCATGGCGAGGTACATGATACGGAGTTGGTCGGCGGCTTCCGGATTGAGCCGGGTCTCTCCGGTCAGCCAACGGGATACGGTCTTGGCGGACTTGTAACGCAACGCGCGGGCCAGGCCGGCGTGCGTCATATTGCCCCCTTCGAGAACCGCCCGCACCAATTGGGCATCTCGCATCGGCGCTCCCTCATGCTTGTGCTTTTTATTATCCGGGGTTCCCGGGCTCTTCATGAAACCGGCATCCCTTATCACATCCCCGCCCAGTCCACGGACAAAGAGATGTGCCCCTGAGACAAACCTAGACCGCCCGACACGTGGCGGCAAGGGGACATTCAATGTCCGGTTCCCGCTCCGGTGTTGGATTTGTCACATCTCGCCATCGGCAAGCTGTGGTATACGTGATCGCATGCTCCGTACCACCGCCACCAAAACGCCCTGGGAGAAGCGGCTGCTCCGCGTTCTCGCCTCGGGGATTCTGCTCCTGGCCAGCCTGCAGGCAACGGCCGCGACCGGGTTGGCATGGCGAATCGACAGCGGACACAAACCCAGCTATCTCGTCGGCTCCATCCACGTGGGCACGCCCGCAATGTATCCCGCTGCCCGCCGCGCTGGAAGACGCCTTTGCCGCGGCCGACGTTCTGGTCGTGGAGGCCGATATCATTCATGCGGACTACGACGCGGTGGCCAAGCAGACCTACAAGCTGGGGCTCTATCACGACGGCACCAATCTGCGCGAACATCTCACCGACCGACAATGGCAAGCCCTGGGCGCCGCCCTGGAACAGGTTCGCGTGCCCCCGGCCGTGGTTCTGCCTCAGCGGCCGTGGCTGGCCTACACCACGCTGGCCGGCGCCCTGATCGCCGCGCAAGGCTACTCGGACCAGCTCGGCGTGGACCGCCATTTCATGACAGAGGCCCAATCCCAGAACAAGCCGATCGTCGAACTGGAAGGCCTGCAATGGCAGCTCAAGCTCCTCGCCGGCCTGGACGACAACGCTCAAATCGATATGCTCATGGACTCCGTGGACCACATGCAGCGCGACCGCCGGGCGCTCAAGGACACGGTGACCGCATGGACCCAAGGCGATGTCGAAACGGTGCGACGCCTGTTCGACCAGGGCTTCGGCGAAACCCCGCCTCAGGTGCGGGACGAGTTGATCGGCAAGCGCAACGCCACCATGGCTGAACGCATCCGCGAGATGACCAAGGATGGACGCAGCTACTTCGTAGTGGTCGGATGCGGCCATTTTGTGGGCCCGGACGGCATCGTGGCGCGTTTGAGGCAAAGCGGATTCACGGTCGAACGGCTGGGCGCCGACCGCAAGTGACAGAGGGAAGGGAATGCGAACGAGCAACAAACTGAGAACGGGACCTGCGTCGAGGACGATCGTGGCATGCTTGGCTGCCGGACTTTTGTTAACCGCATGTGGCGGAGGCGGCAGCTCCAGCACCCCGAACCAAAGCCCGACGGCCGCCTTCAGCATGACCCCCGACGCGGGAATCGCTCCGGCCACCATCAGCTTCAACGCCGGGGCCTCCACGGACGACAGCGGAATCAAGGCGTACGCCTGGAATTTCGGAGACGGCGATACCGGCAGCGGCAAGACCGCGGACCATCAATACCTCGTAGCGGGGACCTACACGGCAACGCTAACGGTAACCGACGGCGACGGCGCCACGGACACGATCAAACATACCGTAAGCATTTCCAACACCGGCGGAGACCCCCTTTACGGGCTGCAATGGCATCTCAAGAATACCGGGCAATACGGCTGGGACGGTTCTCCCGGAAAAGCCGGCGAGGACATCAACGTCGAGCCCGTCTGGGCCGGTTGTTCCGACGGCACCTGCCACGGCGAAGGCGAGTACGTCGCGGTGGTGGACGACGGCATGCAGATCGCCCATCCGGATCTTCAGGCGAACGTATCCACCGCAGTGGGCCGCCAGAGCTACGACTACGTCAGCGGTTCCTATGGCGACCCCACGCCATCGACGTCGACCGCCTCCGACCCCAACGCTCATGGCACCGCGGTCAGCGGCATCATCGCCGCCCGGGATGTCAACGACATCGGCGGACGCGGCGTCGCCCCCCGCGCCGGGCTCGTGGGCTACAACCTGCTGCAGAACAGCAGCGCGGCCAACGAAGGCGACGCCATGACCCGCCAGGACGATCAGGTCGCCATCTACAGCAACTCATGGGGGCCCACGGACGGCACCGGGCTGCTGACCGATTCCAACAGCACCTGGAAAAGCGCTATCGCCAACGGCCTGAGCAGTGGCCGCGGAGGACTGGGTGCCATCTATGTGTGGGCGGCCGGTAACGGCTGCATGCCCAGCTCCAGCAATCCCGACGTGTGCCTCGCGGACAATTCCAACTTCGACGGCTACGCCAATCACTACGGCATCATCGCCGTGGGCGCCGTGAACGATCAGGGCACGCGCTCCTCCTACTCCGAGAAAGGCGCGAACCTCTGGGTCAGCGCACCGGGGGGCGAATACTGCGACACCCACACCATCGTGACCACCGATCTCACTGGCACCGATGGCTTCAACAGCCTGATCTTCAGCAGTACGGTACACATCTCGGACACCATACTACACCCGTTGCATGAACGGCACCTCGGCGGCGGCGCCTATGGTCTCCGGCGTGGCCGCTCTTGTCCTCCAAGCCAACCCGAACCTGACGTGGCGTGATGTGCGCGCGATCCTTGCCGGCACCGCCCGCAAGAACGACCCCACCGACGGCGGCTGGAGCACCAACAACGCCGGCTACCACATCAACGACAATTACGGCTTCGGCGTGGTGGATGCGTCCGCCGCCGTGACCGCCGCCAAGACCTGGACCCATCTTCCTGCAGAAAAGACCTACGACGGCCCGACACAGACGCCCGGCAGCAACATCCCGGACGACAACGCGACCGGCGTCAGCGACAGCGTTCAGATAACCGGCAGCAACATCAACCACATCGAGTGGATTTCAGTCACGTTCTCCGCCGACGACCATCCCTACGGCGGCGATCTGAAGATCGTGCTCACCAATGTGACCACGGGCACTCAGAGCGTGCTGGCCTATACCCATTTGTGCCAGAGCTCCACCGATCCGGCCACGTGCAGCACCCGCTACTCCGGCTGGGTATTCGGCGACGCCCGCCATCTTGGCGAAGCGGCGGACGCGGTCTGGAAGTTGACGGTCATCGACGGCGCGGCAAAGGACACCGGCACCTTCCAGTCCTGGCAGCTCAAGTTCTACGGACATTAAAGGAATCACGGCATATGCAGACCATGAAACGGACGATGGAAAAGGCGCTGACCCTGGCCGTGCTGGGCGTGCTGGCATTCGCCAATTCCGCCTGCGCCATGAGCGGGAAACAAGCCATGACCCAATCGAACAACCAACCGCTGCAACAGAGCTACACGTGGCACGACGGAGACCAGGCCCGCCAAGCCTGGCTGGACCCGAACCTGATCGCCAGTTTCGGAGGGGGGAGCAGCACGAAGAGCCTGCTGGCGCAAAGCTATGGCGAGGCCAAGGAAGTGGTCCGCGCGGGCGCGGTAACGATTTATTCTCTCCCGGCCGGGACAGACGCCGTGAAGGCGGCCGACCGGATGCGCGCGGCAGGCGGCACCTATTCCCCCGTATTCCACGAAACCTCGGACCCCGTCTCGTCCCTGCGCGCGCTGCCCGGCGGGGTGGTGGTTCAACTGCCCAAGGATTGGAGACGAGTCTCAGGTGAACAACTGGCTGAAGGCCCAAGGGCCTTCAACGGAGCCGAAACCGCGCCATCGCCCCGAATCTGTTCGTCGTGGACAGCGCCCCGGGCATGGCCAGCCTGGAACTGGCGAACCGCCTCAACGGTATGGCCGATGTGGTCAGCGCCCAGCCGAACTGGTGGGTCCAGCGGGAGAAGCGGTGAGGGAGTGGGTGCGGCTTCGCCGTATGTACTCCCCCTCTCCCCCAACCCCTCTCCCGCCGGGGGCGAGGGGAGCAAGACGGCGGACAATCAATGTAGGGTGGGTTAGCGAAGCGTAACCCACCAATCCGTGCGCCAAAGGCGCACACAACCACTCACATTCTCAGTCGTTACTCGCCGGCGGCGTCACCCGAATCACTTCCTCGATGGTGGTCAGGCCGTCGGCTATCTTCTGGGCGCCGGCCAAGCGCAACATGCGCATCCCCTGTTTCAACCCCGCCTCACGGATCGAACTCACTTCCACGTTCGGACGGATCAGTTTGCGCACCTCGCCGGTCACCGGCAGGATCTCGTAGATCCCCGTGCGGCCCCGATAACCCGTGCCGCGGCACTCCAGGCAGCCCACCGCCCGATACAGACGCGCGGGCAGCGGCGCGTTCCACGGTTTGATCAGCGCGTTCCAGGCACCCGGGTCCGGCGGAACGGCCTCCTTGCAGTGCGGACACAGGGTGCGGACGAGTCGCTGGGCCACCACGCCCACCATGGAGGCGCTGATCAGGTAAGGCGCCACGCCCAGATCCAACAACCGCGTTATGGCCGATGGAGCGTCATTGGTATGTAGGGTGGAGAGGACCAAGTGGCCGGTCTGGGCCGCCTGGGCCGCCATTTCCGCAGCCTCGTGATCCCGAATTTCGCCGATCATGATGATGTCCGGGTCCTGGCGCAGCAGGGTGCGCACCCCGGCGGCGAAGTTCAGGCCGATGTTGGATTGGACCTGCATCTGGTTGAAGGCCGGGTTCAGCAGTTCAATCGGGTCCTCGATGGTGCTGACGTTGACCTCCGAGGTGGCCAGGTGCTTGAGGCTGGAATACAGGGTGGTGGTCTTGCCCGAGCCGGTGGGACCGGTCAGCAGCACGATCCCGTTCTGGCTGTGGATCATCCCCTTCCACTGGTCGGCCTGGGCCGCCGTGAACCCGAGGGCCGCCAAATCCTTGACCAGGACGTCGGGATTGAAAATGCGCATCACCACCTTCTCGCCGAAGGCGGTGGGCATGGATGAAAGGCGCAGCTCCACTTCCCTGCCTTGGGGGGTGCGGGTCTTCAGGCGGCCGTCCTGGGGCCGGCGCTTTTCCGCCACATCCATGCGGCCCAGAATCTTGATGCGGCTGATCACCCCGGCCATGACCGGGGTGGGGATTTCGTAGACGGGGTGCAGCACGCCGTCGATGCGAAAGCGCACGGTGCTCTGGCTGCGCCGGGGTTCCAGATGGATATCGCTGGCCCGCTGTTCCATGGCGTATTGAAGCAGCCAGTCCACGATGCTGACTACGTGGTGATCGTTGGCGTCCAGGCCGCCGGCGCGGCCCAGCTCCATGAGCTGCTCCAGGTTCTGGAGCTGGGTGCCGCCGTCGGACTCCTTGGGGGATGCCCGTTGCACCGAGCGGGCCAGGGCGTAGAACTCCAGCAGGTAGCGCTCGATCTCCAAGGGGCTGGCGATCACGCGCCGAATTTCCTTGTGGACCACGCCTTCCAGCTCCTGCTGCCATTCCGTGACATAGGGATCGGCGGTGGCGATCACGACGTACGAAGGCTTGACGTCCAGCGCCAGGATATTGAACCGCGCCGCGTAGGCATACGACATCACCGCCGTCACGCTGTTGACGTCGATTTTCAGAGGATCGATGCGTTCGTGAGGCAGATCCACCCGCGCGGCCAACCATTCGCACAGCAGCTCCAGCCCCAGCGTATGCTCCGGATCGCGCTCGTTGCGCCAGCCGCGCTCGGCGATCAACGCCAGCGGGTGTTTCTCGGCCGCCTCGCGGGACGCCGATATGGTGGGGATCAACTGGCGCTTGTCCTCGGCGAGAAAGCCTTCGTCGATCAAGGCTTCCATCACATCCCGGAGCTGCAGTCGGCCTGCGGCCGGCGCCTTGCGATTCAAAGTCTGTATTTTCGCCACGGGCTCACCGTTGCATGGAAATCGGCCTGAAGGCTCCATACTATGACATGGCGGCCCCGAGAGGCCTGCACACAGTTCACAGCGCGGAGGGAGAACGAGCGCCATGAAAGCCATGGTCCTGACGGAATCCGGACAACCGCTGGAGCTGCGGGAGCTGGACAAGCCGCGCCCCGGGCCGGATCAGGTTCTGATCAAGGTCCACGCCTGCGGTGTGTGCCGCACCGACCTGCATGTGGCCGACGGCGACCTCACCGATCCCAAACTGCCCCTGGTGTTGGGTCACGAAATCGTCGGCACAGTAGAGGAGGCCGGCACGCGGGTGGCGGGCCTTCGTCCGGGGCAACGGATCGGCGTGCCGTGGCTGGGGCGGACCTGCGGCCAGTGCCGTTATTGCCGCCAGGGCCGGGAGAACCTCTGCGACCGTCCCGGGTTCACCGGCTACCAGCTTGACGGCGGCTATGCCCAATACACCGTGGCGGACGCCCGCTACTGCTTCCCGATCCCCGAACTCTACGACCACGCCGAGGCCGCTCCCCTGCTCTGCGCCGGCCTGATCGGACACCGCTCGCTGCGCATGGCGGGCGATGCCGAACGCCTGGGCATCTATGGCTTCGGCGCGGCGGCGCACATCGTCGCGCAGGTGGCCGCTTACGAGGGGCGGCATTTGTACGGCTTCACCCGCCCCGGCGATCTGGCCGGCCAGGATTTTGCCCGGCGCCTGGGCTGCCAGTGGGCCGGCGGCTCGGACGAACTGCCGCCGGAGGAACTGGACGCGGCCATCATTTTCGCCCCGGTGGGCGCCCTGGTTCCCGCCGCGCTGGAAGCGGTGCGCAAGGGCGGCATCGTGGTCTGCGGCGGCATCCACATGAGCGACATCCCCAGCTTCGCCTATGAGCTGCTGTGGGGCGAACGCCGGCTATGTTCAGTGGCCAACCTCACCCGCCGGGACGGCACCGAATTCTTCGAACTGGCGCCGAAGGTGCCGGTCCGCACCAGCGTACAACGCTATCCGTTGGAGCGGGCCAACGAGGCCATGGACGATTTACGGGAGGGTCGGGTCGAAGGGGCGGCGGTACTGGTCATGGATTGACGGCGCGAGCCGTCGTCACTGCACGGGCTCGATGGTTTCCCTATAGGCGTGCCAGGTGGCATAGCCGATGACCGGCATGGTGATCGCCAGACCCACGAAAGCCGTCGCGAAGCCCAGCGCCACGGAAGCCACGATCACGGCGGCCCAGACGATCATGGCCGGCTTGTTGCTGGAGACCGCCTTGAGGCTGGTGATCACGGAGCTGATCACGTCCAGGTCGCGGTCCATGATCAGCGGCAGCGAAAACGCGCTGACCCCGAAGACCAGGACGGCGAAAGCGGCCCCCACCACGGAACCGATGCCCAGGAACGCCACCCAGTCCTGCCAATGGGGGCTGGCGGTGGCCGGGAAGAACACGTGGATGAACGCCGCGGCCCGGGCCCAAACCAGCAGCACGATCAACAGCACCCCGGCGAAAACCAGTTCACTGCCGAGAACCCGCCGGACCGCCCCGAACCCGTGAGCGAATCGGGGCCGCGTGCCGCTCTCCAGTTCCCGGCTCACATCGTAAAGCGCCAAAGCCAGCAGCGGGGCCATGAACATGAAGCCGGTCAGCAGGCTGAACAGCAGCACTGTGTTTCCGCTGGCGGCCACCGCCGCGGTCACGGCGTAGCTCACCAGCACCAGAAACCCGCCGTAGGACAAGCTGATGGCCGGCGCCTGCCGGAAATCGGCCCAGCCTGCGGCGACCCAGCGCAGGGCGGCGAGCGGCGCCAAGCGCCGTACGCCTGGTAACGGCACGTAATCCACATCGGGCACGGGATCCGGCGTGTATTCCTGGGAATGGGGCTCTCGATTGTCCATGCCCCAAGTAAAGGCGGCTCGGACGGTTTGCGCAAGGGGTTGAGAGAACAAACAACCGGCAAAAAAACACCCGATCCGTCGTGGCTGGCGGAATCAGGCCAGCGCGTTGCGCTCCGAACCGCGGCCGGCGTCGAACACGACCCGGTTGCGGCCCATGCGCTTTGCGGCGTAGAGCGCGTGATCCGCCCGGGACAGGATTTGTTCCATGGTCTCCGAGCCACCCCGGTAAAGGGCTGCGCCGATACTCACCGTCAGCCGCACACCACCGCGAGAACTGGGGATCTCCATGCCCTCCAAGTCGCGGCGCAGCCGTTCGGCGATCTCGCCGGCCAGGTCTGCGCCGGTCTCCGGCAGCGTGATGGCGAATTCCTCGCCGCCGAAACGGCCCACGATGTCAGTCTCCCGCAGAACCGCAAGCGAAGTGCCCGCCAAACGCTTGAGGGCGAGATCGCCGGCGGCGTGGCCATGGGTATCGTTTACCCGTTTGAAGTGATCCACATCCAACAGCAGGATCGCTACGGGTTTCCCCGTCCGCTGAGCCCGTTTGCGCTCCCGCTCCGACAGGGAAAGATAGTGCCGCCGCGTCCACAGGCCGGTGAGCCCGTCGGTGGTGGCCAGGCGCTGCAATTCATCCTGCAGCCGCCGACGCTCGGCCACTTCGTGGCTCAACCGTCGGTTCGCGGCTTCCGCTCCGGCCAACAAGGCATATTCCTCCCGACGGACGACGCTGAGCCGATACGCGGCCATCAGGCCGAAACAATTGATCAACAGCAGCATGCTGGCGATCACCACAAGGGAGGGGATGTCCGGTGGAAGGTATTCCACCGCTACCAGGAGGAAGCCGATGCTCGCCGCCACACCCGTCGCCGCAGCCAAAACCACACGGTTGGGCAGGAACAGATAGACCGCAATCACCATGACGGTCATGCTCATGCCGTGAATGGGCAGCTCCGCCGGACGCAGCAGAGCAATGGCGAAGAAAACGGCGAACCCCACTGTTTCCACGAGGGTGACCGCCCGGCCGGTCATCACACTGAGCGGGGACGCCTTCAGCCGGATCACCACCACCAGACCGGTCACGAGAACCAGACCGCGCAAGGCAAGGAGAAAGTAAAAGCTGCGCCCCAGGCCGAGAGAGACGTAGTCCGTCACGCCGAAGGCCAGGAAAAACAACGCCGCGGTTATGACAGCCAGACGCGCGTAGCGGGCGGTGGCCGGCGCAACCCGGGCACGGTAGACCTGCTCGACACGGCCGCTGGCGAACTCGGCGGTCAACGCCGACAACCGGTAGCGATGCCGGAACATATCACTGGTCATGTTTCCGTCCCCGTCGATTGGCGGCATAAGCGATTGCGTCCGACCCTGCCCACGATTCGGCAACCTCCGCAACTCGGGGCATGAGCCGCGATGAAAAAATAGTCAACTTCCGCGCCCGGAGATCAATCGGTCGATCCATTCCAACGTGCGGCCCAACACCGTATGAGTCACGGCCAAGGCGACGCTGATCCCCACTCCGTCCGCCAGCATATCGCCATAATCAAAGTCCCATAGCCGGAAGACCCTGTATGTACTCGAGCGCGATAC
>CAVQFO010000021.1:0-33675 GCA_963711725.1 uncultured Gammaproteobacteria bacterium | reverse complement strand
CTCAAGACTTAAGAACTCCGATTTCTGGTTGTATTAATTCGCCTTGTTCTTTTGGGCAGGCTCATTGCGGTTATCATAGGCTGTTGCCAAGTATTCTCCGAACGCCGGACCGAGTTCCGGGTGCTTCAGGCCGTATTCCACCGTTGCCATCAAATAGCCCAGTTTGCTCCCGCAGTCGTACCGCATACCTTCGAACTCGTAGGCGAGCACCCGCTCTTCCTTCAAAAGGGCCGCTATGGCGTCGGTGAGCTGGATTTCGTTACCGGCGCCCCGCTCGGTGACTTCCAGCAGTTCGAAAATACGCGGCGTGAGGATATATCGCCCCACCACCGCCAGATTGGACGGTGCTTCGGCGGGTTTGGGCTTCTCGACGATGGCCTGGACGTTGCTTAGCCGTTCGGCAAACTCTGTGGCGCTCACGATGCCGTATTTACCGGTGTCTTCCTGAGGCACCCGCTCCACACCCAGGACGGAGCAGCAATAAGCCTTGTAGGCCTCCACCATCTGCTGCATGGCGTTGGGGCCGTCGTTGTCGATCAGATCGTCGGCGAGTATGATGCCGAAGGGTTCGTTGTCATTGATCACGGGCTTGGCGCAGAACACGGCGTGACCAAGGCCCAGCGCCTCGGCTTGGCGAATGAAGATGCATCGGACTGAATCCGGGTACCACTTGGCGAACGATCTTGAGGAGTTCTGTCTTGCCTTTGGACTCGAGTTCCGTTTCGAGCTCGTAGGCCTTATCGAAGTGATCTTCGATGGCGCGTTTGTTTCGACCAGTAATGAAGATGAGCGTATCTGCGCCGGCGGCGACAGCCTCCTCGACCGCGTATTGAATCAGCGGCTTGTCCACCACGGGAAGCATTTCCTTGGGGCTTGCCTTGGTTGCCGGCAGGAATCTCGTCCCGAGACCGGCGACGGGGAAGACGACCTTGTCCACCTTGCGTTTCATAGTGACTCCGCGGCCCAGAATGGGCCTAGCGTTGGGTTGTGGAGCGACGGTCGGATTGTACATGGTGGGATTGGGGGTGTCATGCCGGAGACGGCGTGCTTGGGGTAAACCATTGGGTCTATGGCCAGGGGGGTGCGGCGCAATGCCCGTTGGTTATTGCGCCCTACGTGGTTGCGTGGTTCTCTCGATTTCGGGCATGCAACGCAGGAACCGGGGTTCGCGGTCGGCACGACCGCTCCTACGGAATCAGGCGATGGTGGGGGGCTGGGTGGTTGTTCGCGGCGGGGAGCGCCGCTCCTGCTGGGATAGGTGGTTTTGGGAGGGTTTCAGCGGTTGATTGCGGGGACCGGGGTAAGGGTTATGCGGCTTCGCCGGGTTGGCGGGTTACGCTGCGCTAACCCGCCCTACATTGGTGGTGGCGCGGGCGGTATGGGCGCTATTCGGATTGGTAGATCGGGATGCCGACGCGATCGAGATGAGCCAGGAGATCCGGGTTATCGATATGGTGCCGCAGGGATAGGTCGACCTTCCAGGGCAGCAGCAAGTCGTCAATTTCGGCGTCCAGTTTGAGAAGATCGGTCATCCCGAGTGTGTCGCCTTCCACGCACAGGTCTATGTCCGACCCCTTCCGGTAATTGCCTTTGGCTCGGGAGCCATACAGAACGACGCGCTCAATCCGGGGCCAAGCACGAAAGAGCGTACTCAGCCGCTCAATGACGTACTGCGGCAACCCATACGGGAGATCGGCGGCATCGCTCACGACCGGACCTCCAACTCTTCCATGCGGTGCAGGAACTGCCGGAACAAGGCACGATAGCGGTCTACGACGCGCTTGGCGATCTCCGCCGCAACTTTTTCATTATAAGCGTGGGCCGTTTGATTACGGCTTCGGATCATTTCCATCCATCCTTCGCCGTCTTCAATCAGCCCTTTTTGGAACGCTTCGCGGATAGCATCTCTTGAGCCTGTGATTGCGGGGTTGCCTTGGTAGAGAAAATAATCCTTCATCACATTCCAGGCCAATTCTTGAGTGAACTCAAAGGCCTGTATAAGCCCCTGGCGCTCAAGTTCGGACAACTCCCGCGTTTGCGCCAAATCCACTGCGCTACTAAGCTGGGAGGCGGCCTTTCGGTAATTCGCCAAGCGTTGTTTCCAACGGATATCCGGATCAACCATGGTTACGGACTCACTTTGCACGTTGACTCGACCGGTGCAACGCACCATTGTCATCCAAGGCGACCGCTATGTCGATTGGGCCTTGGTTGTCCGGAACTCCCCCTCTCCCCTAGCCCCTCTCCCGCCAGGGGCGAGGGGGATGTCAGGGGCCATTTCGGGGGAGGCGACAGGGTCTCTCCACTGCGTGATTTCGTTTCAACGCTCATTGGCGGCGGAAGGATCAAGATTTCGCTGTCGGCACGACTGATCCTACGGGAGTAGTGGCCACTTGTGGGGGATTCGCGGCGGGGAGCGCCGCTCCTACGGGGATAGGTGGTTTGCGGATGGTTCAGGGGTTGATCGCAGGGGTCGGGGTAAGGGTTGTGCGGCTTTGCCGGATTGGCGGGTTACGCTGCGCTAACCCGCCCTACATCTGAGGTCGTGCGGGCGATACCACGTATTGTGAGTTACGGGCGTTAGCGTTTATGCCACTTCGATGAGCCGCTCGCCCCGTTCCAGGGCGGCGATGACCTCTGGCAAGAGCTCCTCAAACCAGCGGAGCAGCTCGGCACGCCGAGTGTTGCCGACGCGAAGCCAAACAACGGCCGGCGACTGACTCGCGTTCGTGTTGCTAAGGATGGCGAAATCCTCGTCCTTGGAGACAATCACAGCCTCGTTAGCACTCGCCCTCGCCCATATTTCGCGGTCCTGATGCGGATGCCAAGCCGATGTCTGCAACATGCTCTGCCTTGTGTCCTCTGGACTCCAGCCATCTTGCGAGCGCTGGAGGCAGTTGGGCATCCACGAGGAAGCGCATCACGCAACATGTAGGATAGGGTGATCAGACTGGGATGCTGCGAATTCGAGCGCTGCGGTAATGTCTTCAGTCTCGAGATATGGAAAATCCTCCAGTATCTCCTCGCGAGAGGCGCCGGCTGCCAGCAAGTCCAAGATGTCCCTGACCCTAATCCTGAGGCCACGGATGCAGGGACGACCGCCGCATTGCTCTGGGTTTACTGTAATTCGGTGCAGTTCGCTCATGTCGTACTCCTTTCACATCTAATGATAGCACTGTGTCGCCTCAGATTGCCGGGGTGGTCTGGGATGTTTGGTTGTGTTGGTTCGGACGACCGCTTAAGGGCGTTGGTGAACCTGACTGGTTGCGGGCGATTCGCGGCGGGGAGCGCCGCTCCTACACCAGGGTTCCACTGCTAATTTGCGCTGATCCGCATTGATCTGCGTTTCGAAACTAAAATACATTCGCGGTCGGCACGACCGCTCCTACGAAAATACAGAAGGGGAGGTGTGATGTGCTGTTCGCGGCGGGGAGCGCCGCTCCTACTTGGACAAGTGGTTTTGGGACGGATTCGATGTGGCTTCGCCGGGGTGGCGGGTTACGCTGTGCTAACCCGCCCTACATTGGAAATTTGGGTGGGCGTTTGAAGCTGACGGTTGCGGCGCCGGAAATCGCAACTATTGGGTCAGTCTATCCAACCATGGCGCTTTATCTCCCGCAGGAGACCGTCGGCCACGGCACGGAGTGTGGGGACGAAGGAGTGGCCGGTTTGCAGGGCATCGGCGAGCACTTGAGGATCTTCGATGTACTCGTGGACCATTTGGTTGCGAAGCCTGCGCATCGTCATCCAATCGTCGACCGAGGGCAGCAGACCTAGCCGTTCGGCCCGGTCGAGATTGTCGATTGCAACACCTACTTGCTCGCCGGCGGCCTTGAGGAACAAGGGCAGCAGCTTGTCCCCCAGCGTATCCTGCAGTCTTCCAAAGCGACTGACGAAGGCTTCGACACGCTCCGCCAAGTCCGGATCATCGTCCAGCACATTGGCGCGATCCGCGGTGAATGGCGCGGCAAAAAGGCGCGCGTCGGTCGTTTCCAGATGGTTGCACTCCCTGGGGATCACTCGGGCCAGGAACTGCAGGCGTTGGCGGTCGTTGCCGTTCAGGATCACAGCGCAACGCCCTCGCGTTCCGCTACCGCGTGAATCGGCAGTCTTTTCAGATTCGGAGCTTCCACCAGGACATCGACTTTCCGGCCGTACATGAGCCGGCTGATGCGGGCGGAGAGCCTCGCCGAAAGCAATGCCGGCGAATCCACCGGCTCTGGGAGTTTCACCAGCAGATCCAGATCGCCGCCTTTTGCGTCATCGCGTGCTCGCGAGCCAAAGACGCGGATTTCAGCGCGTTCCCCGGCTTCGGCCGCGACGATTTGCCGGATGGCTTCCTTTTGTAATTCGGTGACCCGCATGGCGTTGGAGGATTCTCTACCTCGGTTCTGACCAAGTATACGTGGTTTGGCGCGGGGATTTCAGCGGGTTGGGGATGGGGGGGACAGGTTTTGCGGCTTCGCCGGGGTGGCGGGTTACGCTGTGCTAACCCGCCCTACATTGGGTGGGGGGGGTGTGCGGCGCGCGCCTCACCGGCCTGAATTCCTGATCTGGTCCACTCGGGTGAGGAGGCCGCGGGTGGACGAATCGGTGCTGTCGGGGAGCTTGCCCGGGTCGCTGACGGCGGGCAGCAGCGCTTTGGCGAGTTTCTTGCCCAGTTCCACGCCCCACTGGTCGAAGGGGTTGATGTTCCAGATGACGCTCTGGACGAAGACCTTGTGCTCATAGAGGGCGATCAGTTGCCCCAGGCTGTAGGGGTTCAAACGGTCAAACAGGATCATGTTGGTCGACCGGTTGCCCGGATGGATCTTGTGCGGCAAGGCGCGCTCTATGGCATCCGGGTCCAGGCCGCCTCGTTCCATCTCGGCACGGGCCTGGTCGGCGTCCTGGCCGGTCATCAGGGCCTGGGCCTGGGCGAAGCAGTTGGCCAAGGCGAGATCGTGGTGGCCGGGGAATTCGGACGAGCCCAGCACGGGGACCAGGAAATCCGCCGTGATCCGGCGGGTGCCCTGATGCAGGAGTTGGTAGAACGAGTGCTGGGCATTGGAGCCGACTTCGCCCCAGACCACGCTTCCGGTTTGATAGGAAACGGGGGCGCCGTCGCGGGTCACGGATTTGCCGTTGCTCTCCATCTCCAACTGTTGGAGATAGGCGGGAAAACGGTGCAGCCGGTGGTCGTACGGAAGTACGACGTGGCCCTCGGCGCCGAGGAAGTTGCTGTTCCAGATCCCCAGAAGGGCCAGCGTGGCCGGGAGGTTCTCATCGAAGGGCGCCCCGCGGAAGTGCTGGTCCATGGCGTGCATGCCTTCGAGCATCGCGTCGAAGTGGTCCATACCAATGGCAATCGCGATGGGCAGGCCCGTCGCCGACGGCAGGGAGTAGCGGCCGCCGACCCAATCCCAGATGAGGAACTGATTCGTCGGGCAAATGCCCCACTTGGTCATGGCGCCGGGATTGGCGGAGACGCCCAGGAAATGGACCGCGATGGCCGCTGGGTCGTCCATTTGCCTTAGGAACCATTGCCGCGCGGTGGCGGCGTTGGTCATGGTGTCCAAGGTTGTGAAGGACTTGGAGGAGACGATGAAGAGTGTGGTCTTCGGGTTGACCCGCTCCAGCACGTCCGTCACGTGCACGCCGTCGATGCTGGAGACGAAGTGCAGGCGGATGGCATTGGACTTGTAGGGCGCCAGCGCTTCGGTGGCCATGACGGCGCCAAGGTCGGAACCGCCGACGCCGATATTCACCACATCGGTGATGACTCGGCCGGTATATCCGCGGTAGTCGCCTCGATGGAGACGTTCGACGAATGCCCGCATGCGCGCCAGTTGCTCGCGCACTTGAGGCATGACGTCCTGACCTTCTGCAAACACGGGCGTGTCGGACCGATTGCGCAACGCCGTGTGCAAGGCCGGACGCTGCTCCGTGTTGTTGACCAATTCCCCGGAGAAAAGCCGTTCGATCCACTCGTCAAGATCCATCTCCCGAGCCAGGCCCCGTAGAAGCAACAGCGTCTCCTCCGTGACCAGATTTTTCGAGTAGTCGAACAACATGCCGTCGAAATCAAGGCTATAACGGTCGAAACGTTGCGGGTCCTTCGCGAAGAGATCCTTGATGTGAACATCCGCCAAGGCCTCGGCATGCTTTTGCAAGGCCTTCCACGCGGAGGTGGCTGTCGGATCGCAACCCGAGGCGGCGATTGGTTTCTTGGAGGTGGGTTCGATTGCCTTGCTCATGGTGTGGTATCCGGCGCGCTGCGGTTGTTCGCGGTCGAGACGACCGCTCCTACGGGTGGCTTTGTGGCGTCGCGCGAAGCATTGCTTCGGTGAACGCGCGGAAATCCGGGAGGCGTTGATCGATGATCGAGCGCAGGATCGGGACGCTGAGCTTCGTATAGTTGTGAATAGCCACGTTGCGGAAACCTACCATTCGCTTCATGCGCTCCCTGATGTCCTCCGAGATCAAACCGGCCTCTTCGAGGAGTTCGAATGCGTGCCGACTGGACTGAGGCACGCCGAGGCCTCGCACTTTGACAACGTGCATCGCCAGATCAATGGCCGTTTCACACGCTCGCAGTGTGTTGAGCACGATCGCATCCTGGCGGGTAAAGTTGGTCTCCAACTCCGACTCGTGGCCGGCATAATCCTCGGTAACCCGGCTTAGGCATCGTTCGATGCTGGCCACTTTATTGAGGACGACGTCATCCGCCATGGACCGCGCCTCGCCGGGCGATTTCTTCGAGGATGCCGGCGCGCTCTTCATTGAGCCGCGCATAGTCGCTGAACACGAAGTCTTCGAACGCTTCTGCTGCGGCGGCGTCTGCCCGGTAAAGGCACTGACCGTGCGCTATGACCTGAATGCGCAGAACGGTGGTCGCGGCGCGCAAGTCTATGAGGTCGACATCGCAACCCACGTTCGACGCCAGGGATTGGGCCAAATCATAGCGCTCCACATCCGCCATCGGGGTGGAAGCGAGAACAGCCAAATCCAGGTCGCTCTCGGAGTGGATCTGCCCCGTAGCATGGGAACCGAAGACGTAGATTGCCTGCAAATGGGAATTGCATCGCGCAGGATGCGGACGACGGCGGCGGTGTCGACCGGGGGTTCGCGGCGGGGAGCGCCGCTCCTACGGGGTGGTTTGCTTTGCATGGGTCTGGCCTGGTTCGGTTTCCTTGTCTTTTTAAGGTTAGCTGGGTTTTTGGACGCTTGCGCCCCGCCCGATGGCGTAATAGGTGAAGCCTTCCGACGCCATGGCGGCCGGATCGAACAGATTGCGGCCGTCGAATATCACGGGTTCTCGCAGCGTTTGCCGCAGGCGGGCAAAATCGGGGCTGCGGAAGACCTGCCATTCGGTGCAGATCGCCAAGGTGTCGGCGCCATCCAGCACGTCGTAAGGGGTGTCCGCGAGCACCAGATCCTGGCGCTCGCCGTAGATGCGCCGGGTCTCGTCCATGGCCTCCGGATCGTATGCCTGAACACGCGCTCCGGCATCCCACAGCGCCTCCATGAGCACGCGGCTTGGGGCTTCTCGCATGTCATCGGTATTGGGTTTGAACGCGAGCCCCCACAGACCCGACGGTCCGGCCCTTAAGGCGGCCGTCAAAGTGCTGGTTGATGCGCTCGAACAACACGCTCTTCTGCCGGGTGTTGACCGCTTCCACGGCGTCAAGAATCAAGGGTTGATAGTCGCTGGCCCAAGCCGTGCGGGCCAACGCCTTGACGTCCTTGGGGAAGCACGAGCCCCCGTAGCCGCAGCCCGGGTAGATAAAGTGGTAGCCGATGCGCGGGTCGGAGCCGATGCCGCGGCGCACGTTCTCGATATCTGCCCCCAGGCGCTCCGCCAGGCCGGCGATCTCGTTCATGAAGCTGATCTTGGTGGCCAGCATGGCGTTGGCGGCATATTTGGTCAGCTCCGCGGAACGAACGTCCATGACCAGCAGTTTGTCGTGATTGCGGTTGAAAGGGGCGTACAAGCGGCGCATGTGCTCCGTCGCCCGGGGGCTCTCGCTGCCCACGATGATGCGATCGGGCTTCATGAAGTCGTTGACCGCGGCGCCTTCCTTCAGGAATTCAGGGTTGGAGACCACGTCGAAGTCGACCTGACCGCCGCGCTTGGTCAAGGTTTCGCTGACGGCGGCACGCACCTTGTCGGAAGTGCCGACAGGGACGGTGGACTTGGTCACCACCACCTTGTAGTCGTCCAGATGCGCGCCGATGGAGCGGGCCACCGTCAGAACGTGACTCAGATCGGCGGAACCATCTTCGTCCGGCGGCGTACCCACGGCGATGAACTGGAACAGGCCGTGAGCGACGCCTTCTTCCATGTCCGTGGTGAAACGCAGGCGCCCTTCCGCCCGGTTGTACGCAATCAGATCCTCCAGGCCCGGTTCGTAAATCGGCACCTCGCCGGAGTTCAGGCGCGCCACCTTGGCCGCATCGACATCGACACAGAGCACATCGTTGCCCGTTTCCGCGAGGCAAGTGCCGGTAACGAGTCCAACGTAGCCGCTTCCGAAGATGGTTACTTTCATAGTGATCCGTTGTTGGTCAATTGAAGCAAGGATTCGCGGCGACGAGCGCCGCTCCTACGGGCGAGACAATCGGATGTAGGAGCGGTCGTGTCGACCGCGAAGGGCCGGCACTTTCGCGCACTGCCCAGTGTTCGGGTTCATTGGCGACCACGGCATCCGGTCTTGAGCGGTTCGCGGCGGGGAGCGCCGCTCCTACGGGTTTCAATTCGCGTCATGGGTGTTCATTTGGAGCTCACAACCCTAAACCGTTCGCGGTCGGCACGACCGCTCCTACAGGTTGGTCAGACCTTGTAGTAGTCGCGGTACCATTCGACGAATCGCTTGACCCCTACGTCGATGGGGGTATTGGGCCGATAATCCACATCATTGACCAAGTCGTCCACATCGGCGTAGGTATCCGGCACGTCGCCGGGCTGAAGCGGGAGCAGGTTCTTCTCGGCCTTGCGCCCAAGCGCTTCCTCGATCACCTCGATATACCGCATCAACTCCACCGGCTGGTTGTTGCCGATGTTGTAGATCCGGTAGGGGGCAAAGCTGGTGCCGGGGTCCGGGGCCTCGCCGGTCCACTGTTCGTTCGCCGGGGCCGGACGATCCAGAACCCGCACCACACCCTCGACGATATCGTCGACATAGGTGAAATCGCGCCGGTGGTGGCCGTAGTTGAAGACGTCGATCGGCTCCCCGGCGAGGATCTTCTTGGTGAACAGAAACAGCGCCATGTCCGGGCGCCCCCAGGGGCCGTACACGGTGAAAAACCGCAGGCCGGTTGTGGGCAGGCCGTATAGCGACGAGTACGTGTGAGCCATCAGCTCATTCGCCTTCTTGGAGGCGGCATACAGGCTCAAGGGATGATCCACGTTGTCGTGGACCGAAAAGGGCATGGTCTTGTTGGCGCCATAGACCGAACTACTGGAGGCATAAACCAGATGCTCGATCTCGTTGTGACGGCAGCCTTCGAGGATGTTGATGAAACCGACGAGATTGCTGTCGACATAGGCGTGGGGGTTCTCAATGGAGTACCGCACGCCGGCCTGGGCCGCCAGATGGACAACGCGGTCAAACCGCTCATGGCGGAAAACGGCCTCCATGCCCCGGCGATCCGCCAGATCCATTTTCACGAACCGGAAGGCTTCGTAGCCATCGAGCCTGGCCAGTCGAGCTTCCTTAAGCGTGACGTCGTAGTAATCGTTCAGGTTATCGAGGCCGACCACCTCGTCCCCACGATCCAGCAGATATTTCGAAACCGCGGAACCGATGAAACCGGCCGCGCCGGTAACCAATACTTTCATTGAGTCTTCCCTTTCCTGGTTGCCATGCTGGACGTTGCCGGCCGTTTAAAGACGGCCGTCTACCGCTTCCCTCGGCAAGACATGCTTGACGTCGTAGATGACACCGCCTTCGGCGCAGAGGGCCCGGATCTTCTCCGCGCCCATCTCACGGAATTCATCGTGGCCGACCGCCAGGATGACGGCGTCGTAGGCTCCGGCCTCCGGGGCCGGAATGGGATCGATCCCGTATTCATGCTTGGCTTCTTCGGGATCGATCCACGGATCGAAGACGTCGACCCGGGCATTGTAGGCTTCGCATCTCGGCGACGATATCGACCACCCGGGTATTGCGCAGGTCCGGGCAGTTTTCCTTGAAGGTCAGCCCCATGACCAGCACCTTCGAGTCCACCACCGGGAGCTTGTGCCGGATCATCACCTTGACGGTTTCCGTGGCCACGTAGCCCCCCATCCCGTCATTCACGCGGCGCCCGGCGAGAATCATCTCGGGATGGTGCCCCACTTCCTGCGCTTTGTAGGTCAGGTAGTAGGGGTCGACGCCGATGCAGTGCCCGCCGACCAGGCCCGGTTTGAAGGGGAGGAAATTCCACTTCGTGCCGGCCGCCTGCAACACTTCGTCGGTATCGATGCCCAGGCGGTTGAAAAGCAACGCCAACTCGTTGATCAAGGCGATATTGACGTCTCTTTGTGTATTCTCGATGACCTTTGCCGCCTCGGCGACCCGGATGCTGCTCGCCTTGTGGGTGCCCGCCGTAATCACCGATGCGTACAAGCTATCGACGAAGTCCGCGATCGCCGGCGTGGACCCTGAAGTCACCTTCTTGATGCTGGTGACGCGGTGTTCCTTGTCACCCGGATTGATGCGCTCCGGGCTGTAGCCCGCATAGAAATCCTGGTTGAATACCAATCCGGAGACACGTTCGATGACCGGAATGCACTCTTCTTCCGTGGCCCCGGGATAGACCGTCGACTCATAGATGACCACGTCACCCTTGCCGATGGTTCGCCCAACGGTTTCGCTGGCGCGAATTAGCGGCGTCAAATCGGGTTGTTTGTGATCGTTGACCGGGGTTGGAACCGTAACCACATAAACGTTGCAGTCGTTCAGCCCCCCGAGATCCGACGAAAAGGAAAGCTTGTCCGCGGCCGCCAGTTCGTCCGCTGTCACCTCTCGTGTCCGGTCGTAACCGGATGCAAGCTCCTTGATGCGGCGCTCATTGATGTCGAACCCGACCACCGGGAACTGTTTGCCGAATTCACAGGCCAGCGGCAAGCCCACGTAGCCCAACCCAACAACCCCAATGCGCACGCCCGAGAGATCCGTCTTTTCCACAACCGCCTCCTACTGTGGCGAAACTTGCCCGGCTCCAACCTGCCGAGCGTGTGAAAGAAACTCCGCAACAAAAGCCGCCAACACGCCCAGTATCAAACCGAGAATCAGGCCCAGCGCGATAATAACCGATCGGCCGACGCCCGTGGGCTTGGGCGAGACCGAGGCCACGAACCGTGCCCTGGTCGGCTGAATCTCTTCCGATGCCGTTTGCGCCCGTTTGACGGCCCGTTCCCGGGCATCCTTCTCCCTGTTCAAGTCCGCCTTTTTCTTCGCCAGCGTCTGCTCGGAGGCCTGCACCGAAGCCTTGGCATCACTCACCGCGCGCTTGTAGTCCGCATCCATCTTGGTCAGTTTGTCCTTGGCGTTCATGATGTCGGTCTTGACCAGTTTCTCCTGACGCTGTTGATCCTTGATCCGCGCGTTGAGTTTCGCCGCCTCGGCCGGAATCTCCACAGCCTTGCGCTGGCGGAGATCCGCCAATGCCTGCTGGGCCCTGTCGATCTGGGCGGTGACCACCATCAGCGCCATGGCGTCCGTGGAGCTTCCTGACGCGGACAGTACGCGCGCGCGGCTATCCTTCAAGCCATCCAGCGTGGACTGTCGCTCTTCCAGTTCGCCGGCCACGAGCTCCTCGCGCACCTGGAGACGCTTGATGTCTTTACTGGTCAGATCCTGTTGTTCATGGAGGCCCGCAAGCTTGGCTTCAAGGCTGTCGATACGGGACTGGGCCTCGGCACGCTTCACGCGATGCTCATCCTTCAACGAGGCCAGCTTCTGTCTCGCCGTGCGCACCGCATCCTCCAGCGGACCCAGAGTTGCCGCTCGGACATCCGGGTTCTGGAGATAGTTCAGTTCAGTCCGGGCCTTGGCGAGATCAAGCGCGGCATTGTCCTTCAGATTCTTGACCGAAGGCGCCTCATCCTTGATCACCATATTCAATATGTTCCGATGAAGATCCTCGACTTCCTTCTTAGACTTCCGGGGCGCTTTCGAACTGAGAATAAGGAACGGACTGTTTTCAGGCGCCTTGACGCTGACTTCGGGCGCAGTGTGCTCGCTATGTGGTCAGTTCAGCCCGGCCGAGGGGAATGTAGCCGTCCTCGAGTTTCTGCTTCACCACGGCCGGCTTTTCGATGAATTCACGCGCAGGGCCCGAGTCAACGCTATATGCATACGAACCGACTTCTATGGCGGTGGTGAAACGATACGTTGGCGTCATCAGCCAGCGCATAGAACCAAGGCACCGATGGCAACCAGCGCCGCAATCCCGAATACGATCCAACGGCGTGTTACAAGCACAAGCCAGAGGTCCACAAGGCTGATTTCGTCTTCCGCCAGCGGGAGCATGTCGGCATGCGCCCCTTGGTACTGACCGATCTCTCGCCCTTGCTTGAGTTCGTTGCTCACCGAATCCCCCACCCTAACCCACACTATTCAAGTCTCTTATTCGCGCCAGCCGTCTCACTGACGCCGCACAGGATTGCAGGATCGCTTTCGCGCCCCGCGACCAGCAGTGGACTGCGCGATTACCAGCCCTATTCGTTTCGACTTATTCAACGACGAGGTTGATTCAGCCTCGCCCGCACGGAATCGCCAAACTCCACGGAGAACGCCGCCAGCACACCGACCACGAGACCGAGGATCACGCTCAACGCCACGATCAAAGCAGCAGATACGCCCACCGGCTTCAGTGAACGCGCCGGAGCGGCGACCGCCTTTGTCTCGACGATTCCGTCCAGGCGCCCTTCCAAGTCGGCGATCTGGCTCCTGAGCTGCACTTGGCTTTGAAGATTGTCGCTCAATCGATTGGCGATTTGCGTCTGCTCCGCGGGCAGGCGGACTTGCGCCGTAGACCGGGCATCATCCAACCGGGACAACAGCTCCATGAGGTTCCCGTTCAACACATTGACGGATTCCGAGGAACCATTTGCGGAATTCGCCTTGCGAAGTTCGCGCCGCGTATCGGCGACTTGGCGTTGCAACTCATCGATCTGCTTGTTTGTACTGGACACGGCGTCTTCGATGGCCTGTTCACGCTTGCGCAACTGGGCCGAATCGCTCTTCAGCTGTTCCAGTTGATCGAGGTCCGCTTGTCGCTTTGCCTGCAGATTCTTTCGAAAGGATTCAACCTGAGCGTGCTCGCTGGCGCGGATACTGTCGGCAACGTCGGTGTAGAGAGACTTGTAATCATCGCCGTCCGCTTCGCTGCCCTTTGCCTCCAACCAGATCAGACTGCTCCCCTCCGGAACACTCGCGGAGACCGGATAGTCCGCATCCTTGCCGGCGGCGCGCTTAGCGAGAGCAGAGCGAGCACTCGGAACGTAGACGTTATCCACCCTCGCCAATACGGCTTGCGGGGATTCGATTGGTTGCAGAGCGCTCCCATTGGGCACCTGAGCAATGGCGATCGCCGCGGTATATTTGTACTGCGCGGGTTTGACCCAGGCCACAACAGCACCTACGGCGGTGCACAAGGCAAAAACACCGAAAATCACCCACCGGCGCCTGACAAGGACAACCGCCAAGTCGATCAAACTAATTTCGTCATCTGCATAAAAATCAGCCCGTTCCGCGCCTTCGCGCAAAACGGGCATTTTCGGGTCGGTCATATCAGTACCACCTGACGCCATCCACTTGGCTCACTGCCCACAGTAAAACCGCTTTCCCCTAGAAGGGGATATCATCATCAAAGTCATCCGACGGCGCCGCCTGGGGAGCCGGTTCGTTGGACGCTGACTGTTGCCGGGCCGGTGGCCGATCATAGGATCCGCTGCCTCCACCCTTGGAATCCAGCATCTGCATTTCGTTGGCGACCACTTCGGTGGTGTAGCGGTCGGAACCGTCCTTGCCCTGCCATTTGCGGGTGCGCAGGCTGCCCTCGATGTAAACCTTGGAGCCTTTGCGCAGATACTCGCCGGCGATTTCAGCCAGGCGATTGAAGAACACGACGTTGTGCCACTCGGTGCGCTCCTGCTGTTCACCGCTTTGCTTGTCCCGCCATTGTTCGGACGTGGCCACGGTGATATTGGTGACGGCACTGCCGCTGGGCATGTAGCGCACATCGGGATCCTTCCCGAGATTGCCGATGAGTATGACTTTGTTGACTCCGCGAGCCATGGGCAATTCCTCCGTCTTTCGGTACAAGCGCACGCCGGGCCACCGCCCCCGTGGCGAATACGCAAGCTTACCAAAAGACGGGGTGGCTGGGACATCCCTGAATGCGGTGTTTCGGGCGTGGGTGGTAACGAGAAGAATTCGCGGCGGCGAGCGCCGCTCCTACGGGGAATCTGCTGTAGGAGCGGCGTTCACCGCCGCGAACGGATTATGCCAATCGCTTAACCGGCAGCCGCCAAGTCGTTCAGGGCGGCCTCGTCGAGCTGGTTCTTTTCCACCTTCAGATAGGCAACGCCCTCGTCGGGCTCGACCACGGCGGAGGCGACGCCGGGAATTCGCTTGAGGCGGGCTTCCAGGTCGCGGGCCGCTTCCGCGTCCCGGGCACCCACGTTCAGCAGGCGCGTGGACCAGGCCGGCGGCCGTTGCATTGAAAAGGCGAAGACGAACCAGAGGGCGGCAACGATGGTGGTCATGGCGAAGACGCCGGAGGCCCCGTATTGCCCCTGAATCCAGCCGCCAACGGCGCCGCCGACAAAGATGCCCAGGAACTGGGAGCTTGAGTACACCCCCATCGCCGTGCCCTTGCTTTCGGGAGCGGCCACCTTGGAGATCAATGAAGGCAGGCTGGCCTCCATCAGGTTGAACGCCGTGAAGAACACCGTCAGCGCGATGCCCACCAGCCAGATGCTGGACTGCCACTCGGCCAGGGCGAGCTGCGACACCCCGAGGGCGACGATGCCACCGAGGAATACCGGTTTCATGCGGCCCCGCTCGGCGATGATGATCAGCGGCACCATGGCAAACACGGAAACGAGCAGGATCGGGAGATAGAACATCCACTCGTTCTTGGGTGTGATCACGGTGCCCATATTCCCCAGCTGCACCGGAAGCACCACGAAACTCGCGATCAGAATCACGTGCATGGCGAAGATGCCGAAATCGAAACGCAGCAGCTCGGGGTTGGTCAGCACGCGCTTGAACATGTTCGGCACGGCTTCGGTATCCCGGTGGAGACTGGTCTTCTCGGGCTGCGGGACGAACACATGCAGAATCCCGATACCCAGCAACGCCAGCACCGCGGTCAGCCAGAAAATACCGGAAACCCCGAACCAGGCATTGAAGATGGGCCCCAGCACCAGGGCCACCGCGAACGAAAACCCGATCACCATGCCGATGATCGCCATGGCCTTGGTGCGATGCTCTTCGCGGGTCAGGTCGGCGCCCAGCGCCAGGATGGTGGAGCCCACGGCGCCACCGCCCTGGATCAACCGGCCGATGATGACGCCATAAATATTGGTGGCGAGAGCGGCGACCACGCTCCCCACCGCGAATATCAGCAGGCCCATGGTAATGATCGGCTTGCGGCCCACCCGATCGGAAAGGAATCCGAACGGGATCTGCAGCAGCGCCTGAGTAAACCCATAGACGCCCAGGGCCAGACCCACCGTGAAATCGCTGTGGCCGGGCAAATGATCGGCATACAACGCAAACACGGGATAGATCATGAACAGGCCGAGCATTCGGAACGAGAAGATCCCGGCCAGAGAGAAGGCCGCCCGACTCTCGGCGGCGGACATGCGATCGGCGTTCGCGGAAGTTGACCTATTCAAACTCAAACCCCTTTTTGATTCCGGTCGAACGGCGGGCGTATAGTACCCTGCCGTACGCTCGCTGAAAAACGGCATGGACACGATCCGCATCCGGGGTGCCCGCACCCACAACCTTCAGAACATCGATCTCGATCTCCCCCGCGACAAACTCATCGTCATAACCGGGCTGTCGGGCTCGGGGAAATCCTCCCTGGCCTTCGACACCATTTATGCCGAGGGCCAGCGTCGCTACGTGGAGTCGCTGTCGGCCTATGCCCGTCAGTTCCTGTCGTTGATGGAAAAGCCCGATGTAGACCACATCGAAGGGCTTTCACCGGCCATTTCCATCGAGCAGAAATCCACGTCTCACAACCCGCGGTCCACGGTCGGCACGGTTACCGAGATCTACGACTACCTGCGCCTTCTGTATGCTCGCGCCGGCACGCCACGCTGCCCGAACCACGGGGTTACGCTCAACGCCCAGACCGTGAGCCAGATGGTGGACCAGATTCTGGCCCTGCCCGAAGGCACTCGGATGATGCTGCTTGCGCCGGTCATCGATGACCGCAAGGGCGAGCACCAGCGCGTGCTTCAGGAACTCCAGACCCAGGGCTTCGTGCGCGCCCGGATCGATGGCGCCGTGGTGGAGCTGGATCAGGCTCCCGACCCTGGACGGCAAACGCAGGCACACCATCGAAGTGGTGGTGGACCGCTTCAAGGTCCGCCCGGACCTGGCGACCCGTCTCGCGGACTCCATCGAGACCGCGCTAAACCTCTCCGACGGCCTGCTCCGCGCGGCGCCCTTGGATCCCTCGGAAGGTGAAGAACTCACGTTCTCCTCCCGTTTCGCCTGCCCTCAATGCGGCTACGGGCTGCCGGAACTGGAACCGCGATTGTTCTCGTTCAACAACCCCAAGGGGGCCTGCCCCGCCTGCGACGGCCTGGGGGTAAAACAGTATTTCGACCCCCTTCGCGTGGTCAGCAGTCCGACACTGCCGCTGGCCGGCGGCGCGATCCGGGGATGGGACCGGCGCAACGCTTACTACTTCCAAATGATCCAGGCCTTGGCGGCGCATTACCGCTTCGATCCGGACACCTCGTTCGAGGATCTGCCGGAGTCCGTTCGCCAAGCCGTACTGTATGGGAGTGGGGAAAGCCCCATAGAGTTCCGTTATCTCACCAGCAAAGGCGATACCCGGGTCAGTCGACACCCCTTTGAAGGCGTCATTCCCAACATGGAAAGGCGGTATCGGGAGACCGAATCCAATATCGTCCGCGAGGAACTGGCGCGCTACCTCAGCACCCAGCCCTGTCCCGACTGTGGCGGCAGCCGGCTCAACGAGGCCGCGCGCAACGTATTCGTCGCCGACCGGGCCCTGCCGGAGCTCGTGGGCCTGCCGGTGGGCAAGGCCCTGGCGTTCTTCTCCGGGCTGGAGCTGAGCGGGGCCAAGGGCGAGATCGCGGCCAAGATCACCAAGGAGATCGATGATCGCCTGAGCTTCCTGGCCAACGTCGGCCTGGAATACCTGAGCCTGGATCGCAGCGCCGACACCCTTTCCGGCGGCGAAGCCCAGCGGATCCGGCTCGCCAGCCAGATCGGCGCGGGCCTGGTGGGCGTCATGTACGTGCTGGACGAGCCCTCCATCGGCTTGCATCAGCGCGACAACGAGCGCCTGCTCGCGACCTTGACCCGGCTGCGGGACCTGGGCAACACGGTCATCGTCGTGGAGCACGACGAAGATGCCATTCGTACCGCGGATCACATCGTCGACATGGGCCCCGGCCCCGGCATCCACGGCGGCCGGGTGGTCGCCGAGGGCACGTATAGCGATATCGTCTCCAACGAACACTCCATCACCGGCCACTACCTGTCCGGCCAGCGGGCCATTGCGGTGCCGAGCCAACGGCTCGAAGTGGATCCAAACCGCCTGGCCTGGATCCGGGGTGCCCGGGGAAACAACCTGCGCGGCATGGACGTCGCGATCCCCGCGGGACTGATGGTCTGCGTCACCGGCGTTTCCGGCTCCGGCAAATCCACGCTGATCAACGATACGCTCTACAAACAAGCCGCACGGGAACTCAACGGCGCCAGCGAGTCACCGGCGGCGGTGGATTCCATCGACAACCTGGACTTGTTCGACAAGGTGGTCGACATCGACCAAAGCCCCATCGGCCGGACACCCCGCTCCAACCCCGCCACCTACGCCGGCCTGTTCACGCCGATCCGCGAGCTGTTCGCGGGCACCCCCGAAGCCCGCGCCCGCGGCTATCAGCCGGGGCGCTTCAGCTTCAACGTCAAGGGCGGCCGCTGCGAAGCCTGCCAGGGCGACGGCGTAATCAAGGTGGAGATGCATTTTCTCCCGGACATCTACGTGCCCTGCGACGTCTGCAAGGGCAAGCGCTACAACCGCGAGACGCTGGAGATTCGGTACAAGGGCCGTACCATCAGCGAAGTGCTGGAGATGACCGTGGAAGACGCGTTGGATTTCTTCGCGCCGGTGCCGGTACTGAAGCGCAAACTGGACACCCTGATGGATGTGGGGCTCTCCTACATCAAGCTAGGCCAGAATGCGACCACCCTCTCCGGCGGCGAGGCCCAGCGGGTAAAGCTGGCGCGGGAGCTTTCGAAACGGGATACCGGAAACACGCTCTATATCCTGGACGAACCGACCACGGGCCTGCATTTTCACGACATCGAACAACTGCTGACCGTCCTTCATCGACTCCGGGATCACGGAAACACGGTGGTGGTGATCGAGCACAACCTGGACGTGATCAAGACGGCCGATTACCTCATCGATCTGGGCCCGGAAGGCGGCGACGGCGGCGGCCAGATTGTGGCAACCGGGACGCCGGAAGAAGTCGCCGCGGTGGCGGAGTCGCACACCGGGCGGTTTTTGAAGGATGTTCTCGGAGTCGGTGTGCCAAAGGCGCGTGGAACTGGGGCTTAGGGCGGGTTCGCGGCGATGAACGCCGCTCCTACGGGGAAATCCACTGTAGGAGCGGCGTTCATCGCCGCGAAGGCGTATTATTCCTTTACGCGCTCTCTACCGCCTTGAGAACCGCAATCTCTTTCCGGTCGGCCAAGTACTCCACGATCTGCTGAACGCAGTCATCCAGCGATTTCCGGCCGGTATCCACCACAATCTCGGGGTTTTCGGGCTCCTCGTAGGGCGACGAAATCCCTGTGAATTCGCGAATCTCTCCCGCTCGCGCCTTCTTGTAGAGGCCCTTCGGATCACGTTCCTCGCAAATTTCCAGATCGCACCGGCAATAGACCTCGATGAAATCGCCTGCCGGCAGCAGCTCGCGCACGCGCTCGCGGTCGGCGCGGAAGGGCGAGATGAACGCCGTCATGGTGACGACACCGGCATCGTAAAACAGCTTGGCCACCTCGCCGATCCGGCGGATGTTTTCCTCGCGATCCTGATCGGAGAAGCCCAGATCCTTGCATAGCCCGTGTCGCACGTTGTCGCCGTCGAGCACATAGGTGTGCAGGCCCAGGCCAAACAGCCGCGCATCCAAGGCGTTGGCCAGCGTCGATTTTCCTGAGCCGGACAACCCGGTGAACCACAACACCAGGCCCGGGTGGCCGTTCAAACGGGACCGATCGTCGCGGGTGACTTGCGCGCCGTGCCAGTGGACATTCGTTGCAACCATGCAGTGAAACTCCTGAATACGAAGAGAGACGAGCCCCTGAGACTGATCGCACCTAGTTGGATGATTCGTGGAGGCCGCACTCGCGCTTCAAGCCGAAGAAACGGGTATCTTCCGCGGACATCCCCTCTCCCAGCGGACGGGTGGTGTGCACGTCGCCGATGGAGACATAGCCGTCGTGCCACAACGGGTGGTAGGGTAGATCGAACCGTCTAAGATACCTGTAAACATCGCGGTCCGTCCAATCCACCAGAGGGTGGACTTTAACCAGGCCATTCTGCAATTCCACCGCGGCGCGCTGCACCCTGCTGCTGGACTGCTGCCGGCGCAACCCCGCGATCCATGCCCGCGCGCCCAGCTCCCGGAGTGCGCGCTGCATGGGTTCAACCTTGTTCATCCGATTGTACCGCTCGATGCCGTCGATGCCCTGCTCCCACAGTTTACCGTAGCGCGCTTCCTGCCACGCGGGGCTGATAGGGGAACGGTAGACCTTGAGATTCAAATCCAGGCGATCGACCATCTCGTCGATGAAGCGATAGGTCTCGGGGAACAGGTGGCCGGTGTCGATCAGCACCACGGGAATATCCGGCCTCTGCGCCGACACCATATGGAGGCTCACGGCGGCCTGGGCACCGAAACTGGAAGACAAGACCACCTGCCCGGGGAACCGCTCCAAGGACCACGCCACGCGCTCTTCGGCCGTGGCCCCGTCCAATCGTGCGGCCACATCGCGAACCTCGGAGACAAGATCCTGAACGGGCGAAATCTTCTCGGCTTTCATGTTCATCCCTTTCCCAGGTAATCGAGAAGGCGGTTAAGTGGAGCCAGTCTACGCGGAGCCACAAAGACGCCAAAAGAATGAAAACGCATGGTCTTATTGCGCTCTCGCATAAGCGAGCCGCGGCAGCCGTTCGGTGGGCATGATTGTCTTGCCTTCGGCAAGGTATTATTGTTTCGGCCATTCCAGACCGCGAAGACACGGCCATGACGCCCGCGTCGTCTTGGATTGAACATGGGGCCACGACCCCGGCTAAAGAGACGCGCGCGACGACTCAATACACCCCCGGAGCAATCAACATGGGCCGACTTGCCCTACTGGAACGCTATTTCCCGCCCCTTCGCGAGGGAAACAGCCGCGCAGAAAATTCGCCATCGCCGGATTGGCCATTTGCGCGACATTCACCTGGCTGGCGCCGGCACCCCGCAACCTCGGGCTCGCCATAGTGGTGCTGGCGTTCATTCTCAGCCCGGACGCGTGGCGTTGGGCGCGCCGCCAGCCGCTCGCCTGGATATGCCTCGCGACCGTAGCCTACATCGCACTGCGCACCGGTCTTGCCGTTATCCAGCTTCCGGAAACAGCACACACCCAGTGGGAACAAGGCTATCGCTGGGCGACCCTATTCATCTGGCTGCCCCCGGTCGCCTGGGCGGCGAGCCGCGGACGATCGAGCCTGATCTGGGCGGCCGCGCTCTCCGCAGCGGGGCTGGTGGGCGGCACCCTTTTCGCCTTGGGGAGCGCTCTCATCGATAGCGGCGTCGTGGGTCGTTTCGGCGGCTACATGGGCAAGGCGATCGCGTTTGCGTTCTATTCCGGGCTGGTCGTTCTGGTGTTATTGACGCTGCTTCCGCGCATTTATGGATGGGCACGAACGCGAGCGACGTGGATTCGGGTCATCAGCATCGGCGCCGGTGCGGCGGCCATTTTGCTTTTGTCGTGGGGGTTCTTCGCAAGCGACTCCCGGGGCCCGTTGCTCACGGTGGCCGTTGTGTACCCCATCGTTGCGGCCTATCTCCTCGGTCCGGGACTCGTGAGCATCGCCCGCCGGCGCGGCAAGTTGTCCGCCGCAGTATTGATCGCCGTTGTTGCCGTAGCGGCACTAGCCGGCGCCGTGGCGGTTAAACATAGCGGTTTGCAAGCCCGGGTCGAAAGGGCGTCCACCGAAATCGGCACCGTCCTTCGGGACGGCCTCGATCAAGCCCCCCTGAACAATGTGACTTGGCGTTTGCACATGTGGCGGTTCGGGCTCCGCCGGTGGGCTCAACACCCTTTGTTGGGGCTTGGCCCCGGCAGCGTGACCTACGAGATCCGCCAGACCTCGGATCCATCCTTGCGCCACCCCGGCGGCGAACCCTGGGATCACCTGCACAGCGCCTACGTGATGACGTTGTTCACCTTCGGCCTGGTGGGGTTTGGGCTGTTCGGCGCAGTGGGCTTCGTGCTCTACCGGCAGGCCGCGCGGGCATACCGCGACGGTCGCCTGCCCCGGGAAATCTACGCATTGGTTGCCGCAAACCTGGGCATGATACTGGTCTACAGCCTGACTGACTTCCGCCAGCTGAATCACGATTGGCGGGCCTATTGGATACTGGCGGCCGGCGCTGAGTTGGGCCGTCGGGGTTGGCACCTTGGCACCCGCCCGACAATCCGAGCCCGATGCGAGCACCGAAGCGACCGACGCGGGAGACGGCACGGGGCGGTCTCTTGCCTCGTCGTCCCGCTAGGGAGACGGTCTCCCCATAAACAAAGACGCCCCGGGGATGCGTGTCGAAAGCACGCGGCCCCGGGGCGTCGGGTCGGCTGCGACGAGCCGATTGAGCCTAGGGTAGCAAATGCTTCACGGCATCCCGCTCTTCGGCCAGTTCCTGCTCCGTGGCCTTCATGCGCTCACGGCTGAATTCGTCAACCTCCAGCCCTTGGACAATCTCGTATTTCCCACCGGCACAGGTGACGGGGAAGGAATAGATCAAGCCTTCGGCGATCCCGTAGCTGCCATCAGAGGGAATACCCATGCTGACCCAGTCGTCCGCCGGGCTGCCCAGCGCCCAGGTGCGCATGTGGTCGATGGCGGAGCTGGCCGCGGACGCGGCCGAGGACTGGCCGCGGGCCTTGATGATGGCCGCGCCACGCTGCTGAACGGTGGGAATGAAGTCGTCCTTGATCCAGTCTTGATCGACCAGGGACTTGGCCGCATCGCCCTTCACCAAGGTGTGGCTGATGTCGGGATACTGCGTGGACGAGTGATTGCCCCAGATGGTCATCTTCGTAATGTCGGTGACGTGGGTCCCGGTCTTGATGGCGAGCTGCGCCAGCGCCCGGTTATGGTCCAGCCGCGTCATGGCGGTGAACTGCCCGGGGTTCAGATCCGGTGCATTGCGCTGCGCGATCAACGCATTGGTGTTGGCGGGGTTGCCCACGACCAGCACTTTCACGTCGCGGCTCGCTGCCGAATTCAACGCCTTGCCCTGCTCCGAGAAGATCGCCGCATTGGCCTCAAGCAGGTCCTTGCGCTCCATGCCGGGGCCACGCGGGCGCGCGCCCACGAGCAGCGCGTAATCGGCATCACGGAAGGCCTCTTCGGCCTTGTCCGTGGCACTGACGCTGGCCAGCAGGGGGAATGCGCAATCCTCAAGCTCCATCACCACGCCACGCACGGCTTCCAACGCTGGCGTGATCTCGAGGAGCTGGAGGATGACGGGCTGGTCCTTGCCCAACATGTCGCCGGCGGCGATGCGGAATAGCAGGCTATAGCCGATCTGCCCTGCGGCGCCGGTCACCGCAACCCGAACAGGTGCTTTCATGGATCATCTCCTAGGTTTGACTACCGGTAGTTCCGTGGCCGCGGCGGGTTTCTGCCCGCTCGCGCAACTCAGATCCGCCGCGCCTCCACCATGCGGGCCGGCACGACGTGCTGCGATGCAGCGACGAAAAGCGGCGGTTATTGTATCAGACCTGGTGGCAGGCGGCATCGCCCGACAGAAACACCCGTCGACAAGGCGAAACCCGGGGAACTTCATGTCCATCAACGCGCCGACATCCCCCCGCAAAACATTGCGTTTGCGATGCCCCGGTTTGGATTCGACGTCTAATCGTCGGACTTCTTGTCCGTGCCGAATCCCTGTCGGGCTAAGCTGTCCCAGAAGAACTTCTGGAGCGCGTCAAAGTTCTGCATCTGCGGTGCCATGAAAGGCTTCAGGAGGTTCAGCGGCTCGTATCCCTCCACGCCCTGAATCATCTTCTGACGCACGGCCTGAAGCACTTCCTCCTGCAGCGGTTTCAAATCCGGCAACCCGAAAAAGGTCCGCAGTTCTTCGGGAGTGGCATCAACATCGACGTTTATTTTCATGGTTCGGCTCGCTCCTCAACGTTCACTCTGGGCCGCTTTCACAGTCACCGGGTCGCCAACCTGCAGCGCAAGGCTATCTTGCGCGCTGCCCTGGTTGACGGCAACTTCAACCAGCCCCTGGGAGTTGACGTACCAGAAGGGCTCGCCAATGGGCCGGTCCGCGAAGGTCCGGGCATGGCCCACCTGCGAGCCGCCAACAGCCAAGACGGCTTCGCCGGCAAGCACACCGGCGGGAACCCCCGTCATGGCGTTCCCAAAATGGTCGAAATAAACGAACTCCCAAAGCGCTTCGGACCAGTCCTGCGCCAGCCGCCATTGGCTGCGGGGCAGTTCCCGCCCCGGAACGTGGCCGGCATGGACTGCCAGGGCGGCCGGGGCAAAGTAGTCCCGGCCGTGAAAGGATACGGAGGCGCCCGGGTCGGGCTTTGGGAGTTCCCATAGCCTTGCACCGGGGTCCCCGCGCAAAAGATCCTCGAACAGTCCATTACCTGGACCGACATACCATTTCCCGTTGGCGTGGACGGCGTGGCCCGGCCGCTCCGTTCCTACACCCGGGTCGACGACGGCGAGACAGACTGTGCCGTCGGGCAGGCAATCCGTAAAGTGCTTCAACAGACAAGCGCTGCGCCTCGGATCCCAAGGAGGTGCGTCGTGCAGGATGTCAAGAATTGGGGCCGACGGCGCACCGTGCGCCAACACGGCTTTCATCTGGCCGACGTAGGGTCCTCGCTCGCCGAAGTCCGTAAACAAGGCAAACATGCCACCACCTCCTGCCATACCGTTTCCGAGCCCGGAACGAAAAAAGCCGGGACAATGTCCCGGCTTCTCGCGAGGCGAACCTCGTTATTCCGCTTCGGCCTGGGCTTCCGCCTTCGGCTCGGCCTTCTTCTTGGCCTTGGGAGCTGCCTTCTCGGGCTCCTCGCCGTTCGGCCGGTCAACCAACTCCACGTAGGCCATGGGAGCGTTGTCGCCGGGGCGGAATCCGCACTTGAGAATCCGCAGATACCCACCGGGGCGGGCCTTATAGCGGGGGCCCAACTCGCCGAACAACTTGCCCACGGCAACCTTGTCCCGCAGCCTGTCGAACGCTTGACGCCGATGGGCCACGCTGTCTTCCTTGGCCAAGGTGATAAGAGGCTCCGCGACGCGGCGCAGCTCCTTGGCTTTGGGCAACGTGGTCTTGATTGCCTCGTGCTCGAACAGGGACGCGGCCATGTTCCTGAACATCATCTTGCGATGACTGCTGTTGCGGTTCAGCTGCCGTCCGGCTTTACGGTGACGCATGGTCTTCTAACCCTTGACTGTTATTCCGGTAATCCCCGGGGTTAGCCCGAGGCCTGCTCTCTCTCGCCCAGACCGGCCGGCGGCCAGTCTTCCAGCCGCATTCCAAGCGACAGGCCGTGGGACGCGAGCACTTCCTTAATCTCGTTAAGCGACTTCTTGCCCAGGTTCGGCGTCTTCAGCAGTTCCACCTCGGTGCGCTGCACCAGGTCGCCGACATAATGGATGCTTTCGGCCTTGAGGCAGTTGGCCGAGCGCACCGTCAGCTCCAGGTCGTCGATGGGCCGCAACAGGATCGGATCAATCTCCGGCTCCTTCTTCTCCGGCTCCATCGGCTGCTCTCCGCCCTCGAGGGCAACAAACACCGAAAGCTGATCCTGCAACAGGCCGGCCGCGAATCGAATCGCCTCTTCCGGCTCCAGGACGCCGTTGGTCTCGATGTCCATGACCAGCTTGTCAAGGTCCGTGCGCTGTTCAACGCGCGCACTCTCGACGTTATAGGCCACGCGGCGCACGGGGCTGAAGCTGGCGTCAAGCTGAAGCCGGCCGATGGGACGCTCTTCCTCGCTCTCGCGGGCAATGGCGGCCTCATAACCCCGGCCCTTGACCACCTTCATGGTCATGTTCAGGTTGCCGGCATCGCTGAGATGCGCGATCACCAGATCCGGATTCTTGATTTCCACGTCGTGGCCGACCTGGATGTCGCCGGCCGTGACCACGCCCGCACCCTTCTTGGACAGGGTCAACGTCGCTTCTTCCTTGGCATGCAGGCGCACTGCCAGCTGCTTCAGGTTCAGCAGGATGTCGACCACGTCCTCCTGGACGCCTTCAACCGCGGTGTATTCGTGGAGCACACCCTCGATTTCGACCTCCACCACGGCATAGCCCGGCATGGAGGACAGGAGGATACGGCGCAGCGCATTACCCAGAGTGTGGCCGAAACCGCGCTCCAGCGGTTCCAGAACCACCTTCGCCTGGCGGTCGTTCTGCGCCTGGATGTCGACCACGCGCGGCTTGAGAAAATCTTTGAACTGACCCTGCATGGGCACGTCCTCTCTGCGTTACTCGTCGATGGGCGTCGTTTACTTGGAGTAAAGCTCGACGACCAAGTGTTCGTTGATGTCCGCGGACAGGTCACCCCGATCCGGGCACGCCTTGAACACGCCTTCGAATTTCTTCGGGTCCACTTCCACCCAACCGACGTAGCCGCTCTGCTGAGCGAGCTCCGCGGCGGCCTGGATGCGGGACTGGTTCCGGGCCTTCTCGCGAACCGCGACGACGTCGCCCGGCTTGACCTGGTAGGAGGCGATATTCACCGTCTTACCATTGACCATGATCGCGCGATGACCGACCAGCTGGCGGGCCTCGGCGCGCGTGGCACCAAAACCCATGCGCCACACTACGTTGTCCAGACGGCTTTCCAGCAGCTGCAACAGGACTTCGCCGGTTGAGCCCTTGTTCTGGGCGGCGGCCTTGTAGTAGTTGCGGAACTGGCGTTCCAGCACGCCGTAGATCCGACGGAGCTTCTGCTTTTCACGCAGCTGCAAACCGTAGTCGGAGATACGGGTGCGGCGCTGGCCGTGCTGCCCCGGAGGGGTATCCAGCTTGCACTTGCTCTCCAGCGGACGAACACCGCTCTTCAGAAACAGGTCGGTCCCTTCGCGCCGGGAAAGTTTACATTTCGGACCAATGTATCTAGCCATTTTCGTCTCCCTGCGTCAGACGCGACGTTTCTTGGGAGGCCGGCACCCGTTATGGGGAATCGGCGTCACGTCAGCGATATTCGTAATCTTGTAGCCCGCGTTGTGCAGCGCGCGCACGGCGGACTCACGGCCGGGGCCGGGGCCTTTCACGCGGACTTCCAGGTTCTTCAACCCGTAGTCCTTGGCGGCCTGCCCGGCGCGATCCGCTGCGACCTGGGCGGCAAAAGGCGTGCTCTTGCGCGAGCCGCGGAAACCGCTTCCGCCGGAGCTCGCCCAGGAGAGCGCGTTGCCCTGCCGGTCCGTGATCATGATCACCGTATTATTGAAGGTGGCGTTGATGTGCGCGATGCCATCGACCACCGTCCGGTTTGCGCGCTTGCGCGTGCGAGTTGCAGCTTTCGCCATAGCGTACGTCCTAACTCGTGCTTACTGCGGTACGGCCCGCGGCCGTACCCCACTGATTACTTGCGAACGGCGCGACGGGGGCCCTTTCGGGTCCGCGCGTTGGTGCGAGTCTTCTGGCCCCGCACCGGTAGCCCGCGACGATGTCTCAGCCCGCGATAGCAGCCCAGATCCATCAAGCGCTTGACGTCCATGGCCACCTTGCGGCGCAGGTCACCTTCGACCACCCGCTTGGCGACCTCGGCGCGCAGAGCCTCAACCTCTTCGTCCGTCAGGTCCTTGATCTTGCGGTCCTGGGGGATCCCCGTACCCGCACAGATCTGCGACGCAGTGCTGCGGCCGATCCCATAGATATAGGTCAGCGCGATCACCGTGTGCTTTTGGACCGGAATATTGACGCCTGCAATTCGCGCCATGAAACCTTCTCCCAGTGTTCGTCGCGGAAAACCCGCGAGTCTAGCGAATCAAAACCTTACTCTTCAAGCGCTAATCAGCCTTGACGCTGTTTATGGCGCGCATCCGAGCAGATCACCCGCACCGTGCCACGGCGCTTGATGACCTTGCAGTTCCGGCAAATCTTCTTGACTGAAGCCCGTACCTTCATTGTCCCACTCCGCAAGTCCCGCGCGTCCTCGAAAGGGCGCGTAGAATAACAAATTTCCCCAGACCGTGCGCGGTCTAATCAAAAATAATTCAACGGGGAGCAGGCTTACCGCAGCAGACCGGAACGGCCTGGCGCTTTCAGGTTCGCCTTTTTCATCAACGGTTCGTACTGGTGCGAAATCAAGTGGGCCTGAAGCTGCGCGATGAAGTCCATCACGACGACCACGATGATCAGCAGCGACGTTCCACCGAAGTAGAACGGCACGTTCCAGTAGAGAATCAGGAACTCCGGCAGAAGACAGACGGCGGTGATATAGACCGCACCCCAAAGGGTCAGCCGAGTCATCACCTTGTCGATATACCGCGCGGTGTTCTCGCCCGGGCGGATGCCCGGAATAAATGCGCCGGACTTCTTCAAATTCTCCGCGGTTTCCCGCGAATTGAAGACCAGCGCCGTGTAAAAGAAGCAGAAAAACACGATGGCCAGCGTGTAAAGAAGCACGTACACCGGCTGCCCCGGGCGCAGCGCATTGGTGATCTGCTGCAGCCATCCGATATTCTGGCCGTTGCCAACCCACGTTCCCAATGTCGCGGGAAACAGGATAATGCTCGACGCGAAAATCGGAGGAATCACGCCCGCCATATTCAGTTTGAGCGGCAGGTGAGTGCTTTGCGCCGCGTACATGCGCCTGCCCTGCTGCCTCTTGGCGTAGTTCACCGTTATCTTGCGTTGCCCGCGCTCGACAAACACCACAAACCCGGTCACCACGACCACGCCGATAAACAGCAGCAGCACCTCGGCCACGTTCAATTCGCCGGTACGGCTCAGCTCCAGCGTGCCGCCAATGGCGCGCGGGAGCCCGGCCACGATGCCGGCGAAGATAATCATTGAAATACCGTTGCCGATACCGCGCTCGGTGATCTGCTCGCCCAGCCACATCAGGAACAGCGTCCCGGTCACCAGGGTTACCGTGCCGGTGAACACGAAGGCCCAGTTGGTCCCGGCGGCAGCGCCAATTACGACCGGTTGCGGCTGATGCTGCAAACCGATGCAGACACCAATACCTTGCACGATCGCCAGAGCCACGGTTCCGTAGCGCGTGTACTGGGTAATCTTCCTCCGGCCGGCCTCGCCTTCCTTTTTCAGTTGTTCAAGGCTGGGCATGACCACCGTCAGCAGCTGGACGATAATCGAGGCGGAGATGTAGGGCATGACGCCGAGCGCGAAAATACTGAGCCGGCGAAGCGCGCCACCGGAAAACATGTTAAACAACCCAAGGATGGTCCCGGACTGCTTATTGAACATGTCGGCCAGGGCCGCCTGGTCGATTCCCGGAATCGTGATGTGCGTGCCGATCCGGTAGACGACCAGAGCCAGCAGCACGAACACCAGACGCTGGCGAATCTCGGTGAGCTTCGCCGCGTTGCCCAATCCCCCCAGGGAACTCGCGCTCGTTGCAGCCACTTAGCCCTCGACCTTTCCGCCAGCGGCTTCGATCGCGGCGCGCGCGCCCTTGGTCGCGGTCACACCGCCGGTCACGGTCACTGCCTGCTCGATCGTCCCGGAGGCGATGATCTTCGCGGTGCGGGCGTCCTGCGGGACAACCCTCGCCGCCTTGAGGCTCAGGAGATCCACGTTGCCGCCTTCCACCTTGGCCAGCTCCGAGAGGCGAACCTCCGCGGCATACCGGGCCTTCCGCGAGCGGAAGCCGACTTTCGGCACCCGCCGCTGAAGCGGCATCTGACCGCCTTCGAAGCCGACTTTGTGATAGCCGCCGGAACGGGACTTCTGGCCCTTGTGACCACGCCCACCGGTCTTGCCCAGACCGGAAGAGGTGCCACGACCAACCCGCTTGCGCTCGAACTTGCTGCCCTCAACGGGCTTGATGCTGTTGAGCCGCATGGTCAGACTTCCTCTACGTTCAGCATGTAGGAGACACGGTTGATCATCCCGCGGTTCTCCGGCGTATCCGCCACAACCACGCTGTGATGCATCCGCCGCAGACCCAGACCCGCCACGCAGGCCTTATGGTTCTTCAACCGGCCAATGGGGCTGCGCTTCAACGTGACCTTCAGTTGCTTGCTCTTAGCCATGGCTTAGCCCTGGATCTCTTCAACGGTCTTGCCCCGTTTGGAGGCGACATCTTCCGGAGAACGCATGTCCGTCAGGCCCTTGATGGTGGCCCGGACCACGTTGATCGGGTTACGTGAGCCGATGGACTTCGCCAGCACGTCGTGCACGCCCATCACCTCGAACACCGCGCGCATGGCACCACCGGCGATGATCCCGGTACCCTCGGAGGCCGGCTGCATGAACACCTTGCTGGAGCCATGATTCGCCGTCACCGGATACTGAAGAGTGTGGCCGTTGAGCTGCACCGTCTTCATGTTGTTCCGGGCCTTTTCCATCGCCTTCTGGATCGCCACCGGCACTTCGCGTGCCTTGCCGTAGCCGAAGCCGACGCGCCCGGCGCCGTCTCCCACCACGGTCAGAGCGGTGAAACCGAACTGGCGGCCGCCCTTGACCACCTTGGCAACACGGTTAACGGTAATCAGCTTCTCTTGGAGCCCGTCACCGGTCTGGTCTGTCATCGCCATATCGTTCGCCCTTGAATTAGAACTTCAGGCCGGCTTCCCGTGCGGCGTCCGCAAGGGCTCGCACGCGACCGTGATATCGAAAACCCGAGCGGTCGAAGGCGACCGATTCGATACCGGCCTCTTTCGCCCGCTGGGCGATCAGTTTGCCGACCGCCGTGGCGGCCTCGGCGTTGCCCGTCACCTTGAGCTGAGTACGCAGATCCTTTTCCACCGTCGAGGCGGAGGCCAGCGTGCGGGCACCACGCTCGCCGATGATCTGCGCATAGATGTGCCGCGGCGTGCGGTAAACGCACAACCGATAGACGCCAAGCTCCCGGGACTTTGCTCGGGCACGCCGGGCGCGGCGAAGACGCGCTGCCTTCTTGTTCATAACCACAACCTCGACTATTTCTTCTTGGCCTCTTTCATCACCACGCGCTCATCGGCATAGCGCACGCCTTTGCCCTTGTAAGGCTCCGGCGGGCGGAATGCGCGAAGCTGCGCCGCGACCTGCCCGACCTTTTGCTTGTCGATACCTTTCACGACAATCTCGGTCTGGCTTGGGGTCTCGATGGTGATGCCTTCAGGCGCATCGAAATCCACTGGATGGGAAAAGCCGAGCGTCAAATTCACGCTCGCACCCTTTCCCTGCGCTCGGTAGCCCACGCCCCGGAGCTCGAGCTTGCGCTCGAAGCCTTCGGTGACACCGACCACCATGTTATTCAACACCGCACGGGTGGTACCCGCGAGAGCGACGGCCTTCTGGTCGTCGATCCGGGCCTGGCACTGCAACGCGCCGTCGACCTGCTCGACGCCCACGTTGGGGTGCACCGTCCACTGCATGGCGCCCTTGGGCCCCTTGATCGCCACCGCCTGGCCGTCGAGTTTTACCTCGACGCCGGATGGGATCGTAATCGGTTTCTTTGCAACTCTCGACATGACGTCAATCCCACTCTTAGAAGACGACGCACAGAATCTCGCCGCCGACACCGGCCTCTCGGGCAGCCCGATCGGTCATCACACCTTTGGAGGTGGAGACGATGGCAACGCCCAGACCGCCACGTACGCTCGGCAGATTCGCGGTATCCCGGTATACCCTCAGGCCCGGGCGGCTCACGCGGGACAGCGTCTCGATCACGGGCTGCCCCTGGTGATACTTGAGGTCGATGCTGAGCACCGGCTTCTTGTCGCCCTCGACGCGAAAGTCCTTGATGTACCCTTCGTCCTTCAGCACGCCTGCGATCGCAAGCTTTACCTTCGACGACGGCATGTTCACCGCGGCCTTGTTCGCGGATTGAGCGTTGCGGATGCGCGTCAGCAAATCCGCTATCGGATCGGTCATGCTCATGCTTTTGCTACCTGCCTATTGTCCTGCCTACCGAACGCCGGTGAACTTACCAGCTGGACTTGACCAGACCGGGGATTTCGCCCCTCATGGCCGATTCCCGAAGCTTGTTACGGCCGAGGCCGAACTTGCGATATACGCCACGCGGGCGCCCGGTCTGGCGGCAGCGATTGCGCTGGCGCACCGGGCTGGCGTCGCGAGGCATCGCCTGCAGCTTGGCCTGCGCGTCCATCCGTTCCTCGTCGGGGGTCTCGGGATTGGCGATAATCGCCTTCAGCGCCTTACGCTTTTCCGCGTACTTGCGCACCAGCTTCTCGCGCTTCCGCTCCCGCTCCACCATGCTCACTTTCGCCATTGCGAACCTCGTTTACTTCCTGAAGGGAAAATCAAACGCTTCGAGCAGCGCCTGACCTTCCTCGTCTGTCTTGGCCGTGGTCGTGATGGTCACATCCAGACCGCGGATCGCATCAACCTTGTCGAACTCCAGCTCCGGGAAGATGATCTGTTCCTGAACGCCCAGACTGTAGTTCCCACGGCCGTCAAAAGACTTGGGGCTATAGCCGCGGAAGTCGCGGACCCGGGGCACGGCGACATTGATCAACCGGTCCAGGAATTCCCACATGCGGTCCCGCCGCAGCGTCACCTTGCAGCCGATCGGCCAGCCGTCACGGATCTTGAAACCGGCGATGGACTTGCGCGAATAGGTCACGATGGGCTTTTGGCCGGCGATGGACGCCATATCGGCGGTGGCATGATCGAGGATCTTCTTGTCCTTGACCGCCTCGCCCAGGCCCATGTTCAACGTCACCTTGGTGATCCGCGGCACTTCCATCACGTTGCCGTAACTGAAGCGCTCCATCAGCTGCCCGATCACCTGATCCTTATACTGCTGTTGCAGCCTAACCATGAGTTCGCACCTTACGCGTCAAGGACTTCGTTGTTCGATTTGAAGAACCGGACCTTGCGGCCGTCTTCCAGAGTCTTGAAACCGACACGGTCCGCCTTCTTCGTCGCCGGGTTGTAGATCGCGACGTTGGAGACGTGCAACGGCATCTCCTTGTCCACGATTCCGCCCTGAACGCCACTCTGCGGGTTGGGCTTCATGTGCTTCTTGACCCGGTTGATGGCTTCCACCAACACCTTGTCGGATTCCGGCAAAATACGCAGGACCTGACCACGCTTGCCCTTGTCTTTGCCGGCGATGACGATGACTTCGTCGCCCTTCCTGATCTTTCTCATGACAGTCGTCTCCGCCTAAGCCTTAAAGCACCTCGGGAGCGAGGGAGATGATGCGCATGAACTTCTCGGTACGAAGTTCACGCGTCACCGGCCCGAACACACGCGTCCCGATGGGCTGAAACTGGTTATTCAGCAGAACGGCCGCATTGCCGTCGAAGCGAATCAGGGATCCGTCGGGGCGGCGCACTCCTTTACGAGTCCGCACCACCACCGCGTTGTAGATCTCGCCCTTCTTCACACGGCCACGCGGGATCGCGTCCTTGACACTCACCTTGATGATGTCGCCGACGTTGGCGTACCGGCGCTTGGAACCGCCCAGCACCTTGATACACATGACACGGCGCGCGCCGCTGTTGTCGGCCGCATCCAAAAGCGTCTGCATCTGAATCATTGCGTTATTCCCGCTCGCTGTCTCTCCGCACCAACGAGGGCGCGGGCATTCAACCGTTTACTGGACCGCCCGCTCCACGACCTCGACAAGGCGCCAGCGCTTGTTCTTGGACAGCGGCCGACATTCCTGGATCGAGACCACATCCCCCTGCTGGCACTCGTTGTTCGCGTCGTGCGCATAGAGCTTCGTGGATCGACGGATGTACTTTCCGTAGAGCGGATGCTTGACCATGCGATCAACCACCACCGTAATGGTCTTGTCCGTCTTGTTGCTGACGACACGGCCAATCTGCGTGTGGACCTGTTTCTGCTGATCGCTCATGACGCGTCACCCGCCCTTGCCTTCTCATTCAGGATCGTCTTGATTCGCGCGATATCGCGGCGAACGCTCTTGACGAGATCCGACTTGCTCAACTGCCCGGAAGCCTGCTGCATGCGCAGGTTGAACTGCTCTTTGCGCTTCTCAAGCAGCTCTGCCTCAAGGGCCGCGGGATCCTTTTC
>CAVQFO010000020.1:107500-195855 GCA_963711725.1 uncultured Gammaproteobacteria bacterium | reverse complement strand
GCACGGCCTTGATCACGGAGACCTTGTTGGAACCGAAGCTGCTGAGAATGACGTCGAACTCGGTCTTCTCTTCCGCGGCTGCGGACCTCACCACCACCGGCGGCAGCCGGAGCGGCGGCAACGGCAGCGGCAGCGGTCACACCGAACTTCTCTTCCATCGCCTCGATCAGGTCGACGACTTCAAGGACGGTCATGTTACCGATCATCTCGAGGATGTCTTCTTTGGAAACGGCCATCGTATTATTCCCAAACTCGTTTCGTTAACCTGGGCTCCCATGGGAAACCCTAGACAGATTGATAAAGCGATTACGCCGGGGTTCTAACCCTGCTGCGCCTTCTGCTGACGGACCGCCTCCAGCGTGCGGACCAGCTTGCCGGGCACCTCGTTCATGGTGGTGACCAGTTTCTGGACCGGGGCACGCATGGTGCCCAACAGCTGGCTGAGCGCCTCGTCGCGGGTCGGCATACTGGCCAAACGGTCCAGGTCACCGGGTGCGAGCAGGCGCCCACTCAGGGCGACCAGCTTGACCACCAACTTGTCGTGATCTTTGGAGAAGCCTTTCACCACCCGCGCCGCTGAACCCGGATCTTCACCCGAGAACGCCAACAGCAACGGACCGGAAAAACCCTCCGTCATGCACTCGAAGTTGGTGCCAGCCACGGCACGGCGCGCAATGGAATTCTTGACCACCCGAAGGTAGACATCCTGCTTGCGCGCGGCAGCACGGAGTTCGTCCATTTCCAACGCCGACAGGCCGCGATACTCTGCCGCAACGGCAGCGTGCGCACCTGAGGCGACGACGTGGACTTCCTCGGCCATCGCTTTCTTCTGTTCCAGACTCAGTGCCATTCCTAACCTCCTGGAACTTGGCTTACCCGCGCCGTTGCCGGAGCGGGACCCATTGCGCGGGAGAAAGCATCCCGCTCCGCCCCTTTCGGGGCCAGGCCGCCTTCCGAAGGAGTAGTCCGTCGGTGGCTGCGCCATCTACGCAGGCGGGTTTCCCCTTTAATCGCTTGCGCGCACCTAGCGGTCTTTGACGGCTGCCGCGAAACCGACAGCCTCAAGACACCTCGCCGGAAGCGGACGCGCCGCCCCCGGTTCGGATTCCTCAAACGGTGAGAGTGGCCAGATCCACGGACAGGCCGGGGCCCATCGTGGTGGCAACCGTCACCTTCTTCATGTAGATGCCCTTGGCAGCGGAGGGTTTGAGCTTGTTCAGATCAACCACCAGCGCTTCCAGGTTCTGCTTCAGGGCATCCACTTCGAAATTCACCTTGCCGATCGAGCAGTGAACAATGCCGTTCTTGTCGGTCCGGTAGCGCACCTGACCGGCCTTGGCGTTTTTCACCGCCGTGGCCACATCCGTGGTCACCGTGCCGACTTTCGGGTTCGGCATGAGACCGCGCGGACCCAGAATAGTTCCGAGGCGGCCCACCACGCCCATGGTATCCGGCGAGGCGATCACGACGTCGAAGTTGATTTCGCCGCCCTTCACCTGCTCGGCCAGATCGTCCAGCCCGACAATGTCGGCGCCGGCGGCCTTGGCCGCATCGGCGTTGTCGCCTTGAGCGAACACCGCCACACGCACCGTCTTGCCGGTGCCGTTGGGGAGAACCGTGGAGCCACGCACCACCTGGTCGGACTTGCGCGGATCGACACCCAGATTCACGGAGACTTCGACCGTCTCAAGGAACTTGGCCGGAGGCAGATCCTTGAGAACGGAAAACGCCTCGTCGATCGCGTAGAACTTGCCCGCCTCGATCTTCTCGCGCGCGGCCTTTTGACGCTTGGAAAGCTTCGCCATGATTAAAGACCCTCCACTTCCAGGCCCATGCTGCGAGCGCTGCCGGCGATGCTGCGCACGGCCGCGTCCAGATCGGCTGCATTCAGATCGGGCATTTTCGTCTTCGCAATCTCTTCGAGCTGCTCGCGATTCACCTTGCCGACCTTGTCGGTATTGGGCTTGCCACTGCCCTTCTGGATGCCGGCGGCCTTCTTCAACAGCACCGCGGCCGGAGGCGTCTTGGTGATGAACGTGAAGCTGCGGTCATTGTAGACGGTAATTACCACGGGCACCGGCAGACCGGGCTCCAGGTTCTGCGTCTCGGCATTGAACGCCTTGCAGAACTCCATGATGTTCACGCCGTGCTGACCCAGGGCCGGACCCACCGGCGGACTGGGATTGGCCTGACCGGCCTTCACCTGCAATTTGATATAACCAGCGACTTTCTTCGCCATTTCAAACTCCTGCGTTGGGTACGAACGCCGTTAGGCTCCCCGATGAATCGCGGGGCGGGCGGCACCGGCCGGGCAAACGCCCGGCGGACCGCCTCGCCCCGCCCTGCGTCAGGCCTTCTCGACCTGACTGAATTCCAGATCCACGGGCGTCGAACGCCCGAAGATGAGAACCGCCACGCGCAGACGGTTCTTTTCGTAGTTGACCTCTTCCACCGCGCCGGTGAAATCGGTAAACGGACCGTCGGTCACCCGAACGACCTCGCCCACCTCGAACAACACCTTCGGCCGCGGCTTCTCCACGCCTTCCTGGACGCGATTCAGAATCTGATCGGCCTCGCGCTCGGAAATGGGCGCCGGCCGGTCGCTGGAACCACCGATAAACCCCATGACGCGCGGCACGTCACGCACCAGATGCCAAGTGGCGTCGTTCATTTCCATCTTCACCAGGACATAACCGGGGAAGAACTTACGCTCACTGCGGCGCTTCTGACCGTCCCGAATCTCGACCACTTCCTCGGTGGGCACGAGAATCTCGTCGAACGCGTCTTCCATCCCCATGCGCTGTATGCGCTCCTCCAGGGATTTCTTGACCTTGTTCTCGAAGCCGGAATAGGCGTGGACCACGTACCAACGTTTTGCCATTGCCTCAGGCCCCTTGCTTAAGCAGATAATTCATTCCCGCAAGCAGACCCATATCCAGCAGCCACAGGAAAATGGCGACGATAACCACCATGACCATGACCACCAGCGTGGTCTGCACCGTCTCCTGGCGGGTCGGCCACACCACCCGACGCACTTCCACGCGGGACTCCTGCACGAACCCCCAGAGCGCACGCCCCTGCACTGTGGTCATCGAGATACCTACGGCCACGAGCGCAACCACCAGCAAACCGCCCACCCGATAGATCTGCGGCTGGTCCTGGTAGTAATAGAAACCCACGATGCCCGCAGCCAGCACCAGCAACGCCAGCACCAGCTTGATGGTATCGATCGGGCTCTTTTCCGCTACGCTCTTGGATTTCATCAGGTCTGCACGACTCTAAGTGAGCTGAACGGGCCACGCCCGCCCACCTCGTTCAGGTGGCAGGCCAGGAGGGACTCGAACCCCCAACCTGCGGTTTTGGAGACCGCTGCTCTGCCAATTGAGCTACTGGCCTAAACTGGATAAGGCGAAGGGTGCCCGGGCGGAAATCCAACTCCGCCCGGGCACCCAACGCCCGCAATCCCAATACTACTCGATGATCTTGGAGACGACGCCGGCACCCACGGTGCGGCCGCCTTCACGAATGGCGAAGCGCAGACCCTCTTCCATCGCGATCGGCGCAATCAGCGACACCGTCATCTTCACGTTGTCGCCCGGCATCACCATCTCAACCCCTTCGGGCAGATCGCAGGAACCGGTCACGTCCGTCGTCCGGAAATAAAACTGCGGACGGTAACCGTTGAAAAACGGCGTGTGACGACCACCCTCGTCCTTGGACAGTACGTACACCTCACACTCAAACTTGGTGTGCGGGGTGATGCTGCCCGGCTTGCACAGCACCTGGCCGCGCTCGACGTCGTCCCGCTTGGTGCCACGCAGCAGCACGCCCACGTTGTCGCCCGCCTCGCCCTGATCCAGCAGCTTGCGGAACATCTCCACACCCGTGCACGTGGTCTTCGTGGTCGCCCGGATACCGACAATCTCGATCTCCTCGCCCACCTTGATCACGCCACGCTCCACACGACCGGTCACCACCGTGCCGCGGCCAGAAATCGAGAACACGTCCTCGATCGGCATCAGGAACGGCTGGTCCACCGGACGCTCCGGCGTCGGGATGTACTCGTCCATCGCCGCCACCAGCTTCACAATCGAGGGAATGCCGATGTCCGAGGTGTCACCTTCCAGCGCCTTGAGCGCCGAACCGGTGATGATCGGCGTGTCGTCGCCCGGGAACTCGTACTGGTTCAGGAGATCGCGAACCTCCATCTCCACCAGCTCCAGCAGCTCCTCGTCGTCCACCATGTCGGCCTTGTTCAGGTACACGACAATAAAGGGAACGCCCACCTGGCGCGCCAGCAGAATGTGCTCGCGCGTCTGCGGCATCGGGCCGTCAGCAGCGGAAACCACCAGGATCGCCCCGTCCATCTGCGCCGCACCCGTGATCATGTTCTTCACATAATCCGCGTGACCCGGGCAGTCCACGTGCGCGTAATGACGGCTCTCCGATTCGTACTCCACGTGCGCCGTGGCAATCGTGATACCGCGCGCCCGCTCTTCCGGCGCATTGTCGATCATGTCGTAGGCGCGAAACTCGCCGCCAAACTGCTCGCCCATGACCTTCGTCAGCGCCGCCGTCAACGTCGTCTTACCATGGTCCACGTGACCAATCGTTCCTACATTCACGTGCGGCTTCGTACGCTCAAACTTCGCCTTGGACATCGAGTCTTCTCCCCGTTATCCCTTCGACGCTCGGGGTCCGATCCACAATGAGACGGCCCGACGTTCCCGAAGATGAAGTATTAATGAATAAAAAGACCACTACCGAAACTAATGGAGCCCATGACCGGACTTGAACCGGTGACCTCTTCCTTACCAAGGAAGTGCTCTACCGACTGAGCTACATGGGCCCGACACATCAAAAAAACCTTGCCACCACTGCGCTGAGAGCTTGGAGCGGGTGATGGGAATCGAACCCACATCATCAGCTTGGAAGGCTGAGGTTCTACCATTGAACTACACCCGCGAACCTCAACGCTGCCGCGCGGCGACCGGAACACCGCGCCACGCCAGGCGACACGCATCAAACCACCCGGACCTCCCAACAACCCGAACTAGTCGTCGGGGAGGCCTCACCCTGTAGCGCAAGCCTGCCTATCAATAATGGCGGCGCGCTGTAACAGCTCTAGTGGAGGGGGAAGGATTACTCCGGGCATCCTGCCCTCCGCCCCTCCGGGGCCGGCACCTACGGCGCCGCTCAAATTGCTCCCGGCAATTTAGTTGAACCTCTTATCGGTTCAAATCCTCCCCCCTGGGAGGCTCTAACCGGTGTGCGCTGCCTGCTAACCACCCGCGGCGCGCTGCATTAGCTCTGGTGGAGGGGGGAGGATTCGAACCTCCGAAGGCTGAGCCAGCAGATTTACAGTCTGCCCCCTTTGGCCACTCGGGAACCCCTCCAGAATATTTCAAAGCGCGATACTCTGGTGCAGACGAAGGCCTCCTGTCAAGCTCTTCGCAAGCTTCCAGCGCCATGCGTCATTGCGGAGGGCGGATTATATATGGTGCCCGCCGGTATTGCGAGGACTGGATTGCATTCCTCGGGGAACATTGGAGGTTGGCGTAGCTTGCATTTGGCACCCGGCGGCCTTCGAAACATTCGTGCCTCACGGACAATGCTATATATGGGGTAACGCCGGCACGGGGGCCAATTTCCGCCGCAACCGGCAAACGGAAGGCAATACGAGTGATATCAATGACCAAGCATCCCGGATTTCGTGTCGCCCTGATTGCGGCGACATTAATGCTAACCGTCGCCGGCGTCTCCGCGGCGGACCTCCCGGACACCATCGAACGCATCAAGCCGTCAATCGTTGGCATCGGAACCTACCAGGCGACTCGCCGGCCGCCAGCGACGGTACTTGGGACCGGCTTCGCGGTGGCGAACGGCTCACTGGTGGCGACCAATGCCCACGTTGTACCCACCAGTGTCGACGGAGAACACCAGGAGTTCCTGGCCGTGTTTCAGCGTCAGGGTAACCGGATCCGGGTATCCAGGGCGCGGCTGGCGGCAACGAACGCGGCGCATGACCTGTCCCTGCTGAAAGTCGATGGCGAACCTTTTGCCCCGTTGAAACTGGCCCGCAATCCGTCGGTGAGGGAGGGCCAGTTGGTCGGGTTCACGGGATTCCCCATCGGTGCGGTGCTTGGCCTGCGCCCGGTTACACACCGAGGCATCGTTTCATGCATCACGCCGATCGCACAGCCCATGGATCGCTCCGCGCAACTGAATCCCGACATCATCAACACGCTGCGCCACCCTTACAATGTCTATCAGCTGGACGCCACGGCGTACCCAGGTAACAGCGGAAGTCCCTTGTTCAATGTGGAGACGGGAGACGTTGTGGGCATAGTAAATAGCGTTCTCGTCAAGAAGACCAAGGAGGCAGCGCTAGACAATCCCACTGGAATCTCCTATGCGATTCCGGTCCGTTATCTGAGATCGCTCGTATCGAAGGCCCGGGCCGCGTCCAACTGAGGAAGCAAGATCCCCGGTCGCGCGGCTCGAATATCACGCCTTGCCGACAGTGCGGCGGCCACGGGATAATGCTCGGCCACTCGCCGAACTCGGAGACCCCACTTGGCTGGCAAGACAATACTGGTGACCGGCGGCGCCGGCTATATAGGGAGCCACGTGGTGCGGCGGCTCGGAGAGGCCGGAGAACGCATTGTCGTGCTCGACGATCTCAGCACTGGCTTCCCGGAAGCAGTCCTTTACGGCACCCTGGTGACCGGCAATACGGGCGATCGAAAACTCGTGGCGCGGATCCTCGCCGCGTACAACGTGGACACCGTCATGCATTTCGCCGCGCACACGGTTGTCCCCGAATCCGTGGCGGACCCGCTCAAGTACTACGCCAACAACACCTGTAACACCCGAACCCTGCTGGAGTGCTGCCAGGACGCGGGGGTGAGACACTTCATCTTTTCATCCACGGCCGCCGTATACGGAATCCCGGAGGGAGGCCGTGCCGCGGAAGAAACCCCCACCGCGCCCATCAATCCCTACGGAACGTCAAAGCTGATGAGCGAATGGATGCTCCGCGATCTGGCTTTGAGCTCGCCGCTGCGTTACGTAAGCCTGCGGTATTTCAACGTGGCCGGAGCGGATCCCGAGTGCCGAATCGGGCAATCCACGCCCAAGGCCACACTCTTGGTGAAAGTCGCATGCGAAGCCGCCACGGGCAAACGGCCCCGGATGGCAATATACGGCACCGACTACCCGACGCCGGACGGCACCGGGGTACGGGACTACATTCACGTGGAAGACTTGGCCGACGCGCACGTGCGAGCCCTATCCCACCTGCGGGACGGGGGCGAGTCGATCACGCTCAACTGCGGATACGGGCACGGATACAGCGTCAGGGACGTGATTCGCGCCGTGGAACGGGCTTCTGGTTCAGCCATCCCTGTCGTCGAGGAACCCCGGCGTCCCGGGGATCCGCCAATGCTCATCGCGCAGGCGGAGAAGATCAGGGGGGTCCTGGGCTGGGAACCCCAGTTCGCGGATCTGGACGTGATCGCCCGCACGGCGCTCGCCTGGGAACAGGGAAGGGGCTACGGGTATCGTGGCGGGCCATCAACGTAATACGGCCGGACCAGACAAGAGCGCGGGCCAAGGACGCTTTAGGCGCCTGTTGACCGTCGCGTATGCGGCGAGCCTCGTCTACGGCAGCCTTTATCCACTGAGCGGATGGACAACCAGCTCTCCGATCGAATGGCAGTCCCTGCACCAGGCGCTGCAATCCCTCTCGTTCGCGGATGTCATCTCCAACGTCGCGGTGTACGCGCCCTTCGGGCTGCTCCTGGCTCTTCCCGTGGACTCGGTGATCGGCCGACTGGTCGTGGCCGGCGGCGGCGCGGCGGTAATGAGCATGACCATGGAAGGACTCCAGCTGTTCCTGCCCACCCGCTATTCATCGTCCCTGGATATCGTCTTGAATGTGGCGGGCGCCCTCCTCGGTGCGATGGCCGCATCGCTGGCGACCGATTTCGGCCGGCCTGGCCGCCAGGCGCGGCCGGTTTCCATACGCAACCATCATGTCTGGCAGGTCGGCGCCCTCGGCTGCCTGCTCTGGCTCGGCGCCGAACTCTTTCCCCTTGTCCCCTCCCTCGACCCCTATCAGATGCGGCAGGGCATCAAACCACTCTGGTACGTGCTGACCGGCCAAGCGTCTCCGAACCTGTGGCGCTTTGCCTATTTCGGCTTCGCCAGCGCGGCTGTCGCCGGTGCCGCCAGCTTGCTGCTGGATCGCCGCAGGGCGCTGCACTTCGTCGCTGGCGGGCTTGCCGTCCTATTGGTGGGTAAGGTTCTGATCGTTGGCCGAGCGTTATCCGTGGAAGCCTCCGGCGGTGCATTGATTGGTGTCGGGGCCTGGATGGTGACTGACCCGGAGCGCCGCAACCGTCCGGGCGTCGTGGCCGGACTCGTAATCGCGGCTTTACTGCTAGAGGGCCTTCGGGTCATGCCCGGCCCTGCCGGAAACGGCTTCAATTGGGTGCCGTTTCGCGCGCAGCTTCAGGAGCCCCTGACCGGCATCGCGGACATCATGGCGGACCTGTGGGCCCCGCTGATCCTGGTATACCTTCGTCTGCGCGACCCGCGCCGCCCGTATGCTGAACTGTGGGCTGGAGCCGCGTTGCTGGCAACCCTCTACGCCGTCATCGAAATACTCCAGACGTGGATACCGGGCCGCTTCGGAGACATTACGGATATCATCCTTCCTGTCGCGGCCTGGGTTGTCGGCTGGCTATACGTGGAGCGCGCCGTGACCAGCACGCGGGCAAGTCGGAATCCTCTGGGATGGCGCGCAACGCTGCAAGCGCGAACCACCTCTCGTAGCGACGACACGGAATCGACGTCAAATGACTAACCCCAACGAGGCACGAACGACTGCCAAAGGCGATATGGACGCGCAACGTGATGACATCACGCGTTCACCGATCCAGGTGCGGGAGATACGGGATCACGCGGAATTTCTGGAATTGGGCCCGAGTTGGGACAACCTGGCTGAGTCGACTCCCGAAGACGGCCGCGTATTTCTGCGCCATGCGTGGTTCGATGCGTGTTGGGCGTGGGCCGGTCGCACGGCACGGCCGCTGGTCGTCTCGTTGAGCCAAGCCGGTAGGCCGGTGGCCTTCATTCCCCTGGTAGAACGCCTACGGAAAAGGCACGGACTTACCCTGAGGGAACTGGAACACCTGGCCGTACCGGATACGCAGTTCGGGGGGATCGTCGTCCATCCCGATTCCGCGGCCCACGCGTGCGGAGCGTTCGCCCGCTGGCTGTCGGACCGCAGGCCGCGCTGGGACACACTCCTGCTTCGTAATCTCATGAAAGACGATCCGGCCACAAGCGCCCTCCGCGAGAGCCTGCGCGCCGTCGGCATCCTTGTGGATACGAACACGGATGCCCGCAACCATTGTATCGATCTCGAAGGCACCTGGGACGCCTATTACAAGACCCGAAGCCGCCGACTGAAAAAGGGCAACAACTTGGTCGCCAATCGACTTCGCCGGGCGGGTTCGCTTCAGATCCACCACTTGGCGGGCGACCAGATAAGCACCGCGGCAATCGAGGCGGTTCGGGAAGTCTCGGCCGCAAGCTGGAAACGGGAGACCGGCCTGACGTTGGATGCGCCCGGCCCAGCCGCGTTCATCGAGAGGCTGGTAGCCCACAATGCGCGGGAGCATTGGCTGTCTCTCTGGATGCTGACCCTCGACGACCGCGTTGTGGCAACGGAACTCCAGATGCAGGCGGATCGGCGGGTCTATGCCCTGAGAGCGGACTACCGGGAGGACGCGCTGGATCTCTCGCCCGGCACCTACCTGAACTGGAAGATCCTGGAAGCGCTGTTCGACGACGACCTTGCGGCCTATTTCATGGGACCGGGCGACAACCCGTACAAATTCCGCTGGACGGAGCAGCACCTCCCACTGATCCACCTGCGAGCCTGGAACAAGACTGCATGCGGCCGCTTGAGCGCCAGCCTGGAACGTTTGGTCAAGCCCCTATTTCGCTCCGCGCGCGACAAGGTGTATTCGCTGCGAAACAGGAAAAGGCCACAGTCCTCCCGCTGATCGATACAGCCATACAAAAAAGCCCCTCCCGCGAGTGCGGAAGGGGCTGCGCCAAACAAGTTACAGGGCCGGGAACGCCGCGGGGCTACGATCTCCGGTCGAGTCCTTTCTTACCGGCGAGAGGAGCGGCGGCGGGCGGTCAGACCCAGACCCAGAAGCCCGATTCCGAGCAGCGCCAGGGTTTCCGGCTCGGGAATCGACTCCCCTTGCAGGCCAGCCTGGCCACGGATCGGGAACGCGGTGTTGGCATCATTTGCGACCTGGAAGCTGGAATTGAAGCTCAGGTCCGAGAAGCCACCGCTTCCATCTGCGAACGTGTTGGTGTTGACGTGGGAGTACATCGGGCCACCCGTCACGTCGAAGTAGGCAAACCCGGTGGACCCCGCGCCCGGCTGCGAAACGGAACCAACAATGCTGGCGGACAGCGTCGCCGATTCAGTGCCGCCGCTGGTCACGGGCCAAAGCTGCTCATGACCCGCCAGGGTCATCCAGGTGGTGCCGCCCACACTTCCCGGGTTGGCCACGTTGAAGGTTCCGTCACCCTGCACATAGAAGGTGACGTCACCTCCCGTGAAGAAGACTTGATTACCGTCAATCCTGGAGACGGTGAAGTTGTCGAACGAAAAAGTCAGGTCGCAACTCGGACAGAAGGTCCCTTCAGACGTACCGTTGATGCCGCCGACCTGGCCATAGCCAGTCAGCACGTCACCAACCGCGCTAACGGAATTCTCACGAAGGAACAGGCTGTCGATTTCGAAATCAAACCCGCTGGACGGATCGTAAACGACTCCGCCTACGTTGATGTTCGACGCGAAAGCCGCGGGGGCTCCAACGACAAACATCGCAGCGGCCGCTACCGCATAGATTAGCTTGTTCATAACATTCTCCTTAACACAGAGCCTGGCGAACCAAACCCGCAAACCGGGTGAACCTTGCTTAACGCAACCCAGATGTATGCAGCGTCCGTGCCACATGCATAACTTATTGATTTAGAAGAACAACAATGTTGCTCGCAGTGAAGGTCCGAGCTGCTCTGTAAACTTTTTCAACAATCCCGCTGGGTAACGATCCCGCGCCCGATTCGGGGGTTACAGAGGCAAACACCTCAATAATCCGCCGACAGCGCAGTGGAGCGGCCGCATTTGGAGCACGGCGGACGCCGGGGGACGGCTATCGAGCTTCACCGGGGTGTAAAAATTTTCAACGGCCGCCGTTCCGCGGGCTCGGCGCGGCTTGAAACTAACGGGATATCAGCCCTGGGGAAGACATGACTCGAAGCCCGATAACGGACGCCGTCCACTGCGCACCGGGGGCGTCTCAAGCTGATCGCCCACTCGCAGGAACATCAGCGGGTGGCCTTTGCAGCCGATGCCACGCAGCGTGTCCTGCAGCCGGGTCAACCGCCGTCGATGGGTCGGCTCGATGTCGATTAGCCCAAGCCCCAGGACGCCCGGCGCGGCGTAGGGTTGAACGGCCAGGCCCGCGGAGGTTGCGGCGAGCCAAGCCCGCTCCAGGCCGCGGCCGCCGCTCACCACCCCCGCCCGCTCGGTATCAGCCACACACAGAACACCCAAGGCCCCGCTTTTCAGGACCGGCAGCACTGCCGAACGTATGGCCAGGACATGATCGGCTCCGGCCAAGCCCGCAAGCCTCATAGCCGGCCAGTGCCGCATAAGCCTGAACCCCGGCCACTCCAGCGCGCCGATGCCCAGCGTCGCCGGCGTCAACCCCTCTTCGGCGATTCCTTTCCGCCCCGTATCGAACCGCACGCTGCCAAAAAGCTCCGCATGCAGGCGCCGGCTGCGGAACCTCAAACCCTCGGCGATCCGTAACGCTTTCAGCGCAGCCCGATACTCGGGCCCGGCATTCAGCCATACCAGGCTCACCCCTGGCAACTGCTCCGCCGCCGCGCTCATCGCGCGTGTACCGTCCCCGCAGCGGCTCGAGCCCCATGGAAAGCTACGGTCCGTCCGCCGCCGCGGTATGGCGGCCGCCAGTTGGCCGTCGCCGTGAGGGCCGGCAGCGAATCGGATCCGCGCGACCCACAGGGGTTCCCCGTCCGGTTCCGGCAATATATCGATGGCCGTTTCGTAGCCCAAAGCCCGGGCCTGCACACAAATGTTTTCAATGCAGGCACCCAGCGCCAGATCACTGAGTACAAAGCGACGGTCCGATGGCCCCCCGGCGCGGCTCGGATCGATTTGTAAATCCAGCCGGCCACTCCGCCAGCAGTAGGTCCAGGGCTGGGAATTGTCGGCCGAAGGGGCCATTCGCGCCGCCTCAAGAATGGCGGTCCGGGTTGGGGCATCCAGGCTCATCGAAAACACCAGCTTCTCAAAATCCGCAGTGACAGAATCCAGCAACCGATCCGAAACGCCGCGGGCACGACGTCATCAGATCCGTTGGGGGGAGGCGTGGAGCGGACGCACTGCCTCGGCGCCCTCCGCAGTCCGGGCGCCCATTGCGGGCATCGAGACCGGCGCGGCGCGAGTCTGAAACCATTGCTCAAGCATCATGAGAATCCAGACCATGGTGCCGTAATAGCCGGGGTGCTCAGCCAGATAGCGCGTCATGACCCGATCCAGGAAATCCGCGCGAACAATGCCCCGGCCAGCTAGCGAGGAAAGGCTGTCGCCGGCCAGCTCACGAAGCCCCTTGTCGTCGGCCAGCCATACGCCAAAGGGTAGGCCAAACCCGTGCTTGCTCTTGCTGATAACCGCGGGAGGGAGAAAGTCCGAAAGCGCCTCCTTGAAAAAGGGCCTCAAGCGGGTCCGGTCCACCTTCCATCGACTCGGCAACTTCAATGAAAAGTCGACCACGCCCTCGTCCAAAAACGGGAACACGGCGTCCACGCCCGCGAGGTCGCACCCTCCCCTCACTTTGACCAGGTCATCGTCCGCCAGCGTAAACCGCATGTCCCGGGCCAGCATCCGGTTCACAATTCCCTCGGCGTCGGCACCGTCATAGGCTGCCCGGATGAGATCCAGGGGGTTGCCGGGCTGGACCTCGCCCAATAGATCGGGATGCAGGACTTCCGCGACTCCGATGCGACTGAGGAGATTGTAGGTCTCCATGCGGTCGGGCATCCGCACGCGAGCTTGCCGAACGTAGTTGCCAATCTTGGACAAGGGCCCCGCCGAGGGGAGCACTGAAACAATCCGCTCCAGCACAAATCGCTTCAGTGGTCCGGGCACGCGGTCATAAAGAGAGAAGATCCACTGCTTCCCGTAGCGGGAATTGCCGCCGAACAACTCGTCGCCGCCGTCGCCCCCAAGCAGCAACTCCACACCGTGCTCCCGGGCCAGCCGCGCGCAATAATAGCTCGGCACCACCGACGCGTTTCCGAAGGGCTGGTCGTAATAGGCCGCAATCCGCGGAATGGCGTCGACCACATCAGCCGGCGTCACGAAATACTCGTGATGGTCAGAACCGAAGTGCGCTGCAACGGCCCGCGCGTAAGGCGTCTCGTCATAGCCTTCAGCGTCGAAGCCGATGGAGAACGTTCGCGGGGGCCTGCCCGTGACGCGGCCGAGCATCCCGCTTACCGTGGAGCTGTCGGTGCCGCCGCTCAGAAACGCGCCCACCGTACGGTCGTCCAAGGCCGCACGAACGGCCGACTCCACGCGGTGTCGGAATTCCACGCCGGCCTGAGTGCGATCAAGGCTCCGCTCTTCGCGAAACACCGGCGCCCAGTATTGATCGATGGCCGCCCGACCCGACCGAAATTCAAGCAGTTGCCCGGGTAGCAAGCGCCGCACCTTACGATAGATACTCGCCGGACCCGGAATGACGTGAAAGTACAGATAGTCGAACAAGGACTGAGGGTCGAGATCCCGGCTCACGGCGGGATGGGCGGCCACGGCCTCCGGCCCCGGGCCGAACACGACGCCGCCGGGCACCTCCGCAAAGTAGGCCGACCGCGTGCCCATCCGGTCGACGGCCAACACGCCATCGCCCGTTTCACGGTCGCAAAAGGCCATCGCATACTGTCCGCGCAGGTCGCGAAGCGCGCCGGCCGGCTCCTTCCGAAGCCGGGCGATGAATTGACCAAGATCGGCCGGTACGACTCCTTCGGTCTCCCGGAAGCTGCCCGTGGCGCAGAATCCTCCGCCGGCCGGCTCCGCGGAAATGCCGGCTCGGCTGTCGAGTGCCATACCCCCAGCCGGCGAAATCCAGGTCCAGGCCGACTCCGCTCCCGCCCCTCCGGCTACCGCGAGCATGCGCTTCAGAACCGCCGCCGCGTCTTCCGTGGATACCAGTCCGGTCCCAAACCAGCCGCAGACTCCTTGCATTGTTCCTCCTGTCGGCACCCATCGCCGAGATCGACACTCATTCCCCGGACGCGAACTTCTCCCGCGAGCCAACTGAACAGCCCAGCTTGCGGATGCAGCTCACACCCGGTTTCGATATTATACGAGCATACAGCGCCTGGGAGCATCCGTGTCCGGGACGCGCGCGAAGCCATTGGAGAGGCGACGAACGGCTATGCCGCAGAAAGCGTTAACCCCCGACGAAATAACCATGGACGGCCCAATCCTTCTCTTCGGCAGCCCCCGCTCCGGAACCACTTGGCTCGGCAAGATCTTCGACAGCCATCCCCACACCCTGTACCGGCACGAACCGGACAGCTGGGGCCGGCTGAACTGGATGCCGATTGCGCCCGAGGTCGAGGATACCGAGCGGTACACGGGAAGACTGCGGGAATTCGTCGCCCATCTCCCGCACTCCAGGGAAACCAAGGTTGCGGGAACCCTCCCGCTGTTCCGCAAGGACTACTACAACTCCGTCCAGGAACTGCTCAATCGAGCATCGGTCACGGCCGCGAAGCTTACCGCCAGGGCCGTGGGCGAAGTTCGCGTGCCGTCCTTGGCCGGACGGGCGGAGCGCAATGCCCGGCTGGTCTGGAAGTCCATCGAATCCGTAGGCCGCCTCGGGATTGTCACCCGTGCGATCCCGGAATCCCGCGCCATCCATATCGTGCGTCATCCGTGCGGGTATGTGGGTTCTATTGTCCGGGGCGAAAAGCAACATCGGTTCACGGGCGATGGGGCGGCCGCCGAAGACTACGGGCTGATCGCGGCCATCAGCGGCACCGAACCAGCCAGACGTTACGGTATCGACGTTCAGATTGCGCGTGAACTTCACCCGGCGGAGCGCATGGCCTGGAGTTGGGTGATCTTCAATGAAAAAGCCATGGAGGACACCAAGGGGCTGACCAATGTCCGGCTGTTGATCTATGAAAACCTGTGCCGCCAGCCCACCGACGTCGCCCGGGAGCTTTTCCAGCACTGCGGCCTGTCATGGCCCCCTCAGACAGAGGCGTTTCTCGGGGCCAGCACGAGCCGCGAGAACAAGGCCTATTACAGTGTCTTCAAGAACCCCGAGGCAGCCGCACAGCGCTGGCGAAAGGAACTGGCCCCGGAGATTCAGCAACGAGTGATGGACATAGTCGCCAAAAGCCGCCTGGCTGCGCATTTCCCGGAATAAGCCCGGCACGCAGGGCTCGATACCCGGCCGGCTACTCCACAGCGTCGCGGGCCCTCAGCACCTCCGCTATCACTGTTCCCTCCAGGGCCGCGACATCGAAGTTGAAGCGGGAGTCAAAGGCCGATAGCGGCAGCGGATTGTCGCGCACATGACGCAGACCGCGGGGCAATGGACGCGCCGCGAAAGCCTCCGCGAGATCCAGCCTGAGCGGAACCACGGGATTGTTCTTCACCGTCGGGAAAAGGGCGGTTCCGCCGAATGTGTGAAAACCGAAACAACGCTCATAGAAACCCACGTGGTGCGGGTGAACGCCGACGATGACGTCCGTAGCGCGGACGCTGTCCGCGTAATACTTGGCCCACCTCATCATGTCGAACAGAGCAGTGGCGGTCCGATCGAGGGCCGATCGGCGGTCCGCGAGTAGCCCCACCTCCAACAGCATTCGCCCTTCGGCCCTCAATGTGTCCAGTTCCCGGCCGTATACGGAATCAAGGGATAACCCACCCGGAGTGTCCGCCATGAGGGTCATCGTGGAAACAGCGTGCCCGCCAATCGGGCCGTAGACAACACAGGAATGCGGACCCACGGCGTGCCGATGCGTATGAAGCCCAAACGGATTGGGATCAATGAGACCGCTTTCCACGTAGCGCTCGTAGACCAGCGACCAGGCGGCCTCAACCGCGCGGGCGGTGGCCGCCGCACGAAAGACAAGGCCGGTCTTGCGCTCCGTGGAGGACGGGTTGAGGACGCCAGTCGCCGACGGGACAACCCGCGTTCGCTGGGATGGATTACGCAAAATGTCCCACCGACTCGGCATTGAGCCCCTAAAGGCCGGCTGGGTCGCGGAGGTTATTGACCCTCAACTCACAGACCGCTGCGGACGAAACGGACATAATGCTGTTCGCCCTTTGGTTTGACGAAGGCATTCCCAACCGGATAAGCCTCCACCCAGGCCATGCTGTCTGTCGTCGAACCGCTATAGCGCCCCAGATATGGTGAGGCGCTCCAGAACAAGCCATTATCGGGCGTACCCGGGAAGACCGTCAGATTGATCGCCGGATTCTGGCAGGCGCGCTCCACGATGGTGGAGATTTCCTTCGAATTGGGAAGACGCCAATCCTTCTTTCCGGCAAATCCACCCGAGGAATCAAGCGTTTCCGCGCGCTGTAGAGCCGCCTGCCAAGTATACTGGACTGCGGTCCCTGAACAGGCCGAAGCGGACGAATCCCAGGTCTGGCCCTCCGAGCAGCGCTTCCAAGTCAACCCCGTGGTTTTGTCGGTCACCGTGCCGTCGCCGTTATCGACAAAATGACCCGTAGGCATCGTTTCGGTCACGTTGGAGGAGGAACAAGACTGGGCGGCGCTAGCGCCCGTGCTCCCCAGCGCCAAGCCGCAGCCCAGGGCCATTACCCAAACCCAATGGACGCCGCGCCCGGAGAATGCTCCTTGGTGTTTCATGCTCATGGCTCCTTCCTCACCAGCATCACGTGGGCCGCCGCACTCTTGGTGAGTCCGAACGGGGCACCCACATAGACCGGCGTGACTCCGCCCGTCGAATCGTATTTGAAGGAAACCGCGCGTGCGAGGCCGGGCTGCAGTGCAATGGGGTCGGCGGTCCACCAGTAGTCGTCCGTAGTGACCATGTTCGGGAAATAGCCCGTATCCAGGGGTGGACTTCCGTCCCGCACGCTGAGATCAAGGATGTCACGGAACTCCGTAGCAGTGGGCAGGCGCCAGTCGCTCTTCCCGCACAACCCCTGGCCGCTATTCAGCCCGTTCACGTAGGCCACATACGATTGTGTATCGCACGAACTCCCGGTGCATACGCCGCCGTTGGGCGTCCCCGCGCCGCCGCCGTTGGTCTTGGAATCCGGGTTGTACCAGGTATAGGTGTTACCGGAACTCTTAGCGCCGGAGGATTTCTTGACCTCCCACCATAGCCCGGTGGCGTTGTCGCGGGTACAGCCCCAGGTTCCCGAGCTCTGGGGGAGCTCGTGACCGTCTGCGGCGTCCAGCTTCGAGAAATCGAAGCCCTGGTTCGGATTCGTGGAACCCCCTGTCTTGGTCAGCTTGCTGCCGCCTGCCAGAGCGTCCCGGCCCTCATCCGCATCCTGCGAGGGATACAGGGCCTGAGGGCAGGCAAGTCCGCTTTGCGCCTCCGTAGCACATTCGACGATGCCGGTATCGTTCAACTGGCGGTTGACGATGGTGCCGGTGGCTTGGCTGGTGCCGAGCATCGCATTGGCCGAGACATTGCTGAGGGTCAGTACAAAGGTTTGATTGGAGTACGCGTGGGTCGAGCCACTGTTGACAGTCACGGGCACGGTCTTGACCGTCTCACCGGCCGAGAACGACAGGGTCCCGCTCGTGGCCGTGTAATCACCCGGAGATGTGGCCGTGCCGTCCGAGGTCGCATAGTCCACGTCCACCTGGCCATTGGCCTGAGCGGACAGCGCAACCTGGAACTCCACGGTGCCCGTCCCCTGTAGCGGACGGGAAATGGCCGCGTCCCGCACACTGGCGGTAGGCAGGCTGCCGGAGCTGGACCCCGAGGAAGAGCTGGAGCTCGTGCCGGAATTGCCGCCACCACCGCCGCCGCTACTGCAGCCGGCGAGCAGCAAGCCCAGCGCCAGAGCAAAAGAGAGGTGTCCGAGTCGAAACCGTCGAAGAGAGCGGACTGCCATGACCAACCATCCTTGCTTTTTCGCTTTTCCCTACACCCGTACCCTGCCCGTGGCGCCCGTGGTTTGACGGACACCCCCGAAGTTCAGCGCGTCACAAAGCCACGGGGCAAACAACCGTTTCATCCCCCCATTGTGTTACCAGAGTAGCAGACTTCTGACGAGTCAACCGACCGAATACCGAGGGAATCCGCCTGCATTCACTGCCAGACGTGCGCCCTCCCGGCGACGAACCGGGGTCGGCGCAAGCGCGCTTTCGCCTTGACCTTCCGGACATACTCACTTCTCACTCTTTACCGCCCTGACCGTGAAGGCGTGGCTGAGAGCTGCTCCCAACACCGGCCAGCGCCAAAGGCGCAGGCCTTCACTCAGCCTTTGCAGCCCGCGAAGACGCGCAGGGAAGATGGGAACCCAGTCCGCGCGAATCTGTTGACAGCCCAGGCGCTCCAGCCGGCGTTCAAGGTTCCCGGCGTCTTCCAGCCGCAGATGAGGACTTCGCCCGCGGAGCCGGTCCCTAATCACCTCGGCCCAATGAATGATGCATTTGCGATTGAGGCCATCGACCCAAACCTCGCCACCGGGCCGAACAACGCGGACGAGCTCTTCGAGCAAAGCGCTGGAGTCCGACAACGCCTGAGTCACACCGAAACAGATAACGCCGTCAAAGCTCCCGTCAGCAAACGGCAAGGCGCGAACGTCACCGGCGGCCCACATCAGTCCAGGCTCCGTACGCAACGCGCGCGCTTTCAACACGCTCGGAACCGAGTAATCGAGCCCGACGACCTCGCGTGCTCCGGCCGCACGCAACAGCCGCGTGTACGTCCCGGCACCGCAACCGGCATCAAGCCATGTGCCTGCCACCGGCCCCATCCGCCGTCGAAACGCCCGCACCCGTGTGGCGAGTCCGCTATCGGACCACCCTGCGATCATCGCGTCGGAGCTGAAGGTGCGGCCGCGCTGTTCGAAGCGCGCCCGCCACCGCTCCTCGAAATCACCGGGCAACTCCTCGCGCATGAATGTGGCTCCTGGGGCCGTCGGCCCCGACCGGAGATTCGCCGGTCGCGAGCCCTGTGAATGAATTGCCGCGATCAATCCGCGGCGTATTGATCTCGCACAAACGCCTTTCGCACCAAATGCCGCGCAAGCCGCAGCGGAGGCATCTTGAGCCAATGGCCTCTCACGAACAACAGGAAGTGGGCCGCTTCTGCTCCGATCCCACGGCAACTGGGGTGCGGTGGCCTGAGCCCGGCCCGGAAAAGCAGATCCATTGCGCCGCGCCTTACGAACGGCGGCCCCATCCGTTTCGCTTCGGCAAGCACCGCCTCGGGTACAGGCGTATCGAGAACACGATCCGTCAGCGTTACGGCATAGTACAAAGGCCCACCGAGGCCAAGGGTTTCGGCACGATCGAGCAGTCCTGTCCAGAAACCGTCCTCTTCGCCAAAGTAGCGCATGAGCAGGTCGAGGTCCGAGAGGTCGCGCAAGCCGTTGTTGAACTCACCGTCGCAGAACAGATGCGAGGCACTGTGGAGGACCATATCTTCGGGACAAAGGGTCCGCAGCACGCCGCTGCCGGGCAGAGGTCGCGCCGCCTCAAGCAGGCGAACCGCCTCCGGGCGCAATCGACCCGTTTCCGGAAGGATATTGTAATGTACGTCTACCGTGGTGCCGCGTCGCATGTTCACCAGCGGCGGCAATTCGTGCATCCATTCCCGATAGTAGCGCTGATCGTAAGGATCGAGATGAGTCTGCGCCCACCCCGCCACCAGAAGTGCCGCCTCGGCATCCGCCAGCCGCTCCCGCGCCACCAGGATGTCGACGTCCTCGAAAAAGCGCCCCCGGCCCACGGGCATTCCGGCCAGGGTATATGCCGCTCCTTTGAGGAGAATGGGTCGGACACCGATCGGTTCCAAGGCGGCCAGCACCCAGTCCACCTCGCACCGGATTTCCCGCGCGCACGCCTCGGCCAGGGTCATGCCCCAGCGGAGGTGGGCCGCTGGCTCGGGTGGAAGCCCATCCAGACCTCCGCACTCTCTCTCGGCCAGCCATGCCAACCTGCCCAAGAGGGAGGACGCCCGTGCCTGGCGCACGAGGAGATCCCATTGCCTCATTGACAGACGCGGCATGCTGGCGGGCTCCGCGAGCACGCGAACCAGAAGTGGGCGGTTATCCTTGCTCATGCGGCCAAGGATAGCCTAGTTCGGCGGCTAATGGCTTGTGGACCCGGCCTTGTACTGATCGCGGTCGGAGCCGAAAAATGCGCCGAGCTGTCTGACCCCCCGCACACCTGACGGGCGCATCCAGCCCTCGAACACAGAATACGCGATTCGCCGGCCCTCCTCCGGAACGGAGGTGCCTGGACGGCAACGCACCGCAGAATCGAAAGACGCGGCAAAACCAGCACGCACGACGATCAGTGGATGAGCGAATGAAGGGCCTCAAGCGCCTCGTCAAGGTTACCGTATTCAAGGGACCATGTGTCGCATCGCTGGATCAAATCCCCGACCAACTCGAAACCCTCCGGACCCAGCGTTGAGTAGTTGAATGCATTTTCCGCCAGATGCATGAAGGCCTCGCCTTTTGGCAGATGCTCCAGGCGCGTCCCCGCACCAAGGCTGAAGCGCGGAAGAATGACTCGCCGAGGAGTCGCCAGATCGCGGACTCGGGCAACGCTCTCCGACGGGGGGCGGAGGTGCACGACAGTACCTTTCGCCGTATCGTGGATGGGCGCCGAAAACGAGGCCTCAGGAAAAGCGTCACTTATAACCCGGATGGAGTCATTCTTAAGACTGACGGGCCGGGCAAGCCCCTGGAGGCGGCCGTCCCCGCGGCGGATCAGCGTCAGCTCGTCAGAGAGCAGTCGCCAACCCGACAGGCACAACGCGGCGGTGAGCGTACTTTTGCCGGAACCGGGTGGTGCCGGGAGAATCACGCCTCCGTCCGGCCCTTCAAGGGTCGCGGCGTGAACGATGAGGAAATCCTCCACATTGGCCGAAATGCACCAGTTGAGGCCCCATTCGAACATAGCGAAAGCCTGATCCGCAGGCAGCGGCAGAAAGGGTCGCTGCCCGTCGAACTCAAATAATGACTGGCGACGGAACCATCTCCGGAACGCCTTGGGACGGGCGACACCGATATGGAAGTCGGCAAATTCTCCATCCGCGACCGGAAAATCGCCGTACAAGGCCTGAAGACCGGAAGCCACCGTGGGAAAAGAAGAACGAACGCGTACGGTGAAAGGATGAAGCCGCAGAAGCAGGCCATCCTTTTTCAATCGGTCCTCAAGGGTTGCCCGCGCCAGTTCCCGAATCAGCAAAGAGCGATCCTCTCCACGAGCCCCCGCAGCCGTAACTCTTCAAGCCGGTCTTCCACGACATCCCATTCATCCGCGGGCATGGTCAGACGTTTCGCCACATCCAGCGATGCGAGTGGGGCATCCCCGGAACGCAGCTCGTGGAACATCTGCCAGCTCAACGCATCAAGCAGGAACGTGTCGCCAGAATGGCAATGGTACACCACAGTTTGAGCGGCCCACTGCCTTGTGCGGATATCGAGAGACGGTGGTACTCGCCAGTACGTTGGCGGAGAATCCATTGTCGGCGATTTCAGACCCAGGTGGACTGAATGTAGCTCTTGATCTTCGCCGAATCCCAATTACCCCCGGGCGGCGGAGACGAATAATATCCCTGGGAAAAGTACTGCGTCGCGATTTCCATGACCACGGACGTCGGCAGCGCGGGCGTCAGATTCGCAGCCGAATTGAGCACGGCGGCCACCAAGCAGAAGGCCATATTATCGGGCCCCCGTTGACCGCCTTCCGACGAGGGCATCAGGCACTGCATCAGTGTCAGGGAGTTGACATGCGGCGGGGACCAGATCGCGGGCACACCGAAAACATCGACAAACTTCGTGCCGCCTTCGTACTTGTGGCAGCTGCCGCTGGTTGAGTCGACGCAAACCCCGGGACTGTACCCGGTCCCCGACCAAGCTTCGGGATGGTTCAGCCAATAGCCCGGCGAGCGCCCCTGGCATGTGGTCGGCCGATTCAGGTTGCTAACATTCAGCGAATTGAACCCGGACGGGCCGACGCATGCCGTTCCGTTACCGACCACGGCCCTGACCGAACGGCTGCGCAACGCAAAATACAGCGGAACCGTCGCAGCCGCGGCCCGGCCGAGCCGACGACGAGAAACATCCACCTGCTCGTTGCGAGAATCAGCCGGGCCTGTTGTCCCCTGCTGATTGGTTTCGTTTTCGTCCGTCATCGCTGTCTCCCCGCTACAGCGCAAACTGATTTCAGTTTCTCTAAGGCCAGCCACCCGGCCCGAGCAATCAACTCACATTGTAGCATCGTGGGCCCCGCACCAGCGCCCTGATTCATCCGGCCCTGTTGTGCCGACGCTTTAACACTTGGTTGTTCCGCTGTCTTGACATGCCAGTTTCGTGCCATAAACACGGAAAAACGCTGCCAAGCCTATCTACTCAGTGAGTTAGAGACTTCAAGGTAATTTTCAACCGCCATCCACAAGAGTCGAGTGTAAAATTTCTCGACCCCCAAGTTGCACGCCTCATCGCAATGATCGTCGCGCCAGGCGCAGCGCCGCGCCGTGACCATCTCCAGTGCTCGCATACGCGCCGACGTATCCTTGCTTGCGAGCTTCGCCTGCGAAATCCTTGCCCGCGTCCTTGTAGCTGACCAAGGGCCCGGCCGGAATCTGGGGCCCGCGCAGCTTCCCGGGCCTTGGATAGAGATTTAGTCGGCCGATGGGCAGCCGAGGCGCCTCCAGATATTTCGCGGCGTCCTGCAGACTGCCCACAACGTTCCAGCCCCGGTCCATTCGGCCGGTAATCGGCTTCGGTGCGAAAATCGCGTTCCCCGCGACCCATTGCCGTTCGTCGCGATTCGCGTCCCATACGGCAACGCCGATGTCGGACGCAATAATGGTGTTCTGGAAAATGTCGACGGACTTGGGCGCGACGCCTTTGTGCCGCATGATCATCACGGCCCTTCCGGGTCCCACGGTGTTCACGAACAGGTTGCTGTACAACGCCATCCGCCCGGTAGCCTGAAACAGCGCCTCCGTAGGGTTCTGGTAGAACAGATTGCCGTAGACCAGGTAACGATCGAAACGGCCCGGACCCTGCTGAGGCTGATAGCCGAGCAGGACGTTGGGCCGTGCCAAGTGGCCCGTCGCTCCGCCGCCGGCCTTGCTGAACACGTTGTAGCGCAAAATCGTCACCTGCGTGTTCTGAGGCATGCCGGCCACGTGCTTACGCGGCTTCTGCTGCTTGATCTCGATGTTGTACCCGATCGTGTTGCGAATGACGTTGCCTTCTATCACCCCCCCAATAAACGGCGCCGAGCCGTCCGACTGGCCGAAATACATTCCTGTACCCGCCCCGTCGATGACGTTGCCGCGGACCACCCAGTCCCACGCGGGGCATTTCGTGGAAATACCGACAATCTGCTGATCGCCGTCGTGGTTGGTGATATGGAGATTTTCCAGCGTGATGTGATGTGCATACCGGGATGGGCCTTCCGCCTTAACCGCGTCGGCGTCGAGCTTCTGGCCGTCCAGAACGAGATTGCGAATCGTGATGTAGCTCGCGTTCTTGAGGCTCACCGTATTGCGGCCGCGATGGGCCAGGAAAAGAGCCGGATCACCGTTGTCGGGCCCTTCGACTGTAATACGCTCCCCCGGCAAGCCGTCGATATTGTGGAGGGACAACCCATGAAGGTAGACCCCGGCCTGAAGCTTCAACGTATCGCCCGGTTTCAGCGCCTTGACCAGTCGCACGTAGCTCTCCGGCCGACCCTCCACGGTTTGAGCCCACGCCGGGAGCGAGACAACAAGGCAAACCAGGAAAACTGAGGCCACCACGCCTCGCGCCCGCCTCGACCAACCCATCATTGTCACAAACCCACTTCCCAGCCTGATTCCAAATCAGGCAGTAGTCAGTACCATCCCCGCCCAGCCCCTTCGCGGCCGGCGACCCCGGCCGGATATTGGCGTGACCCCTCGGCGCGGTCCGGCGATGAAGCCGTATCTGCAACCCGCTCCCGAGCGGCCGCCTCGGCGAGGCTCACCTCGCGGTGAAGGATCGCGCTAAGTCCAATATAAGCGTAGAAGAGATCGAAGTACGCAAAGCTCAAGAACGCGCCGGACACCATGAAGGGCAATAGAGAAATTTCTAAGGCTTTCGCGTATCGACCGACCCATGCCATTTCCTCGGAGTGCTCCATGCGACCGAGTTTGTGCAATCGCCAGAAGGTGCCCAAGAGAAGGCCCATAAAGAGGAAGAATCCGACAAAACCGTGCTGCCCCAGCACCTGGAAATAGATGCTGTGAGCTGCCCGCGTTCGATTTTCCCACGGCCCCAGAAAATTCGCATAGCTCAACCATCGGCGATCGTTATTGGCATACTCAAAGTTGAATCCAGCACCAACTAGAGGGCGGTCTTTGGCAATGTTGAAAGCAACGCCCCAAGCCTGGATTCTCTCCATTGCTGACCAGTCCTGATGGTAGTCGAGGGTGGTCTCTTGTCGGCTGACCCAGCGCTCGGGCAGGTAGTCCTTGGCCAAGACCAGGGCCAAAGCACCGACCACGGCCACGAGCACCAACCGGGCCCGATAACGCCAAAACAGCGCGCCCATGACGATGATCAAACCCAGAAAGGCGCCTCGCGAATACGTGAAGATCACCGCTGGCACGGACAACCAGAACACGCCATAAAGCGCCCACCGGAGCCACCGTCGCGGCTCCTCTCGGGCCACCAGCAAGGCCAGCGGCAACGTCATGTTCAGCGCCAGGCCGATAGCGTTGTTATCGCCGATAAACGAGTTCCCAGGGCCCCATACCCGGTAATGCCCCCCCGTCAGGACGGAGAACAAGCCCCCCTTGACCCCGTAGAAACCGATGGACAAGGCGATGACCAGAAGCAGCAGGTGGATCCGGAAGCGTCCGTAAATGAGCATCATGATCACGTAGACGAACAGAAGGATTTTCGCCACCTCCTTCCACTGGAACCATGACACTTGCGGATACCAAGCAAAGATCGTCGTGACGGTGAACCAGAAGCCAAGCAGAGTTAGCAGGACTGTTTCGAAGGTGAAAGGCGGGGGCCTTCGGTCCTTGGTGAGCAACAGCCCGATGATCGTCGCCCCCGCGACCCCCTGGGCAAGAGGAAGTTTCTGGGCCGCCCAGGTCAGTTTGTGGGGGTTCATATAGCCCAGCCATGACCAGGAAAGCACGCCGATCCATGGCCGCCCCAGTGCCCAAATGGCTAACACGACGACAATCCCGATGACGAGGATGTCACGCAAACCCATGGGCCACCCCTCTTGTTAGGCTTCGCGGCGTGTACCGCGCGATCACTTCATGTCCGCCGATGCGCGTCAACGCTCGCCCCAGGTCTCTAACAGCCGCACGGCGGACGATACCGTCCCCGCAGGGTAATACACCAAAGTGTAACGGCGGTTTGTCGCGTTCGCCCAACGCTCCTTCCACGACGAAACCGGGTCGAGCATATCGATCCGATCGCAGTTGTTCCTTCGCGCCGATTCGGCGATTACCTCGTCAAAGAGTACAACGCCGGGGCTGTAACGCGCGTAATCCTCATCGTAACCGACCTTCAGCAGGTACGAAGTCTCGGCCACGTCGACCAGCAGATTGAACGCAACCACGGTTCCGTTGAAGCGAAGCTGCGAAAGCTGGACCTGATCCTCATCCGCAGCGGCCTTCGCCACTTGCACGTAGAACTTTGTCAGTTCCTTGGAACATACGATGGCGCTCTTCTCGCGCCCCTTCCAGCCACGGGCTTCCACTTCGAGACAGCCGAGTAACTCCGCCTCGGTTACTGAGGAGCCCCGAAGATGGACAGACGCGAACTCACCATCCTTACTCATGCGATTGCGGCCGGTGCGGATATTCTGCCGTTGTTTCTTCGACAACCCAGACAAGTAGGCCTCCACGCCGCCGGACAGGTTCACTACCGGCGACGTCTGCGCCGGCACCAGTCGAATCCGGTCGGTGACCCCTGCCAACGCACGCGCCGCCTCAAAGAGATGCCCGCCCTCAGGGACCAGGTCGAAACGCATTCGGCAACAACCTGCGTTCCGGCACATACGCCCCAGGACATCGTCCAGTTCCGTGCCTGACAACGCGGCGGGAAGATCAAAAATGGGCGTATGCTCGTTCGTGGCGGAGCGCAAGACAGACAACGAAATGCCGAAGCGCCGTCGCTGCTCTCGAACCATGTAAGCGAGGGGCCGATCATGCACTTTCAGAGGAAGGACCTCAGCCCGAGGCATGAATGCCTCCAACCATGGTAAGGCCCAGCCGCTTCCGGCGAAATCAAATGCGTCCGTCGTCTGCTGAGTCAACGTCCTGTCCCACCTCATCCACGCCAAGGGGCCGTGTGGGCCTCCATATAGAACAGCGACAATATGGCGAACTCTTTGTCTCAACCAACTCGAAACGGCGGTCAGAGATGAGTCACACGGGTTGCCGTGTCCCTTCATAGTTGCCCGATCGAAGCCCGTACAGTCTATATCGCTTCTGGCGACAGTCCCAGGGCTTGGACGCCACGGCAAGAGCAGGTACCCGTGGAGCACGCCAACCTCCATACTGTGGCTATCATCACCATGGTGGCATTGCGTAAAATGCGGGCGTCGACAACGTCCATGGAACGCTGCCCAAACGACCAAGGAAAAGGGGGGGTGTAGTGAATTTCGAAGCCGCTACGAATCCGGAAGAGCGAACCGTCGCCGAGCCGGGGCGCCGACTACTGGTCGTCGCCTTTCATTACCCGCCGGACAACACAAGTACCGGGGTCCTTCGCACGCACTGCTTCACGCTTTATCTGGAACAGCATGGCTGGGCCAGTGAAATCATTTCCGTGAACGAGCGAATGTACAAGAGCGTGAACAACGACCCCCCCGCACCCCCGACCCACGCCAAAGTCCACCGAACCTGGGCTGCCGACGCGAAGGAGCTGTTCGGCATTGGCGGCCGTTATCCCGCATTTCTCGGCGTCCCGGATCGTTATTGGCCCTGGATAATCCCTGGCTACAGGCAAGCGCGGCGGGTCATTGCCAAGCGTCCTGTCGACGCCATATTCACCACATATCCGCCGGTTTCCGCTCTCCTCATCGGTCTTCTCCTGAAACGATCGACCGGGCTTCCATGGATCGTCGACCTGCGCGACCCCTGGGTGGAAGAGTCCATGAGCCCATTGCGCCGCCGCTTCGAATCCGGACTAGAAAAGCGCGTGCTCACGGAGGCCGATGCGGTGATTTGCAACACCCCGGCCATGAAGCGGTGGTTCCTGGCACGCTATCCGCATCTACCGGAGTCCAAATTCAGAATTATCACCAACGGCTACGACGAATCGGATTTCCACTCGATCGAGCCGGCTCCCATCGACAAGTTCGAGATTCTCTATCCCGGCGTCGTCACGTCGGGCAACCGCAACCCCGCACCGCTTCTGGATGGTTTGAAGCGGGCCTTGGATCGCGGCTGGCTCCCCCGCGACACAACCCAGCTGACATTCCTTGGAACGGGACCTTACGGCGCCTCCAATGCATTCCGACAACAGATCTCCGACAACGGGCTAGAGGACATAACGGATATCCAAGTCGATCGCATCCCGTATCGGAAAGCCCTGCGGCGAATGGCCGGCGCCGATGTCCTGGTGGTCCTGAGCCAACCGCCCGGCGACACCCCGGAAGCGAAGGCGGAGTGGCAATGGGCACAGCTTCAGGTCCCAGCGAAAGTGTACGAGTATCTTCGCCTGGGCCGCCCCCTTCTTGCACTGGTATCGGAAGGCGCAGTGGCCGAGTTGCTGGAACGAGTCGGCGGGGGGGCTCCGATCTCACCCAAGGACCCGGAGCGGATTGCGGCATTTCTTCGGGATGCCTACGTTGCGGCGAACGAGGACCGACCGGAAAAGGCGGCGACCGTGTCACCGATAATGCAGGAATACAACCGGGAGCGGCTGACGGCAGAACTGGCCGATCTGCTTGACCACGTCTCCATTCCGAGGCCAACCGCGGTACGCGACCAGTGAAATATCAAGCGTCGCCCCGATGCCCTCGAATCGTGATTTTCAGTTGTGCCGGCGCGCCCTACAGCGCGGAGACCCTTAGCCATCTCTTGCGAATGGATCCGACACTACTGGACAGCATCGTCGGCGTAGTACTCTCGCGACCGCGCCTGGGCGCCTCGGCTGGCGAAACCCTTCGCAACGCGGCCGGAGGCGGCCTGGCCGTTTCCGATTTGGCGCGGGAGGCGCTTACCGCATTCTCGTACCGCGGGAATAGACTCAAAGAACGGCTAAGCCGCTTGGTCCACGGAGCCGCCGAGAATCTCGGGCTGCGGGCAACAGGTAACTGGCAGAGGATCGAGGAATTCTGCGACAGTCGAGGAATCCCGCCCCACTATACGCGCGCGCCCGGTTCGGATGAGACCCTAGAGGTGTTGCGCGGCCTGGAGCCCGACATGGTAATTATGATGACCTTCCATCACATCCTGAAAGCACCCGTACTAGCCATACCTCAGATTGGCGTATTCAACGTGCACCCATCCCTACTTCCCGCCTTCCGCGGGCCGGACCCGATCAACGATGCGCTACGCAGCGGCGCGACCGAAACGGGCGCAACCATCCACTGGGTGGACATGGGCGTCGATACCGGCGACATCATCTGCCAGGCTCCAGTCCCCATTCCTCCGGGATCGGTAGAGAACACACTTCGGCCCGCCATCGCGGAAGCCGCCGCCCGGCTGATCGTGCAATTGGTCAGATACGCCCGCGAGGATTCCATTCCGCGCAAGCCCCAACCGCGCCAGGGCCAATCTGGGCCCGCCGGGGTGTCGGCCCGGTCTTCTTTTCCGGGCTGATAGACGCAGGCCGGATCCCGGGTCATGCCGTAGATCGCGTGGGCGTCAAGCTTGGTCGCCTGGACCTACCACCTGGACATGCTCTCTATCCGCATCGCGACAAAGCAAGCCACTCCGATCCGCCTCCACCGACGCCCCCTTGGCGGAAGGTGGATCGAGCCTAAACGTCGATTGCGACCCACCCCTTGACCTTACTCCCATTCGAGTAGGCTACGATCCGAGCCCGATTTTGGGCATTCCGCGCACCCCTTTTCGATTTCAACGCGGCGAACCCCATCGGGCGACTTGTTGGCGGCACCAGCCCCGCCCGCATAGCCAGAAGGCTCCACACACTTGGACCGGCGCTTGATATCTGCAGTGGCAAGAACTTCGTTTGGGTGGTAAATGTGGCACTAAGACGCTTGGTTCAAAAACGAGCTTATGCCGTTGACCCAGAAGCCAATGAGCATATACAGCCACACCCCTTCAACAAACTCGATTTGTTTTGAAGTAACCGAACCTTCGCAAATAATAAAGCAACCACTTAGAACAACAACCAACCGATAGGAAAAGCGGGCACGACAATGAGTAAACTGGTAATTCCAGGGAGGGATACAGGCGCGGTCCGTGACATATTTTTCGAAAGTGAAGCACCGCTCCACCAATCAGACGATGCAATTCTTGCGGCAAGCCTCCTTGCACGAATGAAGACTGGCAGACACTTCCCGCGGCCGCTTCATCTTGATCCATTACTGGCATCCCGTTTGGATACCATTCAGTCACTGGCGAAAAACTGGTTTACGGAAATCACGCCGACCGAGATCGACGTTCGTGAGGAGCCGCCGAAAGATCGACCCGAGGATCCGGGCATCGGGGTATTCTTTACCGGTGGAGTTGATTCCTTCTACACGCTGATTGAAAACCTCGAGACAATTACTCATCTCGTGTACGTTCACGGCTTCGATATCAAACTCGAAGACACCGCATTGTTTAGACGCGTCAAGGACCAGATAGAAGACATCGGGGCCAGCCTCGGCATTCAAACCATCTTCGTATCGACGAATTTGCGCGACCACTTGGATCAACACCTGAACTGGGGCGGCGAAGCGCACGGCGCGGCTCTTGCAGCGGTCGGACATCTTCTCCGGAGCACATTGGAAACAATCTATATCCCCGCCAGCTTCCACGTTGAGAGCCTTTTCCCCTGGGGCTCTCACCCCGATCTCGATCCTCTTTGGTCGTCCAGAGCCGTTGCGTTCATCCATCACGGGGCAGACGCGAGACGCACGGAAAAAATGGGGAGGATCGCAGGAAACCCGGTTGTGCGGAAGCGTTTGCGGGTGTGCTACACCAACCCGCGCGGAAAGTACAACTGCTGCCGGTGCGAGAAGTGCGTCAGAACCATGCTAGCGGCCGAGGCCCTTGGGGAGCTCAACAACATGACCACCTTTCCCCGGAAACTGACAAAGGAGGCGGTAAAACGAATCCACCTGACGAGCCAAGCGAGCCGAACCTTCGCTGTAGAGAACCTGTCCCTGTTGGAGGAACGCTCTGGACGCCAAGACCTAATAGGCGCCTTGAAAGAAATCATCGACAGGCCCGAAGCGGAAAACGCCCGCTACCGTGCCAAGCTTGCGCGGCGGCGAAGAATCAAAAGCCGTTTGCAGTGGTACGCGAACAAGCTCACAGGATGAAAGCCCCGATCGCCGCAGGCTTTCCCGTGGAGTAAGCCAGCCCGAATACGGCGTGGCGGACGCTATATCGCCCGGAGAACGAAGTAGCTGTAGTCAAAATATTCCTTGCTGCCATAAGGATAGTCGTTGCGGCCTATGAGCATGACGGTGCCGTCTGCAGGATTGTGAGCCAATGAGTTGGCTCGGATGTCGTAGACCTTTCCATCGCTCTGTCTAGTTGGAGGTGCGACCTTGATTTCGCGCATCTTCCAACGGTCAGGTTCTATGATCACAAGGTCATTTACAAATCCGCGCCGGTTGACGACAAAAACCCCCTGCTCCGGCCACCACACTGGAGAACAGATTTCATAGCCTTTTGGCCACCCTGGCGGGTTGGTTGCGAATGGAAAGACCGCGACGAACTCCCACCGATCACCATCCAGGTCGTACCTCACCAGCGCCGGACGGTTTTTGCTGTATGCCCCGCCTTGTTCATCGATGAAATACCACCCCCGGTCCTTAACCGAGAACCCTTGCTGCCAGGCATATCGGATTCCCAGGGCATCCTGGATAAGGATCCAAGATGCGGATAATTTGTCAAAGATGGCCACGCGTCCATCGTGGAGAGACGTTAGATAACGGTCCCCCTCCGGATCATAGACTCCATATTTGAATTGCGAGGTCGTCGTAACCAGGGAATATGGCGAATCCTGCTGGCGGGGATTGGTGTACCGGACTTTCGGAATGGAGAACTGGGTAATAAACGCGGTGTTCATCTCCGAAAACGGTACCGAACAACCGCTGTATGTCCCGTTTGCGCGACCCTGCTGATTGCCAGCGAATAGCGCGAGACTGTCTGCCTTGGAGTCGAAGACTACGGCGCTCTGACAGGCGCCCTTGGGCCAAGGTGCGGAAGCGCTCGGAGGACAGTACGGCGCCTCCTGCCGCCAATCCTGATCCACGCCCACGGAGAATATACGTCGCTGGTAACTCCCATTGTGACCATAGTAGTCGCCGCCATAGAACCACAAACGACCGTGAGCGGCGGCGGCGGACAAATGCTTCACACTCCCCGAGGGACCGGTGTTACCTCGCGGCATTCGATAAGCATCGATCTCGATAGCCGAGCTGCCACGAGGAGGTGGAGAAGAGGACCCATTCACGGTACTCAATTTCATCCATCCTCTCGCAAATCGTTATAGGGCCCACGACAAACAAGGCGATCCAATGTGTGGATCCCGCAGTTGGATGTCTCTCAGATCGCTGTTTGCGGCCGCAGCCGCCCCTCAATTGTCAGGGTAAAACACGTATCCTGGCTCGCTGGCCAAGTTGTACATCACGTAGGCATCAAGCTTCGGTGCGTACGCCCAACGCCCAAACACCCCCCACGCCTCCTTCTTTGGAGCGGCGATGCTTCGATCCGTGTCGACGGTCCACTGATGCGTGCGGGGGTTCAAAAAATAGACCGACCGGGAATCGCCCTTGAAGTGCCGTCCGTTTGAATAGGCCACGATCAGATCGCGCTTCGGGTCGTACAGAACACCAGGGTACCCGGCCTCCGCAATGTCACCGGCTCCTGTGGTCGTTACGGTTCGGGGCCGGTAATCCTGCTTGGCCAAATCGATGGTCTGGACCTTTCCCTTGCCGAGCAACCAGAGCCAGTCGCGCTTCGTATCCAGGGCCAAGCCGCCGTATCGAGCCGCCATGAACCGATAATCCGACAATTTGGTCCAGTGATTCCTTGCCAAGCTGTACGCGTACAATCCATAGATATCCAGCAGATAGACGACCTTGTCCTTGGCCGAATATACGCTCAACGCATTGACATTAGCGGGTTTCGGACCGCTGGGGTGCATCCGTTTCCAAGACTTGTCCGCAAGGTCGAATGTCCAGGTTCCGCGGCTCATATTCCCGGGGCCGCAGGCGAGGCTTCCACCAAATGCAAACAGCCGGTCGGCAGGGGCTATGTAGGCCAGTCCGCCATAGGTATGCCGACCACGAGGCCTACCGTCCCCCAGTTGCTCACTGCAGTCGTCCCCGCGCAACTTCAGGGGCGAGGGGTCTGTCAGGCGCTGTGCCGAATGCTTGGCGAAATTGACCACGTAGACCTCGTTGCCCCAGTAGTCCCCGTGCCCGCCGCCCCATACGATCATGCGGCTATTCACCGGGTCAAAAGCCGCCCCGCTCCAGGGAACCGTAATGTAACTCCTCTTGGCGCAACGATACTTATAGTCGTACGCCGAAGACGATGAGGGACAGTGTGGCGCGAGTTCCGTATGCTCGATGGGTTCCCAGTGACCGGCCATCGCAACGATTGGCTGGATCAAAAGAAACGTCAGCAGTAGCGGGGATGCCAAGCCTCGTAGCGCTACCGGGACGGTGGATCTACGGTTTCGTGCAGGATGTCTCGTCGTCAATTGCATTTGCAGATTCCATTCTAGTCGTGTATTGAGGATAGCACCGCACAGCGTGTTGACAGTTGCCCACTGAGAAAAAGCCTCGGCTGAGTCGTGCTCGCCAGACCATTTCCGACGTAGTCATACTCCAAAGGAAAAGCAAGCGTAGAATCATGTGCCGACGCCCACACTCGCCGGACACCCCGCCATGGGTTCGCGCAGGGAGGATGGCTGATATTCTGCTTGAAGCCGGCCTACGAAGGGAGAGCACGTGACTAATTTTGGAACGACCCTGGCCAAGGGAGCGGGCTGGACGATGCTGCTGCGGCTGACGGTCCGTTCCATCGGGTTCGTAAGCACCATCATCCTGGCTCGGCTGCTGTTACCCAAAGATTTCGGCTTGATCGCGCTTGCGACTTCCCTTATAGCGATCGTCGAAGTGCTGGGGAGCTTTGGTTTCGACTTTGCACTGATCCAAAACCAGAAGGCGGAGCGCCGGCATTACGACACGGCCTGGACGCTGCAACTGGGCTACTCTGTCCTCAGCGCTGCGGTCATTGCGACCACAGCCACTCCCGTTGCCACTTTTTTCTCGGAACCCCGCCTGGGCGCGGTAATGCTGGTGTTGGCCCTGGGTGTACTGATCGGCGGATTCTCAAACATCGGGATCATCGGCCTTCGCAAGGAACTGCAGATGGGCCGGGACTTCGCCTATATGGTGGGTCGCAAGGTCGCCAGTTTCACGGTGACTGTCGGCCTGGCTTTCGCCACGCACAGCTATTGGTCTCTCGTCGCGGGCATCGTCGCCGGGAGAATCATGGAAGTCGTCCTGAGCTACGCGATGCACAGCTTCCGGCCTCGATTATCGTTGTCTGGAGCAAGGGATTTGATCCGATTTTCGAAATGGATGTTCGTCAACAATATCGCTGTCTACGTTAACAATCGTGGCGATGACCTGATCGTGGGTCGCGTGATGGGGGCTGGGCCGCTAGGCGTCTACACACTGGCCTACGAGATTTCAAATCTTCCGTTGACGGAAATGGTTGCACCAATCAACCGCGTTCTGCTTCCAGGGTATTCGAAGATCGCCGATGACACGGCGCAGCTTCGGCACTACTTCGTTCGCGTATTCGCTGCAATCGCCGTCATATCGGTACCATCGGCAGTGGGCATCGCGCTGTTGGCACACGACATTACGGTGGTAGTCCTGGGCGAGAAATGGCTGGCCGCGGCGCCAATCATGCAGGTCATGGCTCTGTTTGGGTTAAGCCGGTCCCTTACCTCCAACAACGGGACGCTGTTCATCGCCGCGGGCAGCCCCCAAATCACAACGATATTCGCGGTGGGCCGCGCGGTCATTCTGATACCCGCGGTCTGGTTTGCAGTCGCCCGCTACGGCTTGATCGGGGGGGCCTGGGCCCATGCCCTCGCATCGGTGCTCTCCGCCATCACCTCCACGACATTGATCTGTCGCAGGTTCAACGTCCGCCTATTGAGCCTCTTGGACGCGCTGTGGCGCCCTGGTCTTGCAGCCGCGCTAATGGCCGCTGGCGTATTATTCCTCCGCGCGCAAATTGCCGCCCTGCCTTCGGCGCTGGCCCTCCTGATATTGATGGGGGCCGGCGTGCTGATTTACGGTGTATCCGTTTTGGGCCTATGGCGGATCTCGGGCCGGCCGGAAGGGGCGGAGACCTATATCATCAAGACGGTGCTCCGTCGCCAGATCGCGGCGTAACCTGCAGACTCGGCCGCCCCTCAAGGACGGAATAAGCGAATAGCAAACATGGAAACGGATACGAATCGACCGTGGACCGACGCCAACGATCTCGCCTCCGACGGCTCGGACGGCCCTATCTCCGCCTGCATCGTGGTGCCCACCTACAAGCGACCGGAACTGCTCGAGCGCACGCTCCGCGCACTTTCCGTGTGTGAGTGGCCGCCATTATTTCGCGGCATTTGGGTGGTGGAGAACGGGCCGCAGTGCGGTGCGGATCAGGTATGTACGCGATTCTCCGACAAGCTGCCCGTTCACTACGTATTCGAACCGACTCCGGGCCTTTCCAACGCGCGCAATGTGGGCGTGCGCGAGTCGGAGGGAGACATCGTTCTGTTTCTGGACGACGATGTGCGGCCACAGCCCGGCGCCCTAACCGCGTATGCCCGGGCATTTCAGAACTATGGAGGCAAAGCCTTTTACGGTGGACCGGTTTACGCCGACTATGAGGTAGAGCCACCCGACTGGCTGACTCCGTATCTCCCCATGTCGGCCTTTGGATTCACGTTGGGTCCCGAAGACCGCGACATCGACGAAGCAACGTTCCTCGGTGGCAACCATGCCATCCCGCGCGAGGCACTGGCTCAGGGCTACGACGATCTTTCAGCAACGGAATCGGGAGGCGGACTGGGCGAGGAGATGCGTCTGCAAGTCCAACTGATGGAGGCGGGACTGCGGGGCCGGTATGTCGCCGGAGCAGGCATTCTTCATTATGTCCCCGCCGACCGCTGCTCACCGGATTGGGTCCTGGACCGCAAGTTCCGAATTGGATTCACTGCAGGTAGCCTTAAGAAGCGGAGCCATGGGAGATTGCCGCCACGATGGATATGGCGGCAATTGGCTGAATCCGCAGCCAAGGTCTGGCTGAGTCGATTATCCAGACGCGCGCTACTGCAGCGATTCGACGCTCTGACATCACTCGCATTTGCCAAGGGGTACGTCGCCGCCTATCGGTCGGGGACTAACAAGCAATGCCCATGACGGATATTTGAGAGGTCAAACTCCCGCGCCGAATCGAATCCGCCCCAAAGCGCGGCGAACCAGGAAATGCCGTTGCCACCATGCGCTGAGGCCAAGAACGCCCGATAATCGGTCGCCAAGAGTCGGCGAAACCTGCTCAGCCCACTCCACACCCCGGTCCTTGAGGGAATATTCCCAGACGGCCCGGGCCTTGTGATAACTGTTGGGGAGTAACCGCGTTGGCACCCCCAGGATCGAGCCGGTGATGGCGGAATGGAGCCTATTGGTCACTATTCGCTCGGCGCCGGCATGCAGCTTCACCCAGCGCTGGAAATTGTAGCAGTAGCCGATGGGATCCACCGGCATTTTCCCGATGCCGAAAGAGCCTATGTCCGCACTTTCCAAGTCATCCCGGATGGCGTAGAGATCGTAGCCACGCTCCAGCCCGGTTTCCCCTTCAAGGCCACCGAGCTTCAGGAGATCCTGCCGCGATAGTGCCAAGGCCGTGTCATGGTCCAGGTGAATGGCGGCATGGTTGGCGCACACGGCCCGGACCGCGTCGTACGAGACACGCTCACGGCAGAAGATATGAGTGTCAGCGAACCGGGCCTCCTTTAAAGGGCCGAGGACTGATTGGGTAAGGTAATCTTCCTCAGGCCAGAAGGTCGACGGTCCCACAATTACCGCCCCCTGGAAGAACTCGGCCAGCTCCGCCAACAGGTGGCTTGGCGCGCCCGACCAGAACGGCACGAACCCGCCGCCACCCTGAATGTAAACTGCGTCCGCGTTGGCCGCCAAGCCCCGCCAATCCTCACCGTAACGCGCCCTTGCGTAATCGAGACCTGCGTCCTCGGCCAGCTTGCGCCCTCCGTGAAAAATCAACTGGTCGCCGTGATTTCCGGATGGGTCGAGCATTAGCACCCGCGCACCCTTGATCTGCTGAAACACCTCAGCCACCGTCATATCCGGGATCCCTCGTTCCCCAAGTCTCCGCGTATGATACCTGTCCTCATCCAAGGCAACACCGCTTTCCAAATTGGATTGGGATACAGCCTTTGCGCCCTGAAGGCTGCACCTTGCAAGTGCCCGCATGTCCTAGCGGCTTCGCGCTTGAACTCGGCACTGAGCTTACTTCGCTTGGTCATGGACACTCCTTCGGCACATGATGCCTGGACTTCCATCGCACCCGTGGAAGTCCAAAGCTAGGAAATTGGGCACAAGCAGAGCCCAAGCACCATGCAAGTGGGGCACGCACCCTCCTGCTCCAGCGCGGTGATATGCACTGCGATAACACTTTTCTTCTTCATTCGCCACGCCAATCAACGCACAAGGAACTAGCAAATCAATTTCGCTTAAACCTAGGGTATCCACTACCGTCTCACGCCCATTTGAAGGTGGTGCCACTTCGCTACGCCGACTAGTTTTGAAGTAATTGACGCGAAACAGACGAGATCAAACGTAAGGAGTTCGCTAACCGAATTCATCTCGCCGCGCAAGATCATGATTGAAGAACGATGCGATGGAGCATTTTCGATTTTAATCTTCCGGGAGCGGCCATGTTAATTGTTGACCTGTGTTGCAAGGAAGGCCAAGTGGGGGCGGGCACAATGAAGCAAGTCGCGTATTTAATTCTCAGCATAACCGTGTGCCTGCCGTTGGTGGGACATGCTCAGGAACAAAACCAGTGGCACAACATGGGGGGATGGCTCAGCGTCACGCGCGGCTGGCTGGACTGGAAGAAGAATGACTACGATGGTGGATACTGCCTTTTTTCTGGGCATTCGTCCCAGTGGGCGTACAATGATGTCCGCTGCTATTATCCTTCGCAAAACGCTTGGGAAATTGTCTACCCCGGCGATTACTCCGCAACGCCACCGCGTGGCGGAGACCTTCATTCCTGGAGCTGGGATCCCGTAGACCAGGAGTACCTGCTGTTTGATAGCGCCAAGACGGGTCCGCGTGCTTACGCGTTCCATATGCCGAGCCGCACATGGACCAAAATCACGAACTCCGATTTCGCGGGCATTGAAGATCGCACCTTCATTTCAGCAGCCGGCACAGCAACCGATCCGGACCACAATCTCATCGTGATCGTCGGCGGCTCCTACTGGGGAACGCCGATCAAAGTCGTACGTTACATCGATCTGAACACGCATACGTATTCAGAGCAGTGGAATAACGTGCCCCCGGCCCGGACAGCCATTCAGAACCAGTTCCTCTATATCAATTCTCTCCACAAATTCCTGCTCTTTAGCGGGCTTTACGCGGGCAACGATGTGTGGCTCCTGGATCCGACGAACAGGCAATGGACTCCAGTGGCGACCGTCAACCCGCCGCCTGCCACGGCGAATGCCCAGATGGCGTACGATTCCGAGCAAAATATTGTGTATCTGGCGGGGGGGACGGGTGGTTCCGCCCGGGTCTGGATCCTTCATCTTTCTGATTGGACCTGGGAGGAACTGCCGCTGCCGGACGGCAGCCCACTCGTTGACTATCCGAGTCGTCGTGTCCACGGCACAGCAATGTACGACCCATCCACGGGCTTCTGCACGACCGCTGGTGTACTGGACGGGGCCAGTTACTGGTACTCGCTACGCACGTGGTGTTTCCGTCACACGGTGGTACTCGACACCATGGCCCCCACGATTCCAGGTGGAGGGGCGACGACCTTTGTTCCCTCTTACCTTGGCAACCTCACCGTGTCCTGGGGGGCCAGCCCCGACGACCCGAATGATGTGGACCATTACGACGTTCAGCGGTCCGAGGACGGCGGGAACACATGGAAAGGCTTGACCACCGTACCCGCGACGGGCGCGACCACGTATGACTACACCTATATGAACGTACCAAGCGGACCAGCAAGGGTTCGGGCCGTGGATACCGCCGGAAACGGTTCCCAATACATAATTGTCTATTAGCCCGTCGCATCGAGAAACCTGCTCGTTTGATAGCGAGATTTCGATGCGCCGCCGCACTCTCTCAGCGTCTGGGACGTACGCGGCGGCGCATCCCTGCCTGTATCCAAACGGCTATTTTGAAATCTTCGAAGCACCCTTTCCGCGTTGAACGTTTCTCACATTCATAAGTGGGGCCAAGAAAATTATGCAATGACCTGTGTACCGTCTAACCCGACGCCTCGGCTGCCCGCAGGCGCTCGCGTCGACACACCGTTCATGACTTAATCTATTGAGCCCCATCAACCTTCGAATCGACAAGGTCTACCTATCCATGGTGCGCAGACTCAGCAACCTGTGCCGACACCCCAAACTCCTCGGGTTCCATCGCGCTGAAATGGCTGTCGTAGTCTCTATCAGGGCCAGAATATCGAAGACGATGTCGCTCGCGCTTCGTGCCGCATTACGCGGGTGCAACTACGGAGTGTGCGCCCGGCAAGTGGAAGGGATGGTACAATACAAGTCCATATGGTCGCCGCGGAGAGCGGTCAACGTGCGGGGCGGATTGTATGTCTAGACCTCTTTTTTCGGTCGCATTGATGGTGGTGTCGTTGCTTCTTTCCCCTGCCGCCTTGGCGCGCGGATACGACTATTACGGCGACAACGCACCACCGACGTTACTAAAGCACGTTGAGCAGTACCACTTGAAGCCCGGCCACCAAAAGCTGGCTCGCGGCGCGTATGCGTACGCCATGGGTGACGCAAAATTCATGCTGCGCAATTTCCCGAACGATCCCAACGCGCTCAAACTGGCCATGGAAATAGCACTGCGCTGGCCGAGCCATTCGACCGCCGCGGAGCCCTTGTTTGATAACGCCATAGAGACCTATCCCCAATACGCGGAGACGTACCTCATCTACGGTGTTTACCTCCATCGCATGGGAAAGCTCGACAAAGCGGTAGACGAATACAAGAAAGCGCTACAACATAATCCGAACTCAGCGGACGCTCACTACAACCTCGGCCTAGCCTTGGTCAGGCTGAACCGCCTTAAGGAGGCGAACCAGGAGGCCCAAAAGGCTTATTCACTGGGACACCCCCTGCCCGGCCTCAAGAATGAACTGATGACGAAAGGAGCGTGGAACCCGCCTAAGAGCAAAGGCCAATGAACCGTCGAGTGGGCATGACGCGACAAGCCGCGAGGCGGCAAGCGAGAATTTAGTCTTCGACCAATTGCCTTGGCGCAAAGGTGAACCGGACTCGGGCAAGGCGCGCAAGATAGAACCACGGATTGCGATCCCAGGGAGTAAAGCGCGGCAACTCCCACGGCGACAGCCCAGTCCGGGCGGCGCCCCAGGCTGTGGTTACCGCCCCCTGAAACCCCAGCTCTCGGACCATGTGGGCGTGAACCGATGTGTAATCGGTACCGGGCTTTCCATTCGGGTAGGCGAAAAGCCTCACGGACCGACCAACGATTTCTTCGAGCTCCTCTCGGCCTCCGGCGATTTCCTCCCTCGCATCTTTATCTGCCAGAGACGTGAGAATGGGATGCGTGCGCGTATGCCCGCCGATTTCCATCCCCGCATCCGCTAGTTCGCGGACTTGGTCGCGCCTCATCATTAAGGCCGGTAGCGTATCTCCCAAGCTTTCCGCAAAGGCCGTCGTGCGATCCAAGCGTTCCTCGTGAGGGAGATATTTCAGAGCGTTCAGAAGTCGGGGCACCGCCGCTCGCTTTTCTTCAACGGTAGCGACCGGGAGCCGGGGAAGGTCCAGCTCCGGCATCTCGATCACGGGCTGGGGCCAGCGGCGGACAGTCTCGATCACCGTGTCGTTCCACATGCGGCCGCCGTCCAGGAAAGCTGTTGCCACGAAGAACGTCGCGGGCAATCCGAGCCGTTTCAAAACGGGCAGCGCGACCTCGGCATTATCGGCGTAACCGTCGTCGAAGGTGATACACGCCGCGCGGGGCGGAAGGGCATCCCTTCGCAGCCGGTCGATGGCTTCGGACAGAGGAAGCACGCGAAAGAACCGGCTCACCAGGCGCATGGTGCGCTCGAAGCGCGCGGACTCCGGGCCGCCGAGCCCCAAGGGATCCGGCTCCGGCAGCACGCGGTGGTAGATCAGAATGGAGAGGCGACGGCTCATGGCAGCTCTACCGGCTCAGGCGCAATGGCTGACGACATATCGGTATTTCCCGGATTTCTCCGGCGGAATCTCGTCTATGACCTGCACGTCGACGTTGACGGTCGACCCCAGACGCTGTTGCAACCCGGTGCGCACGGCGTCCTGAACCGATGGCGTCCATGCCTCGCCGGGGACAACCAGGACCCGCGTGTGATCCGGGGTTTCCTGAACGATCTTGAACTGTTTCACTCCCGGCTGCTCACGCAGGACATAGATCAAGGAGAGGCCGTGCATCATGGTTCCATCCCGGGCCATTACGAAATCGGTGGACCGCCCCTGCACTTCCCGCAGAAGCGGCAAGGTTCGCCCGCAGGCGCACGTCCGATCGTCCAGGACACCGACGTCGCCAGTCCGATAACGGATGAACGGAGCGTCTCCGGTCGCCATGTGAGTGATCACGATTTCTCCGGGCTCACCGGCCGGCACGGGAGCTCCGAGCGCATCCACCGTCTCGACGACCACGTCTTCGGCGGTGAGGTGGAGTCCGCCCTGCGGACATTCATGAGCGATGAAGCCGGCGTCCCGCCCGCCGTAACCATTGGCCACTCGGCACCCAAAGATCCGGGTGATAATCTCGCTCTGCTCCGGGTACAAGCGCTCGCCGGTGACAAAGGCGACGCGGATTCCCGATCCGGCCAGGGAGAGACGACGCTGCTCGGCCCGGGTGGCCAGCAACGCCAAGGCGGAAGGATAACCGAAGAGCATTTTCGGCCGCGTGCGGCGAATGATGCTTAGAAATTCGTCCATGCGCTCCGCGGACATGGCGAAGGCCGGTAAAAGACGGCTTCGCAGCAACCGGTCCCTTACGGCCTTGATCCGATCCTGGGTGCCCAGCTCGATGGGCGAACCCCACAGCACGATCTCCGGATCACCGATATCCACGCCCCACCAGCGGGTGGCCCGCCATTTGGCAGCCACGTCATGGGTCACCCGTTCGCGGCTCAGCCAGAACGTCAGCGGCTCGCCCGTGGACCCGCCGGTATTGAAGGGCGACAGGCCTTCGGCGTCCTCGGCTTTCATCCGTTCGCCCTGGGCGCGGATGATCGCTTTGTCCAACAGGGGAAGGCGCCCGAGCTTCTCGGGAGAATCCACGTCGTCGGGTTGGAGCCCCAGGTCCGCGAACAGATCCCGGTAATAGGGCACGCTCCCGGCCGCCCGCCGCAGGAGACGCCCCAGCCGATCCCGCTGCAAGGCGCGCAGGGCGTCGGGCGCCAGCCATTGACTGGCCTCCATCTCTCGACGCACGCGCACCGTGTCATGTCCTTTGAGTCGTTCGTGCAGCGGGAACAGCGCCTTCGCGGCGAATGGGGTCCAAAGATCACGCAACGGCACGGCCGGCCTCCTTGACCATTTCACCATACAGGGAAAGCCATTGAAGGCGGACGTTCTCCCAAGCATAGGCCTGGACTACGTCCCTGGCCCGCTGTTTCAACCGCTCCGCCAGCACCGGGTCGTTCAGTATGCAAAGCACGGCATCGGCAGCGGCCTGCGGGTCGCGTGGCGGCACAAGCAGACCCGTGTCGCCGGACTGGATCAGATACGGAATCCCGCCCACCTCGCTGGAGACGATCGGCACGCCGCTGGCCATGGCCTCGAGAAGCGAGTTCGGCATGTTATCCACCCGGCTGGTATTCAGCAGCACATCGGCATCCCGATAGAGCTCCGCCATGCGGTCATTGTCCACCCGGCCGGTAAAGCGAACGCGGTCGGCAATTTCCAGGGACCGCGCCAGATCGGACAAGGCTTCGCGCTCCGGTCCCGACCCGGCGACGATCAGCCGGGCGGCCGGGTATCGTTCCAAGACCCTTGCGAACGCGCGCAGGGCCGTGGCGATGTCGTAAATGGCCTCGAGATTCCGCGCCACGAGGATGCAGGCTCCCCCAAACTGCGGCGACCCCGGATTCCTGGGCCGAAAGCGCTCCACATCGATGATGTTGGGAACGATTTCCGCCGTGAAGCCGTGCCGATGAAAGACGTCCCGCAGAAAGCCCGACGGCACCACAAGTCGGTCGGCCAAGCGCAACGTCGGTGCCACCAAACGGCCCTGGCGTTCCAGAAAAGCGCCCGCCTGCCCGCCCCGGTAGTTGACTGCCACCGGCACACCGCGAAGCCTGCCGATCAGGATGGCCGGTGCCGCGAATAAATGCCACGACCAACCGGAATTGGCCATCACGTGGATCAGCGAGCATCGCCCGGCGGCGCGCCAGAGGGAAACGGCGTAGGGCAGCAGCCGGAACAGCGCTCGCACGCCCCGGAGCTTGCCAATCCAGCCCGGGCGATATGCGCGGTTGGTCACCACCAAATCCACGTCCATGCCCCCGGTGCGCCAAAGGCGGGCCAACTGTCGGGTCTGGTTGGCCATCCCCCCCGAGGGCGGAGGCAGCGGCCCCACCAAGGCGAGTCGAAAACCGCTCGGCAATCCCTGCGCCGACACGCCTCCGGCGCGTTTCCGTTCCATCGTCGGCGCCGCCGTGGTCACGCCGCCCTCCCGGCGAGAACCCGATCGTAGACGGCGGCGTAGCGACCCACCGATACGGGCCAGCTGCGCTCCGTCTCGACAAAGGCCCGTCCCCGTTGGCGGATGGAATCCCACTGGTCGCGCCTACTTAAAAGCCCCGCAATTGCGCTCGCAAGGGCCTCCGCCGAGCCGGCTTGGAACAGGAAGCCGTTGTCGCCGTCGTGGATCAACTCCCGGTGCCCCCCCACGTCCGAAGCCACAACCAGCTTGCCCTGAGCCATGGCCTCCAGGGGCTTCAACGGAGTGACCAGTTCGGTCAAACGGATGGGCAATCGGGGATAGGCGAAGACGTCCACCAAGCCGTAGTAGCGCGAAATCTGTTCGTGAGGGACCCGCCCCGTGAAGACCACCTTGTCGGCCAGGCCCAGGGTTTCCACCTCGACCTTCAACCGCTCCTCTTCGGGACCGCCACCCACGAGGAGTGCCCGGATTTCGGGATATTGCTGGACGAGCGACGGTAACGCGCGCAGCAACAACTCCAGGCCCTCGTACGCATAGAACGACCCGATGAACCCCAGTACCGGCCCCTCGCCCAGACCGAGCTCGCGGGCCAGCCCCGCATCCTTCGCCGGGCTGAAAGTGAAGCGCCCCGCATCCACCGCGTTGGGGATTATCTTGATCCGGGTCTCGGGGATCCCCCGCCCGGCGATATCCGCCCGCAAGCCCTCGCAGATGCAGGTCACCGCGTCGGCTCGGCGCAGCACGTGGGTTTCGAGCCGGCGGGTCAGGCGATAGCGGGGGCTGCCCTCCCACGTGGTGCCGTGATCGACGGCGGCATCCTCCCAGAAGGCTCGCACCTCGTAGACCACCGGGATTCCCAACCGTCCGCCCGCATTCAAGGCCGCCAGTCCGTTGAGCGCCGGCGAGTGGGCGTGAATGATGTCCGGGCGCACGTGCCGGGCGACCTCTTCGATCCGCTGTTCCAGGGTCCGAACCACGGCCCAGTGGTTGAACAGCGGTGCGCGGGCACGCCATCCGGCCAGCGGATCGCTGCGGTAGAAGTGCAGGCCGTCCACGGTTTCCTCTTCCGGAGACTTGGCGTAATGCTTGGGCCCGGTCACGTGGAACGTTTCCCACCCCAGCGCCCGCTGGTGCTCCAGGATCGCGCGGCTGCGGAAGCTGTATCCGCTGTGCAGCGGGATGGAATGATCGAATACGTGGAGTATGCGCATGGGAAGTGATTTCCTAGGCCGATTCCATGGCCGCCGGGCGGACACTGGGCGCCATGCCGGATTGCCCCTCCATGACACCGCTGACGAAACGCTCGAACATGAGCAAACTCCACAAGATGGCGCTATGGTCCCGGGCACCGCTTTGATGGCGTTCCACCAATGCCTTGAGCGTGCGTTGGTCGAAAATACCCGTATCTGCCAGCGTGTCGCCAAGCACCGCATCCCGCAATTTGTCGCGTAGCGGGCCGCGGAACCAGCTCGCCAACGGCACGGCAAAACCCATTTTTTTTCGATAGAGCACGTCCCGGGGCAAATACGGCTCCAACGCCCTTTTCAGGACATATTTGCCTTCGCCGCCAGACAGCTTGAGGGACGGAGGGAGGCTCGCTGCCCATTCGACGAACCGGTGATCCAGGACGGGAACGCGTACTTCCAGTGAATGAGCCATACTTGCACGATCCACCTTGGTGAGAATGTCGCCCGGCAGATAAGTCTTGAAGTCCAGGTACTGCACCCTGGACAACGGATGGTCGGGCCCGTTGACCGCGTGATCCCGCAACACCTGCACGGCCTCGTAACCTTGCAACTCCCGCTGGAATGCCCGGGAGAACAAGCTCTGACGCTGCCAGGCGCTAACCAGGGACACGCTATGGAAATAGCCTTCCACGCTATCGCGCCCCAGGGCCTGGAAGGTTGCCTTGGCGCGCAGGAACCGGGGTGCCCAGTCGAGTTTGGGGTACGCCCAGCCCAGCGCGCCGAAAACGTTACGGCGCAAACCCAGGGGCAGCACCCCGCGAACCTGTTCCTCCTTGAGGTGCCACTGATACCGGCGGTAGCCGGCGAAAGCCTCGTCGCCACCATCACCCGACAGGGCCACCTTGACCCGCTGCCGGGCCAACTCGCAGACGCGGTACGTGGGCATGGCGGAACTGTCGGCGTAGGGCTCGTCGTAGAGCCGTGCCAGACGGTCCAGGAGCCCGAAGTCATCGGGGTTGACCTCGCGGAGCTGGTGATCGGTGTGATAGCGCTCGGCCACTTGGGCGGCGTAGTGTGCCTCGTTGAACCGGGGATCGCCGAAGCCAATGGACACCGTCCGCACGGGGTCGTCCACGACCCGGGCCATCATCGCGACCACGGCGCTGGAATCGACGCCTCCGGACAGAAACGCGCCGACGGGCACGTCGGACACCAGGTGGCTGCTCACGGCGTCCTGGAGATGCTCAACCACGGCCTCTTCCACCGCCTGTCCCGCGGCAGGCGCCAAGGGCTCCGAGGAGAAATGCAAATCCCAGTAACGTCGCTGCACCAACGGCGCACCGTCCCGGCGCACGAGCAAGGTATGGCCCGGCGAAAGCTTGAAGGCGTGGCGGAAGATACTCCGTGGCTCCGGCACATAGCCGTACGCAAAGTAATCCTCCACCGACCGGGGGTCGATTTCCCGAGGTAACGCGGGGTCCACCAACAGTGCCTTCAGCTCCGAGGCGAAGGTGACGCGTCCGTCCGGCAAGGCTGCATAGTAAAGAGGTTTGATCCCCAGGCGGTCCCGCGCAAGAAAAAGGCAGTCACGGCCGCGATCCCATACGGCAAAGGCAAACATGCCCCGAAACCGGTCCACGCAATGCTCGCCCCATTCCTCCCAGCCGTGGACGATCACTTCGGTATCCGAATGGGTCTTGAAGACATGGCCGGCTGCCTTGAGCTCGTCGACCAGGCCTCGGAAATTGTAGATCTCTCCGTTGAAGACCACGGCCACGCTGCCGTCTTCATTGAAAAGAGGTTGATGTCCGCCCCCGAGATCAATGATGGACAGCCTGCGATGTCCAAGACCCACGCCGGGCTCCGTGTGGAGCCCGCCTTCGTCCGGGCCGCGGTGAAACAGCGTCGCGGTCATCCGGCCAAGCAGATCGCGATCGACCGGACGACGGCCGCGGTGGTCAAAGATTCCTGCGATTCCGCACATTATCGGCTCTCCGTAGGCGGCAAACCGGCACCGGTTCCGGCGGCAAAACCGTCGTTGAACCGGCCCGAAGCCGCGCAAGCGGCACTATAGGCATCGAGATAGCCGTCGACCATGGCGCGCAGGCTGAACTGCCGCTCCACGCGCCGGCGGCCCTCCTCGCCATGGGCCCTGGCCCTCTCCGGATTGTCGACATACGCAGCGATGGCATCCGCGAGCTGGTCGGAATCTGCCGCCGCGACCAAGCGCCCGGTTTGCCCGTCGTCGACCAGCTCCGGGTTCCCCCCGACGCGGGTGGCGATCACCGGAAGGGCCGTGGCCATGGCCTCCAGAATTGTGTTAGAGACACCTTCCGCGAGGGAGGGGAGGACGAACAGATCCATCTCCCGCATGAGCTCCGAGACGTTGTCACGAGACCCCGTCATGGTGCTGTCCGCCTCAATCCCCTCTTCCCGGATCAGCTCCCCGAGCTCACCGCGCAACGCACCGTCACCGATCACCGCCAGCCGGACCCGTCCGCTCCACTCGGGGCGCATTCGAAGCACGGCGGCAAACGCCCGGATTAGCGCGGCTTGGTCCTTCACGGCGGCCAGCCGTCCGACTGTACCCACCAGGAAACGGGTATTGGCGTCCTTCAGCGACGGCCTAGCGACTGCCCCCGGCCGGAAACGTGTTGTATCCACGCCGTTGTAGATCTGGCTGATCTTTCGGCGGGGCACGCCGACGGAGTCGACGAGATAATCCGCGAGATGGCGCGAAACCGCTACATAGCGATGCACAAAGGGCTTTAGCACGCGCCTCAGCCGCCGGTTGCGGGCGCTGCGCGCATGCAGGTCATCAACGTCCCAGCCGTGTTCGCCGTGAACGCGAACGGGCACGCGCGCCGCGGCGGCGGCAACCTGGCCTTCCAACGTCGCCAGATTACGGGAATGCACAATCGCCGGGCGAAGGTTTCTGAGAAGCCGCCAGAGCGCCAGGTAGGTGCCGGGCGCCTTTCCGGCCGGCTTGCCCAGGGCGTAGACAGCCACATCCGGTACGCGGATCCTGCGGCGAAAGTCCGTATATTCCGTCATGCACACGATGGCATGACGAAAACGGTCGGCGGGCATGGTGTTGATCAGGTTCACCACGCCGTTCTCCAATCCCCCGACGTCGAGACGGTAGATCAGGTGCACCACCAGAGGCCGATGGCAGTCTGCCCGAGCACGCTCAGCCACGCACATTCTCCAGGCTCTGTCGCAATTGGGGGAGAAGGTCTCCGACAAAGCCATCCAGTGTTTCCCGGGCTTCGTCCGGCACGATTTCGAAGGGTGCGTAGACGACGATGGCCGCGGCCGCATCATCCCGCCCCAACAGATGGTCGTAGAGCGTGCGCAACTTCACTTCCAAGGGGTCGCGGGTGAATTGCCCGTCGATCCAATACCACCGCCACACGAGGATATGATCGTCGCCGCGACCGAGCACGGCCGTGTCCACCGGTAGCGGCTTACCCTCCGTGACCAGCCGCGCGGTCCCCGATGCAGCCTTCCGCCAGTCCGAGGGCTTGGGTACGCCCTGGTTCGTCAGCGAATTCTCCCAGGCGATAAGCTCCGCGTGTTCCCTCTGATTGCGGTACATGCCGACGTAAAGCCCGGCATGGTCGTTCCCACGCCGATAAACGACATTCATATGGGCACGGGTCCCATGATAGGCGGGCGTATAATCGATGTTGTCCGGAGCCGCGGTCCAACCCGAGACCCGTGGAGCGCTGAGAGCTACCGTGGCGCTCGGAGCAATCCTGCTCACCAAGGCGCCATAGGCCGGCCACAGGGCCACGGCGATGACGGCTGCTACAGCCGCGCCGAAGAGACGGCCGCGATTGGCGACGCCGCCAACGGAGCGGCTCTCGGCAACGCCCTCTTCGCTCTCGTCATCCCGCCAGTAGCCACCGATCCAGAACAGAATGAACGTGATTAGCCCAAAGAAGAGCCAGCCATAGATGATGTGGTCGATCCCCGTAGCCAGCTCCATGCTGATGAAATGCCCGATCAGCACAATCGTAAATGCCCGCAGTCCGTTGGCGAGAATGGGCACGGCAAGGGACAGCAGAATGAACACCAGACGCCGCCAAAGGCTGCGGTAGGTCAGGTAGGCATAAAGACACCCGAGTGTGAACGACGCAATCAGGTAACGCAGTCCGCTGCAGGCCGCTTCCACCGACCAGGTCCCGGAGGTCAATGTGAGATGCAGCCCCTCCCGATAGACCGGAATGCCGGTCAGATGGAGCAACGCCACCGTGAAATCCGCGGTGAATTTCATCAGCTCGGGGACCAGGAACTCCCCGAACGGCACCGCCAGAAGCAGGAAAGCCAACGGGAACAGCAAGGCTTTTGCGACACGCCGGCCCAGCAGCACCCAAACCGAGAGCGGAATCAGCAGAGTCGCGCCGTACTGGCTTGCGACCTGAACATCGGCCAAGTCCCCGGCAAGCCACAACGCGCCGGCGCCCGCGATGAAGGGCAGCGCCCAGAGATCGGGGTTGACCGGAAGGGCGCGCAGAGTCGCCCGGCGGCGCCAGACGAGATACAGGACGATGGGAACAATCGCCAGACCGTGCGCGAAGGTCTCGGAGCGCAGCCACGTGTGAACCATGCTGTGGAACGTATTGAAGTAGAGCGCGAACAGCACGAGCAACTGGATGCCCAGGGCGAACGCCGCCACGCGCCAGCGTCCGACCGCGGCGGGCCGGGGGGCGCTCGCGTCAGCCGTGGACGAGGCCGCCAGGGAGGAATCCGGTTTCTGATATTCGGTCATACAGCCCCTCCGGCCCGCTCGACCACTCCGTCGATCTGCCCGCTGACCGAGGATCCAAGCGCCTTCCCTTCCAGCAATTCCTTGAGCCGGGCGACGCTTGCCTCCCAGGCGTAGCGCTCGGTGACCAACTGGCGGCCGCGCGCGCCCAGTTGCGCATGGTCGCCCTCCAGCAGAGACACGGCGGACTCTGAAAAATCAGCAGCGGTTCGGGCCACGGCGAGGTGCCTGCCCTCCTCGGCCACCAGCCCTTCCAGCGCCGCTGGTGAGACCAGAACCGGCTTCGCCATGGCGAGCGCCTCCAGCACCTTGTTCTGAACGCCCCGGGCCAGACGCAAGGGGGCGACAGAAATCCGGGCATGGCTGACGTAGGGCCGCACATCGGGCACGCGACCGGTCACGTGAACGCCGGGCAACTGCTGGAGCGACTTCACGGCGGGAGACGGACGGCCGCCGACAATATAGAAAACGGCCCTGGGTTGCACCCGCCTCACCGCAGGCATGACCTCACGGGCGAAGAAGGTCACGGCGTCCACGTTCGGCCAGTAGTCCATGGCCCCGGTGAAGACAATCGGCAGATCGTCGGCGTCATAGGGGTTCGGATAGTCGCGCTCCGGCGAGAAGAAGTCGGTATCGACGCCGTTATCAATGGCATGGATGCGGTCGGCGACCAACGGCACACGCTCCTGGAAGAATCTGGCCTCGGCGGCGGAGACGAAGACTCCGGCGTCGAACTCCGCGGCCAACGCTTGCTCGTAGGCCGCCAACCGGCGACTTTCGCGCGCATAAATCCACCGGGCGGGTCCGCGGCGGCTGGCCGCGTACTGCCGCCATTTGTCCGAATCCACATCCACGTAGTCGACGACGCGGCGGCCGTCGATGCGCGGAGCAAACTGGGCCATGGCGGAGGAGTAGACCAGCACCCGGTCCAGCCCCACGCGCGCCGCGAGCCCGGCAGTCCAGCGGCTCAACCGCCCATTGCGGTAGTACACCTCCGTCAGGGAACGGCCGGTACCCAGCCCGGACAGCGATTTCAGCTTGGCGGAAAACGGATGGAGATCCACGAAACAGCATTCCTCGCATTCGCCGGCAACTACATCGGTAAACTGGCGATCGCGGGGGTCGTCGATGAACGTGCCCAGATAAACGCGGTAGTCTCGGGCCAGCCCTCGAAGAAACTGCCAGGCGCGAATCTTCTCCCCTTTGTCCGGCGGATAGGGAATTCGATGAGACAGAAACAGAAGACTTGGCTTCGCCGTCATCCCAGATTCTTCACGATGTGGGGCCCGATCAGGTTGGCGACGCCCAGCGGCAGACGCTGCCAGATGCGAATCAGGCGTTGATAGCGGGGATTGAGTGGGTTGTGCTCTGGAACGCTGCGCGCTCGATGTAACTGGTACTCGTAACTTAGCGGGATCGGCTCGAAACCCCAGTGTCGCTTGAAGTCATAAGAGCCCGTTCCCTCCTTGCTGCGCCCGAAGTCGAATACGCGGTAACCACGCTCGGCCGCACGTCGCATCAGCTCCCAATACATGAAATCGTTGGCCGCGAACCGACGTGCCGCGTCCGTTCCGCCGCCGTAGTAGGGCAAGACCTCGTCGCGGAAGTAGAAGCTCAGTACGCTGGAAACGACCTCTCCCTCGTGCTCGATGGTGAGCACCTCGCAATCGTCCCCGAAGACCCTTTTCAAAAGCCGGAAATAACGCCGGGGAAACACGGGGGTTCCGAGGCGCAGCACGCTGCGTGCATAGGCGTCGAAGAAGCGGCTCGTGTCGCAATCCAGCGCGCTCTCGAGACCCGCCTTGATACCCTTGCGGACCATGGCCCTTTGCTTGCGGGGGATTCGCTTCAGGTTGTTCTCGGGCTCGGGGTCGATCTCTCCGCGGAAGGTGACGTAAAGGTCGTTTCCATGCCAGTCGGTGTGCAACGGCTGCCGGTTTCGGTACTCCAGGTGGCCCACCCCCAGGCTTGCCGCCAGCTGTTGAGCTTCGGCGTCCAAGGCGTCCCGCGCTTCGGAGGACTCCGCGGCGATGCCGCCATAGACACAGAACGGCAAGCTGATCAGCGAATGTCCGAATAACCGGCTCCGGATCTCGGCCAGCGGAAGGACGCCCTCAATGCCGACACCCGGCCGCCGCGCGATCAGGAAATGGGTTCGATGCCCGAAAGCCTTTTCAATGACTTCCTGCCAACCCGCGCGATGGAAAAAGGTCGCCTCCGGACAGCGCATGACAAACCGGTCCCACTCCTTCCGGTGCGCAGCCTGCAGGCGCGCGACGGTCACGGCCGGCGGGATCGTCGTTTCCAGGGCGGTATTTGATTCAGGCATGCGCCTCCTCCTTGAACACTTCGTCCAGCCGGGTCCATCGAAAATCGTGCAGCAGCCGATTCAGACGGTCTTCCATGCGATACAGGTTCAGGTAGTGCCGGAAACGGGTACGCGCACTCAGACCCTCGGGCCGCGGCTGCTCCGGGTCGATCTCCCAGGGATGGAAATAGAAGATGCACGGGCGCCCGTCCCGGCTATTGACCCGTTCCAGCGACCACTTCGACAGCGCGTAGGGCAGCAACCGGAAGTAGCCCCCGCCTCCCGCGGGCAGGGAGCGCCCTAGCACGCGGACCGTCGTGACCGGCATTTCCGTAATCCGGGCGTCTTCCGGCACGGCATAAGGGAAACGCGGCGCGTCGGGCATTCCGTAGTGATCGTGACGGATGGGATAGACGCTGGAGCTGTACCGATATCCCGCCTCGGCCAAACACTCATACGCCCACGACGTCTCCTTGTCGATGGAGAAACTGGGTGCCCGGTACCCCACCACCGCGACGCCGGCAACGTCCTCCAGCACATCTTTCGCACGGCGTATGTCGTCCAGAAAACCCATGCGTCCGAGTTCGCCAACCCGCTGGTGGCCGTAGCCATGGCTGGCCAGCTCGTGGCCGCGTGAGACGACTTCCCGAATCAGTTCAGGGAAGCGCTCGGCCACCCAGCCCAAGGTGAAGAACGTGGCGCGGGCGCCGTGGCGATCGAACAGGTCGAGGATTCGCGCCAGATTGCGGTCGACCCGGATCTGCCAGGCATTCCAGTCTGCCCGCGGAATGAGGGGGGCGAAGGCCGAAACCTGGAAATAGTCCTCGACGTCCACCGTGAGCGCATTAAAGCCGGAAAAATCCGATTGACCGCTGTGAAATACCTGGGCCTTCGACATCTCACGCCACCTTCCGGGCGGTTTTGGTGAGCCATTCGATCAGGTTGTCCGCAATCCTCTCGGCCGCGCGTCCATCCCACAATGCAGGGATGCGGCCCGCCTTGCCTCCTGTCTCCAGAATCTCCCGGCTGACTGTTCGGATCCGTTCCGGATCGGAACCCACCATGGTGTTCGTCCCCTCCTCCACGGTGATGGGTCGTTCGGTTGAGTCACGCAGCGTCAGGCACGGGATCCCCAGGGCGGTGGTCTCCTCCTGCATGCCCCCGGAGTCGGTCAGGACCATTGTCGCTCCCCGCATGAGACCCAGCATCTGAAGGTAATCCACCGGCGGCAGATCTATAAAGGGCTTCCCCGACAGCAGCGACCCCAAACCGAATGCCTCGATCCTGGCACGGGTCCGCGGGTGCACGGGAAAGACCAGCGGCAGCTCCTCGGCCACATCCCCCAGAGCGGTCAGCAGCGAAGAGAGAACCTCCGGCGAGTCCACGTTGGACGGCCTATGAAGGGTCAGCACGCCATAGCCATTCGGGAAGGGAGCGTCCGACAGGCCCGCGGCCTCCAGCGTCTCGGACACCGGGACCGCCCGATCGAGATTGCGGCGAAGGCTGTCGATCATGACGTTGCCGACAAAGCGGACACGCTCGGCCGGGATACCCTCGCGGACCAGGTTCGCCTCCGCGCCCTTTTCGGTAGTGAACAGCAGGTCGGAGATCTGGTCCGTAAGAACGCGGTTGATCTCCTCGGGCATGCCTCGGTCGAAGCTGCGCAAACCTGCTTCGACGTGGACAACCGGCACCCGCCGCTTGGCCGCGACCAGGGCGCAAGCTAGTGTGGAATTGACATCCCCCACAACCAGAACCGCATCGGGCCGGAAGTCGTCCAGCACCGGCTCGAATCGCCGCATGATTTCGGCTGTCTGAACCGCGTGACCAGCCGACCCCACATCGAGACTCACCGCTGGGCGCGGCAGATCCAGGGCGGCGAAGTGTCCGTCGTTCATCAGGGCATCATAGTGTTGTCCGGTATGTACCAGACAGGGCTCCAGCACGCCCTGATGGCGCTCGAAGGTCGCCATCAGCGGAGCCATTTTCATGAAGTTGGGTCTGGCACCCACCACACAGATGATTCGAAATCTCGGGGGCTCGTTCATCCCTTCCATTACCTGGCATCCTTCGAGCAGCCTCGCGCGGCGGGTATCGACCCCGACCGGGAGGCGTAGTCAGAACCGCATCGAAACGCTGGCGATTACGGCATTTTCATCATATTGGGCGAGCGCCTGGTTGGACAATCGGCTCTGGTGGCGATAAGTCAGGGAAGCGTCGGCGTTTCTGCCGAGATCGTGTCCATAGACCGCCACGACGCTCCAAAGCTTATCTTGGCGACGCGGCTGCCCGAATTCGTTGCGCGACCAAGCGCCCGAAAGCTTGAAGCGCGAACGCCGACTCAATTCCCAACGCCAGTTGGCGGTACCCCCGTAGCGCGTCTCTTCGGTGCCGTTTAGCTCGAGGGTCCGCTTCAACCGGAACACGCCGAACGTGAGCGAGCTGCGCCGAGTCACGTCCAGCGTAACGTCACCCCGCCACTCCTTGTTGAGGTAGAAAGTGTTGACCACTTGCTGGTCATACAGATTGATAATCTCAGCCGGCTGACAACCGCTCTGACTCGGCGGGCAGCTCGGATCATACACGGGCAGTTGGCCGGCATTGGTGAGCAGCAGTTGCCGCGCGGACGTCAGCGATTCGTTATACGAGACGTGCCAGAGGCTCAGACGCCGGCGGTATTTGAAGTCCAGCCTGTAGTTGCGCCCGTAGAAGCGATGCCCGTACGCCGCTTCGAACGACGTCCTCGGCGACGGCGTCCAGCGAAAGCCCGCCTCCCAGAACGGCCCTTCGGTGGTGCTGCGGGTGGTCGTGTAGTTGTAGTTTTCGTAGCCGCCCGTGACGAAGGGCGCCAGGCTGTAGCTGAGATGGTATCCAACTGTCAGCGCCCCTCGGGACGTCTTGCCCTTGTCCGGCCCGCTCGAACGAATGTCCTGATAGTAGCCGCGGGCATTCCAGAAGAGCCGCCGGAACGCCGGGCCGCTGTTCAAGTCGAGACTGGCACTGTTGGAATGGCTGTCGGCCTGCCCCTGGTCGTAATAGACGCGGTCATGGGAGACGCGCACCACGGAGTCGGCAAGCGTCCCCAGGTTGAACTTAAGATAAGGGCTCACCGACGCCGTTGTGACGTTGGTGACGTTTCCCGTCGAGGTGCTGTTGTCGATCCCAAGCGGCCCTGCAAGCGTGGTTGCCTGTTGAGTGCGGTTCGCGGAGGCATCGATGAACAGATGGTTCTTGATCGCGACCAGCTCGCCGTTGGCCCGGAGGTAATGGTAGACCCTCGAGCTGTTGCTGTTCCTTGCGTAGAAATTGGTTTGCAGGGTATAGGACAAATCCAGGCTGGAACGAGCGCTCTCCTGCACGAGATCGACACCCGGCGAAAGGCTGGTTATCCAGTCGGCCTGCTTGGTGGCGTCCGGTTCGAGATGCACGTTGTCGGAGTAGGTTTCGCTCATCGCCACACGCGGCGTTACCGTCACCTGCGCAAACGCGCTGGTCCCCGCCAACAGGAATATCGCACCACCGCAGAAGGTAATTGCCAGCGACAGACACTGAGCGGTCTCCCGCCCCGGGTCACGAACCATAACCGCCATAATACGGATATCCATATTCTGAACTCGGACCACCCCGCGCCTTGTTCAACACGGTCAGCACTACCTCGCAGGGTTCCAGTTTCTCAAGCGCGCGGCCCACCGCCGCCGCCGGGGTTCGGCCGGACTCCACGACCAGAAGCACCTGCCCCATATGCGACGCCAGAACGCTGGCCTCGCTCGTGGCCAGCAACGGTGGCGAATCGAACACGATGATGCGGTCCCGATATCGCTCGGACATTTCCACAACCAGACGAGCCATGCCTTCGCTGGCCAGCAACTCGGTTGACAGCCGGTGGCTTCCCCCCGAGGGCAGCACGGCCAAATTGGGGATGTTCGTCCGGATCAGCACATCCGGGAGCGAGACACGCTGATCGAGCAGCACATCCAGCAAGCCCAGGCGGGAACCCAGACCGAGTGCCCTGGGCAGGGCCGGGCGGGCCACGTCGGCATCGACCAGAAGGACCGTGCGGTTGACCTCCCGCGCAATGCTCAAAGCCAAGTTGACGGAGCAATAGGTCTTGCCTTCGCTGGGCGCCGCGCTCGTCACCATCACCAGATTGCCGTGGGGAATCAGTCGCGAAGGCGGACCGAATGCGTTTTCCAGGATCGGTCGCTTGATGATCCTGAATTCCTCCGCGAGCTGGCTGCGCTCGTCCTGCCGGCTCAGGAAGCCGTTGCGACGCAGCCGCTCTTCGGTGAGCTCCTGGTATCTGTCGCTGGACGGCGCCGACCCCGGGGGCGTGGTTTCCTGGGGCGCCTCCGCGTTCGCCGGGTCCTGCTGCGGCGTGCCGTCCCGTTCTCGCTCGCCGCGCGGCCAACCGGAACCGGGCTCCCCGGACTTTCGCAGTGCCTTTTCTATGGTATCCACATCAACCCCCAATCACGCCGCTGTCAGTGCTTGCTGCAAGTAATATCCCGCGATCACTCCGTAGACCGCGAATAGCGCGGCCGCGGATACGGCGAACGTCGCCAGCTTCATTCGGCGTCTGCGGACCTGCTGAGCGGACTCATGCATCGAAACCGTCCCCAGGAAAGGCCGGCGGCTCAAGGCGGCCAGCATCTGGCGGCTGTCCACGACCCGGCGGAGCTGCCCGAGCAGGAATGCCACGCCGAGCCCCGCCGCCAAGGCTGCCAGCAGCACGCCGGTCGCCAGGAGCACACGGTTCGGCCCGGACGGTTTCGTGGGAACAAACGGCGGGTCGACGACGCGGAAATCGATCGGTTTCGTTTCCGCCTGGACACTGCTGGACATCTGGGCCTTGTCGCGTCTCGACAGCAGTTCCTCGTAGTTCTTCTTGAGAATTGCCTGGTCCCGCGTGAGCGCCTTGTACCTCTGTTCGATGGCGGGGATCTCGTCCACTTGCGCCTTCAAATCCTTGTAGCGCTGCTCATAGGCGGATACGCGGGCATTGAGCGAAGCCACGTCGCTTTCCGCCTGGGCAACGGATACGCTCAACTGCTCCCGGAAGGCATCGGCGGACTGCCCAAGATTGTCGCCAACACCCATGGCCTTCTGCTGGGCGGCGCGCTGTTTCTTGAGATCGGCGATCATACGCTGCGTTGATTTCACGTCCGGGTGATTGTCCGTATAGCGCATGCGCAATTGGTCCAGTTGCGCTTGCAGCTTGGCAATTCGGGCATCGCAGCTCGCCGGTGGAATCGCTTTGTGAGGACGACGAATTCGGCGACCCAAGAAGCACCGGCTGCTTGCCGTTGAGTCGCGCCTCGAGCACGGACTTCCGATTTTCCGCCTCCTTGAGCTGTAACCGGGCTTGGTCGAGATCCGACTTGGCCTGCTGAAGCCGGTCGAAGTAGTCGCCTCCCTGACCGGGAAGCAGTCCGTAGTTGTTCTGCTTGAAATTCTTGATCTTTTCTTCCTGGGCATCCAGCTTCTGCTTGTAGGCCTGCAGCTGCTTGTCGATGAACTGCTGAGAGGAGTCGATGTCCTCCCGGGTTCCGCCGACGCTGGTTTCCATGAAAATGTTCAGCAGCGACTGCACCACCTTCCGGGCAACGGCGGGCTTCTTGTACTCATAGGAAATCGTATAGATGTTGTCCCGGTTTCCGCCCTGCAAGGATATACTCTTGCCCAGGTCGTCCACGAGCGCTTGCATTTTCGCCGGCGTCTTGGCCGAGAGATCCAGGTCGCTGCGCCTTGCGACCTCCTGAAGATTCGGACGGCTCAGGAGCGTGCGCGTCACCATGTCCACGCGCTGCTCCACATTCGGCTCGACGGTCAGGCCCCGAAGCAGGGGATCCAGCAATGACTTGGTATCCACGTAAACACGCGCGGACGCCTTGTAGACGTTGGGCAGGCTGTAGACCCAGCCCCATCCAACGATCGCGATCACCCATGCGATCAACAACGCATACCAGCGCCTGCGCCAGGTGGCGCGCATATACGCCAAGCCCTGAGCGATCAATTCATCCATTGCTTTGCCTCCGCTACCTTCCAGCGAAACTTTCTTGCTGAAAACATCCTGAGACTCGCGTCAGAAAAAGGACTCGGGAATAATGAGCACGTCGCCGGGCGCGATGGCAACATTGGCACTGATGTCGCCGTCGCGCAGCAGATCATCCAGACGCACGTTGTACTGCTTCATCTTGCCGTCCACATGGCGAACCAGGACAGCGCTGTTGCCCGACGCATAGTCCGTTAATCCGCCCACTGCGATCATGACGTCCATGACAGTCATCCCTTTCCGGTATTGGAGCGTCTGTGGCTTCGTCGCCTCGCCGATGACGCGGATTTGTCGGTCGTAGGTGCCCACGAACCCGGTGAGCAGCACCGTGACTACTGGAGATTTAACGTATTTCTTAAGGTTCTTCTCTATCTCCCGCGCGACCTGCGCGTTCGTCTTCCCCGATACCGGCACGTCCTCGACCAGTGGCGTGGTTATGGTGCCATCCGGCGCCACGACCACCGCGCTCGATAGGTCCGGATTGCCCCAGACCACTACATCCAGCGAATCACCCGGGCCGATGACGTACTGATTCCGGAAATCGGACCGCAAATGGGTCGGCGCTTCCGGATACGTGCTGCAGCCGGTCAGAACCACCAGTGCCACGGCGATCAGCACCCCGTGAATGCAAAGTCTTTTCTTGCCAACGATCACGTCACTTCCCCCTGACAACGTTTAACCAACGCCCGGCCAGCCTCACACGGCCGCCCGATCTGCCACTAATGCCTCTCCCGCAGCGGAGACCCGTCATTGCTTACCTCCTAAGGAATCGAGCAATTTCCGGGCTTCGTCCGCCTCCTTGAACCGCACATTCCGATCGAGCAGCGCCTGCAATACATTCCGTGCGTTATCTCTGTCGCCACTACGCGCAAGCGCAACAGCATAATGGTACTGAATCGCCGGGATCTGAGCCGCCTTTTCATGGGCCTGGCGCACGAGCGGCAACCCTTCCTTTACCTGCCCCTGCTGGACGAGCAGCCAGCCCAGAGTGTCTGCGATTCCCGGGTTCCCCGGCTGGAGCTGGTGAGCCTGCCGGGCATACTTAATCGCTTGGTCCTTGTCGGACACGAGCAGCGCGAGGTTATTGAGGGCGACCGGATCATCGGGTCGATTTTTCAACACCTTACGATATGCCCTCGCTGCGCCCGCGTCATCTCCGATCATGGCCGACTGCGTCCCCACCATCGTGAGGGCCGTGACGTCATTCGGGTGCTTCTCAAGCCATTGATTGAGAACCCGCAGAGATTCTTTAGGCCTCTGCTGGGCGAGCATTAGCCGAGCGGAAGCATACTGTAGCGGCGCCGAGTCCGGCAGACGCTTCCGTGCGGCTTCAAGCACCTGGTCCGCATCACTGATCTTGTTCTCCTTCGCCAGGACTTGCGCATGAAGAATATAGCCGTCGGGCTGATCGGGCGCCGCCTTGATAAGTGACTTCGCGCGACGCTCGGCATCGCTGTAACGCTTGTCCGACATGTCGATCTGCGCCAGTTGCACCGCCGCCCCACTCAGCTTCGGATTGAGCTGGAGGGCTTTTTCGTAGGCGGCCCGTGCCGCCTCCTGATCGCCGGCGAGCTGCCGGGCCCTGCCAAGCCGGAAACGAGCGGCGGCCGAATTCGGCATTGCCTTGACAATCTGCTCGATGGCGTTGCCCGCTTTGACCCAATCGCGCTGGGCGGCAAAGGCGGCAGCCCGAAGCTGCAGCAAAGCCGCGTCACCCGGGTGCGCGTCCAGCGCGGAACCGGTCACGTCCAATACCCTTTGAGGCTGGCCGCTCGTGAGCTCGAGCCGTGCAAGTGCCAGTACCGGGCGCAACGATTTCGGGCTCGCCCTTACCGCGTGCTCCAGGTAATCCCGCGCCTTCTTCCTGTCACCGTTGTGGAGAGCAATGCCGCCCAGCCCGACCAGCGCCGTCGCATTGTCTTCGTGCTTGTCCAGTACCGCTTCGTAGTACTTGCGAGCGCCGGCCCAGTCGTCGACCTGTATCGCGAGCAGCGCGAGGCCCTGGCTGGCAGTCGGGTTGCCGGGATCCGATTTGAGCACGTCTCGGAAGGCATCGCGCGCGCCGTTGCGATCATGCTGGTTGAAATGCACCATGCCTCTGAGGAGGTTGGGGACGGGGCTGTCGGCTGGGAGCTTCTTCGCGAGCGCGTCCACGGCCTTGAGTGCCTCGCCGAACTTGCCCTGGTTCATCTGGAGCTTCACCAGTGCCACGTCCGCCCGGATATCCTTGGCGTTTCTCTTGCTCGTCAGCTCCAGTTCCTTGACGGCCTGATCGACATCCCCTGATTGCATCAGCGCGGACGCCAGGGCGAGATGAATGGAGTCGTTCTCCGGATCCGCCCGGGCGGCACTGGTCATGTAGGACAGGCCCAGACGGGGATCTCCGGACCGAAGCGAGGCCTCGCCGAGCATGGCGAGCAGTCTCGGGTTCTTCGTTGGCTCGTCCCCCAGCGCCTTCAGGCCTTCGAGAACCTGCTTGGACCCGCCCAGCTTGGCATCCACGGAGATCAGCATCATTCGGGCCGGATCGGAATCCGGAACGCGTCGCAGATAGTCGTTGAGTTGGTCCCGCGCCAACTGGTAATTGCCCTGCTCGTATTGGGTCATTCCCAGCCAGAGCATTGCCGGAGCATAGCCGGGTGCCAAGTTGCGAACTTCCTGAAACTCGGGGGCCGCATCATCGTATCGACCTTGCCTGAAAGCCAGCATACCCTGAAGTTGCCGGGTCAGATAGAAATGCGGAGCCAGCTTGCCGGCCTGTGTGATATCCGCGGCCGCACCGTCCAGATCGTTCAGTGCGAGGCGAAGATTGGCGCGGCCCAGCAGTGGCCTCAAGCCGTCGGGCTTGGCCTTCAACGCCCTGGTGTAGTCCGCTTCGGCCGTTTTTTTCTCCCCAGCGGCCTCGTCGATATTGGCGAGCAACGTCCAAGCTTCCGGACTGTCCGGTTCGACCGCGAATGCTGCCTTGAGTCTCCTACGCGCGGTCTCGAGATCACCCGCGCGAGCCGCGCAGCCAGCGTACCCAACGTGCGCCGCAATGAATTTCGGATCCAGTGTCCGGGCCTGATCAAAAAGCTTGCAGGCCGAACCAGAGTGGCCGAGCGCCAGTTCAATCCGCGCCTTGAGAGTCAGCAGCTCCGACTCGGGCTTGGGTTGGCCCTCATCGACCACTTTCAGAGCCTCTTCAGGTTTGCCATTTATCAGCAACGCCTCGGCGAGCGGGTGTCTGATTTCATCCTGCGAGATCCCGAGAGACTGAGCACGCTGGAGCTCCTTGAGGGCCCCTGCCGAATTGCCGGCCTTCAGGTACAGCTCTCCGAGAAGCTTTCGCGCGGCGCCATCGTCAGGCTTTTCCTGGAGTGCGTTTTTGAGTTCGATGATCCCGGAGTTGACGTCGCCCTTGGCGGCATATTGCTTGGCGCTTTCCACATGATCCGCCGCAGTCTTGTGATCGCCACAACCGGCGAGCGCAAGCGCCAAGACCAGCAACATCAGCCCCACACCGCGAACCGCGAGGCGCCCATTCGACTTGGTTTTGCACCGTGGTCCCATCATCGTGCCACCTCAGCATATAGGCCAATTCCGTGGCTCCAACGCCGCAGGCCCGGATCCCCAGCACATCGCGGTTGAACACATTCTTCGCGCCGCACGTTGATCAAACACATGAAAGGTTCCATAACGCCATCATCCAGCAGGGTATTTCAAACCCAGCTTGTTCATCAGTGAATAAAGGGTGGGACGGCTTACGTTGAGGATCTCCGCTGCACGCAGCATGTTCCCGTCGGACAACCCGAGCGCGTCGAGGACGGCTTGTCGCTCGGCCCGGGCGCGAACCTCGCGCAGGGCAAACGGCCGCGCGGTCTCCGAATCGAATTCGTCAAGTTGAAGGTCGGAGGCCGTGACGCGCTCCCCATCGGCCATGATCACGGCCCGTTTCACCTTGTTCTCCAACTCCCGCACGTTGCCCGGCCATTGGTACTGGCGAACGGCCTTCAAGGCATCCTGGGTGAAACCACGCACGCGGCTGTCGTATACGCCAGCGTAGTTCCGCAAGAAGGCGTGCGCCAGCAATGCAGTATCGCCCTCCCGCTCTCGCAAGGGCGGCGCGATAACGGTGATTTCGCTCAGACGGAAATAGAGGTCCTCGCGGAATGTCCCCTCTTTCATCATCCGCTCGAGATTCTGGTTGGTCGCACAGACGACTCGGACATCAACGGGGATTACCTTGCGCCCGCCGAGTCGCTCCACCACACGCTCCTGTAGAAAACGCAGAAGCTTGGCCTGAAGTGACAGAGGCAGATCCCCCACCTCGTCAAGGAACAGAGTCCCGCCGGCTGCATGCTCGATCTTGCCGATTGTCTGGCGGTCCGCCCCCGTGAACGCGCCCTTCTCGTAGCCGAACAGCTCGCTCTCCAGGAGGTTTTCCGGAATCGAAGCGCAATTGATCGCGACGAACCGTTGCTCCGCGCGAGGGCTGAGCATGTGAACGGACCGCGCGAGGAGTTCCTTGCCGGTTCCGCTCTCCCCCTGGATCAGGACGGTGACATCGGCTGGAGCCACCTTTTCAATCACCCGGCAGGCTTCCAGCATCTGAGGCGATGAGGCAACGATCCCCGACAGCGGCGTCTGCGGCTGGCGGACCAGGCGCCGGTTTTCCTCCTGCAGGCTGTAGAGGTTGTAGGCTCGATCGACAATCAGCGAGAGCACATCCGGGTCTACGGGCTTCTGGTAGAAATCGTAGGCCCCGGCGTCCACGGCTTTCAGCGCGTTTGCGCGCTCATCGTTGCCGGTTACGACAATGACTTTCGAGTCGGGCGACTCAAGGAGGATTTCATCCAGGGCTCGCAAGCCTTCGGATGCATTTGCGGGATCGGGGGGTAGGCCCAGGTCCAACAACACGACGGCCGGACGATGGCGACGGAGGGCATCCAACGCCGATGGGCGATCTTCGGCGAAAACCACATCGTAGTCCGGGAAGCACCAGCGCAGCTGGCCCCGGAGCCCGGCGTCGTCCTCCACGATCATCAGGCTCTCCCGTGTACTAGGCACTGGTCGCCTCCTGAGTCACGCTGGAACCGCCGATATCCTGCGGCCGAGCCGCGGGCGCAGGAAAACGAAGTCGAAATGTCGTCCCCTTACCGGGGCGGGTTTCCACTTCAACACTGCCGCCCAATCGCTCCATGAACTGCTTGGTCTCATAGACCCCAATGCCCATGCCGGCATTACCCTTCGTCGTCTGAAAAGGGCGGAACAATCGGTCACGGATAAAGGAAGGATCCATCCCCTCGCCGGTGTCGGCAACCTCGAGGAGGACGCTATCCCCGTCCCGCCGGCAGGACAAGCGGATTTCGCCGTCGTCCGGCGTCGCATCTTGGGCGTTGCTGATCAGATGCTCGACCACGGTGGCCAAGCCAATCCGGCTGCAGAACACAGCCACGTCCTGATCTCCTTCCACAGCCGGCAAGGGAGAGCGGATCCGCGCGGCCCGCGCCAGCGTCCGGAGAACGTGATGAACATTGACCGGCTCATCCGTTTTCTCATGGGCTGGATCATGACGCAGATCGTTAAGTACTCGTTGCACCTTCGCAGTAGCGTTTTCGACCGTATGAACCGCGTCGGCAATAAACGCCGGATCATCTCCGTGTCGGCCCGCATTGCGCGTCACTAGCGTCAACTGCCCCACGACATTCTTCAAGTCGTGGACCACATAGGCCGAAAGCCGGTTGAATGCCTCGAACTGCCGGGCGTCGATCAACGCCTCGGTGGTCTGGAGCAGAGCCATGTATCCAGCCGCCTGCCGCCCCGCCGTTTTGAGCAGATCCCTGTCCTCCCAATTCAGAGAGCGCGGCGCCAGGGGCTCCGCAAGGACGACCACCCCTTCCAGGCGCGTGGCCCCCATCAAGGGAATGACGACCCTGCCCTGACTCCAGTCGCTAAGCCAACTCGGGAGCTCCAGGCCCGGGTACGCTTCGGGCTCCGACTCGAATTCCTTGAGATCGATAACCCACTCGCGTTGCTCAAGAAACCGGATGAACGGTGAATCCCCGGGCTCCCGCGCTGTTCCGTTCATGCCGATGTTCCAAGTCGCGACTCGGTTGAAGTCGCCGGCCTCCGCCCGGCTCCAGAGCATGCCCGCCGGACTGTCCAGTATCTGGCCCAAAGCCCGAATGATCCGCTCACGCATGGGCTCTCGACTCTCGCCCGCAAGCGTTTCGATGAAACGCAGCCACTCGCCTCGATAATCGTACCGGTAGGTAAAAAAATGCTTTACGAGCATCACCTTGAGCCAAGCGCGAGCACTTCCCGATGTGAGCACCGCGATCAAGAGCGTCAACGCAGCGGCCAGGAATGCGACCTGGAGAACCCCTCCCCAGGTTCCGCCCGCGTAGCGGATGTAATAGCCGGCGGCGGCCATGACCAGCAGATACAGACCGGCGCCCGCAACCGTCACAGACTCCAGAACAGCCCGCCGGGAAACCGACAATCTCAGGGACCAGTTCGGATTCCGGGCAGCGGAAACCGCGATTAGTGGCACGCTGAGGGCGTTGACGATACCCCTTGCCTCCCAAACCGCCAGACTCACGCCATGGAAAAGGAGGCTTTCAGCCGCCAGATAGAAATCGAAGGCAAACACGAGGCCCAGCCCTATCGAAAGGTGCTTCACCCCCCACCGGTTCTGCACGGTGACGCGCCGGGCCAGCTGTTCCACCATCAGCATGCCGGCCAGGGACACAGACAAGATCGCAACACCCAGGAGATTGGCCCTCGTATCGGGCAGCTCGAGCTGCGGTACGGCGGCGGAAACCAGAACGAACGCCATGAAGGCGAGCGGCAGCACCGCGACAACTTTCAGCACCCGCAAGCCGCTCCAACCCCGCTCACCGGGATCGCCCTCACCAGGATCCCGCGCACCGCCGCAAAGGGCGAGCAGAAACCCAAACCAAGCGGCGGCTCGCAACCATTCAGCAATCAGGCCGAGCAGGGTAAAAGTCTGCGTCGCAGCCTCATTGGCATCCCTGGCTTCGACCGCCCAAATTGCGGCCCAGATAGCGCTGACCAGGCAGGCCAATGCGAGCAACGCGCCCGTTCTGCCTCCCCGCCAGCTGACCACCAGAAGGACGGTGAGAACGGCAAACGCTGCAGCGGCAATGCCGTAGCTAAGCAGACTGATCACCATGCCCCGTACCCCATGACACCCGAGGCGGGTCGTCTCTCGCGGGCACCGCCGACAACCCGCCATGGGAACGCCGTATGCGCAGACTTCGACCGTAAAACGGGGGTCCGCTTCGCGCAATCTGAAGCCATCAGCAACAAGCCGTTCACCCCTGGTCACCGGCCCCTGCGCCGGATCCGGACTGTGAAGAGGGGCGGTGCAATCCAAAAGCTTCCCGCTGCCGCTCCACGCGGCCCTTGTCGGACGACGGCGAATCAATCGATTCACGCGGGGTTGGCGCCAGCAGTCGGTTCGCAGTCTGCTGGAAACCGAGGCCCTGCTTGACGGTCCATTCGCGAATTGCGGGTATGGATGTGGCCAATCCGACCACAATGACCAGCGCGATGATGACGACGGCCGAAATCAGGTGCTTGCGGGAAAAAGTCCGGGACGGCGCCTGAGCCGGATTATGGTGCCAGGCGATGCCTTCCTCGTAACGCGCCCAGGCCAACTCATCCGCCGTCGGCGGGTTGCGCCAGTAGGAGGCGCTTCGCGCCGATAAGCTTGCGTCGGACCCAGACTGCCGAACGGAGCTCCACTCATCTCGAGCCCATGACCGGCCGTGTTCGGCCCCGGTAATAGCCACTTCCTCCTGAAGAGGGACCACGTCCCGCGCCCATTGCGTTACTTCGGCGCTGTCTTCCATCGGAGCCTCTGCACGCGCATCGGCTTCCGGGCTCACCCCGACTGTATCCGCCGCCTCCAAATCCAGCGAGTCCGCTCCCTCATACTCCAACTCATCATCAAGCGCCGCCGAATCGACAGCCTCCTCCTCCGTGGAATCGCGGTCATCTACCTTGGGCAGCAGCCGCTCCTCCCGCAACTCTTTGAGCACGATGCGAAGGTCGGCAACGCCTAGACGATGTTTGTCCTCCACAAAACCGTGCATGAGCAGTCGGCTGCAGATCTGGTTGATCCGCCGCGGGATCCCGCCGCTGGCCTGAACCAAGGCCCCGAATACATTGGGCGTAATCACGGGGTCGCCGTCCCAGCGTGCTTGCTGCAGCCGATAGCGCACGTACCCGAACGACTCCTTGAGGCTGAGCGGTTTCAGATGACAGGAAGCAATCAGCCGTTGGTGAAGTTGCTCCATCTCGCGGGAACTGACGATGTCACGCAATTCCTCCTGTCCCACTAGAAAAATCTGGACGAGGGGAGCACCGTCGGACTCGAGGTTGGTCAGAAGACGGAGTTCCTCCAGGGCGGATGCAGGCAGATCCTGGGCCTCGTCAACGATCAGCAGGCCACGACGCCCGGCCTGGCGATCACGTTTCAACGCCCCCTCGATCTCCCGCAGAAGGGTCGCCTTGTCCTGGCGTTCGGCCGGAAGATTGAACGCGTAGGCCACCATACGGATAAGGTCACCGCCTTCGAGGCGCGTGCTCAGCAGACGCGCAACCCGGAAACTGTCCGCCGGCAATTCTTCGAGAAATGCACCAATCAGGGTGGTTTTACCCGTGCCGGGGCGGCCGGTCACCATAATGAAGCCTTCTGCGCGCTGGATCCCGTAGCGCAGATAGGCCCACGCCTTTCGAAAGCTGGGATGATCGAATCGGTATTGGCGATCGGGTGTCAACCGGAACGGATCTTCGCTCAGTCCGTAAAATTCAGCGTACATTGATCACTCTGTTTGACAGCGGGTTCGCAGGCCTACGGTCTTTCGGGGCATTGCTACCGCGCGCCCTTCCCCATGAAAACCACTTCGCCGGTCTGAAACAGGATCATTAGATCAAGCAACAGATTGTGATTCTTGGCGTAGTAAAGGTCGTACTGGAGCTTTTCGAAGGCGTCCCCTACCGAAGCTCCGTACGGGTAACAGATCTGCGCCCAGCCCGTGAGGCCCGGCTTGACGCGGTGTCGCTCTGCGTAATAGGGAATTTGCGTATTCAGACTGTCAACGAACTGGGGGCGCTCCGGACGCGGGCCGACGAAACTCATTTTGCCGGCCAGCACATTCAGCAACTGGGGCAGCTCGTCGATCCGATAGCGGCGTAGGAAACGGCCGATTCGCGTCGTGCGGACGTCGCCCTTCTGGGCCCACCGCGCTTTACCATCAGCCTCGGCGTCCGTTCGCATGCTGCGGAATTTCAACAGCTCGAACGGTACACCCTCCTGACCGACGCGCGTCTGTCGATAGAGGATGGGACCACGCCCACCGTTCTCGAGCCAGATCGCCACAGCAGTCAAGAGCATGAGTGGCAGCGTAACGACAAGCAGAGCGAGGCTCACCACCACGTCAAAGAAGCGCTTCACCCAAAGCCGCAGCACCCGCCGGTTGAATCCAGGCGCGAAGATCAGCCACTCCGGATCCATGACATCGATCTTGAGGAGACCGATCTCCCGTTCAATGAAAGTGACCAGATCGACGACTTCGATCCCGTTGGTGCGACATTCAAGCAGTTGATTGCGAATCTGCTCTCGCTGGCCCTGATCCGCCGCAACTACGATAAGATCGATGCCGCGAGCCGCAGCGAAGGCAGCGAGCGGCCTGTCCGGCTCGATCAGGCTCTCCGCGGGGACTTGCACACCCTCGGATACGATAGGCACATAGCCGACGATGTCGACCCCAATAAAGTCGGTCTTGCGCCTAAAGCGCAGCAAATGGCTCGCACGGGGCCCCGCGCCGAGCACCAGAGTGTTGCGCCGGATCTGGGCGCGTCCGAGCACGGCTGCATACCCGGCCCGGATGACCACGAGCCCGGCAAAAGAAAGAACAAGGGACAGAGCGAACGCGCCACGACCGATGAACACGGCCGGGAATGCGTAGAAGATCATTCCGAGAAGGATGAAGGCCATGACGAACGCGATGACGATACGAACGACACTGCCGGCGAGAGCATCGCGCAGACGGGGATTGTAGAGCCCCGTCGAGGTCAGGGCGACCATCACTACCGCCGCAAGAACCAACGCCTTCGGCAAAAGCGGCACGAGCCCGGGATAGGGTGACGTCCCCATGGCGTGAAACCGCAGCCACACCCCGCCAAAAACAGCCGCAACCAGCAATGATGCCTCAGCAACGAATAACGCGGGGAGCAGGAATCGATGGAACACTCCAAATGAACTCATTGCTTTTCTTCCCTGTACTTAGAGCACAGCAGGTCTTCGGAAGAGAATCTTCCATACGTCGTCGGGGATGCCCATACCACACTACCCACAAGCGTAGCGTGAACTCCGTCACACGTCTACCGTGCCCCTCATCACATTTTAGCATTGCCCTGACGCTGCGTCGCTGAGGGCATACCAAACGGCATCACCGCCGCGCGGGGCCGGATTTTCCGTATCCTCCGCGAGCCATGAGTACCGACATAATCGAAATAAACCTCTGCCGTTAAGGAGACGCTGATTTATTCACGCGACAGCGGTTTGATCAAATGGGGCCCCGCGGAAACGATTGCAACCGAAAATCACCAACAGCGTTTTCTTACATTCTGATTGAAGAACGTCTCATACCCCCCTGTCCGCAATGTTTTTTATCTCAGATATGACAATATCATCGGACCAACCCCCGCAAGCGATCTGTCGTTCGCGGGCGACAGGTGTAACCCACGGACAACACAGAGTTTTTTTGGAATGAAATGAGACATTATTCCTTGCGTTAGGCCGCCCCTTCGTCAACACTTACAGCCGGTGCCGGAGGGGGGGTCCTCCTCGGGGGCCTGTGGAACGGCGCTCTTCAACGGCCGAGCGTCGGCAAAACCTGGAGGCAATCCAAATTATGCACGCGCAACAACGTCTTGAGCACAGTCCACTGGATTGCTCTTACGATCGCCACTTCGAAACCATCCTTGCCGATACCCTGAATGCCAAGCGCGCCCACTACCGTTTGCGGTACCAGGTCTTCTGCCTGGAAACGGGTTTTGAAGACCCGGGGCGATTCCCCGACGGGGAAGAACGGGACGATTCCGACGGCCATGCCGTTCATTTCCTGACGAGAGAACGTTCATCCCCGGACTGGATAGCCGCCGTGCGCTTGGTGCTGGCCCGCGACGGGGACTTACCCCTCGGCAGCATCTGCAAACTCGACAACGCGCATGCGAAACTGCTCGAAGATCCCCGGGTCGCCGAAGTCTCCCGTTTGTCCATGGTTGGCAACTATCGGCGCCGGACCCAAGAGCGCGTTAGCGCCTGTGGCCTGGACTCGGTGCAAACCAATCCCAACAATCCCAAGATCGTGCCCTTCGAACGCCGGCGCGAGCCCGTTGTGCTGCTCGGGATGCTGCGGGCAGCGCTCACCTATTCGCGGTACAACGGGGTTGAGAAGCTGTTTTTCCTGATCCGCCCCGCTCTGGCCCGGGTTCTTTCACGGGAAGGGATCCCCTTTGACCGCGCCGGCCCGGCATGCGAACACCGCGGACTGAGGTACCCCTACATCGCGGACGTCGAAAAAGGTTGGCGGGCGTTGTGCAACCACAACGATCCGGATGTATGCGAGATGTTCGCCGCTCCGCTCGCCTATCGGGCCCACTCGCAGCTTTCGGACAAGCCCACCTCCCCCGGGTGGGGGCTGCTGCAGCCGGATTCTGCCTGACCGCGGGCGCCTCCCGCACGACCGGGATTACCTGGTCCAGTCACGGCCGCTTCACTCTTACGGCAAGGGCTCCGCCACCCCCCGTTCCGCGCCATCGGACGTTTGGTCGGATACTGTGGCCTGGAACACATAATTGTGCAAAGTCTGGGGAATAGACTCGACCTTAAGGGCTCGAAGCAACCGGCGAACATCGCCGTCAATTTCCATGATCCCGGGAAGCTCGGGAGGTTTCAAAGAGATGTCATCCGATAGTCTGAGCGAACTTTTCTGGCAACATTTCTATCCAACCCTCGCAAAGCGTCCAGAGGACCGATTCGCGATACATCGCATTCGCTACGAGGTCTATTGCAGGGAGTTCGGCTATGAAAAGGAAGAGGACTGCCCCGGTGGGCTCGAACTTGACGCGTATGATCCGTGGGCGCTTCACTGCCTTGTGAGGCATCGCGAGACGGGAACCCCGGCTGGCTGCGTCCGGTTAGTGCTTCCCGCGCCGCCGCGCCAGGCAGATCCGTTGCCTTTCGAGCGCTTCGGCGGCCATAGCATCGAAAATGAAGAGCTGCACCCGCGCAGCATGCCACGCCATGAGGTGGCCGAAGTCTCCCGACTTGCGGTGGTCGCCCGATTCCGGAAACGTGCCGACGAGAGCCGAACACCGATTGGCAATACCGATCCACTACCGGACAGCCGGCATTTCCCCATCATCGCTATCGCCTTGTCAGTGGCCTCAGCCGCGCTGGTCGGGCTCTCCGGCCGCCGCTACAGTTATGCCATGATGGAACCCCGGCTTGCCCGGCTATTGGCGCGCTCGGGGCTCAACTTCACCCGCATAGGCCAGCTTACGGATTATCATGGCTTCAGGGCACCGTACGCGCTAAGCCTCGAAAAAGCACTTCGTGAACTCAGACCGGAACTGAGAACCTTGTACGGGGAAATCCGCGATCATTTCGAACCCAACCTGCCGGAACAGCTCTCGGGCTTGGGACGCCCCACCGCCGGACTGATCAGACCGGAGAAACCGGCGAATCTTCCGCGCTCGATGGGCATGGTTTCATGACTCAGGCATTCGATCACGAGGAAGCATTCCAGAGAACCATTGGCTGGGTCACCCAGGAAGAACTATCGACACTTCGGGGGAAACGCGTGGCCGTGGCCGGGATGGGCGGCGTAGGCGGCATACATCTGCTGACTCTCACGCGAATGGGTATCGGTGCGTTCAATATTGCCGACTACGATTCGTTCGAATTGCACAATTTCAACCGCCAGGCCGGAGCCACAGTCAGCACCATCGGCCGGGCCGAAGGTCGAAGTGATGGAGGAAATGGCTCGCGACATCAATCCGAGCCTGGACATCAAAGCGTTTCCCGAAGGCGTCTCGACGGACAACCTCGACGAATTTCTGGACGGGGTCGATTTGTACGTGGACGCACTGGACTACTTCGCCTTCGATATCCGGCGGGCGGTGTTCGCCGCCTGCTGGGAGAGGGAAATACCGGCGATTACCGCCGCCCCTCTCGGCATGGGAACGGCACTTTTGTGTTTCATTCCCGGCGGGATGAGCTTCGAAGACTATTTCCGGCTTGAAGGGCACAGCGAGGAGGAACAGGGCTTGAGGTTTCTGCTGGGGCTGTCGCCCGCCATGCTCCAGATCGGCTACCTGGTCGACCCCAGCCGAGTCAATTTGGCCGAAGGGCGGGGTCCGTCTACCCCGATGGCCTGCGAACTATGTGCCGGCGCGGCTGCGACCGAAGCGCTCAAGATTCTTCTGGGCCGCGGCCGCGTGCGGGCGGCCCCCCGCGGCTTGCATTTCGACGCCTACAGAGGACGGCTCGCCCGAACGTGGCGGCCCGGCGGCAACAGAAACCCCCTGCAAAAGGCCATGCTGGCCCTGGCCCGCCGGCGCCTTGCTAAGGAAAGCCAGTAGCCCCGGAAACGGTGCGGCTACAGACGAACCCCGCAAACGTTGCTACCCTCTCATAGGGTTCCTTCACTAAGTACCCATCGCGGATCTGCGACCCGCAGGAAGCGTTTCGTATCGGCGATGGCCTCCCCGTGAAGAGGCGCTCGGTGCTGTAACCTTCCGGAGAGCGGGCGCCGGCCGACGGGTTAGCGCGGCTTTCCGCTTAGCGTGACCCCGCCTCCGCCACGCTCTCCCTGCCTTGTCTCGGGGCACCAACAGGGCTGGTTAACCATGCTTGCAGTTTCGACAAGCTTGACGGCCACTGGGCTGCGACGCCCCATCTTGCCAACGGCCGTGCTGCTGATTTTCGCGGTTTTTTCCCCGGCGGCTGCCGCAGCGGTAACACCTGTGCAGGCTGGAACCGCACTTGCCCGCCGGGTCGACCAACGTCCGGACGGCCACTCCATGGTCACCGCCGGCACGATGGTCTTGAAGTCCCCTGACAGCAAACCGCGGACACGGCGTTACTTCCTGTTCCGGCGGGATACGGACGACGGCGGCAAGCAAACCTTGATCCGCTTCACCGCGCCAGCCGACATCTCCGGAACAGGTCTGCTGGTGCACGACGACCCAAACGCGGCGAGCGATGAATGGATCTATCTCCCGGCGCTGGGCCGAGTCCGCCGCATTTCGTCGAGTCGGCTCGGTGGCCGTTTCGTCGGTTCCGACGTCTATTATGAGGATCTCCAGACCCGCCATGTGTCTGAGGATCGCCACCGCTTGACCGGTGAAGCGACGGTACACGGCATTCGTTGCAAGATCGTCGAAAGCGTTCCCAACGATCCGGCAAACTCCGTATACACAAAGCGCGTCAGTTGGATTGACCCTCACACACTCCTCCCGTTGCGCGTCGACTACTACCAAGGGAATGAAAAACCGAGCAAGCGGCTCGAAGCCCGGAAAATTGAACGGATAGACGGGTTCTGGACGATGACGGATAGCGTCATGACCGATTTGGAGTCCGGCAGCACCACGCGGCTCACGATGGAACGCGTGCACTACAACCAAAAACTGCCCGCATCGCTGTTTAATACGCGCACGCTCGCCGACCCGACGCTGGACCGCCCGTACAGACCGTAGGAGACGCCCCACCAAGGCATAACTCGCGAGGGAGTCATTTTGTTCCAGGAACGAACCCAGCAAACAGCAGAGCCAGCTGCGGGGCGTCGAGCGAAGGGGATGCGGCTGATTGCCGTCGTCTTGGCCGTTCCCGCCATCGCGGCCTTCTCGCCCCTGAGGGCGCAAACGGACCCTCCGCCCTGCTTGAGCCGTGAGCAGGCGCTCGAACGCGTTCACGCGCTTCGCGGCGAGGGCGAGACAGCGGAACTCCGAAAAGGCGCGTGCATCCAGGAATACTACGCCGTGGGATTGACCGGGTTCGCGCGCTATGTGCAAGCAAAGGCTGCCAAGGACCGTCTCTCCAAAGCCGATGTCCAAGCGTATATCCGCAAACGGGAGCAGCATGCTGGATGGATCGTCTGGGCGGGCGCGTTCCGGGACCCGGAGCCGGCTCATCATCGGCTGCGGAGGGTTCTCGGCGCGGGATTCAAACACGCCGCGTTATATCCAGTCCGTTCGAGGGAGACGGGATACTTCGCCGTCGTGACCGACACCGCGAAGGCGGCCGAACCCGGCGCCCCGCCGACAGAAGAGAGTGACTCCACTGGATCGGGGACCATCGTCCTGGGCAAGCCTCCCGCCCAATCCACCTCGCCCGGCGACGCCGGAGAGACCGACGCGGTGCGGTTCACGCTGGACCGCGTCCAAATGGAAGCCGGCTGGCTGCCAGACCACAGCGCGCCCGCCGACAGCGCGGGTTACCTCCATGTCGGCGGCGGAATTCGGTGGCTGCCGAAGCCACGCTGGGATGTCAAACTCACGGCGCGCGCGGACGGTTACGCCCAAAGCGGCGGAGCCCATTTCAACGCGCTCAAACTCGATTACGACGAAGACTACGTCCGTTACCACGGCCGGTCGTATGATCTCACCCTAGGCACCCAGCGGATACTCTGGGGGCGAGTCGACGAGATCCCGCCCACGGATCAGATCAGCGTGAAGGATCTCACTCGGGGACCGCTGGACAAGCTGAAAGACCGGCGGCGAACGGAGCTGGCGGCCCGCCTCCAGCTCTACGGCAAGGAAAGCAGCCTCGACATCGTCCTGCTTCCGCGGTTCCGAGGCGCCGTTCTGCCCGATTTCGACAGCATCTGGTCGCCGGTGGATCAGCGCACGGGCCGCGTGCTCGGCCAGCCGACCAGCCCCACCATGCGGTATCTCGTCTCCAACGGTTCGTTCGAGGACGATGTAACCGGTGCCGGTGGCGCCGGCGTCCGCTGGGAGACGACCGGTCATGCCTTCGACGCCGGACTGACCCTGCAGCGGGTACGGCAATCCCTGCCCTACTACGAGCTGGACAGCCAAGCGCGCCAAGTGCTGCTCACCACCGGCAATCCGGCCGCCGCCGTGCAGGCCGCCCCCGGTGATACTTTCCATGCCCGGCATCCGTGGACCTGGGTCGCGGGCGGCGGCCTGAGTCGGGCTGCGGGGCAGGTCACCTGGCGTGCGGAGGCCGCCTGGCAAAGCGATGTGCCCGTGACCGATGGCGACACCCTGGGGATGCGAACGGTACCGGCACTGGACTGGGTGATAGGCGGCGATTTCTTTCCGGGAGACCGAGACCTGCGGGTCACGTTGCAGCTCGCCGGCCACGAACTGATCGCGCCCGGCGATACGCTGGAGCGCCACCGCCACTACCTGATCACCGGGGACGTGGAAACCCCGTTCGACCATGCCCGATGGAGTGCGGACGTCCGGTTCCGCGCGGGCCTCGACCGTTCTGATTTCTACATCAACCCGGAACTCCGCTACCAGGCCTGGGAACCCAACGTCTTCTACGTGGGTGCTCACTTCTTCAGCGGTGAACAGGATACGCTGGGCGGCTTCTATCAGGACAACAGCATGTTCGTGGTGGGCTGGAGGACCCGGATGTGACCGACTGCCTGTTCCGCAGGCCGCGGCTGTCCGTGGCCGTCCTTCTGTTACTGTTGATACTGCCCGCCGCGTCGCTCATAGGCCTGAAGTTCAACAATGCGCCGGCCGTTTACCTGCCCCCATCAGCACCGGCCGTGCGCTTTGACCAGGCGCTGCGTCGGCAATTTCCACAGGACCAGATTCTGGTGGTCCTCTTCAGGGCTTCGGATATCTATTCGAAGGATTTCCTCACACGCTTTGACGGACTTGCCCGCAAGCTTCAGCGCAACCCGCTGATCGAACGCGCGCTAACGGTGACCACGGCGGATCACGTCGAACCGACGCCCGACGGTTTCGCAGTGGAGCCGTTGATTTCACCCGCCGACGCCGATCGGGAGTCGTCAGAGGCCTTGCGGCTGCGGGTGATCCATGACCGTTTCGTACCAGGCTTGCTCGCGGCGAAGGATGGCTCTGCTCTGGCGCTGGTCGTGCGTCCCCGCGATTCGAACGACAGCCTGAGCCGACTGCAGCTGGAGAAAACCGTCCGCGCGTCGATTCGATCGGCCGGGCTGGAAGCCGACGTACGCGCCGTCGCGGGACCTCTGGCCCTTGATGTGGCCGAACTACGGGCAATGCTCCACGACAACATGACCTTCATTCCTGCAACCATGATCGTGGGCATGCTGTTGCTCTGGGTCCTGTTTCGGCGAGCGGTGGCGCTCGGATCGGCCCTGTTGGTGATCGGTGCGACGGTAAGCGGCTCGCTTGGTTTGCTCGTGGTCATGGGCCGCCCCTACACATTGGTTTCCTCGATTCTTCCACCCCTGCTTTCGGCGCTGGCCGTGGCCATGCTGGTCCATCTGTTCAATGCGGTCCGGCTGGCGGCGAGCCGAGGCCTGCACGGCGAAGCCCGGGTACGGAAAGCGCTGTCAGAGGTCTGGAAGCCGTCGCTCTTTACCGCGCTGACGACCGCGGCGGGCCTGCTTTCCCTGACGCTCAGCCCTATACGCCCGGTGGCGACACTGGGTTTTGCGGCGGCCTGCGGCGTGGTGTGGCTGAGCGTGCTGTGCCTCGTGCTGCTGCCGCCGATCATTGCCCGCTGGGGCGACGGCGAATGGCCGGTGCCGCGGACCGCTGTGTTGCTGGCCCGGTTCACCCAAGCCATCGGCCGGGTGGCGGTTCGGCGGGCGGGCTGGGTGGTCGGCGTAACCGTCCTGATCTTGGTCATATGCATTCCATTCGTGGCCCGCGTCCGAGTCGAAACCGATCTCTATCGATTTTTCGGCCCGAACCATCCCTTGACGGTGGCGACCCATCGCGTGGAACAAGCCCTTTCCGGCGTCACCGCGCTGGAGGTGGTCTTCGACGCACCCCGGAGGGATGGACTGAAGAAACCGGACCGCCTCCGCGCGATAAGCCGGATCGAGCACTGGGTCAAGGGCCAGCCGGAAGTGAACTACGCCTTTTCGTTGCCCGATCAAATCGAGGAAATGAATTTTGCGTTTCACGGAGGTAATCCGGCATACCGGCGGATTCCGCGCAGCGAGCGCCTCATCGCGCAGTACCTGTTCGTCTATGACGGGAGCGATCTCTACGACGTGGTCGATCACGATTTCCGGCGCACCCGCCTGATTCTGAATGCCACAGTCCATGGGGCCGACGAGATCAACCGGTTGATGATGCGACTTCGCCACCATCTACGAAGCTCGGATATGGCAGGCATGACCTGGCACATCGCGGGCATCGGGCGCTTGTTCGCCGATCAGGTCGCACTGCTGGTCCAAGGGCAGGTGCGCAGTCTGATCGCGGTGACCCTGCTGGTTTTCGGCCTAATGGCCCTGTTATGGCGCTCCATGCGGGCGGCCGCCTTGTGCATGGTCCCCAATCTGGCCCCGATCGCGTTGATCTTCGCTCTGATGGGGCTCCTGGGTATCTGGCTGGATATGGCAACCGCCATGATCGCCAGCATTGCCCTGGGAATCGCCGTGGACGACACAATTCATCTGTACCACGGCTATTCCCGCCGTCGCGCGGCGGGCGCCTCTCCCGTGAGCGCACTGGGCCGAACGCTTCACCATAACGGCCGCGCCGTGACCGCCACCACGACGATCCTCTGCGCGCAGTTCCTGATCCTCGCGCTATCGGAATTCCGCCCCACGCAGGCGTTCGGTGTGTTGTCCGCCGCCGGGCTGCTCGCAGCGCTGTTCTTCGACCTGATGTTCCTGCCGGCGATGCTGGTCCTCTGGGGCAGCATGAGCGAGCGGAGGATTCAGCGGCACCTGAATCGCAGGCGCGCGCGTCCGGCCGAGCGGCACTGACGCATCCAGTGGCGTGTGAACATCCGGACCGTCGTATTAGTACCCAGGCAAGCAGCCGCTTCTCGGCCAATGCCCCCGCCGCGGCGGCATCTCCGCGCTAACCGCGGGCGTAGCCCGGCACGCCGGACTCCGGCTCCTGGTTCTGCGCGCGGGCCTGGAGTTCCCGATGGAGATTCCGGAGAGCGATGACGTCGGAAGCATGGGGTGCACGCCGCAGGGCGCGATTCAGAAAGCGGGCCACGCGGGCATCGTACCCGACATCCCAGCCGGCCTCGGACATGAATACCAGGGCCGCGTGGGCTGCGGCCCGGTTCGCCAGAACCATCCGCGGGCAATTGTCGGCAAGCCACTGGAAGTGCTTCAGCGCGGTCAACGGGTCTCCGGCCAGCAAGGCGCTGCGGCCCCGGCGATAGGCCTCGGCCCGACGGGGGTCATCGGCGATGAAGGCCAGATCATCGCGGTAGCGCCGTTGATCGGCCCATTGGTTGCTGACCAGCGAGCGGAGACGTCCCGCGATGCCGTGACGGCGTTCGAGGGCAACAGGAGAAGGAACGGCATCGATGCTGCTCCGGCGGCTTGGGGCGAAGCGCGCAAAGACTATGGGCGTGAGCAGAAGGGTCAACACCGTCGACACGCCCAAGCCCCAGACGATGGCGGAAGCCACTGGCCCCCAGATGTTGGACGAGCCAGCCAGACCAAGCGCAAGGGAGAACAATCCGGCCATGGTGGTCAGCGAGGTGATCACGATGGGCACGACACGCCGACGGGCGGCAAAAACCGTCGCCTGCGCCGTGGTCATGCCCCGGGCCGTCCGTTCATTAGCCGCGCTGACGAACACGATGGCGCTGTTCACCGCAATCCCCGCCAGCGCGACTGCGCCGTACAGGGTGTAGAGGCTGAGCGCGTAGCCGCTAATCGCCACGCCGATCACCACTCCGGTGAACGCGGTAGGAACGGTTAGCAGTACCATTAACGGTTGGAAGTAGCTTCGGAACTGGGTCCCCAGGATGAGGTAGATCAGGATCAGGCCGAAGGCGAAGTAGACGCCCAGATTGTTGAGGCTTTCCCGTATGTCGTCCATCTGGCCGCTGAAGTCCAGATCCACGTCGGGAAAATCTTTCGCCAACTGGGCGTCCCAACGATCACGAATGGCCCGGTTGATTGCCAGCGTGTTGCTCTTGGAACGATCCAGGCCCGCTGTTACGGTAATCGCGCGTCGGAAGTTCTGGTGGCGGATATTGCCGCGGCCGGAGGAAACGGAGGCGTCTACCAGTTGCCCCAGCGTTGTGGTGCCACCGTCGGGCAGGTTGATGACGGTGCCGAGAAAATCGTCGACTGGGTTACGCTCGGAGCGTTGGGCGCGGACGCGGACATCGACGGTGTCGCCCCCGTCCCGCATGCTGGCCACGGTCTCGCCGTCGGCGAGCAGTTGGATGTCACGAGTCAAGGTCGCCGGATTCAGGCGACTTCGCACCAATGCATCGGGGTCCAGCCGAAGGGTGAGCTCACGGCGTCGGGCCACGTCGTCGTCCCGAATGTCATGCACGGCCGGCATGGTTTGCAAGACCGCTTTCAGCGCCGCGGCCGCCTGGCTGAGCCGGGATAGATTGTCGCCCCGGAGTTTCACCTTGACCGGAGCCTCTGTGGGCGGTCCCGTCCGAACTTCCAGGAAGGCAATGGTTTCCGGACCGGGCACGCGCCGTGCCGCTCCCTGAACCGCGTGGATAATCTGGCTCACGCTGCGCCGACCGGAGCCGGCGGGCTTCAAGCTGACCGCCACCTGTCCGGCGTTCTTGCTGGTGACGCTTTCGGATTCCGCAATCTGCATTCCGGCATAACTGGCCACAGCATGGAGTTCATCGGGCCGGATCAGCGGCCGAATAGCCTGCTGCACTTTCACGGTGGTGGAGAGCGTTTTCTCCAGGGAGGTGCCGGGAGGCATGTTCACGTTGACGTAGAAAAGCCGGGCGGAATCCGTTGCGAAATAGTCCACGCGCACGAGCCCCAACGCCACCAGCGCAATGGCGACTCCAAACAATCCCACGACTCCTGTTACCAGCAGACGCGGATGGCGCAGAACGCGGATCAGAAGTCGGGCGTAGCGGTTGCGCAGCCACCACGTCGCCCGGGCACGGAGCCGGTCGAACCGGGATTCGCGGCCGCCGCCGGCGCTGGAAGAGGCCACCATGTGGCTGGGCAGCATCCAGAACGCCTCAACGAGGCTCAGCAGCAGAGCACAGGTCACCACCAGCGGCGCCACGTGCATGTAGTCGCCGAGTATGCCGGGAATCAGCATAAGCGGCAGGAATGCGGCGATCGTCGTCAGCACCGACGCCACCACCGGGGCCCCGACCTCGCGCACCGCTTCCACGGCGGCGTCCGCGGCTCGCATCCCGCGTTGCGTTCGGTAGTGAATGGCTTCGGCCACGACCACGGCGTCGTCCACCAGCATGCCGAGGCTGACAACCAGCCCCAAAAGGACCACGACGTTGAGGGTTTCGCCGAGCAGGGCCGCCACAGCAATGGTCCCGGCCAACGCGAACGGAATGCCGATGCTCGAGAAAATCGCGATGCGCAATCCCAACAGTGCCCAGGTTGCCACCAGGACCAGCAGGAGTCCGACGGCGGCGTTATTTTCCATGACATTCAGGGCGTGACGCGTCACGCCCGTCTGGTCATCGAACAGGACCAAGCGGACTCCGCTGTCGGCGCCGACTGCGTTGCGTTGCGCCGCGTAACGCTTGACCCGATCGACCAGGCTGAGAAGGTTCGAATCCTCGTTCTTGTAAACGGCGAGAAGGATGGCGGGCTTTCCCTGATAGCGGACCCGCTCCGTCGGATCGGCGAACCCCCGGACGACGTGCGCGACGCTGCGCAGCGGGACTTCGCCGCTGGTGGAGACCATGGGCAGACTCTCGATGTAGGCCGGGTCGTTGCGCGTTCCCGCCAGGCGCACCAGCCACTGCTGATCACCCAGATCGAGCGATCCCACCGAAGTGTCACGGAAATATGCACGCACGGTGTCCGCCAGCGTAGCCGGCGACACCCCCAAGCCCTGCATCCGGGAGGGATTGAACCTCACCTGCAGCTCACGGTTGCGCATGCCAAGGCGGTCCACCCTGTCCACCGTGGGGAAACGCTCGATATCGTCTGCGGCGCGATCGGCCTGCTCGCGCAGCGTATCGTCAAAGGCGTGGCCCACCGCAAGGACCATGGCGGCGGGCTTGTGGTTGTCGCTGTTGATCTGTTGAAACTCCGGCGACTGGGCGTCATCGGGAAGCAGCGGCACCTTGTTCTGGATCTCGCGCCGCAGCTCGGTGACGTGTTGATCGAAATCGCCACTGCCGAGATTTCGGAACCGAACGACGATCCGGGAAAAGCCGGGCCGGCTCTCGCTCATGGAAAACCGGATGTCGCTCATCTGCTGGACAGCCTGCTCCAGCACATCAGTCACGCGTTTTTCCACGTCCCGGGCGGAGGCGCCGGGGAAGCGGGTGTGAATCTCGACCCAATTGAAATTCACAGACGGATCCTGCTGGCGCGGCAGCGTGAGATAGGCAACCGCACCGAGGGCCAGCACCAGCACGAAGACAAGGTTGGCCAGGATATGGTTGTCGATCAGGCGCCGGTACATCAGCGGTCGACCGCGGAAATCGCCTGCCCGTCTTCGAGGCCGTAACGCCCGTCGACGATGACGCGGGCATCGTCCTGGAAGCGGGCCACGGCGGGCTGTCCGGGTTGCGCGTCGGGCAGGGATTTGAAGCTGGCATGGCCACGAACCGCGACAAAGACGCCCAGCGCTCCACCCCGTTGCACGAGGAGGTTCGCAGGCAGATGGGCGATGGTCGTACGCCATTCGATCCGCCCCGACTGACCGGGCGTGGGGCGGTCGTCCAAGAAATCGAACCGCGTTTCATAACTGCTGACCCGCCGATCAAGAACCGGCACGACGCTTCGGAGTGTCACGGCATAACGCTTGCCGCGGCTCACGAAAGCCACCCCTGCGGCCTCGCGCAGGCCGGCGAGATCCTGCTCCTGGACGTGACTGCTTACTTCCACGGACTGGGTATCCACCAGTCGAAGCAGGCGCATACCGGGGCGCGCAAGCTCGCCGACACTGGCAAAGCGTTTTACGACCACGGCCCGGAACGGCGCCTTGATCTCGCACTTGCTCACCAGGCGGCGGCTTTCCTCCACCAACGCATCCAGCCGCCTGACCTCCGCGGCGGCGCGCTGGGCGGCGGCCTTGCGTTGCTGATACTCGTCCAGCGGCATGACGCCGCGCTTGCGAAGCTTGTCCGCACGCTCGCTTCTGTAGTTGGCCAGGTCGCGCTCGGCCTTGGCGGCCTGAAGCTGCGCCTCCGGTTCCTTCGCCTCGAGCTCGTGGTCGCGGCAGTCCAAGGTCACCAAAGTCTGGCCCGGGTCGACGTCGTCCCCGGGCTTGACGGACACGGTCTCGATGATGCCACCGGCTTCCGCGCTGAGCTGGCTGTCGTTCAGACTCACGACGGTCGCCGGCGCGGTGTATAGGGGGAAAATGCGCACGGAGCTGAACGGCTCGACGGTGACGGGAGAACCGGCCGCAAAACCCAGCGATGACCACAAGACCAGCAGGAACGGCAGGCAGCGGCGCACGCGGTGGCCGATGAGATGAAACGGCAGCGGCATATATCTCCCTACTCGAGGCGTCGAGTTTGCGCGGCGAGCCCGATATGAGGTTGAAGCTATTGTCCGGGACGATTTTCGGTTTACCACACACCAAACCACAAGCGGGGTCCGCCGTCCGTTATCAAGTTCACACCGCTTCTGTGGTGCAGTTCCGCATCGGCTCGGGATGAGCGCTGGCAGCACGCGGAGGCGTGGCCGGCACCAAAGGTACGGCGACCGTCGCCGGACGATCGCGGCGGAGGCAAGGGCTGCGCAAAAAGTGTAAACCCCTCTGACACGGTGCAAGCAAAGTTTACGCATCCGTGCTGGGATGACGGGAAACACTCGATCTTGCCGGAGCCCTTGGTACGCCGCCATGTGCTTGGTATCTAACGGCGGAACCACGCGAAAAGACGGTGCTCTGACGAAGCGCCATTGTCGATCATCTTTACAGTTGTCTGAACGGAGAAACAGGGACTGCGAGCATTGGGTTGATAAAGTGATCATTTTTTTTGTGGCACTGAAAATGCAAGCTAAGTTGACGAACGCCCGCGGAGGCGAACAGACCATCCAACGGATGTGGACATTTTTTGGTGCTGGCGGGACCGGCCGTGGAGGAAAATCGATGAACAGGTACCGTTTACTGGGGTCTTTGGCGGCGGCGACAGCCATCGGTCTCAGCGGGCTGGGAGCTGCACACGCGACCATGCAGAGTTTTACGCCGCTGCCCACGCCGGATTGCGGATTGACACAGGCAAACAACTGCATCCAATACGGCGATTTTTCCGTGTATTCGCTGGCGCTCCTGTACGCTCAGGAGACATATGCCACCACGGGAACCATTCCCACCACCAACCCCAACCCGGGCGACCCGTTCTACGTGGCCTCGTCTCCGGGCGAACTGGGCAATAACGGCTACATCGTTTACGGAACCGGGACCAACAACAATAACGTCGTGACCAACGGCGCCGGGACTCTGATCGATAACGCCCAGGAGCAACCCAGCGGTAGCGGCGGGGGAACAGCTCCGCCCTATGTAACGGGCACCTCGACGGAAACGGCGCCGACGTTTTCAGGCGACCTCAATACGAGTTGGGACGGCACGCTTTCGGCCATCCGGTCGGAGTTGGGACAGGGATCTGACCCAAATGGCCAGTTCGTCATCTATTTCAACTTGAACGAAACAGGGAATGATGGACTGGCAGGAATCGATTTGCTGTCTTGGCTCCACCTGTCAATCGTCGATTCCACGGGGACGAACCCCACTCAGGATTTCTACCTTACGGGAAGCCCGGGCTCTACCACCGCACCGGACGTCGCGAACAATAGCGACCCCAACTGGGTCTATGTCCACGGCACCATCTGCGTGTCGGCCACGGCGGGCTTCCTCGGCTACGGGCCCTGCACGGCGGCACAGACCTCCCTGGGCGGCAGGGACATCAATCAGAACCTGGGAGCGAATGAAGCCGCTTTCGCTCTCTACAACGCTGACCTCTCGAATCTGGTGTTGAACAACACCGGCTACGATCTGATCCGCGCCAACTGGCAGCTGTCCAACATCAACAATGGCTACGAGCAGGAGTTCAGCGCGCTGGCGCCGGTCGGAAACAATATCCCCGAGCCCAATACGGTAATGCTACTGGGTCTGGGTCTCACGGTTCTGGGATTTGGACGCCGGCTCAGAAGTCGCCGCCGGACAGGATAATATTTGGCAGGCCTGGCACTTACTTGCACCGGTCCAGAAGCGGCCCGCTCCTAGCGGGCCGTTTTTTATTCGTTTCCGTAATGCTGGAGCTGGCGACAGGAGTCGAACCTGCGACCGGCTGATTACAAATCAGCTGCTCTACCAACTGAGCTACGCCAGCACATAAGGGGCCGCGACATGCTATGTCAAAAGCCTTGGCCTTGGCAATTGGCGGGTGTCCATTTGGAGGATTCTGGTGCGGGAGGGAGCAGTGTGCGCATGCCTTTGACTTCCAGATTGACCGCATCGCGAGGAATGAAACGCTGTTCGACCACCGGCTCGTAGCCCAGACCCGCGATTTCCCGCTGGCGGCGGACCGCCTCGATCCGGGTGGGGTAGACGCCCAAGGAGATGGCGTTGGCCTTTTCCCTGCCGACAACGAATACATAGTCATCGACGCCCTGCTCGGACAGGCGACGAGCCAGGACCTGGGCATCCTCCAGGGAATCCGCCGGAGGCAGGTAAACCCAGTAGCCCAGAGGCTCCATCTTCTGCCCGCTCACCGCGTGAACGGCAAGACCCCGCGCTCGCAGGTCGGAAGTCAGGCGCGCGGCTTGTTCGCGATCGACGAGCCCCGCCAGTTCGAAGCAGTCCGCCTGGGGGGCCGCCGACGACGTGGTCTGCCCCTCGAGTTGCAGTGTTCCTGGCGGGGGCTCCGGAGCGATACGCCGAACGTCGGCCCCCGGATGCATGAACCACCCCCACGCGAATAGCGCGATATTGGCCAACAACATGAGCAGAAAGAGGATTCTCATTGGGTTTGCGCTGCCAGAATGGCCAAGCCCTCAAGGACCAAGTCGGGACACTGCTGATAGTCGCCCTGAAGGTGCCCAGCGAGCAAGCCGGCGTCACCGCCGGTGAGCAACCGAACCAGGGGAACGCCCATGGCCCGCTCCATTTCCGCGGTAATGCGCTCGATGGCGCCGACCAGACCAAAGACGGTTCCGCCCCGGATGCAACTCTCGGTGTCGCGTCCGAATACCGTGTAATCGCCCTCTCCCGGAAGACCGAGCCTGTGGGTGCCGGCGTTCAACGCCCGACGAGCCAGTCCGAGCCCCGGCAGAATCACGCCGCCCAGAAATTCGCCCTCTGCCGACAAGCCATCGATAGTCACCGCCGTGCCGGCGTCGATGACACAAAGCGGCTGGTCCGCACGTCCCCTCGCGCCGATCAATGCAGCCCAGCGGTCAGCACCCAGCTGCTGTGGGTCGCCGTAGCCGTTGCGGACCAGCGCGGCGCCGGTTTCCGGCCCGACAAACCGAGTCTCGAGCGCCCACAGATCACGGATCGTTTGCGCCACGGACTGATTGCCTTCCGGACCGATCACACTGACGGCGTATACGGCGTCGGGCTTCGCAAATTCACGCCACAGCGGCGCCTCGCTTTTGAAAGGTTTGCCGCCATGGGCGCTGCTGCCGACGTCGAGAAGCCGACCGTCGTCCCAGCGGCCCCACTTCACGCGGCTGTTACCGATATCAAGCAGGAAGGTCATCTTTGCGAATCCGCGCCTCACCGCTGGCGAAAGCCTGAGTCCGGCGCCCGTCATCAATTAGCAACTGGCCGTGTTCGTCCACTCCTAGAACGCGGCCGACGCGGGTGTCCGTACCGAGATCCAGGGTGACGGTGTGGCCCGCCAGGGCGTCGAACCGATTCCAGGCCTCGATGAACGGGGCCAGACCTTGGGCTTCAAACGTCTCCAAGGCGTTGACCAGCGCCTCGATCAGAAGCGCCGCAACTTCGTTGCGGCCGGGGACCCGGCCGTCGACGGCGGTCCGCAAGTCGGAGACCGCTTGATCGATAGGTTCACGGGCGGCGGGCGGCAAATCGATATTCAGGCCGATACCGGCGACCAGGCGGCACGCGCCGTGCGGGTCGCCGACCACCTCCAAGAGGATCCCACCCAATTTCGCACCACGGGCGAGAATGTCGTTGGGCCATTTCACGCGCACGTCCGCGCCCAGGGAATCCAAGGCGCCGGCGACAGCCGCTCCCAGCGCGATGCTCAACCCCTGAGCGCCTTTGCCCAACTGCAAAGGCCACAGCAGAGACATGTAGAGATTGGCGCCAAAGGGCGAGTGCCAGGGGCGGCCCCAACGACCGCGGCCGGCAGTTTGCATTTCAGCGAGCAACGCCTCTGATTCGCCGCCCTGCCGCGCACGCACCAGCAGGTCCTGGTTAGTGGACGCCGTGGTCAATACCACCGACACGCCGCCCAAGGTGGCCTGAAGCCGCTCGCTCAAACCTTCGGTAATCCTTGCTGCATCCAGCAGCTCCACCGGCGCAGGCAAGCGGTAGCCCCTGCCGCGCACCGCGTCCACCTCGATACCGATATCACGCAGGCGCCTGAGCTGCTTCCAGACGCCAGCCCGCGTAGTGCCGAGGCACGCCCCCAACTCCTCTCCCGAATGAAAGCGACCATCGCTCAACGCCTCGAGAAGTCGCCGTGTCCGGTCATCCTGGTTCTGAGGATTCCCCATGGCCCGCGCTACCGATCGCCGAAAAAGTGGGTCATCGCCGCGATCATATGCGGGTGATCCAGAGCGCCTGCGCTTTCACGGGCGCTATGCATGGACCACATGGGATTGCCCACGTCTATACACCGAATCCCGGCCCGGGCCGCTGTGATCGGGCCAATGGTGCTGCCGCAAGGCAAGTCGTTGCGGTGGACGTACTTTTGGCAGGGAATCTCGTGTCTCTCACAAAGATCCTGGAAGTAGGCCTCGGCAACGGCGTCGGTGGCGTATCGTTGCTTGGCGTTGATCTTGATCACCGGGCCCCCCATTGACCAGGACTTGATGGTCGTTTTCATAGAATCGGCCGTACGCGGGATGGAAGCCGTGGGCCATGTCGGCGCTTAGAACCAAGCTCTTGGCCAGGGTCTGCCGATAGCGGCCACCGTCGATCCCCAGCGACTCGGCGATCCGAATCAGAGCGTCCTCCAGGAACGACCCCTGTGCGCCCTTGTAGCTCTCGCTACCCACTTCCTCGTGATCGAATAGCGCGATCAGGTTCACACCCGGGCGTCCGTCGTCTGCAGCCCCGAGCAGCGCCGTAAGCGCCGCGTGGCACGAGGCCAGATTGTCCAATCGCGGCGCCGCGATATATTCCTGATCGATGCCGAAGAGCGCTGCCGGCTGTGTATCGGCCGCCGCCAGTTCCCAGGACAGGATTTGCCCCGAATCGAGCCCCACGTACTCCGCGAGCGTATCCCGAAACCGGCGCTGGGGGGGCACCTGTTCGCTTAAAGCCCCCAAGAGGGGTACCAATTCCTCCTGGGCGTCGAATCGCAGACCTTGCTCGTTGACGTTGCGGTTTAGATGGATCGCCGGATTGGCGAGACGGAACAAGGGCTTCCGAAAATGCACAAGATGGGAGTGCAGGGCGCCCTCTTCGTCCCGGGCAATCACTCGACCGGCCAAGGTCAGATCGCGATCCGCGAATGTCGCAAGGATGGGACCGCCGTAGATCTCGACGCTGACAGTTGCCATGGGTGCGCGTTCCACTGCTCCCGCAGGCTTCACCCTGAGCGTTGGCGAGTCCGTGTGTGCGCCGATGACATGGAACCCGCCTTCCGCCAGACCGTCGCCCACCGTAAAGGCAATCAGCGTGGAGCCGTCCCGAACCACGAAATAGCGGCGACCTGGCTGCAAAGTCCAGGTTTCGGTCTCGCGAAGCCGGGTAAAGCCATTCGATTCAAGTTGCGATGTAGCCTCGTCCACGACGTGCCAGGGACTGGGGCCTGCGTCGATAAAGCCCAGCAACCCTTGCACCTGATCCTGCGGTTTGGCGGTCATCCAGATGGATCTCCAATTGCGATTTCGCGCATCCTCGCCGGGACCCCGGCCAAGGGCCTTCGATGCGATACACGGATGCATCAAGGCCAATGCTGGAAGATAGCAAATCCGGGGGGCGCAGCCGAGCCCCACTACAACCGGGCACAGTAATCCGGCAAGCTGGACGGTCGGCGCGCGTGGGGAAGCAGGCGCCGTTGCAACGCCCATCACTTGAATCGAAGAAACAAAAAACCCCCGACAGCTATGCTGCCGGGGGTTCGCGTTAAGCGCCTGGCGATGTCCTACTTTCGCACGACAGCGAGGCCGCACTATCATCGGCGCTGAGTAGTTTCACTTCCGAGTTCGGGATGGGATCGGGTGGTTCCTACTCGCTATTGTCGCCAGGCAAACTGGCTCACGCTTGCCAACGGCTTTGGGCCGTCGGCCGTGAAATCGGAAAGTTGTTCAAGTTTGGCATGTCGCAATTTGTGAAGCGCCACCCAAAATACTTGGGTGTTATATGGCCAAGCCTCACGGGCAATTAGTACTGGTTAGCTTCACCCATTACTGAGCTTCCACATCCAGCCTATCAACGTTGTAGTCTTCAACGGCCCTTTAGGGGTCTCAAGGACCCAGGGAGATCTAATCTTAGGAGGGGCTTCCCGCTTAGATGCTTTCAGCGGTTATCCCGTCCGCACATAGCTACCCGGCAGTGCCACTGGCGTGACAACCGGAACACCAGAGGTGCGTCCACTCCGGTCCTCTCGTACTAGGAGCAGCTTCCTTCAAATCTCCGACGCCCACGGCAGATAGGGACCGAACTGTCTCACGACGTTCTAAACCCAGCTCGCGTACCACTTTAAATGGCGAACAGCCATACCCTTGGGACCTGCTACAGCCCCAGGATGTGATGAGCCGACATCGAGGTGCCAAACTCCTCCGTCGATGTGGACTCTTGGGAGGAATCAGCCTGTTATCCCCGGAGTACCTTTTATCCGTTGAGCGATGGCCCTTCCATACAGAACCACCGGATCACTAAGACCTGCTTTCGCACCTGCTCGACTTGTGAGTCTCGCAGTCAAGCACCCTTATGCCTTTGCACTCATAGCGCGATTTCCGACCGCGCTGAGGGTACCTTCGTGCTCCTCCGTTACTCTTTGGGAGGAGACCGCCCCAGTCAAACTACCCACCACACACTGTCCCTGACCCGGATCACGGGCCTAGGTTAGAACCCCAAGCATGCCAGGGTGGTATCTCAAGGATGGCTCCACCGGAACTAGCGTTCCGGCTTCAAAGCCTCCCACCTATCCTGCACAAGCAGGCTCGGAGTCCAGTGCGAAGTTGTAGTAAAGGTTCACGGGGTCTTTCCGTCTTGCCGCGGGAACGCTGCATCTTCACAGCGATTT
>CAVQFO010000020.1:0-102500 GCA_963711725.1 uncultured Gammaproteobacteria bacterium | reverse complement strand
GGTTGAACTTCTGGTCCGTGCCGCCCAACTCCACGTCGGCCTTCAGGGCCACCGAGTCGTAACCCTGGACCAGGGGATAGAGGAATTCGTGGACGGCGATGGGCTGGCCCGAGGTATAGCGCTTGTGGAAATCGTCCCTCTCAAGCATGCGTGCGACGGTGTGCTTCGCGGCCAAGGCAATCAGGTCCGCGGCGGAAAGCTCGTTCATCCAGCTTGAGTTGAAGACCACCAACGTGCGCTCCGGGTCGAGGATTTTGAAGATCTGCTCCTCATAGGTGCGGGCGTTGTCGATCACCTCGTCGCGGGTCAGGGGCTTGCGCGTGGCGCTCTTGCCGGTGGGATCGCCGATCATGGCGGTGAAATCCCCGATCAGGAACAGCACCTCGTGGCCCAGATCCTGAAACTGCCGCAGCTTGTTGATCAGCACCGTGTGCCCCACGTGGAGATCCGGTGCCGTGGGATCGAAGCCGGCCTTGATGCGCAGGGGCCGCCCTTCCTTGAGCCGTTCCACGAGCTCCTGTTCGACCAGGATTTCTTCGGCTCCTCTCCTTATTATGTCGAGGGCGTCGCTAATTTCGGTCATCGGCCGTCTCCAAGTCCTTTGTCAGGGCCCGAATTCTAACCAAAACGCGAACCCGCGCACACGGGGCACAGGCCGGTGATGATTTTTGCCGCGGCTTGAGCATAAACTGAGGCCGGGATCAGCTGTTTCTCAGAAAGTGCTTGCAGTGGCGCCGCTAGGCCATTGACCAAGAACATATGACTGGATAATGTGCCTTGACATAAGGGCGCAAGGATCAACCGCCGTGAGGCCACCCAAATTGACTCAACTGGACTTCAAATCCCGCGCCGGGGCCAAGGGGCCCGGGCCCCGCATGAAGAAGCACCACTGGTTTGCGCTGGGAGCCTCAGCCGGCGTGGCCGCGCTGGTTCTCTCGCTGGCCGGCGGCCACGATGCCTCTGCGGTCCGCACCCACACCCCGGAGGCCGCGGCTCCCGCCCCCGTGGGGCCCGAGGCCGCCGCGCGCGCCCAACAGGATCTGGTATTGCCGGCGCGCCCGGCCACAGCCACGATCGCCAAAGCGGAACCGGCGCCACAACCCGAACCACCCGTCAAATGGGATACCGTCAGAGTCAAGACCGGCGACAGCCTGGCTGCGATCTTCCATCGCGCCGGCCTGAGTCCGCGCGACCTGCACGCCGCCCTCAGTGTTGATGACGAAGCCAGGAAGGCATTGACCCGCATCTTCCCGGGCGAGGAAATCGGCTACCGCACCGGCGACCAGGGCGGCTTGGCCGCACTCCGCTATCGCATGGATGAAACCCGGGTACTCACCATCACCCGCGATGGCGACAGCTTCCAGTCGCAGGTCACCGAAACCCCCATCGAGCATCGCCTCACCCATACGGCGGGGGTCATTGATTCGTCTCTGTATATGGCGGGCAAGAACGCCGGGCTGAACGAGCGCCTGATCATGGAACTGGCCGGGATCTTCGGCTGGGACGTGGACTTCGCGCTGGACATCCGCGCGGGTGATCGATTCATCGTCATCTATGAAGAGCGTTTCCGCGACGGCGAGAAAATCGGCGACGGTGACATAATTGCCGCCGAATTCGTCAACCAGGGCCGCTCCTTCCGCGCCGTTCGTTATACCCGGCCCGACGGGGAAACCGACTACTACAGCCCGGACGGCCACAGCATGCGCAAGGAATTCCTGCGCACGCCGGTGGATTTCCGACGCATCAGCTCGCGCTTCACCAAGAGTCGCTGCCACCCGATCCTGGGCGTTTGCAGGCCTCACGAGGGGGTGGACTACGCTGCCTCCACCGGCACGCCGATCCGTGCTTCCGGCGACGGCAAGATCATCTGGCGAGCGCGCAAGGGCGGCTACGGCCGGACCATCGTCATCAAACACGGAGTCAAGTACTCCACTTTGTATGCACACATGTCCGCCTACGCTCGGGGCTTCCACGTGGGCAGCCACGTGCGCCAGGGCCAGACCATCGGCTACGTGGGAATGTCCGGGCTGGCCACGGGACCGCATCTGCACTACGAATTCCGGATCAACGGCGTACACCACAACCCGCTGACCGTGCACTTGCCGGATGCACAGCCCATCGCCGACAAATACAAGGCCGATTTCCTGGCAAAGACCGGCTCCCTGGTCGCCCAACTGGATGTCCTGAACCGCCAGCAGACCGTAGCGGCCAACGACACACCGCGATAGGGAAAGGCAAAGCCATGGAGGAGCGCTACATCGGGCTGATGTCCGGGACCAGCCTGGACGGCATCGATGCGGCGCTGGTGAGCTTCACCCCGCGAGGGCGGCCCCGCCTGATTCAGGCGCTGTCCATTCCTTACGAAGAATCGCTTCGGGAGCGGCTGCTCGCACTGGGAGGCGGCACGCCGCTTGACGAAGTGGCCGCCCTGGACGCGGAACTGGGCGAGCGCTTTGCCGCAGCCGTCCAGCAACTGCGGCGCGAATCGGGCAACAACGACATCCGCGCGGTGGGCTCCCACGGTCATACGGCCTGGCATGCACCGGACAGCAGCCCGGCGGCAACGGTTCAGATCGGCGATCCCAATCGCATCGCCCAAACCACGGGATTGACCACCGTCGCCGACTTCCGTCGCCGTGACGTAGCGGTGGGCGGGCAAGGTGCTCCGCTGGCCCCCGCGTTTCACCAAGGCCTTTTCTGGAGCCGTTCGGCCGACCGGGTCGCCATCAACCTGGGCGGCATGGCCAACCTCACGACACTGCCCGCCTCCCGGCGTAATCCCATCATGGGTTTCGACACCGGCCCCGCCAACGCGCTGCTGGATCACTGGGCGGGCCTTCACCTTAAACGCCGTTTCGATGACAACGGGGAATGGGCGGCCGCCGGGCATATCCACGACGCGCTGCTCCAGGCCATGCTCGACGATCCCTACTTCAGGCGCAGGCCGCCCAAGAGCACCGGCCGGGAGCACTTCAACAGGGCCTGGCTGGAATCCCACCTCGACCGCTTCCCCGGCATACCACCGCGGGACGTCCAGACCACGCTGGTGGAACTCACCGCCCGAACCGTCGCCGAAGGCGTCAAACACAGCCTGCCCTCGGCAGCCGAGGTAATCATCTGCGGGGGCGGCGCCTACAACGCCTATTTGCTGCAGCGGATCGAAATCCTGCTGGCCACATCCCGAGTGACCAGCTGCGAGGCCCTGGGCATTGCCCCGGAATGGGTTGAAGCGGTGGGGTTCGCGTGGTTGGCGCGCCAGACCCTGATGGGGGAACCCGGCAACCTGCCAACGGTCACCGGCGCGCGGGAAGCGGTGGTGCTGGGTGGAATCTATCCGGGAAGTTGTGCTGGAGAAGGCTGATCGTATGGGCGTTTAGCAACGCCCGAAGAGTTCGCGGCGGTGAACGCCGCTCCTACCAGAACCACATCTCTTGCAGGAGCGGCGTTCACCGCCGCGAATTTCATTCGTTGCAGCGAACTAAACCGAAAACGAAGAACCGCAACCGCAGGTGGTGGTCGCGTTGGGATTGCGGATCACGAACTGGGCGCCCTCGATGCCTTCCACGTAGTCGATCTCGGATCCCATGAGATACTGGAAGCTCATGGGATCGATCAACAGCGTGACGCCGTTCTTTTCAAGTTGGGTATCCCCGTCCTCGATGTTCTCATCGAACGTGAACCCGTACTGGAACCCCGAACAACCGCCGCCCGTGATGTACACGCGCAACTTGAGGTTGTTGTTGTCCTCTTCCTGAATCAGCTCCAGCACCTTGTTCGCCGCGCTATCGGTGAAGTTCAAGGGCTGGGGGATTTCAGCGACTGCTTCAGTCATCGCAGTACCGCCTCCAAGGATTTTGCTTGCGTAAGAGCTGATATCATTCTCGATATCCTGAGCGGATTAGTCAATTTTTCCCGCCATTCGTTCAGGGTACCAGAGCGATATCCTCCAGGCCCGCGGTTTCAGCCAGGGACAACATCAGATTCATATTCTGGACAGCCTGGCTGGCCGCGCCCTTGCTGAGGTTATCGATCACCGACAACACCACCGCCGTATCGCTTTCCGGCGGGCGATGCAGGGCGATGCGGCACAGGTTCGTCCCCCGCACGCTGCGCGTGTCCGGATGGGACCCCGCCGGCATGACATCCACGAACGGTTCGGACTCGAAGCGGCGCTCGTACAAGGCCTGCAGATCCACGCCCGTATCGCGCAACCGCCCGTAGAGCGTGCCGTGCATGCCCCGGGTCATGGGTACCAGATGGGGCACGAACACCAGGCCCACGTCACCGCCCGCCAGATGGCCCAGGGTCTGGGCCATCTCCGGGTGATGCCGGTGGCCGAATGCGCCGTAGGCGGAAAAGCTCTCGTTGGCCTCGCAGAACAGCGTGCGCAGCTGGGGCGAGCGCCCGGCGCCGGACACACCGGAGACGGCGTCGGCGATCAGATGGTTCACATCGATCAACCCCTGCTCCAGCAGCGGCAGATAACCCAATACGACGCACGTGGGATAACAACCGGGATTGGCCACCAGCCGGGCCCCGGCAATCTGCTCGCGGAACACTTCGGGGAGCCCGTAAACCGCTTCGGCCAGAAGCTCCGGGCAGCTGTGTTCCATCTTGTACCACTGCTCCCATTGGACCCGGTCCTTGAGCCGGAAATCGGCGCCCAGATCGATGACCCGCGTTCCGGCTTCCAGCAGTTCGGGCACCATCTTCATGGCGGTGCCGTTGGGCGTGGCGAAGAACACCACATCGCATGCCGCCAGCCGACCCGCGTCCGGCTCGCTGAAAGCGATATCCACACGGCCGCGCAGGCTGGGGAAGTAGTCGGCAACCGGCGTACCGGCCTGGCCGCGCGAGGTGATCACCTCCAAGCGCGCCTGGGGATGGCGGGCGAGCAGTCGAAGCAGTTCGACGCCCGTATAGCCCGTTCCTCCGACGATGCCGACCTTGACCATGCGCAGATGCCCCTTTGTGTTGAACGATAAAGCGCCCATTTTACTCTGCATGGATAGCGAATTCGACGCAGAGCCGCCGTTGCGCCACAAGGAACCCTGTTAACGCCATGGCAACGGGTGGCCGCGGCATCCCCAAGCGTCTCCATCGATTCGTGGAGCGCATGCAGCTTTTGGCATCCACGAAGAATGCGCTGCTGGTGCTCTCGCCCCTGAGCGTGGCCTGCGGATTACTCGCGGCCGGTGCCATCCTGGCCTTTCGGGCACTCATCGAACACGCCCAAATGGCCCTGCTTCCTGGCGGCGGCACCGAAAACTACGAGGACCTGACCTGGATCTGGCGGCTGCTGCTACCGCTGGCCGGCGGCGTACTGGTAGGTCTGTTCCTTCGCTGGCGCCCGCAATCCTCCCGGGAACTCGGGCCCGCCCACGTCATACACCGGGTGCAATACCGCCAGGGGCGATTGCCGGCCGCCAATGCCATGACCCAATTCTTCGGCGGCGTACTGAGCATCGTCGCCGGGCACGGCGTGGGGCGCGAGGGCCCCAGCGTTCACCTGGGCGCGACCGCCGGCAGCCTGCTGGGACAGGCATTCAAGCTGCCGAACACCAACCTCCGGGTATTGGCCGCCTGCGGCGCGGCGGCGGCCATCGGGGCCTCCTTCAACACCCCCCTGGCCGGCGCGGCATTCGGCCTTGAGGTCATTCTCATGGACTACAGCCTGGCGGGGTTCCTGCCCCTGATGCTGGCGGCCGTAAGCGCCACAGTCGTCACGCAGATGGTCTATGGCGACACGCCGGCTTTCGCGGTTCCCCCTCTGAACATGGGCGGACTTCCCGATCTTCCGGGCGTGTTCGTGACCGGCGTGGTCATGGGCGGGCTGGCGGCACTGTTCAACCGGGCAATACTGAGATTCAGCGGCCTAACGGCAAACCAACCCATCGTCCTCCGAGCCACCCTTGGCGGCCTGGCCTGCGGCCTTATCGGCGTGGCGGTGCCCCACGCACTGGGCGTCGGCTACGACACGGTCAACGCCGTATTGCTGGGGCAGATCGCCTTCGGCGCCCTGTTGGTCATCGTCGCTGCAAAGCTTCTGGCCGGCATGGCGGCGTTGGGGTGCGGCCTGCCGGGCGGCGTGATCGGCCCCGTCGTCTTCATTGGCGCCGCCGCCGGCGCCGCGGCCGGCCATGTTGCGGTCCAGCTCACCCCTCCCACCACAGCCAGCCCCGGCTTCTATGCCATGATCGGGATGGGCGCGATGATGAGCGCGGCCCTGCGCGCTCCCTTGGCCGCCCTGACTGCCCTGCTGGAGCTGACCGCGGATCCTCAGATCATACTTCCCGGCATGCTTGCCATCGCTGGCGCTACGCTGTGCAACAGCATTCTGTTCTCCAAGGAGTCCTATTTCCTTCAGAAGCTGCGCAGCCGCGGAATCCGGCCGAGAAACAACCCGGTCAGCCGCGCGCTCGGGCGCCTCGGGCTCGCCCGAATCATGGAGCGCAGAATCGCCGTCCTCCCCCAACGCCCCTCCCGGGCACGTGTCGAACAGGCTCTCCGGGATCACCCGCGCTGGATACTGCTGCCCTCGGATGCGCGGGTCTCGCGTGCCCTCGCCCTCCCGGTCGCTGACGTTCTGCATTATCTGGAGGAAAGCCGGGAAGACCCGATCGAGCTGGCTGCCATTCCTGCCAAACACATCGAGGCGGAGCCCATCGACGTGCGTGAAACTCTTCGGCAGGCCGTCACCCGGTTTCGCGACTCCGACGCCGAGGCCCTGTGCGTGATCCAGGAAGAGCAACCGGGAGAGGTCCATGTGAGGGGCTTGCTGACTCGAGCCGACGTCGCCCGGCAATCCATGACCTTGGAACCTGGAGGCGATTGACCGGAGCCACCTTGCTCGCCCCCGGAAAATCGCCGAAGATGGGGAATGGGTCATGGTCGAGAGCGCAAGGCGCGCATCGCGACCGGCTCATTCGCCAAGGACAACCCGGCGATCGCGATCCGCCACGGGGCAGAGCGGATCCGAACCAGTCGCCGCCTCGGCCTCCAATGGCATAAGGGCACCGATGCAGAGCAACGACGAAGAAGAACGCCCGCTTCCAGCCGCGTGGATGTTCAGTCTGGCGCTGCTCGTCGGCGTGTTCGGCGGTTTCGGCTCCATCCTGTTCCGAGTCATGATCGCCTTCTTCCACAACCTCTTCTTCTACGGCGAATTCTCACTGGTCTTCGACCCGGACGCCCATATCCTGCCGTCGCCCTGGGCCTGGGCCATCATCCTGGTCCCCGTGGGAGGCGCCTTGCTGGTCACCTGGATCACCAACACCCTGGCCCCCGAGGCCCGAGGTCACGGTGTTCCCGAGGTGATGAACGCCATTTACTACAAACAGGGGCGCATTCGCCCGATTATCGTGGCGGCCAAGGCCCTGGCCTCGGCGGTATCCATCGGCACCGGCGGGTCCGTGGGCCGGGAAGGCCCCATCATCCAGATCGGCTCGGCCTTCGGCTCCACCATGGGCCAGATCATCCGCATGCCCGTACGCCAGCGCGTGGTTCTGGTTGGCGCCGGCGCGGCGGCGGCCATCGCCGCAACGTTCAATGCCCCCATCGGCGGCCTGGCCTTCGCCATGGAGCTGATGCTGGTTTCCATCAGCGCCCGCACCGTGGCCCTGGTGGCCGTGTCCACCGTCACCGCCAGCTACATCGGCCGCCTCTACTACGGACTGAGCCCCTCGTTCGACGTTCCGCGCCTGGCGGTTTTCAACACCCACGCCGTGGATCTCTACGCCCTGCTTGCCTGCATCCCCCTGGGAGTACTGGTGGGCTTGGCCTCCACCTTGTTCATCCGCTCCATTTACTGGTTCGAGGACCGTTTTGGCCAGTATTTCAAGAACGGCTACCTGCGCCACGCCACCGGCATGTTCATGGTGGGCCTCATGCTCTACCTGTTCATGCGCTACACCGGCGAGTACTACGTGGGCGGCGTGGGCTACGCCACCATCCTGGACATCCTGCGCGAGGCGCTTACAAACCCCGGCTTCCTGCTGCTGCTTTTCGTCGGCAAACTGCTGGCGACGGGCTTCACGCTGGGGTCAGGCGCATCCGGCGGCGTGTTCTCGCCGGCCTTGTTCCTGGGCGCAACCCTGGGCGCCAGTTTCGGCCAGTTGATGGCTGTGGTTTTCCCCGGTCACCACATGGACCCCACCTTGTTCACGGTGGCCGCCATGGCCGGCATGGTCGGCGGCGCCACAGGGGCGGTGCTCACCGCCATCACCATGACCTTCGAGCAGACCCGCGACTACGCCGCCATCCTGCCGATCATACTGACGGTGTCGCTGGCCTACGTGCTGCGCGTCAAGCTGGTGTCCGAGAGCATCTACACATTGAAGCTCCTGCGGCGGGGCATGGGTGTCCCCCAAGGACTTGAGGCGGCTATTTCGTCGGTGCGCAACGCCCGCACGATCATGAGCAACGACCTGCAGGTGGTGGACCTCAAGGATATTCACGAGTGGCAGGCCACCCATCAGCCCGGTGAGGGTTCGCGCTACACCGTGTTCTCCAAGGACGGCGAAATCTACGGCATCGCCCGCGAGGAAGTTCAATACCTGCTGCGGGACGAGAACCCCGAATCCCTGATCAACACGAACTTCTTCCTGGTCACCAGCAGCACACCCTGGGCGGTGTTGCTGCGGGGCATGAAGGCCAAGGATACGGAGTTCGCACTGGTCACACGCCACCGCCGCACACGCGATATCGAAGACCTGGTGGGCGTAATCACGTCCCGGGAGATCGTGCGCACCGCCCGCGAGAGTGCCGAATTGATGGAATAGCCCGTCGGACGGGTAACCTTGCGTTCCCGATGGAAATTCCCGACAATACGCAGCCGTGGCTGCTCTCTGGCCCGGCGATTCGTGCCGGCGCCGGTTACCCTTCTGCACAGTCCACCTTCCGCCCTGCCACATGGGCGGCCGACAGGACTTCAGGCCTCGGAATCTGAGCTGGTCCGAAGAAATTCGGCAGACGTCTGCGGACCTTTTGCGGCGGGCCTGTTCGGCTCAAGCCGAGACCGAAACGGACACGCACGGGTTACGGCGCGGGAGTCGAACGGACTTCCGGGCCGAGCTTCCACATCCCGACAGTGGCGAGCGGGCATTCGATCCCGCGCGCCGGACCACCCTCGGGGACAGGACCACACCGCAGTGAAACCGATCTGCCATGGCGTTGCGCGCCAGCACGGACCCGGTAATACGCGGTGCGGCCCTCGGGGCTGGACATCAACCGATCAACAAGCTGGATGCGATGCTCAGCAATTTTCGCAAGTCGCGACATCAACTTTTTTCGCCGCTGGCCTGGCGGGTCCGATTGGTATTCTGGATCTCCGCTCTCATGGTGGGTGCCATCGGCGTGGGGTTCGCTTTCTCCGCGGACAAGGCAAGCGAACTGTTCATGCTGGTCTGGCATCGCTCACCCTGGCTGCCGCTTGCCATCACGCCGCTGGGCATGGGCCTGCTGGTCTGGTTTACCGAGCGGTACTTCCCCGGCTCCAGCGGCAGCGGCATCCCCCAAGCCATTGCCTCGCTGCAGGTCAAGGCCGTCCACCCCCTGCGCAAGACGCTGCTTTCCATTCCCGTTGCCATCGCCAAGGTGGTCGTCAGCCTGTTGGGCCTGGTGTTCGGTGCCTCCATCGGCCGCGAGGGCCCGACCATTCACGTCGGCGCCTGCATCATGTATTCCATGGCCCGACTGGCCCGATTCCCGGCCCACTACCTGGAAAAGGGATTGATTCTCGGGGGCAGCGCGGCGGGGCTGTCGGCGGCGTTCAATACACCACTGGCCGGTATCGTGTTCGCCATCGAAGAACTGAACCGGACCTATGAGGAGTACACCAGCGGCATCGTGCTCACGTCGGTAATCTTCGCTGGTTTGACCACCCTGATCATGGCCGGCAACTATTCGTATTTCGGCGAGGTTTCCACGGCGCTGCCCATGGACACCAGCTGGGTGGTGATACCCATCTGCGGCGTGATCGGTGGCCTGTTCGGCGGCTTGTTCAGCCAGTTGCTCATCAAGGGCTCCCAGCGCCTGGGACCTATCCGGCGCTCCAAGCCCATCCTCTTCGGCATGGGCTGCGGCCTGCTTATCGTGGTGGTGGGTCTGCTGGCCCACGGCCACACCTACGGCACCGGTTATGGCGAGGCCCGCGCCCTGCTCGGCAACGGCCAGGGTGCCCTGGCCGACTACCACGGCACCATCTTCTCGCCGTTCCTGAAGATCGCGGCAACTCTGGTGTCCTATCTCAGCGGCATTCCGGGCGGCCTGTTCTCACCCAGCCTCTCGGCTGGCGCCGAGCTGGGTGGAGCCATGGCGCACCTGGCGCCCTTCGCACCCCGGGCCACGGTTATACTGTTGGGGATGGCCGCGTATTTCGCGGGCGTGGTGCAAACGCCGATCACCACCTTCGTCATTGTCATGGAGATGACGGACAACAACGGTTTGATCGTACCGCTGATGGCGACGACCTTGATTGCGCACGGCACCTCGCGGCTGATCTGCCCGGAACCCGTCTACGCGGTGCTCGCCAAGGCGTTCTGGCGGGATACCACGCCACCTGCCGAAGAGGCTCCGGCCACTGGTGAGGGTGGCAGCAAGGCTGAAAGCGCTGAGGGCAAAACAGCATGAAACCCAAAAGCCTGATAGTGAACGGCGGCCTGGCTGCGGTACTGATCGCCGTCGCCATCATCTGGTTCGGGCCCTGGCAGGGCGGCGATGCGCCGGACATCACCTTGAAGACGTTGGACGGCCAGCAGATCGCCTTGCGCGACAGCGGCCACCCGACTCTGGTGACCTTCTGGGCAACGTCCTGCGTAACCTGCGTCGCGGAAATCCCGCAACTCAAGGCGCTCTACCAGGACCTCCACGAGAAGGGCTTCAACATGGTGGCCGTGGCCATGTCCTACGACCCCCCGGACCAGGTCCGCGCCATGCGCAAGGAAAAAGGGCTGCCCTACTCCATCGCCCTGGACGCCGACGGCACCTACGCCAAGGCCTTCGGAAACATTCAGGTCACACCCACCAGCTTCCTCGTAGACCCACAAGGCCATATCGTTCAGCGCACCATCGGGGAACTCAACCTGGAGCGCACCCGCAAGCAGATTGAGGGCATGTTGCCCGGTACCACCCGGAGCTGAAGCGGTGTCCGGTGCCTATCTCTGGTTCAAGGCGTTCCATATCATTTTCGTCATCACGTGGTTCGCGGCCCTGTTCTATCTGCCCCGACTTTTCGTCTACCACGCCATGGCCGAGGACGAGCCCAGCCGCGAGCGGTTCAAGATCATGGAGCGCAAACTCTACCGCGGCATCATGACGCCCAGCGCCTGGCTGGCGGTGGCATGCGGGCTGGCCATGCTTTGGATCTTTCCGGGCTGGCTCAAGCAGGGTTGGCTGCACATCAAACTGCTGCTGGTCGTCGCCCTGATTGGCTACCACCTTTATTGCGGTCGGCTGCTGCGCGCCTTCAGGGATGACCGAAATCACCACTCCCACGTCTGGTACAGGTGGTTCAACGAAGCCCCCGCCCTGGCTCTCGTCGCCATCGTGATCCTGGTAGTGATCAAACCGTTCTAGACCCGGCCGCGAACCGCCCCTCGCCGCAAACTCCGGCAAGCCCCACGAAACGCGTCAAGACCTCCCGACGTAAGAGTCCTGCTGGCAGAGTGGCGCGGGTAAAGTTAAGCTTTGGTGTACGTACCGCCGCCACGGCGAGGATTGCAACGAGTATGCGGGCCCAACCGAACGAACTCCGGGAACGACTGCACGCGGCCGGCCTGCGCGCCACGGGCCAGCGGCTTGCTCTGGCCCGGCTCATCTTTGCCCACGGCCATCGCCATGTCACCGCAGAGCAACTGCACCAGGAGGCACGCACCGCCGGAGTAAAGGTCTCCCTGGCCACCGTGTACAACAGCCTCCATCAATTCACCGCCTCGGGCCTGCTCCGCGAGATCGCCATCGACCCCCGGCGCTCCTACTTCGACACCAACACCAGCGACCACCACCACTTCTTCTTCGAAGAGGAAGGCCGCCTGGAAGACATCCCCACCGATCGCCTCTCCGTCCACGACGTCCCCCCGGCGCCCGCCGGCACCCGCGTGCAGCGCGTGGACGTCATCGTGCGCGTCAGCAGAACCTGACCTCCCATACTTTAGAATTTTTCTAATCTGGTTGACGGCCGGCCGCCCTGTGCTATTACACATAGGAGGGGCGCGGCGGGTGCCGCCCCCGACGACACCGGCTGCAAACCACCACGGAGGTGACCACCATGCCTGGCTTGAGCGGATCCAAAACGGAAGCGAATCTCAAAGAGGCCTTTGCCGGCGAATCCATGGCCAACCGGCGCTACCTGTATTTCGCCCAAAAGGCGGACGTGGAGGGTTACAACGACGTGTCCGCGGTGTTCCGCTCCACCGCCGAGGGCGAAACCGGCCACGCCCATGGGCATATGGAGTTTCTGCAGGAGGTGGGCGACCCGGCGACGGGCGAACCCTTCGGCGCCACCGACGCCAACCTCAAATCCGCCATCGCCGGAGAGACCTACGAATACACGGACATGTATCCGGGCATGGCCCGAACCGCGCGCGATGAAGGCTTCGACGAAATTGCCGACTGGTTCGAAACACTGGCCAAGGCCGAGCGCTCCCACGCGGGCCGTTTCAAGAAGGCCCTGGACGGCCTGAACGGCTGACGCAAGCCGGGGCGCGGGTCGCCGACCCCGCCCCTCGGGCCCTTGCGGCCTCGTCTGTTGATCACGGGAGCGGCTTATGAGCGAAGGCGGACTGGGCGCCCCCACGCGTCACCCCATTCCCTGGGAAAGCCCGGATTTCTACGATCCGGAAAAACTGGAGGCCGAGGAACGGCGGGTGTTCGACATCTGCCACGGCTGCCGTCGCTGCTTCAACCTTTGCGACAGTTTCCCGCGCCTGTTCGACTTGATCGACGAGTCCGAAACCGGCGAACTGGACAGCGTGGACGCCTCCGGCTTCCAGGCCGTGGCGGACGCCTGCACGCTTTGCGACATGTGCTTCATGACGAAGTGCCCCTATGTGCCGCCCCACGAGTTCGACGTGGACTTTCCCCACCTGATGCTCCGCCATCGAGCGGTGGAGGAACACCAGGGCCGGCATGGTTTCGCCGATCACGCGCTTACGCGCACGGACCGTAACGGGCGCCTGGCCGGCGCCGTGGCGCCGCTGGCCAATTGGGCCAACCGTACCGGCAACAATGTCACAAGGCCGCTGCTGGAAAAGACCTTGGACGTCCACCGCGACGCCGCCCTGCCGGTGTTTCACCGCAAGACACTGGTCCGCCGGGCCAGGGACATACCAGCCCAGGTCAACACGCAAGCGCCCGCCCACGGCCGGAAAGCGGTGCTCTATGCCACCTGCTTCGGCAACTACAACAACCCGGACATCGGCATGGCCACCCGCGCTGTGCTGGCCCTCAACGGCGTGGAAACCGAGGTGATCTACGAAGGCTGCTGCGGCATGCCGCGGCTGGAACAAGGGGATCTCCCGGGGGTCGCTGAGAGCGCGCGCAAGGTGGCGGGGCGACTGCAGCGCTGGATTGACGAGGGCTACGACATCATCGCCCTGGTCCCCTCCTGCGCATTGATGATCAAATTCGAATGGCCGCTGATCCTCCCGAACGACGCACAGGTTCAGCGCCTGGCCGAACACACCGCCGACGTCAGCGAATACATCGTCGGCATCGCCTCCAAGGAAGGCATGGCGCCGGGCCTGAAGCCTCTGCCCGGCGGAGTCGCACTGCATCTGGCCTGCCACGCCCGCGCCCAGAACATGGGTGCCAAGGCGGCAGAAATGCTGCGATTGATTCCGGACATGGACCTCTCGGTCATCGAGCGATGCTCGGGACACGGCGGCGCCTGGGGCATCAAGAAGGAGCATTTCGAAACGGCTCTGAAAGTGGGACGCCCGGCGGCGCGGCAGGTCGTCGGCGCCGGCAAACAGCATCTGGCTTCGGAATGCCCACTGGCGGGCAGCCATATCGTTCAGGGTCTGGAGCGCCAGGACGGCGCCGACGCGCCGACGCGCTCGGAACACCCGATCCAGCTTGTGGCCCGGGCCTACGGCCTGATCTGAAGGGATTTCCGTCATGAAACACGAAATCACCCCCGACGACATCCTCTCCATGGACGAATACGGCAGGATCCGCGCCGAAAAACGCACCGAAATCACCACGCTGAAGCGCAACCGCCGGCTTGAGGTAGGCCCTCACGCCACCTTCTATTTCGAGAACTACGACACCATGTGGCGCCAGGTTCACGAAATGCTGTTCGTCGAGCGGGGCGGCCAGGAACAGATCGACGACGAGTTGGCGGCCTACAACCCCCTGATACCCAAGGGCCGGGAACTGGTGGCTACGCTGATGTTCGAGATCCCGGACCGGGATCGACGGCAGCGCATCCTGGGCACCCTGGGGGGCGTGGAAGAGACCTCGTTCATACGTCTGGACGGCGAGGAGATCCACGGCGTTCCTGAAGCTGACATGGACCGCAGCACCGCCGAGGGCAAGGCCTCGTCGGTCCAATTCATCCACTTCCCTTTCCAACCGGAACAGATCCGGCGCTTCCGCGATCCCGACACCGAGGTGGTGTTGGGAATCGGCCATCAAGAATACGCCCACATGGCGGTCATGCCGGAACGGGTACGCGCGGCGCTGGCGCTGGACTTCGACCCTGTGGATGAGTAAGTAAGTCGCCCCGAATGGCCGGGGGCATGTGCACCGACTTAGATTGATGGAGTTCAATGCGCCCGCCGCTTTCCAAGGGCTCCGCAGCGGAGAGGGGAACGGAAGGCCTCTCGCCAAGGCGCCGGCCGACAACGCCAAGGAACCCATGAAATCCACTTCGGTATCTCTTGGCGTTCTCGGCGCCTTGGCGAGACCACAAAAGTCATTGTGCTGAATGATATTGGGCCGCCAGGTCGGGTAGCGCACCGGGACTTCCGCCAATCGGACAGGACCTGAGTGGTTTCCATGCCCGCTGCGCCTCTGTGATTCCACTAACTTGGCCGGTTCTCGACACACGCCTCCACGCGTATAATTTGGAATGCTTCCAAACAGGCCCGCCCCACCCGGGGCGGCCGGCATCGTTTTATTCATTTGATCAACGGAGGATTTCGATGAGCGTGCTGGTAGGCCGCAAGGCCCCCGATTTCAATTGCGCCGCTGTTCTCGGCAACGGCGAGATCGTCGACGACTTTCACTTCGCGCAGGCGACCAAGGGCAAGTACGCCCTGGTGTTCTTCTATCCGCTGGACTTCACCTTCGTGTGCCCCAGCGAACTGATCGCCCTCGACAAGCGCACCAGCCAGCTCAGCGAACGCGGCGTGGAAGTGATCGGGGTTTCCATCGATTCCCAGTTTACCCACAACGCCTGGCGCAACACGCCCGTGGACCAGGGCGGCATCGGTCCGGTGAAATTCACCCTGGCCGCCGACGTGACCCACGAGATCGCCCGCAACTTCGGCGTTGAGACGCCGGACGGCAAGGTCGCTTTCCGCGGCGCGTTCCTGATCGATCGCGAGGGCACCGTCCGCCATCAGGTGGTCAACGACCTGCCCCTGGGCCGGAACATTGACGAGATCGTGCGCATGGTCGATGCGCTGCAGTTCTTCGAGGAACATGGCGAAGTCTGCCCGGCCGGTTGGCAGAAAGGCGATGAAGGCATGCGCGACAACCCGGAGGGCGTGGCCCAGTACCTGGCCAAGAACGCCGAACGACTGTAGGCGCCGCCATATCGCAGATCGAGAAAGGCCGCCTTCAGGGCGGCCTTTTTGTGAGCGGCGTCCCGCCCTTCGTAAGTCTCCGGCAGTATCTTGTTCTCGAAAGGCCAGCGAGGCGCGGGCACTTCGTCGGGAGGACTATGGAGCAGTGGACAGCGGGGCGGAACGGCGCCGACATGAGCGCTTTCATCTCTACATGGACCGGCACGCACTTCTATGCACCGCCGACGGCCGAGTGCTGGACGCCAAAGCCACCAACATCTCCTCGGGCGGCCTCGGACTGGTGTGCGCCGAGCACTTCAAGCCCGACGCCACGGTAACAGTCCGCCTCCCCCTGCCCTGGCAGGACACGGTGGCCACGGCCACCATCCGCTGCCGAGTCGCCTTCACCCACTACGTGGGCCCGGAGCAGGCCTTTCGGCTCGGCCTGCAGTTCCGGGAGTTCCTGGGGGAGAGCGAAGCCATGGTCCGCGACTACATCCAGCGCCGGGAAAACGGCGGCAAAGTGAGCTTCGTCACCGTCTGATCACCGACCACGGCCTGCCCTTTACATCTGCGACTGCGGAATAGTTCTGATCGCCCACCCGCTCGATGAGGTCCAGCTGGGTCTCCAGCCAGTCGATGTGTTCTTCCTCGTCCTCCAGGATGTCCTGCAGCAGGTCGCGACTCACGTAGTCCTTGTTCTGCTCGCAGTACTCGATGGCCTCGCGCAACAGCGGACAGGCCTCCTGCTCGGCGCGAAGGTCGCATTGCAGGATTTCCTGCACGTGCTCACCCAGCATCAGCTTGCCCAGGTCCTGCAGATTGGGCAGCCCTTCCAGAAACAGAATCCGCTCAATGAGCCTATCCGCATGCTTCATCTCGTCGATGGATTCCTCGTATTCCTTGTCGGCCAAGCCGGGTGAGGCCCCAGTTCTTGAGCATCCGTGCATGAAGGAAATACTGATTGATCGCGGTGAGCTCGTTGTACAGCGCCTTGTTTAGGTACTCGATAACCTTGGTATCGCCCTTCATTGCCGTCTCCTTGGTCCCTGTCGTGAAGATGGGACCAGTCTAATGCCGGAACGCGGGAGTCCAAAGGGGGCACTGCAGTAAAATCGACCGTAGGAGCGGTCGTGCCGACCGCGAATCGCAATTACGCTTCAGGTCACGAAGAGAAACACGAAGCTTTTCGGGCAGTCATGGCTTTAGCCAAGTGAACAGCTTCGTGGGCCTTCGTGTCCTTCGTGCTCTTCTGACAACGCTGGATCATTCGCGGTCGGCACGACCGCTCCTACGCAAGATGCTGGATTCAGGCGGCCTGGCCGGTGGGCAGGATGGTGACTTCCAGGGCGCCGCGGATTTCCTCGCAGGCGGTCTCCAGGACTTCCCGGGCATGGCGGCCGCATTTGCCGCAGCAGCTGCACACCCCAAGCTGGGCACGCAACTCACGCATGGAACGCGCACCCTCCGCGACGGCTTCCTTGATCCGGCGCTCATTCACCGCCTTACAGACACAAACGTACATCGACACCGCCCTCATGAATCAATGAAAGCAGCGTAAATGCAAATGCGATTGATTGTCAATAACGAATCGTTCTCGTTTGTGACGGACGCCGCATCAGGCCGTGGCGTAGTGCAGCACCACCCCTAAAAAGACCACTCCGCCGAACCAGTTGTTGTTCAGAAAGGCCTTGAAACAGTCTTCCCGGCCCCTGTTCCGCATCAGATATTGCTGGTAGACGAACAGGGCTGTCGCCGGCACCAACGATCCGTAATAGATCCACCCCAGGTGGGCCCGTTGCCCGATCAGGATCAGAGCGATGATCATCAACACCTGCAGAATACCGACGATCAAGCGATCGGCTTCGCCGAAGAGGATGGCCGTGGATTTCACGCCGATCCGCAGATCGTCGTCCCGATCCACCATGGCGTATTGGGTGTCATAGATCGTCGCCCACACCACCGCCGCGATGAACACCAGCCATCCCACCGGCGGCACCGTACCCATTTGCGCCGTGAAAGCCATGGGCACCGCCCAGCCGAAGGCAGCCCCCAGATGAACTTGAGGCAGATGATGAAAACGTTTGGAGAACGGATAGGTGCCGGCCAGCGCCACGCCCACGAACGACATGCGGATGGTCAGCGGGTTCATGAGCAGCACCAGCCCAAAGGCCACCAGGCACAGCCCCACGAATAGCAGCAGCGCCTCCTTTTCGCTCACCCGCCCCTGGGCCATGGGTCTGCCGGTGGTCCGTTTGACGTGGCCGTCGATGTTTCGATCGGCGTAATCGTTGATCACGCATCCGGCCGCGCGCATCACCAGTACGCCCAACACGAACACCACCAACACCAGCGGATCCGGTACACCTTTGGCGGCAATCCACAGCCCCCAGAGCATGGGCCACAACAGCAGGAAATTTCCGATGGGGCGGTTCAGCCGGGCCAGTCGGGCATACTGAACCAATCGATCCTGGATCATCTTCTTATTGAGCGACATCGGCGATCTCGGGCAGAAAGACCTCGGCCACCAGGATAGGTCGGCCTCGGACATAGTGGACCACACGGCGCGCCCAGAGCGTTTCCGTCCCCTCCAGGCCCGTGGCCGCCTCCACGCGCCGGCGCAGCCAGGCGCAATCCCGCAGGCTGGCCGCCTCCACCGGCTCTCGATCCGCCCGCGGCCCGGAAAACAGCAGACTACCCAAGGGCCGGTTGCCCAGCATCAGCAGTTCCCTGTTGGCGCGATGCAGCGATGTGTGAGGCATGACGGTGCGGGCAAAGACCCAGCGACGCCCGCGGCACAGCAGCAGCACCTCGCGCACCCAACCGTACTGGTCCGGCGCCATGTTCAGCCGGCGGGCTTCATCCAGCGTGGGCCGCTGCCAGCCCTCGCCCACCACCTGCACGCTGAATCCGCCGCGGCAATGGCCCTTGATCCGGGCCGTCAGGGAGGCGGTTTGATCCACCCAGTACCGGAGCCATGAAGGCAACGGTCGGTCGAACCGCTGTCCCCGCATCCGCCATCGACATGTCGCAAGCCGCTTCAAGACACCTCCCCGCCGTGGGATCGAAAACGGGGCGCATTATCGCATGTCGGAGAAACCATATCAGTAGGAGCGGCGCTCATCGCCGCGAACGGTTCCTGGGCAGGGGCATCAGATGGCGGGTCGCAAGAAGGGCCCACCACGGAGGCACAGAGAACACAGAGAAGAACGACAAGAAATATCTTGCAGCCTGGATTAGCAATGCCGACGCAATCCGACAACAGATTGAGATCTACTCTGTGCCTCGTGTGCCTCTGTGGTTAAACCCTCTCCCCTCTGTCCCGGTTCACACCTGGCTGTACCGTTCTCCCTCCCCCACCCACCGGTCGATCAACCGATCTGCCGCCTCGGGCGCTTCAGCCAACAGGTTTTCGGCCGCCTTCTGGACACGGGGAATCAAGGCGCCGTCACGGGTCAGATCGGCGATACGCAAATGCATGGCCCCGGTCTGGCGGGTACCCAGCAACTCTCCCGGCCCGCGCAATTCCAGATCCCGGCGGGCGATTTCGAAGCCATCGCTACTGTCGCGCAGCACGCCCAAGCGGGCGCGCGCGGTATCGGACAACGGCGCCTGATATAGCAGCACACAACTGCTGGCCGTGCTGCCGCGCCCCACACGGCCGCGAAGCTGGTGCAACTGGGCAAGCCCCAGGCGCTCGGCATTCTCGATGATCATCAGGCTGGCGTTGGGCACGTCCACGCCCACCTCGATCACGGTGGTGGCCACCAGCAGGTCCAGCTCGCCGGAGGAAAAAGCCTGCATGACCGCCTCCTTGTCGGCGGCCTTCATCCGGCCATGTACCAGACCCACGCGCACATCGGGCAGCGCCTGCTCCAACCGCTGAGCCGTGTCCTCCGCGGCCTCGGCCTGCAGGGCATCCGACTCCTCGATCAGCGTGCAGACCCAGTAGGCCTGGCTGCCCTCGCGACAGGCCTTCTCCACGCCCTCGATCACCTCCGCCCGACGGCTGGCGGGAACCGCCACGGTCTTCACCGGCGTCCGCCCGGGGGGCAGTTCGTCGATCACCGAAACATCCAGATCGGCATAGGCCGTCATGGCCAGGGTGCGGGGGATGGGGGTGGCTGTCATGATGAGCTGATGAGGCTGGGCCGCCTGCCGGTGGCCCTTTTCCTTGAGCGCCAGGCGCTGATGGACGCCGAAACGGTGCTGCTCGTCCACGATCACCAGGCCCAACCGATGAAACTGCACCTCGCCCTGAAACAGCGCGTGGGTGCCCACGGCCACGGCGGCCTCTCCGCTTTCCAGCGCCTGCAGCGCACCCCGGCGCGCCGCCGCGCCGCGCCGGCCGCTGAGCCATGCCACCGGCACCCCGAGCGGCTCCAGCCACGCCGCGAAGTTTCGGTAGTGCTGCTCCGCCAGCAGCTCCGTAGGGGCCATCACGGCGGCCTGCATTCCGCTTTCCACGGCGCGCAACACCGCCAGCGCGGCCACCACGGTCTTGCCCGAGCCCACATCGCCCTGCACCAGCCGCAACATGGGACGATGACTCGCCATATCCCTGCCCACCTCCACATCCACGCGCTCCTGGGCATCGGTGAGCGAGAAGGGCAGCCCTTGGCGGAACCCCTGAATCAGACGTCCGTTGCCCCGCAGGATCGGCGCCCGCTGGTCCTGCTGCACTCGTTGGCGGGCACGGCGCAGGCTCAGGTGATGGGCCAGCAGTTCCTCGAAGGCCAGTCTCTCGAAGGCGGGATGTGCCCTGCTCTCCAGCAGTTCCAGGGCGGTGCCGGCCGGAGGGCTGTGAACAAAGCACAGCGACTCCCAGAGCCCCGGCAACTTCAATTGCGCGGCCCATTCCGCCGGCAGCAGATCCTCCAGTTCCTCCGAGGCGAAGGCCAGGGCCTGTTCCACCAAGCGGCGCAGCACCGGCTGGTTCACCCCCTCGGTTGCCGGATAGATCGGGGTCAGCGTGCCCTCTTCTTCCGGCGGTTCATCGGCGCCCACCACGCTGTACTCCGGATGGACCATCTGCAGCCCCACTGCGCCACGGCGGGCCTCGCCGAAACACCGGATCACCGTGCCGGCTCGAAGGCTGCGCACCTGATTGGGGTAGAAGTGGAAGAACTGCAGAGTGAGGCTGCCGGTCCCATCACTGATGCGAGCCACCAGGCGCCGCCGACGCCCCGCCGCAACTTCGGCAAGTTGCACGGTGCCCTGCACCAGCACACGGTCGCCGGGACGCAGGCCGCCCATTGGCACGACCCGGGTGCGATCCTCATACCGCAGTGGCAAATGGAAGACGAGGTCAGCCACCCGGCTCAGACCAATCTTCTCCAGCCGCGCGGCGATGCTCGGCCCCGCCCCCGCAAGGTTGGAGACGGGTCCGGCGAGGGCTCCCCCCTGCGTCATGCCGCGAGTCTCAGCTTCCCAGCACCACGACTGCTTCCATCTCCACGCCCGCGCCCTTCGGCAGGCTGGCAACACCTACGGCCGCCCGGGCCGGATACGGTTCGCTCAGGTATTCAGCCATGATTTCGTTGACCTTGGCGAAGTTGCCCAAATCCGTGAGATAGATATTGAGCTTAACGATGTCGGCCAACGATCCGCCGGCGGCCTCACAGACGGCGGCCAGATTATCAAACACCCGCCTGATCTGGGCTTCCACGCCGCCCCCGACCAACTCCATGGTCTCCGGAACCAGCGGGATCTGGCCCGAGAGATAAACCGTGTCGCCGACTTTCACGGCCTGGGAATACGTTCCGATGGCGGCGGGCGCCTTTTCGGTCCGGACGATCTCGCGTTTCATCAAAATCTCCATTTGAGATGAAGCCTAAGGAAGCCACAAGTGTACTGCGTCGCAATTCCTGGCCCTTTCAGCGCGCCGTTATCGGGTCAGGTGCCAGGCGCGCGGACGCCGGAAGGGTCATTCCCTTTCAAGTCCGCGCAACACCGCAGATTGCCCGATAGCGGCGCGCCCGAAGGGAGCCTCCCACAAGCGCCAGCTCGGCGTTGCCGGCCTTGCCAAGGGCGCCGGCCATTGCCTGCGCCCTGCGCCTTGATCCGACGCTTGTGGGAGGCTCTGAAAGGGCCAGGAATCGCGACGCAGTACACTAGTGTACGTGCTGAGGCGCGACGGGGCACCCGCTTGAGAGCCGCCGGGTCGACCCAAGGTAGGAATAGGACAAGTGACACGAGGGAGCCGCCGGGCATGACAGCGCCGCAGCATTTCCGTGCAGTCCGGGTAAGCGACGGACCGCCGCCGTTGGTATTGGAACTGGTGCCACCGCCGCTTCGGGCCGGCCGGGCCGCGCTCGCGGCGCGGGCGGAGGAAGCGGCGGCCATTGACGAAGCCGTCGGGCTGGACGCCGTCAATATCCCGGAGATCCATGAAGAACAGGGGCGCGACCCCCGGGGCCGGCGTCGCACACCGTTCGAACCGCGCTTCGAACCTCGCGAACTGGCACTGGAAATCCGGCGACGAGCCGGGCTGGAGTGCATCGTCAATCGCGTGGTGGTCCATGAACCTGAGCCGGTCCAGGCGGAATGGTTTCGGCGCACCCACGGCGATTACGGGGTCAGCCGCTTCGTGCTGGTGGGCGGCGACGACAGTCGCCGCCGCTATCCCGGGCCGGGGGTGGTGCGGGCCAATGAACTGCTCCGGGAAGTCATCCCCGACCATGATCTGCTCATCGGCAACATCTGCATCCCTCATCGGGCGGGGGAACCCGGCCGGCTGGCGCGGAAGCGGGAAGCCGGCGCGGATTTCTTCACGACCCAGGTGTGTTACCAGGCGGACGATATCGTCGCCCTGGTGGAGCGGGCGGAACGCGAATCGGCGAAGCAGGCGCTGCCCCCGCTCCTGGTTTCGTTCGCGCCGGTGCGCAATGAGCGGAACATCTGCTTTCTTCGTTGGTTGGGTGTGCGCCTGCCGGAGGATCTGGAGCAGTGGCTGTGCGCGGACCCCCGGGACACCGAATCCCGCTCGCTGGCGCGGATCGCCCAGGTTTGGGAAGAACTGCGAAACCGGGTCGGCCCGACCCAACGCCTGGCCGTCAGTCTGGCGCCGATCGGCAGTATCCGGCCGGAAACGGTGGTGGACCTGGCCCAACGCCTCCGGCGAGCGTATGCGGGCACGGTCGCAGCGGATCCTCCCGCCAGCGATGCCGCGCCTACCCGGATGACCAAACAGACCTGATCGCGGGCGGGTGACTAGTTCAGCGTCTCCCTAAAACTGCTCGGGGCTCAACGCCATGATGCGATCCCCGCCGGAGGTCACGGCCCGCGCCGCGGCCAGCGCCCGCGGCAGGATCTGGTCGATGTAGAAACCGGCCGTCACCAGCTTCGCCTCGTAGAATGCCCGGTCGCCGGCTCCGGCGGTCAGAGCCGCGGAGGCCCGCAATGCCGCCCGCGCCATCAACCACCCGCCGCACACGTATCCGGCCAGCAGAAGATAGTTCATGGAATTGGCCATGGCGGCGGCCGGATCCTCGGCGCCGTTGTCCAGTATCCAGCGGGTCGCCCGCGCCAACGCGTCGACGCCTTCCTCCAGCGCTCCCCGGAGACTCTTCACCTCGTCATCGCCCGCCAGGGCCGCGGCCACCTCTCGCATCTCCTCGATCAGGCGATCCATGGCGATGCCCTGGTCGCGCAACACCTTGCGGCCGACCAGATCCGCCGCCTGGATACCGTTGGTACCCTCGTAGATCGGCGCGATCCGGGCGTCGCGGAGATGCTGGGCGGCGCCGGTTTCCTCGATGAAGCCCATGCCGCCGTGCACCTGGACGCCCAAGGACGCCACTTCCACCCCCAACTCGGTGCACCACGCCTTGACGATGGGGATAAGCAGATCCACCCGCGCCTGACTGTCGGCCCGGGCTTCTTCGTCGGGGTCCCGACCGGCACGATCCATTCCCGCCGCCGCCGCGTAGCAAAGAGCGCGCATGGCCTCAATCTCGGCCTTCATGGTCATCAGCATGCGGCGGACGTCCGGGTGTTGGATGATGGGCGAGCGGTCGCCGGCGCCACCACCCACGGGCCGACCCTGGACCCGTTCCAGGGCGTAGCCCCGAGCCTGTTGGTAGGCACGCTCGGCGATGGACAGCCCCTGAACGCCGACCTTGTGCCGCGCCTCGTTCATCATGGTGAACATCAACGCCAGCCCCTGGCCTTCCTCGCCGACGATGTATCCCACGGCGCCGTCCTCGTCGCCGTAGATCATGGCGCAGGTGGGGCTGGCGTGAATGCCGAGCTTGTGTTCCAGGGAGGCGCAATGCATATCGTTGCGCCGACCCAGGGTGCCGTCTTCGTTAACCAGATACTTGGGCACGATGAACAGAGACAGCCCCTTGACGCCTTCGCCGGCACCAGGCGTGCGCGCCAGAACGAAATGGACCACGTTCTCGGCCATGTCGTGGTCGCCCCAGGTAATGAATATCTTCTGGCCGAACAGGCGGTAATGGTCGCCCCGCTGCTCGGCGCGGGTACGTACGGCGGCCAGGTCGGAACCGGCCTGGGGTTCGGTAAGATCCATGGTGCCGTTCCAGCGACCGGACACCAAGGGTTCCAGATAGCGGGCCTTCTGCTCGTCGGTGCCGTAGCGCTCCAGGACCAGGATGGCGCTGGCAGTGAGCATGGGGCACAGCGCGAAGGACATATTGGCGGACTGCCACATCTCCTGGGTGGCAGTGGCGAGAAGCTCGGGCAGCCCCATCCCGCCCGCTTCGGGCGGTGCGGCCACGCCATTCCAGCCGCCGTCCACGAATTGCCCATACGCGTCCCCGAATCCCGCCGGGGCGGTCACTTCGCGGTCGTTCCAACGCGCTCCCTCGATATCGCCGCTTCGATTGAGCGGGGCGAGGACCCCACCGCCGAATCGCGCGGCCTCCTCGATGATGGCTTCCACCACTTCGGCATCGACATCCTCAAACCCCGGCAAGGCGGCTACCGAATCGAAGTCCAGGAGTTCCCGGATCACGAATAGCATGTCCTTGGTCGGTGCGTTGTAGTCGGTCATGGCCCCTTCTCCTGGTCTTGCCCCGGGTCTTCGCCGCCGGGGCTCCAATCGCCCACGGCACCGGAATCCCGAAGCCGCGGATTCTGTACCGGTCATATTATCAACTAAGGCCGGTGCAGCGGAGGGGCACCGGCTTCAACCGTCGGCACCACCGCCGCTTGCGGCGGTGGCTGGTCAAACTCCATTTTGCGTGCGTTCCTGGTCGAGGTCGCGCAGACGTTCGTCCAAGCCCGCTTCTTCGAGCATAATATGTGGCTTCCGCCCGCAGGGTGGCCCGGAAGCATGCCGCCACCATGGAACCTTCTCCGCTTTCGCCGGTCGGGAACAGACGGGGACGCTTTTCGCACCCGCGCGCAGCATTCGGCCTTGGGCAGGGCGAAGCGCAATCAAGCGGCCGAAGAAGGGCCCCACGAACCGCCAATGCCGGACCGGCGCCCGCACACCGTGCCAAGCGTTGAAAAACCGTCGACGCGACGGCACCTTGGCGATAAATACGCAGTTCTTGAACCTCGAACGATAAGGAGAGCCCCATGTCTGATGAAAGCATCAAACACAGTCGCCGCGATTTCCTGAGGAAGAGCCTTGTGGGAATTGCCGCGGTCCCGTTCGCGGGCGCACTCTTCCACCAGAAGCTCGCCTCGGCGGCCGAAGGCCTTCCGAAACTGGATCCGTCCAGCCAGACCGCGAAGAACTTCGACTACACCAACGACGCCACCAGCTCCAAGAACGCGAAACACAAGAAAGGCGAGTTCTGCCACAACTGCCAGTTGTACACGGGCGACCGCAAGGCCGATTACGGAACCTGCGCCGTGTTTCCGGGACATGTGGTCAACACCAAGGGGTGGTGCACGGCGTATACGCCGATGGCATCCTGATCGCGCGCCGCGTCCCCGGGTCTCACCCCGGGGACGCGCCCGTTCTTAGCGAAGCGCGATCGCAACCCGCTGCAGGCGGGATCCAACCTCCCCGGCCAGGTCTTTCAGGCCGGGCTGCTCATCCATGCCACCGGTGGACAAGAGCACCGCCGGATCCCCAACTCTCACCACAGTCCCCTTGCCGTCTTCCGCGGCCTCCACCACCACGTTGCAGGGCAACAGCACACCGACTTCCGGATTAACCTGCAGGGCCTGATGAGCGAACTGCGGATTGCACGCTCCGAGGATGGTGTATGGGCGAAAGTCCACGCTTAGTTTCTTCTTGAGAGCGGAGTGCACATCGATCCGGCTGAGCACGCCGAACCCCTCGTCCGCCAGTGCCGACGTAACCCGGTCGATTACGGCTTCGTGGTCTCGCTCTTCAAGTCTTACATCGAAAGACAACCGTTCGCTCATGCATACACCTCGGGTTTTTGGGACTCCCCGACGTTATGGGGCGAACCGGCGCGCACCACAAGGCCGCGCCGGGCGAGGTTCGCCGCATGCAGCCCGAACATGTATCATCGAGCAATACTTAATCACGAGCCGGGGAGAGAGCGTGAGCGTTGAAACCCATGAAGTCTGGCAGTTGGAAGCCACTCAGCACTTGATCGAAAAAATGAAGCGTGACGGCGCCCCGGAGGAGGCTGTCACCCAGGTGTTGTCCATGCTTTTGGAGATGAGCACCCGGCTGCTTTATCAAGACCTGATCAAGATCCACTCCGACGGCCTGACCTGCGAAACGGCCAAGGGCACGGTGGAACTGAAGTTCGGGACGGAATCGGAAGGCGAGGATTCCTAGGGAGACGCCATTCGCGGCGAGGAGCGCCGCTCCTACAATGAAGAGTCGGGTGCTGGTATGAGCGGTCGTGGCGACCCCGAATAATGGTGCGTTTCGGGTCACGAAGCACACGATGCCTTTTAAGGAGACACTGATCACCTTCGCGCCTCTTTGTGGACCCTTCGTGCTCTTCGTGTCCTGAAACGTAAGGAGGTATTCGTTTACCAACTCGCAGGAGCGGCGCTCATCGCCGCGAATTCTCCGTTGCTCAACCGCGAACCGGCCGGAGCAACTCCACGAAGTTGCAGGGCCGATGGCGACTGTCCAACTGCTCCCTAAGCACACGATTCCAGCCGGTGCGGCAAGCGCCCGTCGAACCCGGCAGGCATGCGATCAGCGTGCGGTTGGCGATGCCGGCCAGGGCGCGGGATTGAATCGTTGAGGTTCCAATCTCCTCCAGGGAGAACTGACGGAACGCTTCCCCGAAACCATCCACGTCCCGATCGAACAACGGCCGCACCGCCTCGGGTGTAACGTCCCGGTCGGAAAACCCCGTACCGCCGGTCACGATCACCACATCCACCTCCGGATCGGCGATCCACGTCGAGAGCCGCGCGCGGATCTGATAACGGTCGTCCTTGACAATGGCCTTGGCCGCGGATTGGTGCCCCGCTTCGGTCAGCAGACCCACCAGGGTGTTGCCGGACTTGTCGTCGGCCTCCGTGCGCGTATCGGACACCGTAAGTACGGCGATGCGCAACGGGATGAATTCCTTGGTTTGCTCGTGAGCCATCGCGAACGGTCCTTGGAGCTACGAATGGTAAATGGATGCGTCCGGCCGCCGTATTGCTGCGACCCAACGGCCGGCCCTCAGCCCTTGAGGCGGGAGATACGCAACACGCTGTTGAGAACGCGCAGGCGCTTCATCACCCGTGCCAGGTGCAGGCGGCTGCGCACGCCGAGAGTGAACTGAATGGTCACGATCATGCCTTCCTTCTCCTCCACGGAGACGTTGTCGATATTCGCCTCCATGTCGGAGATATTGGCCGCCACGCTGGCCAGCACGCCGCGCTGGTTGACCACCTCGACCCGGACCGGCACCTGAAAGTCCCGGTCCAATTCGGCCTCCCACTGAACATCGATCCATTTATCGGGGTTATTGCGGTATTCCGCCAGATTCTTGCAATCGCGCACGTGAATCACTACGCCCCGCCCGGAACTGGCAAAACCGACGATCTGATCGCCGGGGATGGGGTGGCAGCAACGGGCGAAAGTGACCACGGCGCCCTCGGTGCCCTTGATGGTCAAGCGTTGGCGATGCTGTTTGTCCTCTTCCTTCGGGACCTCCACCACGCCCGCCAGCTGCCGGGCCGCCAGCCACGGCATGCGCTTGCCCAATCCGACCTCTTCCAGCAACGTGTCCACGTCGGTGAGCCCCAGGGCCTCCAGGGCGAACGTGGTACGCTCGCTTTCCAGATCCTCGAACACCAGGCCCATGCCCTGCAATGACTCGGACACCAGACGGCGCCCCAGGCTCACCGCTTCGCCCCGTTTCAGGTTTTTCAGCGAGTGGCGGATCGCCGAGCGGGCCTTGGCGGTAACCACGAAATCCAGCCAGGCGGGATTGGGGCGTGCCCCGGGCGCGGTGATGATATCCACGGTCTGCCCGGTGGCCAACGGCGTGCTCAAGGGCATCAGCCGCCGGTCAACCTTGGCGGCCAGACAGGCGTCGCCGATGTCCGAGTGCACGGCATAGGCGAAGTCGACGATGGTGGCGCCGCGTGGGAGTTCCATGATCTCGCCGCTGGGGGTGAAAACGTAGACCTCGTCCGGGAACAGATCGATCTTGACGTTTTCGATGAATTCCATGGGATTGCCGGCGTTGCGCTGCATCTCCAGCAGGTCCTTGACCCACTCGCGCGCCTTGGCGTGGGCGGTGTTGCCCGCGTCCTCACCGCTCTTGTACATCCAATGGGCGGCCACACCCATTTCACCCACCCGGTGCATTTCCTCGGTGCGGATCTGGACCTCGATCTGTATCCCTCGGGGCCCCCACAAGGTGGTATGCAAGGATTGATAGCCGTTGCTCTTGGGGATGGCGATGTAGTCCTTGAAGCGCCCGGGCACCGGCTTGTAGAGGCCGTGCATCAGGCCCAGCACCCGGTAGCAGGTGTCCACGGTGTCTACGATCACCCGAAAGCCATAGACGTCCACTACCGAGGAGAAGGCCTTGCGCTCGCTCTGCTGGGTCAGCATCTTGCGGTAGATGCTGTAGAGATGCTTCTCCCGGCCCATGACCACGGCGTGGATGCCGCCGCTTTCCAGGCGCTGCTGCAGGGATTCGCTGATCTTGCTGACCAGCTCGCGGGTATTGCCGCGGGCCCGGCGCACCTGGGATTTCAGCACCCGGCAACGCATGGGGTAAATGGCCGCGAAGGACAGATCCTCCAGCTCGACGCGGATATTGTTGATGCCGAGCCGATTGGCGATGGGGGCGTAGATTTCCAGAGTTTCCCGGGCGATGCGGCGGCGCTTGTGGGGAGGCATCACCCAGATTGTGCGCATGTTATGCAGGCGATCCGCGAGCTTAATCAGGATCACGCGGATGTCCTTGGCCATGGCCAGGACCATCTTGCGGAAGTTGGCCGCCTGGGCCTCGGCCTTGCTCTCGAACTTGATCTGAGTGAGCTTGCTGACACCGTCCACCAGCTCGGCCACATCCTCGCCGAACTGCTTGGAGATCTGTTCCTTGGCGGTGGGGGTGTCTTCTATGACGTCGTGCAGAATGGCGGCCGTGACGCTCTGGTAATCCAGCCGCATCTCCGCCAGGATCTTGGCCACCGCCAACGGATGGGTGATATAGGGCTCGCCGGAGAGCCGGCGCTGGCCCTCATGGGCGCGCGCGCCGAACACATAAGCATCGTAGACCAGCTTGACGTGCTTGGGCTCAAGATAGCTCTCAAGCAGCGTGCACAGCTCACTGATCTTATGGCTGGGATCCGCAGCCGGGTATTCTTCCGTGGGTAAGGCGGTGGCTCGCGACACAGGCCCTCCAAGAGGTCAGGCTTGCGCCTCGCCCTCCCCTTCGGCCTCTTCCTGGGCCAGCTCCTGGGCAAAATCAGGCTCCGGCTTGCGCGTGAGGATTTCCGGGGTGACGTATCCCTCGGCGATCTCGCGCAGAGCCATTACCGTGGGCTTGTCGTTGTCCCATTCCAGGTAGGGTTCGGAACCGTTTGCGATCTGTCGCGCTCGTTTGGACGCCACCAAGACCAGCTCAAAGCGATTCTTTACACTGCCCAGACAATCTTCAACCGTTACTCGCGCCATGAAAACTCCATAAAACTCTGTGACTTAGACTCCCGACACCGGACGACGTTCGGAAATACGCCGACAATGCCGCATATTGATTAGATTCTAACGCGAAAACGGTGGGTGAGGATACAGTCAGCACCGGCAACCGCCCGCGTGGAGCGGTGCGCCGCCTGTCGATATTGGACGGACTCAGTGCGGACCGGGAAGCGAGTCAGGACCTGTTAGGCCAGCAGCTCCCGCAGGATCTCCGCCAGGCGTTCACGCTGGGCCGCGTGCCGCAGCCGCCGGGCGCTGACGATGCAGGTCAGCTCGGCCAGGGCCTGGTCGAACAGGTCGTTCACCACCAGGTAATCGTATTCGTGGTAGTGGGACATCTCGCTGACGGCCTCGCGCATGCGCCGGGCGATCACCTCGCCGGTGTCCTGGCCCCGGCCCCGCAGCCGCCGCTCCAGTTCGGCGCGGGAAGGCGGCAGCACGAACACGGAAACCGCATCGGGCATGGCCTGGCGCACTTGCCGCGCACCCTGCCAGTCGATCTCCAGAATGATGTCGGTGCCTTCCCGCAGCTGGTTCAGCACATGTTCGCGTGCCGTGCCGTAACAATTGCCGAAGACCTCGGCATGCTCCAGGAACGCCCCTTGCTCCACCATGCGGTCGAATTCCGCACGCTCGACGAAGTTGTAGTCGGCGCCGTTCTCCTCGCCTGGGCGGCTGGGACGCGTGGTGTGGGAAACGGAAATGGCCATTCCCGGCAGACGCTCCACCAGCGCCTTGACCAGGCTGGTCTTGCCGGCGCCGGAAGGCGCGGAAATGATGTACAGGGTGCCGGTCATCGTTCTCAGGGCCTGTCCCGTTACTCCAGATTCTGGATCTGTTCCCGCATCTGCTCGATCAGCACCTTCATCTCCACCGCTGTTTGCGTCATTTCCGTCGCGGCGGCCTTGGAGCCCAGCGTGTTGGCTTCGCGGTTCAGCTCCTGCATCAGGAAATCCAGCCGGCGGCCGATGGGCTCCTTGCGCTTGAGCACCCGCTGGATTTCCTCCACGTGGGTGACCAGGCGATCCAATTCCTCGTCCACATCCATGCGCTGGGCAACGAAGACCAACTCCTGCTCCAAGCGGCTGTTGTCCGCCGGCGCATCGATCTCGGCCAGCCGGGCCAGCAGCTTTTCACGCACTTTGGCGTTGATCTCCGGTAGCTTGGGGCGCAGCTCGGCGGCCAGCTCCGCCACCCGCCGGGCGCGGCCGTCGATCAATTCGGCCAGTTTGGCCCCCTCGCGCTCTCGGGTTTCCACCAGGCCCGCCAGGCATTCATCCAGCAAGTCCACGGCCGCCTGTGCAATGGGCTCCAAGTCGCGCTCGGGCTCCCGAACCACGCCGGGCACACGCAGCAACTCCACCGGGCTGACCGGCGCAGCGCCCGGCAGGCGCTCGGCCAGATCCTCGCAGGCGCCGATGAGCTGCTCGGCGTAGGGCCAGTTCAGCTCGATGGCCGAGGAGGCGCCGGCGGCGGGGGCGAACTTCAGGGTGCATTCCACCTTGCCGCGGCCCAGGCGCTGGGAAACGCGCTCCCGCACCACGGATTCGATCTGTCGCAGGTCCTCGGGAAGGCGCGGACTGAGATCCAGGTATCGATGATTCACGGATCGCAGTTCCCAGACCAGCTTGCCCCAGTCCCCTCGGGCCTCGCGGCGGTCGAACGCGGTCATGCTGCGCGGCATGGCACCTTCCCTCCAGTTGGTGAAGCCGTCATGTTACTGGTTCTTGGGGCGCGGCAAAACTGCCGGTTCGCGGGCGCTATAGTTGACAGCGGTCGTTCAGGAAATATCGGTAAGCGGGAATCTGTGACGGCCATCGCCCTGTGTTACCCTTTTCGCCCTTCAAATTCAGGAGAAGGTCAGCCCATGCGTCCAAGCGGTCGACGTCCCGACGAACTGCGTCCCATTCGAATCACCCGCGGATTCACCAAGCACGCCGAAGGTTCCGTGCTGGTGGAGTTCGGCGACACCCGCGTGCTGTGCAACGCCTCGGTGCAGGAACGCGTACCCGGTTTCCTTCGCAATAGCGGTCGCGGCTGGGTAACGGCCGAGTACAGCATGCTCCCGCGCTCCACTCACAGCCGCATGGACCGGGAGGCCGCCCGCGGCAAGCAGGGCGGCCGCACGCTGGAAATCCAACGCCTGATCGGCCGCTCGCTTCGCGCCGCCATCGACATGGACGCCCTGGGCGAGCGCAGCCTGATTATCGACTGCGACGTCATCCAGGCCGACGGCGGCACCCGTACGGCATCCATTACCGGCGGCTTTGTGGCTCTGAGCGACGCCATTGCCGGTCTGCGCGACAAGGGGCTGATTCGCAAGAACCCTCTACATGGCTTCATCGCCTCGGTTTCGGTGGGCATCTACCAGGGAACCCCGGTGCTGGACCTGGACTACGCCGAGGACAGCGAGGCGGAAACCGACATGAACGTGATCATGAACGACGCGGGCGCCTTCGTTGAAATCCAGGGCACCGCCGAGGGCCACGCCTTCCGCATGGACGAGCTGCAGCAGATGCTGGCGCTGGCCGAAAGCGGGATAGGCACGCTGATCGAAAAGCAGAAGGAAGCCCTCGCCGGCTAGGCGGAGGAACGCGTCATGAGCAGAGTCGTGTTTGCCAGCAACAATCCCGGCAAGGTCCGGGAAGTGGCGCAGTTGCTCACCGATTCCGGGCTGGAGGTTGTGCCGCAATCCGAATACCTGGTGCCGTCACCCGAGGAAACCGGCCTGACCTTCGTGGAAAACGCACTGATCAAGGCGCGCCACGCCTCGGAACACACCTCGCTGCCGGCCATTGCCGACGACTCGGGTCTGGAGGTGGACGCCCTGGACGGCGAGCCGGGCATCCATTCCGCGCGCTTCGCCGGGGAAGACGCCTCGGACGCCGACAACAACAGTCTGCTGCTGGGCGAACTGGCCGGCCTCCCGGAGGCCGAGCGCACCGCGCGATTCCAGTGCCTGATGGTCTACGTACGCCACCCCCATGACCCCACGCCCGTGATCTGCCAGGGCACATGGGAAGGCCGCATTCTCACCTCGCCCCGGGGTGGCAACGGATTCGGCTACGACCCGCTGTTCTTCGTACCGGAGCTGGGCAAGACCTCGGCCGAGCTGGATTCGGCCACCAAGAACCGCCTCAGCCACCGGGGCCAGGCCCTGCGAAAACTCGTGGAGGCCCTGGGCCGCCGGCGCTAAGGCCCACGACCCTCGTGAACCCGATGACCGCCGCCCCGCCTCTGGGCCTCTACATTCACCTGCCCTGGTGCGTGCGCAAATGCCCCTATTGCGACTTCAACTCCCATGAGGTGCGCGGCGAACTTCCCACGGACGATTACCTCGCCGCGCTGCTACGGGACCTGGAACGGGAGGCCCCGGCGGCCGGCGGCCGGACGGTGGAGACCATCTTCATCGGCGGCGGCACTCCGAGCCTGTTCCCACCCGCCTCGGTGGCGGCGCTGCTGGAAGCGGCGAACCGGCACCTGACGCTGTCTCCGGCCGCGGAGATCACACTCGAGGCGAATCCCGGAACCGTGGAGCAGGCGCGTTTCGAGGGTTATCGCCGGGCCGGCGTGAACCGGCTGTCCATCGGCATTCAAAGCTTCAACGACGAACACCTGGCGCGGCTGGGCCGCATTCACGGGCGCGACGAGGCGCTGACCGCCGCCCGAGCCGCAAGCGCCGCCGGATTCGACAACTTCAACCTGGACTTGATGTTCGCCCTGCCCGGGCAATCCCAGGAGCAGGCGCTGGCTGATATTCGCCAGGCCATCGAACTGGCGCCCAGCCATATCTCCCACTACCAACTCACGCTGGAGCCCAATACGGTCTTCCACGCCAAGCCGCCGATCCTGCCGGACGACGACACCGCATACGCCATGCAGGACGACTGCCAGGCGGAGCTTGCCGCCGCCGGCTATCGGCAATATGAAGTATCCGCGTATGCCCGACCCGGCCGTGAGTGCAGGCACAACCTGAACTACTGGACCTTCGGCGATTACCTGGCCCTGGGCGCCGGCGCCCACGGCAAGTTGACCGACCCGCGAGCCGGCCGGATCGAGCGATACCGCAAGGTCCGCGTGCCGGCCAGTTACATGGCCAAGGCGGGAGACGCCGAGGCCACGGCCGAGCGGTGGTCCCTCAACGCGCCGGATATCGTGCTTGAGTTCATGATGAACGCCCTGAGATTGAACGACGGGGTGCCCCTGGAACTGATCCCCGAGCGCACGGGGCTGCCGTCTGATGCCTTCGCCGCCATGATCGAGCAAGGCGAACGGCGCGGCTGGCTGGCCACGAACGGAGGCCGCCTGCGCGCCACGGAAACCGGCCAGCGGTACCTCAACAGCCTGTTGGAGATCTTCCTTCCGGAGGCGCCATGAACGAGGAAATGCTGGTCGAGGAAACGGTGGAATGCCCGTACTGCGGCGAGACCTTCACCACCATGGTCGACTATTCCGCCGGCTCCCAGAGCTATGTGGAGGACTGCGAGGTCTGCTGCCGACCCATCGAATTCGCCGCCCGGGTGGACGCCCGGGGCGAACCGCTGGGCGTCACCGTGGACCGCGACGACTGACTACCAGGGAATCGGGTTCTTCGCAAAGGCCACGGCCACGATGTAGGCCACCACCAGCAGTGCGCCGCAAAATGCCGCCGTGCGCACCGCCTTGGTCCGGCCCCGCTTGATCGCCACGGTTCCCAGGCCGATGTAGACAATCAGCGCCACGATCTTCGCCGTGATCCAACCCTGCCCGGCCGAGGGCCAGTCCCAATACCCGATCGCCATCCACAACCCGGTGATCAACAGCAATGTATCAATCACGTGGGGAAGAATGCGGACCCACTTGTCCTTGAGCCGCGGCGAATCCAGCATCATCCATAGTCCGCGAAGCACGAACAGCAGGATGGTCAGGGCAACCATCAGCATGTGGGTATGTTTCAGCGCCTGATACAAGAAACCTCCCATGGGCCCGCAGACCCGGTTATTCTTAACGGTAACAAGTCGAACCGTGCGGTGGAGCGATGACAGACTACCATCCCATTTCCTGCCAGACCTACGCCGAGCTGGAGGTTGCCATCGTCCATGGCACGCGACTGCGGGTCGGCTGGCACGAGCTGGACGGCTCCCGCCACCTGGAGCCCCTGCTTCCCGTGGATCTGCAGACGCGCAATCACGAGGAATACCTCATCGCCCATCGCCCCACCGGTCGCGAGGCCATCGAAATCCGGCTGGATCGGATAGATCGTTTCACGCCGCTTTAGATTCCCACGCGACGGGGTGCGCGCCTCCTCGCCGATGCCCCCGGGAATCGATAGAATCCATGGGCACAATCCAAATCCAGCCCGGCCAAAGAACGAAAAAACGTGAGCACCGACAATCTCCACGATCTGGAGCTGCTGCTTCAGTCCCACGTCCCGCTGATCGTCGCCGAGACCTTGGAGGAGCGGCGGGTCATCGACATGTTTCGTCAGTTGATCATGCGAGTGGGCCGCCCGCTGTTTCACTGGAGCGTGACCGACGGCGTGCGACGCGCCGAATTCGAGACTCCACCCAATCGCCCGACCGCCGACCCCGTGGAAGCGCTGAAACACATCCGGGCCTGCACCAAGGGCGGCGTCTACCTGCTGGCGGACTTTCACCCCTATCTGGACGACGCGGTCAACGTCCGGCTGCTCAAGGAAATCGCGCTGAACTACTCCGAGGTGCCGCACACCCTGGTGCTGGTCAGCCACCGCTGTGAAATACCGCCGGAACTGCGGGTATTCACCGCCCGTTTCGACCTGGCCCTGCCGGAAAAGGCCGACCTGGAAGAAATCGTCCGCGAAGAAGCCAACAAATGGTGCCAGGACAACGGCGGGCGCAAGGTCCAGACCGACCGCTCCACCCTGGACCGGCTGGTCCAGAACCTGACCGGGCTCACGGCACGGGACGCCCGCCGCCTGGCGCGCGGCGCGATCCGCGACGACGGCGCCATCACCGAAAGCGACCTGCCCACCGTCATGGAAGCCAAGTACCGGTTGCTGGATCGCGGCGGCGCCCTGTCCTTCGAGTACGACACCGCCCGATTTTCAGACGTGGGCGGCCTGAACCAGCTCAAGGCCTGGCTGCAACGGCGCCAAAGCGCCTTCGTGGAACCCGACCCGGTGTTGGATCCGCCCAAGGGCATTCTGCTGGTAGGCGTTCAAGGCGGCGGCAAGAGCCTGGCCGCCAAGGCCGTCGCGGGCCTGTGGGGCCTTCCCCTGCTGCGCCTGGACGTAGGCTCGCTCTATAACAAGTTCTTCGGCGAAACCGAGCGCAACCTGCGCGAGGCCATCAAGACCGCCGAGGTCATGTCGCCCTGCGTGCTATGGATCGACGAAATCGAAAAGGCGGTAGCCCAGGGGGACAACGACGGCGGCGTTTCCCAGCGCATCCTGGGCACGCTGCTCACCTGGATGGCGGAAAACCGCAAACCCGTGTTCATCGTCGCCACCGCCAACGCCATCGACCGGCTGCCGCCGGAACTGGTGCGCAAGGGCCGGCTCGACGAGATCTTCTTCGTGGACCTGCCCTCACCCGACGTGCGCCGGCAGATCTTCGAGATCCATCTGCGCAAACGCGGAATGGACCCGGTGGAATTCGATCTGGAAAAGCTCGCAGCGGCATCGGACGGCTTCTCAGGCGCTGAAATCGAACAGGCCGTGGTCTCCGGGCTGTACCTGGCCCGGGAACAGCGCCTCGACCTGAACACCGGGCACGTCCTGGCCGAAATCCGCCAGACCCGCCCGCTGAGCACCGTCATGTCCGAAAAGCTGAACGCACTGCGGGCGTGGGCCGAGGGGCGGACGGTGATGGCGGACTAGGCGGGTAAACCGTCCGCGCTAATGAACGCCGCCCCTACGGAAAGGGGCCGGCACGTTGTTCTCCTTAACAACGCAAGTGCCAAGATACAAGGAGCGGTCGTGTCGACCGCGAATGATCGAACGTTTCGGGCCACGAAGGGTACACGAAGAATCACGAAGGTCATCTTTCAGACAATTGCACACGCCGTTGCTCAAAGGGCTCCGTGCTCTTCCTGTCCTGAAGCATAATGAATATCCGCTTCCGAACCCGCAGGAACTGCGCTCATCGCCGCGAACCTCCGCCGGCGCTCACCCCTTGAACCGAATCGCTCCGTGCTTCTCGGGAAACTTTCCCCGCTTGTCGGCGTAGAAATCCCGGATGCGCTGCAGATCCTCTTCCACATCGTCGCCCGGAACAAAACCCGGCCCGATGCCGAGGCGGCTATTGGCGTAGTCCACGTAGCCCAGATAGATAGGCACGCCGGCCTCCCGGGCGATGTAGTAAAACCCTGACTTCCAGCAATCGCGGTAGCTGCGGGTACCTTCCGGGGTGATGAGCAATACCAGTTCGTCCCGGTCGCGGAACTCCGCGGCCATCTGCTCGATCGTGTTGTGGCGGGTGCTGCGATCAATGGAGATACCGCCCAACGCGCGCATCACCCCGCCAAAGGGCGGGCGGAACAAGGTGTCCTTGCCCATCCAGCGAAAACGGAAGCCGATGGCGAACATGGCCAGCAAGCCGAGAATGAAGTCCCAATTGGACGTATGCCACGCCCCCACCAGCACATACTTGCGGCACCGAGGCTGACTCATTTCCACCGACCAGCCGGCGGCCGCCAGCACACCTCTTGCCAATCGCTGCCCCCAACCACGGCGCGAAACATAGCGCTCTTGTTCGATCACTGACTGCCCGTTCGTTTAAAACAATGAGGGCGGAGTATGCCGCGAAGTGGTGATTCCGGCCATACGGATCCCCCAAACCCCGAGGCGGGAAACGACGAACCCCTTTATAACAGCCGCGGGAGAAATGACGACCATCCACCCACAACACACGACTTTTCGATACAAACCATTATTTCCCTCCCACCTGCACCTAACAAATAAACAAATTTAATGCACTATATCCCACCAATACACAAAACCAGGTCTAAACTACAAAGCAACAGAACGATTATTCAAAAAAGCCCCAATTGTGGGACGTCAACCTCACCCTTCCGCTGCTCCAGCGTCGATACTGTCACCCCGAGCAGCCTGACGGGCCGCTCGGCGACGTCAGTCCGCGCGAGAAGCCTTGGCACCATGGACATCATATCGGCGGCATCGCGATAGGGCTCGGCACGAGTCTGGGAGCGGGTGATCTGCTGAAAGTCCGCGTATTTCACCTTCAGGGTCAGCGTATAGCCTTGCAGGTTCTTCAAGCCCAGTTGCCGGGCGACGTCGGCCGCCAGAGGTTCGATACGGGCCAGCATTTCCGCCGGGTCCACCAGGTCTTCGGCGAACGTGGCCTCGGAGCCCAGCGACTTGCGTTCCCGGCGGGGCTCCACCGGCCGGAAATCCTCGCCTCGTGCGATGTGAAAATAGAAGCCCGCCCGCTTCCCGAAGCGGGCCTGCAACGCCTCCAGCGACCACTTTCGCAGGTCGGCGCCGGTGTGAATGCCCAGCGCTTTCATACGCGCCTCTGTGGCAGCCCCCACACCATGAAACCGGCCCACCGGCAGGCTCGCGACAAACCCCTCGCCCTCCTCCGGCTTGATTACATAAAGGCCGTCCGGCTTGTCCATGTCCGAGGCCAGCTTAGCCAGAAACTTGTTGTAGGAGACCCCGGCGGAGGCGGTCAGATCCGTCTGGGCTTTGATCCGACGCTTGATCTCGCGCGCGATCAACGTCGCCGAGCCCTTGTAACCCCGGGTTTCGGTGACGTCCAGATAGGCCTCATCCAGGGAAAGCGGCTCCACGAAGGGCGTATAGGAATGAAAGATGGCCCGGATTTGCCGCGAAACCGAGCGATACACCTCGAAACGAGGCCGGATGAAAACGGCGTGGGGACAGAGCCGGACGGCCCGGGCCGAGGGCATGGCCGAATGGATGCCGAAGCGCCGCGCCTCGTAGCTGGCCGCCGCCACCACGCCCCGCCGATCGGGCGAACCGCCCACGATTACCGGCTGTCCACGCAGCGCGGGGTCGTCCCGCTGCTCCACGGACGCGTAGAACGCGTCCATATCCACATGGATGATCTTGCGGGAAGCGGTAGTGTCGGGCTCGTCGCTCATGGCAGCGTCTGGCATTATACTAGCCTTTCGACCCGTATCCCCATGCCTCGGCGGCCGCCCAAAGGGAGCGCCTGATCGCTTTGAGGCCTGGGAATACTTGCTGAAGCTTGGTAAGCCATCCCGCTTTGACCGGCCCGCCGCCCATGAAAAAGGCCTTAAGCAACATCGCCACCCTGCTCGGCCCGGACGGCTGGATCGCCGATCCCGGCCCGATGGCGCCCTACCTGTCGGAGCAGCGCGGCCTGTTCCATGGCACCTCTGCCGGCGTCGCCTTGCCGCGAAACACCGAAGAAGTCTCCGCTCTGGTGCGCTTGTGCGCCGAGGCCGGGATTGCAGTGGTCCCCCAGGGGGGCAACACCGGGCTGTGCGGTGGCGGCGTCCCCGACGAATCCGGCCGGCAGATCATCCTCAGCCTGCGGCGCATGAACCGGGTGCGGGGCGTGGACGCCGCCAATTACACCATGACCGTGGAGGCCGGCTGCATCCTCGCCGACATCCAGGCTGCCGCCCAAGAGGCCGACCGCTTTTTCCCGCTGAGCTACGCTGCCGAGGACCGCTGCACCATCGGCGGCAACCTTTCCACCAACGCCGGCGGAATGAACGTTCTCCACTACGGCAACACGCGCGACCTGGCGCTCGGCCTGGAGGTGGTTCTCGCCGACGGCCGTATATGGGACGGACTGACCCGGCTGCGCAAGGACAACAGCAGCTATGACCTTCGGGATCTGTTCATCGGCGCCGAAGGCACCTTGGGGATCATCACCGCGGCCACACTCAAGCTCTTTCCCGCACCCCACGACGTCCAGACCGCCCTGGCCGGCCTGGACAACCCCGACCAGGCCCTGGAACTGCTCAACCGCTTACGCGAGGCCAGCGGCGATGCCGTCACCGCCTGCGAGATCATGGCGCGCACACCCGTGGCATTTGCCGTCCGCCACCGCGACGACTGCCGGGAACCGTTCGCCGAACCCCACGCCTGGTATCTGCTCATCGACCTCAGCGGTGCCACGCCCGACGGCCATCTCCATCGCACGCTGTCGGCCACCATCGCCCACGCCCGGGCCGACGGCATCGTAGGCGAAGCCCGAATTGCCGATACGCCGGACGCCCGCGAAGCCCTCTGGGCCATCCGCAAGGGCATCCCACCGGCCCAGAAGCAGGAAGGCGGCAGCATCAAACACGATATATCGGTGCCCGTCTCCCAGATCCCCGCCTTCCTCCGCGAAGCCACCGCACGGGTGGAACAACGCCTGCCCGGCATCCGCGTCTGCGCCTTCGGCCACATCGGCGACGGCAACATTCACTTTAATCTGTCCCAACCGGAAGGCGCCGACACCGCCGCGTTTCTCGCCCGCTGGAACGAGTTCAACGAGATTGTCCACGACCTCGTCGCCGATATGCACGGGTCCTTCGCCGCCGAACACGGCGTGGGGCAGCTCAAACCCAAGGATGTGTTGCGCTACAAATCGGACGTCGAAGTGGATTTGATGCGGCGGCTCAAGGGGGCGCTGGACCCGGAGGGAATTCTGAATCCGGGAAAGGTGGTTCCCTTCGAGGATTAAGGGACAGTGTTGCGGCTTGGCCGGATTGGTGGGTTTCGCTGCGCTCTACCCACCCTACATTGGATAGCACCTAGGGTGGATTTGGCACCACAAACCCCGTGACGGCGCCGAGCACGGGGACGAATGAAGGTCCAAGCCCCAGAGGGGGCGGGCGAGGGATCGCCCGCGTGGGCCTCCAGCACACGGACGTGCTGTAGGCCCACCGCCTTCATTCGTGCCCGCGCGCAGGGAACCCGAAGGGCGACGTGGACGGGCGCGGTTTCTTTTGGTTCGTTTTGTGGGGAGCCCGAAGCCCTTGTACGCAGCCGCGTTACGGCCTGAGAAGCCAGCATGGTAGGCGCGCCGCGCAGCGCCGTAGCACACTCTACGGCCAAGCGGTGCAACACCCCAGGCTGGCTTCTCAGGCCGTAACCCGCAGGGCTCAGCCCTGTTTTGGCCCCTGGCGGTGTTGCGGCACCGGCCCCGTAGCCCCTGCTACGCGACCGCCGTCGCGCCTACCCAGATGCCCAAAACAGACCTGAGCGCGGCTGCGTACAAGGGCTTCGAGCTCCCCTGGGGCGAGTAAACAAAATGAACTCGTCGCAGGGGCGCGAAAGCCCCGACCAATTCATCGCCGCAAAGCGGCACAAAGCTATCCCATGCAATGTCGGTCGGATTAGCGCAGCGTAATCCGACAATCCGGCGAAGCCGCAACCCTCACTCCCGCCCCATGCGCCCGAACAACTCCCACATGCGTTCCCGCCACTCGGCGATGGGATCGTCATCGGCGATCAACGCGCGCGCCCCCAGCTGGCGGACCCACTGCAACGACCCGGCCACGATGAAATCCGCATAGGCCGGTGCCTCACCGCTGAGGAACGGGTGTTCGCGCAGACTGCTGCGCAGCGGGTCAAGCACGGCGTTCAGGACCGGGAGATACTTGTCACGCTCCACTTCCATCTCTTCAATCGCGGCTCCGAAGCGCTCTTCACGGGTGCGGCGAAAATAATCCCGGTCTGCGGGGTCGACATGGGCGAATACGTCGCCGATCACCAGGCGGATCAGCGTGGCGTTGAGCCGTTTATCGGCCCACTCGTTGAGAGCCCGGGTGCGTTCCCGGTCCATGGATTCGGGGAAAAGCAGCGGGCGGTCGGGGTAGGTGTCTTCCAAGTAGCAGGCGATCTCCCAGGAATCGCTCACCACCGTCTCGCCGTCCACCAAAACCGGGAGCTTTTCCTGCCCGCTGAAGGCGATGCGCTCCTTCTCGGTATATCGGCACGGTACAAACTCCGCCTCCAGCCCCTTGTGGGCCAGGGCGAACCGCGATCGCCAACAGTAGGGACTGAAGCGGATGTCACCCGCCCCCGCCAGTTCGTACAAGATCAGGTCCGTCATGAGCGCCCTCGCCGGGATCGGCAAAACGCAAAGCGGTTCACACCGCCGCTCCGCCAACCGCGATAACGTGTATTGAGTAATATGGGACGTTGAACATATTCTCGCGGAGGTGCGGGTCATGATGATCAACAACAACCTGATGACCAGCATCGCCAATACCAGCCAGGTGAACGGCGATGCGGTAACGATCAGCGTGCTGCGAAAGGCTCTGGATCAACAGGCCTCCACCGCCAGTCAGCTGCTGAATTCCCTGCCCGCGGCTCAGCCGGCGGCGACGCAATCCGGCAATCCGCGCATCGGCCTTCACATCAATACCACCGCCTGAATCCGCTCCCCCGCCGGACCTGGAGATGGGAGCCGGGGCGCCGGTGACCCCGACTCGCCGCTCCTTTGCCGTCAGCCGTCGATGATCTTGGGCCCGGTGATTCCCGCTAGCCTTCCAGCTCTCGTTCCGCCGCTTGCAGAATCTCTTTGGCAGATAGCGTCGCATCCGCCGGCGGCACCGCGAACGCCGTCCGGACACGCACGGGCAACGGCTTCTTGCGCACCGTAAAGCGGGTGCGCTCCAGCTGACCGATCAAGCGTTCCACCAGGCGCTGGCCGCCGGCCTCTCCCGCCATGGGCAGTGACACGGCGAACCGCGCCAGGCCGATGCGCGCAGCGGTATCCTCCTGACGCACGGACTGGCGGATCAGATCGGCAACCCGCTTCAGGACCGCGTTGGCCACGTTTTTGCCGTGCTCCAGGAACAGGTCTCTGAAACCCTCCAATTCCACGATCACCACGGTCAACGCATGGCCGTGGCGCGCCGCAAATGCACGATCCTTCTCCAGCTTCTCCGAGAAGTAGTTGGGGCTGTGGAGATCGGTAACGGAGTCGATGTGACTCCGGGCCTGCAGCTTGGTCGTGGTGATCCGGGAGGTGGCGTGGGCCGTCGCTCGTGCCCGCAGTTGTACCGAATCGAAGGGCTTGGTGATGAAATCCGTCGCACCCCGTTCCAGCACCTGTTCGCGGGCGTCCTCGCCCTCGTTGCCGGTCACGATGATTACCGGAAGACTGTTGATCCGATCCTCGTCGGAGGTGCGAATTCGCTCAAGCAACCCGAAACCGTCCAACACCGGCATGGACAAATCCAGAAAGACCACCTGCAGGGTATCGTCGCCTCGAATGCAGTCCCAGGCCTGCTCACCATCCTCGGCGAGGACAACATCGAAGCCCTCAGTGAGAATCTTCTTGGCGGAAAAACGCATGAGCCTGGAGTCGTCGACCACCAGCACGCGCGGTTTGTCGGCGTCTTTATCCGTCTCGGTCACGGAGATTCCTTATTATTCTAGGTTTTAAAGCGTTCCAGGCATCGGCACACCGCCCTGCGGCAGCGGAAAAAGCCCGAGCTTCTACTCATACTGGCGGCGTTCAACGCGGTCAACCCCGAATCCTCCGAAATGTGGTCCACCACCTGTTTTTCCGCCTAGGAACACTGATTTGGAATTTCACAGAGGTGGTGCACAGAGGGATCTTGAAATCGCTCCCGGCGTATCCAATTTAGGAAATAACCCTTAAACAACTTCTGTTACGGAGGTGATGGAAATGGCATTGATTCCCCGTGAACCCATGGGCACGCTGGGTCAGCTTCAGCGGGAGATCAATCGGCTGTTCGACGTGGGCCCCGCCCAGGACGAGAACGGCAGCACCCTGATCCGCGACTGGGCACCGGCCGCAGATATTCGCGAAGAAGATGACCGCTACGTGGTCACCGCCGACATCCCCGGTGTCGACCCCAAGGACATCGAAGTCACCCTGGAGAACGGCGTTTTGACCATCCGCGGCGAACGCCGCCAGGAGTCCAAGGAAGAATCGGAGAAATACCGCCGTGTTGAACGGGTGCGCGGCACCTTCATGCGCCGCTTCAGCCTGCCCGACACGGCGGACGCGGAGAAAGTTAGCGCCGCATCCAAGAATGGGGTACTGGAGGTCAGTATTCCCAAGGGCGCGGCGGCCAAACCCAGACGAATCACCGTGGAAGGCTGATCTTTCTCAACCCCCCCTAAGGGAGACGGTGATCCATTCACACGGCCGTGTGAATGGATCACCGTCTCCCTAGCTGGGCTGGCGCAAGCCGGCCCTTTTTTGTGCCCGTATAATAGTCCGCCATGAACACGCCCAAGACGCCCATGGCCAACCATTCCCCCGCCGGACACTGGCAGTTCTGGATCGATCGCGGCGGCACATTCACCGACGTGATCGCGCGCAAGCCCGACGGCAGCATGGAAACCCACAAACTGCTGTCCGAGAACCCGGAACACTATCGCGACGCCGCCCTGCAGGGCATCCGCGAACTGCTCGGTCTCGAGGCCGACGCCCCCATCCCCGCCGACATGCTGGAGTCGGTGAAGATGGGCACCACCGTGGCCACCAATGCCCTGCTGGAGCGCAAGGGCGAGCGCACCGTACTGGTGACCACGCGCGGCTTCGGCGATGCCCTGCGGATCGGCTACCAGGCGCGCCCCGACATCTTCGCCCGCCACATCGAGCTGCCGGAACAGCTCTACGAGCACGTCATCGAAGTGGACGAGCGCCTGGACGCGCGCGGCCGCGTTCTCGAAGCCCTGAACGAGGAGACCGCGCGGGATGCGTTGCAGCAGGCCTTCGATAACGGCATCCGCGCCTGCGCCGTCATCTTTATGCACGGCTACCGCTATCCGGCACACGAGCGGAGAATCGGGGAACTGGCCAAGCGCATCGGCTTCATCCAGATCAGCCTATCCCACCAGGTCAGCCCCCTCATGCGGCTGGTGGGCCGGGGCGATACCACCGTGGTGGACGCCTATCTCTCGCCCATCCTGCGCCGCTACGCGCGCCAGGTGGCCGACGAACTGGGCAACGCGCGACTGATGTTCATGAAATCCGACGGGGGGCTCACCGACGCCCGCTTCTTCGAGGGCAAGGACGCCATCCTCTCCGGCCCGGCCGGCGGTATCGTGAGCTGCGCGCGCACGGGGCAGATGGCCGGCTTCGAGCAGATCATCGGCTTCGACATGGGCGGCACCTCCACCGACGTCTCCCATTTCAACGGCGAGTTCGAGCGCACCTTCGAGACCGTGATCGCCGGCGTGCGCATGCGCGTGCCCATGATGCGCATCCATACCGTGGCGGCCGGCGGCGGCTCCATCGTCCATTTCGACGGCACCCGCTACCGCGTCGGCCCCGATTCCGCCGGCGCCAACCCCGGCCCCGCCTGCTACCGCCGCGGCGGCCCGCTCACCGTCACCGACTGCAACGTGATGCTGGGCAAGCTGCAACCGGCGTTCTTCCCCCACATCTTCGGGCCGGACGCGGACCAGCCGCTGGATGCCGAGATCGTCCAGCGGCAATTCGACGAGCTGGCCCGGGAAATCCACGACACCACCGGCGACACCCGCACGCCCGTGGAAGTGGCCGAAGGCTTCCTCAAGATCGCCGTGGAGAACATGGCCAATGCCATCAAGGAGATCTCCGTCCAGCAGGGCCACGACGTCACCACCTACACCCTGAACAGCTTCGGCGGTGCCGGCGGCCAGCACGCCTGCCTGGTGGCCGACGCCCTGGGCATGAAGCGCGTGCTGCTGCACCCCTTCGCCGGCGTACTCTCGGCCTACGGCATGGGGCTGGCGGACATTACCGCCGTTCGCGAAATGCCGGTGGATGCACCCTTGGAGCCGGCGCTGCTTGCCCGCCTGGATTCAGACCTGGCCGCCATGGCCGAAGAGGGCCGGCAGGAACTCATCGACCAAGGCTGCACGGCGGAGAACATTCGCCACCGATACCGCCTGCGCATCAAATACGATGGTGCTGACACCACCCTGGAGGTGGATTTCGGGGAACGGGACCAGATCACCCAGGACTTCGAAGCCGCCCACCGCCGCCAATTCGGCTTCGCCACGCCCGGCAAAGCCCTCGTGGTGGCTGCCGCCATGGTGGAGAGCATCGGCGCCAGCGGCGCGCTGACCGACGAACCGGACCTGCCCGTCCGCGATCAGGGCGTCCCCGAACCCGACGCCCATGTGGATGCGCATATGGCGGGGGAACAGCACCGCGCGCCAGTCTACGATCGCGGCACGCTCATGCCCGGCGATGCCCTCGACGGCCCGGCCATTATCCGCGAACCCGTCTCCACCATCGTGGTAGAGCCCGGCTGGCGGGCAGCGGTGACGCCCAAGAATCACATCGTGATGGAACGCGTGCAGGCCCTGCCCCGCCGCGTGGCCGTGGGCACCCAGGCCGACCCGGTGATGCTGGAGGTGTTCAACAATCTGTTCATGTCCGTGGCCGAGCAGATGGGCGTCACCCTGCGGAAGACGGCCTTCTCGGCGAACATCAAGGAACGCCTGGATTTCTCCTGTGCCGTGTTCGACCCGGACGCCAACCTGGTGGCCAACGCGCCGCACGTGCCCGTGCACCTGGGCTCCATGGGCGAGAGCGTGCGCGCCATCGCCGAGCGCCGCGCGGGCACCATGCGCCCCGGCGACGTGTTCATGCTCAACGATCCCTACCACGGCGGCACCCACCTGCCGGATATCACCGTGGTCACCCCCGTGTTCGACCGCGACGGCCGCGCCATCCTGTTCTACATCGCCAGCCGCGCGCACCACGCCGATGTCGGCGGCATCACCCCCGGCTCCATGCCGCCGGACTCCCGGCGCATCGAACAGGAAGGCGTGTTGATCGACAACTTCCATCTGGTGGAGGCTGGCAGCTTCCGCGAAAACGCCGTGGTCGACCTGCTCACCGGCGGCGATTACCCCGTGCGCAACGTCACCCAGAACCTCAACGACCTCAAGGCCCAGATCGCCGCCAACGAAAAAGGCGTGCGCGAGCTGCAGCGCATGGTGAATCACTTCGGCCTGGACGTGGTGCACGCCTACATGGGCCACGTGCAGGACAACGCCGAGGAACAGGTGCGTCGCGTGCTGGACGCGCTCACCGACGGCGAATTCCAGCAGGAGCTGGACAACCGCAGCATGGTGAAGGTCCGCATCAAAGTGGACCGTGCCAACCGCGCCGCCACCGTGGACTTCACCGGCACCAGCGAGGAGCAACCCAGCAATTTCAACGCCCCCAAGGCCGTCACCCGCGCCGCCGTACTGTACGTGCTGCGCACCCTGGTGGAAGACAACATCCCCCTCAACGACGGCTGCCTCAAACCCATTGCGCTGATCGTGCCCGAAGGCTCCATGCTGAACCCGCGCTACCCCGCCGCCGTGGTGGCCGGCAACGTGGAAGTCAGCCAGGTGGTCACCGACACCCTCTACGGCGCCCTGGGCGCCCTGGCCTCATCCCAGGGCACCATGAACAACTTCACCTTCGGCAATGAGCGCTACCAGCACTACGAAACCATCTGCGGCGGCGCCGGTGCCGGCCCCGGCTTCGACGGCGCCAACGCCGTGCACACCCACATGACCAACAGCCGCCTCACCGACCCGGAAGTACTGGAATGGCGCTTCCCGGTGCTGCTGGATTCCTTCGCCATCCGCCACGGTTCCGGCGGCCCCGGCCGCTGGCAAGGCGGCGACGGCGTCATCCGCCGCATCCGCTTCCTGGAACCCATGACCGCCGCCATCCTCTCCAACCACCGCCGCCTGCCCCCGCCGGGATTGGACGGCGGCCAACCCGGAAAACCCGGCCGCCAGTGGATAGAACGCGCCGACGGCACCCGCCAGGAACTGGCCGGCACCGACCGCACCGACGTGCGTGAAGGCGATGTCTTCATCATGGAAACGCCGGGCGGCGGCGGATTCGGGGAGAGCGATTAACAGGTAGGAGCGGCGCTCGCCGCCGCGAACGAATGGCGCAGCGCTAAACCACGAAGGACACGAAGAGCATTAAGACTGCAGGGATGATGTAGGTCGGATTAGCGAAGCGTAATCCGACAATGCACGCGGCTCCGCCGCACTCTATCCCCCTCTCCCTGGCCCTCTCCCACGGAGGGGAGAGGGGATTCCCCAACCAGGGCTCGGTGACAGCCTCCCCTCGCCCCTGGCGGGAAAGGGGCCGGGGGGCGAGGGGGAGAAAAATCAACCCAAAGAGCCTGCTTGCTTCTTCTTAGCCTTCGCGCTCTTGGTGGTTTAAGTATTCCCTCACCCAATCAGAATCTGCCAACCCACAACAAACTGGCACGCAAATCCCACGACAAATGCCAGCGTCCGAATCCACGGCACTTTGAACGTGTGCGCCAGCACATGCACCACCCGGGCCCAGAAATAGATCATCGCGGCGCTGGCAGTGGCTTCGTTGCTGATCCCCGCCATGTGGGCCACGAGCACCAACGCGGCGAACACCACCAGATTCTCAACGGCGTTACGATGAGCCGCCTGCATCCGCACCGCCCAGGGCGCCTGCGGCTTGGGATCTTCCGGATAGCCGACGGTATCCGTGATTCCGCGGGACGCCATTCGCTCGAGAACGTAGGGAATCCAGATCAGGCCGGTCAGAGCAGTCACCAGGGCGAGATAGGTCAGATCCGTATTCATTCGCTACTCCTTTTTTTATTGGTTAATCAAGCTGTAAGCCTAGTCCACAATGCCGGTGCGGACCAAAACGCGCCTACAGCGACACAACAACCCTTGCAGCCGGGCTCCGGGATTCTCATGATGGAGGTGACGCTGGATGGGTGGAGCCGGCCGATCATGATCCGAATCCATGGTATGCCCTTCGGGCCGGGCCGCGCTCGGGGCCCGCTTTGTGTGGGCCTGGGAGACGCCCGCGAAGGGGAAGTGCTGGTGCTGTATCAGCGCGAACTCAAGCCTCTTGATTTCCGCCCGGAAGGGCTGATCCTGGTCGGAGGCGCGCCCCTCTCGCACCCCATGCTGCACCTCCTCGCCCTGGGCATCCCCATGGTGGTCATTACCCCGGACCAGGCCGCCGACCTGAAACCCGGCGAAGAGGTCATCCTGGACGGAGCCCACGGACTGGTTTATTCGCCGGATCAGGCTCAGTACGAGGAAAGCCCGGAGCCCACCACGCCCAGCCGCTACGGTGAGTCCTACTACACCGTCGACCGCGAGCCGGTCCAACTCCGCGCCAGCATCGATCAACCCGCCGAGGCCCGGGAAGCCCTCAGCCACGGGGCCAGCGCCATCGGCATCGTGCGCTCCGAATACATCGCTCCGGAAGACGGGTCCGTGCCCGACGAGGCTTACTACGAAGACGCATTCCGCAAGATCTGCGAGGCCGCCCATCCTCTGCCTGTCCGTTTCCGGCTGCTGGACCTCTCCAGTGACAAACATCCGGACTGGGTACCGCAAATTGAAGGCATGGACGGCCTGCTCGGGCTGCAAGGCTCGCGTCTCTACGACACCGAGCCGGTACGGTCGGCCTTCCGCGCCCAGGTTCGCGTCCTAGGCCGCCTCGCCCAGGATTACGATGTCTCCGCCCTCGTCCCCTACGTGGTCTTCCCGGAGGAATTCCATCGCTGGCGCTACGAAATCGAACGCGCCTCGCCGAACCCCCTGCCCATCGGCGCCATGGCCGAAACACCGGCCGCCGCCCTGTCCATCCGCGACTGGCTGGCGGAAGCCGACTTCGTCTCCATCGGCTGCAACGATCTCATGCAGTGCCTCTTCGGCGCCGACCGCGACAACGAAGCGGTGGCCCATTACCTGGACCCCTACGCCCCGGTATTGCATCGGTTCCTCCATACCGTCGCCGACCAGGCCGGCGACCAGGTCGGCGACATTCAGCTATGCGGCTTCCTCCCGAAAGTGCCGGGCATGCTTCCGGTATTGCTGGGAATGGGATTCCGGGCCTTCTCGGTGGAACCTCACCTGATTCCCTATCTCGCGCAGGCACTGGAGCGCGTCAACATGGATACCGCCCACGCGCTGGCGGATGCGGTATGTACCGCGGAAGACAGTACGGCGGTACGGACGTTGTTGGGGCTGACGGAGAGTCCGCGGCGGATGGGGAAGCTTGGGGGGTTGTACTGAAAACAGAATGTGTAGGGTGGGCGAAGCCCACGCGGATTTCGCGATGTACAGCGTAGCGGCTGCGCCCACCCTACGTACCCAGAGCGGCTAAGCCTGCGTAGGTTGCGCTGACGCGGGAAGCCCAACATTTTTGGACAATGCCCGCCAGGGAAGAAGAAGCGCCATGCGTTGCGTTTGCGTCTTGCCAGGGGCACCGTGTGGTGAGGAGGCGTTTGGCAGCAATTCCGGAAATGTGGCACCTGAACGAAAGCGGGCACTGGGCTTCCTTCGTCAGCCCAAACTGCGCGCTGAACATCGAAATGCGGACCCCGGGCGAGAATGGGAAAGCATGGAAACTAGGGCGCACGGGCGCGCGGTATTAACGGGACGCGGATCTTCATCTGGCATCTGCTTGCCCCTTTTGCCCCCGGCCCGTCTCCCTGCAAGGGCGCAAAGCCCCCCGCAAATGCAGGCTCCATTGCCCAAGAAGGTCAGTCCCGCACCGGCTTCTTGCCCAGTTTCCGCTGCAAGGTACGGCGATGCATGTTCAGGGCGCGGGCGGTGGCCGAGATGTTGCCGCCGTGCTGCTGGAGCACGCGCTGAATGTGTTCCCACTCGAGTTTTCGGACCGACGGCGGGTGCTCGGGGATGGACGCCTTTGATTCCCGAGGCGCGGCGGTCAGGGCCGCCAGGATTTCGTCGGCATCGGCCGGCTTGGCAAGATAGTCGCGCGCGCCCCGCTTGATCGCTTCCACGGCGGTGGCGATGCTGGCGAACCCGGTGAGCACGACGATCTCCATCTCGGGGACGGCATTCAACGCCTCGTCGATTATCTCCAGACCCGATTCTTCGTCCAGCCTCAGATCCAGGACCATATAGCCCGGCATTGTCGTCTTGAGTGCTGCCCGGGCATCGGCCAGGTTTTGGGCCTGGGCGACGCGATACCCACGGCGATCCAGCGCCCGCGCCAGCACCCGGCAGAACACCGGGTCGTCGTCGACAATCAGCACGTTCTCAGGCGGCATGACTGGAAACCGCCCCCGCGACCGCAGCGGCAACGTGATGCGGGCAACGGTCCCGCCGCCGACGGCGGAGTCGAACTCAAGGCGACCGCCCAGACGCTCGATCAAGGCGTTGGACAAATACAGGCCGAGACCGCGCCCAGGCCCCTTTGCACTGCGTACCGGCCGGTGCGGATCGCCAATGGCTGCCGGGCCCGCGCCCCGGTCGCGGACTTCCAGAACGACCTGGCCGTTGGAAGCAAACGCTCGCAGGCCAATCGGTTGCCGGCTGGCTTCGGCGGCGTTCTGAAGCAGGTTGGCCAGGGTCTGGGTCAAGGCCAGGCTCGCGGGAATGCACGGTTCCGCATCTTCGATCTCGCATTCCACGAGCACGTCGCGCTCGGGCATTCCCCGCTTCCACTGGCAAACCACCCGTTTGAGATACTCGGGCAGCGCCATGGATGTCCCCGTTTCCTGTTCCTCCTCATAGGCGGCGCCTGAAAGCACCGACAACACCCGCTTGCAGCGGTCGATCTGCCCGCGCAGCAAGGCCAGGTCGTCACGGGCATCCGGGTCTTCCTTCAGGCAGGCCCGCTCGCTCATTTCACGGATCAGAACGGCCATGGTGGAAAGCGGCGTGCCGAGCTCATGGGCGGCGCCCGCGGCGACGATCCCCACGCCCAGCAGATGGTCGTCGCGCAGTTCACGCTCCCGCGCCGCGGCCAGCTCCCGTTCCCGGCGGCGCAAAGTCTGGGCAATGTCGGTGACGAAGTAGGCGATGGTGGCCGAGCACACGATGAATCCCACCCACATGCCGAACACATGCAGGCGGAAGCCCGGCTCGCCCAGGGAGTGCATACCGGGAAGCGGAACATGAGTCCAGGCCACGGCCGTATAGCACGCGGCCGTGAAGCCGCCGAACCACCACACCGCCCGTCGGGAAAGCGTCATGGCCGCAAACACCAGCGGCAGCAGAAGCAACCATGCGAAAGGATTGGTTCCGCCGCCGGTCAGGCCCAGCACCAGCGTCAGGGCGATGCAATCCACCCAGAGCTGGGTCGCGATGGACACGTTCCCACCTCGGCGAAGTCGTCGCGCCGTAAGCAGATTGAAGCCGAGCAACAGACCGAGAATGCACGCCAGCGGCAGCCACGGCAGGTGCATGCCCAGCGCCCGCTCCGTCACCACGATGGTCGCGATCTGACCGCCGACGGCAAGAAAGCGCAGAAGCACGAGCCGACGGACGTTGACGGCCAGATACTCGGAATCGGGATCGATCTGCTGAAACATGGTGGATTTTCCGGAAGATGTCTGCCCGGCCGTTATGCTAGCCCGGATATTCCATGAGTTCACGCGCCCTCGCTATGTCTTTGAGCCCACAAGCGCTTTTCCTCAATCGACCGTATACCCGGATACGGCGCTCAATCGGAAAAACACTTGTGAACTCCAACCCATACGCGACGTTCACGCGAATTCATGAAATATACCGGCTAGCAGATGGCTCGGTACCGCCCCTGCGACAATTTGTCGCATTGCCGCACAAGCGGCCATCTGTTTTCTTACGGCCTGGATTTTAGACCACTCCCAGGGGAACCGGGCATGCTGAAGAAAATGACAATCGCCGTGGCGCTGCTGGCGTCCTCCAGCGCATGGGCCGGCGGCGTTACCGTATCCGATGGTTGGATCCGGCTTCTGCCGGGCAAACTTCCGGCCGCCGCCTACTGCACCATTTCCAACCGATCCGGCCACGAAGTCGCACTCACCGGCGCGTCCGCGGTGGGCTTCAAGAAGGCCATGCTGCATCAGAGCAAAAGCGAAAATGGCCAGGAGAAGATGGTCCACGTCATGCGCGTCGCCATCCCTGCCGGCCAGGCCGCCCACTTCGCGCCCGGCGGCTACCACATCATGCTGATGCCGCCCCATGATCCGCTCAAGGTCGGCGATACCGTCAAGATCACCCTCAAGTTCGCCGACGGCAGCACCGTCACGGAACCGTTCGCCGTCAAGGGCGCGGGAGCCACCGGTGCCCATTGAGGCGCCTACAGGGAATCGAAGATTCGGCCTCGGGGCCCGCGCCGCGTTGGTGCTCGGCGCGGCCCTGCTGGTGGGCGGATGCAGCGGCCATGGACACGTCCATTGGCAGACCAAACACATCGCCGGCGTGATGCCGGATCTCCACTTCACTCTGACCGACACCGATGGCGATACCGTCCACGCCAAACGCTACTTCGGCAAGATCAATCTGCTGTACTTCGGCTATACCCACTGCCCCGACGTCTGCCCGACCACACTGGCCAAAGTCGAAGAGGCCTTCCACAAGATGGGCCCGCTGGCGGATCGGGTGCGCATGCTCTTCGTCAGCGTCGACCCGGCCAGGGATTCGCCGAAGACACTCGGCACCTACGTCCACGCCTTCGGCCCCCACATCGTCGGCCTGACCGGCACAAAAAGCGAACTCACGGCCCTCACCAAGCGCTACCGGGTGGTCTACCGCTATGGCAAGAAGGACAGCGACGGCAATTATCCCGTGTATCACAGCGCCGCGATTTTTGCCTTCGACCCCAAAGGCCACGTGCAACTGGTCATGACGTACAAAGACAAAGTCGGGGCCATGGCCCATGACCTGAAGGCCCTGGCGGCCCGCTAACCCCCGGCTGACCGCCGGAGAACGAAGAGTCCGCGTGGGCTGCGCCCACCCTACGATGCGACGGTGGCTAAACCTTCGGCACCGTAGCCCGGATGTAGCGAAGCGGAATCCGGGAACGTCCAGGCCGAAGACCCCGGATTGCGCTTCGCCTCATCCGGGCTACGGGATATCGCCGCTAACCCTTAGCCGCGAATCACTTCCAACAACCCACACATCAACTGCAAGGGCGTGGGCGGGCAACCAGGGATGACGGCATCCACCGGCAGCACGTTGCTCACGCCTCCGCAGGTGGCGTAGCAGCCGGCGAACTCGCCGCCGGTGGCGCCGCATTCGCCCACGGCCACCACCAGTTTGGGATCGGGCGTGGCGTCGTAGACGCGCCGCAGGGCGGCTTCCATGTGTTTGGAGACGGGGCCGGTGACCAGCAGCATGTCGGCATGGCGGGGGGAGGCGACGAAGTGCACGCCGAAGCGTTCGATGTCGTAGTAGGCGTTGTTGAGGGCGTGGATCTCCAGTTCGCAGCCGTTGCACGAACCGGCGTCCACGGCGCGAATGGCGAGGCTGCCGGCGAAGCGGCGGCCGATTTCCTTGCGCAGGCGCTCGCCGGTCTCACTCAAGGCCGATTCCATCTGCTCGGGCAGCGGCTCGGTGATGACGCCCACGGTTCGGATCTTGTTGAGCATTCGCAGCACGGTTTATCTCCTCGTCACAAATCCACGCCGGAGTAGCTGCCGTTGACCGATTTGTTGCACACCGGAAAGTCCGGGACGATGTTGCCGCGGAGCAGGTGCTCCAGCGCGGGCCAGTTCATCCAACTGGGGTCGCGGGGGAAGTAGCGGGCGATGGCGCCGTCCGTGCCAAAGCGGACGTAGGCCAGGATTTCGCCGCGCCAGCCTTCCACCAAACCAAGGCCGGCGACGGCGGTGGACGGAGGCGTCCAAGGCGCCGCAATATCGCCGGTCGGCAATCCCAACAAGATTCGCTCGATCAGGCCCAAACTGGTCAGCAGTTCGTCCACGCGCACCTGTAACCGCGCGGCCACGTCCCCTTCGGTGTAGACCGGCACGGGCACTTCGAAACCGTCATAGGGAGGGTAGGCTGCGTGCCTTCGCAGGTCGAAGGCGTGGCCGCTGGCCCGGCCCACGTAGCCCAGGCAACCCAGGCTGCGGGCGATGTCCGGAGGCAGGATGCCGGTGGTGACCAAGCGATCCTGCAGGGATTCCTGGTCGCGCAGCACGGTCATGAGGTATTCAACTTCGGTACGGATTTCCGCCACCTGGGCAGCTTGCCGGTCGCCTTCTTCGGGGGTGAGGTCCACGGCCACGCCGCCGGGCACGATACGATCCATCATCAGCCGATGACCGAAGGCGGCGGCGCTGACCCGCTGCCATTGTTCGCGCAGGCGGCTGAACTGGTATTGAGCGAAGGCGAAGCCGACGTCGTTGCAGATGGCGCCGATGTCGCCCAGATGATTGGCGACCCGCTCGCGCTCGGCCATCAGCGCCCGCAGCCACAGCGCCCGCGGCGGGACTTCGATACCGGCGGCGCGCTCCATGGCCATGCAGGCGGCCCAGGTGTGGGCCACGGTGGTGTCGCCGGAGACCCGCCCGGCCAGCCGGGCCAGACCGGCGGCATCCCGGCCCTCGGCCACCTTTTCGGTGCCCTTGTGGGTGTAGCCCAGGCGCTCTTCCAGGTTCAGCACCGTCTCGCCCACGGCCTGGAAGCGGAAATGGCCGGGCTCGATGATGCCGGCGTGGATCGGCCCCACGGGGATCTCGCAGACGCCGCTGCCCTGGGCACGCAGGAACGGATAGTCCGCATCTGGCGGCACGGGATCGGTGCTTTCGCCGGCCGGGGGATAATCCCGGCGCAGCGGGAACCGATCCGCCGGCCAGGCCTGATGGCGGGTCCAGCGGCGCCCGTCGGGCTGAGCGGCAAAATCCACTCCTGTGAGATCGTGGATGTGGCGCTCCATCCGGTCGGCGGCGGGATAGATCCCGGCATCGGAGGGCAGGATGGGTTCATCCAGGGGCACCAGGGCGCGGACGAGCATGTAATCGCCGCCGTGCTCCAGGCAGGCGGCGACCTGGAAACCGTCGTCCGCCGGATCCGCCCATTTGGCGCACCAGCGCATGCCCCACTCCCGGGCCAGGCGCATCAGCTCCGCCCAATCCCGCGGATAGACCTGAACCACGCGCGCCGGCGGTACGGGTCCTGCCTCTTCGGCACGGACATCCTGAGCCTGCAAGCGCTGCAGGAAGCCGCTCCACCAGTCGAAGGGTTGCCGCTGGCCGGTCATAGCGCCCCCTGCCCCGCGATCAGCCGGGTCGCGGCGTCAAACCAGTGGGCAAGCGGGCCCGGGATGGCCAGACCCAGCCACAGCACCAGGATGAGGTGCAGCACCACCGGCAACATGCTGGCGCGCACGGCGCTCTGCCCCTCGGGCACCTCGCCGAAGACCATGGGCTGGACATGCCGGAACAGCCCGGCGAAGGCGACCGCCAGCCCGACCAGCAGCGGCACGGTGAGCCAGGGGATGCTCTTCATGGTGGCGCTGAGCAGCAGGAACTCACTGGCGAATACGCCGAAGGGCGGGAAACCGGCGATGGCCGCCGTACCCAGCAGCAGCCCCCAGCCCACCAGCGGCTGGGTGGCGATCAAGCCGCGGATCTTGTCCATGACCTGGGTGCCGGCGATATGGGAGGCATGGCCCACGGTGACGAAGATGGCGGACTTCGTCAGCGAGTGAACCGTCATGTGCAACAGCGCGGCGAAGGTGGCCAGCGGCCCGCCCAGGCCGAAGCCGAAGGTCATCAGCCCCATGTGCTCGATGGAGGAATAACTGAACAAGCGCTTGATGTCACGCTGGCGGTGCAGGAACAGCCCCGCCGACACGAAACTGAGCAGGCCGAAGCCCATCATCAACTGGCCGGCCAAGTGCGGCCCGGCGGCGCCGCCACCGCCGGACAGCGACAGGTCCACCAGCATCTTCAGGCGCACCAGGGCGTACAAGGCCACGTTCAGCAGCAGCCCGGACAGCACCGCCGAGACCGGCGTGGGGCCCTCGGAGTGGGCGTCCGGCAGCCAGTTGTGCAGCGGCACCAGGCCCACCTTGGTGCCATAGCCCACCATCATGAACACGAAGGCCAGGCCCATCACGGTGGGGTCCAAATGGGTGGCCACGCCGTGCAGCGTACTCCACAGCAGGGCCTGGGATTTGTCCTGCACCACCGGCTCGGCGGCAAAATTGAGCAGCACCGTGCCGAACAGCGCCTGGGCGATGCCCACGCCGCAGAGCACGAAATACTTCCAGGCCGCCTCCACCGCCTCGGGTGTGCGGTACAGACTGACCAGCAGCACCGTGGCCAGAGTCGCCGCCTCCATGGCCACCCACAGCAAGCCCAGGTTATTGGTCGACAGCGCCACCAGCATGGACAGGATGAAGGCCTGATACATGGCGTGGTAGAAGCGCATGCGCACGGCCGTAACCCGGCCGCTGTCCACTTCGTGATCCATGTAGGGCCGGGAGAACCAGGCGGTGGTCATGCCCACGAAGGCCGTGAGCAGAATCAGGTAGACGTTGAAGGTATCGACGTAAAAGAGCTGATGCGCCGTGGTGAACGAGCCCGTCCGCAGCACGTCGCCGGCCATGGCCAGGGCGGCCACAAAAGTGGCCGATGCGCAGAGGCTGTTGAACCGCCCAGCCCAAGCGCGATCACCAAAGGCCGCCAGCAGCAGCACGGCCAGCAGCGGAACGGCCAGCGTCAGCCAGAGCGAGACCACTAATCCACCTCCCGCAGGCGGGTCAGCCGGTCGGTATCCAGGGAATCGAAACTGGCGCGGATCTGGAAGAAGAACACGCCGAACAGGATGGCGGCCACCAGCACGTCGAAGGCCACGCCCAGCTCCACCACCATGGGCATGCCGAAGGTCGAAGCCACGGCGGCGAAGAACAGGCCGTTCTCCAGCGACATGAAACCGATCACCTGGCTCACGGCCTTGCGCCGGGTGATGATCAGCAACAGCGACAGCAGGACAACGGCCAGACTCACGGCGATGGTGTTGCGGGTCACCGCGGTGGACAAGGTCTCGATGGGGAGAGCCACGTAGTAGCTGAACACCACCAGCCCGGCGCCGCCCAGCAGCAGTAGCGCCGGCTGCACCATGGATTCGGCGAAGTTCTGGATACCGAAACGGTGCACGAGCCGGTGCAGCATCCACGGAATCAGCAGCGCCTTCAGCCCCAGAGTAAGCAGTGCCGAGATGTAGAGATGATGTCGGTTGGATACATAGGCCACCAGCGCCGTGACCAGCGCCAGCAGCACACCCTGCCAGGCGAAGATACGGATCAGCACCACCAGCCGCTGGCTGGCCAGCAGCAGAAACGAGGTGAACAGGATCATCGCCGCCATCACCATGACGGCCTGCTCGAACAGGCTGAGGTTTGCGAATTGCATGGTCAGAGCATCTGCTCCATCACGAGCCCACCTCCAGAATCACGTGGCTGAGCATGCCGATCAGCGCCAGCAGAAAGGCCAGATTCAGAAACTGCGGCACCCGGAACAGGCGCATCTTCGCCAGCAGCGTCTCCGCCAAGGCCAGCACCGCACCCAGCACGGCCAGCTTCAGCAGCGTGCTGCCCAGACCGTAGGCCAGCGCTTCGGGCGACATGTTCAAGGCCAGCCCCCAGGGGAAAAACACATTGGCGATCAGCGCGGCGTAGATCACCAGCTTGAGCTGGGAAGCCCATTCCAGCAGCGCCAGATGCCGGCCGCTGTATTCCAGGATCATGGCCTCGTGGACCATGGTCAGCTCCAGGTGGGTGGCCGGATTGTCCACCGGGATACGCGCATTCTCCGCCACCGCCACCAGAAGCAGCGCCAGCAGCGCGAAGATGAACGACGGCCTCAGCACCAGCCCGGCGTCCAGGATGTGCTGCATGGCCACCGACAGGTTGGTGCTGGCGGCGGTCATGGTCAGCGTGAATACCGCCATGAGCATGGCCGGCTCGGCCAGGGAGGCGATCATCACCTCCCGCGAGGAGCCCATGCCGCCGAAGGTGGTGCCGATATCCAGACCGGCCAGGGCCAGGAAAAACCGGGCCAGGGCGAACAATCCCACCAGCACGATGACGTCCGCCATCCCGGCGGTGGGCAGGCGCACGGCGATCAGCGGCACCACCGCCGCGGCCACCGCCATGGCGGCGAACACGATGTAAGGCGTGGCCCGGAAGATCCAGGAGGCCTGCTCGGCCACCACCACCTGTTTGCGGAACAGCTTGGCCAGATTGCGGTAGGGCTGGAGCAGCGACGGCGGCCGACGGTTCTGCAGCAGGCACTTCAGCGCCTTCACCCAGCCCGCCAGCAGCGGACCCAGCGCCAGGAACAGGATAGTTTCCGCCGCCGCCAGCGCCCAGCCGTTCATGTAATCCACCACAACAGGAACAGCAACGTGACAAAGGAATAACTCAGGTAGGCGCGAATGTGGCCGGTCTGGCTGCGCCCCACCAGCCGCGCCGCCGTCTGCAGCCAGCGGGCCACCGGTAGATAGCCCCAGTTCCAGACCCGGTCGCGGATGTTGAGCTGATGCTTGATGGACTGGACCCGCAGTTCCGCGGCCGGGTCGCGTGTTTCCTCCACCTGCTCCTGCACGTCATAGACCAGGCCGAACACCCGGCGCGGCGGCTGGGAAAAGGCCTGGGAGGTGTATTGCATGCGGGCGGACAGCGGGCCGAAACCGCAATCCCAGGGCGCGTCCCGGCGTACCGCCCGGCGCCCGCGCGGGTGCAGCAGCAGCCAGATCAGGCCCCAGGCCAGCAGCAGGCCGATCACCACCAGAGGTGCCGAGTAGGAGGCCGTCTGACTGGATACGGGCACCAGATGCAGCCAGGAACCGCCCAGCCCATTCAGGTCCGCGCCCACCAGCAGGGAGGTCACCCGACCCAGCGCCGCAATGACATAGGTCGGCGCCACGCCCAGAGTCAGACACAGCACCGCCAGCAGTCCCATGGCGATTCGCATGCCCCAGTCCACCTCCCGGGCGTGGGCCACATGTCGCGTCCGCGGCTGGCCGAGGAAACCGATGCCGTAAGCATTGACGAAACAGGCCACCGCCAACGCGCCGGTGAGCGCCAGCATCGCCGCGATGACGGGAATCACGGAGCGCAGCACGCCGCTATGCAGCACCGGCGCCTGCAGCGAGGCCTGGAACAGCAGCCACTCCGACACGAAGCCGTTGAACGGCGGCAGCGCGGAGATGCTGACCGCACCCACCAGGAACAGGGCCGCCGTCTGCGGCATGCGGCGGATCAGCCCGCCCATCCGGTCCAGATCACGCTCGTGGCTGCGCTGGAGCACAGCGCCCGCGCCCAGGAACAGCAGCGATTTGAACACCGAATGATTCAGAGCGTGATACAGGGCGGCGATCAACGCCAACGACGCCAGCACCGGACGGCCCACCCCTTGGAACACCAGCGCCAGGCCCAGTGCCATGGCGATGATGCCCACGTTCTCCACCGAGCTGTAGGCCAGCATCCGCTTGAGATCGGTCTGAACCAGGGCGAAAAGGATTCCGTAGAGGGCGCTGACCGCACCCACCAGGAGCAGGGCAACGCCCCAGCCCCAATACACGGCGCCGAGCAGGTCGAACACAAAACGGATCAGGCCGTAGATCGCCACCTTGAGCATCACGCCGCTCATCAACGCGGATATATGCGACGGCGCCACGGGATGGGCTTCCGGCAGCCAGACGTGCAGCGGAACCAGCCCGGCCTTCATCCCGAAACCCACCAGCGCCAGGGCGAAGGCAATGCTGCCCCATAGCAGCGCGGGATGCGCATGACGCATGGCGTCGAAGGTGAAATTGCCGTGGGTGCCGGCCAGCACGCCGAAGGCCAGCAGGATCGCCAGCGCCCCGATCTCGGCCATCAACAGGTAGATGAAGCCCGCGCGCCGGTTGGCGGCCTGACGGTGCTGGAAGGTCACCAGGAAATAGCTGGCCAGGGACATCAACTCCCAGGCCACCATGAAGGCGAAGGCATCGTCGGCCAACACAACGAGCTGCATCCCGGCCACGAACAGGCCCGTGAACACCCCCAGCACGGCCATGGGCTGGCGGCCGTGCGCGAACTCGCGCACGTAGCCCGGCCCGTAGAACGCAACCGCCACGCAGCCCAGGCCCACGACACCGAGAAAGAACCCGGCCAGGGAATCCAGCCGCAGATGCCAGTCAGCCAGGGCAACCCCAGGGGAAGGATGTCGAGCTGGACGGAGCCGGCCAGCACCGCCTGAACACCGGCGGCCACGGAGGCGGCGCCGCTCAGGCCCAGCAGGAGGAAACCCAGATATTTCGCCGTCCGGGGCCAGGTGTCCGCCAGCAGCCCGAAGGCGGCGGAACACAAAGCCAGGACAACGGCGAATTGGGCCAGGGCCAAGGACTTCCCCCAAGAAAGGCCGGCGCGCGCTGGCACCGGCGGGCCGCCAAGACGGCAGCGAAAATACCCGAAAGAACGTGCGGGATTGTAGCGGATTAGAGGGGTGTTGCGCACGGGGAATGTGCGGACGTTGCCAATTTTTATTTTTGTTTATCCCCCTCTCCTGGGTTACACCTCTCCACCGCATGCCAGTGGCATGCGTGCTCCAGTCGTGCGGTTTTAACGTTGATGTGACCTAGCAGATGCAAGCTGTATCGGATTCCACACGGTCATGCTCAACTTCGCGCAAGCCCACGCCGTGCTTCTCTAACAGCTCACTGAGGTAGATCAGTTGTCCTCTCCACTTGATCTCGCCGTTGTCGCGTACGTTGCGCACCGACTGATCCACCTGGTATTCAATCGGCCGCAACACCGGCGAGTTCGCACGCTGTGAGGGCTGATAGACGCTTGCCTTTGTTCGCCTTCTCTGTGCTTCTTGACTGCGCTGTGCGTTGTTCTCCTCACGGAACGCTTGTAAGCCGAGCTGTTGCTGCACCAAGCTCCCCCCGCGCATCCGCCGACCAATGACGCGATTCAGTGAGCCGTGCATCCTCTCATGTCTGTCGTTCTCCGTACTCATAGCCCGTTTTGTGCCGTGTACCCTTATACCCATCTCTATCCACCATTTCTACTACCTCGTCAGCCCCCCTTCCTTACCTCTGTCAAACCTCTAGCCGTTATCCGACTAAATCCCCTGCGTCAGACCTTGCTCACGAAACACCCATTCCTAAACTCTCTTCTCCTGCTCATAGTCTGTCTCACTCACCCCATGACAGCCCAGCAGGTAACGACTGTCGTTGTCCGTCAGCGTCAGCCGATAACACCAGCACCAGCCTTTTCCCTCGTACTGCCCCTTGTAGTCCACACTCCACATTTCATTGTTGCGATCTCCCAGCTCAAAGCGTTGCTCGTCTGGCTCGTAAGGCCTCTTGTGTCGCCTCTTCTCGACCAGACCCACTGCCTTGAGTATCTCCCAGACCGTGATGTCTGCCTGCCAGCTCACCTGCGGCTGCCTCGTGCGCAGTAGTCCATCACCTTCTTGGGACCGAAGCTGAGATGAGCCCTCTTCGTCGCCACAATCTGCTCTACCACCTCCGTGGCCACCGCATGCTCGCAATGGTGCGAGTCTCGGAGTCTCTCCTGCAGCCCGCCATCGCCTTCCTCCTGATACCGACCAATCCACTTGTAGACTCTCTTGCGAGAGAGCCCATAACCTCTAGACAGCTCTCTCACACCTCTCTCTCCCCTCAGCCACTCCTCAATCAACTGCATCTTCAGATCCAATTTTCAAATCTCTTTCCTAGTCATGGGCATATCCTCCTTGCCCATACCGTCATTTGTGTAACCCATCCACCCCCTCTCCCGCCAGGGGCGAGGGGGGCAAGAAGGCTACTTTTGCCAAAGTCTGGCCGAAGAGTCCCCTCTCCCCTTGGCGGGAGAGGGCCAGGGAGAGGGGGGCCAATCGACCCCAACAACGATTTGTTAACATGCCCGTTTTCCGCACACCTAGTGTGGGCCTTCGATCTTGAATCAGGGGGGACACGCCGTGTCGGCAGAAGCCACCACAGCCCTGCCCGAATACGAGGCCAAGGGCCAAGAGGTGCTGAAAGACACCTACTCGGAATACCAGCACATCGTCATCGCCGAAGACCCGGACTACGGGCGCATCCTGTACCTGGACGAAGACCTGCAGATCGCCGAGAGCGACCACAGCTACAACGAGGCCATGGTGCGCCCCCTGGTGGAGGCCGATAGCCTGGGTGAGGTGTTGATCCTGGGCGGGGGCGATGGCGGCGTGCTGAAAACCGTGGTGGAGGAAGGCGCCGCCCACGCCACCATGGTGGACATCGACGAAAAGGTGGTCGAGCTGTCCCGGGAATACCTGCCGGCCCTGTGCGCCGATGTGTTCGAACGCGATGAAGCGGACCTGATTATCGGCGACGCTTTCGCCTACCTGGACAACCCCCGGCGCTACGACGCCATCATCTACGATCTGACCATGGACCCGGTGCGCGAGGATCAATCCCGAAGCGAATTCATGGAGGAGATCTTCGGCAAGGTGGCTCGACATCTGCGCAACGACGGCGTGTTCAGCATGCAGTGCTGCAGCGAACACCAGCCTGAACTGCGGGCGGAGATCAGGCGGCGGCTGGGGCACCACTTCGAGGGGGTCGAGGACCGGATCGTCACGGTGCCTTCCTATGGTGAACGCTGGGTCTTTGCTTCCGCGGCGGGGCCGCGATAGCGCTTCCTATTGCCACAGCAATTTGGATACCAGTTCCGTGCGATTGTGCACGTCGGCCTTTTGATAGATTTTCCGACTGTGGGTTATGGCAGTATGCTCGGAAATGCCCAGCGCGCTTGCGATTTCCCCATATGACGCGCCCTGCGACATCATCATCCCGACTTGAACCTCCCGGCCTGTCAGCGGCAGATTCCTGATCTTCCTGAATAGTCGAAGGGGGAGTGGCTCCTGATGATCGATCGTGATGCTGACCCGCCCGTCCCCCTGCAGGCCCGGCTCCAGCCAGTGCGCCCGAAAACAGAACCGCCCCCACGGATTGCGTGTGTACCACACTGGCGGCTGATCGGCGCCTTCATCAGCGTCGATACGCCCCAAACGTTCGCAAATCCGCCGCACCGGCCCCGGCAACAGCGAACCGTCCCACGATCTCAGGCTATCTCCGGCCACCGCTTGTTGCGTGCCAGGAACAGCAACTGCCGGGCTCGCTGGGAAAGCCACTCCACCTTCCCGTCCACCGTCGCGATGATCATGCCCCGATCTTCACTATCCACCCAGGAATAGCGCTTCTCCCCGGAGGCCTGCGCCGCGTGCGCGAGGAATGACGATATCCGGTTCAGGCGCCGGACTTCGTCCTGGGAAAACGGCTTGTCGTCCTGACCCCGGTGCATCACCAAGGCACCCGGCCGCCGGTCGCCTTCGCACACCACCATATGCAGGCCCCAGAAGAACTTCAGCTTGCGCAGGAACTCGTTGTAGAACGCGTGCCCCAGAAAATTCCGCCGGCGTACCGTCAAGAGGGCATCGAAATCCATCGCCTGGATGCTCTTGCGGACAAACTGCTTCCAGCCCACGACGACATTCAACTCGTCCCGGTTGTAGAACTCGCTGAAATAGAGCGGCAGCAACTCGGAGGCGTCGGGACGCTCGTCATACATATTGACGAACTCGGCATCGTCGTTGCACCAGAAGAAGATGTTGGCATACGAAGGGACGTAGTGATGCAACTCCGCCAAAACGGCGGGAATCAGCGTCTCGCTATCCAGCCCCAGGCAGCATAGTTGCTGAATCCCGGCCTCGGCCTTCTTTATCCCGCGGGTGATATACCCCACCGCCCCGCCTCCTTGTGGATTCTTGTTGTCGCCACGGCGCGCGTAACCGCAGTCGGAAACTGAAAATATAGCAAGAAGCTGGGGAGATGCGCTCAGTCCCAAGACCTGGGGATGTTTACTTCCGAGCTCCCCACGACAATGCCGCGACTAGCCGAAACGAACTCGGACCTCGGCAGGGTCCGCGGCTTTCCGCTTCGCACACCAATCCTCAACACGGAAGATCTCTCATGATTCGCAGCACGATGTTTTTAGCCGTTACGCTCTCCTTGGCCGTGGGACTATCGGGCTGCGGCGGCGGAGGGGGCGGCGGCTCCAGCAGCAGCGGCTCCACCGACGGCAGCACTTCCAGCAGTAGCAGCGGTGGCGGGTCCACCGGCAGTAGCAGTAGCAGTTCCAGCAGCAGCTCCACCAGCAGCGTTCCACCAGCAGTAGTAGCACCAGCAGTAGCTCCACGAGCAGCAGCTCGACCAGCAGCGGCGGCTCGGGATCGGTCAGCTACCTGCAGTTCAACAACTTCCAGTCGGCCAACGTGGTCATCGGCCAATCCTATTTCACCAGCGGCCTGTCGAACCAAGGCGGCGGCGCCGACGCGAACACGCTTTCCTATCCATTTGGCCGGGCTATCGTGACGCCGGATGGACTCCTCTACATTGCCGACACCAACAACAATCGGATCTTGGTGTTCAACGGCATCCCCGATACCAACAATCCGGCCGCAACACGGCCTTCGGCCAACCGGACTTCACAACCACCACGGTCAATACCGGTGGCATCACTATGGGAAGCGCGTCCGCGCCCGTAGATCTGGCGATTGATGGAGGAGAGAATCCTGGGGGTCGACTACGGCAACTGCCGCGTTGTCTATAGCGACACGGCAACGTCGACCCAACTGGTTATCGGCCAAACGGATGCCACCACCAACACCTGTGCCACATCAAGAACGGGATTAAATCATCCGAGCAGCGCCGCCATTACCAGCAGCCAGATTATCGTGGTGGATGCGGACAATAACCGCGTGCTGATCTACAACGGCACCCCCGCCGCGGACAATCCGCCGGCCAGCATTGTGTTGGGCCAAAATGATTTCAACCACGCCACTCGAAACGACGATGACCAGAATGGGACCGACGACGGCGCACCGACGGCTCGGACACTGAACCACCCCAGGGGGGTGTGGAGCGATGGCACGAGGCTGATCGTTGCGGACTCCGGCAACAACAGAGTGTTGATCTGGAACAGCATGCCCACCGGCAATTTCCAGCCGGCAGACATCGTTCTCGGCCAAAGCGATTTTGCCAGCAACTCTGCGGCCGCTTCCCCGACGGCCTCCAGCCTAAACTATCCCATTTCCGCATTTGTTCTGAACGGCCAACTGTTTGTTGCCGACTACTCGACAACCGGGTGCTGATCTACAACCAGCTCCCGACCGGCAACGGCGCGCCGGCCGACGTCGTAATCGGCCAAGGCGACTTTGTCCACAATACCAAGAACGACGACAACCAGGACGGCATCGTGGATTCCGACCCGACCGCGAGAACCCTTTACAGTCCAACAGGCGTCTACGCAAAAGGCACCCAATTGTTCGTTACCGATGAACGCAACAGCCGGGTGCTGATCTTTCAACGCGCTCTGAACGACCGGCCCATGCCGGGAGTCATTAAGGCGGGCCATCGGTGCCGCCCCTTTATTGGCGGGCAGCAACGACCCGCCCTCGCCTCCGGTCAAACGAACATGGTTTCCTTGCCGAAACCGTCCACGGCACACACCGGCATATGGGCCGTATTCCGGGCCACGCCGTAGCGGCCGAACCGGTCCACCATGATCAATCCCGCGTCACCGCCGATGCGCGCCTCCAGGCCCGCCACGCATCGTTTCGCCACCTTCTCCGGTTCGTCGCCTCGCGTGGCGAGTGAACAAGCCTCGTGGGCCAACGCGCAGCGGATGATGGACTCGCCCAGGCCGGTGCATGACACGGCCGCGCTGGCGTTGGCGTACGTGCCGCTGCCGATCAGGGCGGAATCCCCCACGCGCCCCGGGAAGGCATCGAACTGGCCGCCGGTCGAGGTGCCCGCTGCGAGATGGCCGTGGCTATCCAGGGCCACGCAGCCAACCGTGCCGTGGGCGGCGTTCCAGCGCCGGGACTGGCGTTCCGCAATCAGATCGGCGGGGCTGCACATCGGCATGCCCGCCAACTCGGCGAAGCTTTCCGCACCCTCGCCCACCAGCATCACGTGCCGGCTTTCCTCCAACACACGGCGGGCCAGCAAAATGGGATTGCGGACTCGGCGCACATTGGCCACGGCGCCGGCGGCCAGTGTCTCGCCGTCCATCAGGGAAGCGTCCAGTTGGGCCTCGCCCAGGCGGTTGAGCACGGCGCCGTAGCCGGCGTTGAATTCCGGATTGTTCTCCAGGGCTTCCACGGACGCGGCCACGGCATCCAGGGCGCTGGCTCCGTCGCACAGCATTTTCCACCCGATACGGGCGGCCTCACGGCAGCCCGCCTGACAGGCGTCGATGCGCTCTCCGGCAATCTGGCCCGCGCCGCCGTGCACCAGCAGGACCGGCTTAATCACTCCCATCCCGGCGACCTCCCCGGGGCTCGGCTCGAAGCCACTCTTCCTGAAGCATGCGCTCGATCTCCCCGGCGATCTGGCGCGGTGTTTTACCGGCGATTTCGACCACGCGGTTCGCGAACCGCCGATACAGCGGGCAGCGCTCCTCGAACAAATGGGCGAAGCTCTGATCCGGGCGGATGACCATGCCCCGCCCGGGAATGTCCGTCACCCGCTCGGCCAGCACCGCCAGCGGCGCTTCCAGGTAGAACACCGGGCCCAGCTCTCGCAGCCGCGACATGGCTTGCTCGCCGTAGACCACCGATCCGCCGGTGGCGATCACGGTATGGGTACACCGGAGGCCGGCCACAAGATCGTTTTCCAGCCGGCGAAACCCTTCCAGGCCTTCGGACTCCATGATGTCGCGCAGCGGCCGATTCTGCTCCGACTCCATCAGATGGTCGGTGTCCAGGAAATGCCAACCCAGCAACCCGGCCAACGCTTGGCCCACGGTGGTCTTGCCCGCACCGGGCATGCCGATCAGGGTCACATTGGTCTGATGGTCGGGCATGGTTCAGGGCAGCCAGTGATGCGGCAGGCCGGGGCCTTGTATCAGCGCCGCGATATCCATGCTCGCGGCCACGCTGACGTGCACCGCCACGCCGCCCCAGATGGACCGGTTGCGCAGCGCCAGCACGCCCAGAAACAGGCCGAAGAGGATGGCACCGGTCGCCTCCAGCCAGGGCTTGGGGAAGTGGATCATCAGATACGGTAGGCACATGACCAGCACCGCATTGGCGCCGAAGGCCCGCTTCAGCGGAAACAGCAGGAACCCGCGGAAGAAGAACTCCAGGCAAGCGAACTGCAGCAGATAGATGGCCTCCCAGGCCAGGAGATCCGCCCAGCTCCGGTAGGCCAGGCGGTAGAAGGGATACTCGTTCAGAAAGTCCTGACGGAAACTTGCCAGGACCACGAAGAACAGGATGGGCGTGGCCAGCAGGATGTAGCCGAAATAGTGTTGCCGCAGATCCCCGAGCCGCAGTCCGTAGTTCACGACCCGGTCGCGAAACACCAGCTTGATCACCGCCACCGGCACAAGCACGTAGAACACCACGTGCCAAATCCCCCACCAGATGTAACTGGCCAAGGGGCCGTAGCCCCCGCGCATGAGCTCGCCATAGAGCCCGCCGTGCCCCCACCCGAACCAGCGCGACAGATCATCCAACGCGGCGTGGAAGCTCGATTGCAGCCGCAGGTAGTTGATGGCCAGCAGGCAGACGGCGGCCACCAGCAGCGTCACGATGGGGCGGCGATCCACGCCGGGATGGGTCGCCCGTTCCTCGGCCGCTTCGCGATCGATCGCCCGCCAGGCCTCCACAAAACGGGCCGGCTGCAGCCAGGACGGCAGCAGGGGAACCGGCGGAAAGGCCGCGACGGCCTCGGAATCCTCGGACATGCTCTCTTCTCAGTAGTGCAACAGCGAATGCACGTGGTACGAATCAAGGCGCTTGCGACCGCCCAAGGCGTCCAATTCCAACACGAACGAACAGGCGGCGACCACGGCACCGGCCTTTTCGATCAGCTCGCAGCTGGCGGCGGCCGTTCCGCCCGTGGCCAGTACGTCATCCACGACCAGCACACGGTCATCGCTGGTCAAGGCATCGATGTGCAGTTCCAGTCCCGCGGAACCGTATTCCGGGTCGTAGGAAATGCTGTGCACATCGTAAGGCAGTTTCCCGGGCTTTCGTAGCGGCACAAAACCCAGCCCAAGCTCCCAGGCCGCTAGGGTAGTACGTCGCATTATTTGACCCTTATAGCGGTTTTCCAGACGGTTAGCTGCTAGGCGCGGTTGCGCAGGCCTAGCCGGGCTAGGTCAAGCAAGCGCAACACGGCAGACGGCCGCCTGGAAAACCGCCCGAAGGGAGCCCCGCGCCTCCATGCCCACCACGGCGGTGAGCTGGTCGCCGACGAAGGGATGCACCATTTCATGCACCGTCGCCCGCAACGCTTTCGGATTGCGAACCAGCGGCGTGATGTCGCCATATACCACGCCGTCCACGGGGAAGTTTCGGATACTCGCGGATCTGACCGCGAAGCCATTCGATGGAATCAGCCATTGAACCGCACCTTCCGCCGTTTTCGGGGTTGCGCGCCGAATCGGAACCGCGCAAGTTAGCAGGGATCATCACAACAACAACAGCATAGCGACTTGCGATCCTACTTCACACGATTGGGCGCCGCCGCTGGCCTTTCCGGCTGCGGCCCTTGCCATCGCCCTGCTCCTGGCGACCGTGCTGCGGGATGAATTGTCCCGCGGCCTTTGGCATGCCTCACGTACCTGCCTTACGCCGCCGCCGTCGGGCGCCGTGGTGGTGGGCCTGCTGGCGGGCCGCTCCAAACCCGGCGCCGCCGGTCTGATCCTGGGCTCGGCGTTCTGGCTGATCCAAACGGGCACCCTTCCGGGCGATCTCACCGCCGGCGTGGCCGCCGCCGTTGCCGTGAACATCGCGCTGCTGGCGATCAGCCCGGTCCGGCCGCCGTTCAGCCGGCCTTTCCTCTGGTTCTGGGTCGTTCTGGCTGTCGAAGCCCTCGGCCTCGCGGGGCTGGCCGTTCATCCCGGCGTTGGATCGGCACTATGGAATCGCGTTCCCGGCCTCCCCGGGGCCGCGGCGCTTGCCGGGCATGGTCGAGGCGCCGCCACCCTGGTGCTTGCCGCAACCGCCCTCACCGCGGCCGTCACCGCCGCCCGCCCCGGCCCGTTGGAAGGCGCTCTGCTGGGCACCGCTGCGGCATGGCTGTTCATGCTCCGCGGCAGTCCCCACGCCAACGCGCTTTTCGCCGCCGCCGGCCTGCTGCCCCTGATCGTCGCCACGCTGCAGCACGCCCACCAACTCGCCTACCGCGACGAACTCACCGGCCTGCCCGGCCGCCGCGCCCTGAACGAACGCCTCGCCACCCTGGGCCGCCGCTACACCCTGGCCATGGTGGACGTGGATCACTTCAAGCGCTTCAACGACACCTACGGCCACGACGTGGGCGACCAGGTCCTGCGCATGGTGGCCCGACACCTGCGCCACGTGGGCGGCGGCGGCCGGGCCTACCGCTACGGCGGGGAGGAATTCACGGTGGTCTTTCCCCGGCGCGACGCCGAATACGCCATAGACCATCTGGAGGCGCTGCGGGAGGACATTGCGGACTACCGCATGACCCTGCGCGCCAAGGATCGGCCCGCCAAAAGCCGGCAGGGGAAATCCCGCCGGGGCGGTGGGCGGGGCGATGGCCGTGTGTCGGTCACCGTGAGCATCGGTGTCGCCGAGCGCGGCGGCGAGCTGCGCAAACCCGAAGACGTCATCAAGGCGGCGGATCAGGCGTTGTACCGGGCGAAGAAGGGCGGGCGGAATCGGGTGGTGGGTTGATGTCCTTAAAGGCGACACGAAGGAATCCCCCTGCCGCCGCCGAGGGTGTCACGAATCAGACCGGCGACACCATGTCGTCATTCCCGCGAAAGCGGGAATCCAATCTTTTCAAGGGCATGGATTCCCGCTTTCGCGGGAATGACAGGTTAGTGTTGAACAAGCATTTTCTATAATCCAGGCTTTGGGCAGCACCCATCCCGCGGTTTGCAATAGCTCCTGGCGCCCCAACCTCCCACAACAAATTCCCACGCAAGGAGCCCCACCGTGAACGACAAGGTCTTCCTCATCACCGGCGCATCCAGCGGCATCGGCGCCGCCACCGCCCGAGCCGCGGCGGATGCCGGCTATCGCCTGGTTCTGGCCGCGCGCTCCCAAGATAAGTTGGAGAAACTTGCCCAGGAACTGGGCGGGCGCGAACAGGTGCTGACCGTCGCGTGCGATGTCACCTCTCAAGAGGATCAGCAGCGCATGGTGGCCACCGCGGTGGAGCGGTTCGGCCAATTGGACGTGGTCTTCGCCAACGCCGGCACCGGCAGCGGCCCCGGCGGCTTCTCTGGCGCCGATCCCGATCAGTGGAAAGACACACTGATGACCAATGTCTACGGCGCCGCCCTGACCCTGCGCTACACCCTCGAGCACCTGAAAAAGAGCAAGGGCCACCTGCTGCTCACCGGCTCCGCCGCCGGGCGGGTGACCATACCGGGCTCCTTCTACAGCGCCACAAAGTGGGCCGTGACCGCCATCGGCTATGGCGTGCGCGAGGAAATCCGCGGCAGCGGCATGCGGGTGACGCTGATCGAACCGGGCATGGTGGATACGCCGTTCTTCGACGAGCCGAAGCCGGGGGTGCTCAAGGCGGAGGATATCGCCCAGGCGGTGATGTATGCGGTGAGCCAGCCGCGGCACGTGGATGTGAACGAGATTCTGGTGCGGCCGACGCCGCCGGAGGAATAGATGTTGTGTGCGCCTTCGGCGCACGGGGGTTGGTGGGTTGCGCTGCGCTCTACCCACCCTACATTAATGGCATCGTACCTGTGCCGCTTGGCACCTCTTGATTACCCCGTTATGGCGCCGAGCACGGGTGCAAATGATGGTCCGAGCCCCTTAGGGGGCGGGCAATGGATTGCCCGCGTGGGCCTCCAGCACACGGACGTGCTGTAGGCCCACCGCCTTCATTTCCGCGCCCGCGCACAGGTGAACCCGAAGGGCGTACATCGTCCGGGCTGCCCGTTTGCTTTTGGGTCCGTTTTGCTTTGGACAAGCAAAGAAAATGACTCGTCGCAGGGGCGCGAAAGCCCCACCCAATTCAACAGCCGCAAGCGGCACAAAGACCGTAGGTCGGATTAGCGAAGCGTAACCCGACAATCCGGCGAAGCCGCAACAACCCCTACCCGGCCCTCAACCGCTTCAACCAAACCGCCAACCCCTGCGCATTCAAATCCGTATCCATGCCGATGATCTCATCCACCCGCTCCTGGCTGAGCGTGGAGCCATGCCGCCGCAACCGCTCGGCATAGTAGTCGCGGAGTTCGGAGACAATGCAGCCATGCGGATTCTCATCGTTGCGCTCCCCGCACTTGAGCGCGATTTCCGCCACGCCGTCCACGTCCTGCTTGAGCTCCGCGGCCAGGGCCGGGGTGGCGGTGATCCGGCTGTAGTGGGTCAGGTAAATATCCCGGGGCCGGTAACTCATGATGCGGTCGATGGAGGCCTTGAGCGCTTCGGGATCGAAGTGCACGGGCGTGGTGGCGGCCATGATGAACGGGCCCTGATCGGTGTCCAGCTCCCGGTAGGACACGCCGAAGGTGTCGCCGGCGAACACGGCCTGGGCGTCCGGGTCCACCACGCAGTAATGATGCAGGGCATGGCCGGGGGTAAAGATCAACTCCAGCTCGGACTCACCCAGCCGCAGGCGCTGGCCGTCCTCGGCTTCGATCACCCGATCCTCGTCGGCCGGCACCATTTCGCCGTATTGCTCCCGGTAGCTCTCTTCGCCGTAGACCTGGATGGTGCCGGCCTCCAGTTTCGCAGGATCCACCATGTGGGGCGCACCGCGGGGGTGGACCACCATGCGGGCGTTGGGCAGTTCGCGCAGCAGGGCACCGGCGCCGCCGGCGTGGTCAAGATGCACGTGGGTGACCAGCACGTAGTCCACCGCTTCCCGGGGCACGCCCACGCCCTCCAGGGCGGTGAGCAGATTGGGCACGGACAGGGCCGTGCCGGTATCCACGAAGGCGGCGCGGCCGTTGCGCACGATCAGGTGGGCGGCGTCCAGGCGCGGGCGCATGTAGTCGGTGTCGATGGCGTAGATGCCATGACCGTGGTCGTCGCAGATTTCACGGAAGTTTCGTGCGGTGGCCATATTGCCTCCGGGGTCTATTCAGTCGGGTACGTTGTCGCGCAGCTCCTGCAGCCACACGGTGGCCTCGGAATCCGAGGGCGCGCGCCAGTCGCCACGGGGCGAGAGCGAGCCGCCGGAACCGACCTTGGGGCTGTTGGGGACGCAGCTGCGCTTGAACTGGCTGATCTTGAAGAAGCGGAACAGGAATACATCCAGCCAGTGCTTGATGGTGGCGCGGTCGTACTGATTGCGCTTGTCCTCGGCCAATCCCTCCGGCCAACCCCCGTGCTTGCGGTCGGACCAGGCGGCGAAGGCCAGGAAGGCGACCTTGCTGGGGCGGAAGCCGTAGCGGGTGATGTAGTAGAGGTTGAAGTCCTGCAGTTCGTAGGGGCCGATCTTCTGCTCGGTGCTCTGGGCGGGTCTTCCGCTGTTACCGTTGTCGTCCGGCACCAACTCCGGAGAGATCTCGGTATCCAGCACGGACTGCAACAAGTCGCTGGTGCGCTGGTCGAACTGGCTGGTCTGGATCACCCAGCGGATCAGGTGCTGGATCAAGGTCTTGGGCACCGAAGCGTTGACGTTGTAGTGGGACATGTGGTCGCCCACGCCGTAGGTGGTCCAGCCCAGGGCCAGTTCGCTGAGGTCGCCGGTACCGAGCACCAGGCCGTTGTGGTGATTGGCGAGGCGGAACAGGTGCGAGGTGCGCTCGCCGGCCTGGACGTTTTCGAAGGTGACGTCGTATTCCGGCTCGCCGTCCACGAAGGGATGGCCGATGTCCTTGAGCATCTGCATGCAGGACGGGCGGATATCCAGCTCCTGGGCCGTGACGCCCAGGGATTCCATGAGCCCACGGGCGTTGGCCAGGGTCACGTCGCTGGTGGCGAAGCCGGGCATGGTGTAGGCGAGGATGTTCTCCCGGGGCAGACCCAGGCGGTCCATGGTGCGGGCGGCGACGATCAGGGCATGGGTGGAATCCAGACCGCCGGATACGCCGATGACGATGCGCTCGATGCCGGTGCTTTGCAGGCGCTTCATCAGGCCGTGGACCTGGATGTTGTAGGCCTCGAAGCAGCGCTCGTCGCGTTTGGCGGTATCGCTGGGCACGTAGGGGAAGCGCTCCACATGCCGCTCCAGGGGCACCTCCCCCTGGGGGATGGCGAAATCGAAGCGGACGCGGCGCAGGCCGCGCAGCAGCTCCCGGTGCTCGCCGGCGGCGTCGTTGAAACTGGTGGTACGCATGCGGTCCTGGGCCAAGCGCTCCAGGTCCACATCCGCCAGGATCATCTGGGCGTCGGTGGGGAAGCGTTCCGATTCGGCCAGGAATTCGTCGTTTTCGTAGATCAGGGCGTGGCCGTCCCAGGCCAGGTCCGTGGTGGACTCTCCCGGGCCGGCGGCGGAATACAGATAGGCGGCGATGCACTTGCCCGACTGGGCCGCGCACAGATCCCGCCGGTAGTCCGCCTTGCCGATGGTGATGTTGCTGGCCGAAAGGTTCGCCAGCACCGTGGCGCCGGCCAGGGCGGCGTAGGTGCTGGGCGGCACGGGCACCCAGGCGTCCTCGCAGATCTCGGTGTGGATGGCCAGGCCCGGCAGGTTGGCGGCCTCGTAGATCAGGTCGTTGCCGAAGGGCACGGTTTGGCCGCATAGGGTGACCTCACGCACCACCGCATCCCGGGCGGAGGTGAACTGGCGCTTTTCGTAGAACTCACGGTAGTTGGGCAGGTAGGTCTTGGGCGTGACGCCCAGAATCCGGCCGCCGTAGATGGCCACCGCGCAGTTGAACAACCGCCCCTCGAAGCGCAGCGGCGCACCCACCAGCAGCACCGGCGCCAGATGCACGCTGGCATCCACCAGCCTCGTCAGCCCGGCCCGAACGGCATCCAGCAGGGCGTCCTGATGGAACAGGTCCTCGTTGCTGTAGGCGGAAAGCCCCAGCTCCGGGAACAGAGCCACGGCGGCATTGGCCTTGGAGGCCTGCTGGGCCAGGGCCAGGGTCTGTTCCACGTTGTAGTCCGGGTCCGCCACCCGTACGGGCGGGATGGCCACCGCGACGCGGGCGAAGCCGTGGCGGTAGATCGAGTTGAACGGTAGATCCGCCTTCATCCATGGTTCCTTTGGCGGCCCTGGGCCGCGATCACGTCGGCCACGCAGGCAGTGAGCCGCCGCGCGGTGGGGATATGCAGGAATTCGTTGGGACCGTGGGCGTTGGAGTGCGGCCCCAATACCCCGGTGATCAGGAATTGGGCCTCCGGGAAGCGCTCGGCCAGCATGCCCATGAAGGGAATGGTGCCGCCCTCGCCCATGTATACCGCGCCGGCACCGAAATGGCGCTGGGAGGCCTGCTCCACCGACTCCGCCAGCCAGTCCGTGAGCGGCGGCGCCTCCCAGCCGCTGGAAGACTGTTCACCGCGAAAGCGCACGCGGGCGCCGTAGGGCGGATCGCGCTCCAGCAGAAGGCGCAGGGCCTCCGTGGCCCGCTCGGCATCCACCGTGGGCGGCAAACGCAACGACAGCTTCAAGGCCGTGCCGGGGCGCAGCACGTTGCCGGCGCTCTCCAGCGGCGGCAGACCCTGGGCGCCGGTGATGGACAGGGCCGGACGCCAGGTGCGGTTCAGCACCAGCTCGGCGGGATCGTCATCCATGGGACGAACGCCCGGCTCGAAGGGAAACTTGTCGTATACGGCGCCGCCAAGCACCCGGGCCGCCTCGGCAGCCTGATCCCGTCGCATGTCGGGCACATCCGCATAGAAGACATCCGGCAGTATACGCCCGGTCTCCGCCTGCTCCAGGCGGTCCAGCAAGATCCGCAGCACCCGGAAACTGGAGGGCACGACGCCGCTGGCGTCCCCCGAATGCACGCCTTCGCTGAGCACTTCGGCGCTGAGCGTGCCCGCGGCCACGCCACGCAGGGATGTGGTGCACCAGAGCTGATCGTAGTTGCCGCAGCCCGAATCCAGGCAGACCACGAGATCGGGAGAACCGATGCGCTCGCGCAGCGCTTCGATGTAATGCGGCAGATCGTAGCTGCCGCTTTCCTCGCAGCATTCGATCAGCACCACACAACGCGGGTGCTCGATACCCGCCTCCTGGAGCGCGCGCACGGCGGTAACGGATGCAAACACGGCGTAACCGTCGTCGGCACCACCTCGCCCGTACAGGCGGTCGTCGCGCAGCACCGGCTCCCAGGGCCCGAGGTCGGCATCCCAGCCGGTCATCTCCGGCTGCTTGTCCAGGTGACCGTAGAGCAGCACGGTACCCGGCAGCGTCCCGGGAATCTCCAGCAGCAACACCGGCGTGCGCCCCTCAAGCCGCACCACCTCGACGGTCATGTCCCCCAGCGGCTGCTCCCGACACCAGTCCTCCGCCAAGCCCACGGCCTGATCCATGTAGCCATGCTCGGCCCACTGGGGATCGAAGTGCGGCGATTTGTTGGGGATGCGGATGTAGTCCTGCAGACGCGGCACGATGGACTCGGCCCACGCCTTGTCGATCAATCCGGTGTCGATGCTCTGGCTCATGGTGCGGTACCTGATTGGTTTCAGCAGGATATTGTCTCCGGCATGGGGTTGTTGCCGCAACGTTGCAAAGGTTGTTGGGACGTTGCGGCTTCGCCGGATTGGTGGGTTACGCTTCGCTAACCCACCCTACATTAGGTTAGATGGGCTCGTGCCGCTGCGCGGCGATGAATTAGGCGGGGCTTTCGCGCCCCTGCGACGAGTTACCTTTCTTTGCTTGCCCGAAAGAAACGTAACCCAAAGAAAAGGCACCCGGGGATGTCGCCCTTCGGGTTCCCTGTGCGCGGGCCCAAATGAAGGCGGTGGGCCCAACAATCCATTGCCCGCCCCTAAAGGGCTCAGCCCTTCATTTGCACCCGTGCTCGGCGCCATCAACGGGGCTTAAGAGGCACCAAATTCAAGGCAAGTGCCCTTAGATGTAGGGTGGGTTAGCGAAGCGTAACCCACCAATCCGTGCGACGAAGGCGCACACACCCTCTCACCCCCCAGCCTCAAACACCGCCCCCCGCAACCGATTCAACGCCGCCATCACCTCCGCCAACCGCGGCCGGGCCAAATCCCCGTCCGGCGCGTACGCAATGTCATCCCAAGCGGCGTCGACGTGCCGCGCCAACCACTCCACCGGGTTGACCAAACCGTGTTCGTCCTCCGCCAACCGCGCCAGCAGCACCCCCGCCGTGCGCAGCTGAGACGAATCCGCCAATTGCTCCACCGCGCGCAGATCCACGTCGCTGCGTCCGAACACGAGTGTATCCACGCCGCGGACCTTGATCCGGCGGCGGCCTTTACCGGCGGTCGGGTCCAGCGATCCAACCCGGACCCGGCGCGGGACCGGCGGGCGCAGGGGACGACCCGATTCCACTTGACGGCCGCTGCGGTGGGTTTCGGCGATGCGCAGGGCCTCGGCGGTGACATCCAGGGGCTGGTAGTCCTGCATCTGGATAACGGTATCGGCGTGTTCGAAGTAATCGCCGGAGCCGCCCATGACGAGCACGGTGGATACATCCAGCACGTCCCGCAGCTCATGAATGCGGTCGATGAAGGGGGTAATCGGTTCGTGTTCCTTGGCAACCAGCGCCTGCATGCGCTCGTCGCGGATCATGAAATTGGTGGCGGAGGTGTCCTCATCCACCAGCAACGTTTGCGCACCCGACTCCAAGGCCTCCTGCAGGGCGGCGGCCTGGCTGGTGGAACCCGAGGCCAGTTCGGTATCGAAGCAGTCGGTGCGTTTGCCGTAGGGCAGATGATTGATGAACGGCGAGAGATCCACGGCGTGCACCGTGCGGCCGTCCTCGGCGCGGATCTTCACGGCATCCGGTCGGGTCACCACGCGCTCGCGGCCGTCACCCGGTTTGTGGTCGTAGACGCCCAGCATGAGGGCGTTAAGCAGGGTGGATTTTCCGTGGAAGCCGCCGCCCACGATCAGGGTGATGCCTTCGGGGATGCCCAGGCCGGTGACCGCGCCCGCATTGGGCGCCTCCAGTTCCACCCGCAGGCTTGCCGGGGCGGAAAACGGGATTCCGTCGGCCAAAGGGCGGTCGTCGATGCCGGAGCGGCGGGGCAGGACGGCGCCGTCGCCCACGAAGGCCACCAGGCCTTTTGCTGCCAGTTGATCGCGCAGGGCCTGTTGATCCTCCACTGCCGCGCAATGCGCTTCAAGCCGGGCCAAGTCCAGGCCGCGGGCCGTCACGGCGGAGACAATCTCCGGGAGTTGCCGGCAGAGAAGCTCGTCGGCGCGGCGACCGAGGATGGTCCGCCCCCGCCCGGGCAGTTCCACCCGAAACCGAATCTCGACATCGCCCTCCGGAAACAGCACGGCGGTCCGATCCAGAACGCTCTGAAGCCCTGCGTCGATGGACAGTTCCGGCGCAGTCTTGCCCGCCGCACGGAAGGCACGGGCAATGAAGTCCCGCGCGGCGACGGATCGCGCCGGGCTGCGGCGGCAGGAATCCGGCAGAGCCGCCGTCTCAGCCGGGATGCGCACCCGCAGGCGCGAGGGCGCGGCGAAAGGGTCCGCCTGAACGTGGTCCACGAACAACGTGAATTCCGGGAAGCGATAGGTCCCCTTGATGTCCTTGTAGGCCTTGTAGCCACGGCCGTCGATGCGGCGCAGATACTCGCGAAGCCGCTCCATGGGTTCCCCCGTCCAAACCTGTTGTCGGGCCCAGGATAGGGGGTATCTCGGGCCGCTGCCAACGGGATGCAACGGTTGCAAGCGGCGGCGACCGCCCTCACAGCCAATGCTGCGGTCTGTTCAAAGTGGAGCGGGAGGCTGGCTGTTGCGCATTCCGGCCCGCCTGCTCGAACGACAACAATCCCCGCCTCCGTCGACAGAGAGGCCCCTCTGACGAACAAGGAGACGCTGCATGAAGCGAACGCTCAGCCGGGCGGCGCCGAGCGCCGCCAAGACGCCCCGCGCCTGGTTATGCCGCGGCATTGCCCTGGCGGCGGCCGCCGCGACTCTCGCCACCTGCCTGCCCACAAAGGCGGCCAGCTCCGACCCGCCCCTCAAGCTGACCGGAATGCTGCGCTACAACTACGTCTACAAGGACTGGAACAAGCACTATCGGCACGGCGGGCAATTGGATTTCGATACAGCCGCCCTGGGTTTGAAGCTCTCCGCGGACCCCTGGATCGGCTCCGCCCAATACCGCTATTACCATTACGAAGGTGGGCACATGACCCACTTTCTCCATCACGGCTGGATCGGCTACCGCTTCGACAAGAACCACAAGGTTGAGGCGGGTGTAAGCAAAGTCCCTTTCGGCATCCTCCCCTACGCCTCCCACAACTGGTTCCTGCAACTGCCCTACTACCTGGGCCTGGAGGACAGCTACGCGCTGGGGGTCAAGTACGTAAGCCAGTCCGGTCCCTGGGACCTGCGGCTGGCGGCCTACCCGCGCGATGGCGGCAATTACCGGGGGGAGAGCGAGGACAGCGCCCGCTACACCTACGACGTGGTGGAGGGCCTGGGCGTGCACAACGAGCAGCGCAACCAGCTCAACGCCCGGCTCGCCTACACCCTGCAACATGCCCAATCCAGCAGCACCGAAATCGGGCTGTCCGCGCAGTGGGCCCAGGTCCACAACGAAGACACCGACAAGAACGGCCATCAATACGCGGTGGGCGTTCATCTGAGAGGCAGCTATGGCCGCTGGGGCACGAAGCTCGAAGCCATCCGCTATCGCTACTACCTCCACAATCCGCCGGGCCAGAGCGAGGACGTGGTGATCCGCGGCGCCTACGACTTCCCCTACCGCGCGGCGGCCCGGGGTACGTTGTACGTGGCCGGAGTGAGCTACACGCTGCCGGTGGCCTGGCACTACGTGGATCACATCACCTTCTACGACGACTACAGCCGCCTGGTTAAGGGCCCCTCGGATTTCGCGCGCAGCGAGGAAAACGTGCTGGGCGCATCCGTCGCCGCCGGCCATTTCCTGATCTATGTCGATTTCGGCTACGGGAGGAACCATCCGTTCCTGTCCCCGGCCTTCACCGATGGCCTGGCCGCCGGCAGCGGCGACAAGCAGTGGCACCACCGATACAACCTGAACGTGGGCTACTACTTCTGAGACCTGGGTGGCCTTGTATTCGCGGGGCTTTGGGCTAACTCTCAGAGTATCGCCCGGTTTCGGAGGCTCTACCGTGGATACGCCCGTCGACAAGGTCGGCCTGAGCCCCATCGCGCGGCATATTTGGGCCACCAAATACCGCTGGGAGCACGCCCCCAACGGCGAAACCGAACCCGTGCACACCTGGCGGCGGGTGGCCCACGCCCTGGCGGCCGTAGAACCGGAAGCCCACCGGCCCCACTGGGAGCGGGCCTTCCTGGAGGCGCTTCAAAGCCTCCGCTTCCTGCCCGGCGGGCGCATCCTGGCGGGCGCCGGCACCACCCGCCACGTCACCCTGTTCAACTGCTTCGTCATGGGCCGGCTGAACGACTCCATGGACGGCATCTTCGACGGCCTCAGGGAAGGCGCCGTCACCATGCAACAAGGCGGCGGCGTGGGCTACGACTTCTCGCCCCTGCGCCCGCGCAACCAGCCCGCCCACAGCACCGGCACCATCGCCTCCGGCCCGGTGTCGTTCATGCGGGTGTGGGACGCCATGTGCGCCACCGTGCTGTCCACCGGCGCCCGGCGCGGCGCCATGATGGCAACGCTTCGCTGCGACCACCCGGATATCGAGGAATTCATCCAGGCCAAGCGTGAGGCCCGGGAACTGCGCCACTTCAACGTCTCGGTGCTGGTCACCGACGCCCTGATCGAGGCCGTGCGCGCAGACGACGAATGGCCCCTGGTCTTTCCCCGCCAAGCGGAAGACCCGCCCGACGCCGAAACCGTGGAACGCGACTGGGGCCCTGCCGGCGAGACCATCCAGTGCACCGTGCACCGCAGGATCTCCGCCCGCGGCCTGTGGCGCGCCATCATCCGCGGCGCCTACGATTACGCCGAGCCCGGCGTGCTGTTCATCGACCGCATCCGAGCCGCCGACAACCTGAGCTACCGCGAACGCATCAGCGCCACCAACCCCTGCGGCGAAATCCCCCTGCCGCCCTACGGCGCCTGCGACCTGGGCTCCATAAATCTCACGCGCTTCGTGGAAGCGCCGTTCAGCGACCAGGCCCGGCTGGACTGGGACGGCATCAGGGCCACCGCCGCCGTCGGCACCCGCCTGCTGGACAACGTCATCGACGCCTCCCGCTTCCCCCTGCCCCGGCAAGCCGAGCAGGCCCGCGGCTCCCGCCGCATCGGCCTGGGCATCACCGGCCTCGGGGACGCGCTGATCATGCTGGGCCTGCGCTACGACAGCGAACCCGCCCGGAAGACCGCCGCCGAGATCATGCGCACCGTCCGCGACACCGCCTACCGCACCTCCGTGGCCCTGGCCCGGGAAAAGGGCAGCTTCCCCTTCCTCGAAACCGAAGCACACTTGGCCGCCCCCTTCGTACAACGGCTGCCGGCGGATATCCGCGAGTCCATCGCCGAGCACGGCATCCGCAACAGCCACCTGCTGGCCATCGCCCCCACCGGCACCATCAGCCTGCTGGCCAACAACGTCTCCAGCGGCGTGGAACCCGTCTACTCCCTGCGCCACATCCGCCGCATACTCAACAGCAACGGCGGCACCTCCGAATTCCACCTGGAGGACTACGCCCACGCACGCTTCCGTGAACTCTTCGGCGACGACACCCCGTTGCCTGACACCTTCCGCACCGCCGAACGGATTGACCCACGGGACCACCTGGCCATGGAGGGCGCCTTGCAGCCGTTCGTGGACAACGCCATATCCAAAACCATCAACGTACCCGAAGACTACCCTTTCGAGTCGTTCCAGGATCTCTACGAACGGGCTTATGACCTGCGGCTCAAGGGCTGCACCACGTTCCGGCCGAATCCGATCACCGGCGCGGTTCTCACCCCCGAAGAACCCGAACAGCGGGGCGTGCTCTCGCCCCATTGCTGCAGCATCGAGCGGGAAGGGGACTAAACCGCCACGACCATGCCGATGTAGGGTGGGCGAAGCCCACGCGTCGGGTTTTGGATCCGCGTGGGCTTCGCCCACCCTACAAGGGCTCAAGGAGCCATTGCCTTAACAACCACCCCCTCGTTCCCGCGCAGGCGGGACTTCATGCCTTTGAAAGAAGTTCACAGGACATCCATGACTTCCAACAAGCACAAACAACATGTTCCGTCATGCCCCCATCTTTCCCCACCACATGCCTCCGCGGCTCGACCACACCGGAGGGCGCGCGAACAGATACGTCACCGCTTAACGACAGATATCTCAAGTTCAGACACGGTCGTACTGCAGCGCCAACGGTGACGTCAGGGGCTTGGTTCCCGTGGGGCGTTTGGTGGACATCGTTATGGACCTTGGGTTTTTTCGGATCGTTGGCTAGTGCGGCTGCGCCGGATTGGTGGGTTGCGCTTTGCTAACCAACCCCGCATTTGGATCGATTAGGCCAGGGGGTCTTCGCCCTCGATCCAGTCGGTCAGACACCGCTCATTCAGATGGAAATCCTCGCCTTTGTGTTCGGTGAACGTTACGTAGATGTGCTCGCCGGGCACGCCGAACAGCCGTTCGAGGATTTCGATGAAGCCCAGGGCCAGATCCCGGCGCTGTTCCAGCGTGCGGCCTTGGCGCAGGTCGGCGTTGACCAGGGCGACTCCTTTGGTGTGGTCGGTGACTCGGCCCAGGTCCAGGTTGTAGGTACCGTACTCGCGGATGGTAGTGGCGATGTGGTCGGTTCCGGTGTCCATGATGCGGGCGAATAGTGTTTTGGCCTCGGTGGCGAGTTCGCGCTTTTGTTCGTCGGTCAGGGTTTTGTTTAGTTCGAATTGGAGGTGGGGCATGGACGGGCTCCGGGCGTTGAACGGCTGTGGATTCCCGCTTTCGCGGGAATGACAAGGGGGCGACGGAGGATTCCCCCCTCAGGGGCAGTATAGATGGGCGGGCTTTTCGCTTCGCGGCGTTGTCATCACTGTGAGTCAGCGTAGTAGTTCTTCTCCAGGAGGTTTGTTACCCGGTCGTAGAAGCCGTCCAGTTTTTTCTGGATGCCGCTGAGCAGGCGTTTTCGGTTTTCGTCGCGTTCGTGCTTGATCAGGACGCGGGCGTAGAAGCGGGCCTGGTTGAGTTCTTCGCGTTGGGTTTGCAGCAGGGTTCGGTCGAATTCGTGGCCGGAGCGGCCGACCAGGGGGAGCATGTGGTGCAGATAGTAGCTTGAGACGGCGTCGCGCTTTTCGGTCTCGATTTTCGGCAGGCCGGTGTCCTTTACCGAGAGCGAGGGGTAGCGATGGGTGAGGCTGTCCAGCTTGTCCTGAATGGTGTCGCCGTAGTCGCCCAGGTCGGAAATGAAGTTGCCGACGGCTTCGGTGTTGATCTTTACGTAGAGCAGCTTGCGGATCTTGGAGAACTCGGCGGCCTTGTTGTAGAGCAGCGCGTAGCCGTGATTGAGGACGGCCAGTTCCTTGCTGGGGTATTGCGCTTGGTCGGGTTCGGGCGAGCCGGCGCCGACGGTGCTGCATGAGGGGCAGGTCGCCGCCACAACGGCGCAGAGGACGGCGATTCCGGCGCGGTTCGTCCACATCGAGGTTGCCTCCGGAGTTGGTTCGCTACTCGTCGATTAGGGAGACGATGGCGTTGCGGGTGGGGGGTGTTCAATGGGCGGGGCTGGCTGGGGATGGGGGGTTCCCCGGGGTCTGTGGGTCGCGCGCCGGGGTTCGCGGTGGGCGCGTCCGCTCCTGCGGGGTGGCGGGCGGCTGGTGGGGTTCGCGGCGGCGAGCGCCGCTCCTACGGTTGAGGTGCAGGGTACGGCTGGGGTTGGCGTGACCGCTCCTCACAAAAAAGCCCGGCGCGGGGCCGGGCTTTTCTATCGATGGCGACGATCGCGGCTCAGCTGCCGAACTTGGCCTTGGCCTCGCGGCGGCGGGCGTGCAGGACCGGCTCGGTGTAGCCGTTGGGCTGCTCGCGGCCCTTGAACACCAGGTCGCAGGCGGCCTGGAAGGCGACGCTGTCATCGAAGTCCGGCGCCATGTTGCGGTAGTTGGGATCACCGGCGTTCTGGCGGTCCACGACCTCGGCCATGCGCTTCATGGTCTCCGTGACCTGATCGGCGGTGCAGATGCCGTGATGGAGCCAGTTGGCGATGTGCTGGCTGGAAATGCGCAGGGTGGCGCGGTCTTCCATCAGGCCCACATCGTGGATGTCCGGGACCTTGGAGCAGCCCACGCCGCTGGTCGATCCAGCGCACCACGTAGCCCAGGATGCCCTGGCAGTTGTTGTCCAGTTCCTGCTGGATGTCTTCGGCGGAGAGCTTGGTGTCACCCAGCAGCGGCAGGGTGAGGATGTCGTCCAGGCTGGCGCGCTCGCGCTTGGCCAGCTCGGCCTGACGATCCAGCACGTTCACCTGGTGGTAATGGATGGCGTGCAGGGTGGCGGCGGTGGGGGACGGCACCCAGGCGCAGTTGGCGCCGGCCATGGGGTGGCCGATCTTGGCCTCCATCATGTCGGCCATCATGTCCGGCATGGCCCACATGCCCTTGCCGATCTGGGCGTGGCCGCGCAGGCCGCACTCCAGGCCGATGTCCACGTTCCAGTCCTCGTAGGCCTTGATCCAGGGCTGGGCCTTCATGGCGCCCTTGCGCACCATGGGGCCGGCTTCCATGCTGGTGTGGATCTCGTCGCCGGTGCGGTCCAGGAAGCCGGTGTTGATGAAGACGACGCGCTCGCGGGCGGCGCGGATGCATTCCTTGAGGTTCACCGTGGTGCGGCGCTCCTCGTCCATGATGCCCATCTTCAGGGTATGGCGATCCAGCCCCAGGGCGTCCTCGACGCGGCCGAACAGCTCGTCGGCGAAGGCCACTTCCTCCGGGCCGTGCATCTTGGGCTTGACGATGTACATGCTGCCGGCGCGGCTGTTGCGGTGCTTGCCCAGCGCCTTGAGGTCATGCAGGGCGATCAGGGCGGTGACGGCGCAGTCCAGGATGCCTTCGGGGATTTCGTTGCCTTCGGCGTCGAGCACGGCGGGGTTGGTCATCAGGTGACCGACGTTGCGCACCAGCATCAGGCTGCGGCCGGGCAGGCTGAAGGCCTTGCCGTCGGCGCCGGTGTAGTTGCGGTCGGCGTGCAGGCTGCGGGTCATGGTGCGGCCGCCCTTGTCGAAGCTGGCCTCCAGGTCGCCGCGCATCAGGCCCAGCCAGTTGCGGTAGACGCCGCACTTGTCCTCGGCGTCCACGGCGGCGACGGAATCCTCGCAGTCCTGGATGGTGGTGACGGCGGACTCCAGGACCACGTCCTTCACGCCGGCGGCGTGATCCTTGCCGATGGGATGGCTGGGATCGATCTGGATTTCGACGTGCAGGCCGTTGTTGACCAGCAGCATGGCGGAGGGCTCGTCGCCCAGGTAGCCGACGAACTGCTTGGGATCGGCCAGGCCGGTCTCGGTGCCGTCGGTCAGGGTGACGGCCAGTTCCTTGCGGCCGTTGGCGCTCTTCAGGGCGTACTTGCCGGCATCCTTGTGGCTGCCGGTGGCCAGCGGGGCGATCTCGTCGAGGATGCCGCCGGCGTATTCCATGACCTTCTTGCCGCGCGTGGGGTTGTAGCGGTTGCCCTTCTCGGCGCCGTCGGTCTCGGGAATGATGTCGGTGCCGTAGAGCGCGTCGTACAGGCTGCCCCAGCGGGCGTTGGCGGCGTTCAGCGCGAAGCGCGCGTTGAGCACGGGCACCACCAGCTGCGGGCCGGGGATCTCGGCGATCTCGGGATCGACGTTGGCGGTGGACACGGAGAAGTCGTCGCCCTCGGGCAGGAGATAACCGATCTCCTGGAGGAACGCCTTGTAGGCGGCGGCGTCGTGCGGCTGGCCCTTGCGCTCCTTGTGCCAGGCATCGATCTTGGCCTGGATATCGTCGCGCTTGGCCAGCAGCTCGCGGTTGCGTGGCGCCATATCGCGCACGATCTCGCCCAGGGAATTCCAGAAGGCGGTGGGGTCCACGCCGGTGCCCGGCGCGGCTTCATTCACCACCAAATCGTAAAGTTCTTTCGCGACCTTCAGGCCGCCGACCTCAACACGTTCCGTCATGACAGATGCCTCGCTCCCGTGTGGATTGCGTGTATTCCGGCAAAGGGTGCTCATAAACATAGCGCGCCGGGCGGAAAACGCCCGGTGCCGGCTGGAAAACGAACGGCGCCGGCCCGATAGAACGGACGATGGGACCGGCTTGATCAGGAGTGGAATTGTACCGGAAAGGCCGGCTGAGATCACCAGCCGAAATGCTTTTCACAATATGAAAAGAGGCGATGCATCGAGGCTCCATCCGTGAAGACAAGGGGTGGGCTCCCCGCACGCTCCGGTGCGGACCTCGATGCATCGCGTAACCCTGGGCCGCGGATGCGCTGGCGTGGCGACGTTACCGCATCCGCGTCTGCTTAGTCATTCGCCGCCGCCCCCATGAACTGATAACCATTCTTGCCGCAGGCCTTGACCTGGTACATGGCCTTGTCCGCCCCCGTGAGCAGCGTTGATGCGTCGCCCCCGTCGTTGGGAAATATCGAGACACCGATACTGCAGGTCAGCCGAGCGGCGTCGGAACTGGACAGAAACGGATTCCGAAACGCTTGGGTGAGCTTACGCAGCACGGAAGAGATATCGGTCATTGCTCGCAGCTCATTGAGAATGATCACGAACTCGTCGCCGCCGAAGCGGCCCACGGTATCCGCCTCCCGCAAGCAGCGTTTCAGGCGTCGGGCGACTCGGCGAAGCAGCTTGTCCGCCTCGCAGTGGCCCACCGTGTCGTTGATGCGCTTGAAGTCGTCGATATCGACGAACAGCACACCGACCATGTGTCGGTACCGCTGGGCGGAGGCGATGGCCTGGCGCAGGCGGTCCTGGAGTGCCGTGCGGTTGGGCAGGCCCGTCACCGGGTCGTGGTTGGCAACTTCGCGCAGACGCTCCTCGCGCATTTTGTATTCGTGAACGTCGCGGCAGACGCAGCACACCAGATCCAGATCGCCCCACCACGTCTTGTGACCGGTCATGACCACGGACAACGGCGTCTTGGCGCCGGCTCGATTGACCAGCTCACCTTCGCCGCGCCACACGCCGCTGCGGATGATCTCCGGAACGGCGGATTGAAGCAGGCCGTCGAAATTGCCGGGACAGGGGTAGTCCTTCATCCGGCAATGATTCACGGATTCTTCGGGGCCGAAACCCAGTACTCGCCTGGCGGCGGCATTGAAATAGACCACGCGGCCGTCGAGTCGCGCCACAGTCACGTAGTCCGTGGTGTGTTCATACAAATCCATGAGGCAATCGCGGGTAAATCGGTCCACGGGCCGTTCGTGCATGGTCTTGGCCAACTCCCCCCGTCTCATTGCAACGAGGTTGCTTCCGTTCTGCTCGGCAAATGCGATCCGGGCCATTCCGTCGTCCTCCAGACAGTCAACGGGCTCATCGAGCCCGCTGCGTGAACGTTGCCTGTCGATGGCCACCGCGCCTCCAAAACGCTGTAGGCGGATGCCCTCGGATAGTGAATCGTGGTGGTTCTCCCTCGCGCAGCTCCCTGCTTCGACCTAGAAGCCGACTCGGGATGACGGAGAACCCTGACGCATCGTCACTGGAATCCAGGATAGGGTCGAAAGAAAGCCGGCCCAATCCGACTCGGACAGCAATCCGGCATCGGATGAACCAGGAATGTTGCGTAGGGGAATCCCGGATAGCCCGGCGGATTAGGCGCTGATGACTCCGCGCCGGATGGCGTAGCGGACCAGCCCCGCGGTGTTGCGGATATCCAGTTTGGCCATGATGTGGCTGCGGTGGGATTCGATGGTCTTGATGCTGACCCCCAGGACAGCCGCGATCTGGCTGGTCTTGCGCCCCTCGGCAATCAACTGCAGCACTTCGCGCTCCCGGGCGGTGAGCGGGTCCGGCGGCACCGCGCTGTTGTTCAGATAGGCATCCACCAGCACATGGGCCACTCCGGGGCTCAGGTAGACGGACCCTGCCAGGGCGTCCCTGATGGCCCGCGTCAGATCCTCGGAAGCCTGGGTCTTGAGAACGTAGCCGCGGGCCCCGGCCTGCAGGGCCTCGATCACGTAGTGATCCTGCTTGTACATGGTCAACAGGATGGTCCGCGTCTCCGGAGAGGCCTTGAGCAGCTTGCGCGCGGCGTTGAGGCCGTTGCAGCGGGGCATCATGACATCCAGCACGGCCACGTCCGGAGCCAGTTTTCGCGCCAGGCGCACGGCCTCCAAGCCGTCGGCGGCCTCGCCGACCACGTCATAGCCCTCTTCCTCCAGCAGCGCCCTGAGGCCCTGCCGAAAGATCATGTGGTCATCCGCAAGGAGAATGCGAGCTGTCATTTGATTGCCTCCAACGGCAGGTGCACATCCACACTGGTTCCCTCCCGCGGGGCGGAACGGATCGCCAACACGCCGCCCACCGCATTGATCCGCTCCCGCATACCCATCAACCCGAGGCCGCGCCGCTCCCGATCGGCCAGAGTCGCATTCACATCGAAGCCGACGCCGTTGTCGGCGATCACGCACCAAAGCCGGCCGGCGCGGCGGCCGAGCCCAATGGTCACCGACGTGGCGCCGGCATGGCGGGCGGCATTGTTGAGGGCTTCCTGGGCCACGCGGTAAATGGCCACTTCCGTTTCCCAAGGGAGTCGCTGGCGAATCCGCCCCCGCACCCGGATGTCCATCCCGGTGCGCCGACCCACGCTGCGGGCCAGATCGGCCAAGGCCGCCGTCAGGCCCTCGTCATCCAGCAACGGGGGGCGAAGCTCATGGGAGTACTCGCGCAGTTGCTCCCCGATCTGCTCGATCATGCGCCGGGCCTCGGTAAGCCGCTCCCGCTCGGCATCGGACAGATTTCGGCTCGCCCGGGCCACCGCCACACCGGCGGAGGCCAGAAGGGCGCCCGCTTCGTCATGCAGAGCATAGCCGATTCGGCGGGCTTCCTCCTCCAGGATCTGATTGAGGTTCTGCAAGGTGGTATTGGCCTCGTCCACGGCGCGATGGCTCATTTCGAAGGGTGATAGCGCTTCGGCCAGGAATTCCGCCGCCGCCCGCACTCGCTCGTGGGCCTCCCCGCAACTGGAGCAGTCCTCCAGGGACGCGTTGAGCACATCGTGATGCAGGGCCGTCACATCCAGGATGCCCAACGACCGCCCCAGGGCGTGGCGGCCGAGTTCGTAGGCGCGGAGCAGGCCTTTCTCGGCCTTTCCTGAACAATACTGCTCAAAGCCGGCGCGGTAGTCGTCTCGCAGTTGGGCCAGGTCGTCGCCGGTCACCGATCAATCCCCTCGATAACGCACCGCGAGCACCAGCGAATCATCCGTCTCGTATCCGTACTGCGCCAACAATCGCTCTGCCAGAACCTGGAGATCCCCGCTGCAAGGTATGTCCCGCATGAAGTCCCGGTCCACACCGTCCGTCGCCACCACCAACGTATCGCCGGGTCTGACGGATACCGTGGCCGCCGCCAGCGGCGGTAGGGGTTCCAAGCCGACGATGCCGGCTCGCAGAACCAGATCCGAATAGATGGGCGCGGCGGCGACCGGGTTCGCGCGGCGCAACACGGCACGCACATCGCCCACGCCCAGCCAGTTCACGGTGTGGGTCTCGGCGTCGAACCGGAGCAAGGTCATTACGGCGCCGCGTGTGTCGCGAAGGCGCTCGTGTACGCCGGCAAACAACGACTCCAGGGAATCGTTCGGGCTCGCGTCAATCGCCTCCGCAGCCACCTTCGCCGCCGTCGCCGCATGGAGCCCGTGGCCCAAGCCGTCGACGACGCCCGCCAGCGCGTGGCGCTCGGCTACGTGCAGGACGTGAAGATCCCCGCCCTCCGGGGCATTGGCGAAGGGGCGCTGAGCCACGCCCCATTCGATCAGCCGGCCGCTCATTTTCGACACTTCCTTACCGTTACCGTTGTTCCCTTGCCCATGCCGGAGACGACCTTGAATTCGTCCATGACCCGGCGCACGCCGGGCAGCCCCAGGCCCAATCCGCCCGCCGTGGAGTAGCCCTTGCGAAGGGCGGTTTCTACATCGGGAATTCCGGGACCGCTGTCCCGGGCCGTGATCTGCAAGCCACACTGACCGGGCAGGTAATAGGGGGAGAAAATGATTTCGCCTTGTCCGGCGTAGATCAGAATATTCCGAACCAACTCGGAAATCGCGGTGGCGATCAGTGTGGACTCGCTGGAGGTGAAGCCAAGCAGCACAGCCCAGGCCCGACCCTGCTGGCGTGCTGTTACGATATCGTCCGGACCATTGATTGCGACACGCTCTTCACGCGTGCTTCGTGCCATCGGAGCGACCCCTCAGTGTTGGAGCCCCATCGTGGCTGGCAGTCAGGTACGACAATCCCTCCTCCAGATCCAGGGCGGTCGGTATATCCTCGAGCGTTACCCCGAGTTGCACCATGGCGAATGCCACATCCGGTTGTATACCAACGATTACCGTTCGCGCGCCCCGCAGCCTGACCATGTAGCTGAGGTCTCGCAAAGTGCGGGATGCGAACGAATCCAGAACGTCCAGCGCGGTGACATCGACGATGACGCCGCGCGTACGGTAGCCTTTTACTTGTTGGACCAGTCTGTCCCTCAGTTGGGTGATTCCTTCATCCGTCAGAGCCGCCTGCACAGTGGCAATGAGTACGTCGCCCTGTTTTAGGATAGGTACGTCCACAGCTCGGCCCGTCGCTAGATCAATGAGTTACGAGTGAGGTGCATCGTCGGCCGCGCTTTGCACGACATGATACCCCAACAGCCTTTCGGCTTCCTCGATGCCGCCCTGGAGGTCACCCACCGTATACATCTTGCCGAGATCCACACCGATGTTGACCAGCGTCTGGGCGCTTTCGGGAGAGAGACCCGTGACGATGATGTCGGCACCCAGCAGGCGCGAGGCTTCCACGGTCTGGACCAAGTGGTTCGCGATATTCGAGTCCATGGCGGCCACGCCGGTCAAATCCACCACCACCACCCGGGCGCGGGTGGCGCGGATGCCGTGGAGAAGCTGCTCGGTCATCTGCCGGGCGCGTTGGGGGTCGATGACGCCGATCATGGGGAGAATCAGCAGGCGTTCGCGCACCTGAAGCACCGGCGTGGACAGCTCGCGGATGGCCTCCTGCTGATCGCGGATGATACGTTCGCGCTCCTGCACGAAACCCACGGCCACGGTATTGGCGATGCGGTTTGCCGCCGGCTCGTAGGCGTCCAGAATTCGATTCAACTTGGCGAAGTCGTTCTGGTATTTGGCAAACAGCGAGCGGGCCAGCACGTCGCGCAGCAACAGCACGATGCCCACTACTTCGTCCGTTTCCACGCCTCGGGGAATGATTCGTTCGGAAAGGTTTCGGGCGTAGGCCTGGAGGGCTTCGAAGGTACCCGTCTCAAGCGCCTCCACGTACTGATCGTAGACCGCGGTGGCCTCCGTAAAGACCTCCGCTTCGGTCATGGCCGTCAGCAGCTTGGCCTTGGTGATGCGCTCCGCCCATTCCTCGCGAAGCTGGGTCCGGTTTTCCCGGAGATGGGCCACCAGTTCGATCAACAGGGTGGAGGTGGATTCCCCGATAGCGGCACCCGGCCCACCCCCATCGACATCGCCGAGATTCTCGCTCTGCCGCTCCACGATTCCGCGCTTTTCCCCGCTCGGGTCCCTGTGATTCTCAACCTTGGCCATGGCGTTCTCCTGGGCTCTTATGTGGTTCAGTTGTGGTTCAGTGGAATTCCCTCGTCAGACAGAGGCGTGACGATCCATGGGAACGGCCGGTGGGTCGTGACGGCGATCACGGAAGCGAGAGCACGGCGAACACCAAGCCCCCGCCTTGATGCCGGCTCAGTGGGAACGCCCCCAAAAGCAGCCATTTAAGGGCGCACCCGGTGAAACTGCTCCTCGCCGGAAGCGCGACAATCGCCCGCGGGATACCGCGCTACGCCAACGGCCTGACCTCTTAGTGCCTGGAAGTATAGGCATACCCGAGGGCGGATTCCGATCAGCGACGGGCGCAAAGGCGTCTCGGGGTTTCGCGTAGTTTCTTCTAGGGGAATCCCTGATAAATCCGGTTCAGGACGGCGCGAATCGCCTTGGGCCGCGAGCGCGAGCCCGATGCCCTGGGAGAGTGCGTGGAAGGCGGGCCCGGGCTCGGGAGCGGCCCAGGCCCGGGGAGTCAGTGACTGTGCTGCGGGCCGTCGCCCGGCGAGCGGAACTCGACGCCGCAGCGTTCGCAACTGCCGGGGAGCATGAGCCGGGAACCCAGGCCAATATGGTATCCGCAACGGGGGCAGGTACCGGAGAACTGCACCGCCACCACGGCCGCGATCAGCGCCAGCACCGAATAGTCCGCCACGGACCAGAACGGCGTGCCGCCGGCGCGGGTGTAGAGATTGATGAAGCCCAGCAGTCCCAGATATCCCAATGCCAGCAGGAACAAACCGCCCAAGCGGTGATGCCAGTTGTGAAGCCCGGCAAGCTCGTCCGGACTGAGGGGAGTGACTGGCTGATTGCGCCAGTGGCCGAGCACGGAGGGGTTCAATGCCCTTTGGCGGGCGAAGTGGATCGCGACCATGCCGAAAATCACGGCAACAGTGGCGGCAATACTAACGGCGGCGAGGTGCGTCATGGCGTGGTCCTCCCGGTTGGGGGGCCTGTCGGGCGGCTGCCCTTCAAACCCGTTTCCGCCGTGGGGCTCGCGTCGTCTCCGGTTAAAGTTCGCCCGTACAGGAGGATTCGTCAAGTTTTTCCGGTCCGATCCCTTCGGGACCATCCCCGGCCCCGGAAATCAAACGGGCGCCCTTGCCGAAGGTCAGGTAGGACCAAAGCCACTGCACGGCCACCAACAGCGGCGCACGCACGCCGATCAGGAAATAGATGTGCGGCCGCCAGGCCTCCAAACCCGCCGCCCACGATTACCACCCGTGGCCGGACACCTTCGCGGTCCTCGCCCATTGCACGATCTCCCTCGCCTGCGGTGGGCTCTTATTCCAATTGAAGCCCGCCGGGTTCCGTAGCTTCGAGCGTCCGGGGCCTCAGACGCCGAGCCCGGGCACCACGATGCGCTCCAAGGACTCCCGCAACCCGTCCGGGATGGCGACGGCCTTGCGCTGTTCCAGATCCAGCGCCACGGCCACGGCCTCGGCGGTGGCCACCGCCTGCCCGGTGCTGACGTCGAACATCCAGTGGCAGAAGGTGTAGGCCTTGTTGCCGATGTCCTTGATGCCCGTGTGAAGAACCAGCAAATCGCCGGGGCGCGGCGCCTGGCGGTAGACAAAGCGGTACTCCAGGGCGGCGCCGCCAACGCCTGTCCGGGAACGATCCTCCCGGCGGGTCTCGGCCAACAGGTTGGGCACGGCGTCGGAGACCACGCCCATGTAGGCGCGGGTGGCCATGTAGCCGTCCGGATCGCACATGGCATCCTTCACGGTGGCCATGTAGGTGCGCACCATGCCGTTGGTCTCGGCTTCGTGCAGATCCGGGGCGGGCCGGGGCTCGGCCAGAACGAGGCCTCGCGGCTGGGCGTGTTGGGGCAGCTCCACCATGAACCGCGCGGCGGCCTCGCGTGCGTGTTCCCGCACAGCGACGGGCTCCCGGGTACGCGAATCCAACAGAACAACGTCGGCCACGAAGGTGGCGGCCACCTCGCCGCTGGCGGTGTTGCGCATCTCTTCATAGATCCGCAGGTGGCCGCTGTCGGCCTCCAGCACGCCCGCCACGATGGTCAGCGGCGCGCCGGGCCGTTGCTCGCGCAGAAAGCGGATATGGTGGTCGCGGACCCAGAGCCGGATGTCGGCCTCGCGCGTGTAGGCCGGCCCCAACCCCAAATGGCTGGCCAGGCCGACCAGGCCGTCGCCGGCCTTGTCCACGTAAAACTGGACATTCAGGTGGCCCATCATGTCCGTTTCCCAGGTATTCACGCTGCCGCGATACACTTCGACGGGATCTGCCATGGTTACTCACCTCATTGGGAAATCTTGCCAGGCCTCAGCGGCCCCGGGAGCCGGCGAGCGCGTTACCGAGGCGGCGCGAACGGGACTCAGGCGACTTCCTGGACGATCTGCCGGAAGGCTTTGACGAGCATCTCCGGTTCCTGAGCCCCGGAGATCATATAACGTTCGTTGACGATGAAGGTCGGCACGGCGCTGATTCCGGCGTCCTGGTAGATGCGTTCCTCCGCCCGCACGGCGTCGGCGTAGCGATCCGAGGCAGCGATGGCGGCGGCCTCGTCGGCATCCAGGGAGACGGAGCCCGCGGCCCGCCGCAAGACCTCCGGGTCGGAGGGATTGTTGCCCTCGGTGAAATACTCCCGGAACAACTCCATGTTCAGCGCCTGCTGGCGCCCCTGCTCCCGCGCCCAATGCAGTACGCGATGGGCATCGAAAGTGTTGTAGATACGCCGTTCGGGGCTGATGTTGAAGGCGAACCCCAAGCCCCGGCCGATCCCCGCGAGCATGGTCCGGTTGCGTTCCGAATCCTCCTCGGTAATGCCGTATTTGCGGATGACGTGGTCGACAATGTTCTCGCCTTCCGGAGGCATGTCGGGATTGAGTTCGAACGGATGCCAGTCGATTTCGAAACGCATCTCGTTCCTGAGCTCATCCATGGCGATCTCCAGGCGCTTGTGGCCGATGATGCACCAGGGGCACACCACGTCGGAGACGATATCCAGTTTCAGTGTTTGCATGATGGTCCAACCCTATTTGCCTGGTGAGCTTCCTGAGTGACTAGCAACAGTGGTGGCCCGAAAGCCGCCTCGCAAGACGCGGGGTGTTCACGCCAGCGCCGCGCGGATGCGCTCGGCCATGGCCGCCATCGCTTCCGCCGATGCCTGTTCGCGGCCGTGCAGGACCAGCGGCGTGCCCGCCCAGCGGGGCACGCAATGGACATGGTAGTGGAACACCGTCTGTCCGGCGGCGGCGCCGTTGAACTGCGTCACCATCACCCCATCCGGTTCCAGGGCCTTTCGCTGGGCTTCGGCAAGACGCTTCACCGCCCTGCCGACGGCGGCCACCTGGTCCTCCGGCATTTCGAAGATGTCCCGGTGATGGTCCTTGGGGATCACCAGCGCGTGGCCTTCGCCGGCGGGAAATGCATCGCAGAACGAGATCAGCGTGTCGTCCTCGAAAATCACGGCCGCGGGCACCTCCCCGGCGATTATCCTGCAGAAGATGCATTCGGCGTTGTCGGGTGGGCTCATGGAGGCCTCCGTTGCGGGGTGGAATTCAGCGCCCGGCGGTGGGATCGAAGGCGGTCGGCCTCGTCCTGCACCGCCTGGGCCCGGGCCAGGATCAGCTGTTTGATCTTCTCGTGCGGAAAGACGTAGAAGCGATCCTGCTCCACCGCCTGCACTGTCATCTCGGCAATCTCCGCGGCGGAGATGCGGCCGTGCGCCACCGCGTGGCGCAGCATTCCCTCGCGCTTGCGGCGGGCCGGGCTGTCCGGCGCCGTCTCGCCCAGCTCCGGCGGCCGATTGCGATCGGCATCGGCGATGGGCGTGGGGAAAAATGCCGGCGACAGGCAGGTCACGCCCACGTTGCCGCTCACGTCCTTGATATCGTTGGCCAGCGTCTCGGACATGGCCACCACGGAACACTTGCTGACGTTGTAGATGCTGCTGCCGGCCATGTTCATCCAGCCGGCGGCCGAGGCGGTGTTGACGATATGGCCCTCGCCCTGCTCCAGCATCAGGGGCGTGAAGGTCTTGATGCCCCAGATCACGCCGTAGAGATTCACGCCCAGTACCCACTGCCAGTCGTCCACGGTGTTCTCCCAGATGGGCGCGTGTACGCTGACACCGGCGTTGTTGAAAAGCAGGTGCGCGGCGCCGAAGCGGTCCCGGGCAAGCTTCGCCAGGGCCTCGACCTGCTCCAGGCGGGACACGTCGACCTTGAGCGTGGCGGCCTCCACACCTGGCACTTCCGCGCCCGCGAGCTCCACGGTTTCCGCCATGCCGTTCTCGTCCACATCACCCAGCACCAGTTTCATGCCGCGCCGGGCACAGCACAGTGCCAGCTCCCGCCCCAGGCCGCTGCCGCCGCCGGTGACGACCGCCACTTTGCCCTTCAAATCCTTCATTGTTCCCCTCCGCGTTTCATTCGCCTTCGCCTGTTCACAGAAAGCCGTTCAGATAGCCGGCCACGTCGCCGGGCGCCTCCTCCTGAAGGAAGTGCCCGGCCTCCACCTGCTCCACGCGCAACTCGCGAAAGCATTCCTCGATGTGATTAAGGTACTCGGGGATGATCACCAGGTCCTTGTTGCCGTAGACGTAGAGACTCGGCATGGGCCAGACGTGGTCCGCCAGGCCGGCCCAGCGCTTGGCATCGTCGTGGAAGGCGCGATAGTAGTTGGCGGCGGCACCGGGCGTACCGGGAATCCGGTAGCACCGCACGTACTCGTCGATGGCGTCCTCGGCAAACCCGCCGGTCCTCCAGGTGCGCAGGAAGTACCGCAGCCAGGGTTCCTCGGCGCCGGGAATCATCGCCTCGGCCAGGCCGGGGGCCTGCTGGAAATGCTGATACCAGTAATGGGGGCTGCCGGACTGGCGCACGATTTCGATGACTTCCCGGTTGCCCTTGAGGTTATTGATGACGGCGATATTCATCAGCACCATGCGCGACACCCGCGAGGGAACCGCCAGGGCGATCTCCTGGGCGACGATGCCGCCCCAATCGTGGCCCACCAGCTGGAACTCGTCCACGCCCAGCGCGTCCAGCATCTGGATCACGTCGGCGGCCAGCTCCACCTTGCGGTAATGCTCGACGCCGTCGGTGCGCTCGCTGTCGCCCAGGCCCCGGAGATCCGGCGCGATAATGCGCAAACCGGGCTTCAGTTGCCCGACCACCTGCTCCCAGCAATAGGAGCTCTCGGGCCAGCCGTGGATCATCACCAGGGGCGTACCGGCGGGGTCACCGCCTTCGCGCCAGGCAAAGCGCCCGCGTTCGACGGGCAACGTCTTGGGTTCGGATAGGTTCATGGAATGCACACCTGCTGGTGACGCCCCGGCGGGGGCGCGCGATTCGTCCCTACGCCGCGCCGCGGCGCGCGATCATTGCAATGGAAATCATGCTCATCACGACTTGGTCCTTCTGGTTCCGGGTCGTGACCTCGAAGCGGATCACGCCCATTTCCGGGCGGGACTCCGAGGGCTTCTTGTCCTGGCACCGGCACTCCACGTAGAGCTTGTCGCCGGGGCGCACGGGGCGGCGCCAGCGCAGGTCGTCGAAACCGGGGGAGCCCAGGCTGGCGACCCGCTGCTCGGGATCGCTCATGAGCAGCTTCATGGTCAGCGCGGCGGTGTGCCAGCCGGAGGCCGCCAGACCGCCGAAATGGGTGGCGCGTCCCGCCTCTTCGTCCAGGTGGAACGGCTGGGGATCGTACTCCCGGGCGAAGCGCTTGATGTCCTCGGCGGTCACGTCCACCGGGCCGAAGCGCATGGAGTCGCCCTCCTGAATGTCCTCGAAATAGCGCATCATCGTGCGGCCTCCTCCTCCGCTCCGGCCGGGGTGCGTCGCAGGAACATGCCCCGGGACTCCATCTCCATGACGATTTCGTCGTTCTGATTCAGCACCTGAAAGCGGTTCTTCACATGGCCCATATTGGGGTGATTGCGCGACGGGTGCTTGTCGATGACCTGATGGCGCACCCTCAGCGTATCTCCGGCATATACGGGCTTGCGCCAGCGCAGCCACTCCACCCCGGGCGAGCCCGTGGAGTGGGCATTGGCGAGGAAGTTGTCGGCCAGCATGCGCATGAAGAAGCCGGCCGTCTGCCAGCCGCTGGCGATCAGTCCGCCGTAGGGGCTTTTGATGGCGGCTTCCTCGTCCAGGTGAAAAAGCTGCGGATCGAACTCGGTGGCGAATTCGATGATTTCCTCCCGGGTCACCGTGCGACCGCCATACTCCCGGCTGTCGCCCACGTGCATGTCTTCCCAATAGAGCTTGGTCATTTAGGGTTCTCCATCCGTTCGTCGCTGGGTGGCCGCGCCGAACATGCTTGCCGTGTTTCAGGGTCGCTTCCATGATCCGCATGAGATTGGGTGCAGCCACCCGTTCGCTCTGAACCCGCACGCGGGGGATGCCTTCCCGGAACAACAGACCCCGAACGCCCAGGTATTCGTGGCGTCGCTGCCCATGAAGTCGGTTCAGTCTCCTCGTTCAACGGTGCCGTGCCGATCCGCGAAGCTCATGAAGAAATCCAGCGTGTGCGGATTGGCCATGGCATCCGGATTGGCCGCCTTGTCCAGCGCCATGCCCAGCAGGAGGCGCTTGACCGGCAGCTCCATCTTCTTGCCCGTGAGCGTGCGCGGGATTTCCTCCACGGCGATGATCTCGTTGGGCGCGTGCCGCGCCGAGAGGTTCTTGCGGATCGCGTCCTTGATACAGCCGACCAACTCGTCGTTCAGGGCCATGCCTTCGCGCAGCACGACGAACAACGGCATGTAGGATTCCCGGCCCAGATATTCAAGGTCGACGACCAGGCTGTCCAGGATCTCCGGGAACTCCTCCACCACGCGGTAGATTTCGCTGGTGCCCATACGGATGCCGTGGCGGTTGATGGTGGTGTCCGAGCGGCCGTAGATCACCGCCCCGCCCCGGGGCGTGATGCGGATCCAGTCGCCGTGGCGCCAGTAGCCGGGGTAGGTTTCGAAGTAGCTCTCCCGGTAGCGCTTGCCGCCCTCGTCGTTCCAGAAATACAGGGGCATGGACGGCATGGGCTCGGTCACCACCAGCTCGCCCACCTGGTCGTAGACCTTGTTACCGTCCTCGTCGAAGGCGTAGACGGCGATGCCCAGCCCACGGGCCTGCATCTCGCCGGCGATCAACGGCTTGATGGGCGCGGCGCCCACGAAGGCGGCGGCGATGTCCGTGCCGCCGCTGATCGCGGCGATATGCACGTCGCCGCCCAGGGCGTCGCTGATCCAGTAGTGGCATTCCTCGGAAAGCGGCGAGCCGGTGGAGCCCACCGAACGGATCCGGTGCACGTCCGCGATCTCCGCCGGACGGATGTCGGCCTTCTTGCAGTTGTCGAAATAGGCCGCGCCGGAGCCGAAGAAGCTCATCCCGCTCTCCTCGGCGAACCGCCACAGCGTGCCCAGGTCCGGATAACCGGGGTTGCCGTCGTAGATGCAGATGGTGGCGCCCACCAGCAGCCCCGTGATCTGGGAGTTCCACATGATCCAGCCCGTGGTGGTGAACCACATGAAACGGTCGTCCGGTCCGATATCCAGTTGCAGGGCATGGCCCTTGAGCCCCTCGATCAGCGAGCCGCCGTGACCGTGGACGATGGGCTTGGGCATGCCCGTGGTGCCGGAGGAATAGACCACCCACAGGGGATGATCGAAGGGCACCTGCTCGCAGTGCAGCGCGCCCTCCGACTCCAACAGCTCGGACCACCGGTGCGCCCCGTCCAGCCGGGCTTCCGGATTCAGGTAGGGCAGCAACACCACGTTCTCCAGGGTAGGGAGGGACTCCCGCAGGCCCTGAACCACCTCCAGGCGGTCGTAGTCCTTGCCGGCGTAGCGGTAACCGTCCACGGCGATCAGCACCTTGGGGTCGATCTGGCGGAATCGGTCCACCACGCTGCGGGTGCCCATGTCCGGCGAGCAGCTGGACCAAGTGGCGCCGATGCTGGCGCAGGCGAAGAAGGCCACCACGGTCTCCGGAACGTTGGGCATGTAAGCCACCACCCGGTCGCCGCATTTGACGCCCATGGCCCGCAGGCCGGCGGCTACCGCCGCCACCTGGCCCCGCAGCTCGTTCCAGGAGATCTCCTGCAGCGGCCGCAGCTCGGACCGGGAGATGATCGCGGGGCGGTCGCCGCCGGCGCCATGGTGGAAGCGCAGCATCTGCTCGGCGACGTTCAGGTGGGCACCCTCGAACCACTTGGGCCCGGGCATCTTGTGGCTGTCCAGCACCTGCCGATAGGGCTGGGACGACTGGATGTCGAAGTATTGCCAGAGGGATTCCCAGAAGTCCTCCAGGTGGTCCACGGACCACTGCCAGAGCGCTTCGTAGTTCTCGACCTCCACGCCCTTGTTGCGCTTCAGCCATCCCATGTAGTCCCAGATGCGGCTGTCCTCGATCCGTTGCCGGCTGGGTGTCCACATGGGCTTGGGGGCTTGTTCTGTCATGGTTCGCTCCTCCAGCAATGGGGCTGCATGGTCCCCATCGTCAATTATTAAGGAAACGCTGATTTATCCATGCGCCGCGCGGCCGCGTGAATAGATCAGCGTTTCCTCAAAATATGGCCTTGTGCTGGGCGCCGTCGACCGCCAGGCACGCACCACTCACCCAAGCGGCCCGATCGGAAACCAAGTAGGTGACCGCGTCCGCCACCTCCTCGGGCCGCCCCATGCGCCCCCAGGGGATGCGGGCCAGGGTCCGCTGGTAGCGTTCCGGGTTGTGCTTGCGGGCCCGGTCCCAGACACCGCCCTCGAACTCGATGGAACCCGGCGCCACCGCATTGACGCGAATCCCCTGGGGCGCCAGGGAGATCGACAGGCTCTTGGAGTAGCTGATCAGCGCCGCCTTGGTGGCGGCGTAGGGGGCGGCGGTGGAACCGGCCTCGATACCCGCGATGGACGAGATCAGCACGATACTGCCGCCACCCGGCTCGGCCATCCAGGGGGAAACCCGGCGCACGCCGTGCACCGCGCCCATCAGGTCGAGGCTGACGTTGGCCTGCCACGCCGCCAGGTCGCCGCCGGCACCCAGGGCCGACACATTGCTCACGAAGATATCCACGCCGCCCAGAGCGGCCCGGGCGGCATCCAGGAAGCCGTTGAATGCATCAACGTCACCCACGTCGCAGGCCTGGGCATAGGCCTTCACCCCCGGGTCTCGATGGCCGTTCGCGCTTCGGCCAACGGACCCTCGCTGCGGGCACAGATGGCCACGTCCACGCCTTCGGCGGCCAGGCTCTCCGCGATGGCCCGGCCGATGCCCTTGCTGCCGCCGGTCACCACGGCCCGCTTGCCTTTCAATCCCAGGTCCATAAGCCCTCCTCAGGTTTGTTTCAGGGTCTCGATCAGGCGCCAGCCGCTTTCGCCGCCGGCCGCCCGGCCCTCGTCACGTAGTTTGATCAGATGCGCCAACAGGGAGCGCCGCGCCACCGGGTGCATGGCCTGGGGCACGTCGTCGTAGACGCGGCTCAATAGGCTCTCGGCGTCGGCACCGGGCCGCTCCCGCAGGGCTTCGATAACCTTGCTCTCCCGCACCAGCCGGTGGCTGACGATACGGTCCACCACCCGGGGCGGCTCCGCCATCAGGAAGCCGTGGCCCGGCGCGATGAACTCGGCGTCGTACCGCAGCAGCGCCTCCAGCGAGGCCAGGTAGGCGGCCATGTCGCCGTCCGGCGGACTGATCACCACCGTGGAGCCCTGCATGATGTGATCGCCGGAGAACAGCAGCCGCTCCTCCTCCAGCAGGTAACAGAGATGGTTGGAGGCATGGCCCGGGGTATGGATCACGCGAAGCACCGCCCCGCCCAGGTCCAGGCGTTCGCCGTGGGCGAGCACGCGGTCGGGCGCGAAGTCCCGTTCATGGCCGTCGTGCGGCGGCGCCGGCAGGCCCAGGGTCTGGGCACCGGTGGCGGTTTGCAGTCGGCCGCTCGCGGGCGAATGGTCCCGGTGGGTATGGGTGACCAGGATCCAGCGGATGGCACCGCCCGCGGCCGCCACGATGCGCTCCACGTGCTGCGGATCGTCCGGGCCGGGATCGATCACGGCCACGCCGTCCGCACCGGCAATCAGATAGGTATTGGTGCCGGGCCCCGTCATGACGCCGGGGTTGGGCGCGGTCAGGCGCTGCACGCCCTCGCACAAACTGACCGGTTCGCCGGGCAGTATTTCGTAGCGGGCCGTGCCGCGGCCCTCGGGGTCCAGCTTGCGCGCTTCCGCGTACGGCGGATCGCCCGGATGCAGGAGGCGCCGGCCATCCCGCCCCGTGGCCGGCCACGGGGCCTGGGGAACCGGGCGCGGGCGGGCCGAGGCGTGATCGCGCAAGGCCGCCACGGATTCGAAATCGAGCATCGACGAAGCGTGCGAATGGTCGGAGTGCGCAGCGACAGCTCACCCTCGCGGTGACGGCGCAGCGCCTCGTCGGGCCGGAGCCAGACATGATCCATCAGCTCGGTGCCGTCATGGGCGGGGGCTTGGCCCCGGGGCGCCGGAGCCAGGAAGAAGCGGGCGTCGAAGCGCCGGGGCGGCCCCGGCGGCGTGATCCAGTGGGCGAAATAGGTCAGCACACCCAGATCCAGGAACAGCCCATGATCCCGGCAAAAATCCACCAGGCTCAGTTCGCCGGCGGCCAGGGGGCGGCGCAGGAACTGCAGGTCCTGCACAGTGGCCGGATCCACCGGCCGGCCGTGGCTGTCCCGGGCCAATAACAAGCCCGCCTCCTCGAAGCACTCGCGCAGCGCCGCCACCAGGTAGGGCCGGCCGCCGGCGGGCAAGCCCAGGCGGTGGCTGATCTCGGCATCGTCGGGGCCCAGCAGGAACGGGCCCAGGTCGGATTCGGCGTCCGTCGAATCCACCGCGCCGCCGGGGAATACATAGGTGCCTGGCATGAACACGGCCTGGTCGGTACGCCGCATCAGCAGGACCTCCACACCGTCATCGGCGTCCCGCGCCACGATCACGGTGGCGGCGGGCCGGGGCGTCAGGAGCGTCCTATCGGCTGTGGGAGAAGTAGCCATCTCGTCTGGCGAAGGCGCGGTCGGCGCCGGATCACGCGCCGGCGGGCTTCTCATTGAACATGGCGATCCGGCCGCCGTCCACCACCAGGTCGTGGCAGTTGATGAAGCTGCCCTCGTCACTGGCCAGGAACAGCGCCGCGTTGGCGATATCGTCGCCGATGCCGGAGCGCGGCGTGGGCGATGCATTGGCGAGGTTGTGCTGGAGCTTGGCCATCTTCCGCTGATTGTCCGCCTCGTCCAGCGTGTCGGCGCGGGCCG
>CAVQFO010000019.1:0-9688 GCA_963711725.1 uncultured Gammaproteobacteria bacterium | reverse complement strand
ATCCCACCCTCTCCGCCACATCAGTAGTAAAAACAGGTAGTTAGGACGGCCTTTCGGGGCCGTCCAACCACCTTTCCCACCACCTGAAAACGCTTGATTCGTCGCTTTCCCTGTTCACTCACAACAGGAGAAGGCCCCATGACTCACCAGTGCCAAGCACTCACCACCCGCGGCACACGCTGCCGTCGCCAGGCGGTCGTCTATCGCCGCATCGCCAATGCCGATTCCACCTTGCATGAAGTCGCGCTGTGCTCTGAGCACGACAACGCCCGGCGCCAGGTGCGCTGCGCGTGCATCCCCAAACTCGGATAGCGGCCTGCGCGTTCCCGCCGGGGACCGAACCCGCACGGAGCGGCGGAGCTACCGGCCGAAGGGCTAGGAGTGGGATACGCCACTCGAAGCGCTCCCCTTTGTCGGACCTTCAGGGCGCCCCGGGTTGGGCACGGACTTCTGGGATGTTCCGCCGGTCAGCGACTACGGCGAGGCGTGCGACCTCGGCATGAAGTACGCGGCCCACTTTATCCAGTACCTGAAGGACAGCCCGTTTTGGGTGGGCAGCAACCTCCTTGGGGATGTTGCCGAGGACATTGTTTCAGCGACGAAGGCGACGCCAAGGGCTATTGGGTCGTGTTTTTCAGCCTCCTGGAACGGTACATCTATACGGCCGCGCGATCAGCGGATGTGTTCGGCGACCTTGAACGCCAACTGGCGATTTCCGCCGAGATCGAGGCCAACCGCCAGGCCGAGGGCAAAACATAATGACCGACGAACAGACCGCCTCTATGCGGGGACACGGGGGAAACCGGGGACACGTTGCGGGGCTAGCCCCGGCTCAAGCAATGCCGCGGCCACTGGCGAGCCTGTCGGGGTCTACACCTCGGATGGCATTGTGGCCCACTCGAGCAGTGACAGGCCTTAGCGGCTCCGCTGGGGCCGATGAACCGCCACAAGGCGCCCACGCGGCGCCTTTTTTACCTGCCCCTACCGAACCCGATAAGCTGACAGTAAAGCGCCCGCGCCATCCGAGCGGGTGCGATCTGTCAGGGAGGAACCATGAAACTGCGCCCCTATTCTCGCCGCGCTGCTCGCTCTTGACCGCCCCGGCCTCCGCCGCCGTCTACCGCTGCACCCAGCCGGACGGCACCACCCGGTTCAGCGGCACCCCATGCGGCCAGGATTCGCAGAAGGTGACGATCCGGCCGGAGTATCAGGCGCCGCCGCCAGGGTCCGGCATGGAACGCCCCACGCCCCGGCCAGAATCACCCGAGCCCGAGCAGCGCCACGCCGAAGACAGCGGCCCGTGGCGCGAACCGCCGCCCGGGGTGAAATCCTGCCCCTCAAAGAAGCAGATCGAGAAGGCGATATTCGAGCACCGCGTGTTGGTCTGCATGACGCCATCCGAGGTCCGCGACGCCGCGCCGATCCGCCACGATGGCTATACCGTCGAGCACCGCATCCTGAGCAACGGCGTATCCGTCTATCAGTGGTATTACCGGGAGCACGCCGAGGGGTGGCCGGCGCTGATTATGTGGCGGGATGGGATGGTGGCCGGGTGGGAGTAGAATCAGCGCCTGTTCGTTATTCCCTGGAATTCCATCATGTGCTGCCGTTTTGCCTTAACGCGTTCTTGGTGGAGCCCACCGACGCAAGGCGCTGACTTCCTGTCGCGGTCGTCGCTTTTGGGCGAGGGTGGGCAATGCAGAGGGTAAGGCGGAACCCTGGCTTCCGTAAATGGTAACGCTGCCGAGGCATCCCCGCCGACATGCGGAGTACCCCAGCGTCCCGCTAGATCAACCCCCGCTTCTGGCGAACCTGGGCGAGGTAATAACCGAACGCTTGGAAGAACCTCTCTGCGGTCACGTCCATGCAGCGCTGGAGCTGGTGCAACGTCTCATGGCAACGGTCGGGCTTGCCGCATTCGTCGTGATCCAGGGCGTACCCAAAACACACCGCCGAAAGGCCGTCGGTGAGCTTGATACCCCACTGATCGTCTTTGGCAACATCGTGGGCCAAGCACCACCGCAAGACCAGCGGTGGGACGTACGCGGAGGGCTTGCCCTTGCCGTTGTCGATATAAGGAAGGCCTCGGCGCTGCCAGGCGTGGATGGTGCTGCGATCCACGCCGAAGGCTTGCGCCACCTCGCCTTGGTTCCAGGTCCAGGCGTTCAGATCATCCGTTGTTCTCGGCTGGCATGTTGTTGTGGGCCTCTCTGCAAATGCTGGTAAATAGCGGGAAATCGCGGCTCTGCGTACCCGTACCGTCGCTCTCTCAGAGGGACCCGCGCCCCAGCAGCCGACCAATACCGCCACGCTTGCGCTTGAGCGCGTCCAGGATCGCTTCCTGATGGTCGGCGACCGCACGGTGAAGCTCAGGGGTCAACGGCCCATCGACCACGATCCGCCCGCCTTCCGCGCTGAGGTGTACGCCGAGTCGCTGGCACTGCCGGGTGATGCGCTCTGCCTTGGTCATGGTCTGCCTCCGATTGATGGAGCCGGCCACGCGGTTAGGCTCCCGCTGCCGGCGCTCGGTGTTATTTCTGGCGCGGACACCGCCGAGTGGTCCGCTTTCCGATGCCTTACTGATCCGAACAACAACCCGCTATCCGTTGCGGGCATAGGGCGAGTACAGAGTAGTGACGCGTTCCCCCATGGGGACGGAAGCGCCGATGCGTTCGGCTTCATCACCCAAGGCATCCACAAGGGCGAGTGGTAGCCAGTCGATGAACGCGCCGCGATTGCCGAGGCGTACGGCAGCCTCCCAGGCGCGCAGCAGGTGCGCACGGCTGGCCTTGGCCGCGGCCTCGGCCTCCCGGTCGAGCACGTCTTGCAGTTCCTCGGGCGTCATTCCACTAAGGCTCTTTGAACGCGCCATGGGTTACGCCTCCTCGGCGCGTACGGCGCCCACGCGCTGAATGGCCGTGGCGCCCGTGTCCGTGGCGACCTTGATGCCGGTGCCGTCCGTGGTGAAGTGCCGGCCCGCGTACTCAACACGCACCGGGGTCTGCGCGTCGCGCAGCAGCAGGCGGCCAACCACCGGGAACTGCGCGGGGTCCGCCATCACATACCAGCCGCCAGACGATACGCGGGGTTCGGCCAACACTCGCGGCGCCGTGGGGTCGCTGCGGTAGATGCTGGCCACGGTCTGCCGGGCCGTCACTTCAAGCTCGGGAGGGACCACCACGAAGGCGGGGGCGATGTTCGCTTCCTTGCCGGCCACCTTCTGCCGGCGAAGAAGGGCGACGGCATCCCCGAGTGTGGTAGCGCTGAGCGGCGATCCCGTGAGCAGATTATCCGCACCGGCGGAGAAAAGCGGGTTGCCGTCCTGAAGGTTGCCGTTGTTCTCCAACACCGCGAAAACAAGGTCCGCTTCGAGCCAGGCCGCACCCAGGCCCAGCGTGGCGGCAGCGGCCGCAATGGCGTTGATATCGTCATTCACTACGACCTTGCGGCTGACCAGCAGCAGCGCCCCGTATGTGAGCAAGGCGGCCGTTTCGCCATCCGCCGCGTCGACCTGGGCGCGCGCGCGATAGACCGCGTCTTCATAGACCCGCTGAAGGTTCGCATCCACGCTCAGCACTGGCACGTCCACCTCGCGGAAGTCCCGGACTTCAAGGGGCTTCGAGATGCGGGCGTGATTGGTCACGCTGGCATAGCTCAGATTCACCAATTCGCGGATGCTGTTCGCCATCAACTGGCCGAAGTCGGATGTTGCGAGCCCGGCCGCCATGGCTTGCATGGTGTTCCTGATGGGCCGACTGTTGGCCCGCATTTCCCGCGCACCGAAGATTGCGGCAATCTCCGCCAAGCGGAGCCGGTCTTCCGTCATGTCGTCGGCCACGGGGTGTTGGTCCGCTCGGGCGCGACCGCAACGGGCCAGGATGTAATCCCGGCCGGCTTCCTTCATGTCGCGGGCATCAAATTTCAGGTCGTGGGGTTCGCGCATGGCGCTGTTCGAAAATGCAGAGAGTTCCATAGGTCCGGTTCCTGTTGGTGGGGATACTCTCAATCTATCTGCATCCGACTGAATAGAATGGGCTTTTTGTTCAGTCGCGGATTAGCTCATAGATTGCCCGCTGAGAGCGCACCGGGCGCACACCTTCGCCGGCCTCAAGCTCAAGGATGCGCACGAGGGTTTGGCGAAGCGGGCTTCCGCCGTCGCGGTAACGCGTCGCACACCGATCAAGGCGGCGCAGCGCTCGGGCCACCCGTTCGGCTCTCGCCCAGGTGCTGTGCTGTTCGTCGGGGTCGAGATATCGGGCGGCACGGCGAAGCGCTGAGTTCCGGGCCTTGATGGCCTTGGGGCCGCTGATGCCGAGCGCCTGTTCCAACGGCAGCCCGGCGCTGTAGTCGTCCAGCCCTTCCGCGAGCCACGTATGTAAATCGGGGGCGCCGTGCTCAATGAGGGGCAACAGCCGGTGGAGACGCCGAAGGCTCACCGTGACACCTCCGCCACCATGGCTTGCGCCTCGGTAATCGCTACCGCATGGGGCAGCCGTACCCGGACATCACCCGGCCCGGCTGATACCGCAACGCCGGGTCGGCCGTCCTGGCGCCAGTGGTTAAACACACGATCCAGCAGGCCGGCCGGGAGCCCGTGGCCCTCCGGTAGCTCAATGACCAGTTCACTGCGGCGGCTGCCGATCCGGCGCACGAGAATGAAAGGCAACCCCTGTTCCAGGCAATGTGCCCGCCAATGGTTGGCGTGTGTCCGCTGGTCGCGGCGGTCCAGTAGAACGAGGAACGCGGCGTCTTGGGTCAGGGCACCATTCACGCCTTACCCTCCGTGAACGCCGGATGCCGCCGAGCCCATGACCGATTCGCTACCCACCAGCGGGCAAAGGCGGTCAGGTTCGCATCGGTAATCTTGCCGGCCTTCCAATCCCGCACATCATCGGCGGACATGGCGGCCCGAACCTCCGAAGGCGTGACCTGCAACCCCTCGCAACTACGCTCCAGGGCATGCAACAAATTGGCATCTTCTGGCGGCCAGTTGTTGCACGGTTTTTCCGCCGTTGTTGCATCCGAGTTGCGCTTGCCGTTGCGCTCAAGAGTCCGCTGTGCCAACGCTTTGAGGGATTGTTGTTGCCCTTCGCGTTGCATACCTTGTTGCACTGTTCCGCCTGAAAGTTGCGTGTTGCATCCCCTAGGGGGCGCAACGTGCAACTCTTGCCGTTTCCGCTCGCTCATAGCCGCCCCTCCTGGAGAAGGCCAAGCTCCCTCGCCTTGCGCGCGTGGCGGCTAACCGTTGACTTGTTTACGTCGAGCTCGCGGGCCACATCCGCTTGGCTCAGCCCATCGTTCAGCAGATCAATAACCCTGTCGCGGGTGGAGTCTTCAAGCGGTCGCGTGGTCCATGCCAGCGAGCCTTGAGGGTCCGCCGTGAGGCGAGCTTCAAACGGCGCCACATCATCGCCATGCAGGCCGCGGGCCTTCTCGAAGTGGGCTTCGAATACCGCGCCTTCCTCGGGCGAGTAGTCCGGGGGGCGGCGCAAAGCAATCACGGTATCGAGCACGTCTTCGCGTCGGCTGGTGCCGCGCTGTTGACCACCTTTGCCGGCGTGATGGATGAACAGGACGGAACGGCCTTTCGCGCGATGGCGAAGCGCCCAGGTCTGGACCGGCTGCCATCCCTCGGCCTCGTTCTCCTTGCCGCTGCGGACCAACGTGGACAGGTTGTCCACGACAATAAGGCCGATGTCGTCGGTTACTTGAGCGTCAATCGCTTCCTGTCCCGCGCCCGATGCCAGATCGGGCATTCCATGCTCTTGCAGGTCGGGGGTCAGAAGCACCAGAGGGGCGGCGGGTTCCTTGTCCGAGAACGCGGCCAGGTAGGCCAGGCGCTCTTGAAGCACGGCCGCCGGCATCTCACCATCTAGGAATAGGACGCCGCGCGGTTCCTCGGCTTTCCACCCCAGGAATTCCCCGCCGCTGGCAACCGCGTAAGCGACGCCAAGCGAGATATGAGTCTTGCCGACACCGCGGGCGCCGTAGATCATTGCGAGCCCTTGCGCCGGCAGCCAGGGGGCCAAGAGGTTACGCCGTGGGGGTAGCTCCATGGCAAGAAGTTCGGCAGCCGTGACCGCGCGCAGCGGGGGAGATTCCAGGGGTGGGTTTGGCTATCGGTACGTGGCGGCCCGTTCGTCCAGCCAGGCCGCCCCGCGATCAACTCTTCCGCAGGTGTCGCTGTTCATGTCGCACCTCCGCCGCAGCGGCCCGGAGCCGGGCGTATGCTTGAGTCAGTCGGGCGTGATCCCGCTCGCTCAAGGGTCGGCCGCGCGCCAGGTCTTCGGCGGCGAGAACCGCAATGGTCACCTCATCGGCGACGGCCTTAAGCACGTCGCGCGGAACCCACCGCTCACCCCGGCGAAGCGGTGCGCGACCTGACCCTCCGATCCGGGAACAGGTCGGCCAATCCAGCCCGGCGGCCGCCCACGATGTCCGACGCTGACAGCCCGCCCAACACTGACCAATAGGGTGCCGTCTTCGGTTTCCTTGATCGTCAGGGATGGGTGTTTGTCGTCGTGGGCGGGGCACGGAGCGGACCAGCGGCCGGGCCCGGTTTCCTTTACCGCCTCCAGGCGCGGCGCAGTCGTCGGCCGGTCGGGTGCTATAATGCTGCCGAGCGCGTCTACCTCGTTGCTCTCCGCGCCCCCGCCAGCCTGCAAGCCCGGGGGCGCGCTGCTTTGTGCTAGTCGCACCATGAGCACCCCCGGCCGCTTCGGCCTTTGTCAGCGCCGCCCAGGCGGCAAAGTGGCGGGCGTTGACCACGACTTCCCCGGCGATCACCTGCAACGCGGGGGCGATCGCCACGCGCAGTGTGTTCGTCGAACAGGGGGCGTGGAATGCCGTAGAGGTGGCAGGCCACGTCCAGGGTGAGCAGCCCGGCCGGTCGTTCCTGTGCTGAGTCGAGAGGCATCACGCCACCTCCTGTTTGCGGCCGTTGCGTACCCAGCGCCATACGGTAGGAGCGGACGAGGAATACCGAGCAGCTACCTGCTTCACGTCAAGATAGAGCTCGTGTTCGGAAGAGCGGCGCGGCGGCGAAGGATCACCCGCACATTGAGCCTCGTAGGCCTCCAGGTCGGATAAGCGCCAGCGCGTGGAGGATGGTCCAAGTTGGATCGGAGAGGGAAATTCCATCAACGTTCACCTCGTGTTGTTTCAGGTCACGAGATGAACGGTATTGAACTACCAGGGGGTTGGATTCCGGTAAACATGGCGGGTTTACCGGAAATGCAGGTGGTTAGGTGTCTTGAGAATCACGCGAGGCGCACGAAGAAACCTCGTAATACCAATCACGTACAGCGCTCGCCGTTATGGGCTTGTAGTCGCTTTTGGGAAGCTCAGTTCCGTAGAACATTCGATAGAAGGTTGCCACGTCCTCGGCGGCGCCTTCTCGGTTCATTTCCTCGGCGACGGCCTCAAACAGACCGGCATCTTTCGGATGCCGGTCCTTCACTTTTTGCCATGCCAATGTCTTGAGCATGGCCCGCCGCTGATCGCTAGGGCGCTTCCCCGGCCCCCGCTCGATACCGAAAGCGCCACCGAGAGACACAACATTGGCCTTTCGGCCGGAGTTTGGCACTGCATCGCCATATCTGCGCCACCCCTCCAAAAAGCCGCGCTTCACCCATTTAGGGACCGGCGCGCCTACCGAGAAACAATACGCCAGCGCGTCAAAAAGCCCCTCGCCATTCCCTTCACGCCAAAGCGCCTCGTAACGCGCAAGGTTGAGGCGGTTCGTTTCATCGGGATCACCGTTAACGTATGTCAAATACTTCACCGGCCAGCCTCCCCAATCGCCACCACATCCCCGGCCGGCTCACCCTCGCGCAGATACCGCGCCCAATCGGCCATCAGGCGGCGCCGCTTCTCAAGGAGCGAGCCCGGCGGTACGCCCGTTCAACGGCGTTGGGGATCGCATGGGCCAGCGCCTGTTCCGCCACCTCGTGGGCGTAGCTGGTGCGCTCGGATACCCAATCGCGGAAGGTGGAGCGGAACCCGTGGGCGGTGGCGTCCACCTCCATGCGGCGCATGATCGCCGACAAGGCCATATCGCTGAGCATCCCGCCCCGTGGGGCCGTAAACACATATTCCGAGCCCTTGTGACGCGGTAAGGCTTTGAGCAGGGACACGGCATCATCCGTCAGCGGAACCACGTGTTCCTTGTTCGCCTTCATCCGTTCGGCGGGTATCGTCCAGGTCTTCGCCTCAAGGTCGATTTCATCCCAAGTCGCGCCGCGGACTTCACCGGAGCGCGTGGCGGTGAGAATCGCGAATTCCAGGGCGCGGGCCGCTGTGCCGCCGCGCTTGCGCAAGGACTCCATGAAGGCGGGGGCATCGGCCCAAGGCAGGGCGCGGTGGTGCTGTACCCGCTTGAGCTTCCCAGGCTGCGGCAGGATCGCATCAAGGTTGCCTTTCCAGCGGGCCGGGTTCTCGCCGGATCGGTAGCCGCTGACCGTTGCGTAGTCCAAGACCTTTTCAACACGCCCGCGCAGCCGGCTGGCCGTTTCGGTCTTGGTTCGCCAGATCGGTTCAAGCACTTGGAGCACATGGGCCAGTTCGACGCGATCCACGGCGAGGGCGCCAAAGACCGGGCTTGCGTAGGTTTCCAGCGTTGTGCGCCATTGTCTGGCGTGCTTGGGGTTTCGGAATTCCGAGGCTTTGCCGGCCAAGTAGCGTTGTGCGCACTGGTCAAAGGTCAGGGTCTTGGCGTAAGAGGCCCGCAAGGCGTCCCTTGCCGCGTGTCGTTCGGCCAGGGGGTTCAGGCCCTCCCGGACTTTCTGCCGGAACTGCGCCGCTTGCGCCCTGGCATCGGCCAGGGAGACTTCCGGGAACGGTCCCAAGCCCACATCATGGCGCTTGCCGGCCATGCGGATGCGCAGCACCCAATACTTGGTGCCAGTGTCGTTCACGCGCAGCATCAGCCCGGCCACACCGCCCACGGCATGAAGGCCAGGGCGGTCTAATCGACGCACGGCTATGGCGGAAAGTTCCTTCGCTTTTTTAGGCATCCATCAACGCATCCATCCAAAGTATTGACATTGGACGTTACACCGTGAGACCGTTTGAGACAAGGGAAGCGACAGAACAGACGCGCAATCAGTTGGTTATGTGATTGTTTGCTACGTGGTGATACACGGCGAAGGCTGACACCCTCTCCGCCACAAACAGGAAACGGGGCCCAACCGCCCCGTTTTTTGTTTGTTTTGGAGAAGACTTGGGGTTCGACCCCGTGGAATCAATCGACTGGGCGCCCAAGGTGAGAGGCAGCGTGGCCGCCCCGGTAAGAAGGCGGCGCACAAGGAAATTTTTTTTTTTTTTTTTTTTTTTTTTTTTTTTTTTTTTTTTTTTTTTTTTAAAAAAAAAAAAAAAAAAGCTGCATCCTAAGCACTCTTATCGATTGGCGTTCTGCCTCTCCACCATCCATTGCCGGGTACATCTTCGCGGTCTCCGTTGGCGGCGGACAATCGCTCCATCTGTTCGTCGCTCAACTCCACATCCACTGCGCCCAGGTTGTCTTCCAACTGGTTCATTTTTTTCGCGCCGATGATCACCGAGCTAACGGCGTCCCGTCTCAGGAGCCAGGCGAGGGCGACCTGGGGAATGGACGCGCCGGTTTCCTCGGCCACCGCCTCCAGGGCGTCGATCGCGTCGAACACGCCTTCGTCCACCGGCGGGAAGTCCA
>CAVQFO010000018.1:0-274048 GCA_963711725.1 uncultured Gammaproteobacteria bacterium | reverse complement strand
CGGGATAAACAAAAAACGGGGCCCATTGGGCCCCGTTTCCTGTTTATGGCGGAGAGGGTGGGATTGACTCGGGGCCTCATGCCCCTCGCCCCTTCGGGGCGGCCGCGCTGCGGCCGTCAAGGCGCCTTCCCTGGCGCCTTTATCGAACCCGGCTGATTGAGTCCACGTGCGTTAGAACCCCGATCGTCTCGGGATAAACAAAAAACGGGGCCCGTTGGGCCCCGTTTCCTGTTTATGGCGGAGAGGGTGGGATTCGAACCCACGTGGGGCCGTAGCCCCCAACGGATTTCGAGTCCGCGCCGTTATGACCGCTTCGGTACCTCTCCTGATCCGTTTGTTCCGGACGAAACTGCGAACCTGTGCCGCGTTGCCGTGCCGGAGCGCGCGTAGTTTACAATAAGTTTCCGTCAGTTCGAATAAGGCTCTTCGCGCGAATGCCCGCAATCAAACCCGCCCGCGTATTGATGGCCGTCCTGGTGCTGGGATTGGCCTTTCTCGCGTGGAAGGGGCAGTTTACGCAGCCGACCCTGCTCGAGCAAATACAAGAACGCGGGCATCTCACCGTCATTACCCGCATCAGCCCGACGACTTACTACCAGAGCCGCGAGGGCCCCACCGGGCTGGAGTACGATCTTGCGAAGCGCTTCGCGGACCACCTCGGCGTCAAGCTCAACATCATCGTCGCCACCGACATCATGCAGCTCTTCCAGGCCTTGGCGACCCGCCAAGCGGATATTGCCGCGGCCGGCTTGACGGTGACCGACTCCCGCCGGGAGCGTTTTCGGTTCACAGCGCCCTACATGACGGTTCACCAGGAATTGATTTATCGCGTGGACAACGGCCGGCCGGCCAATCTCGGCGATCTGGACGGCACCCTGGAGGTCCTGGCCGACAGCAGCCATGTGGACCGTCTCGAGCATCTGAAGCAGACCAAGTATCCCGATCTGCAATGGACGGAGACCTCCAAATACAGCTCCGAGGAAATGCTCTACCGCGTCTGGAACCGCGAGGTGGACTACACCATCGCCGACTCCAACGAATTCACCCTGAACCAGCGCTTCTATCCGGAGCTGCGGGCGGCTTTTTCGGTTTCCGGGCCCCAGGACATGGCCTGGGCGCTGCCGCCGACCAAGGACAAGAGCCTGTACGAAGCGGCAGACAAGTTCTTTGCCGATATCCGGGTGGACGGTACGCTCACCCACCTGATTGAGAAGTACTACGGCCACCTGGGCAAATTCGATTACGTGGGCACGCGGGTGTTCCTCCAGGATGTCACTGAAAAACTTCCCCGCTACCGTCCCGAATTTGTCGCCGCCGCCAAGAAATACCACCTGGACTGGAGGCTCCTGGCCGCCATCAGCTACCAGGAATCCCATTGGGACCCCAAGGCGGTGTCGCCGACCGGAGTGCGAGGGCTGATGATGTTGACCCAGGACGCGGCACAGCATATTGGCGTAGACAACCGGCTGGACCCGAAGCAGAGCATTTGGGGAGGGGCCCGCTACTTCGGCCTGATGCTGGACAAGGTTCCCGACCGGATTAAAGAGCCCGTACGCACCTGGCTTGCGCTGGCGGCCTACAACGTGGGCTACGGCCACCTGGAGGACGCCCGCGTGCTCACGGAAATGCAGGGAGGAAATCCCGATGCCTGGGGAGACGTCAAGAAACGCCTACCGCTGTTGAGCCAGCGGCGCTGGTACAAGCGGGTGGAACACGGCTACGCCCGGGGTTGGGAACCGGTGCGCTACGTGGAGAACATCCGCACCTACTACGAGCTGCTCCGGCGGATTACCGACCCCGGCCAGTTGAAGACGGATGACACGCCCAATACCCGGCCCAAGCCTGCAATTCCGGGTAGCGACGGCAGCGGGCTCAATCTGGGCGATCAGATCCAGTCGACTTTCTAAGGCGCGCCTGTTCCCGGCGGTCCGCAAAGAACCGGCGCAGCAACTCCCCGCTCTCCCCCGCCAGAATGCCGCCGGTCACATCGAGCGTATGATTGTGGCCCTCGGCGCGGAGCAGTTGGAAACGGCTTTCGACAGCGCCCGTTTTTGGCTCCGCCGCTCCGTACACCAAGCGCCCGATCCGGGCATGGATGATCGCGCCCACACACATGGCACAGGGCTCCAGCGTGACATAGAGCGTGGTGTCGACAAGCCGGTAGTTGCCGATTCGGGCGGCCGCCTCCCGCATGGCTTGGATCTCGGCGTGTGCGGTGGGGTCGCTGGCCACAATTGGGCGATTCCAGCCTTGGCCCAGCACTTCGCCGTCGCGCACGAGCAATGCTCCCACCGGCACTTCCCCTTCGGCAGAGCCCCGCTCGGCCAACGCCAATGCCTCACGCATCCACCGCAGGTCCTCGGGGGAACCGCTCATGATGCACCGGAGACAGCGAGGTCGTACGCAAGGGATCGCGACCGAAATGCCGCGACCAGACGGTTGATCTCCCCTTTGGGGAAGGCAGGCATCGTCAGCTGCGACTGTTCGGGACTCCAGACAGCCAGCTCCCCCGGCTCCATGAATCCATCACGTTCCGCGCGTTGCCGAAGTTCGGTGCCGTGATAGGGCACGAACAGTGAGCAGTTTCTGGCTCCTGCTCGGATTTCGCGGCTGAAGCGAATGCTGTCGCGTGCCAGTTCGGGCGTCTCGCCGGGAAAGCCCATGATGAAGTCGGCGCTGATAAAGGCGCCGGCATCCGCCGCCACATCGAATCGCCTTTTCAATTCGCGGTTAGGCATGCGGCGCTTGAGAACATCTCGCCGGAAGGCTTCATTGCCGTGCTGAACACCGACGTTCATCAGCTTCAGACCCACATCCATGAGCTTCTTCATCCGCTCGGCCGTGATGGTCTCCGGTGTGGTATGGCAAACAAAAGGAATCCGGAAGTCGGAGTACATCTCGATGAAGGCATCAAATTCCTGATTCGACCATGCCAGCAGTGTGTCCGAGCAGAAATACAGGCCGGTCTCGTTCAACTTGTCCGCGCAGGTGGACGTCAGGGTCTCCAGATCCCGTCGCAAGACCACCACGCTCTGTTTCCGGAAAAAAGCGGTTTGCCCGCTTTGCCGCGTCAGCTGTGCCTGCGCGGGCGAGTTGCAGAATGTGCACGGATACGGACAACCACGGTGGGCAATCAGCGGCACGGGCCCCCGAAAACGATGGCGGTCCAGGATGCTGTAGTCAGGCGCCGGCAGTGCATTCAAGTCCACCGGTGAGGCTGGCGGATTCTTGTGAATGTTCCCGTCAGCGTCCTTGACCCATAGGCTTGGCACCCGCGTGATTGCACGCCCTTGCTCCAGGCTTTGGCACAGTGCCACCAGTGCGTGTTCCCCTTCACCGATACAGACGGCATCCACCCGCGGATGGTCGATCACCCGTGCCGGGGCGAAGGTCGGGAATACGCCGCCGGCAATCACCGTCCCGGCATAGTCCGGAACGGCGTCCAGCAATCGGGTCGCCAGGGGAAATGCATCTTCGACCACCGATAGGGCGATGACGTCCGGCTCGAACTCGCGGATAACGGCCTGGAACTCGCGGAATACGCCGTCGCTAACACCTTCCTCGACGACGGTCCCGGGCGGGGCATTCACCCGGCGACGGTGCACCGCGGAGAAGACGCGTGTCCGATAGCCCGCCTCCTTCAGCACCGCGGACAGGATCAGAATCGAGAGCGGAAAAACATCCGACCAGATATTGGGGTAAACCAGCAGGACCTTGGGCGCGTTTCGCATGGACGGTGTCAGCGGTCGTTTGCTCTGGCGCCGGTGGCGCCGTTCCTCGTTGAACACAGTCTACTGCACCCGCGCGTTCCGGGCCGAGCCTCGACGGCGTGCCCTACTCCCATTCTATGGTGGCGGGCGGCTTGCCGGAGATATCATATGTCACGCGAGAAACACCATCTATCTCGTTGATGATTCGACGAGACACGTGATCCAGAAAATCATAAGGAAGGTGCGCCCAGCGGGCGGTCATGAAATCCACGGTCTCCACTGCACGCAGCGCCACGACGTATTCGTAGCGCCGCCCGTCGCCGGTCACACCCACGGATTTCACCGGCAGGAACACGGCAAAGGCCTGGCTTACGGAGTGGTAGAGATCGTGTTTCCAGAGCTCTTCGATGAAGACGGCATCGGCGCGGCGCAGAAGATCGGCGTAGGTCTTTTTGACTTCGCCCAGAATGCGGACCCCGAGCCCCGGCCCCGGGAAGGGATGACGGAACACCATGTCGTGGGGCAGCCCCAGTTCCAGGCCGATCTTGCGCACCTCATCCTTGAACAGTTCCCGCAGCGGTTCGATCAGGGAGAGCTTCATCGTCTCCGGAAGGCCGCCCACGTTGTGGTGCGATTTGATCACGTGCGCCTTGCCCGTCTTGGCGCCGGCGGATTCGATGACATCGGGGTAGATGGTGCCCTGGGCCAGCCACTGCACGTTGTCGAGTTTGGCGGCCTCCTCGTCGAACACGTCGATGAACGTGTTGCCGATGATCTTTCGCTTCTGCTCCGGGTCGTCCACGCCGGCGAGACGGCTGAGGAAGACGTCCTCCGCGTCAACCCTAACCACCCGCACACCCATATGCTCGGCGAAGGTGGCCATGACTTGATCGCCCTCGTGGAGCCGCAGCAGGCCGTTGTCCACGAACACGCAGGTCAGTTGATCGCCAATGGCCTTGTGCAGCAGCGCGGCGACCACGGACGAATCCACGCCGCCGGACAAACCCAGCAGCACATGATCGCTGCCCACCTGCTCGCGGATGCGCACCACGTTGTCTTCGATGATGTTACCCGGCGTCCAATCGTCACTGCATCCGCATATCTCGTGAACGAAACGCTCCAGGATGCGTTTTCCCTGGAGAGTGTGGGTGACTTCCGGGTGGAACTGCACGCCGTAAAGCTTCCGCTCGTCATCGCCGATGCCGGCGATGGGCGCGCTTTGCGTACTGGCGATCACCTTGAAGCCCGCCGGCAGCTCCATTACCCGGTCGCCGTGACTCATCCAGACATCCAGCAGGCCGTAGCCCTCGGCGCTGGTGTGATCCTCGATATTGCTCAGCAGGGCGGAGTGTCCCCGGGCGCGGATCTGGGCATAGCCGAATTCCTTGTGATCCGAGGGTTCCACGCGGCCACCCAGCTGCGCCGCCATGGCCTGCATGCCATAGCAGATGCCCAGCACGGGCGTGGCCTGTTCGAACACCACCGACGGTACCCGGGGCGTTTCCTCGAAGGTCACCGACTCCGGTCCGCCGGAGAGAATAATGCCCTTGGCGCCGAAGGCCCGGATGTCGCCTTCATCGGCGTCGCAGGCATAGATTTCGCAGTACACGCCGGCCTCGCGCACGCGGCGCGCGATCAATTGGGTGTACTGGGATCCGAAATCGAGAATGAGGATTCGGTCTGCGTGAATATCCTGGATCATATGGCCCACGAATCGATTGGATTAGACGCCGCTGAAGGCGCGTAGGATAACCGAAGCCCCATTACTGCACCATCGGGAGGAGCGTTTCCGGCGCCAAGATCGGCACGAGCCGGTGTCGGGAAGCCCTCTGCTGGAATCCCGCCGAACACCCGGTGGCTCTGCGGCGCCCTTGCGCCGCGTCAGCCGCTCAATCAGAGGCGGGCGCGGCCCCCCGCCCACAGGCAGGTACCAATCGCAGAGGTCGCGTCAGTCCGTGCGGTAGTTGGGCGCTTCCTTGGTGATCGCCACGTCGTGAACGTGGCTCTCCCGAACGCCCGCGTTGGTGATGCGAACGAACTGCGGCCGGGTCCGCATCTCTTCCATGGTGCCGCAGCCGCAATAACCCATGCTCGCCCGCAGACCACCGGCGAGCTGATGGATGATGGCCATCAGGCTGCCCTTGTAGGGAACGCGCCCCTCGATGCCCTCGGGGACGAGCTTCTCCACTTCTTCCGTGGCTTCCTGGAAGTAGCGGTCGCTGGAACCCTGCTGCATGGCGCCCAGGGAACCCATGCCGCGGTAGGACTTGTACGACCGGCCCTGATACAGTTCCACTTCGCCGGGAGCCTCTTCGGTGCCGGCGAACATGCTGCCGATCATCACCGAGTAGGCGCCCGCGACAATGGCCTTGGCCAGATCGCCGGAAAAACGCACGCCGCCGTCGGCAATCAGGGGCACGCCCGTGCCCTTCAACGCTTCGGCGACGTTGGATACCGCCGTAATCTGAGGCACACCCACCCCCGCGATCACCCGCGTCGTGCAGATGGAGCCGGGTCCGATGCCGACCTTGACGGCATCGGCGCCCGCCTCCTTCAATGCGTTGGCCGCCTCCCCCGTGGCGATATTGCCGCCGATGACCTGGACATCGGGGTAGTGCTGCTTGATCCAGCGTACCCGGTCGATGACGCCGTGGTGATGGCCATGGGCCGTATCGACCACCAGCACGTCAACGCCGGCTCCTACGAGAAGATCGACCCGCTCCTCGGTATCACCGCCGGTGCCCACCGCCGCGCCCACGCGCAGCCGGCCGAGCTCGTCCTTGCATGCATTGGGATAGTCGTGCGCCTTCTGGATGTCCTTGACGGTGATCATGCCCCGAAGCTGGAAGTCGTCGTTGACGACGAGAACCTTCTCGATTCGGTGCTTGTGCAGAAGTTCCTGAACCTGTTCGCGGTTCGCGCCTTCCGGCACGGTGACCAGCCGATCCTTCGGCGTCATGGCGATCCGCACGGGCGCATCCATGCGGGTTTCAAACCGCAGATCACGGCTGGTGACGATACCGACCAAATCCTCGCCGTCCACCACCGGAACCCCGGAGATGTGGTTGGCACGGGTCAGATCCAGCACCTCGCGAATGGTCACATCGGGGCCCACCGTGATCGGTTCCTTGATCACGCCTGTTTCGAACTTCTTCACGCGGCGCACCTCGGCCGCCTGGGCCGCCGGGCTGAGATTCTTGTGGACCATGCCGATGCCGCCCTGCTCGGCGATGGTGATGGCCAGCCGGGCCTCGGTAACCGTATCCATGGCGGCCGAAACCAAGGGTAGATTCAGGGTAATGCCCCGAGTGAGCTGGGTCGAAAGGTCGGCCTCGCGAGGCAGCACCTTGGAATATGCGGGAAGCAGCAGAACGTCGTCGAAAGTAAGAGCTTCCTGAGAGATTCGCATCAACGGGCACCTTCAGCGTTTGCGGGCCGGAGGGGATTCCGGCCGGAAATAGCCGCACATTATAGAAAGTGCGGGCAAGCAGCGTAAACCGTAAAGGCCAACTCGCGCGAGTCCGGGCATCTCACAGAGGGGACTTTCGGCGGTTCAAACGGCCGGGCGGGCTCGGGGCATCGGGTCCTGGCGAGCCTGTTCGGCGCGCAACGCCGTTGCTATGATTGCGAGATGGCTACGCCCGGTCCCACCTCGCCCGAGATTACGCGCACCATCTACTCCGTATCGCAGCTCAACCGCGAGGCGCGAGCGTTGCTGGAGGGCGCGTTCCCCCTGCTTTGGGTGGAAGGGGAAATATCCAATCTGGCGCGGCCAAGATCCGGCCACATCTACTTCAGCCTCAAGGACGATAGCGCGCAGGTGCGGTGCGCCATGTTCCGGAATCGGAACATGTATCTTCCATTCCAACCCAAGGACGGAAGCCAAGTGCTGTGCCGCGCCCGCATCAGCCTGTACGAGGCTCGCGGCGACTATCAGCTTATCGTGGAGAGCATGGAGGAAGCCGGGGACGGCGCCCTCAAGCGTGCCTTCGAAGCCCTGAAACAGCGCCTGGATCGGGAAGGGCTTTTCGATGCCGCGCACAAGCTGCCGCTGCCGGAGCTCCCACGGCGCATCGGAGTCATCACCTCCCCCACCGGGGCGGCGATCCGCGACGTTCTCAATGTGCTGGCGCGGCGCTTTCCAGCCATCGAAATTCTGATCTACCCCGTCCCGGTCCAGGGCCCCGGAGCGGGCGACGAGATCGCCCGGACCATCCGTGCCGCCTCGGAGCGCAATGAGGTAGACGTCCTGCTTGTCACCCGTGGCGGCGGATCGTTGGAGGATTTATGGGCCTTCAACGAAGAGGTGGTGGCGCGAGCCTTGTACGACTGCCCGCTGCCGGTGGTGAGCGCCGTGGGCCACGAGATCGACTTCACCATTGCCGATTTCGTCGCCGACCAGCGCGCTCCGACGCCCTCCGCCGCCGCCGAAATGCTCAGCCCCGACCGGAGCACTCTGCTGAACGCCGTGGCCGCCGCTCGGCAGCGCCTTGTCACGATCACCCGCCGGGAGCTCGGCCTCGCGGGCCAGCGCCTGAGCTGGTTGTCGACCCGTTTGAACCAGCAGCATCCCGGGCGCCGCCTTCAGGACCGTGCCCAGCGCCTCGACGAACTGGAGCAGCGCCTGGGCCGCGCGATGGAAAACAATCTGCGCCAACGCAGGACGCATCTCGCCCATCTGGATGCCCGACTCAAACAACGAAACCCGGCCCACGCGCTGGCCCTGGCCGCAGAGCGGCTGGACAAGGCACGAACACACCTTCTGGACGCCATGGGCCGCCAACTGGAATCCCGAACCGAGCGCCTTCGTGGCCTTGCCCGCGCCCTGGACGCCGTAAGCCCGTTGGCCACGCTGCACCGGGGCTATGGTATCGTCTCCGACGAAGACGGATCTCTGCTCCGCAACGCGGATGCGGTCAAACCCGGGGCACGGATACGCGCACGCCTGGCCCAGGGCAGCCTTAAATGCCGCGTCGAGGAAACACTGCAAGACACGCTGGAGGACCCCACCCCGTGATCCGTATCGCCGTCGCCACCGTTCTCGCCCTCTGGCTTGCCGTGGGCCATGCCGCCGTCACTACCCTGCCCCAACAATCCCGTGTCCCCGGGGGTATCGCCGTCATTGATCTCGGGCCCGCTCAGGGCGTCAAACCCGCCGTTCGCTATGACAACCGCCCGGTCATGGTGCTGGATCACGACGGCCGCTGGACCGCCGTCGTGGGGATCCCGTTGAGCGCCGAACCCGGCCAGCAGCACCTGGCCGTCGGCTCGCGCACCGTGAATTTCGAAATCCACGACAAGCAGTACGACGTCCAGCGAATCCACTTGAAAAACACACGAAAAGTGACACCGAACGCCGCCGACATGCGACGGATCCGCGCCGAGTCCACCGAAATCCATGAGGCATTGCGGACCTTCAGCGCCCATCCGCCGTCCCGCTTCGACCTCAAGCCGCCGATCCACGGCCCGATCAGCAGTCAGTACGGCCTACGGCGTATATTCAACGGCAAGCCGCGCCGCCCCCACAGTGGACTGGATATCGCCGCCCCGGCCGGGTACGCCGATCCTTGCCCCCGCCGCCGGCGTGGTCGTGAACACGGGCCACTACTTCTTCGACGGCCGCACGGTCTTTCTGGACCACGGCGCCGGCATGGTGACAATGTACTGCCATATGAGTGAGATTGACGTGAAACCGGGCGACCACGTCGCCGCGGGCCAGCGCCTGGGCCTGGTGGGGGCCACGGGCCGCGCCACCGGGCCGCACCTGCATTGGGGCGTGTTGCTTAACGGGTTCCCGGTCAATCCAGGCCTTTTCCTGCCCATTTCGAGCATCACCAAACAGTAGGCTCCCTCAAGCGTCCGCCGGCCGGTGGCGATCCCTCGGTCGCCGCCGGCTGCCCCTCATGAATATTTTTGTTTCCAACCCCCTGAAACCGTTGTATATAGTCGGCAACGGCAGACGGCTCCAGGGCGGCGGCTGCCGCCCGAACCGCGTGCCTCGGGCAACGCAGTCTCCGGAATTCCGCTGACACCGCCCAAGTGTTTGTATTTTCGGAGGAACCCCTGACATGGGCCGCAAGCTCGACGAACCCGACGACCTGTTTGATTCCGACGATGCGGACGACAGCCAGCCCTGGCTCGATACCGATCCGGTCCCGACTCGACGCTCCAGCGGCGCCAAAGCGCCTGCCTCGAACTATCGCCGGACGATCGAGGATCTTCAGGAGGAACGCGCCCTGCGGAAGATGCTGCAGGAGCTGGACTACGATTTCGACGATTAGGGAGACGCTCAGGCCGGGGCGCAGTAACGTTCCCGAAAACGGTCGCTCAAGTCCACAAACTCGGTCGGCAGGCGGGCTCGTACTTCGGCGGCAATCCCGTCGGGGACGCCACCGTAGAATGCTTCGGCTAGCGAGCCGGCGATAGCAGCCGAGCTGTCCACATCGCCGCCCAGGGACACCGCATTGCGCAAGGCGTCCTCGAAACCGGTCGAATCGAAAAATGCGATCAACGCCTCCGGCACCGGCCCCTGGCCGGTCATGCCGAACCCACACTCTCCCTGGATATCGGACAAGTCCCGGTGGAGGTCATAGCCGAACGACTTTTCCACGTAGTCCCGAATCGCCTCCTTCTCGCAGTGCTGACGGGCCAGGAAAATGGCGCCAGCCACCGCCTTTGCGCTCTTGATGCCTTCAGGGTGATCTTGCGTCACGCGCGCGGTGGCGTCGGCGGCCGCCAGCACCGCGTCCAGCGTGTCGCCAGCCCAGGCAACGGGACTCACTCTCATGGCGGCGCCGTTGCCACAGCCGCCATAACCCGCTCCGCCTCCACGGTCGGCCCAGGCAGAGAAATGCTCGCTATAGCCGCGGTCCGGATAGTCCCGAAAATAGCGGACATAGGCTGTGCCAAACGCGCCCGCCGTCCAATACGACGGAGGCGGTGGCGGCAGTCAGCACCGTATCATCCGTAAACCGCGAGCCCAGCGTGAATAATGGAAATCGCTTGTCCATGACCGGATAACGCTCGTAAACGGATCCGACCACATCCCCCGTTATCGCTCCCAACATAATCGCCGTCCCGGGTCTGACCCCTATGCATGCACAAGTTCACTCACCGAGAAAGCCCGCGGATCACCGGGTTCATTTGCCCACTTCGGCGGAACGGCACAATATGTCGCGCCGGCCCCGCCCAGTGGATCATTTCTTTTTGGATTGGTCTTCTAGAATGGAACCCTACCCGTCAGCATGTCCCGAAACATCACAAAATCGCCGATCAAGCTGTAAATCGGATGATTGAACGTCGCCGGACGATTCCTTTCGAAGAAGAAATGCCCGACCCAGGCGAAGCCATATCCCAGCACCGGCACCAACAACAAAAGCGACCAGTGGCCGGTGAACAGCGCCGCCGCAACCGTCATCAGCAACAACGCCGTACCGACGAAATGCAGTCGTCGGCAGACGGCATTCCTGTGTTCCGAGAGATAGAACGGATAGAAGTCCGCAAAGGTTTTATAAGTCTTATTATCGGTCATGCTTCGGGCCACCATGGAAGCCGTCCGGCGTTTTCGGGCACCGCGCCAAACGGGACCCGCTCCCGATTTCACGCCCTGCACCCGTCTCACTATTAACACAGCCGGCCCGGAGTTCAAGGCGAACCTATGGATGCCCCCAAGGCGCCGGGCCGACGACCTGCGAACCGCGAAGTGATTTTCCAACCCGGAAGGGAGGGGTGTTAACCCCGGCACAGGCCGTGCGCCCATGCTCAATCCCGGTACTGTAGCGCTGCGTCATGACGCGGCGAACACCGCGCCATGACGGCTCGGACGAAGGTCCGCCCTAGCCGTTGCCGCCCTGATGCTGGCGGTACATGGCCCGAAGCTTCGCCTCGACCTGCGCCAGTTCCTTGAGCATGTCGTCGGTTTTCGGTTCGACCTTTTTCATCGCGGCAAGCAGATTGTCCTTGTAGCTCTCGCGGGCCTTGTCCACCTTCTCGTCGCTCAAGGCCTTCCTGCGAGCTTCCATGAACTGCCGCTGCTCCGCCTGGTACTTGGTGGCGACTACACGCTTGTCCTGCGCGGAGAGATCCTTGCCCTCCATCTTCTGGCGCAGCTGCTTCATGCGATTCATGCTCTCCATCGGGTCGAATCCCTGTTTCTTCATGGTATCGACCAACAGGTTCTGGAGATCCTGACGCTGCTTCTGGAGATCCGAATCCCCATTGACGGCCTTCTGCTGAACCACTTCCAGTTTCTGCTGGAGCTCGCGCATCCGACTCTGCGCATCCCTGAATTCCTGCGCCCTTGCTTTGATGTCGGATTCGCTCATCGCCGGCTTGGACGGTTTGGCGGCCTTCTCAGCCGCCTGGGCGCTCCCCATGACCAACGCTCCGATCACGACCGCCAATACGGGGGCGAAACGGCGGTAAAGCTGCTTTGTCTTCATGGACACTCCGGGAAAATTGAATGAAGCCAAGCCTAGGGAGTTACTGAACCTGTTCGCGCGGCCCCGCGACGGCTGTCCAGCCGCTCACTAACGCTTAGGAGCTCGTCAGTGTGCCAGACCGCCCCAGGCTGCTACAACCGTGGATCGCGCCGCGAGTGACGAGGGACATCCCGCGGCGGCGATGGTGCACGAGCCTCTACGGGCGTCAGCTCGTGAGCCTGGGCCGTGCGGCGTCCAGCGCCACCCGGAACTCAGCAAAGTTGTGGACCGTCAGGGCTTGGATCTCGTTCAGTGCAGGGAAACCCGACTCCACGGCATCCCCTCCGGCGAAGATGACCGCATCCGGGAGATGTCGCCGCAGCCTCGTGAGTTCCTCGCGCAGCCGTGGGTCCGCCTCGGCGCACATGATGCTCAGAGCGATGGCTCCCGCTCCGGTCTGAGTAGCCGCCGCGGCGATCTCATCCGCCGGGAGGTCCGGGCCCAGGTAGATGACCCGCCACCCCTGGGAGGCCGCCGCCAGAGCGCCCATCAACGCCCCCAGCTCGTGAACCTGCCCGGCGGGCGTAGTCACTATGATATGAGGCCCCGTTACCTGACTTGGATCGGCCGTGGCCCGCAGCGCCCCCAAGAAGGAACGGGTTACCGCCGTGGCCATGTGCTCATGGGCGATGCGCAGGCGTCCGGCCCGGACTTCCCGGCCGATACGCCGAAAGAGCGGGCTGATCAGTCCATCCAATAGAATGGGGATCGTGAGCTTTACCGACGCCTTGAACAGGTGATGTTCAAGCCCCGCGGAATCCAGGGCCGCCACATCCGCCAACGCCACATCAACCAGATCTCCCTCGCTTCCGGCCTTCGGGCTCGGTGCGACGGCACTCACCGCCGCCACAGCCCGCTCGTCCTCATCCACCAAGCTGCGCAGCGCCGCCAGATCGAGGCGGGCCACGTCGCCGATCCTGCGTCCGGAACGGGTCGCCCGGCCCAGCAGCGCCAGGCGCTCCACGTCCTCGTCCGTGTACATTCGGCGCCCGTTCTCGGACCGGCTTGGCTCCACCGCGCCGTAACGTCTCTCCCAAGCGCGGATCACGTCGGCTCGCAATCCCGTGCGCTTGGACACCACCTGAATGGGATGAACCGCCCCCCCAGCAATCTGTTCGCTCATGGCACCACCCTTGTCCAATTTTCGTTCATTGTATATCAGTCGTCACGCTATCGTACAGCTTGACAGAAACTGTACGTACAGCTATTGTCCACTTCACAGGCTGGATGCAACCCGCACAGCCTGCTGAACGTTCCACGGAGGAACCGACCATGAGTATCAAGATCGCTGTTTCGCAAGGCCGAAAGGCCGTTCGTGTTCTGCTCGCTACCCTGTTTCTAGGCGCCATCTTCGCGGGCACTGCTCGCGCCGAGGCTCAAGACGCGGCCATGGAGGCCCATCAATCCGGCAAGGATATCGTGGAGACCGCCATAGACGCCGGTCAGTTCACCACCCTGGTCACCGCGCTCAAGGCGGCCGGCCTGGTGGACACCCTGAAGGGCCCCGGCCCCTATACGGTCTTTGCGCCAACGGACGCGGCCTTCGCCAAGATTCCGGCGGACAAACTCCAGGCTTTGCTTGATGACAAGGAAGCGCTGACCCGGGTGTTGCTCTATCACGTCGTGCCGGGGCGTTATATGGCCAGTGATGTCGCTGCCATGGAAATGGCGGACACGGCGGAAGGTGCCGAACTCCCCGTTAAATCCGATAAGAGCGGCGTGAGCGTAGGCTCGGCCAAGGTCGTCGGAGCGGATATCGTCGCCTCCAACGGCGTGATCCATGTGATCGACACGGTGTTGATTCCGCGCTAGCGCACGGGCCAATCAATGATCCCCGACGGGCGTCTCTGACGCCCCATTCCGGGGCCGCCCTCCGGCCCCGGTTTTCTATTTTCGAACCGGCGACGAGGACGGCTCTAAAGCCAGCGCCGGGCCCACCAGCCAATCGCCTCCGCCACATGCTCGCCCCAGTGCCGACGCCCCCAGTGCTCCGCACGGACCTCTACGGAGCGGCCGCGATCCGCCTCGAAGTCCGCGGCCAACTCGTCGCACAGGCCCTGCTGCCGTGAAAACAGGTTGACCTCGTAGTTCAGGAAGAAACTGCGGTAGTCCAGATTCGAAGTACCCACCATGGCCCAAGTCCCGTCGACCACGGCGGTCTTCGCGTGCAGTACCCGTGGCGCGTACTCGAAGATGCGTACACCACCTTCCAGCAGGCGGGCGTAAGCCGCATGGGAAGCCCACCGCACCAGACGCACGTCGTTCTTGCCCGGCACCAGCACCTGCACATCGACGCCGCGCCGGGCCGCCGCGACGAGGCCCTGCTGCATCCTGCGGTTGGGCACGAAGTACGGTGTACTGACCCAGATGGATTTCTCCGCATCCTCGAACAACGAGTCGATGAAAAACTTGAGCCTCCGGCGGGCGTACCGAGTCTGGTTCGACATCACCACCCCTTCCTCCCGCACAGTCGCGGGAATCCAGGTCTCCCAGTCCGCCGCCCAAAATGCGTCGAAAAGGACCTGAATATCAGTGGCAAGGGGACCGGTCAGCCGGACGTGGGTATCCCGCCAGCGCTGCTCCCCGTAAACGCGATAAGAGTTCTCCCGGTGGATATTGAATCCACCCAGGAACGCTACGCGGCCATCGACCACCAGCAGCTTGCGGTGGTCCCGGCGGTTGTAGCGCAAGGGATCGCGCCATTGCCAGCGATGGAATCGCCGCAGCCTCACGCCGTGCCGCCGCAACCGCCATTCGGTACGCCGGGGAAAGGTCAGCATGGAACCGAAGGCATCCGCAATGACCCGCACCCGCACACCCCGACGTGCGCGCTCGGCCAATGCATCCAGAATGGGCCGACCCACCTCGTCGTCCGCCAGGATGTAGGTTTCCAGGGAGATGGAGTTGCGGGCACCGCGAATCGCCCCCAGCATGGCGTCGTAGACGTCGTCTCCTTCAATGAAGACTTCAAGCCGCGAGGCGTCCGACTCGCTCATCGATCCGGAAGATTGCGGTAACTGGGTCGCATCGGCAAAGCGTATGCCGGGCCGCACGGGCGCCACAAGTCGGGGCTCTCGAAAAGACACCCCCAGGGGTATACAATGCGGCAGCGAAAGGCCCATCGGTCGCCGAGTAACGCGAGGCACCAACCATGAAGCACAGCGCCCCCGATCGCCGCCTGCGCCGTGAAATCGTGGCGATTCTGGCCGTGAAAATCGCCGCGCTCTTTCTGCTGTGGGCCCTGTTCTTCGGCCCGGACCATCGCTCCGCCGTCGACAACGCCGCCATGGAGCGGGCCCTTTTGCCCCAAAACACTCCCCTTCCGAGACCACGAGGTAGCGAGCAATGACCGAATTGGATCCGGTACTACTCTCCCGTCTCCAGTTCGCCATGACGGCGATGTACCACTTCCTGTTCGTACCATTGACCCTGGGGCTGGGGCTGATCCTGGCCATCATGGAAAGCGTCTACGTCATGACCGGGCGCGAGATCTGGCGCGACATGACCAAGTTCTGGGGCAAGTTGTTCGGCATCAATTTCGCCATGGGGGTGGCCACCGGCATCACCATGGAATTCCAGTTCGGTACCAACTGGGCGTATTACTCCCACTACGTGGGCGACATCTTCGGCGTGCCGCTGGCCCTGGAAGGGCTTATGGCATTCTTCCTGGAATCCACCTTCGTGGGTCTGTTCTTCTTTGGCTGGAACCGCTTGACCAAGGTCCAGCACCTGACCGTCACCTGGCTGGTGGCTCTGGGAGCCAATCTGTCGGCGCTTTGGATACTCATCGCCAACGGCTGGATGCAGAACCCGGTAGGGGCGCATTTCAACCTGGAGACCATGCGCATGGAGGTGACCGATATTTTCAAGGTCATCTTCAATCCGGTGGCCCAGGCGAAATTCGTTCATACCGTAAGCGCCGGCTATGTAGTGGGCTCCATGTTCGTGCTGGCCATCAGCTCCTTCTACCTGCTGCGGGGGCGGCACACGGCATTCGCAAAGCGGTCCTTCGCGGTGGCGGCGAGCTTCGGTCTGGCGGCGGCGCTATCGGTGGTCGTTCTGGGCGATGAAAGCGGGTATATGACCACCGAACACCAGAAGATGAAGCTGGCATCCATGGAAGCCATGTGGGAAACACAGCCGGCGCCAGCGAGCTTTACGCTGTTCGGTATTCCGGATAAGGAAAACCGGGTCACTCACTACAAAGTCGAAGTGCCGTGGATGCTGGGGCTGATCGCCACCCGATCCCTTTCGGAGCAGATTCCGGGAATCGACGAACAGGTCCGGCGCGCGCAGGGTCACATCCGCGACGGACTCATCGCCTACCGCGCCATGGAGACTCTGCGCCGAGACCCCGGCGACAAGGCCGCCCGCGCCCGCTTCGAGTTGCACGTAAACAATCTGGGCTACGCCCTGCTGCTCAAGACCTTCATGAAAGACCCGCTCCAGGCGACGGACGCCGACATCCAGCGAGCGGCGAACCTTACGGTGCCGGCCGTGGGGCCGATATTCTGGTCATTCCGGGTCATGGTCGGGCTGGGATTCTTCTTCATCGCGCTGTTCGCGTTCGCGTTCTACGTCTCGTCCCGGTCCCGTTTCGATCACTACCGCTGGTTCCTGAGGATCGCCCTGTTCGCCCTCCCGCTGCCATGGTTGGCCGCGGAGCTGGGCTGGTACGTGGCCGAGGGCGGCCGCCAGCCGTGGGTAATCGAGGGCATTCTGCCCACGCATCTGGGAGTATCCAGCGTGTCCGGCGGACAGGTGCTCGCCAGCCTGATCGGTTTTATCGTGTTCTATTCCGCCCTGGCGGTGGTGGATGCCGTGCTGATGGTCCGATACGCCCGCATGGGCCCCGACGACGCCTTGCACAAGCGCGTCATCGCACCCGAGGAGCGCAATAGCTCGCCGCACCACGAGGATGGGGAGGAGACCCGGCCATGATCGACTACGAAACCCTGAGACTCGTCTGGTATGCGTTTCTGTGCGTGCTGCTGATCGGCTTCGCCGTCACCGACGGCTTCGATCTGGGCGTGGCCGCACAGCTGCCGCTGGTGGCCCGCACCGACACGGAACGCCGACTCGCCATCAACAGCATCGCCCCGGTCTGGGACGGCAACCAAGTCTGGTTGATTTTGGGCGGCGGCGCCATCTTCGCGGCCTTTCCGATGCTCTATGCCACGGCCTTTTCAGGCTTCTACGCCGCGATGTTCCTGGTATTGGTCGCCCTGATTCTGCGGCCGGTGGGGTTCGATTTCCGGAACAAATTCGCCAACACGCGCTGGCGCGGTACCTGGGACACGGCTCTGTTTATCGCCGGCTTCGTACCCAGCCTGGTGTTTGGGGTCGCCGTGGGGAACCTGTTCCTGGGCCTGCCCTTCAGCTACAGCGACGAACTCCGCATGACCTACGAGGGCGGCCTGCTGGGCCTGTTGAATCCCTTCGGCCTGCTCTGCGGGGTCACCTCTCTGGCCATGCTGTCCATGCACGGCGCGGCTTACCTGGTACTGAAGACCGAGGGCCCGGTGGCCGCTCGTGCACGCAAGGTCCTGATCGGTGCCGCCCTCACCCTCATGGTCCTGCTGACCGTGGGCGGCATCTGGATCGCCGGAGGAATCGACGGCTACGTCATTACCAGCGCGCTGGATACAGCAGGCCCGTCCAATCCGCTGCACAAGACCGTGGCCCTGCAGCCGGGTGGCTGGCTGGCAAACTACGGTCGCTGGCCGCTGCTGATGCTTGCACCGGTGGCGGCATATGCGGGCGCACTGGGTGGCGCCCTGTTCGGAGCCCGGCGACGCGAAGGACTGGCGTTCGCCTCCACCACCCTTGCCGTGATGGGCGTGCTGGCCACGGCCGGCGTCAGCCTGTTCCCGTTCCTGATGCCGTCCAGCCTTTCGCCCAGCTCCAGCCTCACCGTTTGGGATGCCTCTTCCAGCCAGCGCACGCTGTTCATCATGTTCGTGGCAACGGTCATCTTCCTGCCCCTGATCGGGGCCTATACCACCTGGGTGTACCGCAGGTTGAAGGGAAAACTGACGGAAGCCTATATCGAAGACAACAGCAACTCACTGTATTAAGGAGGCGGTGATGTGGTATTTCAGCTGGATTCTCGGCGTCCTGTTCGCCTGCTCCGTGGGCATCATCAACGCCATGTGGGTGGAGATGCGGCTGACCCGCCAGGAAGGTTGGCCCGACCCGGACCACCGGGACGAAAATCACCGGCCTACCGACTAGGGAGACGCTGATCCAATTCACGCGCCCCCTGGCTGGAACGCGTCAATTCCGAGGCCTCACCACTAGCCGGGCAGCGGGTCGCCGCCTTCCGGGGACGCCTCGGAATCACCGTTTTCCCGCCCGGTCTTCGCCTTCCGCTCGCGCTGGAGCTCTGGAGACATGAAGCTCACCACGGTATCACCCGGCTCCGGCCGCAGTTCCTCGTCCGGCGTCTTGAATACCAGGGCGCCGCTGCCCCGGAGCAACACCAGGGGTTGCGCCTTCTCGCCCAGTTCGGCGTAGTACTGGTCCGCCGCGAATTCCTCTGTAAGCCGCGTCTTCTGGAATCGCCAGCCCTGGTAGAAACGCCTCATCAGCGATTCAAAGCCGGCATCCTTGCCCACCAGCTGACGCCCGCGGATGGTCCGTTTGAGTTCACGCGGCTGTTCGTCGGCAGAGGTCGGCAATTGGTAGACCTTGTTGCGCCCCAGGGTCGAGACGAAACGGGAACACACCAGGGCGTTGTAGGCATCGTTGTCGGTCACCGCCAACAGGTATCCGATCTCGCTGAGATCCAGCCGCTGTTCGGCGTGTTCGGAAAGGATCTCCCCGTAGTGATAAGCCAGCCCACCCAAACGCGCCGGACGCAGCCGCTGCCAGGACCCATCGGACAACAGGACATAGACGCCCAGGGCGTCCAGTGTGCGCGCCAGCTCGATACTCCAGGGCGTGGCGCCCAGAATCAACACGCCCTTCTGCTCCGATGCCGCCAGCCCCAACCAGCGGGCGTAAACACCGAACGAAAACCCGTGAATCACCACCGTGGCGAGAATGACGAGAAACACCAGGGGCGCCAGTTGCGCGGCCTGGGGATAGCCGGCGGCGGCCAGTTCCGGGCCGAATACGCCCGCCACCGCGGCCGCCACGATTCCGCGGGGTGCGATCCATCCCACCAGCGCTCGCTCCTGCCAGCTCATGCCGCTGCCGATGGTGGACAGTCCAATGGAGACGGGCCTTACCAGGAAGATCAGGACCAGAACAAGCGCCAGGGAGTGAACGTCCAGCTGGGTCAGGATCGCGGGATCCAGATCCGCGGTGAGCAGGATAAACACCGTGGAGACCAGCAAAGTGGACAAGTATTCCTTGAACCGACGGATTTCCTCGATATCCGCCAACCCGGCATTCCCCAGTACCATGCCCATTACGGTGGCCGCCAACAACCCGGATTCGGCCTGCACCAGATTGGACGCGGTGTAAATCGCGAAAACCGTGAGCAACAGCACCGGCGGCTTGAGGAATTCAGGGACCCACCCGCGATTGAATCCCGCGACCGTGAGCCATGCCACGCCGAAGCCCAGAGCCACCGCCACCAGACCGCCCCCGACGATGCCGAGAAACACGTCGGCCACGGAGCCCCCCACGCCCGTGGACAGCAGGAACTGGAAGACGATCACCGCCAGCAACGCGCCCAGCGGATCGTTGATGATGCCTTCCCATTTGAGGAACGAAGCCGGCCGCCGCCGCAGGCCGACGTGGCGCAGCAGCGGGAGAATGACCGTCGGCCCGGTGACCACCACGATCGCCCCGAACAATATGGCCACCGGCCAGCCCAGCGCTCCCACGTAGTGCGCCGCCATACTGCCCAGCAGCCAAGCCACCGGCAGGCCGGGAAACGAAAGCCGGCGCACGCCCGAACCGGCTTCGCGGAATTCGTGCCAATGCAGCGTCAGCCCACCTTCGAACAGGATGACTGCCACACAAAGCCGGATGATGGGGTGAAGAAGATCACCGAAGGCCTGGGCCGGATGCAGCCAACCCAGAAGCGGACCGGCCACGAGGCCGAACACGCTGAGCACGACGATGGCGGGCCACTGCAGCCGCCAGGCGACCCATTGGGCGCCTATGGCGAGTATGGCCACCCCCGCGAGGACCTGAGTGAGATTCTCATGCATCAGGGGGATGATGCCGTGTCTGGCCGGCCTTTGGAACCGGGTTCGACCGAATCGGCTCTAAATCCCGCGGTACTCCGCCAGCCGCAGCCACCCCTTGGCGATACGGTAGATGTACCAGACCCCGGCGGCCGCCAGAATCAGCGCGCCGATGATCAGGAAGTAGGTGATCGCGCCGACTGCCGCCCACAGCAAAGTGAACCAGAAGGTGCGGATCTGCCAGCGGATATGGGATTCGAGCCAGCCGCCCCGGGCGTCGTCCCGTTTGATGTAGTCCACCACCACACCGACGATGGAGGCCACGGGCAACACGAATGAAAGCGCCTGAAGGGCGTAGACGATCGTCACCACCTGCTTCAGATCCATGCCTGCCGGGCGCACTTGCGCACCGCGCCGGTTCATTAGCACCCCCGGGCCGGCGGCGGCCCGTTTCAGGCTACCTTTTCCAGCAGGCTGGCCATGTCGTCGGCGTGCTCTTCCTCCATGGCGAGAATGCCTTCCAACATCCGCCGGGTGGTCGGATCCTTGTCGCCCAGGTACTGAACCATTTCCCGGTAGGTATCGATGGCGATGCGTTCGGCCACCAGATCTTCCCGGATCATCTCGACCAGGCTTTCGCCCTCAACGTATTCCGAGTGACTGCGGGTGAGCAGGCCTTCAGGGGAGAAATTCGCATTCCCGCCCAGTTGGACGATGCGCTCGGCGATCTGATCGGCATGGTCCTGCTCCTCCTGGGCGTGCTGAAGAAACTCGCCCTTCACGGATTCGGCGTGAATCCCGGAGGCCGCGAAGTAGTGATGCTTGTAACGCATCACGCACACCAGTTCCGTCGCCAAGGCTTCGTTCAGAATACGGACCACGGTCTCCCGGTCAGCGCTGTAGCCACCCGTCACCGCACCGTCCTCCATGTGCTCGCGAGCGCGCTTGCGGATTGTGTCGATATCGGTGAGAAACGCTTGCTGCGCCATAGATTTTACCCCCGTGGTTTGATCTCGGTATCCCGCGCAAACACCGGCAACGGTCGTTTGTACGCGACACTAGGGAGACGCTGATTTATTCACACGGCCGCGTTACGGCCTGAGAAGCCGGCATGGTAGGCGCGCCGCGCAGCGCCGTAGTCGTTCTACGGTCAAGCGGCGCAACACCCCAGGGCGGCTTCTCAGGCCGTAACCCGAAGGGCTCCGCCCTGTTTTGGCCCCCGGGAGTGTTGCGGAACCGGCCCCGTAGCGACGGCTACGCGACCGCCACCGCGCCTACCCAGATGACCAAAACAGACCTGAGCGCGGACGCGTGAATAAATCAGCGTCTCCCTAGGGATACTGGGGATGGATGGACACGCTAACAAGCAGCTGGGGAGACGCTGATCCATTCACATACCCACGGGTGAATGGATCAGCGTCTCCTAGGAGTCGTCTTCCGGATAAGGGTGGCGAAGCATCCGCACCCGATCCTTGCCCGCCCGCTTGGCGGCATACATGCTTTCATCGGCCTGGCGCAACAGCTCCTGGGGGCTTTCGCCGCGCCGGTAACAGGCCACGCCGACGCTGAGGGTGGTGCGCACGTAGTCGCCGCCTTCCAGTGGAAAGGCCGAGGCGGCAAATTCCGTGCGGATGATCTCGGCAAGCTTCCGCGCGCCCTCGGCCCCGCAACGCGGCAGAATTACGGCGAATTCCTCGCCGCCGTAGCGGAACGCGAGATCCATCTTGCGCAGAGCACCCCGTATGACCGCCCCCAGCCGCTGGAGGACGAGGTCGCCCACCGGATGGCCGTGACGGTCGTTCAATTGCTTGAAGTCGTCCACGTCCATCAACAACAGCGACAGGGAATCGCCGTACCGACTGGCGCGCTCCACCTCTGCCAGCAGCGTCTTGTGAAAATGCCGGGCGTTATACAACGCCGTCAGTTCGTCGGTAATGCTCAACTGCTTGTAGCGCGCCTCGCTCTTGCGCAAGGCGCTTTCCAGCTCGGCGCGGATCCTCACCTCCATCTCCAGGCGCAAATTGGCCTCGCGCAGCTCCCGCGTGCGCTCCTCGACCCGTTCTTCCAATCGTTCATGGGACAGGCGCAGAGCCTGCTCCGTGGCCTCCACGCGAGCCAGATGGCGTGCATTGAGAATCGCCAGGGCAATGGTGCGCCCCACCGCCAGCAGGGTCTGGGCCTCCAGGACGGTAAGGGGCCGGTGCTCCCGCAACAGGAAGCTCATGGCGCCCACCACCCCTTCGGAGCACTGCAGGGGAACCGAAACCGCGCCGAAAAACCCGGACTGCAACAACCCTTCCGCCTCGGCGCGGTCCAAGCGCTCGTCCCGGGCCAGATCGTGGCTCTCGACGATGGCCTCGCGGGCCACGGCCCGGGCAATCATGCCGTTGTCCCCCGCCAGATTGCGGCGCCGCTCCAGGACGTGGTTGCCCAGCCCGCGCTGGGCCAGCACTTCCAGAGCGGCGTTGTCGTCACTGAGGGTGTACAGGGCGGCCGCCGGCACGTTGGTGTAATCCATCAATACATCCAACGCCCGTTCACCCAGGGTCGCGAGATCAAGATCCTCATAGAGCTCGTTGGCGACGGCATTCACCGTCTCCAGCGCGCGGGCTTCGAGTTCGAGGTCGCCGCGGGAAGTCTTCCTGTCCTCACGCAACGCATAAAGAGTCGGCCGACTGTTGTCGGCGGATTCACGCATTGGCATTCCCTGAGTATCCCTGCTCGTCGGTTAGGGGGCAACGATCACGCTCCGGGTTGCGAATCGCGATCGCCTGTCCAATTAGGGAGACGCTGAATTATTCACGCGTCCGCGCTCAGGCCTGTTTTGGCCCCCGGCGGTGTTGCGCCGCTTGACCGTAGAACGACTACGGCGCTGCGCGGCGCGCCTACCATGCCGGCTTCTCAGACCGTAACGCGGCCGTGTGAATAAATCAGCGTCTCCCTAGGCCATCCAGGCGTATCCAAGTTGCTTCCGAGGTGGTGGGAGTAAGTCTGCGTTTCCCCGCTATTTTTGCAAGTATAGGACCTAGGGGGGCGTTCATCTATTCACGTGCCCGCGTGACGGCTCCACAGGACGAGCCTGGGAATCCCTGCCTCGCCCGAGAGGCTCTTGCTCAGCGCTCCCAAAAACAGCAACGCCCGGCGGATATGCCGGGCGTTGTGGCGTTGATCGACCGGGCACAGGCGGCCGGTTACGCCTTGAGCTTGCCCACCGAGCTTTGGAGTCGTTCCGCCAGTTCGCGAAGTTCGTCGGAGGCACCCCGGGTCCGCTCCACTCCCTGGGCGGTGCTGGTAGCCACGTCGCGAATCGCAATCACGCTGCGGTTGATCTCTTCGGCGGTGGAGGCTTGCTCCTCCGCGGCACTGGCGATCTGGGTATTCATTTCGTTAATCGTGGAGACCGCGGCGGTAATGGCGTTCAGGGTATCCCCCGCCCGGGCGGCCTCTTCCACCGTCTTGCTGGCTTTTTCCGCATTCTCGCCCATGCTGCCCACGGCGTTCTGCGCGCCAGCCTGGAGCCTTTCGATGATCTCCTGGATCTCCTTGGTGGACTCCTGGGTCCGCTGTGCCAGTGTGCGGACTTCGTCGGCCACCACCGCGAAGCCACGCCCCTGCTCCCCGGCGCGGGCCGCTTCGATGGCCGCGTTCAAGGCCAGCAGATTGGTCTGTTCGGCAACACCGTTGATCACGTCCAGAACCGTACCGATGCTGGTTGAATCCTCGGCGAGGATCTCGATGGAACGCCGGGTCCGATCCAGTTCCTCGGCCAGGCTTTCCACCGCCGTCATGGTGGCTTCGACAACCTTGCGGCCCTTCACGGTTTCGCTGTCGGCCTGTCGGGTGGAATCGGCGGCGGTATTGGCGTTTCGCGCAACCTCCTGCACTGTGGCGACCATCTGATTCATTGCGGTGGCGAGCTGTTCGGTATCCGCCTGCTGATGGGCCATGCCTTCCTGGGCGGTCTTGGTCACCCCGCCCAGAGTCTCGGCGGCCGCGCTCAAGCCACTGTTGGCCTGGGCGACTTGTCGAACCACGACCTGAAGAACTTCCACCAAGTGATTGTAATCCCTTGACAACTCGGTGAGCTCATCGTGGCCGGAGATTTCCAGCCGGGTGGTCAAATCCACCCGGTCGCCGTTGGACGTCTTGCGGATGGCCAGCAGGGTCTGGTCCAGCGGTTTGACGATACTGCTGATGACCACCCAGGAAACGGCCATCAGAACGACGCCCAGAATGACGTACTCCACGGACAGCGCCTTCACGCACCCGGCCACCAACTCATCCACCTTGGCCTGGGCAAGCCCCGACTCCATCAACGCCGAGTGCAGGCCGGAGACAAGCCGATAGCCGGAGATCACCAGAGCCGCCACCAGCAGCACCATGATCGACCAGATCCGGTATTTGATATTGATTCGGCGAAGTAGCTCGATCATGTCAGTTCGTCTCCTCCGACCCTTTGTTATTGTGCGTGGCTGGCCGCCCGCTGAAACGGGCACGCCTGATATCTATATCGGCAGGATCGCGATTTCATTAGCGGGATCGGCCGGCCCCAGCGTGAAAATCGCTTTCACCAGGAACCACGGCCCGCGTCATTCTTCGTATTGTTCCCCGAGAATAACGCAGTTGCCGCGAGAAGCGCATCCCCGGGCACGGCCGTGGATACAGACAAGATCTCTCTAGACCTGCCGGCGCACGTCCATTACGTTGCGCAGGCCGGCAATCTTGTCCATCAGGCGCGTGATCTGCGCCACGTCCGCGATCTCCACGGTCAAGGTCATCCGGGCCCGATGGTCGTTGCGGTCGGTGGCCGTATTGACACCGATCACGTTGATCTTGTCGTTGGTGAGGATGGCCGTGATATCCCGCAGCAGGCCCTGGCGGTCGTAGGCGTCCACCTGGATGTTGACCGGGTAGCGTTTCTCGGAGCGCCTCGACCAGCTCACGTCGATCAGCCGCTCGCCCTCGACTTCCGCCAGGTGCCGAACGTTGGCGCAATCCTGACGATGGATGGTGACGCCCTCGCCCTTGGTGATGTAACCCACAATGGCATCGCCGGGGGCCGGTGTGCAGCATCCGGCCATGCGGGTCAGCAGGTTACCTACGCCGTAGACGGTGACGTCGTCACCCTCTTCCGAGCTCCGGCGGCCCTGGGCGCCGGCCTCCAGAATCTCCTCGAAACTGGGTTTGGGAAGGACCTGATCGTTCAGGAGATTGGCGATCTGACCGCTGCTGATATCTCCACGGCCGATGGCGGCCAGGAAATCCTCCTGCTTGGGGAACCGGCTTCGCTGTGCCAGCTTGTCCAGATTCACCTCATGCAGCCCCAGGCGATCCAACTCGCGTTCCAGGACACTCCTGCCGGCGGCCACGTTATTGGCGTGATCCTGCTGCTTGAACCAACTGCGGACCTTGGAACGGGCGCGCGGCGTGGCGAGATAGCCCCGGGACGGGTTGAGCCAGTCACGGCTGGGTGTAATGGATTGGTTGGTCAGCACCTCCACCTGATCGCCGTTGTTCAAGGTGGAGGTCAGCGGCACCATGCGTCCGTTCACCTTGGCGCCCCGGCAGTGGTTGCCTATGTCGCTATGGATGTAATAGGCGAAATCCAGGGGGGTCGCACCGTGGGGCAGGTCCACCACGTCGCCCTTGGGACTGATCACGTAGACCCGGTCCTCGAACAGCTCCCCCTTCAGGCGATCCAGCAGATCCTCGGCGTCGGCTTCGTCCTTGCTCCACTCCAGAATCTGGCGCAGCCAGGCGATCTTGCGCTCGAATTTCTCGTCGGAACTGCCTCCTTCCTTGTACCGCCAGTGAGCGGCAACGCCCAACTCCGCCTGCTCGTGCATTTCCTGGGTGCGAATCTGCACCTCCAAGGTGCGCCCGCCGGGGCCGATAACGGCAGTATGCAGGGAGCGGTAGTTGTTTTCCTTGGGGGTGGCGATGTAATCGTCGAATTCCTTGGGAATATGCCGCCAGAGACTGTGGACCACCCCCAACGCGGCGTAACAGGAGGCCACGTCGTCCACGGTCACGCGCACGGCGCGGAGATCGAATAATTCATTGAAATCCAACCCCTTGCGCTGCATTTTTTTCCAAATGCTGTAGATGTGCTTGGGGCGGCCGTTGATTTCGGCTTTGATGTTGGCGCGGGCCAGGGCCCCGCTGAGCTGTTCGATCACCTGCTCGATGTAGCGTTCCCGGTCCTGGCGTTTTTCGGCCAGCATCTTGGCGACACGCTTGTAGGTCTGAGGCTCCAGATAACGGAAGCTCAGATCCTCCATCTCCCACTTCAGCTGCCAGATCCCCAGGCGATTGGCCAATGGCGAATAGATGTCCCGCGTCTCGCCGGCGATGCGGCGCTGAACCTCTTCGGGAAGATGCTTGAGGGTGCGCAGGTCATGCACGACCTCGCCCAGCTTGATGAAGACCACGCGTACGTCCTGGGCCATGGCCAGGAGCATCTTGCGCAGGGTTTCGGCCTGTTCGGCGTCGTCGCGGCCGGGACCGGGCTTGCCGTGGAGATCGCTGATCACCTCCATGCGGTGCACCCCCGTAACCAACTGGGCCACGGAATCGCCGAACCCGCGCGTCAACTCGGCTTCATCGACTCCGTCGAAACAAGGCACGTCGTGAAGCAAGGCCCCGGCCAGGGTCTCCGGGTCGAGCTTGAGGCCGGCAAGGATGGTGGCCACCGAAACCGCATGCTCGAAATAGCTTTCGCCCGAAGGGCGCCGCCGGTCGGCATAGGTCTCGACGGCAAGATCCCAGGCCCGGTGCAGCAGGGTCCGGTCCACCTCGGTCAGGGCCACGGGGAGCTGAGCGCTCCAGTTGTCGAAGTCCAGCCGGCCCGAAGCCAGCAGATCGCTTACCTGATCGGTGACGCTTACCATTCAAGAGCCTGTTCACATTGAGCCGGGCGCCGCGCCGCCGTGCCCGCGCGTGCCTGTGTTATGGGTTCCTGTTCAGAGCCGGAATTCTACCCCCGATCAGACAGCGGGTCGCAACGGCTTTTCCAAGAGGCTTGCAGAACCAGCCGGTAACTGTATATATTTACAGTCATCGAATACAGCCATAGCCATCCCCGCACAGGAGCGGCCGCCGTCATGGAAAATCTCACCGCCCGCCAGCAGGAAATTCTGGATCTGATCAAAGGCTTTATCGCCGAAACCGGCTACCCGCCGACTCGCGCCGAAATCGCCAGGACTCTGGGTTTCCGCTCGGCCAATGCCGCCGAGGATCATCTCAAGGCGCTGGCCCGGAAAGGCGCCATCGAGCTGCAGCCCGGCTCTTCACGCGGCATCCGGCTGACCGAGGAAAGCGGTCTGCCCATCGTGGGCCAGGTGGCCGCAGGCAGTCCCGTGCTGGCGGTGGAACACATCGATTCCCGTTGCCAGCTGGATCCGCAACTTTTCTCGCCCCGGGCGGATTACCTGCTTCGGGTCCGCGGGCTGAGCATGAAGGACGCGGGCATCCTGGAAGGCGACCTGCTGGCCGTGCACAAGACCACGGAAGCCCGCAACGGCCAGATCGTGGTGGCCCGGCTGCGTGACGAAGTCACGGTAAAGCGCTTCGAACGCAAAGGCCACAGTGTGCGGCTGTTGCCGGAAAACGCGGATTTCCAGCCTATCGAAGTCGATCTGCGGCACGATCATCTGGAAATCGAAGGGCTGGGCGTAGGCCTGATCCGAAACGGCCAGCCGCTGTAAAACCACTCCCATAAGCTTCCGGAAACGGGTGTCCCTGCCTCCCAAGGGAGGAGACGCCGTCTCCAACGAGGTGCGCCATGAACAAGGCACTTGATGAATTGCTGCAAAAGCCAGGGATTTGGCGCGCTGGAGAGACAACCAAGGATACGGGCCTGGACCATGTGGCCACGGGCTTCGCCGAGCTGGATGCCCTGCTGCCCGGCGGCGGTTGGCCGGCCGGCGCCCTCACCGAAATGCTGCACGACCAGTCCGGGATCGGCGAGCTGCGCGTGCTTATTCCGGCCTTGGCCCGACTCAGTCAAGCCGGGCGCTGGATCGCTCTGATCGCTCCGCCCCATATACCCTATGCGCCGGCATTGGCGGCCCACGGCGTCAATCTGTCCCGAATCCTGTTGGTGCATCCGCGCAAGGACAAGGACGCCTTGTGGGCCCTGGAACAGGCCCTGCGCTCCGGCACCTGTGCCGCCGTCATTGCCTGGCCCGGCAAGGTGGACAACCCGGGCTTGCGTCGGCTGCAGCTGGCCGCTGAACGGGGCCGCACCTGGGGCGTGCTGTTCCGCCAGGCCCGGGAAGCCGAAACCGCCTCTCCCGCCCACCTGCGTTTTCATCTCAGCAAGGAAGACAGCGCCCTGAGCCTGGAACTGCTGAAATGCCGAGGCGGCAAGGCTCACCGCCGTATCCGGATCGATCTCACCAGGGCCGACACCCCCACCCCGGTTCCTCAGGAGCCGAGGCCGGCGCACGGCCCGCGGCTCGCTGCCCCGGGTTGCTCGCCCTATCGCCCGTCGTTCCCGGCCTGTGCAGCGCCCATCGGCCATACCGGCCATGCGCTCTCAGATCTCACAGATGGACCTCCCGCTTCCCCCGCCAGAGAAGCGCAACGACCATCCTCCCGCGCAGGTTGGGTTTTGCCGGGAACGCCACGGGAGCAGCATCCTCTTTGTTCAGAAAATTTCGATCTTGAACAAACGATTGCCTCGGATATTTCATTTGAAATCAGCAGGCAGGACTGTCCGTGAAATACCCGACGATGGACGCTCCACGCCTTGTTCCCGATCGACGGTCTGCCTCATGCTCTGGCTCGGCATTCATTTCCATCTGCTCCCCCTGGAGGTTTATTCCCGAAGCCTTGATCAGGGGCAGGCTTTTGCGGTTTGCGAGCATCAGCACGTACTGGCGGCCAACAGCCGCCGCCCGGGAACAAGGCGTGGAACCGGGGTTGAAATTGAACGCAGCCCAGGCCCTTTCCCCGAACCTGCTCCTTCGGGATCGCGCACCCGGGCAGGAAGACTCGATGCTGCGGCGGCTGGCCGCCTGGGCGCTGCAATTCACTTCTTTGGTCAGCCTTCACCCCCCCAACGGCCTGTTATTGGAAATCGGAGCCAGCCTGCGCCTGCTCGGAGGCCTGAACACCCTCACCAGATCCGTCCAAACAGGTATTGAAGCCCTGGGACACCAAGCCCGGCTGGGCATTGCCCCGACCCCCGGCGCCGCCTGGCTGCTAGCCCGTGCCGGAATCACGAACCCCGTTTTGGAACTTCGCCACCTGCCGGACCGGCTGGCCGTTCTGCCGGTGGATCTATTGGATCTCACCGATAAGCAGAAGACGGCCCTGAATGGTTTGGGGGTACGGACCTTGGGCGAATGCCTGCAACTGCCTCGAAAGGGGCTGGCCCGGCGCCTGGGGCGGGATATCCCGGAAACCCTGGATCGGGCCCTGGGACAGGACAACGACCCCAGAACACCGTTTCTGCCGCCGCCCCGATTCCGCAGCGGCCTGGAATTGCCCGCCGAAGCCCACGATACGGACGCCCTGCTGTTCGCCGCTCATCGGCTGATCCTGGAACTGGCCGGCTTGCTGCGGGGACTGGACGGTGGGATTCAACGCCTGAGGCTTGCGTTGAGACATCCCCGGCACCCCACCACGCAGGTGGAACTGGGACTGCTGGCCCCCAGCCGCGATGCTGATCATCTTATGCGGCTGCTGCGGGAACGCCTGGAGCGCGTGGAACTCCCCGAGCCGGTACGCCATATCGAGCTGCGGGCCGGTCGCATCGAGCGTTTTTCGCCTGCTCCGGCCGATCTGCTGGATGAATGCCAGCAGCACGTCGAGGAACACTGGGATCTGCTGGTGGAACGCATCGTGGCTCGCTTGGGCGAGGACGCCGTCACAGGACTCGGCAGCGTGCCCGAACACCGCCCCGAACGGGCCTGGGCCCTGGTCAAACCGGGCTCCGGCACAGCACAGGCCGGGAACATCAATCGCCCCCTGTGGCTGCTGCCCGCCCCACTGGAGCTCAGACAAAAGCACAGCCAGCCCGTATGGCGAGGGCCGTTGGTTCTTCATCAGGGCCCGGAACGCATCGAAACCGGCTGGTGGGACGGAGACGATGTCTGCCGGGATTACTACATAGCCCAAAACCCCGATGGCGAGCGGCTCTGGATATTCCGGGAGCGTCGGCGACGCCTGTGGTATTTGCACGGACTGTTCGGCTGAATCCGGCAAGCGAGGAGGAACTCCGCATGCCCGCTTACGCCGAGCTGCACTGTCTCAGCAACTTCAGTTTTCTTCGCGGCGCCTCCCACCCGGAAGAACTGGTCCAACGCGCCGCGGAGCTGGGGTATCACAGCCTGGCCATTACCGACGAATGCTCAGTGGCCGGCATTGTCCGCGCCCATATGGCCGCCCGGGAGCACCACCTGCACTTGATCGTGGGCAGTGAAATCCGCCTCGAAGACGGCGCCCACCTGGTGTTCCTGGCCCCGGACCGCCGAGCCTACGGCCAGCTCTCCGCGCTGATCTCGCTGGGCCGCAGCCAGGCCCCGAAGGGCCACTATCGCCTGAGCCGCGATCAGGTCGAACACGCCGTGCCCGACTGCCTGGCCCTGCTGCTCCCCGAAGATCCACCCGATGAACCCCGGCTGCGCTGGTTCTCGCGGCATTTCAGGGGGCGGGGCTGGGTGGGCGTGGAGCTCCATGCCGGGCCCGACGACCAGGGTCGGCTGGCGCGGCTCGCCCAGGCCGCCGGGACCGCGGGGCTGCCGGCTCTGGCCTGCGGCGGAGTCCGCATGCACAAACGCGGCCGGCGGGCCCTTCTGGATACGCTGACCGCCGTTCGACTCAATCGCCCGATCCATCAGTTGGGCCACGCACTGTCGGCCAACGGCGAAGCACACCTGCGGGGAATGAGGCAGTTGGGCCGTCTTTACCCCGATGCCCTGCTTCGGGAAACCCTGCACGTCGCCCGGCGTTGCCGTTTCTCCCTGGAAGAGCTGCGCTACGAATACCCGGAGGAACTGGTGCCTCCGGGCATGACACCTACCCAATACCTGCGGGAGCTCACCGAACAGGGCATCCGGCGTCGCTGGCCCGAGGGTATCGGCGAATCCCTGCGAAAGCAGATACGGCACGAGCTGGACCTGATCCAGGAACTGCGCTACGAGCCCTTTTTTCTCACCGTGCACGATCTGGTGGAATTCGCCCGGGGCCGCGGCATCCTCTGCCAGGGCCGTGGTTCCGCCGCCAATTCGGCGGTCTGCTTCTGCCTGGGGATCACCGAGGTGGACCCGGCGCGCAGCAACCTGTTGTTCGAGCGGTTCGTCTCCAAAGAACGGGACGAGCCGCCGGACATCGACGTGGACTTCGAACACGAACGCCGGGAAGAGGTCATCCAGTACATCTACGCCAAGTACGGCCGCCACCGCGCCGCCCTGGCGGCCACCGTCATTTCCTACCGGCCGCGCAGCGCGCTGCGGGATGCCGCACGGGCCCTGGGCCTGGAACCCCATCAGGTGGACCGCCTGACCAAGACCTTGCAGTGGTGGGACGGAGGGCGCATCCGCCCCGAACGCGTGCGGGAAAGCGGATTCGATCCGGACAATCCCGTCATGCGCCGGATATTGAAGCTGGCCGGCCTGATGATCGGCTTTCCCCGCCATTTATCCCAGCACACCGGCGGTTTCGTGATCTCCCGGGGGCCCCTATCGCAACTGGTACCCACCGAGAATGCCGCCATGAAGGGGCGCACCGTCATTCAGTGGGACAAGGATGACCTGGAAGCACTGGGCCTGCTCAAAGTGGATTGCCTGGCCCTGGGCATGCTCACCGCCATCCGCAAATGCCTGGCCTTGGTGGAGACGCATTACGGCCGTTCACACAGCCTTGCCGGCATCGCCCCCGACGACGCCCGGGTCTACCGGATGATCCAGCGGGCCGACACCGTGGGCGTATTTCAAATCGAATCCCGGGCCCAGATGGCCATGCTGCCGCGATTGAGGCCGAAGAATTTCTATGATCTGGTCATCGAAGTCTCCATCGTGCGGCCGGGACCGATTCAAGGGGACATGGTCCATCCGTATCTGCGGCGGCGCGAGGGCCTGGAGCCGGTTCGTTATCCCAGCGATGCGGTCAGGAGCGTGCTGGAACGCACCTTGGGGGTGCCCATCTTCCAGGAACAGGTCATGCAACTGGCCGTGGTAGCCGCCGGCTTTACTCCCGGCGAAGCCGACCGGCTGCGCCGATCCATGGCCGCGTGGCGCAAGCGCGGCGGCTTGGAGCACTTCGAGCAACGCCTCATCCAGGGCATGCGGGAACGGAACTATTCCGAGGAATTTGCCCGGCAGATATTCCGCCAGATTCAGGGTTTCGGTGAATATGGCTTTCCCGAATCCCACGCCGCCAGCTTCGCCCTGCTGGTTTATGTCTCGGCCTGGCTCAAGCACCACTACCCGGCCGCGTTCACCTGCGCCCTGCTCAACAGCCAGCCCATGGGCTTTTACGCCCCCGCTCAACTGATCCGGGACGCCCGCGAACATGATGTCCCGGTGCTGCCCGCAGACGTCGCCACCAGTGATTGGGACTGCACCCTGGAACGCACCCGGCGCGGTGAGATCGCCTTGAGGCTGGGCTTGAGGCTGGTAAACGGATTGTCGGAACAGGCCGCCCGGCGACTGGTCCGCGCCCGCCTGGAAGCCCCGCTGAAATCCGTACAGGACATGGCCGACCGCGCCCGTCTGGACCGGCGCGCACTTGCCGCCCTAAGCCACGCCAACACCCTGCAAAGCCTGAGCGGCGATCGCCGCGCCGCCTGGTGGGATGTGCTGGGAACGGAACCGGCATCGCCCATCTTCAACAACGGCATGGAGATCCGTGATCAGGCACCGGTTCTGGAGCCACCGGGAGAGGCGGAGAATCTTCTGGAGGACTACGCCAGCCTGGGCTTCACCCTGGGCCGTCATCCATTGGCATTGCTTCGCCCTCGCCTGCGGGCCTTGCGCTTCAAGAGCTCGGCGGATCTCCGAACCGTGGAGAGCAAGCGTCTGGCCCGGGCCGCCGGCATCGTGATCACCCGCCAGCGCCCCGGTTCCGCCAGCGGCGTGACCTTCGTGACCCTGGAAGACGAAACGGGCATCGTCAACGTGGTGGTCTGGAAGGATCTGGCGGAACGCCAGCGCAGGATTCTGCTGGGTGCCCGGCTGTTGGGTGTGGTGGGTATCTGGGAGCGCCGGGGAGAGGTCCGGCATTTGATCGCCGGACGCCTGGAAGATCACAGCGATCTGCTGGGAGAGCTGGTCACCTCGTCCCGGGACTTCCGCTGACGCCGCTATTCGTTCCCGCGCTTGAAGGCAGCCAGATCCCGACGATCCCGTTTCCCGGGCCGATGGTCCGGCCGGGGAAAAGCCCTGGCCTGGGCCCGAAGCTGCTCCTTCAGTTCCTCGCGCCGCCGCATGCTGTCTTCGGTCTCGGTATAGAGTTTCACGGCTTCGGTGGCCGGCCCACGCTTTTCCGAAAGCCCTTCCACCTCCACCACGAACTCGAACGCATCCTTGTGCACGGACAAACGGTCCCCTACCCGAACGTCCTTGGCGGGTTTGGCCCGCACGCCGTTAAGCTCAACCTTGCCGCCCTTGATGGCGTCGGAGGCAAGGCGGCGCGTCTTGAAGAAACGCGCCGCCCAAAGCCACTTGTCCAATCGAACCGCACGGCTTTCGCTCATCGGCACCCGGCCTTCACGCATTCATCCCCGGCTTGCGGTGCGGTGCGTAGTTGCCGGAGATGTACTCCGTAAGCTCCGCGATCCGGTATTCCTGTCCGCTGACCACCCATCGGGTCAAATCACCGATGGACACCATGCCCACCAATTCGTCGTCGTCCATCACCGGCAGGTGCCGACAACGCTTGCCGGTGACAATCACCAACGCCTCTTCAATAGTGGTGGTACTGCGGATATAGACCACCTGCGAGGTCATCACCTCTCCGACCCGCGTCTGCTTGGGATCCCGCTGGGCGTCGACAATGCGCCGCAGTACGTCCCGCTCCGTGAAAACACCGGCCAGCCGGCCGTTTTCCACCACGGCCAACCCACCAATGTTCTTTTCGTTCATCAAGCTCACCGCATCGGCCACCGATGCGTCCGGCGATACCGAGAAGACCGTCCGGCCCTTGGTATCGAGAATTACGCTAACTGGCTCTTCCATAAATACACCCCCCAATTGGAGTCCGTCCTCAACGGCCAATATTGGGCCGTCCTCCGACAAATGGAAGCGTCTTCAACCCAGGGCGGCACGGGACACGATCAGGCCGTCTTCATCAGCGTAAAGGAACTCTCCGGGGTGAAACGTCAGCCCGGCAAATGTAACCGGAACATCTCGCTCGCCGATGCCCTTCTTGACGCTTTTGAGCGGATGGGTATTGAGCGCCTTGACTCCGATTTCAATACCCGCGATATCCGCGGAGTCCCGAATGCAGCCGTACACCACCACACCCGCCCAACCATTGCGCTGACCCAGCGCCGCCAGGTTGTCCCCCAGCAATGCGCAGCGCATGGACCCGCCCCCGTCCACGACCAGTACACGGCCTTCCCCGGGCTCCTCCAGAGCAGCCCGCACCAGCGAATTGTCCTCGAACACCTTGGCGGTGCTTATCGCTCCGTTGAACAGCTTGCTGCCGCCGTAATCGCGAAACATCGGTGAGGCGATCTTGAGCTCCGCGGAGTGTTCGTCACACAAATCGGTGGTTTTAAGGCTCATCGGCATCTCCTTGGTTGCTGGTTCCCGGACGGGTCGCGCCGCCCCCAATTGACATCCCCGAGGGCGAGACCACAATGGTACTGCACACTGCACGGAGCGCCCAGCTCACCGCGCATGTTGCTCAACAAAGGATTCAACAACGATGACCGAACGGGACAAGCCGCCGAAAGCCAGGGCTTCGGGCCGGGCGATGGATATCCGCGCGCTGCTGGGCACCTATGAACGGCCGATTCTGCTGGGCGTGGCCGGCGATAGCGGCAGCGGCAAAACGACTTATTCCAACGGCATTCGCCGACTGTTGGGCAACGACATCGTCACATCCATTTCCCTGGACGGCTACCACAAGGAAGACCGGGCACAGCGCCGGCGCAGCGGCCGCCTCCCGCTGGATCCCGCGGCCAACCATCTGGACCTGATCCGGAGCCATCTAGCCGGCCTGCGCACCGGCAAATCGGTGGAAATACCCATCTACAACCATCAGACAGGCTCCTTCGACATCCCCCAGGTCATCACCGCAACCCCGGTGATCATCGTGGAGGGGCTCCACGCCCTCTATCCGGAATTCGCGGAGTTTCTGGACTTCACCTTGTACGTGGACTCCGACCGGGAAGTGAAGTGGCGCTGGAAGATGGAGCGGGACGTTATCGACCGCGGCCACGATCCCGACGATGTCGAAGACGAAATGCAACGCCGGGAAACCGCCTACAAACGATGGATCGACTTCCAGAAGACCCATGCGGATGTGGTCATAAAGATTCACGAAAGCCACCTCTCCGCCCTGGCGAATCAACACTACGACGGCAGCATCCCCGACAACTGCTACCACATGGAGGTGATCGTCAGTCCCACCGACGATCCTTTGCCTCCCCTTCATCTGCCGGTGGACCTCAACGCCCTCACCCAGGGGGACGCGCCTCCGTTTATGCTGGCCGCCGTTCCCAGCACCTATTGGGGCAAGCGGGTCAACGTCATGCACGTGGACGGGGTGATCCCGCTGGATTCCCTGCAACAGCTGGAAACCGAGATCATGGGCCTGACCGGACTGCATGCAGAGATCGGCCTGGGACAGCCGGACCAGGAGAGCAATTCCACCATTCGCTTCACGCAGTCCCTGGTGGCCTGGCCGTTTCTGGGGCACATCGCCGCAATGCTCCGCGGATGGAGCCTGAAAGACCACGCCAATCGACGCGCGCTCCGCGCCACCGAGTAACGAATCGATGAATCGGACAGTCACGGCCCTGATCGCGACGCCCTTAGTTGCCATGCTCTATGGCGTCCTGATCTACGGATTCGTGGTCTATGTCTGGCCCCGGCTGCCGGCGTGGATGATTCCCGTCGCGTTCGTTATTCTCGCCATCTTCCTGGTGGGGTCGCCCATCATGGCGCTCGCTCGACTGGCCCGCCGCCAGACACCGCCGCATTGAATCGCGCGGCGGGCCCGGGCGCCGATGAACAACACTTGGTATGATTTTCCCATCGAACAGTTCGGACGACGGAGACTATGGAAACAAGCGGTATCGACCAGTTGCGCGACCTGCTGAACCAGGCGATGGACAGCCACAAACGCGCGGCCAGGACGCTTGGAAAGGCCATCGAGGCCAGCTCCGGCCTGCATCGCCTCCCGACTCCGTCGGAGACCGCCGAATCCGGCGCTGCGGCAGCCGCGGAACGCCGCGCCCTGGCGCTCAGCATCCAGGCCATGGCCACCAGCCCAAGCGCCGAAGCCGTCCTGCGGGCACTCATGGATGCCGCCAAGGGGTTCTGGCCCGAATCCAGCGGAGCAATGTCGCTGCGCGACGAGGTGGGCGAGACCATGCATCTGGCGGCCGCCTGGGCCGGGCAGACCGACTGGATCCGCACGGATTCCCCCGCCCCCGATAGCAAATCGGCTCTGGGCAAAGCGTTGGCCGCGATGGCGGAAGACCTCGAGGGGGAAATCCAGCGTCTGCCGCTCGCCGGGTTCGGATTGTCCGTGGGAGAGCTCCGGCTACGCCTGCGCCCCGTCGGCGGGGGTCAGCCCGACGATGGAGAGTTGGCGCTCATGCAGCTGCTCGCCGCCGGAACCGGAATGGCCCTGGCCGGTGGTGTCCTGCAAACGCGGGCCCGCCACCGCTCGGTTCGCGACCCACTCACCGGGCTGTTCAACCGACGATACATGGAAGACACCATGGAGCGGGAATTCCACCGCTGCAAACGGCTGGGCCAGAGCCTGGGACTGATCACGTTCGATCTCGACAATTTCACCCAATTTAACGAAAAACATGGGTTTCGCGCCGGCGACCGGCTGCTGCAAGCCGTTGGAGGATTGATTCAGGCCTCTTTTCGCGGTTCGGACGTGGCCTGCCGGCCCGATGGTCAGCGTTTTACCATCATTATGCCGGCCGCAAGCCTGGAGAATACCCACCAGCGAGCGGAGCAGCTTCGCGCCCTGATCGCCGAACTGGGCCTGGACGACCCGGGTGTCGGCGACGCCCGGGTCACGGCCTCGTTCGGCGTTGCGGCCTTCCCCTTGCACGCCGCGCGGGTACGGGACTTGATCGAAGCCGCCGACAGCGCCCTGTTTCTGGCAAAGCAGGGGCACGGGAATACCGTGCGCGACGCTGAAAAGGTCATCTAGGCCGGTAGGCCCATGGGGACGGTCCTTCGGGAAAAGCTTCTACCGGTACTTCTGGGCCTGCTATTCGTGGCCGTAAGCGCATGGGTCCAGCGAGACCAGCCCGAACCGCTGACGACCTGGATCAAGCGCCTCGACCAGATCTTTTTCGATCTGAGGCTCAATCTCACTTTGTCGCCGCCGGCCAAACCGGACCCACGCATCGTTATTGTCGACATCGACGAGAAAAGCCTGCGTACCGAAGGGCATTGGCCCTGGCCGCGCACACGGCTGGCACAGATGGTCGACCGTTTGTGGGCCGACGGCGTTCCCGTCGTCGCCTTCGACATGGTCTTCGCCGAACCCGAAGCCAATCCCGCCCGGCAGGTTCTCGACAATCTCCCGCCAGACACCTCGGAGTCGACGCGACAGGAAATCAACGCCGTCACCGGTGCCATGGACGGCGACCGCGCATTCGCCAAAGCATTGAGCGGGGGTGACAGCCTTCTGGGATTCGCCTTTCACAACGAAGGCAACACACCTTCGGTCGGCTTGTTGCCCCGTGCATCTGTTCCCCTGCCTCCTGCCCAGCGGCGCTACGTCATCCCCCAGGAAACGCGCTTCGCGGCCGACATACCCGTTCTCCAGCGGGCAGCCGCCAGCGGCGGCTTCATCTCCACAGATCCGGACTCCGACGGCATCTCCAGGCGCTCACCGCTGCTGCTGCGCTTCGCTGATCGGCTTTATCCGTCGCTCGCGCTGGAGGCCGTCCGCCTCCTGGAACTGCAAGACGGATTCACGCTGATCAGCCAACCGGTCGGAGAACAGCAGGCAGTGGAAGGGGTACGCTTGGGCGCGCGGCAGATCCCCACCGACGAACTGGCTCAGGTCATCATCCCCTACAGCGGGCCCCGGCGAACATTTCGCTATGTATCCGCCACGGATGTACTACACGGAAGGGTTTCTCCGGAGAGCATGGCCGGAGCGGTGGCTTTGGTCGGTTCCACGGCCGCAGCCCTCGGAGATGTACGCGCCACCCCGGTAGGCAAGGTGTTTCCGGGAGTGGAGATTCAGGCGAACCTGATTCGAGGGATCATGGATCGCTCCATCCCCTACCGGCCCGAATGGAGCAACGCGGCGACACTCCTGGCGCTGCTGGTTCTCGGTTCCATCATCGCCGTACTCCTCCCGTTCCTGGGACCGTGGTCGATGGTGGCCGTCAGCACCGGCGCCGCAGCGCTGTTATTCGGTTTCAACGTCTGGGCATGGCAGGACCTGGACCTCGCCTTGCCGGTGGCCGTCCCCGGACTGCTCGTGCTAGTCCTGGCGACGTTCAACCTGGCGTACGGCTTTCTCTTCGAGAACCGCCTCCGCGAGCGGCTCAGGGACCAGTTCGGCCAATATGTGCCGCCGCAGTTGGTCCAGGAAATGGCACGGCGTCCAAAGGACTACGGTTTCGAGGGCGAAAGCCGTGTCCTCACGGTGCTGTTCGCGGACATTCGGGGTTTCACCGCCCTCTCGGAAGGCTTGGACGCGACCGCGCTGAAACGCCTTCTCAACCGGTTCTTCACACCGATGACCCGAATCATCTTCGATCATAGGGGAACCATCGACAAATACGTGGGCGACATGATCATGGCGTTCTGGGGCGCGCCGGTCAGCGACACCGATCACCGCGCCCATGCCATTGACGCGGCGTTGGCCATGCTGGACAAGGTGAAGGTACTGCGCCGTGCTTTCCTGGATGAAGGCCTTCCGGAGATCGATATCGGAATTGGCCTCAATACGGGCCTGATGAACGTGGGTGACATGGGCTCGTCGTTCAGGCGGGCCTATACCGTGATCGGCGATTCGGTAAACCTTGGATCGCGCCTGGAGGGGCTCACCAAGTACTACGGCGTTCATTTGGTTGTCAGTGAGTTCACCCGGGAAGGCCTGGAAGACCGCTACGTATTCCGGGAGTTGGATCTGGTTCGCGTAAAGGGCAAAAAGGAAGCCGTGCGCGTCTATGAGCCGATTCGGCCCACGGCGGAGACAACCGAAGCGCTAACCCGGGAAGTCGACGCTTATCATCAGGCCTTGGACCTGTACCGCCAAGGACACTGGGAGGAATCCTACGAAGCGTTTCAAGTGCTGCGGAAGGCTCATCCATCCATCCCGCTCTATCAGCTCTACATGGAGCGCATCGAGCGCCTGCGAAAAAGCCCGCCGGCTGACCCCTGGGACGGCGTGTTCGAACGCACCGAAAAATAGACCCGCTAGAACGCGCTGCCCACCAGTCGCGAAGCCGGCACTTCCAACCACACGGCATGCGCCGGGACCTGAGCTCCAGCTGCGGACCACCATGCACAGTCAAGCCTGACCGGGGGCTGAAGGCTTCCGCACGAAGAGACTCGCCCCTCCTTAACACGGATTACCGGTGGCGTTGCATATCTCGTGCAACAGAAACACGCCGTTGGCCCAACTGCCGCCACTTCCGTTGAAGTCGAACGAGCCGGCCATCCCGGCACCATTGCTGCCCACGATCGCCGCGTTTACCTGGCCGCTGGCGGTTTCGGTGTTCTGGCCTACCGCGAACGTCCCGGACGCATTGAGCTGCATCGTGTAACTGCTAATATCTCCACTGCCTACGCTCATGCTCCACTGCCCACCATTGACGTCGTTGACGTAGAACGAGCCGCTGGTCACCTGGGCGGTGGCGAAATCCACGTCGATTCCGATAAAACTGGTGTTTGCATCCAAGGCGGCCCCATTGCTCGACCCCTGAAGGACGAACAGCTGGGAATACGACCCCGTCCCGCTCGTCACGAGATTGCCCATTTGTGTTTGCTGAGCGGTAATCCAGTACGCGGGGCTGCTGATAGCCGTGGATACGCCCGCATCCGCGGGATCGGTGTAGGCTTGTGCCGGCTGCGAGGGGTTGGCGTTCCACAGTCCCCAATCCACACTCGGGTGCTGACCTTGCACATATGAGGTGGTCCAGCTCGTACCCGTGCCCAGTGTCGCGGCGTTCTGGCCCGGTGCCGTTGCTTGTCGGAATACATGTGCCGGCGCGCCCTGGTTAACGGTGGTCGCATCCAGGCCGTTACCCCAGTCTGCGAACAACGGACCGCTACCCTGCTCATCCGGCGCCGCCTTCCCCGCGAAGGTGCGATTCCGCGGGGTGGCGACATCAATCCCTGGCGCCTTTTGGCCAATCGCCAGGAATCCGACTTCATTGCCGGCCAGAGCCTGCTCCTCGGTATTACTCAGGCGCTGATCACCGGGCGGCGGCGATGGCGGCGGCGGAGTCGTGGGAACCTCCTGAGAAGGTTCGAACGGACGGAAACGATCCGTGCCCGCATCCTGATTCGCTGGATCACTAATTCGTTCGTCGCCTTGGGTCCCGCTGGTCTGCTCCTCGCCGGTTGAACCTGAACTGTCGCCGACGAGCGGGCCTTCCAGGCGGGGCCAGTTGCCCGACAGCGGTTGGAACTGCTCATCGCCGATACCCGGCGGTGGCTGAACTCGGCCCTGAGGCCGCGTATCGGCCGATTTCACGTAAGCAAATCGGTAGCTGACGTCATCTCCGAGGTGGATGAAACCAGCCTGGTTCCGAACCCAGATCCGGCCTTCCCATAGCGCGACTGACAAGCCATCGCCGCGGAACAACTCATAGTGGGTTCCACGGACGCCGATGGTCGCAAGATCCGTGGACATCTTGTAGGAATCGGGATCGGTTTTGCCGATAACCCCGGTGATGGTGCGCAAGCCCCCCTTGATGAGCGTCATGAAGCTGTGGTCGCCCTTGCCGCCGTGATTCTCGAACCGATAGGAATCGATCCGCAGCGCTGACTCCGCCCGCAGGGAAACCACTGCACCGTCCCGAAACCGCAGCTGTGCGCGAGCACCTTTTCCGGTGGTCACGGTCTCACCCTCGTAGATTGGCGAACGACGCTTCAGCGCCCGCTCGGCACCGCTGACATCGCGGGCTTGCACGACACCCACGGCCACGGCGACCAGCCCGGCCGGCTTGGCATTCGCGGCAAGGCACGGCCTCCCCGCAGCCATTATCAGCAGCCACGCCAAAAGGAGAGAGGACCACATCCACCGATGTCGACGGTTATGCATCGACGCTGCGTCGAATTTCCGCTGCTCACATGTCAAATGCATAGCGGAGCCCTCCCATAACCTGTGTCCGGGTGTAGCTGTAGAGATCGATGTTCGAATCATTGAAGGTCCGTACCAGATCTACGGTCGTGGTCCATCGGGACGCCACCGCCCAACTCCACCCCACCCGCGCTTCCAGCAATTGATCGGAGCGAACCCGCCGAAAGGCGGGATGCTCGGTTTTGTAATCGGTGTCGATCACGAGTCCGCGCACATGAACGGTCTGTTTGGCCGTCAGCGGCCACAGGACCCCGGCGGCCAGGCTGACATAGGATTTCCCGTTGAACTCCCCACCCGCCGTCGTGATTTCTTCATCGCCGGCGAAGGCAGTCAAATTGAATGCGGGGCTCCGCGCGTTCCGGCGGTGGTCCAGACTGAACCCCACAAGAGACGAGTAGTTGTTCCGGCTCTCCTGATCCGGGAACCGGGAATACCCCAACTGCAGAAACGAGGTCAGGGCGTAGGTCTTGTCGAGCACGTGCGTCCACTCCCCGCCGACGGAAGCAAAGGAACGCAGGCGCTCTCCACCCAGATAGAGCTCCTGAAAGCGGACGGGCAAGCGAAACCGGTCCGCCGTGTAGCGCCACTGCATGCCGCCCGTCACGCCGAGGATGTCGAGATTGAAATCATCGGTCTTGGTATTGCTGCGATTCTCGTAGGTCGCCTGAGCGAACAGCGAGCGGCGGGCATCAATCGGGGACTCCACCGACCCGCCCATGCGCAAGTCCGCGAAGGCCGAACCTGTCTTCTGGCTGTTTTCGTCCAGGGCCACCGTCCCGAACCAGGCGTCGGTGGTTTCGCGCGCCGTTGCGCTGTTGATATTGCTGTCGTAGCCAAGCTGCAGGCCGGCGAAAGCCGAATAGTTGGTCCGTTCCCGGCGCCGCCGGGTCTCTATGGCATCCAGGTAGGCCTGAACCCGGGAGGCGACACGCGGCGGCGGCTTGACTGCCAATACCGCCTTGAACGCGTCTTCGGCGCGAACGTAGTCCCCGCTGGCGAAGTACGCCCGGGCCAGTTCGAGCCGAGCGCGAGGGTTGCCGGGCTGCAGCAGCACCAGACGCTCGAAGGCGAATACCGCCTCCTTGTAATGACTGGTGTGATAAGCCGCGAGGCCGAAGGGAAAGTCAAACTCGGGATCGCCGGCACCGGCGCCCAGTTCCGAAACTCCGAGATCGTAGGCCTGCTGGTATGCTCCGTCGTCAACCAACTGTCCCAGCCGGCCGTACTCTGCCGCATGGGCCGCGATACAGGTGCCCAACAGCACCGCCCCCAGCAGCCCTGACCAAAGGGCCTTGTTCTTGTTCTCCATAACCCCCCTGTTTCCTTCCCCTGCCGGGAAAGTTCCGGAACCGCGCCCCCCGGCGGGTCCGTTTCGATCAGGCTCAAGCCACTTCGCTGCGAGCCTCGCCCTTGTATCCTCCCTTGAGCACGTAGACCTCGAAGCCCCGTTCACTCAACACGAATGCCGCCGCCGAACTGCGCCGCCCCGTGTCGCAGTAGACGATCACCGGCCGGTCTTCCGGCAATTGACGCGATTTCAGTCGCAACAGGTAAAGTGGTACGTTCACCGCACCGGGCAAATGGCTGTTCTTGAACTCATTTTCCAAGCGGACGTCCACCAGTGCCGCTTCGCCGGCGCCCACCATCTGCTCTGCTTCCTCGGCGGTCACTTCCTCGAGTACCGGCGCCTGGAGCAGTTCTTCAAAGTCCTGCTGTGACAATCGCATCAGTTCGCCGTCCGTGAGCATGCGGACGGTGGCGTTGCGGGCCGTGTTGGAGATCAGCGCCTCCTCCCCGAAGCCGTCGCCCACCCCCTTCTCCGCCAGACGGACAAGCTTGCCACCTTGCCCGGATTGGCGAAGCACTTCTGCTCGACCCTGCTTGATGATGTAGTAGTAGTCCCCTTCCTCACCCTGCGTGACGACATCCTGTCCCTTGCGCACGTGAACGGCCTGCATCCGGCTGAAAACGGCCTGGATATTGGCTGGGGGAACCCGATAGAAGACGCTGGACTGGAGCATCCGGGTCATCCAGTCTCCCTCGTCCTCCAATTCCGCTTCCGGTGAAATCTCCCGAACGACATAGCCTGCGGACTGCTCCCAGGTCAGCAGGATATCCAGTAATTCGTTATCGATACGGATAAAACGGACATCGGAGACGGCCACCCCCGAGTAAGGCCTGGGCTGCTGATTCGCCAGCGGATGCCGAGCCGCGGGAGATCCGCCCACCACCATTTCGTTCTTTCCATCTTTGTCGGTAAGCCTGATTTCTCCCGAAATCAGGTAGATGGCATCCTCGTCGGTATCCCCCAACTGAAATAGCGATTGGCCGACACCGGCTCGGCGGGGCTGAACGCGCTCCGCCAGCTTTTTCAAGCTTTCCGGCGACAGGGAATCCAGGGGCACGAGGGACGACAGCACTTGTTGATCGATGCTGAACCCAGACATTTCCGACCCAAAGTTGTTCTTTTGAAAACAGCGACAGAGGGGCGAAACCAGCCGCTCCCTGAGGCATCTTGGCGCGCCCGCGCGGGATCGTCAATGGGCGCCGCGAGACCGATTATCGAACAAGACCGCAGGCGCCGGTACAATGCACCCTTTCACGGCCGCCCCTCGCCCCCTTGTGGAGCAACCAAACGGGCGACAGGCTTACCGGACCGAGTTATGACAAACCGCCTCCAGGTGGACTATCTGCTGACCTGCCGCGAGGGAGAATCCCCCAGCGACAAGGCGCGCGGCATCGCCCTCGAACAGACCGTCGAACTGGCCGCAGGCCAAGTGTCCAAGGCCATCCTGGACAAGATCGTGGGCCGTATTGAACGCCTGGAGCCCATTGCACCGGGGCGGTACGACACGCGTATCAGCTACTCCACGGATACGGTGGGCAACGATCTCCCGCAGCTGCTCAATCTCCTGTTCGGGAACATTTCACTCAAGGACGGCATACTGATCCGTGATATTCGATGGCCTTCATCGCTACTGGAGGCATTCGGTGGTCCCGGGTTCGGGGCCGCGGGCATCCGATCGGCCGTCAATGCCCACCAGGGGCCGCTGCTCTGCACGGCCCTCAAGCCCATGGGATCCAGCCCGGCGGAGCTGGCCGCTGCTTGCGAAGCCTTCGCGCGAGGCGGCATCGACATAATCAAGGACGATCACGGCCTGGCGGACCAGCCGCCTGCCCCTTTCAACGAACGCGTCGCCCGGTGCCAGGAGGCCCTGGAGCGCGGCAATGCCGCCACCGGGCGAAGCAGCCGCTATTTCCCCAATGTCACGGCCCCCGCCCATCGCTTGGCAGAACGGCTGGAAATCGCGCGAGCGGCCGGTTGCCAGGGCGTTCTCATCAGTCCTTGGCTGGTGGGGCTGGACACCATGCGCTGGGCGCGCGACGAATTCGGCCTGATCCTCATGGCCCATCCGGCGCTTACGGGCAGCTACTTCCGGGAGACTCACGGCATTGCCGCCGAGGTGTTGCTGGGCGATCTGTTCCGGATCGCGGGCGCGGACGCTTCCATTTATCCCAACACCGGCGGGCGCTTCGGATTCACACAAAGAACCTGCGATGAGATCAACCGGCACTTGCGTCAACCGTTGGGATCGCTCCGCCCCGCCTTGCCGGTCCCCGGCGGCGGCATGGACGTAGCCCGCGCGCCGGCTTGGGTGAAACGCTACGGAACCGATACCATATTGCTGATCGGTGGAAGCCTTTACCAACAGGGGGACCTGGCGCGCGCCTCCGAGCAACTGCGCCGGGCAGTCGATGGCGAAAGTTAAGCGAGCAAAGAATTTCCGTTGGGCCGGCGTTCCCGAAAAGGTCTACAAGACGGACGGGACCGGGTTCAAGGACATTACGCGACAAACCCTGCTCGGCGAGGAAAGCGACGAGCAGGCCCTGAATTTCCTCACCCGCTATTTCGAGATCCAGCCGGGCGGCTACTCATCGCTGGAAAACCATGATCACCCCCACACGGTGGTGGTCATTCGTGGCCGCGGTGAAGTCGTCCTGGAGAACCGCGTGGAGCCGATTGGATTGCACGACTGCGTCTACGTCTCCCCCGGCGCCTATCATCAGTTCCACGCAACCGGCAAAGAAGCCCTGGGCTTTCTCTGTATCGTCGATCGAGAACGCGACCGCCCACATCTTCCCGGGGAAAGCGAGCTCGAGCGACTCCGGGAAAACGCCGACGTCTCCCGCCGGATCAAGACTTAGGCAATCAAGCGGTCCAAGGGGACGATGATCCACTCATGCGGGCGCGTCGATTGGGTCAACGTCTCCCTAAGCCGCGCGCCATTTGATGCCACAACCCATGGCCGGAACCTGCCTGTCCGGCATCGGCCGACCGGTCAACAGAGCATCCAGAGCCTCGCGCAGATCGTCTCCCGAGGCCTTGCTACCCGAAGCCGGCGTACTGTCGTCGAAACGGCCGTGATAGGCCAGAAGCCGCTCATCGTCGAACAGGAAGAACTCTGGAGTGCACACCGCGCCATAGGCACGCGCCACGGTTTGCTCAGCGTCGTACAGATAGGGAAACGGATAGCCCTGGCGGGCCTTCTCCCGGGCCATGGCTTCAGGGGCGTCGGCGGGGGAGCGTTCGGCGTCGTTGGGGTTGATGCCGACCACAGCGATTCCCAGAGCCATGTATTCCCGGGCCAGTTCGGCCAGAGTGGGGGCGACATGCAGAACAAACGGGCAATGATTGCAGATGAAGGCGACCAACAAGCCACGTGAATCCGCGAAGTCGCTCAGCGCCACCGTCTGGCCATTGGTATCGGGCAGACGAAAATCCCTCGCCGGGGAACCCAGGAGCAAATCGTTGTCGGCGGTCCCCGTCATGGCGTTGCACTCCGAGCCGTCAGTCCTTGCCCGTCTCTGATTCCACTTCCTTCACACGCTTCTCGACGATACCGAGGATCTTGGCGCCCCGCTCTCCCGCCAGATCCTTGTACTTGTCCCGCACCGGCATGGAGGCCTTCCGGAATTGCGCCCGTTGGTCGTCGGTCAGCTTCACGATATTGATGTTGCTATTCTTCTTGATGGTTGCGAGGCGATCCTCATTCAACTTCTGCTGTACGCCGTAGATGTATTCGTGCAGCTCGCCAACCGCCTCGTTCACCTTGCCCCGAAGATCATCGGACAAGCCATCGAAGAACTTCGGATTGGTAACCACCGTGGCCATGAACGGCAGTTGGTGCGCGAAGATCATGTCCTTCTGCACTTCGTAGAAACTCATCTCCTGGATCGCGAACACCGGATTGACCTGGGCGTCGATGATGCCCAACTGCAAACCGCTGTAGACCTCGGAATAGTCCATGGGCGTGGGATTGGCGCCGTAAGCCTCGTAGGTATCGAGCAACAGCGGCGAATTCATCACCCGGATCTTCACGCCGTTGAAATCGGACGGCGTCCTGATGGGCTTGTTGGCCGTCCAGACCATCCAGCCTTCCTGAATCGCGTCCAGGATGTGCAGCGACTTCTCGCGATAGGCCTCGTCCAGAGCCTTGTAGAGCTCCGGGCTGTCGCTGAGCACCTCCTCGTTAACCTTGTCGTCATCCGAAAACAGGAAGTTCAGCGTAAAAACCTGTACTTCCGGAATCACCGAGCCCAGATGCCCGGGCGAGGCGAAAGCAAACTGGATCGCGCCGCTCTGTACCTGCTCCGTGACCTGGGAGGAACTGCCCAGGCTTCCGTAGGGATACACATCCACCTTGATGCGGCCGCCCGTCTTTTCCTGAATAAGCTGCGCGAACTTCTGGGCGTAGTGGTCCTGAACGCTGCCCTCGACCTCCTCGATGGCAAAACGCCAGGTTTGCTGAGGCTTGGTGGCGGCGGCGCCGTTGTCCGCGGCGTTCTTTCCGCCCTCCTTGTCGGACTGTTTGCCACAGCCGATGACAGCCACAGCCAGAAGACAGATAAACGAGACGAGCGCTACACGACGAAACATGGATTGCCTCCCTGGGCTGCTCGGCCAAAATTCCGTGGTGCCGCATCAGGGCGAGCAGATGATTCCGGTCAGGATCGAACAGTGCGGGCCGCGGCACCGAGATGAAGGCATTTACCCTACCACAGCGAACCGCACCGTGCAGGGCGGGCAGCGCCGTGAAATCTGTCATGCAGATGTGTAGGCTGTAAAAAGTTAAAACAGCCGGACCGTCCAAACTCCATGAACAACAACACCAGCGGATCCCCCTTACGCGCGGTTCTCCAGGCTATCGATCGAACCACGGCCTTCGTCGAGCGGTGGGTGCTGATCGCGAGCATTCTGCTGATGGCGGCCATGAATATCGCCAACGTCGTCGCGCGCAATCTCTTCAACAACAGCCTTACGTTCTCCCAGGACGTCAACCAGATCCTGATCATCCTGGTGACCTTCCTCGGCATCGGCTACGCAGCTCGCCGCGCAAGGCACATTCGCATGTCCGCCTTCTACGACCAACTCACCGGCAAGTCCCGCAAGGGGCTGCTGCTGGTTATTCTGGTCGGCACCGCCGCACTGATGTTCGTGCTCTGTTACTACTCTCTGCAATATACGCTGCAGCAGTATCGCTACGGCGGCTCGACGCCCGCCCTGCAAATACCCTGGTGGACGGTGTACCTCTGGGTGCCGGTTGGATTTCTTCTTGCCGGAATCCAGTACGTGCTCGCCGTGATCCGCAATCTGATCACCCCCGGCGCGCACCTGTCCTTTGAAGAAAAAGACGAATACGACGAATCGGCGAGCTACCTCTGATGATTACTTATATCGTCGCGATCCTCCTGATCCTGCTCCTGCTCGGGTTTCCGATGATGGTGCCGTTGTCGGCCGGGGCCTTGGCCCTGGTTATCGGCTTCCTGCCGGTGGACCCCACCCTGCTGATTCAGCAAATGATCGGCGGCGTGAAACCCACTGTGCTCATCGCCGTGCCCATGTTCATACTGGCCGCCGACATCATGACCAAGGGCCATACGGCAGACCGCCTGCTGGATCTGGTCCTGGCGTTCGTGAGGCACCTGCGCGGCGGGCTGCCCATCACCACCGCGGTGAGCTGTACCCTGTTCGGCGCCGTGTCCGGCTCCACCCAGGCCACCGTGGTCGCCATGGGCACGCCCCTGCGGCCCAAACTGCTGGAAGCGGGCTACAAGGACAGCTTTGCCCTGGCGCTTATCATCAACTCCAGCGACATCGCCCTGATGATCCCGCCCAGCATCGGCATGATTGTCTACGGTGTGGTTTCGGGAACCTCGGTGGGCGAACTGTTCATAGCCGGCATCGGCCCGGGGCTGCTCATCCTGGCGCTGTTTTCGACCTACTGCTACATCAACGCCCGCTTCCAGGACGTCCCCATTCAGCCCAGGGCCGACTGGCCCACGCGCATTAAGGCCCTGCGCAAGGCCTTATTGCCGCTGGGATTTCCGGTGATCGTGATTGGCGGCATCTACGCCGGCCTGTTCAGCCCGACGGAAGCCGCGGCCATGTCGGTGCTCTACGCACTGTTCCTGGAGATCTTCGTGTTCCGGGTGGTGAAATGGGGCGATCTGCCCGACATCGCCCTGTCCACCGGACTGGTGACGGCGGTCGTGTTCATTCTGGTCGCCGCCGGCGCTGCTTTCTCCTGGGCCATATCCTTCGCCCAGATCCCCAGCGCCATCCTCGGCGATTTCGTCCAGCACGCGGGCAACAGCCCCATTCTCGTGATGGTGGTCATCTCCGTGGCGTATTTCGTGGGGTGCATGTTTGTGGACCCCATTGTGGTGATCCTCATTCTCACCCCCATTTTCGCGCCGGTGGTCCAGGCCGCCCATCTCGACCCGGTCCTGGTCGGCACGCTGGTCACCCTGCAGGTGGCCATCGGCTCCGCAACGCCCCCATTCGGCTGCGATATATTCACCGCCATCGCGGTGTTTCGACGTCCCTACCTGGAGGTCATCAGGGGCACGCCACCCTTCATCTTGATTCTCCTGCTCGCGACCGCGACTGCTCATCACCTTCCCGCAAATCGCCCTCTTCCTCAGGGACCTTGCCTACGGCTACTAGCGCGTGGAGACACCGGCGCCCACGCCAGAAGTAGCAGCTCGCTCGGTCCCGGCCGGCTAACTGGAAGTCGCGGGCTGCCCCTCGGTGGCGGGATCCGCATCCCCCAAGCCGGATCGCCGCCGCAACATGTGCCGGATGTTGGCAATGGGGTGGGTTACGAACACGACGTAGTACAGGAACTTGAAGAACGCCAGCCGCTGGCGCACGGGCGTATCGCGATAGAGATCGCCCGCCAGCAGCGACAGCATCGCCTCTTCCACCCGGAGTATGTTGCGCGGATTCATGAACAGCCCACGCATTGCCGGCTGGGTAATGCGGTAGATAAACCACGAAAAGACCTTAAGAGAGTTTCTTATTTTCTTTTCGTAAGCCTTTTTGATCTTTGGTAATTGTGGATCCTCGTCCAAGGTTGCCTGGACCACATCGACGGCCATTACCGCGCTGTTCAACGCAATGTGAACGCCGCTGGAAAACACCGGATCCACGAAGGCGTAGGAATCGCCGACCAGCATGTAGCGATCGCCCATCATCACGTTCGATCCGTAGGAATAATTGCCGGTGGCCTGAGCGGGCATGGTCATCCGGGCATTCTCCATCCGTGCGGCCAATTTCGGACAGAGCTTGATGGTGTCCCACAGGAACGCATCCAGATCGCCGCGGCGCCGCTTGAGGTAGTACGGCCAACACACCGCGCCGACGCTCACCTGGCCGTCGCTGAACGGGATAAACCAGAACCAGCCGTGCTGAAACCAGGCGATGCTGATATTGCCTTCGTTCTCCCCTTCCAGCCGCTCACAACCTTCGAAATGACTGAATATGGCGGCGCTGGCGTGTTTCGGGTTGCGCTGCTTGGCGCCCAGTTTCCCAGCCATGAGGGTGTCCCGCCCGCTGGCGTCCACCACGAAACCGGCCTCCCAAACCCGCATATTCCCCTGGCTGTCTTTCGCTGTCACCCGGCACGGACCCGCGGTATCGGTATCAACCTCGATCACCCGGGTGCCCTGGTGAACGTCCACGCCCTTGGCCGCGGCGTTATCCAGCAGGATCTTGTCCAATTCGGACCGCCGCACCTCATACGCGCTGGGGTGCGCCTTGTCCAAGGCCTTCGCAAAGTAGAAAGTCGTGGTGTGATCGTGCTTCGGCGAAACAAACTCGGCGCCCAGCTTCTTGATGCCGATGGCCCGCACCTGATCCGCAACGCCCAACCGCTCGAAGATCGGCAAACTGAGCGGCAGCAAGGACTCCCCGATGTGAAAGCGCGGGAACACATCCTTCTCCAGCAGCGTGACCCGGCGGCCCTTTTCCGCCAGCAGTGTCGATACCGTCGATCCCGCCGGTCCGCCCCCAATAACCAGCACGTCACATCGATTGTTTTCTTCGCTCATGCCCTTTGAATACCAACTGAATAGTGAATCTGTAGCCCGCGTTTCAAACGATGTCCCGCAGGGCCGGTAGGATTTGGCGCATTGCCGCCTGCCCTTCGGCAATCGCCTCTTCTGCGCGGTCGAACTCCAACAGGCCCAAGTGGGCCAAGCGAGGACTGACCGTAAAATCCGGCGGATCACCGGCCATCCGACTGCGTGTGATGCGATCCTGCATGATGTTCAGACTGCCTGCAATCACATCGAACATCCCCGGAGCGCCATCGGCCGGCATCATCTGGTTGCGCAGGAAACCCACCCGCTCCCTGAACTGAGAGGACAGGCGGTCGAGCCAGTCCTTCTCTTCCGCCTCCAGAGCCTGGGCCGCCGCCTTGCTGACCTGCTCGGAGCGCTCCGATCGATATTTCTGCAAATGCCGCCCCACCAAATCGCCGTTGAGGTTCACGGCAATCACCAGATCCGCGCCAAGGGCGCGGCACACCGAGATCGGCACCGGATTCACCAGCCCCCCGTCGACCAGCCAAGTGCCGTTCTGTTTCACCGGTGTAAATATCCCGGGCAGCGACATGCTCGCCCGTAGCGCCTGGAGCAGGGAGCCTTTGCGCAGCCAGACTTCCCTGCCCGACATGAGATCGGTGGCAACCGCGACGAACGGGACGGGAAGTTGCTCGATGGTGGTGTCCGCCGAAATGCGCCCGGAACACATCGGCAAGCCGCTTGCCCTCGATGAAACCACCCCCCGCCAGCGAGACATCGAGATACGCCAACACATCCCGCCGGGTAAGTTTGCGGACCCAGCCCTCGAAGGCGTCAAGCCGCCCCGAGGCGTAGAGCGCACCGACAATCGCACCGATGGACGTACCGCACACCACGTCAGGCTCGATTCCGGCCTCTCCAAGCGCCCGAAGCACGCCGATATGAGCCCAGCCACGGGCCGATCCACTACCCAGAGCCAAGCCGATTCGTGGCTTTTCCGATGATGCCCTTTTCGGTCCCTCCCCCATACGTTCCGCCTCCGCCCGACTCTCAATCGACTCGCCATCGGCAGCATACCGGGACGGCTCCCGCACGGGAATGACTCGGCACCGTTCTACCGCTGGTTACGCCGTATGAAATCGCGAATCAGCCACTGGGAAATACTGACGTTGCCCGGAAACATCTTCGGCAGCCGGTCCACATGGAAGAAGCCCGCATCCTCGATTTCGCCCGGCTCGGGCACGACGTCGCCGCTTTCATAGTCCGCCTGGTAGCCCAGCATAAGGGAATTGGGAAACGGCCAGGGCTGACTACCGAAATACCGCACGTTGCGCACGCGGATGCGCGTCTCCTCGTGGACTTCGCGGTGTACGGCGTCCTCCACACTTTCCCCGGGCTCCACAAAGCCGGCCAGCACGCTGTAGATCTCCGGCGGGAAATGAGGCGAACGCCCCAGCAGGATCTCCGGTCCACGCTCCACGGCAACGATCATCGCCGGAGCCAGGCGCGGAAAGAACATCTGCCGACATTTCGGATCCGAGCAAACCCGGGCCAGTTGCGTCGGAGCCAGTTTCGTCGGCGTGCCGCACGCACCGCAGAACTGATGGGTCCGATCCCAATCCATCACCTGAACGGCACGGGACGCCACACCCATGAGGTCTTCCGACAAACGCCCGAACAGACCGCGCAGGTCTCGGAAACTCATTCCCGGGGGTGCTTCCGAACCCGGCGCGAGCTCGGCGGAAAAGCAGGGGGTATCGTTCAGAAAGCCGATAAACTGGGTACGTAACGCGCGCAACCCCCAATCGCCCGGCCCGTTGCCATCCGGTATGGCATTGTCGTCGCGGACCAGGAGTTTTCGCTCGAGGAACGCGAACCAGAGGCCCGGCGTGCCCTCCGGGGGGCGGTGAACAGACAGTGAGAACGACGTGGGAACACGGGGCATCGGGGCGAAACGTCCTTTGGTCGAATTGCGCAGTATGCAGTCGATCCCGCACGGGGCCATGGACCAGACACCGCGCGGCGATCTAGCCCAATCATAGCAACACCGCGCGCATCATTCGCCACGCCCCGCCGGTCATCGCCGAGGGAGCGTGGCCAATCGCGCATCCAACCGTCCGCAATCAGTGCCGGGTGGGCGCCGATTCTCCGTCCAAATCCCGCTTTATGCTCAGCAGCGCGTCGATCCGCGCGAGCAGGATCTCCGGATCCACAGGCTTGGCCACGAAGTCGATGGCGCCGGATTCGTAAGCATTCTGCGCATTGCCCTGGGGCTCCGCCGCGCTCACGAACACAATGGGCACGGCCCGATGGATTTCGCTCGCCTGAATGCGCCGGCAGGCTTCCAGACCGTCCATCTCCGGCATCATCAAATCCATCAAGACCAACTCGACCTCCGGCTCCGCATGGGGATCGTCCAGTTCGAGGCGCTTGAAAGCGTCCTCCGCGGACGCGGCCGTTAACACCCGGTAACCTGCCTTGCGCAGATAGTGGCTATGCAGCGCGCGGGTATGGGGATCATCGTCGCAAACCAGAATGGTCATAAGCGTGGCTGTCCTTGGTTTATGGTTGTCGTTATACGGGCCGCTTTCTCGGGGAGCCCGCCCACAAGGGAGACGCTGATCTATTCACTCGGGCGCGAGACTAGATCAGCGCCTCCCTAGCTGAGAATAACCAAAATGTCCCACTCGGGTCACGACCTTGACGGCAAGCTCGATATTCGATGAAATTCAAGGCGTCCAACTGATGGCACTATCAGTTGGGGGATCAGAATAACAAGCGGTGGCGCCCTTGTTTTCCAGGGCATTCGCGCGACGCAGGGAAGCGGCTGAACAAAAACATATCGACCCTTCCCCGTTTGCCGTTTATCCACCTTTCCGCGCGGTCTCGTGGCCGCTTTAACATGAACCGGGACGACCCTGATTCATTCGCGTAACCGCGCCCAGCCCTTTGGGACATGGTCCAAGAGACCGCTGCGACGCGGCCCCGCGCAAGAGCCAGAGTTTCCCCGGAGCGGGGGCAAAAATCATGAAGAAGGCGTTTCTTCTATTCGCTATCGGTTTTTCCATTATCGGGCTTCAGGGCTGCGCCGGCGGCAGCAATGACTGCGAAGATCAGACCGATGTCGGGCGCTGCGACTCCGATCATCCCTACTCCTGCGATAGCGCGGACTATTGTTACGCAACCAAGGATTTGTGTGGCGCCAGCGGAGAATGCGACTAGCCACCGGCGGATCAGGAGAGCATCGCTTGAACGAGGCCAGAACAGGGGCGGCGCGGACATGAAATCCGGGATTATCGGCGGCATGTTTCTTGTTATCGGCCTCGCCGGTGGCTACTGGCTTCATGCCGCCCGTCTGCCCGACGGCACCACCCTCGCCCCCCACGACCTTCACACCCTCGCCTGCCGCCCGGAACCACCGCTGGACGCCACTGGCCGGGATCAGGCGCGACAGCTTGCGGAGGCCAATCGCCGGATTGCGGAACTCAATGCACGAAACGCCGCGCTCAGCAGCCAGCTGGCAAAGCTCATTCTTCCCGGCGTCTCGTCGTTGACTTATCCGGAATTGCTCAAGCGCATCGACACCCTGCCGCCGGACTTCCTCAAGACGCAGTGGCTTTATCTGTTCGACAAGGCGGGACTCGACAAGGTCCACGACGTTCGCGCTTTCTCAAAGCGAATGGCGGGGATTCTGCTGGATCAGGATGGCGGGATCAGTGATTCCGACCCCAGAATCTCCACCTTGTATTTCTCAACTTCCCCGATCTACGGCACCCGCATGATCGGCCAAAGCGCCGAGGTGCCAAAACACAGCCCGATCTTCGCCCACATGAACGCGGATCGACCGGCTGGCGAAGTCATGGTCAAATGGCAGAACCTGACCACCGGCGAACTGCTGATGGTACGCAATTTCTCATTGGAGGAATCGGACCCCTACGTCTGGCTTGCGCCTTCCCAGGGTTGGACTCCCGGCGCCTACCGCGTCGACGTTTTCGCCATGGACGACGAGGTCACGCCACTGGCCAGCCGAACCTTGACCATCACCTCCGTCTTCGACGCAGAGAGCACATCCCGAGGCGACCGCCATTCGGAAGTTATCCAGGACCTGCTATCCAGTGGCCGCGCGGCGCCAAAACTTCGCTGACTGCGCGCTAATTTCTACTTGTCCCAGAGCACGTCACAGTCTGCCTTCTCCGCGGCTTCCAGCTGCTGAATCAACGGATAGGCCCTGCGCGCCAGGCCGACACGGTCCTGTTGATCATCTTCCTCGCCGGCTTCGGCATCCCCCTCTTGGGGCTCGGGTTGTTGCGCCACCGCCGCCTTGAGCTTGCGGAGCGCTTCCGGAATATCCTCCGACTTAATGGCGCCCGGCACGGTCTCGCTGTGCCCCATAAGGCCAATCAGCCTTAGCGCCACGTCACCGAACATGGTGACGTCTCCGTAGGCTTGGGTTCGAAAAGTGATGAGCATGAATCATAGCCTTCTTAATACGATGGAACCCCAATGGTATACCCTTCCCTAGCCCAACGTGGCGGTCTCTCCTCGAAGACCCGGCGATACCCTAGGGAGACGCTGATCTATTCACGGACGCGCCCAGATCTACAGCCTCTGCCGCGCTGGTGACCGGCGTCGAAAAGCGCTGGCTCCTGCGACCGACTCCTTCGCAAGTGATGCCGATTTTTCGCTAAATACCGCTCTGCGGAATGCGTTTCCAGCTCGTCACGACTGGTTTTCGATCGAAACCGGGGCCCGACTCCATTACCTGACTGAACGCTCATGATTTTTGTTACACACTGATTACCCATGCACTCTTAATAACTAATGACACCATCTACGAGTTCTGCATCCGGAACGCCTTCATAATCCCGAGTTCCGCTGTGCGGACTCGCCTTCCGCTTTTCATTCGAAAAAATTGGAGTAGGTTCGAATGCATACGGGGGATTGACCGCCCGTATCTCTCGAACGATCACCAACTATCGGTCGGACGAGGAGCTGTTCAGAAGAAACCAGATAACGAATCCGGCGCTTATAACGAATCCACATTGCGCGGAGGGAGAAAAAAATGAACCGACTCCGGCTGTTGTTCCTGGCCCTGCTCGTATTGCTGCCCGCTACCCACTCGTTCGCCCAGATTTCCAATGACGAAGTCCGCATTGCGCTACTGACCGATCTTTCCAGCATTTACAGCGCTGTCGGCCAGGGATCCATTATCGCCGCGGAAATGGCGATCGAGGACTTTGGCGGTACCGTCCGGGGAAAGAAAATCCGCCTGATCGTGCGTGATCATAAACTGGACCCGAAAGTGGCCATGAAGGAGGCGTAAGACCTGGACAAGAACGTGCATGCGGATGCCTTCCTCGGGATGATCGGATCCAACGTGGCGATCCCGCTCCAAATGTATGCCAAGGCTCATAACATCCTGACCATGCAAACCGGATCGGCGTCGTCGAGCCTGACCGGCAAGTACTGCTCCCCCATCGGCGTCCACTGGGTCTATGACACCCACGCCCTGGCCGCCGGCACTGCCTCCGCCATAACCAAGCAGGGCGGCAAGAAATGGTTTTTCGTCACTGTGGACTACATCTTCGGCCACCTCCTGGAGAAAGAGGCTTCCGGCGTGGTCAAGGCCAACGGTGGCACCGTGCTCGGCCACGCCCTGCACCCCTTCAAGGGCCGAAACTTCAGCGCACAACTGATTGAGGCCCAACGCTCCGGCGCGCAGGTGATCGCGTTCGCGGATGCCGGCGACGATGCCAAAACCGCTCTGCGCGATGCCTATGAACTGGGGCTTATGCAGGGCGGCCAGCGGATCGCCGGGCTGCTCATCACGCGGGACGTTATCCGCTCTCTCGGACTGTACGTCACCAGCGGCCTTGAATACGTGACCGGCTGGGTTTCAAACCGAACCCCGGAGAGCAAGGCCTGGACGGAACGCTACCAGGAACGGGCCGGCGAGAACGGCTCCATGTTTTACGCCGGCATCTATTCCGTGGTGACGCAATACCTGAAGGCGGTTGAAGCCACCGGCTCCGACGATCCCAAAACCGTGATCGCGAAGATGCGGCAAATGCCCGTGAACGACATCTTCACTCACAACGGCCACCTGCGCGAAGACGGGCTGATGGTTCATGACATGTATCTGGTCAAGGTCAAGAGCCCGTCCGAGTCCCACGGCTGGGGCGATTACTACAAGGTGGTCAAGGTCATACCGGGCGAAGACGCGTTCGGCGGGCTGGCAGACAGCACCTGTCCGTATATAAAGAATACCAATGCCGCGAAGTAGTAATCGGGAGGGAACCCGCTCATGTTGGACCATAGCACTTCCCCGAGCTCAACCCACGGGCGTCCGACGCACTCGACTCGCCTGGCTGCAACGCAGCTGGGCGAGCGCCGCCCTTGGACTGACGTGTGTGCTGGCGGCGGCGCTGGTTGCCGCCGCAAACACCAACGAACTGCCGTGGCTGGCCGCCGGCCTGGGTCTGGCGGCCGCGGCCCTTACGCCTTTGGCCGTCAAACAGCAGTTGTCACCCTACGCCACGCTGGACGATCTGCTTCGCACCCTGGGCGGTGGCGACGCCGGACAAGCGGACTTGGCCGGAGAACTCCCCAGCCGAGGCACCGTGGAGGGGCGTCGCGTCGCCGGCCTGTTCAATCAGTTCCTGGAACGCCTGCGCGTGGCGCTGGAAGACTTGCGCACCCACAGTCACCAAGGTCGCCTTTGCCTCCGCCACGAACGCGGCAGGTCACGGAGCGGGCCCACCAGCACGCCGCCCGCCAGGAGGAGTACTCGGAACTGATATTCACCTCCAGCGACGAGACCGCCACCGCTATCGAAGAACTGTCCCAGCGGGCCAACACCATTGCCGAAATCAACTCGCGCAATCTGGAGATTGCCCACAAGTCGTTGTCCGACCTGCAAACCGCGGCCGCGGGGATCGGCGAAGTGTCCAAGATGATGGCCGGCTTTACCGAGACGGTGCAGCGCCTTGAAAGCAGCTCGGAAAACATCGGCCAGATCCTGTCCACCGTTCAAGGCTTTGCCTCCCAAACCAACATGCTGGCCTTGAACGCGGCCATCGAGGCAGCCCGCGCCGGCGAGAAGGGCCTGGGTTTCGCAGTTGTCGCCGAGGAGGTTCGCGGCTTGGCGGGAAAAGTCCGGGGCGCCGCCGATCAGATCGGCGGACTGATCGCGGAAATGTCGGAGGCCGTCTCGCAAACCGCCGACGGCACGCGCACCATGATCGCCCGGTCCGACAATGCCCGAAGGGCGGTGGATGCCTCGTCCGAACAGTTCCAGAGCATGATCCACAGCTTCACATCCACCCATGACGATCTGCTGCGGGTCGGCTCCGCAGTCGAGCAACTCTCGGTCACCAATCGGGAAGTTCACAGCCGAAGCACGGAGATCCGCCAGTTGGGCACGGACATCCGGGAAGACATGAAACAGTCGTTGGCCCAGGGCGACGACCTGCGGGTCGCGACGGACGATGCCCTGGAAAAGCTCTGCCAGTTCCGGATCGGCCGAGGCCGTCTCGAGCACGTGCTGGAGATCGCGGAACAACGCCGGGACGATCTTGCCGGCGTTATTCGGGATTTGATGGCCGGCGGCGTAAACATGTTCGACCGGGACTACCGGCCAATCCCGGAAACCAACCCGCCGAAATTCGACGTGAGCTACGCCAGGCCCTTTCGAGAGGCGTGCCAGCGGATGGTGGACAGCTGGCGGGAAGGCGTGGAGGGTTCACCCTACTGCCTGCCCCTGGACAACGAAGGCTTCGTGGCGGTCCACTTGTCGGAGTTCTCCCAACCTCCCACCGGCGATCCCAAGGTTGATCTCGTGAAGAGCCGCAACATGCGGTTCTTCGAACGGCGCAAGATCGATCACCGGGGCGGGCGCTTCCTGCTCACCAGTTACGTCCGCGATACCGGCCAGGTCATGTTCAACCTGTCGGTACCGGTCATGATATCCGGGCGGGAATGGGGAGGCCTGTTTATGGGCCTGACCACGGCGGGATTGGGACTGGATCTTCAGTAGGGACCAGCAGCGCCCGGGCGTTGCACCTCAGACCGTGGCCACCGGCGTGGTCGGCGAACCGACTGCGCCGGGCAGGCGCAACGGCGGTGCCGTCAGCAGAAATCGGCTGCGGTGGTGTTCGCGGAGCCATTGCGCGAGCTCGGTCAGAAACCAAAGCTCCCCCAGGTGTACACCAAGCTTGAACAGGCAGTGCTCGTGCAGCGGCAAGGCGGCGCAACGCCCTTCGCCCGGGCGCGCCGGGTAGGCCTCCACTGCGAAATTGTCGGCAATCAGGACGCTGAGCCCGGTATCGGTGATCCATTTGAGAACCCGGTCGTCGCGGCCGTCGAGTACCGCGCACGCACTGTGGAGACGCTCCTTGTCGGGCTGCTTGTTCATCTCCAGCACCACATCGGCGAAGCCGGTGTATAGGCACACCATATCGCCCTGCTCCACTTCCACGCCGTCGGCCCGGCAGATCTCGGTCAACCGGTCAAAGTCCACGAGCACCCGTTCTTCACCGCAGTGACGCTGCAGGTCGATCATTACGCCCCGTCCCTGCACCCCGCTCTCGGCCATCCGCGCGATACCCAGGCGATGAGCGTAGCTGCCCTCGACCAACCCTTCCTCGCCCTCGCCTTCGGCGGGACCGACAACGTCCTCTCCCGCGCGCCAGCCGTTGTAGTAGAGCGGTTCGGCATGGCCATCGCCGTCCGCGTCGAAATGGCTGCCCACATGGGCCAGGCTGTCCCACTGGGTGGAGTACTGGGTATAGAGCAGCACCGCGTCGTCGCTCACCACATCGGTAAACGCCTCGTTCATCTGCTCCATGGCGAAGTTGAAATTTCTACGGCCCTTGCGGGAGGAAGCGAAGTAACGCGGAGGGAATCGTAGCGGCATCAGATCATTGCCGCCCGGGTAGTCCAGCGGAAGGCTCAGGCAGAATGAGCGGCCCTCGCGAACCTCCCGGACCCCTTGGAGCACCTTCTCCCGGGTCAGCAGATTGATTCTTCCGCGCTCATCGTCGGGCCCGAAGTCGCCCCAGGTCGAGCCTTCCGGCTTGTTCTGCCAGCGCATCAGCCCTACCTCCCGCCAAACACGACACGTCCCGCAGTCTACCTCGGGCCCGGGCCAGTCAGATACCCCGGCGGTCACCAGGCCCGTGCGCCGGTGCATGGGGACAGACTCAGCGTAAGGCCGGTTCTGTCTCTATCGACTCGAATCGGCCGTGGACACCGGCGAGCCGTCATTCCCCCAGCTTCCCCGAATGAAGGTCGCGACGGCCGCAATCTCACGATCCGTAAGGCCGTAGAAGGGCGGCATTCCGAAAGGCCTCGGATTCCCCCCGGTGCTCGGCGGATATCCACCCTCACGAATCATGCGCAGCATGTTTGTCGGGTCCTCCAGCGTGACTGCCCGATTCCCCGCCAAGGCCGGAGCGGCCACGCTGCCCTCCCCCGCCGCGCCATGGCATTCCTGGCAATTGTCCTCGTAGATCGATCGGCCGAGACGCGTCAGCCGTTCCGCCTCGGGCTTGTCCACCGGAACCGGATGACGCGGGGGGTCGACCTCGCCGTCCTCCAAGCCATTCAGGTAAACCGCCATTGCCTGGGCGTCATTCTCCGCAAGGTATTGCAGGCTCTGATAGATCACGTCTGCCATGGGACCATTGGCCCGGGCCGCGCCGGCCCGACCGGTCAGCAGGAACCGGGCCGCCTTCCCGGGCTTCCACTCTTGCAGGCCCGCCTCGTGAGGAGAATGAAGGCTGGGGGCGTACCATCCGTGAACCGTTTGCCCCGGCACGTCCGCCCCTTCCCGGGTCGCACCCAAGGCGTTGCGCGCCGCGTGGCAAGCGGCACAATGAGCCAGGCCGTTCACCAGATAAGCGCCTCGGTTCCAACGGATTCCGCGGTCCGACTGCGGTACGTACACACCGGGATCGAAGAACAGCGCCTGCCAGACACTCACGAACGATCTCACCGAAGCGGGAAAGCTCAGGTCGGGCGGCGAATTTGTTTTCCGCACCGGGGGCACGGACCTGAGGTACGCGAATATTGCGTCCATGTCGCCGCGCCGCACCCGGGTGTAATTCGGATAAGGACAAGCGGGGTACATCGGCGAACCATCCGGACGTTTACCGAAATGGAGCGCCCGCCAAAAGTCCTCCTCCGTCCATGCCCCGATGCCGGTGTCGGCGTCCGGGGTGATATTCGGTGTGTGAAAAATCCCGAAAGGGCTCGACAAGGTGAGACCGCCGGCGAAGTCCCGGCCGCCGGGCGCGGTGTGGCAACCGGCGCAGTTTCCGACCCTCGCAAGATAGCGCCCCCGGGCAATACGTCCGGCGAGGCCGCGCGCGCCGCCCCTCCGACGGAAACCAGAAGCACAAAGACCAAGCCCCACACCAGGTTCAGCACTGCTTTTCTGCCCATGGTCATCACTCCGGGATCGGCACACTGCCGCAGGCGAGCGGTGGGTTTGGAACCGGGGTCTTGCGGGGCCGGGTATCCTTGGGGGTTGGCCGCGAGGCCAGCCAGGCCGCAACGGCCTGGATATCCGTTTCCCGCAGCCGTCGGGCGATCTTGCGCATGCAATCCGGCTGCGCAGCACGCCGCGAACCCACGCGCCAGGCGCCCAATTGAGCCATCAGGTAGTCCCGCGGCAAGCCCAGGAGGCTTGGGGTATTGGGCAGCACCCCGGTCAGGCGCTCGCCGTGACAGGCCTGGCAGGCCGGCACCTTCAAACCGGAGTCGCCATGTCGCACCAATTCCCGCCCGCGCGCTTGAACCTTGGCGTCCGCCGCAGCAGTCGCGGGCCGGGGATATGCCGTTTGGATCTCGGAGAAGAATCGCGCCATTTCCGCCAGGTAGTCGTCGGAGAGATGGCCGACCATGATCGACATCGCCGCGTTGGCACGACGGCCTTCACGGAAATTCACAAGCTGATTGAAGAGATATCCGGCCGGTTTACCCCGAATCCGAGGCACGTAACCGGATTCCATCTGGATGCTCTGCCCGGTGTGGCACGCCAAACACGGGCGCACCCGCTGGTGCATCGTGTCGGCCACCGCAGCCGCAAAGCAGTGCGGCGCGAACACCGTGAACATGGCGGCACACAGCAGGGCTACCCCACGTAACCGCCTTGGCGGTTCGCCCGTCTGGTTGATGGAACGCCTTGAATGACCCCGCGTGGCGCCGATGGGCACGGCTCCTCCGAATCGCCTCTGAAGTTCGACAGCGAATGCTAATAGACCGGGCGAGCTGACGCCAGGGCGGCGAGAGGTCGAATTCGATCACCCCTGCTGCGCGCACGAACCAAAGGACTCTCTAGAACCCGATGACAATCTTTCCCAGGTGTTGGTTATCCGCCATGGCTGCGTGAGCCTGTGGCGTATCGTCGAAACCGAATGTGAGCGATACCAGAGGCCGCAGCCTCTCGCTGTCGAAAAGCGGCACCACGCGGTCGCTGAACAACCTCGCAACACGGATTCGCTCCTCCGGCGGCTGGGCCCGCATGGTCATCGCCTTGAGCCCGAGACGCCGGAAAAGCACCGCACCCAAGTCCAGTTCCGCGCTCCGCCCCGCCAAGAGGCCGACCAGCACCAATCGGCCGTCCGTACGCAGCGAACTCAGGCTGTCCGCCAAGGCTTTTCCGCCCAGCATCTCCAGTGCCACCGCGACACCGCCTCCCGTTGCGTCACGAACCCGCTGGGGCAGCGCACCCTCCCCATCCAGGCAAGCCACGTCCATGCCTTGCTCGCGGGCGCCTTCAATTCGTTGGGCGGAACGGCTGGTGCCGACGCTGCGCCCGCCAAATGCGTGAATCAACTGGATGGCGGCCAGACCCACACCGGACGTACACGGACGCACCAGCGCCCATTCACCGGGCTGCAGCCCCCCTTCCAGATAAAGCGCGCGATAGGCGGTCATGAAGTCTTCCGGCACGGCGGCGGCCTGCAAGGCATCCAGGCCCTCCGGGACCCGGATCGCTTCGCGCTCGTTGGTCACCACGAACTCCGCATAGGCGGCTCCTGGAACCAAGCCCATGACCCGATCTCCCGGAGCGAACAGTTGCACGCGGTCACCAACCTCATCCACAACACCGGCATATTCCAGCCCGGGAATCCGGGGATCGGTGCCAAACGGCGGCGGATATGCCCCCTGCACCTGCAGCAGGTCGGCCCGATTCACCCCCGCCGCTTCCACACGCACGCGAATCTCCGTCGGCCCCGGCCGCGGCGTCTCCACTTCGCCCAACTGCAGGCTCTTGTTCGTCTCGTCGATCAACCAAGCACGCATTCCATCATCTCCTCGCCGGGCCCTCGCCCGAGTCCTATGCCTCGCGCTCCATTCGGGAGCCGTATTCACCGGCACCATGCCTCGAAGTCCGACCGAGGCATCGGCCGCGCAAAGTAGTATCCCTGAGCGATGCCGCATTCCAGTTCCGCCAGCGTCACCGCCTCTCCGGGTTGTTCCACGCCCTCCGCGACCACCCCAGCCCCAGCCCTTTTGCCGTGGTCAGCAGGCCTTTGGCTATGGCGAATCGCGCGGGATCGCTATCGAGGTCCGTAACAAAACTGCGGTCCAACTTCAAGTAATCCAGGGGGAGGACCTGCAAGTGGGTCAGGGCTGCGTGGCCCGTCCCGAAGTCGTCCAGCGCGATACGCAGCCCTCGCGATCGAAGCCTATCCAAAACCTCGCAGACTCGATCCAGATCGGACAGAGCCGCGCGTTCCGTAATCTCGAGCGTAACGGCGCTGCTCGGTACCTTAGGGTAGCGCTCGAACGCCGCGTCGATTTCATCCGTGAAGGCCGCATCGAGCAAGTGCCTTACGCCGATGTTTACGGCGACGCGCGGCGCGAACCGCGCCGCCCCACCCGTCCAGGCTTTCCAAAGCTTCTGCGAGGGCGTAGCGCCCCATATCCCGGATCAGGGGAGAACGTTCCACCGCATCGATAAACTCCCCGGGCGGAACCATCCGTGCTCCCTCGTCGCCACCGGATCAACCCCTCGGCGCCGTAAATCGCCTGGTCGTCCGTCTCCGAGTGTTACCTGCGGCTGGAACCACAATTCGAACTGCCTCGCCTCCAATCCGGTCCCTGACGGCGGCGAGCACGCCCTGCGGCGCTCCGCGTGTCGACTTCGACCTCTCGCCGATAAACGCAAAGGGCGCCTCCGCCCTCTTCCCGGGCCCGTGATACCGCAACGCCGAGCTCCCTTTGGCTGCCTGGAGATCTCCAAGCGTCTCGCCCATCTTCCACGACGGTTGCGCCTACAACCGCCGTAACATCGAGCACCCGCCCATCAACCACCATGGGCGGTTTCGCAAGACACTCCTGGCAGCCCTCGCGCCACCGCTTCCACGCTGAAATCCGACATCGGTACCGCCACCATGAAATCGTCCGCACCTGACCGCGCGACAAGCCCGTCCCGACCCGCAAACTCGCTTAGCCGATGCGCCGTTTCCCGGAGAACCTCGATCGGCAACCTCGCTTCCCGCGCTCGCGTTCAGCGCGGAGAAATCATCGATATCCAATTGCAAGAGAACCCAAGCGCGCTGTATCGCCGTCCTCGCTTGATCTCTCGCCGCCGTCTCGAAGCCGCTCCTGTTCAAGAGGCCGGTCAGGGAGTCCTCCCGGCTCAACCGATCCAGATAGTCCCGCCCGCGCGCCTCCGCCTCGCGAAGGCCGATACGGTCCAAACCGATCTGCACGAACCGGCTCACGGTCACAAAGGGCTCGAGCCCCAGATCGTCGAAATACCCCTCACGGTCCGCGTATACCACCACCAAGCCCTTATCGTCACAATTCGGCAAGTGGGAACGACATGGCGAGAACCGAACGAACCCCCGCGCTCAAGCGCCCGGCGGTGCCACTCAGCAACCCCCGGATCAGCCGTTGAATACCGCTAATCGTGCCGGGAACCCTTTGCACCACGGGCGCTCCGCGTCTCAAGCGTGCGCCGGACCGGTCCTCGCACGCGTAGACCCTGGAGCGGCCCATGACCAACGATTCGCCATAAGCTCGCTGAGGCCCCGCGCTATACTGCGGCCTAATGGCGGTATCAGTTCGGGTCCCCAATGTAGAACCATGCCAGGCGGAAGTGTGGCGTTGCGCCCACGAGGAAATCCGCAAAACTCTGGAGCAGCCTTCCCGCATCCGCCTCGGAATCGAGCGCACCAATACCGCTGACCAGCGCATTGGAGACCCGAAGACGTTCTGCGGCAAGATCGAAGGCTTCCGCCATCCCCAAGCACTTCCTTTGTCCGCCGCTGAGAACGACCATTGTGCCGGTTGCCCCGCGATGCCGTCCACCGCAAGGGCCGGTTTCCCGCCCGGCTCCGCGAGCTCGTGCGAGGGCTTCCGCCGTTCCCACAGCGGTCGGGTCAAGCAGCGTCCTCCGGCAAGCTCCCCAGGCGCCGAGACAAGCGTTTCGCGGGACCCTTTGCCGACAATGGCCACGTTCGGGTCGCAGCTTGCGCAAAGCCCACGGCGAAACCAATCCGCCGCGCTGGGATTTGCGACCCGGCAAAGGTCATCCAAAACCTAAATGATCACCTTGCAAAACCGGGAATTACCCAGCTTTTCACCGTCAGCCAGATCGGTGAAGGTCAGGCCATAGTCGCTGGTGGCATTCTTGCTGCCCAGGCGCGCCATGAAGGCAGCCAGATTGCGATGAGACGTGCGACTGTATTCCGCCTCATAGTCCACAAACCGCATCACATAGGCGGTCCGCTTTGGCATGTCGCCGTCGAGCAAGGGGCAGCTTCGATGCCAGACACGGCGATTGAACACCAAAGCGTCGCCCGGTTTGAAGTCCAGCTCCACGGCCTCCTCATTCAACAAATAGCGGTCGGCCCGGCTGGACGGAAAATGGGTGGCGAGCTCCTGCTCCCCTCCGAACTTCTCGATAAAAGCCTGAGTATCGGCCACTGCATCGGCCACGGCTCTGGACAAAAGAACCATCTTGTCCCGGGCGGAATAGCGGCTTTCGGGCACATACTGCATGCCGCCCCGTTGATTGGCCGTGTTCACCTCATCAAGAGGAATCCAGATGGAATAGGCATCGCTGCGCGGAGTGATATAGGAAAAACTCACCAGCCCGAAATGCCAATCCAGGCCGGTCTTGCCCGGCGTCAGCTCGAAGCCGATACCCTGAGTGAACACCACACGCTTGTTGATCAGACCGGCGATAATGCGGCGAAATTCCGGGGACACCAGCATTTGCCGCAACGGGACGTCATCCTCGCAGATGTCGTACTCCAGCTTTTCAAAGTCCCCGTAGTCACCGTAGTAGCCACCGTCGCTGGCGTGCAGATCGCGGGCCACTATGCCCCGTAGGTAGTCGACCCCCTCCTGGGAAAAGATTCCTGTGAGCTTGATGACGCCGTCCGCTTGGAAAGCGGTGATTTCCGCCGGGCTCAGTTCGATGGGATTGACCAACTGCATCGCTACGATCCCTGTAGATCCATAACGTCGACTACGCCTCCCGTGGGGATTCTCTTCGGCGACCTGCCCCACTCACGACCAAATATAGTACAACTCGCCGCCTACGCTTCAGGTGCGAATATCTCCGTTCGGTTGCGTCCGCCTCGCTTGGCGCGATACAGAGCCGCATCGGCCGCCCGCAGCAAATCCGTCGGCTTGGACCTGTTGGGGGCCATGGGGATTACCGTCAGGCCCACGCTCACTGTAACCCGTACGGCATGGCCGCCAACCTCCACCACAAACCCCTCGATCCGGCTACGCACGCGCTCTGCCAGCATCCACGCGCTTTCCGCATCCGAATCCCCCAGCACAACGGCGAACTCTTCACCGCCGAGGCGGGCAAGCACATCGTGTTTGCGCAGAATCCCTTGCACCAGACCGACCAGTTTGATCAGTACCACATCCCCAACGTGGTGGCCGAAATTGTCGTTGACGGCCTTGAAGTGATCGATATCGAACAGCACAAGAGCCGAGGGTCCATCCAGCCCACTCAATCGCTGCATGAGTTCCCGACGGTTAAAGGCGCCGGTCAGCGGGTCCGTTTCCGCCATTTGGCGCAGCCGCCGGTTGGCTTCCACATTGTCCTTGTTCGCCGTTTCCAACGCTGCATGGCGCGCTTCCAAGCGCATCCTGCAATTGGTATTGCCGACGCAAGGCGCGATGGTATCCCCGCCAGACATCCGTACGCAGCAACAGCCAGACACTTACGACCAGGCAGGCCGTGGCCACCGGAGGCGTGGTATACAACACCGCCGCTGCCAGGGTGGAAATCCCGGTGGTGGCCAGGCGTACATAGAGAATCCCCGGCATAATCGCGTAGGGCCCCATGATGGTCCCGAAGACCATGATGAACAGGAAAATACCGGTTGCCGTGCCGTTGACCTCCGGCAGGACAAGAAATGGCCCGGCGCCCCAGATGAGCCCGTACACGGCGTTGACGACGAGGAAGCCCAAAGCCTTGCGCTCCGTATCTTCGTCATATCGGCCAATCCTTCGCAGCTTCGCGGCGTAGACTCGCGGCAACGCCCCACCCAGGATCACCGCAGCGACCCAGGCAACGTGAACCGGATCATGGGTTTGCGCTATGATCAACCCAGCGAGGAGCACCAGGGTCAGGCTGTTGCTAAGCAGGCTTGTGGTACGCACACCAACGCATAAAGCCTCAAGCAGCCGTGCGCGTGTCGGAGTGGTGGCACCCTTCCACCCCATCAGTCCATCCATGACCACGCTTGACGCAAATTCAGCCGCCATTAGCTCTCCACCGCGACCAGACGTTTCACGCAAAAGTAACCTGCGGAAGGCCTCATGAATCACCCCGATGTAGCCGTTATGACCTGGCGAGTCGCGCAAGACGTCCGCGCGACCGCTCCGCTGATACACAATATTACCAATCTCGTCGTTCAGAATGAGACAGCGGAAGCAATATCAGCGGTCGGCGGCACCCAGATCACGCTGCACACCGAGGAGGAAGCGGCGGAAGCGGCCGCCGCTTGTTCCGCCATCGCGGTGAATCTGGGAACGCTCAATACCGCCCTGCTCCGCTGCGCTCGAACGGCTCTCGGCACGGCAACATCCTTGGGACGGCCCTGGGTTCTGGACCCCGTCGCCGCGGGTTTCACGGCTTATCGCACCGATGCCGCCCAGGAGTTTCTGGGCTTGCGCCCGACCGTACTCAAGGGCAACGCGAGCGAGGTGCTCGGCCTGGCGGGAGGCGGCGAAAAAGGACACGGAGCCGACAGCATTCACAACGTCAGCGACGCCGCTGAAGCCGCTCGCAGCCTGGCCGGACGTCATGGCTGTATTGTTGTGGTGACCGGACCGGAGGATCTCTTGACAGACGGCGAGCGCACGGCGACGGTGGCCAACGGTCGCCCGCTGATGGGCCGCATGATCGGGTCCGGCTGCATGCTCACGGCCGTACTGGGCAGCTTCCTGGCCGTAAGCGAGCGCCCTTTCGAAGCGGCTTTGGCCGCAGTAGGTTATTTCGACGTCGCGGGAGAGTTGGCGGCCGAACAGGCCCAAGGACCGGGGACACTCAAACCTCTGCTGCTCGACGCGTTGTACAATCTCCCCGAAAGCACCCTGCACGCGAGGTTGCGCGTCTCGCTGGACGGCTAACCACTTTCCCATCCATCGGGCAGCACCGCCGCGCCCCCTTCATAACGGGAACAGAGAAGACATGCCGCGAGAGGACTTTCGATTTGCGCACCCCCTCCGGGTTCGCTGGGCCGAAGTGGACCCCCAGGGCATCGTGTTCAACGGCAACTACCTCACCTATTTCGACGTCGGCATGACGGAGTATTTCCGCGCCATCGGCTACCCGTATCCCGACGGACTGGCCCCGTTCGGGGCGGATTTCTTCGTCGTTCGGTCCACGATCGACTACCACGGCCCTGCCCGCTACGACGACGAGCTGGATGTACTGGTGCGAACCGGCCGGCTGGGTAGGTCCAGCATACAGCTGCTGTTGGAAATTCACCGCGGCGACGCGCACCTGATCAGCGGGGAGCTTATCTACGTAACCGCCGATGCGCGGACGCGTGAGAGCATGCCTATCCCCACGCCTCTACGGGAAACCATCCAGCGCTTCGAAACCACACGGCCGGAAGGCGTTTAAGCCCGCAGCCCCGACAAACGCCGTCGATCCACCAACACGGGTTCGAACCCCCGCTTCCCTGGTATATACCCCAGGCGGCAAACGCCCTCCAATCGCCCCGGAACCGCCGCGCAATATTGCGCTTCCACCACGGTGAACTACCCTACGGGGTACTGTACGTTGAAAGCGTTTTCGACGTTAAAGAACCCGGTTCCATCGCAAGGCGCTCAGGGAGGGCTCACCGATGAACGGTCCCGACGATTACACGGGCATCAGCCGCCGCCAGTTTGCAAAACTTGTCGGCCTCTCCGGGCTTGGCTTCTGGGCCGCCCCCCACTTGATCAACTCCGCACTCGCCGCATCCGGCCCTGATTCCTCCGCCATCATTCCTGGCAAAATTGAAGGAATGATCATCCACAACGCCAAACTTGGCGTCATGGAAACGCCTCTCCCCGAACTCCGCAAGCACTACATAACTCCCAAGGAAATCATGTATCAGCGCATGCATTTCCCGGTCAGCGGTGCCAATGCCTGGGTCGATACCACCAAGGTGCCGGAGTTCAAGGAATGGAATATTGAGGTTACAGGGCTGGTCGCGCGGCCAGGAAAGATCAGCCTCGCCGATCTTCAGAAGATGGAGCAGACCAAGGTCACCTCCGTCATGCAGTGCGCCGGCAACGGCCGAGCCTACTACGCCGCCAAGGCCAAGTGCCCGGGGGGTCAGTGGCACCATGGCGGCATGGCCAACGTGGAGTGGGAAGGCGTCCCTCTTCGCACGGTGCTGGCCTCCATGAATCTGGGTGTCAGCGATGACGCGTTGTGGCTTAGCGCCAACGGTCGCGATGTGCCGCCCACCGCCAAGGGCGCGGATTTCATCAAGAGCTTCCGCCTCGCCGACCCGGCGCTCGATCACGCGATGCTCGCGCTGACGATGAACGGAGAGCCCATCCCCGCCATTCACGGCGCCCCCGTTCGGCTCATTATTCCCGGGTACTACGGCAACATGAACGTGAAGTCGGTGGACCAGTTGACGTTGACCGCCGAGCAATCGCCCAGCCCATTCCAGTCCGTGGCCTACCGCGTCCCCAACAAGCAGGTTCAACCCGGGGAGATGAGGGTATCGGAATTCAACTGGCAGAACAGCAAGCCCACCTATGCGTTCAGAATCATGAGCGTGATTTTCGCGCCGCTCACGGAAGACGGGCCGTTGAAAGCCGGCAATACCTCCGTCACCGGTATCGCTTTCAACGACGGCACCTCGCCCATCACCCGCGTCGAGGTATCGGGCGACGGCGGCAAAACCTGGCAGGCCGCGTCCGTGGAAGAGCCTCCAAGCCCGTTCGCCTGGTATCAATGGAAAACGGACCTCGCCCTGAGTAGCGGCGAGCACGAACTCATGGTTCGGGCCACGGACGCCGCGGGCCGAACCCAGCCCATGGACGGCACCGATCTCTGGAATCCCAAGGGATATGAATGGCACGGTGTCGACCGCGTAAAGGTCCAGGTCAGCTGAGTCGACGGACCAGGAGTCGCCGGGGCGTGCCTCGGCGGCTTCCTTTCGTCACGGACCCTATGCGGAGAAGCTGATGTCGAAACAGCCTGAGCCGCGGCCATGCACCTTGCCAAGCACAGCTCGTCAACGGCCCAGCCGGCGTGGTGGGTTGGCGACCATCGCCGCACTGGCGGGAATCTTCCTGCTGTCCGGCGTAACGCCCGCCGAGGAAACCCAACTGCCTCGCGGACCCGGCCGCGATCTGGTCTATGGCAAGTGCAGGACCTGCCACAGCCTGCAGTCAGCCAAGGACTCGGCGGGCATTACCCGCCACCAGTGGGACGGGGTGCTCGATGATATGGAGAGCTACGGCCTGGACGTGAGCCCGGCCGAACGAAAAACCCTCCTCGAATACCTGGCGACCTATCTGGGCCCCAACCCACCGGCCGCCGATAAAACCGCAAGCACGCCGCAACAAAAGCCGATCAACGGGCGCGACACCTTTCTGGAGCAATGCAGCGCGTGTCACCAGGCCGACGGCCAGGGGCTTCCCGGCGAATTCCCGCCGCTGGCGGGGAATCCCGATTTGTTCCGGGCACACGATTTTCCCATAGTGGTCCTGCTCAACGGACTGGAAGGCCCCATCGAAGTCAACGGGAAGTCATTCAACGGTCAGATGCCATCGTTCCGTTATCTGCCGGATGAGAAGGTCGCGGCGCTGGTGCGCTACATACGAACCGCCTGGGGAAATGACGCGGCCCGCCCGGAAGACATGGCGGCCGTGACGCCCAAGGACGTTGCTGCGGTCCGCGCAAAGGCTCTTGATCCCGACGGTGTTCATGCGTATCGAAAGGCGCAGGGCGGCAACTGAAAAGCTCACCCCTCAGGCTTCAGCGGCGCTCCGCTTGGCGTTGGGACCCTTATGCATCCTGGGGTGATCAATCCGCATCGTCGTCGCCCACATCCTCCTGTTTCCGACGCAGTTCCCGCGCTTGAATCCGCAGGGTGTGCTGCACCAGGAGCTCACGATCCGCGGCTCGGCGATGATGGAACTCCAAAGCAACACGGAAGCCATCATCGACCGGATCAGCCCGCAACACCGTGCCGCAGGTTCGGAGACCGGTGCACGAGCTCGGCAGCCCCAGCGATATCTCCATCAAGGCCCCCGTGGGTGGTTCCGAGGACATAATAAACGCCATGCCTTCGGCACCGATGTCGACTTCTTCCAGCACCGCGGTCGCGCCGATCTCCCGGGCCAGAAGGTATTGCACGACCCGATCCACCTTGCGGTCCACAAGATCGATGTGGCGGGCGATCGCCGGTGATTCCGTCTGCGTGGCCCGCTGCAACGGTTTCATTTCCTGGCGCACGTCGAAAAACTCCGCCGCCAGCGCGAACACACTGGTTTCGTCCGAGTCCAGCCGGGCGTGGACCGCATCCAGGGTTTCGCCGCGCAAGACCCGGTATGCCAGTAGGACTTGATCCGTGACCCGGAAATACTCCCGTCGTTCGTCAGGGGCCTCGTCCGACCTGTCGTGTCCGTCCATCGCCTTCACTCCCCAGTCGCTGCATCGGTCAGTTCGCGGGCGGCACCGCAACCACCGCGACAACCTGTCTTTGAATATAGTCGGCGGTTCCGAAGGCACCGTCGCTGGCCAACGCGCTGATGGTATACACATGCCGCTCGGTCGGGTCCCAGTGAGCGGTGCAGGTGCGCGTTACCGACACCGGGTGGCCGTCCACGGTCACCGCCGTGTTCACCGTCGAGCACGTGCCGCCCGCACCCTCGGCGATCGCACGGCCGATCGCCCATTGCAAGCCGGCGCTCGCCCTTTCGTAGGCCTGGGCACCCTGAATGGCCATATTCTGTTCCGTCAACGAGACCTTGCCCACTTCGATCATTACCGTCACGGTGACCGCCACCACCACAATCACGAAGATGGCGGTCACCAGGGAGAATCCACGAACCCGGGCCGGCGCTCTCATGGGGTGTTCTCCACGTGAACCTGATGGATCAGGCGCACCGTTCCGCCATCGGCGCTATGCAGTGTCAGCGTCAACGTGACCAGGGCCGTCCGCGTGGCAGTGGGCGTTTGGTAGGTGAACGAGCAAGACTGAACGTCTCGTGCCAACAGCCCGCTTGATGCGCCGAGCGTGGTCAGGTCCGCCGCGGTCGGCTGGCCGGACTGGATCGGATAGTCGCGATACATCCTCAGCTCGCCGGCTCCGCAGATGAAACTGATCGGAGAGCCCGCCACATACAGCCGCTGCTCGGGCGAGCTCTGACGGAATTGAAAGGCCGAACCCAGCGTGATGTGGGTTTCGTCGTCGGGATTGGTCGCAGTAATCGTTGTCCCACAGGGCGTAATCACGCCCGGATTGGAGCCGCTGGTCGCATCCTGATAGAACACCGCTGCCTGGGTGTTGTAGACCACCAGACGTTCGCCCGGATGAGTCAGATCGCACTGGGCGGCGAATCCCGTCGTCAGCACGCCGAGGACGTTGAATTGATCGTCCGGTTTGTTGAATTGGAGCAACGAGTCCGGTGTGACGTGTTGATAGTTGGCTCCTCCGGGGTCATCAACCCCGGCGCGGGCGCGATAACTCGCGGCATCCACCGTCTCCACCATTTCCAGCCGGGAGGAATCATTGCTCCGCAGCGTGTTGGGCACGGCGCTGCGGATCTGCCTCGCCATCATCCTCAGTGCGTGATCCGCCTCGTCCACCAGGATGGCCCGGGCTCCCGCCTGGACCGCGCCTTCGATGGGCCGGGAGATCAGGTTACTCAGCACCACGGCAATAATGCCGCTGATCGCGATCACCACGATCGCCTCAATCATGGTGAAGCCCCGCACTCGACCCTGCGGCGGCCGGACCATTCTTTCCCTTTCGAAGAAAGACGCTTTCATGATCAATCAGATATCCGCCCGGTAGCCGACCAGCGGCAACCCCGCCAAGCCACCGGTGGCATTGCTCACGGTGACCGTGATTCGCTTGGCGTCCACTTGATTCGCTCCGGTGCCCAGCGTGGAGCAAACAACAGCGACGCTGACGGAATAGGCGGACAGTCCGCTGACGGCCGCCCCGCTCTGATCCTGGACGGTTCCCGTCAAGCCGTTGTAATCGTCCACATCGTCGTAGGTGGATCGGGTCTCTCCGGACTCCGGCCCCGGAACCGAGCAGCCAGCGCTTGGCCCATCCGGATCGGCGTAGGCCTTGAGCCGAATCTCCTCCATGTAGGATCGCGCAATGGCCACGGCCTGCTGGGTGATCATGGGGTCCACGCTGGTCCGGGTGCCCTGGCGAAACGCGAGGATGATGCCGCCCAAGGCCACGCTCATGATGACGATGGAGATGATCAGTTCCACGAGCGTAAGACCGGCCTGTCTAGTGTGGTGTTTCATGCTAGTTCGCATAAACCAGACCCGTCATGGTATCGACCTGGATGGTCCGAGAACCGATCTGGACCGTGGAACCGCCTGAGAGCGTGGCTGTTCCTGCGGCCGAAAACACTACATTGATGTTCGCCACGGCCACCTTGGAAACGGGATCGCCGGCACCCGATTGATAGGCGCTGCCCGTGCCGGGCTTCAGCACCGGAGCAAGATACTGCGCGGGTGTGGCCGAGCCGCAGGCGGCCGGTGTTGCCGTGTCGCTACGATAGAACAACGCAATGCGGGGCGAGGAACCCTGAAATCGCGCCTGCACCGGGCATTGCGAACTCACCGCGACTGAACGGGCGTAACGCAAGGCGGCCAGCGCTTCCTGGGTGGCGGACTGTTGATCGAAGGCGGACGTTGAAAAGAACCGGGCTGCTCCGACCGATGCGAGAATTCCCAGGATCACAAGGGTGACCACGAGCTCGACCAGCGTAAATCCGCGATTCCGCGATAAGGAGCCGATCACTAGCGCTCCGGGGAATCCCGTCCGGCCGTGTTTGCGAAACCCGCTCAAGACGAGTGAGTTGCATCGCGGGTCACTGGGCGTTCCCACCAATTCTGCCTCCCGGATTTATTCTTTTCTTTCGAAAGCGACTCGGAATAGCGCTTGATCCGGTCTTTCAGTTCGCGCGCGCCCTGCGGGTCTCCAGAGGCTTCACGCAGGTCAGCCACACGCTGCAAATACCTCAACACGTACTCACGCGGCGGGTACATATAATCAACCCCGGCTTCAAGCACGCGCCGGGCGCCCTGCGGGTCATTTTTCGCCTGTTGGAGATACGTTGCAAGATCCATCCGCGCCCGCACGTAGAGGGGGTCCAAGGACAAGGCTTTGTGAAACTGGTCTGCTATCGCATGGGCTTGGATATCAGCGGCAAGATCAGGATTCTCCCAGAGCAATTCGCCGCGTATCGCCAACGGGTCGGGACGTAGCGGGTTGACCCGCTGAGCGTGGCTCAGACTGTTCAAAGCCGCCTGGAACACCGCTTTCCGATCCGCTTCGGACATTTCGGGATTGCGCCGAAGAATGCTATGAAACAAGCCCGCCCGTGCCAGCTCGCTAGCGTCCGAGCGAGGCAACAACCTTGTAACGTGCTGTAGAGTCCGATCCGCAGCGATCAGGTCTCCCCGCTGCGCCTCGACGCGGGCTTGATCGTAGAGCACATGCGCCCATCCCAACGCACCCAAATACGTCAGCGGCACCAGTGCCGCCAAGACCACCACAATCCGCCATACGGCCGGCGAAAACGAATTCGACGGCGACCACGAACCCCCACGAACAGTTCCAAGATCCCGCGCCACCGCCAGCAAATGCCCCAATATCATGCCGAACGTCATCAATATGGGAAGGAGGTAGAAATTGAACGTAACAAGACTATGCGCCGCGCAGGCTGCAAGCCCGCACCCCAACAGTATGCCTTCCGCCCGGCTGGCTTGATCGACATGGCGCTTGCACGCCAATCGCCAGAGCACCAGAGCGACGCCCGCCAGCGCCAGCACCAGGAGCAGCAGCCCCGGCCACCCAAGTTCCACCGCCGCCTGGATATAATCGTTGTGCGCGTAGAACCCGCCGCTCCCGTCCGACACACTACGAAAAGGAGGGTACGCCAACCAGAACGTTCCCGCGCCGACACCGAGGTTTGGGGCCTCGAGGAACATCCTGATGGCGCCATCCCAGATATCGAACCGCTGGGCTCCGGCGACCACAGGATTCTCCATCGTCCCTAGTCGTGTAAGTACACCGCCCGCCGTCATGGCATTCGCAATCAGCACGCCGCAACCCGTCGCGGCCAACCATCCGAGCATCAAGTTCCGACGCTCGGAGTTGCGCCAAAGAGCAATCAGTCCGATAAAGCTTCCGCCGGCGAATGCCAGCAAGCCCCCTCGTCCTCCGGTAATTCCGATGCCGAATCCCAGAATCCCGGAGATGCCCAACAGCGACCACCGCTCCACCGAGCGAGCCCGAGGCATAGAAACGATGCGGCTGGCGCCGAGGAATACCGCCAAGCTGAGAAACGCCGCCAAAGAATTGCGATTGAGAAAAGTTGCCTGCGGATCCTCCGACTGGAACCACTGCCACACCTGCATCGCCACCAACGCGGCTCCGATGGCCAGAATCGCTGCACGACAACTCGTCCAACCCGGTTCAGCGTTAGACCATTGCGCCGTCAGCAGCGAGCACACCGGGAGCACACTGAACGTGAGCCAGGCGATTAGCGTCGGGAACGGGGCAGGCGTCCACACCATGGAAGTGCCCATCCACAGCCAATAGGCTGCGAACAATGCCATCGGAAGTTCAACCCGTATCGGGTCAACTCTTGTGCTCGACACCAGTCCTACCGTCAAAGCCAGTACTACGAGGCTCAAGCAGGAAGCGAGCAAGGTGAATTGCTGACCCGTGTAGAATACCGAGCCGCCGAGACCAACGGTTAGGGCGCCCGCCACCCCGAACGAAGTGAAAGGTCTATCCGACCTCCTTCGTGCTTCAGCCATGTCTCCGCCCGTAAATCGTCGCCCCCTCCAGAATCAGAAACGCCGGCGGGCTACAAAACCCGCCGGCGTCGATAGGCCGTCGCCCAAGATGGGCATCAACCCCGCAGTGTTAGTTGTTATTCACTGCTTGCACTGCCCCGGTCCCGGTATCATACGTAATTTGGCGCGATGGCGAGGCGCCCTTATCCGCCTGATAAGTGTAGGTGCAGACATTGCCGCTAGCGGAACTAGTGTAATCTGCGCCAGCTCCGCCACCAGCTCCGGAAAGGCTAGGCGGATTCTGCATGACGCCTGTCCATACCGCTGCACAGTCCGGCCCACCACCACCGTCCGGCCAACCGCTGCTGTTCACGGAGACGCTGGCGCCATCCATGTTCACAGGACCGCTCTGACCATTGGCGTACCACATCGCGTGCGCAAGCTGAACACCAGCGCCGAGACCGCCGGCTGTGCCCGCAACCGCCGACTTATACGCATCATTGGTCACATTAATGAACCGCGGCAGGGCGGTTGCCGCGAGGATGCCGAGGATAACGATCACGATGACCAATTCGATCAGCGTGAAACCCTGGTTAAGCTTTTTCATTCCGCTCCTCACCTTTTTCGTTTATATCTCGCCGCCCCCAGCGGGGTGAGCGCCTTCAGTTTACCTATTTGATCCCTGAAGCGACAGGCTTCCTGAGCCAAGAATAAGGGTCCAATTGCACCAAGTGCAAACCTCTTATTGTATCGGCACCTGGATCGTATACTTTATTTCCATTCTCATCATCGAACGCCAGCTCCAAGCGGAACCGAACCCGGGCTGGACCCGGCAGCGGAGTCTGGAAATATTCCGCATTGACGACCCGATAGACCAAGACCCGATCCGCGGTATCGAAATACCAATCTCCGGGCGCAATCGAGTTCGGATCCGGGTTCGCGCGTTCACCCACATACCCGGCTGGCGGATTTTGAAGAAACCGTACAGGGTTCGCACCGGCCATTTCACGTATTTGATTTTGCTGTCTTTTTACAAGATATTCTGAGAGCTGCATCACAGCGGCGGTCTGCATGGCGCTGGCGTTGCGCCGCAGGGCCACCCGCTCGGCGTCCACACGCAGGCCGAGCATGCGATCGATGGCGAAGACAACCAGCGTGCTGATGATCGCGATCACGATAATCAGCTCCAGGAACGTAAACCCCGCCTGCGCCCGCTTAACCCGCATAGCTCACCGAGGTTCGCGCGTTCGGGCGTGCATGAAATGGCCGAAGGCGCGCCGACTGCCGACGACGGTGCACCAAGGTGCCACCGCCCCGCTACCCCACTCGTTCTCAAACAACCCGCACCCTGCCCTCTCCTGCCGGCCGCCTTGGCGAGATATCCGGGTTGGAGCGCTCATCAATGCCCTCCCCGTACGGCCGACGCGAGGTCCCACATGGGGAGGAACACGCCCAGCGCGAGAATCAACACCAGCACACCGATCCCGATGATCAGGATCGGCTCAATGTAGGAGCTGAGCCGCTTGAGGTCGTAGTCCACTTCCCGCTCATAGTATTCGGCGACTTCCTGCATCATGTCGTCGACCTGACCGGTCTCCTCGCCCACGCTCAACATCTGCATGACCAGCGGTGTGAACAGGCCGGTGGTGGCCGCCGTGCGCGTGAGGCTCTCGCCGCGTTCGATGCCGTTGCGCATCATGACGATCTTGGAGGCGACGTAGGCGTTGTCCGTTGCGCGGGATACCACGGTGAGAGACTGGACCAGGGGCACGCCGGAGCGCATCCCCATGGCGAACGATCGGCAGAACCGAGCCAAGGTGGCGCGGTTGATGATGCTGCCGACAATGGGAATCCGCAGCTTGAAACGGTCCCATCGATACTCGCCGCCCTCAGTGCGGATATACCACATGAACCCGCCAACCAACGCGACCACCACCAACAGGATCAGCCACCAGTAATTGACGCTGAACTCCGAGGTCGCCAACAGGATCCGGGTGGGTAGCGGCAGTTGGGTGTGGAACGACTTGAACACCCGCGAGAAGGCGGGGATCACGAACATGTTGATGATCGCCAGCGCCACGGCCATGGCCACCATCACGAACATGGGATAGCGCAGCGCCGCTTTGACGCGGTCGCGGGATTCCTTTTCCAACTCCAGGTGACGGCTGATCTGCAGGAACGACTCATCCAGGCGCCCGGAGTTCTCACCAACCTGGATAATGCTCACATAGATGCTGGGGAACACGTCCGGATGTTGGCGCAGCGAATCACCGATACTGCGCCCCGATTCGAGGTTCTCCGCGATTGCGCCGAGAACGCGCCGCAGGCGAATGCTTTTCGTGGTCTCGGCCAGGCCGGCCATCGCCCGAATGATAGGCACGCCGGCCCGGGTCAGGCTGTACATCTGCCGGCTGAACATCACCAGATCGTCCAGCGAGACCTTGCGCTCCCACAACTGAAGGTCCTTCAGTTGCGCCAGGCCCAGGCCGCCGGACGAGGCCTCCCGGATCTCGATGGGCGTCGCGCCGTTGCTGAAAAGCTGGTCGGCCACAGCGTCGGCGGAAGCCGCCTCGACGGTGCCCTCCAATGGCTGGCCCTGGGGATTTCTCGCCTTGTACTGGAATTGAGCCATAGCGGATCCGCTCTAGTCGCCGGAGCTCATGTGACGCCCACGCGCCAGGAGCAACTCGTCGGTCTCGCCGGCAACGCGGAACACTTCCTCCAGCGTGGTAACCCCGCTAAGCGCGTAGTCCAACGCCGCGAGGGTCAAGGGCTGGTAGGTCTTGCTGCGGCGCACGGCCTGGGCGAATTCGTCCTGGCTGTCCCGCCGCAAGGCGTCCGACATCTCGGAATCCAGCTCAAGCAGCTCGTAGACACCCACCCGGCCCCGATAGCCGGTGTTGTTGCAGTGGGTGCAGCCGCGGCCGTGGACCAACGACGCGGCATCCGCCTGGTCCAGCAGCACGCCGGACAGCCAGCTCTGCTCCTGGGCATCGGGCTGGTACGGCTCGGCGCAACTGTCGCAAACCCGCCGCACCAGCCGCTGGGCGATGATGGCCCGCAGGGAGGCCGCGAGCAGGAAACTCTCCGCGCCCATGTCGATCAGGCGGATGGCCGTGGAAATGGCATCGTTGGTATGCAGCGTGGAGAGAACCAGATGCCCGGTGACCGCCGCCCGCAGCCCGATTTCGGCTGTTTCCTGATCGCGCATTTCGCCGACCATGACAATATCCGGGTCTTGTCGCAGGGCGGAACGCAGCACGTTGGCGAAGGCCAGCCCGATGCGTTCGTTGACCTGCACCTGGTTGATCCGCGAGAGCCGGTATTCCACCGGGTCTTCCACGGTGATGATCTTCTTTTCGGACTGGTTGAGCTCCGTCAGCGCCGCGTACAGCGTGGTGGTCTTGCCGCTGCCCGTGGGGCCGGTGACCAATACCATGCCGTGGGGGCGCCGGATCAGCCGCCGGAATCGAGTGACCACATCTTCGGGCATCCCCAACTGGCCCAGGTCCAACATGCCCTGGGACTGATCCAGCAGGCGCATGACCACGGACTCGCCGTGTTGAATGGGCATGGTGGATACACGCACATCGATGCTCCGGCCCTTGACCTTGATGTTGAATCGACCGTCCTGGGGCAGGCGGCGTTCCGATATGTTCAGGCCCGCCATCAATTTGAGGCGAAGGATCAGCGCCGGGGCGATTCGCTTCTCCTTCATCACGTGTTCCTGCAAAACGCCATCCACCCGCTGGCGAATGCGCAGCACGGCCTCGTCGGGCTCGATGTGGATGTCCGAGGCGTTCACCTGAACCGCGTCCTCGAATACCGAGCGCAGCAGCCGGACCACCGGGGCGTTCGCCGTTTCCTCGTTTTCCTCCAGCGTGGCGAGGTCGAAGTCGTCCGCGCCCAGCTCTTCGTCCAATTCCTCGGCGAGGCTGGTGATCTCCTCGGTCTTGCGATAGACCATGTCGATGGTACGCAGCAGGTCCGCTTCCTTGACCACCGCCAATCGCAGGGATTTCTTGAGAATTCGCGCCAGCTCGTCGTAACCGAAAATGTCGGTGGGGTCCGCCATGCCCACCAGAAAGTCGGTAGGCGTCTCCTCCAACACCACCGCCCGGAACCGGCGGGCGTGGGTTTCCGGAAGCATACGTACGATTTCGGGCTTGAACTGGAATGCCCGCAGGTCGACGTAAGGGATATCCAACTGGCGGGAAAGGAAGCCGAGCAAATCCTCCTCGGTCAGATAGCCGAGTTCGATGAGGGTCCGCCCCAGTTTCCGGCCGGTCTTTTTCTGCTCCGCCAGCGCCCCTTGGAGCTGGCCTTCGGAAATAATCTTGTTCTGGACGAGCAGATCGCCGATGCGGATCTTTTTTCTCATGGGCCCCTTCGTTTTGTTGTCTGTTGCGCGGGCCGCGCCTCCCTACGCGTCATCATGCCCGGCGCCGTAAAGCCTGGCAACGGCGCGCCCCTGGGGCGTACCGGCTGCCGTCACTGTCCGCTGAGCGCATCAACCCGCGCATCCACGTACCGGGCCACGGCGGGATCCAGGGAACCCGACCGCAACGCCCTGCCATAGGCGGCCAATGCATCGCGCCGCTTCCCGAGCCGCTCGGAGGAAATCGCCAGCCCCACCCACCAGATCGCGTTGTCCGGGTGAGCCTTAACCAGCGCCATATACCGAACCCGGGCCTGAGCATCATGCCCGGCCTGTTGTTCCAACGCCGCGAGCAGTGCCCAATAGTCGCCGTTGCCGACGTCATCGGGGGCCGCCTTGCGCAGCACCCGAATGGCCGACTCCTGCTTTCCCAGGGAGGCCAGTGTCCGGCCGTAGTATTCGGCGAGATCGACGCTGTCGGGCTGCCGCGCCATCCCCTTGCGAAGAAGATCCAGCGCGTCCTGGTTGCGGCCAAGCCGCTGGTAGACCCGTGCCAGCGTTATGCGGGCCGGGACGTTGTCGGGCGCCGCATCCAGGACGTCCTGCAGCAGCCTCCCCGCCTCCTTGAGACGGCCCTGGTCGATGGCTTCCAGCGCCCTTCGATAGCGGCGCTCCACGGCCACATCCGCACTCGAGAGCATGTTCGACTTGTGGACGACCGACGGTCCGTCGCTCTTGGGCTCGCTGTCCACCGACGATTTCCGGACCAGAGGCTCCGAGGGCGCCTTGGTGGTCTGATCCGGGGCCGGATTCTTCGGCGACGCAGGCGTCTGCTCTTGCGAACCCTGTCCATCGGGTTTCGGCGCGGTATGCGCCGTCGGAGGGGCTTCCCCGGTCGGCTGATGCCCGGACGGCGGAAGCAATCTGCCGGCGGCGTGGGATAGATCATGACCTTGAGCACGGCTCCGTCCGTCCCGGAGTCGGTCAGAACCGCTTGAGCCTTCACGGGGCGCTGGAATCCCAGCACCAAACCCAACCCATCGGGCTGATTGTTGACTCCCACTTCCCGCACATAGTCGAACCGGCCAACCAGATCGGGCATCTCTGCCGCCATCACCGCGTCCGCCAGGGAAATGGTGAGACGACGGCCGCTGTCCGATACTTGCAATTCGTTATGAACGGCCCGCGCCAGCGTCAGCCGCAACTCGAAACCGGTATCGTGACGGATCAAACGCACGCGCCGCAGTTCGACGGCGCGCTTCGCTTGAGGGGCCGCCTGGGGCTCCGCCTTTGCCGCCGCCGGTTCCATCGCCTCGGCGGCGGGTTCCCGGGGCGCCGACGACGGTGTTTTTACCGCCGCCAAGGCTCGAGGAACGGCCTCGGCGTGCTGCGTGGTAAACGCATGCCCGGCCTGGTGACGATACAACCCATACACACCGGCCGCCGCCACAACCAGCAAGACAAGGCCGCCCAGTTTCCAAAGCGCGCGACGACGGCCGCCGGACACGCCGGCGGCCCGGATACCCTTGAGGGCATCGCCGCCGCGCCCACCGCCGCGATTTTCCAGATCCCGCAGCATGTCGTTGATCAGGCTCATAGCCCCACGCTCCCATACAACCACCATGCCGCCACGCCGGTTAACACCATACCGAAGGCGCTCCACCAAAAGACCGGAGTTCGCCGCCGGCGGTGCCTGGTCTCTTCGGTATCGGCGGCGGCACGACTTACATGATGCCGACGCACATAGTGTTGACCCTCGCCGTAGGCCGCCATCATGGCCTTGTGCCCCAGCACATTGACCAGCCTCGGCACCCCGCCGCTGGCGTCGAACAGCCCGGCCCGGGCACGGGCATCGAACAAGGGTTCGCCCTGATACCCGGCGATCTGCAGCCGGTGGTTCAGATAGCGGTCCACTGTGTCCCTCGCCAACGGCCGCAAGGCATAGGAAAAGGTGATTCGCTGGCGCAGTTGCCGCAGGCTGGTTCGCGCGAGTCGCTCGTCAAGTTCCGGCTGACCGAAGAGCACCACTTGGAGCAATTTGAAGCGTTCGGTTTCGAGATTCGTCAACAACCGCAGCGCCTCCAGAGTCTCTTCCGGCATGGACTGGGCCTCGTCCAGCACCAACACCACCGGACGGCCGTCTTGATTCAGTTCCAACAGCCGGTCGGTCACCGCCCGCAACACGCGGTGCTGCCCCAGATTTCGGGGGAGATCCAGCCCGAGTTCGTCGGCCAGGGCCATTCGAAGCCCATTCGCGTTAATGAAGGGGTTGGGCACATACGCGGTGGAGAAGTCGCGATCCAGGGCCTTGAGAAGCTGGCGGCAGAGCTGGGTCTTGCCGGTTCCGACCTCGCCCGTGATCTTGATAAAACCCTCGCCGCTGCGAATAGCGACCAGCAGCACATTGAGGGCCTCGTGATGAGGCCCTTCATTGAAGAAATACTCTGTATTGGGCGTCAGCGAGAAGGGAAATTCCCGCAATCCGAAATGCTGTAGATACATATCGGCGGTCGCCCCCGCACCCCCGGGCCTGTTAGTGTTTAGTTGTCCAGATCCATGTTGCCTACCCGGTCGGCGGCGTCATGGAGCACGTTCCCCCAGGTATTCGAATCCACCACGATGGGCCGCAGCAGGATCACCAATTCCGTCTTGTTGCTCAGATTGCGCTTGTGCTTGAACAGGTTGCCCACCAGCGGAACCTGGCTCAGCCACGGCACGCCCGCGTCCTGATCGTTGGTTTCATCCTTCATCAGGCCACCGATCACTATCACCTGCCCGCTCTTGGCCCGCACGATGCTGTCCGACTCGCGGATGGTGCTGAACGCAAGAGGCAATGTCTGCTGGGTGCCATTCACGACCAACTGCTTGGTCTGGTCCTGAACGTCGCTGACCGACGGATGAACGTGCAAGCGTGACCCAACCCTTGGCATCGATCTGCGGCGTCACATCCAGCGCAATGCCGGAGAAGAACGGCGTGAGCGTGATGTCCTGAGTCGGTTGCGTGGCCGTGCCGGTCACGGTGTTGGTGCTGGAGACGTCGGTCACGAAGAATTCGTCACTGCCGACCTTGATCACCGCCTTCTGGTTGTTGACCGTTGAAACCCGGGGACTGGAAAGCACCTGCACATTGCCCTGGGTCTTCAACAGTTCGATGAAGGCCGTGAAGTCCCGGAGATTCAAGGCCAGCGAGAACACTCCGCCAAACGCCGAGGTCGCCGTGCCTTCCAGCTGCTGCAGATTCTGCGGATTCAGGATGCCGGTATTGCCGGCGATTTGAGACTGCTGATCCGAAAACACCGTTCCGCCACCGACTTGCCCGGCGACGATGGATTGACCGTTCGCCGGCTCGCCCAAGGCCGCCCAGTTGATTCCGGACTGGAACCGGTTGCTGAGTTGCACCTCCAGGATCTTGGCTTCCAGGATGACCTGGCGCTTCATGGTGCTCTGGATACCGCGGAGATAGTCCGTGACTTCCCGAAGCACATCCGGGCGGGTGCGGACCACGACCAACCCGGCCTGGGGGCTCACAACCACCGTGCTCCCCGGGTCCACGGCGATGATGGCGTGAAGGGACTGGCTGAGCTCCTTCCAGAAATCCGAGGAGGATTTCGTTTCCACCTGGGTGCCGGATATGGCCTGCACGCCGCCGTTGGATGACGAGGACGAATTGTTGTTGTTCGAATTGGAATTATTGTTGTTGCTGGCGGTCACTTCGCCGGAACTCACCCGCGTCTCCGACTTGCCGGAGCGCTGCACATCGAGATAGTCGATGTGGAATATCCGCGTCTGAGGGCGGTTCGGCAAAACGTAAAAGCCCGTTTCCGTACGCTTGTATTCGTAGCCGTAGACTTCCCGGACCGCCTCCATCACCTCGGGCACCGTCACATCCTTGAGGTGAAGGGAAATGTTTCCCTTGACGGAGGGATGGACCACCATGTTGTAAGGCGTTCCCTCAACCAGACCCATGAAGAATTGCTGGGCGGGCGCGTCGTTGACGGTCAGGTCGAAACGATGCTCCTGCCGCGGCTGGCTCCGGCCCAGAGGCCGAGACTGCGGAACCAGTGCCTGGCGAACCGCCTCGGGCGGCTGCTCCGGTTGAGCAGGCTTGGCCGCCTGCTTGGCATTATCGGCACTCTTGGAAAGCTCCTGGTGAATCGGCCCCTGGGCCGGCGCGGGCCCGGGCATGGTGTCCGTCGTGCTGCAGCCGGCCAGTGCAATCACGGCAAAGAAGCTCAATGCGAAGCCCCGTCGACCAATGTTGCAGCGCCGTCCCGCGGCTGTGCCCGCTACGGCTCGCCGCCCTCGCGAGCTGACCCCACGAGTGCTGAACGCGGCATCCTGCTGCCCCGCGCTCGTCCTCGCCCGATCTCCTGCGTCGTTCATGAACCGCTCACCTTTCATTCTCACCGGACCCACGGACGGGTGTTTTCCGAATGTTCTTTTTCGATGTGTGCAGAACGACTCTGCGGCCGTCCCGATTGAGCACTACCATGCCGGAGGCGATCCGCGTGACCCGCGCCCCGGCAACGCTGTCGCCTTCGCGCACAACGTGGCCATTCACCACGGCAATCCGCCGCTGCGCGCCGGTGGCGATGAAACTCAGTTCCAGCGGGGCCGCAGGCACAACCGGGTCGCCATGCCCGGAGGCCTTGCCCGCACCGGCCGCCGGCCGGGTCGGGTCGAACACCTGCCCCGCCCGCGCGCTCACGGCGAAAATCAGCGCAAGCCCCAGCGCGAAAAACCAACGCGCGGCCTGCCGTCGTGACAAGAATCCGCAGTGCCTAGACACCCAGCCACCCCTTGCTGGTACTCAGGGTATGCACGCGCAGAACCACCCGCGCCGTGGGGTAGTCCTCCACCGTCAACTCCATGCCATCCCAAAAAAGGCGCCAGGGCATGGCCTCCACCGCCTGGAGATAGTGGAGAGTGCTGACATAGTCACCCTTGAACTCGATCAACATTCCGTGGCGGTAGATCGCCACATCGGGATCCTTTTCGTCCTGCCCCTCCAGCTTGATGGGCTCCGGCGGCAGGGTCTCCAGCTTCACAAGCTTCAAGCCCTTCTGCCGGTTCAACAGGTCTTCCAGAACCGCGCTCATGCGGGTCGGCTCCACCAGGTCTCCGGCCTTGCGACGGATCTCGTCCTCGACCTTGCGAATATCGTCCTTCAGGTTGCCGATCCGTTGCCGGACGGCACGATTCGGATCCGCTTGAAACCGCGCGACTATCTGCTGGGCTTCCAACTGCTTCGTCTGAATCTGCTGCTGAATCGACGAACTCCGCTGCTCCAGAACGGTCTGGTGCTTCTCCATCGGCACCAGAAACAGCGAATACCAGGGCATGATCAGGACCACCAGCACCGCCGCGAAGACCAATCCCCGCTCCCGGATACTCAGGCGATCGATCCGTTCGCCCCATTGTTGAAATCGTTTCTTCACTGCGCCGGCTCCCCGTTTCGCAGCACGAAATGCACGTACCCGTTGTTCTTGGCCTCGCGCACGATTCGCAGCGCATCAAAATTGCGCCCGGAAAACTCCGGCTGCCGACCCAGATAATGCACCAGGTCCGGCACCTTCCGCGGACTCGTGGCGCCGCCCTCGATAACCATGTTGTCGGCACCTTCGAACCGAAGATGAGAGAGCCAAAGGCCTGGATGTGGAGCTCGGGCAAGCGCACCCAGGTAGGTGGCGTAGCCGTTGGCGGGACCGTGGGCCCCGGGCACCACCTGATCCAGGAACGCCTTCTTGGTCTTGAGTTGTTTTGCCAATGCGTCGGCCCTCGCGACCAGCGTCTCGTCCCGCTTCGGCGCAGGGTACTGCCGGCGCAGGTTCTCCACCTGTGTCGAAAGCTGTGCCGCGCGCGCCTGAAGCGCGTCCACCTGCCGAGCCTGGCGAACACTGTTCCAGCCAACCACACCGGAAATCACCAACAGCGCCACCACCACAACCGCGGCCAGCTCGACCATCGCCCAAGCCGAGAACACCTTCCGTTCCCGGCGGAACATGGGCTGATAGAGATTGATCTGCTGGCTCATAAGCTGCGCGTCTCCCGGCGAAGGCTCGCACCGACGGCGGTCAGGCATCGTGCCTGGAGCGTGGCAGGAAGCTCACCGACCCCGTCCAGCAGCTGCCCAAGGCTCAGCGCGCTGATGGTCGGGCCAAGCTGGCCGCCCAGGCGCTCCACCAGCACGGCGTCGGAGCCGTCGGCCATGGGGCAAACGAGGATTTGCGAGGCGGGCGCGCCGGTAAGCTGGCTTTCGTAGTAATCCAGCGAGCGCTGCATTTCCAAAACGATGCTTTCAGCGATTCCGTCGGGATTCAAACCCAGTTGGTCGGAGCCGTATTCGAGGCTTCGCGCGAGATAGAGCGTGTCGTCCTGGCTTATGGTGATCAGGCCGTCGGCACGGTCCATGGCAATCATGCCGACCCCGCCCCGCTGCTCCGGCACCAGCATGGCGATATTCCGCAGCGCCATCTCGGAGATATCGATGGCGTCCAGCTTCAGCCCGCTATCTACAATCAGATCCACCACGGACTGAATCGTCCGGGCGTGGGCAACCACGGCGTACATCATGCGCGGCCCGGAGCGCCCGCTGGAATTCGGCACGCCGAACACGTCGATGACCGCGTCGTCCACATGAAAATCAATGAGATCCTTGATGCGCCACCGAACCGCGGCACGCAGCTCGGTCGGGTCCACGTCCGGCGCCTCGACCTGGAGAAGCTTGTAATCCTTGGGATCGAGGCTGCAGACGCAGCGGGCTCGGTTCAGGCCACGATCCTTTACCGCTTCGGCAAGGACGGTCGGGCGCTGGGCTTCATCGGTGACCGGGCGGAACTCCGCAAAATCCAGGGCCGGTCCGGATTCCCCATCCTCCCGTACCCGGGTCATTGCAATGCCTTCCGTGGAGATGGATAGGCCGACGGTTCCGCCTGCTTTAGTCGATGGCTTCAGGAAACGGAACAGGGCCATTCCTCCAGGTGCTCTCACTATCTCGTTATTCTCCGAAAGCCCGGTCGTTCAAGGGCCGAGGAGACCCGCCGAGCCCGTTTGCCCGAGCTTATCCGGGATTAACCGTAGTCGCAACACGGTAATCCCAGGGGTGGCACGGGCCAGCACGCTTGCGAAGCACGAATGAACCGGCCGGTCCCCTGGGGTATGCTGGTTCAACATGAACGCTGCCGTGATCAGGACTCTACACCGCGCCTATGCAGACTCAGTCCACCTTCACCGAACCACTCCGGGAACTACTCGAACACGCCCCGCCGAAAGCGGTTGCCGCCATCGGGACGCTGGCCGCGTCCGCCCTGGACACGCAGGCCGAAGAGCTGGCGAGCGCGGAGCTAAGCGAATTTTCCTGGGAGGAAGCCGACGTCCGGCTGCCCGAGATCGGCATGCAGGATCTCGCCGTCGCCTCGATTGAAGGTGGCACGCCGCCAGAGCGAGCCACCGCCGAGCCCGTTCTTGCCGCGCTCCGCGATATCTACGCCCGGCGAATCATGCTGTTGGTATCGGAACAAGCCACGGAATCGGCGCCGTGGCGCAACTCGGACCTGGTGGGACTGGGCTTCACACGGATCGGCGTGTTCGCCGGCCCCCGGGGAGCCGTCACCGCCTATGGTTTCGACATCGCCACCTACAAGACCACCCCGGACTGGCTCAATCCCCGGTTCTGGGCTCACCCCCAACTCTGGGGCAAGTATCGATGGTAGTCACGCCCTCTCCGCGGAAGTCCGACCCGTTCCAGATCGGCGCCGCGCTCGACGTCGTCAGCCCTTGAGGCCTTGCAACCATTGCAGAATGGCGTCGGCGGGCTCCTGCCAGTTGGTTTCCAGCATCATCGCATGGGCCATATCGGGAAATATCTGCAACTCCGCGTCGTAGGCCCGGGCGGTCTTGCGCACCATCTCCGTGGAGAACAAGGCATCCGATTCACCACCCAGCACGAGCATGGGCACGCGGTTAACTCGTGACTTCCTCGGCAGGTGACTGACCGTCATCTCGAAGATCGCCCGAGGGGATTCTTCCTGCATCTTGGGCGCCAGGCGGTAGAGCTTGTCCAAGGGCAGATCGTCGGAAAACAGCGCCCTGCTGGCGGTCTTGAGGTCGACCAAGCCGGCGGCCCCCGTCTGCATCAAAGCGATTTGGGCAAACAGCAACGGATCGCCCGTCATCATGTGAAACGCGGAGCCGGTCAAACCCGACGGCGGCACCGAAGCCATGAGCACCGCGCCCGGCGCGGTGTGACGCTCCAGGTATTTCTGGATTACCAAGCCGCCCATGGAGTGCCCGATCAATACCGGCTCCCGGTCCAGACTCGCCACCGTGCGCTCCACGTCGTTGACGTAGTCGGCGACGCCCCATTGGTGAAGCCGGCCGCGGCCCCGGCTGCGGCCGTGGCCCCTGAGGCTCACCGCATGGCATTCGTAGCCCCGCTCGGCGAAGTAGTCCAGGAAATGCTCTTCCCAGCACCAGGCCCCCGCGTAGGCGCCGTGAATGAACAGCAGCGGCGGCGCATCAACCGCCGCTTCGGGCACCCTGTCGATGACCTCCAGTTCCGGCGGCTCCGCCGTACCGAATCCCTGCAGGCCAAAAAGTCCGAACATCATCTCAGCTATGCTCCCCGCGCTCATGCGCGTTCTCTATCGCGACCCGGCCGCAGAAACCAGATCAGCGCCACTACCTGCAGCGCTGTCGCGATCCCGAACGCCAGTTGGTAGCCCGGCACCCCATACCGATGGGTGGCCGCGTTTTCCCAGTTGTGAATAATCGCGCCCATGCCCCACTGGAACAGAAACGCGAATACGAAAACCAGCAGATTCAGGCCCGTATTGACCCGCCCGGCCAAATGCCGGGGAAATGCCTGGGACAACACCGCATAACTCAGCGTGCCTGCCGTACCGAAGAACCCGAACGCAAACAGGGTAACGATCGAATAGCCGCCGTAACCGGTGACCAGCACAAGCTGATCGACGATGAACAGCCCCATGCCCACCGCCGCCATTGTAATCGGCTCCACGCCGTGGCGGTGGAGGCGCGCCGTGACGCTACCCCAGACCACGAATCCGGCCACGATAGCCACCCCCATAATCGAGAGGTTTCCGGCCACCGCGTGCCGGCCCATTCCGGCAACATCTCTCAACCACGGGCCGGCCCATAGGCCCTGCACCGCCAGAAACGCCGCCTGGGAGAACGTGGTCAACGGCGTCACCTTCCAGAAGAATGGATCGCGAAACACCTCTCCCAGACCGGCCAACTGATCCCGCAGCCGCAGGTGAAGAACGGGCTCGTCGTGTTCCGGAACGACGAAAAACACGGCGATCGCCACTGCGGCACTGAACACGGCCAGGCCTACGAACACCGCCCGCCAATCGATCCACGACAAGGCGGCTTCCACCGGGCCGGTTGCTGCAATCGCCCCGGTCGCCCCGAACGCAAGCAGCCAGCCGTTAACCAAAGGCAGGCGTTCGGAGCGGAACCACAGCACGAAGGCCTTGAAGCTGGCCATCATGCAGCCGGATACCCCGAACCCGATCAAAGCCCGGCCGACCGCAAGCGTGGCCAGGCTCTGCCCCACGGAGAACAGGAATGCGCCCACGCCGGCGAACAACAGCAACACGGCCTCCACGCGCCTCGGCCCGAAGCGGTCGAGCAATACCCCCAGAGGCAGTTGGAACGCCGCGAATGCCAGAAAATAGACGCTGGTCAGGAACCCCAGATCCGTCGCGTCGAGGCCGGCATCGCCCACCAGATTCGGGGCGATGACGGAATTGACCGTCCGGAAGATGTAAGACAGGAAATAGCCCAGCGCGAAAGGCAGAAAAACCCGCAGCACCATCACCATCGGCAACGCCGCGCGCGACGCGCCGTCTGCCGGATCGGGATTTGACGCCGCTGGGGCGGATTCTGTGTTCTGATCCAAACGTGCGCTCCGCGGGGGCCCGAGGGCCGGCCATGATACCAGTGCAACGACGTCCACTGAAGGGGGATTCACTCCTTGGACGATACCAGGCCGCCTTGCGCCCGCCCCGCTCCGGCCGTCAGAATGCCGGGACAAGAACACGCCCCTACCGGAAGCGACCCGCTTGCAGTCGGCAATTGTGGCCCCATCCTCAACACACTACGACGGCATCTGGGCGCCGTAGGCCCTAAATGGACTTCCCGAGAGTACGCATAATGTCCGAAAACCGCCCACAAGCGATTCGCCGCCAGGACTATAGCCCACCGGACTATCAGGTCGACACGATCGACCTGGATTTCGATATTGGAGAAACCCATACCCGGGTGCGGTCGCGGCTCAACGTGCGCGCCACATTCGACGCCGGCGAGCCTTCGCGCCCTCTGGTGCTGGACGGTATCAGCCTGGAACTGCGATCGGTCGCTGTCGACGGGACGGCGCTGGGGCCCGACGAGTACCAAATGGATGCCGAACATCTGACGATTCCGGCCGTACCTCGGGAATTCGTGCTGGAGGTCGAGACTGATCTGCGCCCCCAGGACAACACCAGCCTGGAAGGGCTGTACCGTTCGGGCGGGATGTACTGCACACAGTGCGAGGCGCAGGGCTTCCGCCGCATCACTTACTTCCCCGATCGGCCGGACGTCATGGCCCGCTACTCCACACGCATAACCGCGGATCGCTCCCGCTACCCCGTGCTTCTGTCCAACGGCGATCTGATCGACAGCGGCGAGACGGACGACGGTCGGCACTGGGTTCGCTGGGAGGATCCCTCGCTCAAGCCGTCGTACCTGTTCGCGCTGGTTGCCGGCGACCTGGTGGAACACTCCGAAACTTACACGACTCTGTCCGGCCGCGAGATTCAGCTGCGGCTGTTCGTAGAGCCGGCCAACCGGCACAAGACCGCCCACGCCATGCAATCCCTCCAGCGCGCCATGCGCTGGGACGAGGAGACTTACGGACTGGAATACGAGCTCGGCACCTACATGGTCGTGGCCGTGGACGACTTCAACATGGGCGCGATGGAAAACAAGGGACTGAACATCTTCAACACCCAATGCGTACTCGCCGACCCGGACACGGCCACGGATCGCGATTTCGAGCTTGTGCAAGCGGTCATCGGACACGAGTATTTCCACAACTGGACCGGCAACCGCGTGACCTGTCGCGACTGGTTCCAGTTGAGCCTCAAGGAAGGACTGACAGTCTTCCGCGAACAGCAGTTCAGCGCCGACATGTCCTCGCCCACGGTTCGCCGGATAGACGACGTGCGCATGCTCAGGGCGCAGCAGTTCCCGGAGGATTCCGGCCCGCTGGCCCACCCGGTCCGGCCCGATTCCTATGTCGAGATCAGCAATTTCTACACGCCCACCATTTACGAAAAGGGTGCGGAAGTGATCCGCATGTATCACACGCTGCTCGGCGACGAGGGATTCAAGAAGGGTCTGGCGCTGTACTTTGAACGCCACGACGGCCAGGCGGTCACATGCGATGATTTCCGTGCCGCCATGGCCGATGCCAACGGCGCCGACCTGGAGCAGTTCGGCCTTTGGTACAGCCAGGCGGGCACGCCCCGGCTCCATGTGAGCGGGCGATACCTCCCCGAAGAATCCGCCTACGAACTTGACGTGCGCCAGGAAACTCAGCCCACGCCCGGGCAACCGCACAAACAGCCACTGCACATCCCGCTGACCGTCGGCCTGCTGGATGATTCGGGCGCGGATCTGCCTCTGCGGCTGGACGGCGAATCCGGGCCGGCGCCCACCAGCCGGACGCTGGAGCTCCGGGAGGACCGCCAGCGGTTCCGCTTCGTCGATGTTCCCGGCGAGCCGCTGCCCAGCCTGCTGCGAGGCTTTTCCGCACCGGCGAAGCTGGACTTTCCGTACCAGCCCAAGGACCTGGCGTTCCTCCTGTCCCACGACAGCGACCTGTTCAACCGCTGGGAGGCCTCCCAGCGGCTGGCAATGCACGTGATCGGCCAACGCATGGCGGGCGCCGGAGCCCAACCGGACAACGCGGTACTGCTGGACGCCGGACGCGCCCTGCTCGAGGATACGTCGCTGGATTCCGCCTTCGTCGCCGAAGCACTTACTCTGCCCGGCGAGGCCTACATCGGTGACCAGATGGACGTCGTCGACGTGGATGCCATTCACGCCACCCGCGAGGGATTGATTGAAGAAATGGCCTCGAGCCTGATGCCCCAATGGACGGATGCGTATCAGCGCCTGGCGTCCGGGCCTTCCGATCATTCCCCGGACGCCATTGCCAAACGCGCACTGAAGCACGTCTGCCTGTCCTATCTCCTGGCCACCCGGCGCCAGGCCATGATTGAAGTCGCCATGAAGCAATTCCGCACGGCGGCAAACATGAGCGACTCCCTCGCGGCCCTCGCCTTGCTGGCGGATACCGACAGCCGCGAAAGGGAACAGGCCCTGGACGACTTCTACGGCCGCTGGTCCGAGGACCCGCTGGTCGTCAACAAGTGGTTTCGCGTTCAAGCTCTCTCGAAGCGGACCGATACCCTCCAGCAAGTCGAGAAACTGACCGAACACCCGGCATTCGATCTCAAAAACCCCAACAAGGTCCGTTCTCTGGTGGGTGCTTTCAGCCAAAATCAGGTTAGATTCCACGCCGCGGATGGAAGCGGCTATCGCTTCCTGGCGAAGTGGATCACGGAGTTGGACGGCATAAATCCGCAGATCGCGGCGCGGCTGTCCGGCCCACTGACGCGGTGGCGGCGATTCGATTCGTCTCGCCAGGATTTGATGAAATCCGAGTTGCAACGGATACTAAGCAAGACCGACTTGTCAAAGGATGTGTACGAGGTCGTCTCTAAAAGCCTGGAGTCGTAAAGCCCTGAACCGGCTTACGTAAAGAGTTTCCACATGAATCTGTTTTCCGTGTTTCGATCGCGGGCGGCCCTGTTGCTTGCCGCCCTGCTCCTTCCCGCGCTGGCCGCCGCCTCGATATCGGTGCCGCAGCCCAGTGCCCAGCAGCCGGAAACGGCACAGCTGGTGGCCAATTTGCTGGCCTATCAGCACTACCGCAAGCATCCCATTGACGATGCCCTGTCAAAGGAGGTGCTGAAGTCCTATCTCAGCATGCTCGACCCGGATCGGTACTATTTCCGGGCGTCCGATATCCAGGCTTTCGAACATTACAAGACCCGCCTCGACGACATGCTGCTGGACGGCGATTTGTCCGCCGCGTTCACCATTTTCAAGCGCTATGAAAAACGCGTTGCCGAGCGGGTGAAGTTCGCCCAACAGGCTTTGTCCAAGCCCATCGATTTTACCGATCAGGAAACACTGGATCTCGATAGGCGTAACGCGCCCTGGCCCGACAGCACCGAGGCCATGAACGCGCTATGGAAGAAACGCATCAAGAATGACGTCCTGACCCTGATTCTCTCCGGCGAATCGGAAAAGAAGGCGCGCACTCTGGTCTCCGGCCGCTATCACCGGTTCGCGGAAACCACCGAGCAGTCCAAATCGGAGGACATCTTCGCGCTGTTCATGAGCGCCTGGTCCCGGGCCTTCGATCCGCATACCGCCTACATGTCGCCTCGCAACTCCGAGGACTTCGACATCCAGATGAAGCTCTCGCTGGAAGGCATCGGCGCGTTGCTCAAGAACGACCGGGACTTCACGGAAGTCGTTGAGCTGGTTCCCGGCGGCCCGGCCGCTCAAAGCGGGCTTCTGCATCCCGGCGACCGCATCATCGGTGTGGGCCAGGAGAACGGCCCCATCAAGGACATCGTCGGCCAGCGCTTGAGAGACGTCGTGGAAATGATTCGCGGCCCCAAGGATTCCACGGTGCGGCTGCGCATTCTTCCGGCCAAGGCCGGCTCCGACGCTGCTCCCCATGTCATCGAGATCACCCGAAACAAGGTCAAGCTCGAGGAGCGCGCCGCCAAGAGCAAGGTACTGACCATCAAGCGCGGCGAAAAGACCTATCGCATCGGCGTGATCGACGTGCCGACCTTCTATCTCGACTTCGCGGGCGCACAGGCCGGCGAGAACAACTACCGCAGCACGACCCGGGACGTCCGCAAGCTGCTCGCCAAGCTTGAGAAGGACCACATCGACGGCCTGATCATGGACCTGCGCGGTAACGGCGGCGGTTCCCTGCAGGAAGCCGCGGACCTCACGGGCCTGTTCATTCCCGGTGGCCCGGTGGTCCAGATTCGCCGCAGCGACGGCGAAATCGAGGTTTTGCGGGATCGCGACCCCTCGGTGTCCTACAGCGGACCCATGGCCGTGCTCGTCGATCGCTACAGCGCATCCGCCTCCGAAATCTTTACCGCCGCCATCCAGGACTACCAGCGCGGCCTGGTCATTGGCGAGCGCACTTTCGGCAAGGGCACGGTTCAGACCCTGGTGGACCTGGACCGGTTCAGCAAAGCACCGGATCAGTATTCCGGCCGGCTTAAGCTGACCATCGCCAAGTTCTATCGCATTACCGGCAGCAGCACCCAACTGCGCGGCGTCACCCCGGACATCAAGTTGCCCGCCACCGCCGACGAAAAGGAAGTGGGCGAGAGCAGCGAGCCCAACGCCCTGCCCTGGGATGAAATCAAGGCGGCCGACTACAAGCCGGAACACCGCATCGATCAGGAAGTTCCGCTGCTGCGGGCGCGTTTTCGTGATCGCGAGGCAAAGGATCCCGCTTTCCAGGCCCTGGTCGACGAACTCGGCCTGGTTCATCGCCTGCGTGCCAAAACCACTGTTTCCCTGCAGGAAAAGGCGCGCCGCCAGGAACATGACAAGACGGCCGCGGAACGCCTGGCGGACGTCAATCGCCAGCGTGAGGCCTACGGCTTGCAGCCGCTGAAATCCGTGAACGACACCCCGGACGACAAGCAAAAGGAGATGCCCGACACCATGCTGCGAACCGTGGGAGAGGTTGTGACGGACATGTCCATCCTGCGCCAGAGTCCATCGACCGCGCAGGTCTGGAGCGAGCACCTGGGGCAGGAAAACAGCCCAAGGTAACCGTTGCACGAACCGGCAAACGCACGGCCCGGGCCCAACACTACACTCACCCTCTGAACCGGGAGAGGCATAGCACATGACTCACGCCCAAAGCGTCGTGTTGTTCGACGAAATCGCGGCGGTGAACGGCCGCATCGCCATCGCCACCCTCAATGCGCCGCGCCGGCTCAACGCACTGAACCTGGAGATGATTGAGCTCCTGGGCGAGCGTCTGCATGAATGGGCCGACGATCCCGAGGTCGCGATGGTAGTCCTGCAGGGTGAGGGGAATCGTGCCTTCTGTGCTGGAGGCGACATCCGCGATGTGGTGAGGGAGACCCAGGAGACTGGTACCACCCGCTTTGCGGAGAATTACTTCACCTCTGAATATCGCCTCGACTACCAGATCCACACTTACGCCAAACCCATCCTCCTGTGGGGGCACGGCGTGGTCATGGGCGGTGGGATCGGGCTCATGAATGGCGCCAGCCACCGCGTGGTCACCCCCGAGTCCCTCCTGGCGATGCCGGAGATCACGATCGGCCTGTTCCCCGATGTGGGTGCCACGTGGTTTCTCAACCACATGCCGGGGCGCTCCGGCCTGTTCGCCGGCCTCACCGGTCTGCGTCTCACGCCTGGCGACGCCTTGTTTGCCGGGCTGGCCGACTACCTGCTGGAAGCGACGAGCCACGCTGACCTCCTGCGGGAACTGGAACGCCAATCCTGGTCGCCTGAGCCGCGGGAAAACCATGAGCGGCTCAGCGCCGTACTGCGCGACTTCGCACTGCCTTGGCCGGCATCGCCCCTAGGCAGCCGCCTGGAGGCCGTCAATACCCTGGTGGATCATTCCGATACCGCGGCCATCGTGAAGTCGGTGTGCGAGGCGGCGGCGGACGACCCGTGGTTTCAGGAATGCGCGGACCGGCTGGCTCACGGCTCGCCCACCTCCGCTCGCGTGATCCATGAACAGTACCGCCGGGGCAAGCACCTTTCCCTGCGCGAGGCATTTCAGATGGAGCTCGGCTTGGCCGTACAAATGGCCTGTCACCACGACTTCGCCGAGGGTGTGCGCGCACTGCTGATCGACAAGGACAATCAACCTCAGTGGCGACCGGCGGCAATCGATCACGTAACGGAAGACGCGATCGACGACCACTTCGCCAGCCCCTGGGATCAGGCCTCCCACCCACTGAACACGCTTTAGCGAAAGGAATCTTCGCCCCATCGGCGACGGCCGATCAGCCCCCCTCGAAAGGCAGGGGCGGGGGCGATGCTGGGCGCGCCACATAGTAGCCCTGGATGTAGTCCGCTCCGGCTTCGGCCACCCATTCGGCTTCCTCCACCGTTTCCACACCCTCCGCCACGGTGCGGATGCCCAGCTCACGCGCCAGATGAATCAATCGGGACAGGATTTTCGCCTTGTAAGGATCATCGGCAACCCCACTGACCAGCTCGCGATCGAATTTCACAAAATCGGGCCGTAGACGCTGCAAGAGATTCAGCGAGCTGTAGCCGGCGCCGAGGTCGTCCAGCGCAACACTGAACCCGGCCTTCCGGTAGACATCCAGAATCCGCAGGAGATGATCCGGATCGGCGATTTCCGTACTCTCCACCACCTCGAACACAAAGTTTTCGGCCGGGATGTGCCCCTCCCGGGCCGCCGCCAGGGTACTACGCAGGCAATACTGGGGATCGTAGATAGCCGCAGGATTGAAGTTGATGAATATCCGCGAATCCAGTTGATGTTTGTTCGCTTGGCGTATCGCGGCGAGCCGAGCGGCACTGTCCAGATGAAACAACATGCCGGATTGATCCGCGGCACCGAACAGGCTATCGGGGAAGATCAGCTCCCCGCCATCTCCGACGCCCCGCAGTAAAGCCTCGTACGCAAACACACGATTCATGTCCGAGGCATGCACGAGCGGCTGATAGTGCATGATGACCCGCTGGTCGGCCAGCAACTGTCCCAGCCATTCCCCGGATTTCAGACCAATCAGACCCTTGACCGACGTGGCTCGCGCGAGATGAGCGACATTGAATCGCTCTGTTTCGGGCAGAAAGACGGCATTGCATGCCTCGCTCTCCGGATCGCTGAGCACATCGTCCAGATGAGCCACAAGCCGCGGGAGGCCGTCGTCGCCAAGGGGCACGGCGATAACTTCAGCCGCCTCATGTCGGACTTCCCAGGAATTGGCGCGAAGATGATCGACCAGTTTTGAGCGCGTATGCGCAAGACGGGGAGCCAGCACGAGTACGCCGGGGTCCGAAGGAAGTCGCCGCGGAATTTCACAACCAGAACAAGCCATCATCTATCTCGTTATTCGGAAAGCGCACCGCCCCGGAATTCATTCACCGTTTCAGCGATATCCCCGATGCCAGCTTAGAGCCCGCCGGCGGTGGAGTGCAATGGAGCGGCTTCCATATGCTGCACCATCAGCTGAAGGCTCTCCTTGCCGCGAAACGCGTTGACATCCACGCGGTAGATCAGCCGAACGGCGCCTTCCAGCCGTTCCCATCCGTAGTCGACAGCACCAAATGCGATCGCATCCACGCGGCGGAAGGAATCGCCGCCCGCCGGCGCCAGCACCATCTTCAAGTGACGGGTCCCCACCACGCGGCGATCGAGGATTTCGAACACACCGTCGAACGTCGGCTCCGGAAAACCCTGGCCCCATGGGCCCTCGCGTCGCACTTCCCGCGCGAACTCCAGAGTCAAATCGTCCGCCGCCAGCTCCCCGTCGGTGTACACCACACCCTGCAGGTCGTCGGCCGTGACACGCTCGGACACGGCCGTCTCGAAGGCCGCGCGAAAACGCTCCAGATCCGCGTATCCGAGGCTCAGGCCCGCAGCCATGGCGTGGCCGCCGAACTTCGGGATCAGGCCCGGGTTTGCCGTGGCCACGGCGTCAAGCGCGTCTCTGAGATGCAAGCCGGGAATGGAGCGGCCCGAACCTTTCCACTCGTCGCCGCTGGAGGGTGCGAATGCGATGACGGGCCGATGAAAGCGTTCCTTGATGCGCGAGGCCAGAATTCCGATGACGCCCTGGTGCCAGCGATCATCGGCAATGCAAAGCGCAGCGGGCAGCGGCGCTCCCTCCATTTGCCCTGCGAGGGCTTCCACGCCTGCCAGAGCCTCCTCCTGCATCTGCCCTTCAATATCCCGACGCTGGCGATTGAGATCATCCAGGGACTGAGCCAGCTCCAGCGCCTCGGCGGCGGTGTCAGCCAGCAGGCAGCGAATGCCCCGGCCCATGTCCTCCAGGCGGCCCGCCGCGTTGAGCCGCGGTCCGACTGCGAACCCCAGGTCCGACGCAACCACCCGAGCAGGATCTCGTCCACCGAGGGTCAGCAGCACCCCGATCCCCGGACAGGCCCGGCCCGCCCGAATACGCCGGATACCTTGCTCCACAAGGATGCGGTTGTTTCGATCCAGAGGCACTACATCGGCCACCGTGCCAAGAGCCACCACGTCGAGAAGCTCGGCGAGATTGGGCTCTTTCCGCCCACGGCTTTCGAACCAACCGGTATCCCGCAACCGGGTCCGCAACGCCGCCATGACATAAAAGATCACGCCGACCCCTGCCAGGGCCTTGCTCGGGAAACTGCAGCCGGGCTGATTGGGGTTAACAATGGCGGCGGCATCCGGGAGACGCTCTCCGGGAAGATGATGGTCAGTCACGATCACGGGAATGCCCAGGGCATTGGCGGCCTCCACCCCCTCCAGGCTGGAAATCCCGTTGTCCACGGTCACCAGGAGCGCGGGCTCCAGAGCCGCCGCCAATTGGACGATTTCGGGACTGAGCCCATATCCGTAATCAAACCGGTTGGGCACGAGGTACATGGGGTCCGCCGCCCCCATGGCCTTCAGCGCCCGCATGGCCACCGCACAGCTGGTGGCACCGTCCGCGTCGAAATCACCCACAACCACAATGCGGCCGCCACCCGTGAGGACCTCCGCCAGGATGTCCACGGCTTCGCTCATGCCCTTGAGTGCATCCGCCGGCAACAGCGCACCGGCCGTGACGTCCAATTCCCCGGGATCGCATACACCGCGGGCCCGATAGACGCGCCAGATGACCGGATGCATGCCCGGCGGCATCGCCGTCGATTGCGGCGGCACGGCTCGACGTTCAATTCGTTTCACAAGCCCCGCCCCGTTGCCATGAAGTCGGCAAATCGCCCACGCCGCCACAGCCGGGGTAAACGGCGCCGCGTCGCCGTCCAACTGCGGCCCTGGGCGTCCTCCAAAACAACCTCGTGCAGTTCACCCCGATCCAAGGCCTGCAAGGCGGGCGCGGCGCACTCCCTCTCGAAGGCGCGCACCGCGGACAGCCATCGGGCCGGTTCGCCCTCCTCCAGCGCGTGGCGGGCGCCGGTGCTCACTCCCAGCGTGCAGGCCCCAGCCGCCGGCTGCATCCTTGCATCCACCAATCCTTGGATCGTGGCTCCGCTCAATCGAGCCAGCCCCCGAATCAGGGGATCGTCAGCCGCAACCGCCGCCCACTTTGAAGGCAAGGCGTCCGGCAGCCGACCGCCGCCCCACAGCCAGAGCCCGTTTACCGGCGCCGCGCCCCGCTCCAGTCTCCGCTCGTTGGTTTCCTGGTCGTGAAACAGCATCTGCACCTCGTTGAGCAGCGAGTGCACGGCCCGCTCATCCGGGCCGGACGGCAAAAATCCCTCAAGGCTGCCGCCGGCAACGCTGGACAAAGGATGAGTGGAGACTCGGTAGACGGTGGTGGTACGGAGATACCATCGATCGGGGGCGGCCGCGATCAGCTCCAGGCCGTCACTCCGGTACAAGGCATTGAACGCGGCAACAAGCGCGCCGGATTCCACAGAGTCCAGCGCCAGCCCGGGGCCGGCGATGGCGACGACGCGGTCGCGATCCGCCCGCAGGTGGACCGGATCGGCGCAATACCAGACGTGCCGCCCCGGCGCACCGTCGTCGCCAAGATAACGCAGGGCGCCCATGGGCCGCTCGCCATGAGCGTCCGGGGCAAGACCGAACAGGTCACAGGCGCGCTCCTCGACGGAGGTGGGCTCAATGGTCCCCGACCGGCCCCGCCGCAGAAGCTCGCAAAGGGCAGGCACTTCCCGGTCCAACGCCTTCACGGTGTCGGCCGGCAGCCCTACCGGACCAAGCAAACCGGGCGCCAGGATATGACAGCATGAATCCGCTATGTGACCACCTCTCCGCAACCGCGGCTTCGCTCGCTTCAATAGGCGGCAGCGGACCGAAACCTTTACGGGCCCGGGAAACACCCGGCAGGAAAAGGTCGGGGGCCTGCCGACTCTGCGCGGGGTCTCCCCTAGAGCTTGTCGACGATCGCCCGCTTGACCGCGTCCAGCTCCGCGTCGACGGTCTTGATCGGACCGGCGGCCTGGCTAATCGCCACGTCGGGGTCCTTCAAGCCGTGTCCGGTCAGCGTGCAGACAATCGTGCTGCCCTCGGGAATCTTGCCGCTCTTGATATCGCGCATGGCACCGGCAAGGGAGGTCGCCGACGCCGGCTCGCAGAATACGCCCTCTCGGGCCGCCAGCATGCGCTGGGCGGCGAGGATCTCGTCGTCGCCGCATTCGTCGAACCATCCCCCGGACTCGCGGCTGGCAGCCCAGGCATAGTCCCAGGACTGCGGATGGCCGATCCGGATCGCGGTGGCGACCGTTTCCGGGCTGTCCACCATGGCACCCCGCAGGAACGGCGCGGCGCCGCTGGCCTGGTAACCGACCATGCGCGGGCGCTCGTTGACCACCCCGCTCTTGAAGCGGCAATGACCACCGCAGAACGCACAAGCCTGGGTGAGCACGTCGCCCTTGCAGCTGGCGCATTCCGAGTACCCAATCCAGTGGGCGGTGATGTTGCCGGCATTACCCACCGGCAGGCAGTGGTAATCGGGCGCGCGTTCCAGCTCCTCGACAATCTCGAAGGCCGCGGTCTTCTGGCCTTGCAGGCGGAACGGATTGATGGAGTTGACGATGGTCACGGGCGCCTCGCCGGCGACTTCCTTGACCAGTCTCATGCCCACGTCGAAGTTGCCGGCGATCTGGATCACCTCCGCGCCGTGCATGATCGCCTGCGCCAGTTTGCCCATTGCGATCTTGCCGTCCGGAATCAGAACAAACGCCTTGATTCCGGCACGGGCCGCGTACGCAGCCGCCGAGGCGGAGGTATTGCCGGTGGAGGCACAAATAATCGCGCGGCTGCCCTGCTCCACGGCCTTGGTCACGGCCATGGTCATGCCCCGGTCCTTGAAGGAGCCGGTCGGATTGAGGCCCTCGAACTTGACGTAGATGTCCACGTCGCGGCCGAGATCGTCGGGAACATTCTTCAGCCTTATCAGCGGGGTGTTGCCTTCTCCCAGACTGATGATACGGGTGTCGTCGCTCACAGGCAGACGGTCCCGGTACTTGTCGATCAACCCGGTGTATCGCGCTCGGAATGGCATAAGTTACTCTCGTAGTTCGAATCGGTTACTGAAGCTGCTCCAACCGAATGCGGGTCACCCGCCCCTCGGTGGACTCCAAATCCTCGATACGCTCGATGGCCTGGTTCATTTGCCGCTCGAGCACTCGGTGCGTCAGCAGAATCACCGGCACGTGTTCGGCGCCCGGGGCCGGCTCTTTTTGCAGAATGGCTTCGATGCTGATGCCCGCCTCGCCCACGATGCGGGTGATGTCGGCCAGCACGCCCGGCTGATCCCGCACTTCCATTCTCAGATAGTACGCGGTCTCGACGGCTTCCATGGGAAGGATGGGCGCATTGGACAGCGCGGTGGACTGGAATGCCAGGTAAGGAACGCGATTGTCAGCGTCCACTTCGGCTTCCCGGACCACATCCACCAGATCGGCCACCACCGCCGATGCCGTGGGTGCGGCGCCGGCACCGGCGCCGTAGTACAGCGTCGGCCCCACGGCGTCACCCATGACCATGATGGCGTTCATCACGCCGTCAACGTTCGCCAGCAACTGGCGGTCGGGCAGCAGGGTGGGATGCACACGCAATTCGATTCCTTCCGTGGTCTGCGCCGCGATGCCCAGATGCTTGATGCGATAACCCAACTGCTCGGCGTAGGCGACGTCTTCCCGGGTAACGTGGCTGATGCCTTCCACGAAGACCTTGTCGAACTGCAGCGGAATCCCGAACGCAATGGACGCCAGGATCGTCAGCTTGTGCGCTGCATCGATTCCTTCCACGTCGAAGGTGGGATCGGCTTCCGCGTAGCCCAGGCGCTGCGCTTCCGCCAACACCTCGGCGAACTCCCGACCGGCGTAGAACATCTCGCTAAGGATGAAATTCCCGGTGCCGTTGATGATCCCCGCCACCCACTCGATGCGATTACCGGTGAGGCCTTCCCGGATGGCCTTGATGATGGGAATGCCACCCGCAACGGCCGCCTCGAAAGCGACGGTAACGCCCTTGGCGCGGGCGTGCTCGAAGATTTCGTTGCCGTGCTTGGCGATCAGCGCCTTGTTGGCGGTAACGACATCCTTGCCGTTTTCGATTGCACGCAGCACGAGCTGCCGGGCCGGTTCATACCCGCCGATCAGCTCCAAAACAATATCGATATCCGGATCATCCACCACTTCGAAGGGATCCGTGGTCAAACGAATCCCTTCGGTGGAGCACGCCCTCGGACGGTCCAGGTGCCGAGCGGCCGCCGCAACCACCTGAATTCCTCGCCCCGCGCGCCGCGCGATCTCATCGTTGTTGCGTTCGAGCAGATTGATGGTACCGGCACCCACCGTGCCCAGCCCCAGCAATCCGACCCTGACAGGCGACGCTAGTGCTCTTTCAAGATGATCGTTACCCATTCAGCGCCCCTGTGGTGTTTCGCGGCAAGGCGCGCCGCGCAGGCAATGGCCGGACCCTTGTCAAGCGGCGCAACACCGCGGCAGGACGCCAAAGGGGCGCCCTGCAGGTTGGCCTGTCAGTGCCCCTGGCCGCGTTGCGGCTCGTGCAAAGGACCAGGCCATTCGCCGCAACCCGCGCCTTGCCAGGAACACTGACAGGCCAACTGAATGGGTAACCATTATCTTGAAAGAGCACTGAATTCACTCGGTCAACTCCCCATCGCGGCGAAGCATCGCTCGGATACCCCGAACCGCTTGCCGCGTTCTATGTTCATTCTCGATCAAGCCGAAGCGCACGTGATCGTCGCCGTAGTCGCCGAAGCCAACACCGGGCGAAACCGCGACTTTCGCTTCGGCCAACAGTTTCTTGGAAAACTCCAGAGAGCCCATGTCGCGGTAGGGTTCGGGGATCGGTGCCCAAACGAACATCGTTGCCTTGGGCTTCTCCACGTGCCACCCCACCGACTCCAGGCCGTCACATAGCGTATCCCGGCGAGACCGATAAGTCTCGACCGTCTCGGCCACGCAGTCCTGGGGCCCTTCCAGCGCGGCAATCGCCGCCACCTGGATCGGGGTAAACATGCCGTAATCCAGGTAGGATTTCATACGCGCCAGAGCGGCGATCAGTTCGCGGTTGCCGCACATGAAGCCGACCCGCCAACCCGGCATGTTGTAGCTCTTCGAAAGCGAGAAGCACTCCACCGCGATATCCTTCGCGCCCGGTACCTGGAGAATGGACGGGGCCTTGTAACCGTCGAAGACGATATCGGCGTAGGCGATGTCATGCACCACCCAGATGCCGTGCTCCCGGCAGATGTCGACCACCTTGGCAAAGAAATCCAACTCCACGCATTGGGTCGTCGGGTTGGCGGGGAAGTTCAGGATCAGCATTTTCGGCCGCGGCCATGTGGTCCGAATGGCCTTTTCCATTTCGGCAAAGAAATCTTCACCCGGCACCAGCGGCACATGCCGTATGTCGGCTCCCGCGATCACCACGCCGTAGGGGTGAATGGGATAGGATGGATTCGGGACCAATACCCCATCCCCGGGCCCGAGCGTGGCCAATGTCAGATGCGCCAGCCCTTCCTTGGAACCGATGGTCACGATCGCCTCGGAGTCCGGGTCCAACTCCACCTCGAAACGCTGTTTGTACCAACCGCATATCGCTCGCCGAAGCCGCGGAATGCCCCTGGACACGGAATAGCGGTGCGTGTCCGGCCTTTGCGCCGCCTCCACCAGCTTGTCGACGATGTGCTTGGGCGTGGGACGATCGGGGTTGCCCATCCCGAAATCCACGATATCTTCCCCGCGCGCACGCGCCTGCGCCTTCAACTCGTTGACGATGTTGAATACATAGGGAGGAAGCCGCTTGATTCTGGGGAATTCGTGGTTCAAAGCTGTTCCGGCCTTCGATTGGACGCCCTGGGACGAACCCGCTCGGCGCCCGTGATGCGGGCGACAATTCCGGAAAGCGCGCGGGAAGCGGGATATCCTCAGTGTAAGGAGGGAAAAGTACTGATCCACCCGCCCACTGTCAATCGGGCCGGCTGTCTTGCCAGCGCCCAAAGACCTGCCGTATCGTGATCACCATGAAGCTCACACAGGAATCGCAAGCCGCGTCCAACCGCATCAGGCGCTACGGCCCCGGCGAGGTCATCGTCAATGAATCCGTGTTCGATCGCAGCCTGGTGGTCTGTCCGGATGAGGTGATCGTGGATTGGCCGCCGGAGAACTTCGGCGAGCTCGCCGTGGAGCACATGGAATTTCTGGCGAGCCTGGACCCGGAGCTGGTATTGCTCGGCACCGGCGCCCAGCAGCAATTCCCGCCTGCACTTCTGCTCCGCACCCTGATCACCCGCGGCATCGGCGTGGAAGTCATGGATACGGCCGCCGCCTGCCGAACTTACAACGTCCTGTTGGCGGAAGAGCGCCGCGTTGCCGCGGCGCTCTTCATGATCTGAACGAGACGGTTGGTGTTGGTGCAATCAGCCGAATAATGCATCCTGGGAAAAACCCGCCCGCTCCATGACTTCCCTGAGCTTGCGCAGGGCATCGATCTGAATCTGGCGAACCCGCTCCCGCGTCACGCCGATTTCATTGCCCACTTCTTCAAGGGTACATTTTTCAAAGCCGTGCAGGCCGAAACGGCGTACGACCACGGCCCGCTGCTTCTCACTGAGCTCTTCCAGCCAGACATCCAGATGCGCCATGATGTCGCCGTCCTGCAGCACCACGGACGGATCAGGATTGTTCTCGTCCGGAATGGCATCCAGGAGCACTCGATCGGCATCGCGGCCGATGGGGGTGTCCACGGAGGTGGTCCCTTCGTTCAAACCCAGCATGCGGCGCACATCGTCCAGGGGCCGGTCCAGCACCTTGGCAATCTCGTCCACCGTGGGTTCGTGGTCCAGCTTCTGCGTCAGGCGACGGGCCGTGCGCAAACACTGGTTGATTTCCTTGATCACGTGGATGGGCAGGCGGATGGTACGGGTCTGGTTCATGATGGCCCGCTCTATGGTCTGGCGGATCCACCAGGTCGCGTAAGTCGAAAAACGGAAGCCCCTTTCGGGATCGAATTTCTCAACCGCGCGAATCAGACCCAGGTTGCCTTCCTCGATCAAATCGAGAAACGCCAGGCCACGATTCATGTACCGACGGGCGATTTTCACGACCAGCCGGAGATTGCTCTCGATCATCCGGCGCCGGGAATCGGCACAGCCGCGAAGCGCGCGACGCGCGAAATAGACTTCTTCCTCCGCCGTCAGCAGGGGCGAGAACCCGATTTCGTTGAGATAGAGCTGAGTTGCATCAAGGCCGGTGCCCGGATAGTGCCCCGGAGCGAAGTGCGTCACCTCCTCGATGGCGGCGCTCTCCTCGTCCTCTTTCTCCTCGTCCTCCGCCGTCTCGTCGAGCAGCAGTTCTTCGTCGGTCTCCTGGAGCTGTTCCTGTGCCGTCATCGCACTCAGCTCCACTGCTTGCTTCTTAGCCATGGCTACTCCTTCCATAGTGCTGGCGCTGCCGGTTCCGGCCGACGCACATGTCCCGCTGCGCCGAACCCGCACGCCTGCACGCGCACCCCGAATCTTTTTTGTTTTCGGTCTGATCCACTATATTCCGACCCAAAGCGACGTGCAACGCCTCCCGACAAAAGCAATATTTCTTTCTCATTCATGCAGTTGAAGAGCCTGACGAGCGGACAAAGACATCTGACAAATTCGCGAACCCCGCATCAAAACCGCCCGGTTCGAGGTGATTCAACGCTCACATTCGGGCCGAGTCCGACACGGAAACGTACGGCGACCCGATAAAGCCTATCTGGGCGGCAGGAACCTCAGGGGGTCCACGGGCTTGCCATCCCGTCGCAACTCGAAGTGCAGCTCCGCGTTACTGTCGGTACCGGCTCCCATGCGGGCGATTACCTGGCCCGCCCTGACCCGGTCACCCTCCTTTACCAATAGCTTCCGGTTATAGGCATACGCCGTCAGATAGTGGCTGTCGTGCTTGATGATCAGCAGGTTTCCGTAGCCCACCAGCCCGTTGCCGCTGTAAACCACGCGCCCACCGGCCGCCGCGTGAATCGGCTGCCCCGGCGAACCCGCGATATCGATACCCTGCTTCCCCTGAAAGCTCTTGTTGAACGTGCGGACCAACTTGCCTCGCGCTGGCCATTGCCACCTGTAGGGCTCTGCGGCGGGATGCGAATGAATGGAGGGCTTGGGGTGCCGGGCCACCGGCGTTTTCGCCGGTTCAGGTTCCCGTCGGGAAGCGACGGCAGCGTGCTTGCCGGGGCGTTCCGGCGGTGGGGTAAGGCGGAGTTCGTCACCGGGATGGATGATGTAGGGAGGCGATATGCCGTTCCACCGCGCCAGCTCGCGATGGTCCAGGCCGTGGTGCCAGGCGATGGAGTAAAGGGTGTCGCCCTTCTGAACCTCGTAGAAACCCGGGGAATCGGAACCATATCGGAAACTGCGGTCCGCCACCGGCGCGTAGGTCGTTCTCGCGCACCCGGCGAGCACCGAGGCCAGAATCACCGCAACCGCGATCACCGCGCCCGGCCGTTTCATGCCGGAACGCCCGTCCAAGCGGCCGGAAACCCTTGTGCGTACCCCGATCCAGTCACTGCTCGTCGACCGAATCCGGCCGATGCCTCCCCTACTAAAAGACTTTCCAGGCGACCAATCCCACCCCTGTCAATCCCACCGTTGCCCAGCCAAGGCGGTCGATGTAACGCTCAAGATACGGTTCTATCCTGGGTCCCCCCCAGGAAACAAGCAAGGTAACCAGGAAGAACCGCCCACCACGCCCGGCCGCGGAGGCCAGAAGAAAGGGAAGCAGGGACAGGCTGAGGGCGCCGGCGGCGATCGTGAACAGCTTGTAGGGAATCGGCGAGAACCCCGCCAGCAGCACCACCCAGAAGCCGTAAAGTTCGAACCAGTGGGCGACGCGAACGTACGCATCCCAATAGCCCAACGCATGCAGCCATGGTGTGACCAGTTCGAGACCGAAATAACCAATGGCATAGCCCAACCCTCCCCCGGCCACCGATGCCGCGGTCGCAAGCGCCGCAAACGATAAGCCGCGCTGGGGTTTGGCCAGGGTCATGGGAATCAGCATTACATCGGGCGGGATAGGGAAAAACGACGCCTCGGCGAAACTCAGGCCCGCGAGATACCAGGGCGCATGGGGATGGCCGGCCCACCGCAGAACGCGCCGGTAAAGCTTCGAAAACACTTGCATCAAACCACTCCGCCGAGCATCGGCACAAAACTGACCGGGCCCAGCCGCGCCTCTTCCACGTCGGCTCCGCGCCTACGGTACTGCATCAATTCCTGCCCGCCATCGGTTCCCACGGGAGCAATCAGCCGGCCGCCTTCGGCCAACTGCTGGATCAAGACCGGGGGAATCACCGGCGGAGCGGCGGTGAGCAGGATGGCGTCAAACGGCGCATTGGCCTCCCAGCCCTGGTAGCCGTCGCCGTGGCGGACGCGGACGTTGTGAAGCCCCAGCAGCCGAAAGCGCTCCCGTGCCTGGCGCAGCAGGCCGCTGACACGCTCCACCGAGTACACCTCCGGGACCAACGAAGCCAACACGGCGGTCTGGTAGCCGCAGCCGGTGCCGATCTCCAGCACCCGTCGCAATGTTCCGCTGGCCAGCAGAGCCTCTGTCATGCGCGCAACCACGTACGGCTGCGAGATGGTCTGGCCGTAGCCGATGGGCAATGCCGTGTCCTCGTAGGCCCGGCTTGCCAGGGCCTCGTCCACGAACACGTGCCGCGGTGTGCCGGCCATGCGTTCCAGGACCTGTTCATTGGTTATGCCCTGGTCCCGCAGCCGCTCGATCAAGCGCCGACGGGTCCGTTCAGAGGTCATCCCGATACCGCGCAGGGTCCGTTCATCCATCAGCGAATTCCTTCCACCCAGCCGGCGATCTTCTCCAGGGCTTCGTACCGGGTCAGATCCACCTGGATCGGCGTCACGGAAACGAATCCGTTACGCACCGCGTGGAAATCCGTACCCGGCCCTGCATCTTCTTCGTCACCCGCCGCACCAATCCAGTAGATGCGCCGGCCACGCGGATCCCGGGTGGCGATGGCGGCTTCGGCCCGATGCCGCTGGCCCAGCCGCGTCGCCTCGAACCCGCGCAGACTGTCCCATGAGCAATCCGGCACGTTGACGTTGAGGATGGTATCCGCTGGCAGGGGATCGGCCAACAAGCGCCCCAGCAGGGTGGCCGCAACTCGCGCGGCGGTCTCGTAGTGGCGAGGCTCCGGCGACGCCGAGGAGACCGCAATCGCCGGCAAGCCCAGGAATCGCCCCTCCGTGGCCGCTGCTACCGTGCCGCTGTAGAGCACGTCATCGCCCATGTTGGCCCCGGCATTGATACCGGAGACCACCATATCCGGCTCGTCGTCCAGTAGCCCGGTGATGGCGAGATGAACGCAATCCGTGGGGGTGCCCTCGATGCGGTAGAGCCGGTCTTCCACCCGCGTGGCACGGATGGGCTGATCCAGGGTCAGGGAATTGCTGGCACCGCTGCGATCCCGGTCCGGCGCGACCACCGTTACATCGCCCAAGCGACGCATGGCCGCGGCTAGATGCACGAGCCCTGATGCCTGGTAACCGTCGTCGTTGCTGATCAGAATATGCATGAATCGTCTTTACCGAATATTCGCGCTGAGAGTATACCGCGTTCCCCGGCCTCGACGAGCCCGCCAATACCGAAGCCGCCCGTCCACGGTGGACACATGACCCAGCAGGGCGAAAACGTTAATCTAGGACATCGTCCGCTAACCCACGCGCCGAGCCTCCAGGTGTCCTGGCGATGACCGACTACGACTCCGAATCCGACCTCGATCTCTTCCGCCGAGCCATGCGCGACGTGCGCCGCATGGATCACGACCGGGCTGATTTCGAGCTGCGCCGTCCCGCGCCCGTGCCCCGCAAGACCCACGAGGACGAGCGGCACGTCATGGAGGAACTCCTGAGCGGCGATATCGAGCCCGAGGACCTGGAAACCGGGGAGGAACTCAGTTTTCGGCGGACCGGCCTGCAGCGCCGGGTGCTTCGCAAGCTCCGCCGCGGCCAATACCGCATCGAGGCGGAATTGGATCTCCATGGTCTGACCGTACCCATGGCCCATGTGGCCTTGAAGGATTTCCTGGCGGAGTGCCGTCGCTCCGATCGCCGTTGCGTGCGGGTGATTCACGGCAAGGGACGACGCTCGAGCAACAAGGGCCCCGTCCTCAAGGGCAAGGTGGATCGCTGGCTGCGCCAGTGGGAGCCCGTCCTCGCATTCTGCTCAGCGCGCCCCGTAGACGGCGGCACCGGCGCACTCTACGTGCTTCTGCACCACCACCGATAGCGCCTGAGGTCACTCGGCCAGGTCAAAGGCCTCCCGAAGCACCGTCGTCGCATAGGCACCGGCGGGAAGACCGAAGCTGATTTCCCACCGTCCCCCCTCCAGCTCACGCCAGCCCATGCCTTGCGCAAGTAACCGCAATGGGCGCCGAGCCGCCTCCAGGCGGTTCGCCCGCAGTCCGGCTGTCAGCTCCGGATACCGCGCCAAGATCGCTTGTTCCGCTGCCGCGGCCTCACCCACCGCCAGCGGATCGCCATCCCCGGCCATGGGGCCGGTCGGATGGATGTCGAACAACGCAAGCCGGCGCGCGGATTCGCTCGTCGCCCGGCTCGGCAACGAACATGGAGCGGCTGCCGTTCAGCATCATGGCGTCGCCGCCAACCCAACCGTTCCAGGTGCCTTCGGCCACCCGCTCCGCAAGTACGGCGTTGAACAGATGAGACCGCACGGCCGACAGCAGCAAGCCGCGAATATGGCGAGGGACCCGGCGCCCCTGGAACATCTCCAAGGCCTGGGCCACGTTGTCACCACGACGGCCGAAGCGCTGAGCCCCGAAGTAATTGGGCACACCGCTCGATGCGACGCGGAGCAGGCGTTGGTGCACGGCCTTTCGATCGCAGTCGTCGATGCCCACGCGCAGGCGGAACCGGTTACCGGCCAACGCGCCCCGTCGCAGTTTTCTGCCATTGCGAACAGCCTCGACCAGTTCCACGCCCTCGGCGATCGGGCCCGGCTCCCACGGTCGATCAATTCCCGGCAGGTGAATGCTGAACCATTGGCTGGCAACCGCGTTGCGGTCCTTGAGGCCGGCAAAGGAGACGGCGTTTCGGCGCACCCCGAATTCCCGGCACAGGAGCTTGGCCACATCCTCGGTGTTCCACCGCTCCTTGCGGATGCGGAGAAACAAGTGTTCACCCTCGCCGCTCAACGGGAAGCCAAGTTGCTCGTCGACGCGAAAATCCTCGGGCGTTACCCGCAGCCAGGCCCGGGCCACCGGCGGCCCATAGGCCCGCGGCAGCTGCGCCACCGAAGCCTCGGTGGTGACCGGCTCAGCACTCACCGCGGGCGCTCGAGAAGAATCACCGCCATGGCAGCCATGCCCTCACCGCTGCCGGTGAAGCCCATGCCCTCGGTGGTGGTGGCTTTCACATTGATCGCATCCGTATCGCAATCCAAATCGGCCGCCATGTTCTGGCGCATATACGGCATGTACATGGCCAGCTTTGGCCGCTGGGCGATCACGGTGACATCGGCGTTGACCACGCGCCATCCCGCCTTCCCGGCCAAGCGAACCGCGTGCCGAAGCAGGATACGGCTGTCGGCACCGCTATAGGCGTCGTCGGTATCCGGGAAGTGTCGACCCAAATCGCCCAGGGCGGCGGCGCCCAGGAGGGCATCGGTCAGCGCGTGAAGCACCACGTCGCCATCGGAGTGAGCCTCGAGGCCGTGGGTATGAGGGATTTCCACACCGCCCAGAATCAATCGGCCTCCCTGCTGAAAGCGATGGGCATCGAAGCCCTGCCCTACTCTAATCATCGCGGTCATCCAATGCCCTTTCCGGATAGCTGGCCTTAAGGATCGCCTCGGCCAGGGGCAGATCGGCCGGTCGAGTGATCTTCAGGTTGGTGGCCCGCCCTTCCACCAGGCGCGGCCGGTGCCCGAGCCTCTCCATGGCCTGAGCTTCGTCCGTTACGTTGAGGCCGCCCGTCAGGGCTGCTTCCAGCGCTTCATGCAGGGCGGCCAAGGGGAACAGTTGTGGTGTCTGGGCGTGCCATAAACCCGACCGATCGGCGGTTTCCGCCACCGCGCCGTCTTCGTCCTGCCGCTTCAGTGTGTCTCGAACCGGGAATCCCAGCAGCGCTCCGCCAGGGTTGGCCAGCCCCTCGCGCAGAAGGCGTTCGATCTCATCCCGCGTTACACAGGGACGCACCGCGTCATGCACCAGGACCCAGTCATCGACATGGCCCCTGCCGTCCAGCAGGAATTCCAAGGCATTGAACACGGAATGGCAGCGCTCGACACCGCCTGAAACGGTATGAACGGGCTTGGCGAGCTCACCGTGGAGAGCGTCCCAATAGCGGTCTCCCGAACCGAGAGCAACCACCGCGCCGCGAACGGCGTCCGGGGCAAGCACGGCCTGGAGGCTCCACTGGATGACGGGGCGCTCGAAGAGTTCGAGATACTGCTTGGGGACGGCGCCTCCCATGCGCCGGCCAATGCCGGCGGCCGGGATCACCGCCCACACCGAGGGGGCGGAACGCCGGTTCATGGTGCGGCGACCTGGTAGAAGCGTTCTCCGTCCTTGATCATGCCCAGTTCACTGCGGGCCCGTTCCTCCACGGCGTCGAGCCCGCCCTTCAAGTCCTTCACGTCCGCTTCCAATGCCTCGTTACGCTCCTGGAGGTCCTTGTTCTCGGCACGCTGAGCCTGCACCGACTTATGCAGATGGATCACTTCGGGCACGCCGCCGTCCGCCGACCAGAGCCTGATCTGCAGCATCAACAACAGAACTACCAGCACGACTATCAGCCAGCGCATGCGCACCCGTCGCCCGGCTCGCGGCCGGTTTGTTTACAGCTTCAGCGAAGGGAAGGCCCGGGCGCCGGCGTACACGGCATCGGATCCCAACTCCCCTTCGATCCTAAGCAATTGATTGTACTTTGCGACCCGGTCCGAACGACACAGGGAACCTGTCTTGATCTGGGTAGCGGTGGTCGCCACCGCCAGATCGGCGATGGTGGTGTCCTCCGTCTCTCCGGAACGGTGGGAAACCACGGCAGTGTAGCCCGCGTCCTCGGCCATGGCGATGGCGTCCAGCGTCTCGCTCAGGCTCCCGATCTGATTGAACTTGATCAGAATGGAATTCGCGACGCCCTGATCAATGCCCTGCTGGAGGATACGCGTATTGGTCACGAACAAATCGTCGCCCACCAACTGGACACGATCGCCCAAGCGCTCCGTGAGGATCTTCCAACCTTCCCAGTCACCTTCCGCCATGCCGTCCTCGATGGAGATGATCGGGTACTTGTCCACCCAGCCAGCCAGGTAATCGGTGAACTCGGCGGCGCTGAAGCGCTTGCCCTCCGAGGCCAGGTGATAAGAGCCATCCTCGTAGAATTCCGAGCTGGCCACATCCAGGCCGAGATAAACGTCCTTGCCCAGGGTGTAGCCCGCCTTGCCAACGGCCTCGACGATGGTTTCCAGGGCCGCCTCATTGGACGGCAGGTCGGGGGCAAATCCGCCTTCGTCACCCACGGAAGTGTTCAAACCCCGTGCGCTCAACACCTTCTTCAGGGCATGGAAGATTTCGGTACCGCAGCGAAGCGCTTCGCTGAAACTGGGCAGCCCCACCGGCAGCACCATGAACTCCTGCAGGTCGACGCTGTTGTCCGCATGGGCGCCGCCGTTGAGGATATTCATCATGGGTACGGGCAGGATCTGGGGCCCGGTGGGATTGAGATGGCGATACAACGGCTGGCCGTGGTCCGCCGCAGCAGCCTTGGCCACTGCCAGCGACGCCGCCAGAATGGCATTGGCGCCGAGCTTCCCCTTGTTGTCGGTGCCGTCCAGGGCAATCAGCCGATCATCGATGGCACGCTGGTCGTCGGCCTCCAGGCCGAGCAACGCTTCCCGGATCGGGCCGTTGACGTTGGCGACGGCCTTGAGCACGCCCTTGCCCATGTAGCGCTTGGCATCGCCGTCGCGCAACTCGATCGCTTCGCGGGTCCCCGTGGAGGCGCCGGAGGGGGCCGCGGCCCGGCCGAACGCGCCGGAATCCAGAACCACATCGGCCTCGATGGTGGGGTTGCCCCGGGAATCCAGGATTTCACGTGCGGTGATCGACTTGATTTTCGCCATCTTCGAGTCTGTCCCTATCCTTAGTAAAAACCGTCAATTACAAGCATTTCTTAACAATCCTCGCGAACCGGCGCGGTATCCGGTGTCTAAAGGGCCATTTCCAGGAAACCATCTGCCTTGACCTGCGCGTCCAGGGCTTTGAGGGTGCGGAGCAACGCCGCCATACGCGGCAGCGGCCACGCATTGGGGCCGTCGCTGAGCGCCTTTTCCGGCTGCGGATGGGTTTCCATGAACAGCCCCGCCACGCCGGCGGCGACCGCCGCCCGCGCCAGTACCGGAACAAATTCCCGCTGACCACCGGAAGCAGTGCCCTGGCCGCCCGGGAGCTGGACGGAATGGGTCGCGTCGAACACCACCGGGCAACCCGTGTCGCGCATCACCGCCAGCGAGCGCATATCGGATATCAGGTTGTTGTAACCGAAGGAAACCCCGCGTTCGCAGACCATGATCTGCTCGTTGCCCGCGGCCCGCGCCTTGTCCACCACGTTCTTCATGTCCCAGGGGGCGAGAAACTGGCCCTTCTTGATATTGACCGGTTTGCCCTGGGCGGCGACCCGCTGGATGTAATTGGTCTGCCGGCACAGGAACGCGGGCGTCTGCAAGACGTCCACCACCGCAGCGACTTCGTCCAGCGGCGTGTCTTCGTGTACGTCGGTGAGCACCGGCACGCCAACCTTGTCACGCACCGTCTCCAGGATGCGGAGACCGTCTTCCATTCCGGGCCCCCGGAAACTCTGGTGGGAAGAGCGATTCGCCTTGTCGAACGAGGACTTGTAGATGAAGGGAATTTCCAGGCTTGCGCAGATCTCCTTGAGCTCGGCAGCCGTGTCCAGCGCCAGTTGCTCGGATTCGATTACGCAAGGGCCCGCGATCAGGAAAAAGGGCCGGTCCAGGCCGGCCTTGAAACCACACAATTCGATGTCGGCCATGGCTTATGCCTCTGCCTTGGCGCCACCGCCCTCTTGCTCGGCCTTGTGCGCCCGTGCGGCCATGATGAAGCCGCTGAACAACGGGTGGCCGTCGCGGGGCGTGGACGTGAATTCAGGATGGAACTGGCACCCGAGAAACCACGGATGATCCGGCAGCTCCACCATCTCGACCAGACTGCCGTCCGCGGACATGCCCGAAACCTTCAGGCCGGCCGCCTTGAGTGCATCCAGGTACTGATTGTTGAATTCATAGCGATGCCGGTGGCGCTCCACGATGCTGTCGCTGCCATACACCTTGTGGGCAAGTGTGCCGGGTTCAATATGGCATTCCTGGCCACCCAGGCGCATGGTGCCCCCCAGGTCGGACTCGGCGCTGCGGCGCTCGACGCTGCCGTCCTGATTCATCCATTCGGTAATCAGGCCAATCACCGGATGCGGCGTCGTCAGATCGAACTCCGTGCTGTGGGCCCCGGCCAGGCCCGCCACGTCGCGGGCGAATTCCACCACGGCCACCTGCATGCCAAGACAGATTCCCAGGTAGGGGATCCTGTTTTCACGGGCGTAGCGGGCGGTGGCAATCTTGCCTTCCACCCCGCGCTCGCCGAAACCGCCGGGCACCAGGATGGCGTCCACATCCTCAAGCGGCCCGGTACCGGTACGCTCGATCTCTTCGGAATCCACGTAGCGGATGTTGACCTTGGTCAGGGTGTGCAGCCCCGCGTGGGTCAAGGCCTCGCTCAGCGACTTGTAAGCATCGGCCAGGTTGACGTACTTGCCCACCATGGCGATGGTGACTTCGCCGTCCAGCCGGTTGCGGGCGTCCACCACCGCCTGCCAGTCGGACAGGTCCGCCGGCGGCAGCTCGAGGCTGAGCCGGTCGGCCACGATCTGATCCAGGCCCTGGCTGTGGTAAACCAGGGGAATCTTGTAGATATCGTCCACATCCAGCGCGGAAATCACCGCCTCGCTGTCCACGTTGGTGAACAGCGCAATCTTGCGGCGCTCGTCGTCCGGAATGGGCCGGGTCGCGCGGCAGAGCAGAATATCCGGTTGGATACCGATGGAACGCAACTCCTTGACGGAGTGCTGGGTGGGCTTGGTCTTCATTTCGCCCGCCGGACCGATGAACGGAACCAGCGTCAGGTGCAGGAACAGGCAACGGCCCTTGTATTCCGTGCCCATCTGGCGAATGGCTTCCAGAAACGGCAGCGACTCGATATCGCCCACCGTGCCGCCGATCTCGACCAGCGCCACCTCGGCATCGTCGGCGCCGGCCTCAATGCAGCGCTTGATCTCGTCGGTGATGTGCGGAATGACCTGCACGGTGCCGCCGAGGTACTCGCCTCGACGCTCCTTGCGGATCACGTTCTCGTAGATCCGGCCGGTCGTGTAGTTGTTGGCTCGCGTCGTCCTGATTCGGACAAAACGCTCGTAGTGGCCCAGATCCAGGTCCGTTTCCGCGCCATCCTCGGTGACGAACACCTCGCCGTGCTGGAAGGGACTCATGGTGCCCGGATCCACGTTGATATAGGGATCCAGCTTGATCAGCGTCACCCGAAGGCCGCGGGCCTGAAGAATGCTGGCAAGAGAGGCCGAGGCGATGCCCTTGCCCAACGAGGACACAACACCGCCTGTAATGAAGATATATCGGGTCATAAAAACGTACTTATCGACGCGTTAGAAGTGGAGCCGGAGCGGCACTCGGGACGGGGCTCAAAGTTAACAGAATGGTCCGGGGTTCACAATCTGAAAGACCCGAATCACCGCTCCCGCCAGTGCGGCACCAAGCCCTCCCCGCGGGCCTGGAATCCTTCGCAGATGCACACACCGGGAATCGCCGCCAACCGCCCGTCCACATAGAGCAGGGGAATGACCGCACGCTGCCACGGTGGGATACCCGCCTCCTGCAACAGCTGCTTGACCGACCGGTGATGCGTCGAACCCTGAACCATGCAGCGTTCGCCGCCCTGGCGGAAGCGCACCTCCACCCCTCGCGCCACCGCCGCGGCGTCCAATCCCCCGCTACCGGATTCACACCAAAGCAGACCGGAACCGGGCACGGTCAGCGGCGCGCCCAGATTCCACACCGTCGGTTGCGGAGTGGGGCGCTCCCCGGGCGGCGCCGCCGCAACAAGCCTCCCCCGGTAGCGACGGACCAGGCCTTCCGGCCATGCCAGCTCCGGTCGTCGATCCTGTTCCGCCGATACCAGCGCATCCAGCCCGGCACGCAAGCGGGCCTCGTTGGGCGGTCGCAGCCCACGGTCGTTGAGCCAGAGGCGCACGACATGAGCGCGCCGACCGGCGTCAAGAGAGGCCAGGACGTCCGCCCGCAGCCATTCCCCGTCCGCGACCGACGCCAAATCCGCTCGGGCCAGCGCATCCAATTCATTGGCCGCCTCCCCGCAGTGGCTGGCCGAGCGCGCAATGGCCGAGTCCACGCCGGGCCATCGCTGGCGAACCCGGGAAAGAATCTCGTGGCGGATATAGTTGCGGTCGTGGCGGCGATCGGCATTGCTGGGGTCTTCGACCCACTCCAGGCCGTGTTCCCTCGCATAGGCCTCCAACTGTTCCCTGGGCACTTCCAGCAAGGGACGCAGCACGTGCCCCGCGCCCAGGGGCCGGGCCGCCGCCATCCCCGCAAGGCCCTTGGGACCGCTGCCCCGGAACAGACGCTGCAGAACCGTTTCGATCTGATCGTCCCGGTGATGGGCCGTCAGCAGCAGTGCGCCGGTCTCCAGGCAACGGTCGAACGCCTGGTAGCGCGCGTCCCGTGCCGACTCCTCCAGGCTTGCTCCCTGGGTAGAGTCCACGGTTACCGCCTCCTGACGCAGCGGAACCGCCAAGGCATCGCACACGGCCTGGCAATGGGCCGTCCAGGCGTCGGCAGCAGGCTGCAGCCCGTGGTGCACATGCACCGCCCGCAGCGGCATCGGAAGTGCATCCCGCAGCCCGGCCAACGCGTGGAGAAGAACGTGGGAATCCAGGCCGCCGCTATAGGCCACCCAGCAGGCGGGCGCCGCCCGCCAGGGCTTCAACGCGATGAGCAGGGATTCGGGCTCGAAGACGGTCCCGGACATGGTGCGCCTCTACATGGCCGGGCGAGGCCTCTATTCCCGGAAGTTGCCGTAATCCATCAGTCGCTGATAACGCTGCTCCAGCAACTGGTCCACGGACAGGGAATCGAGAACGGACAAGTCCTCAAGGAATTTGAGCTTGAGGCGTTCCGCCGCCAACTCGGGGTCGCGGTGGGCGCCGCCCAGGGGCTCTTCCACGATGGCGTCGATCAGGCCCAGCTCCTTCAGGCGCTCGGCGGTAATACCCATGGCTTCCGCGGCATCCTGGGCCTTCTCCGCGCTCTTCCAGAGGATGGAGGCGCAGCCTTCGGGAGAAATCACGGAGTAAGTGCTGTAGCTGAGCATGTACACCCGGTCGCCAACGCCGATGGCCAGCGCGCCGCCGGAACCACCTTCGCCGATCACGGTGCAGATCACCGGCGTGCGCAGCCTCGACATGACGAACAGATTGCGGGCGATGGCCTCGCTCTGGCCACGCTCCTCGGCGCCCACACCCGGATACGCCCCGGGCGTGTCGATGAACGTGAACACCGGCAGCTTGAAACGTTCGGCGGTTTGCATCAGGCGCATGGCCTTGCGGTAGCCTTCCGGCCGGGGCATCCCGAAATTGCGGTACAGCTTTTCCTTGGTGTCCCGCCCCTTCTGCTGGCCGATCACCATGACCGGCCGGCCGTTCAGGCGGGCGACGCCGCCCACCAGAGCCGGATCGTCGGCGAAGCTGCGATCGCCGTGCAACTCCTCGAACTCCGTGAAGATGCGGCCAATGTAATCCAGGGTATAGGGGCGCTGCGGATGACGCGCCAACTGCGAAATCTGCCAGGAACTGAGCGAAGAGAAGATCTGTTCGGTCAACGTCCGGCTCTTCGCCTGCAGGCGATGGATCTCTTCGCTGATATTGAGCTCGTTGTCATTACCCACATACCGGAGCTCCTCGATCTTGGCCTCCAGTTCGGCAATGGGACGTTCGAATTCCAGAAAGTTCAGGTCCATCGATTCCATCCAGTAAAGCGTAGCCCATTGCGCCGGTTCGGGACGGGCGCGGCTCCATTATTCGGCATCACGAGACTCGCCCGTGCTTCGCGCCACCGGCGCTGAACGGGCCATCACTTGCGGCGCACTACACCAGTGTAGTGCGTCGTATTATTTGGCACTTATAGAGCCCCGCACAGGCGCCAGTGCAAGGCGGCGGCCGCCGGCAATGGCCGAGCCCTTGGCAAGGGCGCCAACACCCAATGGCGCCTGTGCGGGGCTCCCTTCGGGCGGTTTTCCAGGCGGCCATCTGCGGTGTTGCGCTTGCTTGACCTAGCCCGGCTAGGCCTGCGCAACCGCGCCTAGCAGCTAACCGCCTGGAAAACCGCTATAAGGGCCAAATAACGCGAGGCACTACACTAGCCACTCCGCGGCGTGATGACAAGAAGGTTGCGCCCGCTTGTCAGTACTCAACCCGTACCTGCTGGTCGCCGGCCAGCCCGCCCAGGCGCTTGATCAACTCATCAGTGGGCCGCACGCGCCAATCGTCTCCGAATCGCATCACGGCCCGGGCCGATGGGCCGCAATATTCCAGCCATACGGGGCAGCGCCCTTCCCGGAAAGGCATCAGCGTACGCTGGAGTTCCTCCACCAGGCCGTTGCCGGCGCGCTGATGATCCAGTTGCAACACCACCCGTTTGGCGAAGGTCTCGCGTACTTCACCGATATCCAGGACCCGCTCGGCGTTGATGCGCCAACCGTCGCTGAAGTCGTCGTATCCCAGGCCGCCCTCCACCACCAGCAACTGGTCCTTGGCGAGCATGTGCCCGAATTTCCGGTAGGCCTCGGTGAACAGCGCCACCTCGATCCGGCCGGTGCGGTCGTCCAGCGTGAGAATGGCGATCCGGTTACCCGATTGAGTGTTGCGAACCCGCAGCGCCATCACAAGGCCGGCGGCTACCACAGGGCGTTCGCCGCGGCGTCCGCCGCCCGGGTCGCCGCCGCTGCCCGAGGACAGATCGTTGAGGCGGCCGGTCACCACCTTGGCGAGCTCGGCTTCGTAGCGTTCGATGGGATGCCCGGTCAGGAACAGGCCCAAGGTTTCCTTTTCGGCGTTGAGGCGCTCCTCATCCTCCCATTCAGGCAGCACCGCGGCGTCCACCGGCTCGCCTTCGGCGACTGCCTCGCCCGGCGCGGCCAAGCCGAACAGATCTTCCTGACCGACTTCGGCGTTGCGGCTGCTCTGCTCCGCCGCCTTCAGGGCATCGGGAATCCGCGACATCAACGTCGCCCGATTGACGCCGATGCTATCCAGGCAACCGGAGCGGATCAGCGCCTCCAGCACGCGCTTGTTGACCCGACGCAGATCCACCCGCCGACAGAGATCGTAGATGTCCTTGTAGGGGCCGTTGGCGTCGCGTTCCTCCACCATGGCGTCGATAGCCGAGCGCCCCACGCCCTTGACCGCCCCGATGCCGTAGACCACGGTCTTCTCGTCGCCGGCGCGGAAGGCGTAATTGGATCGGTTTATATCCGGCGGCAGCACCCGAAGCCCCATCTCCCGGCATTCGTCGATCAAGGTGACGACTTTGTCGGTGTGGTCCATGTCCGAGGAGAGCACCGCGGCCATGAACGGCGCCGGATAGTGGGCCTTGAGCCAGGCGGTTTGATAGGACAGCAGCGCGTAGGCGGCGGAATGGGACTTATTGAAGCCGTAGCCCGCAAACTTTTCCATCAAGTCGAAGATGCCGCCGGCGTGCTCCTCGCTCAGACCGTTGGCCGTGGCCCCCTCCAGGAAGATTTGGCGCTGCTTGGCCATTTCCTCGGCTTTCTTCTTGCCCATCGCCCGGCGCAGCAGATCGGCACCGCCAAGGCTGTAGCCCGCCAGGCTCTGGGCGATCTGCATGACCTGCTCCTGGTACAGGATCACGCCATAGGTGGGCTTCAGGATGGGCTCCAGATCCGGATGATGGAGCTCCGGCGTCGGGTAGGCCACCTTGGCCCGACCGTGTTTTCGGTCGATGAAGTCTTCCACCATGCCCGACTGCAGCGGCCCGGGACGGAACAGTGCCACCAAGGCGACAATATCCTCGAAACTGTCCGGCTGAAGCCTCTTGATGAGATCCTTCATGCCACGGGATTCCAGCTGGAATACGGCAGTGGTGGCGCAGGCCTTGAGCAGGCCGAAGGAAGCCGTGTCGTCCAAGGGGATCCGCGTGATGTCCAGGGGTGCTTCGCCGGATTCGGCCCGCAGCTTGTTCACCGCCTTGACGGTCCAATCGATGATCGTGAGCGTGCGCAGACCCAGAAAGTCGAACTTGACCAGGCCGACCGCCTCCACGTCGTCCTTGTCGTACTGGGTGGCCGGGGAACTGCCCCCCGGTTCGCAGTACAGCGGGGCGAAGTCGGTAAGGTCCGTGGGCGCGATTACCACGCCGCCCGCGTGTTTGCCCACGTTACGCGCCAGGCCTTCGAGCTTCTGCGCCAGATCCAGCAGCGTGCTGACTTCCTCGTCGCGCTGATAGAGATCCCGGAGTTCCTCCTCCTGTTCCAGCGCCTTGTCCAGCGTCATGCCGATTTCGAACGGAATCAGCTTGGCGATCCGGTCGACGAAGCCATAGGGATGCCCCAGAACGCGGCCCACGTCGCGCACCACGGCGCGGGCGGCCATGGTGCCGTGAGTCGCGATTTGGGAGACCTTTTCCCGTCCGTAGCGCTGGGCCACGTAGTCGATCACGCGGTCGCGCTTCTCCATGCAGAAATCGACATCGAAGTCGGGCATGGATACGCGTTCCGGATTGAGGAATCGCTCGAACAGCAGATCGTACCGCAGGGGGTCCAGGTCCGTGATCCCCAACGCGTAGGCCACCAGCGAACCCGCGCCGGAGCCGCGCCCCGGGCCCACGGGAATGTCATGTTCCTTGGCCCACTCGATGAAATCGGCCACGATCAGGAAGTAGCCGGGGAAGCCCATCTGGACGATCACACCCAGCTCCCGATCCAGGCGTTCGTAGTAGTACTTGCGCTTGGCCTCGGGCTCCGCCTCCCCTTCCAGCAGCACTTCCAGCCGCCGCTCCAGCCCCTCGCGAGACCGCTCGCTCAGGTACTCGTCGATGGTCATCCCCTCGGGGATGGGGAAGTCCGGAAGGAAGTTTTCGCCCAGGGTGAGCTCGAGGTTGCAACGCCGGGCAATCTCCACCGTATTTTCAATCGCTTCCGGCAGATCGGAGAAGAGCTCCGCCATTTCCTCGGCTGTGCGCAGATACTGCTCGCGGGTGTGGTTCCGCGGCCGGCGGGAATCGTCCAGGGTTCGCCCCTCGAAGATGCACACCCGCGCCTCGTGGGCCTCGAAGTCATCGGCCTTGATGAAGCGCACTGCATTGGTGGCCACCACGGGCACCGATGCTTCCTCGGAAAGCGCGACCGCCGCATGGAGGTGTTCTTCGTCGCCCGCGCGGCCGGTGCGGTGCAGTTCCAGGTAGTAGCTCTCGGGGAAAAGCCCGGTCCAGAATTCCAACTTGCGGGCGGCCGCCTCGGTGTCGCCCGCCAACAGGGCGCGCCCCACCTCCCCCTCGGCCCCGCCGGACAAGGCGATCATGCCTTCGTGGTCTTCCTCCACCCAGGCGCGCGCGACCACGGGGGTCTCGCCGTGCTGGCCTTCCATGTAGGACCGGCTGATCAAGCGCGTCAGGCAACGATAGCCTCGGGCGTTGCGGCACAGCAGGATCAGGCGCGAACGGCCTTCCGGCGCATCGGGGTCTTCCACCCACAGGTCCGCGCCGACAATGGGTTTGATCCCTTTGCCGATTGCCGCCCGGTAAAACTTCACCATCGCGAAAAGATTGCCCTGGTCGGTCACGGCCACGGCGGGCATCCCGGCCTCGCCCACCGCACCGACCAGTGGCTTGATGCGCACGATGCCATCAACCAGGGAATATTCGGTATGACAATGAAGATGGACGAACGAGCCGCTCATTGCTGTCACGATCCAGTATTTGCCTCAAGCTCGCCGGTTTGCCACCGACGGAGCATGTTCAGATGAGTTTGCGAATCGGCGCAAAACTGCGTCGATGCAGGGGACACGGGCCGAGCCGTTCCAATGCGGACAGGTGTTGGGCTGTGCCGTAGCCCTTGTGAGCCGCGAACCCATAGCCCGGGTATTCGGCCTCCCACCGGACCATGGCCGCATCCCGGTATTCCTTGGCCAAGATCGATGCCGCCGAGATCACCGGCACCAGGTCGTCGCCCCCGACGATGGCCTCGGCCGGGCATGCCAGCGGCGGGCACCGGTTACCGTCCACCAGCGCATATTCTGGCGCCGGCTCCAGGCCGCACACTGCCCGAGTCATGGCCGCCAGGGTCGCCTGCAGGATGTTGATCCGGTCGATCTCGGCCACGTCCGCCTCGCCAATGGCCCATGCCAGCGCCTTGGCCTGGATTTCCTCCGCCAGCCGGGCGCGGCGCGCCGGGCTCAACACCTTCGAATCCCGCAACCCCTGGATCGGCCGTCGCGGATCCAGGATCACGGCGGCGGCCACCACAGGGCCGGCCAGCGGACCGCGGCCGACTTCGTCAACGCCGGCCAACAATTCCACTCCGCCGCCGTAGCCCAGGGTCAGCTGCTTCACGCCGTCACCAGCCCGGCGACGGCATCCGCCGCGCGACGATTGGCATCCCGGCGAATATCCCGGTGAAGCTCGGTGAACCGTTCCCTAAGATACTCCCGCCGCTCCGTGTTCTGAAGCACCCGCTCCACCGCCGCCGCGAGGGCCGCGGGCGTGGCGGCACCCTGAATGAATTCCTCCACCAGCTCCTCCCCGGCGAGCAGATTGGGAAGGGAAAAACGGGAGACCCGCACCAGACCCAGCGTGCGAACCAACCAGTAGGTGCTCGCTGCCAGGCGGTAGGCAACCACCATGGGCTTTTTCAATAGCATGGCCTCCAGACTGGCGGTGCCCGACGCCAGAAGGACGGCATCGGAGGCGCCCATGGCCGCCTCCGAGCGCCCGTCGAGGATCTCCACACGGAGCCCGTCCATACCGTCGACCAGTGTCCGCAGATACGCGGCGATGCGAGGTGTCGCGGCGGGCAGCAGATAGCGATACGGGCCTGAGGCCTTGTCCAGGATCCGCGCTGCCGCCAGGAATAGCGGCGCCAAGCGGGCAACTTCGGACATCCGGCTTCCCGGGAGCAGCGCGACCACGGATTCCGAAGGCGCAAGACCAAGTTCAAGCCGGTAGCGCCGCGTATCCGGCTCCAAGGGAAACTGATCCGCCAGATGATGCCCCACCACAGTGGCGGCCACCCCATTGCGCTCGTAGAAATCGGCCTCGAAGGGAAACAGGGTCAACATCAAGTCCACGGCCTGTTTGATCTTCTTGATCCGTCCCTGGCGCCACGCCCACACGGAGGGACTCACGTAATGCACGGTCTTGATGTCGCGGGCCTTCAGGGCCTGTTCCAGGCCGAGATTGAAATCCGGCGCGTCGATGCCGATGAAGACGTCCGGCGGATCCTCAAGGAAGTGGGCGATGAGTTTGCGGCGCAGGCGCACCAGCTCCGGCAGCCGGCCCAGCACCTCGAACAGGCCCATCACCGACAGTGCGTCCATGGGATAAAGGCTTTCCAGGCCGTTGGCCATCATTGCCGGTCCTCCGATCCCCACAAACCGGACCTCGGGAAACCGCTCCTTGAGCCCCGACATGAGCCCGGCACCGAGCAGGTCGCCGGAAAGTTCGCCGGCGAGGATGCCTACTCGCACCCGCGACGGACCCGCAGAGTGTTCGTTTGACGCGGAACCCTCATGACAATCCCCGCCTACCGGATGATTCCCCGCTTACCGTCGGTAAGGAAGTCGGCCATCATTTTCACCAACGGTTCGTCGGCGCCCAGTATCTCCAGTTCGGCCCTGGCCTGTTCCAGGCGCAGCCCGGACTTGTACAGGATCTTGTAGGCACGGCGCACCGTGCGAATGCGATCCTGACCGAAACCGTGGCGCTTCAGGCCCTCGGCGTTGATGGTGTGCGGCTTGGCGTCGTATCCACCCATGGTCATCACGAAGGGCGGCACGTCCTGGGTGATCCCGCTGGCGAAGCCGATGAAACTGTAGGCGCCGATGCGGCAGAACTGATGGATCATGGAGAACGCGGCGAGAATGGAATGATCCTGGATCGTCACATGTCCGGCGATGGACGCATTGTTGGAAAACACGGTGTTGTTCCCCACCGCGCAGTCGTGCGCGATGTGGCAATACGCCATGATCCAGTTATCGTTGCCGATGGTGGTAACCCCCCGATCCTGAACGGTGCCGCGATTGACGGTCACGCATTCACGAAACAGGTTGCGGTCACCAATCTCCAGGCGGGTCGGCTCGCCGCCATACTTCTTGTCCTGGGGGTCCTCACCGATGGATGCGAACTGATGGATCCGGTTTTCCCGGCCCATCGTTGTCGGACCCTTGACCACCGCATGGGGCCCGATCCAGCAATCGTCGCCAATCTCGACGTCGGGCCCGATGATAGCGTACGGGCCTACCTCCACATTCCGACCGAGCTTGGCGGACGGATCAATAACGGCACGGGAATCGATCAAGCTCACAAGGTCCTCATCGTGCACATGATCTCGGCCTCGGCGCAGAGCTGACCTTCAACCGTAGCCTTGGCGGAAAACACCCAGATCCCCCGGCGGCTGCGGGAGAAATCCACTTCCAGTCGGAGCTGGTCCCCGGGCTCCACCGGGCGCTTGAAGCGCGCCTTGTCGATACCGACCAGATAGAAGATGTTTTTGTCATCGGGCTCCGTCTTGGTGCTCTTGAACGCCAGTAGACCGCAGACCTGAGCCATGGCTTCCAGCACCAACACGCCGGGCATGATGGCCCGTTGCGGGAAATGCCCCTGGAAGAACGGCTCGTTAATCGTGACATTCTTGATCGCCACCGCCGATTCACCGGGCGTGCATTCCAGCACCCGATCCACCAGCAGGAACGGATACCGATGAGGCAGGTATTTGATAATCTCGTGTATATCCATTTGCTCTAGAGTTTCCTGATCCTCGACCGTAGGCGCGGGAGGTGGCCCACCAGTCATTTTTTTTCCTCCGAAGACGACTTCTCAAGCGCCGCAAGCCTTCGGGCAATGTCATCCAGATGATGGAAGCGGACCGCGTTCCGTCTCCATCGGCGGTTACTGTCCAGGGGTATGCCGGAGGAATAGACACCCGGCTCCGCAATACTGCTGGTGACCATCGACATGCCGGTCACGTGCACATTGTCGGTGATCTCGATATGGCCATTGATGGCGGACTGGCCGCCGACCGTGCAGTAGCGCCCTATCTTCGTGCTGCCTGCAATACCCACACACCCGGCAATCGCCGAGTGCGCACCAATGCGGACGTTGTGGGCAATATGAACCAGGTTGTCGATCTTTACTCCGTCCTCGATCACGGTATCGGCCAACGCACCCCGATCAATCGCAGTGTTGGCGCCAATCTCAACGTCGTTGCCGATTACCACCGTGCCGACTTGGGGGACCTTTTCCCAAGCCTGCTCATTCTTGGCGTAGCCAAATCCGTCACTACCGATGGTCGCGCCCGGTTGGATTTCCACCCTATCGCCCAGGCGAACCCGATCGCTCAACACCACCTGAGGGTGCAACCAGCAGTCGGCCCCCACAACGACATCCCGGCCCAGGCGGGACCCGGCGCCAAGATGGACGCGGTCGCCGATCCGGCTGCCCCGACCCACCGAGACGTGAGGTCCGATCGCGACATCGGCTCCGATTTCCGCTTCGGGATGAATCCATGCCGTCGGGTGAATTCCCGGCTCTTCGCCCGAGCGGGGTTTAAGCAGTTTAAGGAGGCGCACGAACGCGAGATGCGGATCTTCGACCACGATCGCGGCCACCGGGCAATCGCCAAGATCGGCCTGCCGAAGAATGACCGCACTGGCTTGTGTATCGGGCAAGTAGCGCTTGTGTCTCGAGTCAGCCAGAAACGAAACCGTACCCGCCGCACCGGATTTCAGCATGGACACGCCGGTAATCACGATCGTCGAATCGCCGACTAACGTGCCACCAATAGCGTCCGCCACTTCCCCCAATTTGGCAGACTTGCCCTCAGACAAACGCACCCCTCCCATCACAGGCAATCACGCGGCCTGGGCCGCGCGTTCATGCTACTTGCCGCCGCCCCCTTTCTGGGACTGCTTGAATTCGCGCTTCAGGCGTTCGAGCACCATGTCGGTGATATTGATCCGCGAACTGGCGAAGATGACGCCGTCGCTGACGATCAGATCGAAACCCTTTTCCTTGGCGAGTTCGCTGATGACCTCGACAATGCGCCGCTGGAGCTTGCTGAGTTCCTCGTTGCGACGCATATTGAAGTCATCCCGGAATTCGTCCTGGCTCCGGCGCACGTCGCGTTTCATGGACACAATCTTGTGCTGCAGCTCATCCCGTTGGTCCTGGGACATCACGGCGCCGTCGCGCTGCAGCTTGTCTTCGAGTTTCTGGATATCCTTCTGCTGGGCAGCGATATCCCGGTCGCGGGGCGCGAACTCCTTCTGGAGTTTCGCCCGGGCCGCCTCCGCTTGCGGCGCGTTGGAGGAAACCTTGCCGGAATCCACGAACCCGATCTTCAGGTCAGCGCCGAACGCCGCCCCGAAAGGCAGGCACAACGCGGCGAGCAACACCGCAATAGAGATCTTTTTGCCAAACATATGCTCTCAACACCTGGTCTTGTGTTAGAAGAAGGACCCCAGCGAGAACTGGAACTGTTGGCGCCTGTCACCAGACTGCGCATTTAACGGTCGGGCAAGACTTACTGTCAATGCACCAAGGGGCGAAAGCCACGTGGCGCCAATACCCGCCGAATACCGAAGTTGACCGAGGTCGATATTTCCCTGGGTCGTATCATACACGTTTCCGCCGTCCACGAAGGTGGTCAGACGTACCGAATCCAGGTCGACGCCCGGCACCGGGAACACCACCGCCAAGGTGCCGACAACCTTTGCATTGCCGCCGATGGGATCGTTGTTCTCGTCACGCGGCCCAAGAGAACTGCCGCGATAACCCCGCACTGAAGACACGCCGCCGGCGTAGAAGTTCTCGAAGAACGGCAGTTTGCCTGTCTTGCCGTATCCCTCGCCATAACCGAGTCCGCCCTTGAGTTCAAAGGCCCACTGCCCGCCCAACGGAAAGTAATACTGGTTCGAGTAGCTGACCCTGTAGTACTCCAGATCGCTGCCGGGGATATCGGTTTCCAGGCTCAATTTCTGAGAACCGCCGCTGGTGGGGAAGATGCGCCGATCCTGTGAATTGTGCGACCAGCTGATCGTCAACTTCCCGCTCTTGTAGCGGTCGCCGTTTTGGTCCACGAAATCTCGCTGGGCCTGCGTCGAACGATCTCCCAACCGCAGCCGCAGATCCTCGTAGCCGATGGCGGTGTGAATAGTGTCTTCCTCATTGAGGGGAAAACCGAAACCCACCTGCCCGGTAATGGAGGTTGTGCCGTAGTCGGCAAGATTCAGCTGGGTGGCGTCCCGGCGGTGGAAAATCAGGGAATAGCTCCGGCTGACGCCGTCAACCGTGTAGTACCGTTCGAGATAGCTGAGCTTGGCGAGGGTATCCGCTTTGCTGCGGTTCGCGGCCAGATCAACACGATCGCCGGTACCCAGGATATTGTCCTGCTGTACCGCGAAATTGAAGATCACGCCGTTGTCGGTACCGTAACCCACACCGATCTGCAGGTTGCCGGAAAGGCCCTCCTTGACCTTGAAGTCCACATCGAGCTGATCCGGCGAGCCAGGCACCCGTGGCGTTTCGACACTCACATCCTTGAAGAACCCCAACCGTTCCAGGCGCGTCTTGGAGAGTTTGACCTTGTCGGAGGAAAACCATCCCCCCTCCATCTGGCGGATTTCGCGGCGGATCACGTCGTCCTTGGTTCGGTAGTTGCCGGAGATATTCACGTGGCGCACGTACGCGCGCTTGCCGGGATCGAGGTAGAAGGTCAGCGTGACCTCCTGTTTATCCTTGTCCACATCGGGAACCGGGTTGACGTTGGCAAAGGCATATCCCTCCTCGCCCAACCGCTCCCGCAAGGCTTCGCTGGTCTTGGTCACACTCTTTTCGGTATAGAGCTCACCGGGTTCGACGGCGATGAGCTTACGCAGTTCGTCCCGCGGCACCACGAGTTCCCCGGCCAGCTTCACTTCCTTGACCTTGTACTGCTTGCCTTCAGCGACGTTGACGGTCACAAAGATGTGTTGGCGATCGGGGCTGATCGATACCTGCGTCGAAGTGATCGTGAAATTGATGAAGCCGCGATTGAGGTAGAAGGAACGCAGGCTTTCCAGATCGGCGCTCAATTTCTCCCGGGAATACTCGTCCCGGCTGGAGAACGGCAGATACCACACGCCCGGCCCCAACTCGAATTGATCCAACAGTTCGCTTTCGTCAAAGGCCTTGTTGCCGACGATATGCACCGTGGCGATTTTTGCGTTTTCGCCTTCCTTTATGTCGATGCGGATCGCCACGCGGTTGCGCGGCAAGGGCGAGACGGTGGTCTGGATATCGACGTTATACTTGCCGCGGGAAAAATACTGCCGGCGTAGCTCCTTGCGGATGTTTTCCAGAAGCGAGCGGTTGTAGACCTGCCCCTCCTGCAGCCCTGCGGATTTCAGCGCCTCCTTCAGGGAATCCGTGGGCAGCGCGTCATTGCCGTGGAACTCGATCTTCGCCACCGACGGACGCTCCACCACGGAGACAACCAACACGTCCCCCTCGCGCTGCAACTTCACATCCTGAAAAAAGCCCGTTGCGTAGAGGCTGCGAATCGCCTGCGCCGCCTTCGACTCGTCCAGCTCATCACCCACCCGCACCGGCAGGTAGTTGAAGACTGTGCCCGGAGAGATTCGCCGCAGCCCCTCAACCCGGATGTCCGTAACCTTGAACGGCTCGAAGGCACCGGCAACACGGACTCCGAGCAGGACAATCAACAGGAAAAGGGCAAACCTCCGCATTCGGTCCTATTCTCCAAAAAGCCGGGCGATATCGTTGTAGAAGGCGAGCGTCATCAGCACCAGCAACAAAGCCAAGCCGATTTGTTGCCCGATCATTTGGCTGCGCTCGGACAGTGGCGAACCCTTCACACCCTCGATCACGTAATACAGCAGGTGTCCGCCATCGAGCACGGGGACAGGCAGAAGATTCAGGATCCCGAGGCTCAGGCTCACGATCGCCAGAAACCGGAGAAAGGGAACGATGCCCAGGGATGCCGTATCCCCCGCGTACCGGGCGATATTGATGGGACCGCTAAGATTCTTGAGCGAGGCCTGGCCTACCAGCATCTTGCCCAGCACCTGCAAGGTCAGGACGCTTCCGCGCCACGTGTCGGCGACCGAATGGCTCAGCGCCGACAGCGGACCGTAGCGAACCGTTTGAGTCTTGCCTTCGAAGGCGCCTTTATCCAGCGGTGCGTGAGCGATCCCGATGACTCCGCCCTGCGCGCCCTTCGGTGCCAGATTCACGGAAAACGTCCGATCCTGATCTCCCCGCCGGACCGTCACCTCGACCTTATCGCCCGCGTGGGCGCCCACCGCCGTCACGAGCTCGCTCCAGGAATGGACCGGCGTGCCCGCCACGGACTCGACCACGTCCCCTCCCTTCAGGCCGGCCTTGGCCGCGGGTCCTCCGGAGACGACGCTGTCCACCCGGGTATCCAGTTGCGGCCACGGCCGAAAACCGATTGTCTTCAGCAAGTCCACCCTTTCCTGGAGCGCGCCGATCCGGTCGAAGTTCAGGGTGTAGGTCTTTTCATTGCCGGATTCCCCCTCAACGACAACTCGCTTCTCGCCGCCAGCGACGCTGGCCGCAAGCATCTCCATGAGTACGTCGTCCCAGCTGCGAACCTTGTCGCCGTCGACCCGCAGGAACTGATCGCCCTTCTGGAAACCCGCCTGCGCGGCCGGCGACCCGGGGATCACAGCGCCGATGATCGGTTTGAGTTGGGTGGTACCGGCCACGAAGATCGCCCAGTAGGCCAGGATCGCGAACAGAAAATTGAACGCCGGCCCGGCCACCACAACCGCGCAACGCACCCACAAGGGCTTGCGGTTGAAGGCCCGATGCAATTCCGAATCGTCCACGGGGCCTTCACGCTCGTCGAGCATTTTGACGTAGCCACCCAGGGGAATGGCGCATACCGCGTACTCGGTCTGGTCCGCGCCCCGACGCCAGACCCACAACGGCCGTCCGAACCCGATGGAAAACCGCAGGACCTTGACCCCAAGGCGGCGCGCCACCCAGAAGTGGCCGAACTCATGCACCGCCACCAACACACCGATGGCGACGACGAACGCAAGAATATCGATTCCGATCTCCAGCACTACGATCTCCAAGTCGCCGCATCGGCGATGTCGTGTACCGCGACTCTGACCTTCGCGTCCAACTCGATCAACTGATCGAGTTCTCGTACCGTTTCAACCGGAAATCGCGTCAAGGCCTCTTCGACGATGGGAGCAATGGCCGTAAATCGGACCCGTCCGGCCAGGAATGCTTCCACCGCCACTTCGTTCGCGGCGTTGAGTACGGCCCCCGCCGTGCCCCCCTCACTCATCACCCGCCGCGCCAATCCCAGACACGGAAACCGGGTTTGGTCCGGCGGTTCGAAATCCAGGCCGCCGATCTCGAACAAGTTCAACCGCCGCACCCCGGAATCCAGACGCTCAGGCCAGGCAAGAGCGTGGGCGATGGGCGTGCGCATATCCGGATTCCCCATCTGGGCCAGCACGGAACCATCCACGTACTCCACCAGGGAGTGGACGATGCTTTGGGGATGGACCGCAACGTCCAATGCCTCGGGTTCAAGCCCGAAGAGCCATTGGGCCTCGATAAGCTCCAGCCCCTTGTTCATCAACGTCGCCGAGTCGACGGAAATTTTTCGGCCCATCGCCCAATTGGGGTGGGCGCACGCCTGGTCAGGGGTGACGCGCTCCATCTGTTCCGTCGGCATCGTGCGGAAGGGGCCGCCCGATGCCGTCAGAAGAACCCGGGTAATCCCCGCATCCCGGAGATGCCCCCGCCGGGCACCCTGGGGTAGACACTGGAACACGGCGTTATGTTCACTGTCCACCGGCAGCAAGGTGGCCCCGGCCGCCGCAACCGCCTCCATGAACAGTCCGCCGGCCAAAACCAGCGCCTCTTTGTTGGCAAGCAGCACCCGCTTCCCCGCCTTGGCCGCACACAGGGTGGGAAGCAGTCCCGCGCTACCCACGATTCCGGCCACCACGATATCGGTGTCCTCGGAACCGGCCAACTCGGCCACCGCATCGGCACCATCCAGCACCTCGACCGCGCAAGCCTCGTTGGCCAATGCCTCCCTCAGCCGACGGGCCGCCTCGGACGTCCGTCAGCGCAACGTGGCGGGGTTGGTACTGCAGGCAGAGTTTCCGCAGTTGTTCCCAGTTGCTACGAGCCACGAGGGCTTCCACCCGGAATCGGTCCGGATGGCGGCCGATCACGTCCAGAGTGCTTTGACCGATCGAGCCGGTCGCGCCGAGGATCGTGACGGCTTGGGGCTGTGTCGCTATAGCCATAACAGTCCCATGGCAAAGATGGGCGCCGCGGCCAGCAGGCTGTCGATGCGATCCAGCATGCCGCCGTGTCCGGGCAACAAGGTGCCGCTGTCCTTAACGCCCGCACGGCGCTTGATCATGCTCTCGAACAGATCTCCAGCCACCGAGAATGCCACGGTAACGGCCACCACCACGCCAAAACGAACCAGCCCTCTACGGCCTTCGATAGCCGCTTCGGCCACGACCGACGCCAGCACCGCCAGCGCGAGACCACCCGCCACGCCTTCCCAGGTCTTGCCCGGGCTGATCCGCGGCGCGAGCTTCCGCCGGCCGAAGGCCCGTCCGCAGAAGTACGCGCCCACGTCGGCGCCCCAAACGACCAACATGAGCACGATGACCCACGCCGGCCCATGCGGCGAGTCGCCGTGAATCGTCGACAAGGCAAACCAGGAAAACCCGAAAAGCAGCCAGCCGGTTGGAATCGTCAACACCCGCGACGGGAACCCCGTACCCCCCCGGCTGTTGAAGCGGACAAGCCAGACAAGCACGCCAAGCCACCACAGCGCACCGGCTTCCAGTATGGGAGCCACCGGCCTGCCCGAGAAGTAGTATGCGGCCCCCGCCGCCAATACCAACCACACCGAGGCGACATAGGCAATCCGACGGGAAGGGGACTCAAAACCAATCAACCGGGACCACTCCCATGCGGCGATCGACATCACCCCGGCCAACGCCGCCGCGAATGCGGCAGTGGGCAAAAACCAAATCGCCGCCAGAGCCAGCGGCGCGAGTATCAGCGCGGTCACCACCCGCCACTTAAGCATTGCCGGCCTGCCCCACTTGATCGCCGGTCAGACCGAACCGACGTTGCCGGCCCGCGAAAGCGTCCAGCGCATCCTGAAACTCCGATTCGCCGAAGTCCGGCCAGAGGGTGTCGGTAAAGTAGAGCTCGGAGTACGCCAATTGCCAGAGGAGGAAGTTGCTGATCCGGTGTTCGCCGCCGGTCCGTATGAACAGATCGGGCGCCGGCAAGTCAGAGAGGCTGATGTATCGATCGAAGGCGTGCTCGTCGATGGATTCCACATCCAATCGCCCATCGCGAACGTCCGTCGCCAGGCGGCGCGCCGCCTGCGTGATATCCCAGCGGCCGCCGTAGCTCGCCGCCACCACCAGCGTAAGGCCGGTGTTCGACGCCGTCTGAGCCTCGGCGGCGGCGATCCGGTCCTGCAAGGTGGAATTGAGCCGCGTTCGTTCGCCGATCACGCGGACGCGGACGTTGTTCTTGTGAAGACGATCCTTTTCCTTCTCCAGGGTCCGCAGGAAAAGCTCCATGAGCACCCCGACCTCTTCCTTCGGGCGCTTCCAGTTCTCGCTGCTGAAAGCGAACAGGGTGAGCACTTCAACGCCGAGCCGCCCGCAGGTCTCGACCACTTTACGCACCGACTCGGCGCCGGCGCGGTGACCTGCATGCCTCGGGAGCAGGCGCTTGCGCGCCCATCGCCCGTTGCCGTCCATGACGATGGCCACGTGCCGCGGGAGAGCATCACCCGCATGCACGGACCGGGTATCGCCGGAGGGATCGCTCATAATGAAAACTGGTCTCTTCCGGGCAACAAATGCCAGGAGTGTAGCCCGCTGGCGCGGCGAACTCCCGATAGGCGAAGGGAGACGCCGCCGCGCGGGGCACGATCAGAGCTCCATGAGCTCCTTTTCTTTCTCGTCGAGGAGGTGATCCACCTCCGCCACATGCTTGTCCGTGAGCTTCTGAATCTGCTCTTCGCCCCGGCGCATGTCGTCTTCGGAAATCTCCTTTTCCTTCAACAGCTCCTTGAGATCCTGATTGGCATCGCGCCTGATGTTGCGCACGGCCACGCGGGCGTTTTCCGCCTCCGCCTTCACCACTCGAACCAAGTCCCGCCGGCGTTCCTCCGTCAGGGGAGGCAGGGGAACGCGGATCACCGTGCCCGCCGTGGCTGGGTTCAACCCCAGATCCGAGGTCATGATCGCCTTCTCTATCACGGAGACCATGGTCTTCTCGTAAGGCATCACGGCCAGTGTGCGTGCATCCTGAATCGTCACGTTTGCGGCTTGCGTCAGTGGGACCTCGGTACCGTAGTACTCCACGGTGATGTGGTCCAGCAGGCTGGTGTGAGCTCGGCCCGTACGAATCTTCACGAACTCCTGCCGCAGCGCCTCCACGGATTTCTGCATCCGCTGGCCGGCGTCCTTCTTGATGTCCTCGAGCATACTAACCCCTCTCCACGACCGTCCCGACGTCTTTGCCGAGCACCACATCCATCAGCGCACCGGGCCGCGTGATATCGAAAACCACAATGGGAACGGAATGATCGCGGCAAAGCACGATGGCGGTGGCATCCATGACCATCAGTTTCTTCTCCAGAACCTCGTCGTACGTCAGCCGGTCATAGCGCTGAGCGTCCTTGTCCTTCATCGGGTCCGAGGTATAAACGCCGTCGACCTTGGTCGCCTTGAGCACCACGTCCGCGTCCACTTCCACGGCGCGCAGGCTGGCCGCCGAGTCGGTGGTGAAAAACGGGTTGCCCGTTCCCGCCGCGAAGATCACGACCCGGCCCTTTTCCAGGTGCCGGAGCGCCCGACGCCGGATGTAGTCCTCACAGACCTGGTTGATCTTGATGGCGGACATGACCCGGGTGAACACATCCTCGCGCTCCAGGGCATCCTGGAGCGCGAGTGCGTTCATGACCGTGGCAAGCATGCCCATGTGGTCGCCGGTCACCCGGTCAATACCGGCGGCGGCAAGACCCGCACCGCGGAATATGTTGCCACCACCGATCACCAGAGCCACTTCCACACCGAGACGCGTAACCTCCCGGATCTCTCTGGCCAAGCGACGAATCACCGCCGGGTCGATGCCGTAGTCGGCGCCACCGAGCAGGCTTTCGCCGCTGAGTTTGAGGAGAATCCGCTTGTAGGCCGGCGTACTCATGTTTGCAGGCCCCCGCTCAGGAACCACGAACCTGGGCCATCACCTCTTCAGCGAAGTTGCCTTCGCTCTTTTCGATACCCTCACCCACTTCGAAGCGGGTAAAGGCCAACACCTTGGCGCCGGCGTCCTTGACCAGCTTTTCGACGGTCTGGTCCGGATCCTTGACGAAGGCCTGGCCCAACAGCGTGTTCTCCGCAAGGAACTTGCGCAGGCGGCCCTGAACCATCTTCTCGATGATCTCGGCGGGCTTGCCGCTGTCCTTGGCCTGGGCCACGAAGATTTCCTTCTCCTTCTCAAGCACCTCGGCCGGCATGTCGTCGGCGCTCACGCACACGGGCTTGCTCGCGGCAACATGCATGGCAATGTCCCGGCCCAGTTCGTCATTGCCGCCTTCGATCTGCACCATGACGCCGATACGGCTGCCGTGCAGATACTGATGAATCGTCGCGTTGTCGCCGGCATAGCGCACGAAGCGGCGTACCTGGATGTTCTCGCCGATCTTGGCCACCAGTTCCTGGCGAGCGGTGTTGATATCACGACCGCCGTCGAAGGACAGCGCCAGCAGAGCCTCGACATCGGCGGGCTGCTCGGTCAACACCTTTTCGGCAACCGTATTGGCGAAGGCCTTGAAGTCGTCGCCTCCGGAAACGAAGTCCGTCTCGCAGTTCACTTCCAGCATGGCGCCCTGTTTGCCGTCGGCACTCACGGCGGTGACGATGGCGCCCTCCGCGGCAACGCGGTCCGCCTTCTTGTCGGCCTTGGCCAGGCCACGCTTGCGCATGAGTTCGATGGCCGCGTCGATATCGCCGTCCGCTTCCACCAGGACCTTCTTGCATTCCATCATGCCGGAGCCGGTGCGCTCCCGCAGCTCCTTAACCAGTGCTGCACTGATCGCCATCGCGATTACCTCTAAATACTGTGTGTTCGAGTGTTCAATATGAAGCGGCCGGCCCGTCGACCTTTATCCCAGGGCCTGGAACAAGGTCGACTTTTGCCGGCCGCTCGAGCCTGTAGCGATTACTCGCCTTTCGCCTCGCTGTCGGCGGCTTCCTTCTCGGCATCCGCGTCCAGGGCAGGCTCTTCCTTCTCCGCCCGGGCAGGGCCTTCCTCGACGGGCGCGGCGACGGTCTTTTCGGCCTTCTTGGCAGGGGCGGCCTTCGCCGCCTGCTCTTCGCGCACCTCGATGAAATCATCGCCCTCGGCGCCACCAACCGGCATGGAGCTGGCCTTGGCGTCCAGGATCGCATCGGCGGCGCCCTTGGCATAAAGGCGGATCGCGCGGAACGCGTCGTCGTTGCCTGGGATCACATAGTCGACCGCCTTGACCTGGTTATTGGTATCGACCACACCCACCACCGGAATGTTCAGCTTTACCGCTTCCCGAATGGCGATGCGTTCAAAACCAACGTCGATCACGAACAGTGCGTCGGGCAGGCGTTCCATATCCTTGATACCCGCCAAGCTGCGATTGAGCTTGTCGTGCTCGCGGCGGAGCATCAACACCTCTTTCTTGTTCAGCTTGTCGAAAGTGCCGTCCTCTTCCTGGCCCTCCAGGTCCTTGAGGCGGCGGATGGACTGCTTGACGGTGCGGAAGTTGGTCAACATGCCGCCCAGCCAGCGATGGTCCACATAGGGCATGCCGCAGCGGGCTGCCTCTTCGCGGACCGCTTCGCGCGCGGCGCGCTTGGTGCCCACGAACAGGATCTTGCCTCCATTGGCCGCCAGCTTGCCCATGAAATTCAGCGCGTCCTCATAGAGAGGCAGCGTCTTTTCCAGATTGATAATGTGAATCTTGTTGCGCTCGCCGAAGATGTAGGGGGCCATCTTCGGATTCCAATAGCGGGTCTGATGTCCGAAATGGACACCCGCCTCGAGCATTTCACGCATCGAAACTTTAGCCACGAGTTTTCTCCTGGGTTTTTGAGCCTCCATGCACCCCATACAAGAACCCGTAAGCGGGCAACCCCTTGCATGTGACGGTGCATGTGTGGATTAAGGCCGCCGGAGCAGCCCGATATATTTGCCTGTTTCGGTCGCCGCAACGCGTCACGGCATTTGCCTAGCAAGCGCGCGCTTTATACCATAATCGCTTTCCTGCGACAATTTGCGCACGCCTGCCCTGCCTTGTGGAACGGCGGTTCCGCCCCATCTCCAAAACCACGCAAATGCCGGCCGGGCAGGCTCGCAAGTCGGCGTCACGCATCCTTTACCAAGGACTACCCCATGGCAGTCACCATCAAGACCCCTGAAGAAATCGAGAAGATGCGCGTTGCCGGACGCCTGGCGGCGGACGTGCTGACCATGATCGAACCCCACGTGCAACCCGGTGTCACCACCGAGGAACTGGACCGCATCTGCCACGAGTACATCGTCAACGAACAAGAGGCGATCCCGGCTCCGCTCAATTATCGAGGGTTTCCCAAGTCCATCTGCACCTCCGTCAACCACGTGGTCTGCCACGGCATCCCCGGCTCCAAGAAGCTCAAGCGGGGCGACGTCATCAATATCGACATCACCGTTATCAAGGACGGCTACCACGGAGACACCAGCAAGATGTTCTACGTGGGCGAACCGACCATTCAGGCGCGCCGCCTCTGTGAGGTGGCCCAGGAGTCCATGCGCATCGGCATCCGCATGGTCAAACCCGGCGTGCGCCTGGGCGATATCGGCCATGCCATTCAAGAGTATGCGGAAAGCTTCAATTTCTCCGTGGTCCGTGAATACTGCGGCCACGGGATCGGGAAGGAATTCCACGAAGACCCCCAGGTTCTGCACTACGGCAAGCCCGGCACCGGCCTGGAGCTGGCCGAAGGCATGACCTTCACCATAGAGCCCATGATCAACGCCGGCCGCAAGGATACACGCCTGCTGCGGGACGACTGGACGGTGGTCACCAAGGACCACAGCCTCTCCGCCCAATGGGAACACACCATCCTGGTCACGCCCGACGGCCACGACGTGCTTACGCTTCGCCCCGAAGAAGACGTCATCTAGAGCCCTGGAGCCCGAATCCATGCCGCAAAGCGCACGAGGCGAGACCGGGATATTCAAGACCTCGGTTCTCGATACCGCCTGGGACTGGGGACACCAATCCCCTGCAGCAGTTCCGTCACACCCTGGAACAGGGCGACGAGGAACTGCGCCGGCGGTTCGAAGCGGGCACCCCGGCCGCGCGCCTGGTGCCTTTGCGCGCCCATCTGGTGGACGAACTCCTCGTCCGGGCCTGGAACCATTTCCTTGACGACGCCGCGAATGATATCGCCCTGGTCGCCGTGGGCGGCTACGGACGCGGCGAACTGCACCCCGGTTCCGACGTGGACCTGATGATCCTGTTGCCCGATTCCGGCGCGCCACGCCTGTCGGAGCGTATCGAGAAGTTCCTGATGTTCCTCTGGGACATCGGCTTGGAGGTCGGTCACAGCGTTCGCACGCTGGAGGACTGCGTAAGGGAATCCGCCGCCGATATCACCGTTGCCACCAACCTCATGGAATCACGCCTGCTGGCGGGCCCCGCCAATCTCTACCAGCGGATGCGCACGGCCACCGGACCCGCCAACGTTTGGCCCAGCCGCGCCTTCTTCGAGGCCAAATGGGCCGAGCAACAAGCCCGGCACGCGAAATACGAGGACACTTCGTACAACCTCGAGCCCAACATCAAGGAAAGCCCGGGCGGCCTGCGGGATATCCACATGATCGGCTGGGTCGCCAAACGCCATTTCGGCGCCGAGACACTGCACGACGTGGTCATCCACGGATTCCTCACGGAAGCCGAATACCAGGATCTGGTCCGCGGCCAGAACTTCCTTTGGGATGTTCGTTTCGCCCTGCACAGCCTGGCCGGACGGCGCGAGGACCGGCTGCTGTTCGATTATCAGATCAACATCGCCAAGCAGTTCGGCTACGAGGACCGGGACCACAACCTGGCGGTCGAGCAGTTCATGCAGCGCTATTACCGCACCATCATGGAGCTCAACCGGCTCAATGAAATGCTGCTTCAGCTGTTCCAGGAGGTGATCCTCTACGCGGACGAGAACGAAACGCCGACGCTGATCAACAAACGATTCCAGGCCCGCAAGGGCTTCATCGAGGTCACCCACCAGAATGTGTTCCGGCGCTATCCCTTCGCCCTGCTGGAAGTCTTCCTGCTGCTGCAGCAGCACCCGGAGATCAAGGGCGTGCGCGCGTCCACCATTCGCCTGATTCGCGCCAACCGCCACCTCATCGACGACAAATTCCGCAACGACCTGCGGGTCCGCAGCCTGTTCATGGAAATCCTGCGCCAGCCCGCAGGCATCACCCACGAGCTGCGCCGCATGCACCGCTACGGGATCCTGGGCCGCTACCTGCCGGCCTTCGGCGCCATCACGGGGCGGATGCAGTACGACCTGTTCCACGTCTACACCGTGGATACCCACATCCTTTTCGTGGTGCGCAATCTGCGGCGCTTCGCCCTGCCCCGGTTCGCCCACGAATTCCCGTTCTGCAACACGATCATGAGCCGCCTCCCGAAGCCGGAGCTGCTCTATCTGGCGGGCCTGTTCCACGACATCGCCAAAGGTCGCGGCGGAGACCATTCCGAACTGGGAGCCCACGACGCCTACACCTTCTGCCGGCACCACGGGCTCAGCCACTACGACGCCAACCTGGTTTCCTGGCTGGTGGAGAATCATCTGCTGGTGTCCATGACCGCGCAGCGCCGGGACATCAGCGATCCCGAGGTCATCAACGAATTCGCCGAGCAGGTCAAGGACCGCACCCATCTCGACTATCTGTACCTGCTGACCGTGGCCGACATCCGCGCCACCAACCCTTCCCTGTGGAACTCCTGGCGCGACTCCCTGCTGCTGGAGCTCTACACCCTGACCAAGCGGGCCCTGCGGCGCGGCCTGGAAAACCCCATCGACAAGGAAGAGCTGATCGGGGAAACCCAGACCCACGCCCGGCGCCGGCTCAAGGTCAAGGGCATTCACCACATGACGGTGAAGTCCATTTGGAAAACCTTCACCGACGACTATTTCCTCAGGTATTCCGCCGAGGAGATCGCCTGGCACACCGAAGCCATCGCCCGCTCCAAGCCCGGCGACCTCCCCCTTGTCCTGGTAGAGCCCCACAGCGCCCGCGGCGGCACGGAAATCTTCATTTACGCAGACGACAAGGATCACCTGTTCGCGCTGACGGTTGCCACCCTCGATCAACTACGGCTCAACATCCAGGACGCCCGGATTATCACCACCGACAGCGGCCAAACGCTGGACAGCTATCTGGTCCTGGACGACGACGGCGAACCCATCCGCGACTCCTTCCGCCAGGACGAGATCATTCGCCAGCTGCGGCACACGCTGCTGCACACGGATCACCTGGTGACCCCCCCGGAGCGCAGCGTCCCACGCCAGCTGCGGCACTTCAGCACGCCCACCCAGATCAGCTTCAGCAGCGACGAAGCCAACGATCGAACCGTCATGGAACTCATCGCCCGGGACCGCCCGGGGCTGCTGGCGCGCGTGGGTTTCGCCTTCAGCCACTGCGGCATCCGCCTCCAGAATGCGAAGATCGCCACCATCGGCGAACGCGCAGAGGACATGTTCTTCATCACGGACAACGACAACCGGCCCCTGGAAACTCAAGACCAGTTCGAGTGCCTGCGTGAAACCCTGACGGATCTGCTGGACGAGGCCTCGGCGGGAAATACGCCCCAGTTCGCCTAGTTTGCCGGCCACGGCGCCGCTTCCGCGCCACCCCTGCCAAACCAGGGCCAGCCACGAGTCGATCGCCCGTCGTTCGTCTTCGACGGAGTCCGTATGGCTCGGCGGCACCGCCGGCGCGGTGACGAACTTCCGCGACGGGTAGGCAGCCCGGTTTTCTACCCCCACCCCTTCCCCTATACTTACGGGCCGCTAACGCAACAGACCATTCCGCTGCGGAACACCGCTGGCGGGCATTATCAGGGCATCGCCATGAATCCCGATCTGGATCACTTGCAGCCGTATCCCTTCGAGCGCCTGGCGGCGCTGAAGAACGCGGTGACCGCGCCGGAGGGCATCGCCCCGATCAGCCTGGCCATCGGCGAACCCAAACACCCCACTCCGCACCCCATCACCGAAGCGTTTCTGGAACATGCGCACGGCCTGGGCAGCTACCCCAGCACCAAGGGCATCCCGCGGCTCCGCGAAGCCATCGCCGATTGGGCATGCGCCCGGTTCGGGCTGAACGCGGAATGGATCGATCCGGAACGGCACGTAATTCCGGTATCCGGGACCCGGGAAGCGTTGTTCGCCATTGCCCAAGCGGTGGTCGATCGGTCCGGCTCTCCGCGGGTGGTCATGCCCAATCCGTGCTATCAGATCTATGAGGGTGCCGCGCTTCTGGCCGGGGCCACACCCTACTACGTTGACACGGTGTCGGAGCACGGCTATTTGCCGCAGTTCGACCGTGTCCCGGAAGCCGTGTGGCAAGACACGGACCTGGTCTACATATGCTCACCAGGGAACCCGACGGGGGCCGTCATTCCGCAAGCGGATCTGGTCGCTCTGATCGAATTGGCCGATCGATACGATTTCGTCATTGCCTCGGACGAATGCTATTCCGAGATCTACCCGGACGAACGGCGGCCGCCTCCCGGTCTGTTGAGCGCGTGCGCCGCCATGGGGCGCTCGGACTTCCGCAGGTGTCTGGCCTTTCACAGCCTGTCCAAGCGCTCCAACGCCCCGGGCCTTCGTTCCGGATTCGTCGCCGGCGACGCGGAAATACTGGAGCGGTTCCTGCTCTATCGCACCTATCAGGGCTGCGCCCTGCCGCTGCAAACCCAGGCCGCCAGCATCGCCGCCTGGAACGACGAGACCCACGTCCGCAGCAACCGCGACGCCTACCGCGAAAAATTCCGCGCCGTGTGCGACGTCCTGCGGGACGTACTGGACGTCGATTTGCCACAGGGGGGCTTCTACCTCTGGCCGAGGATACCCGGCGGCGACGATGCCACATTCGCCCAGCAGCTCTATGCCCGGGAGAACGTCACCGTGCTGCCGGGCCGCTTCCTGTCCCGCGACAACGACGGATCCAACCCCGGCGCCGGGCACGTCCGCATCGCCCTGGTGGCTACGGTGGGGGAATGTGTTGAGGCGGCCGAACGGATCAAGCACTTTCTTACAAACCAATCCTAATATATTGATTATACTGATTAGTACTCCACGAGACGAGAAGGAGCATTAACAATGGATCAACTCCGCGAGATCATCGAGCAGGCATTTGAAAACCGGGCCGAACTCTCCCACGCCAGCGCTGCGCCCGAACTCCGCGAGGCGGTGGAAGAAGCCCTGGGGCTGCTCGACGCCGGGAAGGCCCGGGTGGCGGAGAAGATCGACGGCGGCTGGCAGGTCAACCAGTGGTTGAAAAAAGCGGTGCTGCTCTCCTTCCGCCTCAACGACAACGAACTGATGCGCGGCGGGGTAACCAACTTCTACGACAAGGTTCCTCTGAAGTTTGCCGAATACAACACGGCCATGTTCCAGGAAGGCGGCGTTCGGGTGGTACCTCCGGCCATGGCCCGGCGCGGCTCCTACATCGCCCCCGGTGCGGTGCTGATGCCGTCCTACGTCAACATCGGCGCCTACGTGGACAGCGGCACCATGGTGGATACATGGGCAACCGTCGGTTCCTGCGCGCAAATCGGCAGGAACGTGCATTTGTCCGGCGGCGTCGGTATCGGTGGCGTATTGGAACCGTTGCAGGCCAACCCGACGATCATCGAAGACAACTGTTTCATCGGCGCCCGCTCGGAGATCGTCGAGGGGGTGGTCGTGGAAGAAGGCGCGGTAATTTCCATGGGCGTCTACATCGGCCAGAGCACCAAGATCTATAACCGCGAAACCGGCGAAGTGTCCTACGGACGCGTCCCCCCGGGCGCCGTGGTCGTACCCGGCAACCTGCCGGCCGCCGATGGCAGCCACAGTCTCTACTGCGCGGTCATCATCAAGCAGGTGGACCAGAAAACCCGGAACAAGGTCGGCCTGAACGAATTGCTGCGGCCCTAGCGATGACGGTTCTGTACGGCATCCGCAACTGCGACACCGTGCGCAAAGCCAGGCGTTGGCTGGATGAGCACGGCACGGCCTACCGCTTTCACGACTTCCGGGCGGACGGCCTGCAGGGTGAGGTCTTGGATCGCTGGTGCGCCGCGCGCGGCTGGGAAACCGTGCTGAACCGGCGCGGCGCCACCTGGCGGGCGCTGCCCGAGTCAGCACGAGCCGATGTGAACGCCGCTGCGGCCCGCGCACTGATACTGGAGAATCCCACGCTGGTGAAACGCCCGGTCCTGGAAGTTGGCGACCAGGTCTTGATCGGGTTCGACGCCGATGCCTATCGGGCCGCCCTCGCGGCCGCTGGAGCCCCGTAATGTCGACTACTCTCGACCTGGCCATGGAGTTGATCAGCCGCCCGTCGGTGACGCCCAACGACGCCGGCTGCCAGGATTTGCTGGAGGAGCGCCTCGCCGCTCTCGGCTTCCACGCCGAGTTCCTGCATTTCGGTGAAGTCAGAAACCTGTGGGCACGCCGGGGCGAGAAACTCCCACTGTTCGTGTTTGCGGGCCATACCGACGTCGTGCCCACCGGCGATGAAGCCGACTGGTCCAGCCCGCCGTTCGAACCCACCCTGCGCTCGGGGCGCCTGTACGGCCGGGGTGCCGCCGACATGAAGGGCAGCCTGGCGGCCATGGTCACGGCCTGCGAGCGCTTTGTCGCGACCCATCCCGATCATCGCGGTTCCCTCGCATTCTTGATCACCAGCGATGAGGAAGGCCCGGCCGTGGACGGCACCGCCCGGGTCATGGAGACGCTTTCCCAGCGGGGGGAACAGATCGATATGTGCGTGGTGGGCGAACCCAGCAGCGACCGCCGCCTGGGCGATACCGTGCGCATCGGCCGCCGCGGCTCCCTCAACGCCCGCCTGACCATAAGGGGCGTTCAGGGCCACGTGGCGTATCCGGAGAAGGCGCTCAATCCGATACACGCCTTCGCCCCGGCGCTTTTGGAGCTCACCAGCACGACCTGGGACGAAGGAAACGATCACTTCCCGCGAACCAGCTTTCAGGTCTCCAACATCCGCGCCGGAACCGGGGCGACCAATGTCATCCCCGGAGCGCTGGAACTGGACTTCAACTTTCGCTTTTCCACGGAACTGGAGCCCGAACAGATCCAGCACCGGGTTGAACAGATCCTCAAGCGCTACGATCTGGACTACGCCATCCGCTGGCAACTCTCGGGGCGGCCGTTTGTCACCAGTCGGGGCCCGCTGCTGGACGCCGTGGCCACCGCCATCGCCTCGGTCAGCCCGGGCGACATCGATTTTTCGACCGGCGGCGGCACCTCGGACGGCCGTTTCATCGCCCCAACCGGCGCCCAGGTCATCGAACTCGGCCCCATCAATGCAACCATCCACCAGATCGATGAATGCGTCGGAGTCGATGAACTCGACCAGCTATCTCTCATCTACGAACAATTGCTCGTGGAACTCTTTGCGGCCTGAGCACGCCGCCGAATGGGCTTCGCCTCCGGTATACCGGGGCAATACACTTTGAACGCTTACTAAAAAGGCCGGCAGCCCTCGGCCGCCGGCCCGTTCGGGGACGACTCGGTCCCTGAATTGAACCCTAGCTCAACCGACGAAGGTAATCCTGCAGTGCGGATTCCGCTTCATCCTGGTCACGAAAGGGGCCACTAAGCCGTTGGCCTCGCGTCGAGAAAAACCAGTGTCGCTCGATGCAGTGCAACCGGCCGTTTCTGAACGGTACAGCCCCCTTTTCCCCTCTTCGATTCGCTTGCATGGCTCTAACCTCCACCAAATTCACCTTTCGGCGGGGAGAGTGTTGGCTCACCGCGGCGGCGAACCCGCTTCTCCCTTGGTCAATATGTCCGCTCTGAATCGCTCCTTTTTTTCGTCGCCCGGATACGCCGCTTCCCGCAGCGTGGGACCGGCTCCTGTACGGCCCTGGACGGACGACTCGTCCGCTCTCATAGACAGGAGTGGGGATACGGGATCAAAGCACAAGGGGGGGCGGAGTGGGAAGATGTGACGCGTCGCAACACGACCGGGGATCGGCAGCCTGAGGCTGGTCCAGCCGGGCGGATCGGGAGGGGATTCATGGCGGCCGGGCAGCGTCTTGCGCATGCCCGACCGTCGTCGGCACTACCGCAGGCCGAGCACGTCCAGCATGTCGTACAGACCGGCACCCTGCCCGCCAATCCATCGTGCCGCCCGAACGGCACCGTTGGCGAACGTCATGCGGCTGGAGGCTCGGTGGGTAATCTCGATGCGCTCACCCACCCCGGCGAACATCACCGTGTGCTCCCCCACGATGTCGCCGCCGCGGATGGTCTCGAAGCCAATGGTCTTGGGGTCCCGTTCACCGGTCCGCCCCTGACGACCGTATACGGCGCAGTCGTCCAAATCCCGGCCCAAGGCGTCGGCCAGCACTTGCCCCATGGCCAGGGCCGTCCCGGACGGCGCGTCCACCTTGTGCCGGTGGTGGGCCTCGATGACTTCCACGTCGAAGTCGTCTCCCAGAGCGCGGGCGGCCATGTCGATCAATTTCAGGCTCAATGTCACGCCCGCGCTGTAGTTCGCCGCGAACACGATCCCCACGTCCTTGGCGGCATCCGCCAAGCGCTCCTTCTGGCCGGAATCCAAGCCGGTGGTGCCAATCACGATACGCTTGCCGGCGGCACGGCAGGCCGCCACATTGGCGAGCGTCGCCTCGGGCGAGGAGAAATCGATGATCACATCGGACGCATCGACCAGAGCGCCGACATCGTCGCCGATGCGCACACCGAAGGCACCGGCGCCGATGAGTTCACCGCAATCGGCCCCCATCAGGGCATGGCCGGGGCGCTCCACCGCGGCCGCCAGCTCCACCCCGTCCTGATTGTGTACCGCTTCGATCAGCGAGCGACCCATGCGGCCGGCGGCGCCGTGAATACCGATCTTGACCATGCTGGGATCTCCCTGGCCGATAATGTCTTGTTCGAGGTTTGCGGGGGCTGGTCAGAACTTCATGTTTTCAAAGAAACTCTTCACGCCATCCAGCCAGGAGCTCGTCCGAGGGCTGTGGCGATCGCCTTCCTTGTCCAGGCTCTTTCCGAGCTTCTCCAGCAAATCCTTCTGCTCCCCCGTGAGATTCACCGGCGTCTCCACCGTCACCTTGCACAGCAGGTCCCCCGGCGTAGTGCCTCGTACGGGAGTCACGCCCTTGCCCCGAATCCGGAAGACCTTGCCGCTTTGGGTACCGGGCGGAACCCGCAGTGTTACACGCCCGTCCAGGGTCGGAACCTCGATTTCCCCGCCCAAGGCGGCCACGACCATGTTCACGGGCACGTCGCAGCGCAGGTTTTCGCCGTCCCGTTCGAACAGCGCATGCGCCTTCACCATGATCTGCACGTACAGATCGCCCGGCGGACCCCCGCGCTCGCCCGGTTCGCCTTCACCGGTCAAGCGGATGCGGTCACCCGTATCCACGCCCGGCGGGACCTTCACCGAAAGATCCTTGCGCTCCTCCACCTTGCCCCGGCCGTGGCAGGTGCCGCAGGGGTCGGTGATGATCGAGCCGGTGCCCTGGCACCGCGGACAGGTTTGCTGAATGGAAAAGAAGCCTTGCTGAACCCGGACATCGCCGTGGCCGTGGCACGTCGGACAGGTTTGCGGTGAACTCCCGTCGCGAACGCCGGAGCCGTTGCATACCTCGCACGAAACCTGCGTCGGCACCCGAATGGTGACTTCGGTGCCGCGAATGGCTTCTTCCAGCGTCAACTCCAGGTTGTACCGGAGATCCGCGCCGCGGTAGGCACGAGGGCCGGCCCCCGGCCCGCCGCCGCCGAAAATGTCACCGAACACATCCGAAAAGATGTCCGCGAAATTGGATGCACCCGCGTGGAAGCCGCCACCGCCACCCATGCTGGGATCGACACCAGCATGGCCGAACTGATCGTAGGCAGCCCGCTTCTGCGGGTCCGCCAGTATTTCGTAGGCTTCCTTGGCTTCTTTGAAACGGTGTTCGGAGTCGGTGTCACCCGGATTGCGGTCCGGATGGTATTTCATGGCTAATCGGCGGTAAGCCTTCTTGAGTTCGGCCTCCGAGGCGTTGCGAGCCACGCCCAAAATTTCGTAATAGTCCTTCTTCGCCATGCTGCCAGTGGTCGCCTAGGGTAGGGGCGCGCCTGCGCCGCGAATTATCGATTTGTACACGCAGAGAGGGGCGCAGGATACACGATCCTGCCCCCTCCGCGAAAAAAGCCGGCGGGGAGCGGACCCGCCCCCCGGCCGGATATCGGCCTACTTGTTCTGATCGTCCTTGACTTCCTCGAACTCGGCGTCGACCACATCCTCGTCGCTGCCGGCCTTGGAGCCCTGCTCCGTGCCGCCGGCCTCACCGCCGCCCTGCTGGCCCTGACTGGCGTAGAGCTTCTCTGCCAGCTTTCCGGACTTCTCGCTCAGGGCCTGGGTCTTGGACTCGATCTCGGCCTTGTCGTCGGTCTTGATCGCAGCCTCGAGGGCCTCGACCGCGGACTCGATATCCTTTCTCTCGTCATCGGCCACCTTGTCGCCCAGATCCTTGAGGCTCTTGCGGGTGGCGTGGATCAGATTGTCCGCCTGGTTGCGGGCCTCGACCAGCTCACGCAGCTTGCGGTCTTCCTCGGCGTGGGCCTCGGCGTCCTTGACCATCCGATCGATCTCGTCGTCGTTCAGACCGCTGGAGGCCTTGATGACGATGGACTGTTCGCGGCCCGTGGCCTTGTCCTTGGCGTGCACATGCAGGATGCCGTTGGCGTCGATATCGAAGGTCACCTCGATCTGCGGGACGCCGCGGGGCGCGGGCGGAATATCGGAAAGATCGAAGCGGCCCAGGGACTTGTTGTCCTTGGCCATTTCCCGCTCACCCTGAAGGATGTGCACTGTCACCGCCGTCTGGTTGTCCTCGGCGGTGGAGAACACCTGGTTCGCCTTGGTCGGGATGGTGGTGTTCTTCTCGATGATCTTGGTCATCACGCCACCCATGGTCTCGATACCCAGAGACAACGGGGTCACGTCGAGCAGCAGCACGTCCTTGACGTCGCCGCCGAGCACACCCGCCTGAACCGCGGCGCCAATGGCGACGGCTTCGTCCGGATTGACGTCCTTGCGCGCATCCTTGCCGAAGAATTCCTTGACCGCCTCCTGGACCTTGGGCATGCGGGTCTGGCCGCCGACCAGGATCACCTCGTCGACTTCCTTGGCCGAAAGGCCCGCATCCTTCAACGCAACCTTGCAAGGCTCGATGGTCCGCTGAACCAGGTCTTCCACCAGGGATTCCAGCTTGGCACGGGTCAGCTTGATGTTCAGATGCTTGGGACCGGCCTTGTCCGCCGTGACATAAGGCAGATTGATCTCGGTCTGCTGACTGGAGGACAGCTCGATCTTGGCCTTTTCGGCGGCCTCCTTGAGGCGCTGCATGGCCAGCGGATCGGCGCTCAGATCGATACCCTGTTCCTTGTTGAATTCGGCCACCAGGTAATCAATGACGGCATTGTCGAAGTCTTCACCGCCAAGGAAGGTGTCGCCGTTGGTGGAGAGCACTTCGAACTGATGCTCGCCGTCCACTTCGGCAATCTCGATGATGGACACGTCGAACGTGCCGCCGCCCAGATCGTAGACGGCCACCTTCATGTCGCCGCGCTTCTTGTCCAGGCCATAGGCCAGCGCCGCCGCGGTGGGCTCGTTGATGATGCGCTTGACCTCGAGGCCGGCGATCTTGCCTGCGTCCTTGGTGGCCTGGCGCTGGGAATCGTTGAAGTAGGCGGGCACCGTGATCACGGCTTCGGTGACCTCTTCGCCGAGATAGTCTTCGGCGGTCTTCTTCATCTTCTGCAGCGTGCGCGCGGAGATTTCCGGCGGTGCCATCTTCTTGCCGTTGATCTCGACCCAGGCGTCGCCGTTATCCGATTTGACGATCTTGTAGGGCATCTTCTTGACGTCGCGCTGCACCACGTCTTCCTCGTAGCGACGCCCGATCAACCGCTTTACCGCGTAAACCGTGTTGTGGGGGTTCGTCACGGCCTGGCGCTTTGCAGGCTGCCCCGTAAGAACCTCGCCATCCTCGGTGAAGGCCACAACGGACGGCGTGGTGCGATCACCTTCGCTGTTCTCGATCACGCGCGTCTTGTTGCCTTCCATAACCGCGACACAAGAGTTGGTCGTGCCGAGGTCAATGCCGATGATCTTTCCCATATCTTTGCTCCCGTAATTTTTCAGTCCCCGCATCACCGCGGGTCAATAACCACAATTTGTCTGGCTTAATTTGGGCGAAGCCCCTGTTTTCAAGCCTGTTCGTCGATTTGGCCGCCACCGCCGGACTGATCCGATGCCTTGGAGACGATCACCATGGCCGGGCGGATCAGGCGATCATTGAGCAGATAGCCCTTCTGCACCACATGAATGACCGTGTTCGGCTCGTGCTCCGCGGATTCCTGGGCGGCCATGGCTTCGTGCCGCGACGGGTCGAACTTCTGCCCCAGGGGGTTAAGCTCGTGGACGTTGAACCGCTCCATGACCTGCTGAAGCATCTTCAGGGTCAGCTCGGTGCCTTCCGTGAGCTTGGTGACATCGGCATTGGCATCCTGAGCCGCGGCGATGCCCATCTCCAGGCTGTCCTTCACGGGCAGCAATTCCGCCGCGATTTTCTCCAGGCCGTACTTGTGCGCATGCTCCAGATCCCGCTCGGTCCGGCGCCGCACATTTTCGAGGTCGGCCCGCGCCCGGACGAACTGGTTCCAGTTCTCATCCGCTTTCGCCTTGGCCGCTTCCAATTCCTGCTCGAGTTCCCGGATCCGGTCGGCCTCGCCGCCCTCGGCCGGTTTCGCGGCTCGGTCCTCGCGCACTTCCGCGCCGGACTCGGCTCCGCGTTCCGCCTCCGGTGTGTTTACTCGCTGTTCTTTCTCAGCCATCCAGTTACTCCACATGTCCAAATTTCAGTTCGAAGCCGGCACCGGCCCAACGCTCTGCGTTGGAAGTGGGGCTCAGCCCGATCGATTCAAAGCGGAACCGAGCAATTTCGCGGTCAAATCCACGATGGGAATTACGCGGTCGTACGCCATGCGGGTCGGGCCGATAACGCCCAGCACACCCAGGACTTCGCCCTCGGCCGAGTAGGTGGAGGTCACCAGGCTGCAGCCGTCGAACACCTCGTAGCCCGATTCCTCGCCGATGAAGATCTGTACCCCGTCGGCCGTAAGGCAACGATCCAGCAGGTGCAGAATGTCCCGCTTTCGCGCAAACGCATCGAACAGCTCCCGTAGCTTTTCGACGTTGGAAAGCTCCGCGAATTCCATCAAATTGGTCTGCCCAGCGACCACATAACCGTCGTCGTCCGAGGCCCCCTGACTGAAGAGGCTGCGCCCCACGTCCAGCGCCGCAGCCATCAGTTGATTCATCCTCTCGCGATCGGCCTGCATTCCCTCCAGCAGACGCTCGCGCACCGTACTCACGTCGCGGCCGCCGAACTGGGCATTGAGGAAATTGGCCATTTGTTCCAATTCGCCGGGCAGAAAATCCCGATCGGTATGTACAACGCGGTTCTGCACCTCGCGCTCGTTCACCACCATGATCGCCAACACCCGGCGGTCGCTAAGGGGCAGAAACTCCACCTGGCGCAAAGAACTGCTCTTGCGGCGGGGCAGCGTAACGACACCGGCCAGCCGTGTCAGGCCGGAAAGCAGATTCGAAGCCGAATCCACCAGCCCCTCCGAGCCCCCTTCCGATTCCAGCCTAATCTTCAACGACTCCGCATCCTCGAACGCCAGCGGCTTGATCGTGAGCAGGCTGTCCACGAAGAACCGGTACCCGCGATCCGTGGGAATGCGTCCGGCCGAGGTGTGCGGCGAACGGACGAACCCCAGATCCTCAAGGTCCGCCATCACATTGCGAATGGTTGCGGGGCTGAGGTCCAATCCGGATTCCCGCTTCAAGGCCCTGGACCCGATGGGCTGTCCGTCCCGGATATAGCGCTGCACCATGACCTTCAGCAGGTGCTGGGCACGCTCATTCAACCCTTGGGTGGTGTTCTGCTCTGACATCAGGGTTCCAGCCAGTAACCTGGCAATTGTTAGCACTCTCGACGAAGAGTGCTAAAAAGCTAACAACAAGGCGGGGCACTGTCAACGCGCACAGCCGATCCCGCCCCGGCTCTCCGCCCTTTCGACGGCCGGCTGGAGCGCGCCGATTATCGTCCAACGCGTGAGCGGGACGGCGCGCAATTGGCGACCCCGCCCAGCCGTGATACCTTGCGCGAATTACAGCTCGTCCACTGTTGAGCTGCCAGGAACTCATTACCTCGATGACCCAACGATTCAAGACCATCGGCATAATCGGCAAACCCGGCGATCCCCGGGTTGCCGAAACCGTCACACGCCTGGCCGAACATCTGGTCGCCGGCGGGCGCGACGTACTCGTGGAACGGGAATCACTCGGGGAGATCGCGGCCCCCGGCATCGAGAGCGTGCCCCGGGCGCGGATCGGCGAATCCTGCGATCTCGCCGTCGCGGTGGGCGGTGACGGCACCCTGCTGTACGCGGCGCGGGCATTGGTGGATTACGACGTGCCGTTGCTGGGCGTCAACCGCGGCCGCCTGGGATTCCTGGTGGACATCTCGCCGGGCAATCTGGGCGAAATCGATACCGTGCTCGCGGGCGAATACATAGAAGACTCCCGGATGCTTCTCACCGCGGCGGTGCGTCGCGACGGCGAAGTGCTCAGCAGCGGCCTGGCCATGAACGACGTGGTACTCCTGAAATGGAACACGGCGCGCATGATCGAGTTCGAGACCTACGTGGACGGCGAACTTCTGAACAGCCTGCGGTCCGATGGACTGATCGTGGCCACCCCCACGGGGTCCACCGCTTACTCGCTCGCCGGCGGCGGCCCGATCATGCATCCCAACGTGGGTGCGGTGGTCATGGTTCCCATCTGCCCCCACACGCTCAGCGATCGGCCCATCGTTATCAACGCCGAGAGCGAGATCGAGATTGCCGTTCACGCCGATAGCTACCGCCATGTGCGGGTGAGTTGCGACGGCCAGGCGGACATGGAAATGACCGACGGCAGCCGCATCGTCTTGCGCCAGAATCCGAAGCGGATCAGGCTGCTGCATCCGCCGCAGTATCGCTATTTCGAGATTCTCCGCGCCAAACTGCGGTGGGGCGACCAGAATCTGACCTGATCACCGCCTACGGTCAGGATGTCGGCACCAATCAACAAGAGGAAACCGCAGCCGCGGCCATGCTGACAAACCTTCACATACGCGACTTCGCCATCGTCGAGCGGCTGGAACTGGAATTCGAGCCCGGGATGACGACGCTGACCGGCGAAACAGGTGCCGGCAAGAGCATACTGCTGGACGCCCTGGGCTTGGCGCTGGGCGACCGCGCGGCCGCCGACCTCGTGCGTCACGGCGCCGATCGCGCGGAGGTCATGCTCAGTTTCACTGTAGACGACTGCCCCGCCGCCGCCCGCTGGCTGACCGAAAACGACCTGGACGAAGACGATGAATGCCTGATCCGGCGGGTTGTCCAGGAAAACGGCCGCTCCAAAGGCTATATCAACGGCCGCCCCGCTCCGCTGCAGATGCTTCGGGAACTGGGCGAACAACTGGTCGACCTGCACGGCCAGCACGAACACCAGTCGCTGATGAAAAAGGAGGTCCAGCGGGCGCTTTTGGACGAATACGCCGGCAATGGCGAGCTGCTCTCGCAGATTGCCGAACACTATCGGCGCCTGCGCCAGATCGATCGTGAGACACACGAGCTTCAGGGCGGCGAGCAAGACCATCAGGCCCGCCAGGAGATCCTGGAATACCAATTGAACGAGCTGCGCGCGCTGGATCTCAGCACCGAGGCACAGGGAAGCCTGGAAGCGGAGCAACGCCGCCTCGCCAATGCGGGCGAGCTGATCGAGACATCCCAGCGCCTGGTTCAAGCCCTTTACGAGGACGAGCAGTCCGCCCAGTCCATTCTCGGCCAATCCATCCGAGCGCTGGAAGATCTGCGGGAGGTGGACAGCGGCATGGCCGCCAGCTACGACATGCTGACCTCCGCCCTGGCCCAGGTGGAGGAAGCAGCGGATTCACTGCGCAGGTTCGTCGACGACACCGATCTCGATCCGGCCCGGCTGGAATGGATCGACCAGCAGCTGCAGACTCTCAACGATCTGGCCCGCAAGCACCATGTTCGCCCGGAGGAATTACCGGGTGTGCTCGACAGCCTGGAAAAGGATCTCGAAAAGCTGCAAGGCAGTGAATCCCGGCTTGCCGCCCTCGCCGAGGAACGCGCTGCCGCGGAGAAAAACTACCGGGCGCTGGCGGAGGAGCTCCGCGTCCGGCGCAAGAAGGTCGCGCAGCAGCTCTCTTCAAAGACCACGGCTCACCTGAAAGACCTGGGAATGGGCGGCGCCCAGTTCCATATTGCGGTCAAGCCCACGGAATCCGATGCGCCAGCGCCCCACGGGCTGGATGTTATCGAATATCAGGTGCGAACCAACCCGGGGCAGCCGCTGGGCCCTCTGAACCGTATCGCCTCCGGCGGGGAACTCTCGCGGATCAGTCTCGCCATCCAGGTCGTGGCCGCGCGCGCCACGCACATCCCCACACTGATCTTCGATGAAGCGGATTCCGGAATCGGCGGCGGGGTCGCGGAAGTGGTGGGGCGCCAGTTGCGTCAGCTGGCCGAAAGCCACCAGGTGTTGTGCATTACCCATCTCCCCCAGGTGGCCTCCCAGGCCCGCCATCACCTGCGGGTGGCAAAAGCCAGCAAGGGCGAACACACCACCACCAGCGTCACTCCGCTGAGCGACGACGCGCGCATCGAGGAGATCGCCCGCATGCTGGGCGGCGTCGAGATCACCGCCGCCACGATGAATCACGCCCGGGAAATGGTGGAGAAAGGACAGGCCGCCGCCTCCTGAACCGGGCGGCAAATCGGGGGCGCGTCAACTGGAACTCTTCGCCCTGCACTCCTTGCACCGACCGTACAGAATCAACGAGTGGTCGGATATGGCGAAGCCATGCTTGCTGGCCACCGCCTCCTGGCGATCCTCGATGGTCTTGTCGAAAAACTCCTCGATACCGCCACATTCCAGGCACACCATGTGATCGTGATGCCCGCCTTCGTCCAACTCGAAGACCGATTGCCCGCCTTCGAAGTGATGGCGCTGCACCAGGCCCGCCGATTCGAACTGGGTGAGCACCCGGTAGACCGTGGCGAGACCAATATCCTCGCCGGATTCCAACAGGGCCTTGTACACGTCTTCCGCCGATAGATGCCTGCTGTCGCTGTTCTCCAGCATATCCAGGATCTTCATGCGCGGAAGGGTGACCTTCAGGCCCGCCTTGCGTAGGTCTTTGGATTCCACCGAACCTCCCCGCTCTACCAACCTTTCAAGAAATCTTGCCCAGTCTCAGAGAATCTGAGCGCTATGCCTGTGAGGCGCGGCCGACGCGCTGGCGCCACACTGCCACCTTTCTCGCGTCTTGCCGCGACGGCTCTGGGGGCCGCTGAAACGGGGCAAGGCGTCTTGAAAGATTGGTAACGTGTTACCGCACGGCCTATTGCGTTATCATCGCCGCAGTTTTCGTTACCCACCGAGCGCGACGACGGATGAGCAAGCGATTCACCGCAGCCGTATTATACATCTCTTGCACCCTGCTGGCCGGCTGTTCATTGAACGACATACCGTTCCTCTACCACGTGGATGTGCAGCAGGGTAACGTGCTGAACGCCGACTCCATCGCCAAGCTCCGGCAAGGGATGACCAAATCCCAGGTCCAGTTCGTCATGGGCACGCCGTCGATCACGGACCCCTTTCATCCAAACCGCTGGGACTACGTCTACACCAACAAACCCGGCGGCGAGAGCATGACCGAGAAGCGCCTCACCCTGTTCTTCCAGGATGACAAACTGCAATCGGCCAGTGGCGGTGCGCTCCCCGCTGACAGTCCGCTGCGATCGAACACCGGCAAGAGCTGACTATTCAGGTCTTCCTGCCGGCACGCTGCTTGCGCATCTCCTTGGGGTCGGCGATCAACGGGCGGTAGATCTCGACCCGGTCCCGCGCCTTGAGCACCGAGTCCAGCCGGGCCAGCTTGCCGAATATCCCCACCTTGTTCGAATCCAGATTGATCTCCGGGTAACGGTCAGCGATCTTCGATTGGCGAATGGCGTCGGCAACGGTGGCGCCCTCCTCCAACTCAAGCGGGATGATCACCTGCTCGTCCGGACGGGCATAGGCCACCTCTATATGGATCAACCGCGCCGTCTCGCCCGTCAATTCGTTACCCATAGATGTCATGGGCCCGCTCCACGAATGCGTCCACCAGCCTGCTGGCGATCTGATTGAAGATTTTTCCGAAGGCCATCTTCACCAGGCGATTGGAAAACTCGAATTCCAGATCCAAGGATATCTTGCAGCCCTGGTCGCCCAGCGCCTGAAAGCGCCAATATCCATCCAGGCGCCGAAACGGGCCTTCCACCAAGCGCATTTCGATCATCTTCCCGCGCTGGGTCCGGTTCACTGTGGTGAAGGACTTCTCCACACCGCCCTTGGAGATCCAAACCGTGGCCTTGAGTTCATCATCCTTCCGCCACAGGACGTGACTCTCCTTGCACCACGGCAGGAAATCCTCGTAGGTGTCCACATCGTCCACCAGATCGAACATCGATTCCGCCGTGTAAGGAACCAGGGCGCTTCTCGAGATCGTCGCCATGCAAAGCCCTTCTCACCAGTTACCCGTCCCAAAGCGGGCCGTATGGTACTAACGTTTCGGAAAGTATTGCCAGGTCTCGGAGAGCCGGAACGTGTTGGCGGTCGACGCGGTGAATTGCTCCAAACAGAAGAGGGAGCGCTCGAACACGACCTTCGGCCGACCTCTCATCTGAACAGATTGCCAAGCATGTCCAGCCCACCGAGCAGATCCAGGCCAATAAACACCAGCCCCAGCGGCACCGTGATTCGAACCAGCCATTGCCAGATCGAAAATGCGCGGCTGCCCTCGCCCGAAGCCATGGCCAAGCGGTTCGATTCGGCCTGAAGTATCCACCCGGCGAAGATTGCAATCGCCAAGCCTACCAGCGGCATCGCGATGTTCGCCGCAAAGAAGCTCAACAGATCGAAGATCGTGCTTCGTTCGAAGGCGGCATAGGCGCGAAGCGGCCTCACGCCCTGCCACAAATTGAAGGACAACAAGGAGGCAATACCCAGAAACCAGAGGACGATCCCCAGCGATCCCGCCGCCTGCAGCCGGGACAACCCGCGGCGCTCCACCAGATAGGCGACGCCCGGCTCCAACAACGCAATGGCCGACGTCCAGGCCGCCAAAACCAGCACCACAAACAGCACTGTTCCAAAAAAAACGCCGCCCGGCGCATGGGAAAAGGCCACCGGCACCAATTGAAAGATCAGCCGCGGCCCGGAGGCAGGATGCAAACCGGCCGCGAAGACCGCCGGAAACACAGCAAGCCCGGCCAGAACCGCAACCACGGTGTCCACCACAATCACCCAGGCCGTGATGGGCAGTACCGGCGTGTCCCGATCCAGGTACGCGCCGTAGGCCATCATTGCGCCTACACCCAGTGTCAGCGTAAAGAACGAGTAGGCCAGCGCCGCCAGCACCGCCTTGGCATCCAGGGCGGCGAAGTCGGGCCTGAACAGAAAGGTGGCGGCGTCACTGAAATTCGGCGTAGTGGCCGCATAACCGACCAGCAGGACCAGCAAGGCGAGAAACAACGGCATGAGCCAGCGCACCGCATGCTCCAGCCCCTCCCGCACACCACGGGCGGAGATGGACACCACCACCAGGAGAAAGATTGTGTGCCAGGCCAGCAGCCGCTCCGGATCGCTGGTCAGCTCGCGAAACGCCTCGGCGGCCTGAAGTTCGTCCATGGCGCGAAACATTCCAGACGCCATGCGGAACACATAAGCGATGGTCCAGCCGCCGATCACGCTATAGGCGGAGAGGATGACGAACCCCGCCGCCACGCTGACCCACGCGATCAGGGCCCAGTGGGGGCTCCGGCCCTCCTCTTGGGCGATTTCCCGCATGCTGCTGATCGGGTTCTGCCCGCCGCGCCGCCCCAGCATCAACTCCGCCGCCATGAGCGGACCGCCCAGCAGGAACAGGCAAAGCACATAGACAAGCAGGAACGCGCTGCCGCCGTGTTGCGCCATCAGCGTCGGAAACTTCCAGATATTCCCCAACCCCACGGCGGAGCCCGTGGCGGCCAGAAGGAAGACCCAGCGCGAGGACCATTGTCCATGTGGTGACCGGCGATACAGCAAGGGCGCTCCAGCCTTATAAGTAGTTGTTCTATCCGAAGCGCCTCGATCCGTTCGATGCCGAACCACGCGCCCAGATGGCCATTGTCAGCGACCTGCGGGGGAAGTGGCAACCGCTGGTCGCCGCCCGCCCCCATCGTTACAATGCGCCCCGTGAGCAAAAAGAAACCAAACAAAGACGGCGGCAGCTCGATCGCGGTCAACCGCAGGGCGCGCCACGAATACTTCATCGAAGACAAGGTGGAGGCCGGCCTCGCTCTGCAGGGCTGGGAGGTCAAGAGCCTGCGCGCCGGACGCGTGAACCTGCAGGAAGGCTATGTGCTGATCAAGAACAGCGAAGCGTTCCTGATCGGCGTCAATATCAATCCGCTGCCCACGGCCTCCACCCATATCCATCCGGAGCCGACGCGGACGCGCAAGCTGCTGCTCCACCGCGGCGAAATCAGCCGGCTTCGCGGCCAGGCGGATCAACAGGGTTACACCCTCGTCCCGCTGGACCTGCACTGGAAATTCGGCCGCGCCAAGCTGAATATCGGCCTGGCCAAGGGCAAGAAGCAATACGACAAGCGCGCCACCAAGAAGGAACAGGATTGGCAGCGCCAGAAGCAACGGATCCTCAAACACAAGATGTAGCGCCGGGCGCGAACATCCGGGGCCAATTCAGGCCTCGCGGGGAACCAATAGCTCCGGTACACTGTCTACGTTACAGAACCTGGGGGCGACATGGTTTCGACGCAGGTCGCAAAGCCTGAGGTGCATGCCGAGGAAGTCGTCTTCCCTCGTTAAACAAAGGCGGCCAACTTAAACATAGTTGCCAACGACGAAAACTACGCTCTAGCGGCCTAAATCCCGCTAGCCGTTGATTCTGCGAATGCTTGTGGTCCTGAATCAATGGTCGTAGCACACAAGCTAGCAGTGCCGGGTTCCGCCCGCACCCGTCACTGTGAAATCAATCGGGCTAGTTGACCGTTTTCCCTCGCCAGTCGGGTAGCGGTCGGCGAAATCAATAGACCGGCTAAGCATGTAGATCCGACGGTAGAGCTCCTGCGGACGCGGGTTCGATTCCCGCCGCCTCCACCAAACAACCCACGGACCCGCCCCGCGCGGGTCCGTTCCGTTTTGGCTCCTCCATCCGGACCCGGGGGGCAACGGATGAGGAATCACGGCGGGGGGGGTTGCGCCAGCGTTGCGTTGAAGCCACATAAGGGCCGATACTGCGCCGTTAAGAAATTTCGGGCGCGGAACAACCGAAATCGGGCAAGACGCCGTATCCATTCGCACCTTCTAGGGGGCGACCCGGCGCACGCCGAACAATACGAATCCCGCCCAGAGGGCTTTGTATAACGGGAATTCGCTTCGCGCCCGCGCTTCGGCGGAAGACGAGCAGCCAGAGGAAAGGGATGTGGCCGACTCACTTGTGATGCTGACGCACCTATGGTTCGCAACCTGGATAGGACAATGCGTTGCGCTGTTCGCCGCGACTTTCGCGCACGAAGACTTTGCGATCGTCACCGCCGGCCTCTTCGTGCTGGACAAGGGACTTCCCGCTCCACTGGCCCTGGCCAGCCTTTACGCTGGGGTGGTTGCCAGTGACTTCCTGATCTACAGCCTCGGATTCGCCGCCCGCCGGTTGCCTGTTGCGCGCCGCATGTTCATCAGCGGACGCGTGGGTGAAGTCGGCCATTGGCTGGACAAGAACCTGGTGAGGATGATTGCGCTGTGCCGGTTCATACCCGGCCTGCTGTTTCCCACCTTCGTTGCCTGCGGCTGGTCCGGCATCTCTTTCTGGCGATTTGCCCGCATTTCCATGGTGGCCGCGGCGATCTACACCCCGGTCATGTTCCTGCTGGTCATGCGATTCGGAGAAGCCGCCGTGCCCAAGATGGGCTACTGGGCCTGGGCATTGATGTTCGCCGTGGTCCTGACTCTGCCGGTACTCAGCTCCCTTTGGACTCGCCGCCGGCGAAACGCGGCCATCGCCACCGGCAACGCAGGGCTCGCCGGCGCCGCTACGCTTGAGGGCATGCCCTCGCTGGAAGCCCTCTCACGCCGGGTCTCGACTGCGGAACGGATTCCCCAGCTGCTGTTCTACTCCCCCGTCGTCATGCATTGGCTGATCATGGGCTTGCGCCATCGCTCCATGACCCTTCCCGCTCTCGCCAACCCGCTGATCGAGACAGGCGGCTATTGGGGGGAATCCAAGAGCGGCTTGATGCGCAGTATTGGCGATGAACAATCCCGCTGGGTCGCCCCTTTCGTGACCTTGCGCATCCACGGCCCCTTCGGCAACGGCGCATTCATGACCGGCAACGCGCTAACCGCCATGCGCAATGCCGGTTTGGATTTCCCCGTCGTTGCCAAACCGGATATCGGTTGGCAGGGTTTCGGCGTTCGCCTGGTCCACAACGCATCGGAGCTATCGGACTACCTGGATAGCTACCCCCGGGATGCCACGCTCCTCCTCCAGCAATACGTGCCCTACGAAGGCGAGGCGGGGGTCTTCTATGTCCGCCGCCCGGGCGAGGAACACGGCCGGGTCATGTCCGTGACGCTGCGTTATTTCCCCTACGTGGTGGGCGACGGCCAGTCAACGCTTGAGGAACTGATTCGGCGCGATCCGCGAGCCGGCTGGAAAGCCGAGCTCTATCTGCAGGGCCATCGGGAACACAACGGCGTGGACGCCGACCGCCTTTCGGCCGTCCCGGCCGCGGGTGAAGTGGTCCGCTTGAGCCTGATCGGCAGCATTCGCGTTGGCGGGCTGTACCGGGACGGCCAGGAGTGCATCACCCAGGCTCTCACCGAGCGCTTCGACGCCATCGCCCGGACTATGCCGGAGTTCTACTACGGCCGGTTTGACGTGCGCTTCCGTTCCCTGGACGAACTCAGCCGGGCGGAGAATTTCGCTATTTTCGAGATTAACGGTGCCGGCTCCGAAGCAATCCACATATGGGACCCGGACCAGCCCTTGTCCGAGGTGTATCGAATTCTCTTTCGGCAGCAGGCCTTGTTATTCGAAATTGGCGATCTTAACCGCCAGCGCGGATACGAACCGATCAGCGTGCGGGAATTCTTCCGTTTTCAACAAAAGCAATACCGCCTGATCAAACAGTATCCACCGTCAGGCTAGCGCGAGTTCCCGCTCCACGCAGGTTATGGGCGCCTTATGACCTAGGGAGACACCCGGTCGCGCTCCCCGATTGGATCGGGGAATTTCTGCTATGGTTATGAACAATGGACGAAATTGGCCATGCCGGAAGGAAGCAGTGACCAGATGCGAGCCATGGAGACAACAACATCAATCAAGGAGCCCATGGCGGCCCGAATCGACGCACAAGCCCCCGGGGCGCCGTCGCTTGATAGGCATTTCGATCACCCCCATTCAAACAAACGTCATCGAAACGTCACCTCCCGGTCAGATAGCGCGCCTACTGTGACCGGCAATCCACTGAGCACTAGGAGGAGACTGCATGGGGACCGCGGTGATGACTGACACCACCCAACGCCGCCTGGTGGCGGAACTGGCCACGACCCCGGAACAGATCAAGGAGGCGCAGCGGCTTCGCTATCGCGTGTTCGCCGAGGAAATGGGCGCAAAACTCGAAAGCCTGGACGACGGCTACGACTGCGACCGTTTTGACCCGTTCTGTGACCACCTCCTGGTGCGAGACGTCGAACGCGGCGAGGTGATCGCCTGCACCCGCATACTCCTGGAGGACCAGGCGGAGCGCGCCGGCAGCTTCTACTCCAATTCGGAGTTCGACTTGGGCAATATTCTGCAATTGCCCGGACGCCTGATTGAACTGGGCCGAACCTGCGTGGCGGCGGACTATCGCAGTGGACCGACCATCGCCGTCCTCTGGGGCGGTTTGGCCGACTTCGTGGCCATGCACAAGATCGACTACATGATCGGCTGTGTCAGCGTGAGCATCAACGACGGCGGCACTCAGGCCAATGCCGTGATGGATCGGCTTCGCCGCAAAAACATGGCGGCGCCGGAACTGCGTGTAAAACCGCGGCACCCGCTCCCCCGAAATCGAAGCCCGCGCGATGCGAGCCCGAAGATGCCGCCGCTGGTCAAAGCCTATGTCGCGCTGGGTGCGAAGGCCTGCGGTGAGCCTTGCCTGGACCCGGATTTCCAGGTGGCCGATATCTTCATGCTGCTCGATGTCAGCGATCTTGCGCCGCGCTATGCCAAACACTTCCTGTCGCGGCGCACGGATCCCGTATCCGGCTCGCTGCAAGCCTGCGCATGAGTGAACGGCGTCGCAAAACAGTCCCCCGAGCAAGACGAAACAGTTGCAATACCCCGCCAAGAGCCTAAGCTTTCTGGGAAATCGGCCGACTAGAACACTAAGATTTAACAAGACTTAGAAATTATCCCGGTGAGCAATCTTCGCCACCGGGGCGTCGACGCAGACCCTGGGGTATAAGCACAATGAGTTTGGACCAGGCCGCGCCGGGTCAACCCTTCTCCAGCGAGAACGTTACTAGTGCCAGCATCACCGCAACTCCCCATCCGAACGGGGGCGGCGGGGATTCCCCGCAACGGATTGTGATCCTCAACGCCAAGGGGGGCGCCGGCAAGACGACTCTCGCGACCAACCTCGCCAGCCGATACGCCGAACGGGGGTTACGGACCGTGCTTTTCGATCACGATCCGCAGAACTCCTGCAGCCGTTGGCTGAAGGCACGCCCGGAATCCGCCCCCGGCATCCACGGTGTCGCCGTCAACGATTTTGGCCGTCACAACGTGACCCGGACGTTCTTCATGCGCATTCCGGAGGACACTCAACGGGTGATCCTGGACACGCCGGCGGGCGTAACCGCGCCCGACCTGCAGGAGCACCTGCGGGGTGCCACGGCGCTATTGATTCCGGTGCTACCCTCTCCTATCGATATCCGGGCCGCCGCCGATTTCGTGCGGGACGTTCTCCTGATCGGCAAGGCAAGGCGCCAGAACGTGCGGGTGGGCATTATCGCCAATCGCGTGAAGCCCAACACCCTGTCCTTCGAGAAGCTGGAGCGATTCCTCACCAGCCTCCGCATTCCGGTGGTGGCTCGGCTGCGGGATACACAACTCTACGTGCGTGCGGCCGAGGAAGGTCTGGGAATTCAGGAACTCGGAGAGAGCAGGGCTAACGTCGAACGGGCCCAGTGGGATGACCTGCTGGACTGGCTGGAAGCCGAACATACCCACGACTATCGCTAGTGTCCCTTACATTAATTCGCAGTACTTCTGCGGCCCTGAGGCGTGTCCTGGGTAGGCGCAGCTCGCCGGCAATGGCCGTTGCCCTTGGCAAGAGCTGCAACAACGCCAGGGCACACCTCAGGGCCGCCCACGGGAGCGCCAGACTTGCCCCGGAGCGGTGTTGTGTCCCTTGGCAAGGGCGACGGCCATTGCCGGCGGAACACGCCTAGCCCCAGCGCAAGTCTGGCGCTCAGAAGCACTGCGAATTAATGGTAAGGGACACTAGGGAGGCGCTGATCTATTCACCCGCCCGCGTCACGGTCTGAGCTGCCGGCACGGTGGGCGCGCCGCGCGGCGCCTGTCCGCCGCGCGGGCCTGATTCACTCGAACGGTTCAACCGGTGGAAACGGACAAACTGCCCTCGTCCGCATCGGCGTCAATCTTCGACTCCAGCCGTGGCTCAACGCCCCGCTCGCCAACATGACTTAATGCCGGGCTGGTCACCTGCCCCTTGGACCGGCTCTCACCTTCGAAATGCCCGCCCGGCTCGATGACAAAATCGTTGCACACAGCCTCGCCGTAGAGTTTGCCTTTCTCCACGATCTCGAGCATTTCGCACTCAACCCGCCCACGCACGAAGCCGCTGATCACGACCCGGTCAGCATAGACCTCGCCGTTGAATTGGCCGCTCTGGCCTACGGAGACCGCTCCCACGGAGCGGATGGTGCCTTCCATCGCCCCGTCGATATGCAGCGTGCCCTCTAGTTCGACGTCGCCGACAAACTTGGTCCCAACAGCGACAACCGTTGTTCCTGCATGCTTAGGCGTTGCTGAACGCCCTCCACCAAAGAGTCCCATTTGACATGCGCCTCCTTATCGAAGATCGAGTCGTAGTTCTTCAGGCTCCACTTGACAAACGGCAAGGGGTTGAGCCTGCGCTGAATTTGCCAGATTTCGTAATGTAAGTGCGGGCCTTGGCTGCGCCCCGTGTTCCCGGTGTAGGCCACCACATCCCCCTTGCGCACGAAGTCTCCCGACTCCACCGCGAACCGATCCAGATGACCGTAAAAGGTGCGAAACCCGTAATTGTGGGAAATGATCAGCAGGTTCCCGTACCCGCTCTTCTTGTGGTAGCCCGCGTATTCCACCACGCCGTCGGCCGGGGCCCGGACCGGAGTCCCTTTGGCTGCCCGAAGATCCACGCCCGGATGGAACTCCCGTTCTCCATCCTCAGGACTGGCGCGCCAGCCATAGCTGCTGGTCACGCCGCGATATTTCACCGGCGAACCGTTGGGAACGTTCCGCAGCAGCGTGGTCTTCAGCAAGGCGGTGTGAGTCGCCGTATTCAAACGCTGGTGGAGTTTGACATTATCGTCGGCGCGCAGGCCGATTAACGATTCCACCTGCTGCAAGCGATTAGTGAACGTATCCAGCCTCGTGCTTTGCTTGTCCACCGTTTCCTGCAGGCTGCCGTTGATCGTCATCAGACGCGCGTATTCGCTGAGCGCCTGATCCCGTTTTGCTTCCAGATCATCGACCTGCCCATTGAGCCAGACGATGGCCGCCGTACCACCGATCACGGCCACCAGCGCCGTCAGGCCGAATACCAGGGCGACTTTCCGTACAATCTGGTTGAACGAATAGTGTCTGGAACCGCGGAAATCGGTAATTGTTATTATTAGTCGCTGCCGCACGCTGCTCTCCGTCAGCCGTTGTCCGGGGCGCCGCGCCGGGCCGAATTGCCCTGGCGCGTGCCATGCGATGCCCTCAGCCTATACAACTGGCCGTAATGATTACGTGACCAGGGTCGCATTGGCCCGGGCATGCCCCGCCGCCAAAACTCGGGTTCCGGCGCACTGCCTGTGCCGGGCGAGGAGGCGTATTATGCCCGCTGGCGAAAGGCTGATCCATTACCCGGCACCGTGTCGCGTGAAGCCTCGGCAGCTCCCAGCGAGGCGTCCACCGAAAATGCGGCGGCGTTCCGTCCCCCCGGCCTTGGCTTTCGGTTATGCTGGGCCGTGGCGGGCAAACGGGAGCTCAAATGGGACCGGCAATGGCACTCTTTGAACGACAGGCTACGGCCGACAGACACGAATTCGCGGCGATGCTCCGGATCTCACAATGCGGGCCCCTGGCGTCATGAATCACCATATCAGCGTTGAAGACCTGACCATCCTGCTGGTGGAGCCCTCCAACACTCAGCGCAAGATCATCGTGCAACGCCTCCAGGAGGCCGGCATCCGCAAGGTGGACGGCGTTGCCACCGGCTCCGAGGCTTTGGCGGCCATGGAGATCCACGTCCCGGACCTAGTGATCAGTTCCATGTACTTCGGCGACATGGACGGCTCCCTGCTGATTCAGGAAATTCGCGAGAATCCCCGGCTGGAGGACATCCCCTTCATGCTGGTCACCAGTGAGCGCCATCCCCACAACCTGGAATCCATTCGGCAGGCCGGCGTACTGGCCATCCTCTCCAAGCCGTTTCGCACCGAGGATCTGAAACGGGCGTTGTACGCTACGGTGGATTTTGTCGATCCCACGCCCCTGGAACTGGAGCATGTGGACGTTGAGGACCTGGCCGTGCTGGTGGTCGACGACAGCCTGCTCTCCCGCCGCTATCTCTGCCAGGTCCTGACCAACTCCGGCATCGAACGGATCACAGAGGCGAGCAACGGACTGGAGGCGTCGGATATCCTGGGCACCCACAATTTCGACCTGGTGGTAACCGACTACAACATGCCCGACATGGACGGTCAGGCGCTGGTCGAATTCATTCGCCAGGAGAGCTCGCAACCGGATCTGCCGGTACTCATGGTTACCGGCGAGCAGGACCACGCGCGCCTCGCATCGGTCCGCCAGGCGGGTGTATCCGCTCTGTGCGACAAGCCGTTCGACCTCACCAATCTGCGACACGTGGTGGAGCGCCTGCTCACCGAGTAACAAAGGCCACGGCCCAACCACAAGAGCCCCTCATGTCCGAGCGTATTCTGAAACTGATCGAGCAGGCCGACCATGTGATCCTGGGCAAGCGCCGGCAGATCGAACAATGCGTGGCCTGCCTTCTGGCGCGCGGACACCTGCTCATTGAGGATCTTCCCGGGCTCGGCAAGACCACCCTGGCCCATATGCTTGCCCGCCTGCTGGGCCTGGACTTCCAGCGCATCCAGTTCACCAGCGACATGCTGCCCGCGGACATCATCGGCGCATCCATCTACGAACGCGACAGCGGGCGACTGGTGTTCCATCCCGGCCCCGTATTCGCCCAACTGATTCTGGCGGACGAAGTGAATCGCGCCACCCCCAAGACCCAAAGCGCGCTGTTGGAAGCCATGGAAGAGCGACAGGTGACCGTGGAAGGCGAGACCCGCCCCCTCCCCGCCCCGTTCTTCGTCATCGCCACCCAGAACCCCGGCAGCCAAGTGGGCACGTTCCCGCTTCCGGAGTCGCAGCTGGATCGATTCCTCATGCGCATCGAAATGGGATATCCGGACCGCCGCGCCGAACAGGAGCTGCTCCGGGGCGAAGACCGCCACATCATGCTGGAGCGGCTGCAGCCCGCGCTTGAGCCGGAGGACCTGGCCGCGCTGCAGGATGCCGCTGCCGCCGTATACGCCTCGGACGCGCTGATCGAGTACGTGCAGACGCTGCTGGATCATAGCCGCGGCTCCGGCCGTTTCCGGGTCGGGCTCTCGCCCCGGGCCGGCCTCGCCCTGATCCGTGCGGCCAAGGCCTGGGCCCTGCTTCAAAAACGGGATTCCGTCCTGCCCGAAGATGTCCAGGCCGTGTTTCCCAGCGTGGTCGGCCATCGGCTCAGGGAGCAACACGCGGAACATGGTGGCAGGGGGGCTCAGTCCGCGGTGACCGAAATGCTGGAAGCCGTCCCCATTCCGTGATCGGGTTTTCATCCCGCCCTCGCCGACTGTCATGAACCATGCACACTAGCGCCGCGCTGAAACACGCCATTCACCGCTGGGCGGACCGCCGGGCCCCGGATCGCGAAACGGTGGCCGTGCTCCACTACCGACGCATCTACATCCTGCCGACGCGGGTCGGCCTGGCGTTCGCGGCGATGCTGCTGGTCATGTGGCTGGGCGCCGTGAACTACAGCAACAGCCTGGTATTCATGCTGTGTTTCCTCCTCGGCGCCATGGCGACAGTAGCCATCGTTCATACCTTCCGGACTTTGGCCGGCCTGCGCGTCACCATCGACGCCGCACACCCCGTTTTCGCCGGTGAAGCCGCAGCATTCCCGGTGCGCCTGGAAAACCCGGGCCGGCGGCCGCGCTACGGCATCGGCGTGGAGTCCGGCGACCGGGTGCAAGGCTTCGCGGATACCGGGAGCGGTCGCGGCGGCCGCATTGTCGTGCGCCTGCCCACCCACCGCCGGGGAGTCGCGCGACTGGACCGGGTGGCGGTATTCAGCCAATTCCCCACCGGCCTGTTCCGGGCCTGGACCTGGATCCGGCCCGAGGCTAGCGTTCTGGTCTATCCGGCACCTGAATCGGGCGCGGTACCGCGCCCCCCGACCCATGGACACATTGCCCACGGGACCCGCCAGGGCGGCAGCGAAGACGATTTCCGCGGGCTGAGACGATATCAGCCGGGCGATTCCCCCCGCCACGTCGCGTGGCGGACCCTGGCCCGTGGCGCCGAACTTCAGACCAAGCAGTTCCAGGGCGGCGGCGGCAACCGCTACCATTTCGACTGGTCGGACACCGAGGGGTTGGATACCGAATCCCGGCTCGGCCGACTCTGCCGATGGATCCTGGACGCGGAGCGCCGCGGCCACAGCTACGGCCTGAGTCTGCCGGGCGCCGACATCCCCTCGGGCCGGGGCAACGCGCATCGCGACCGCTGCCTTGAAGCATTGGCACGGTACTCGCCTTGACCGACCGCCGCACGCCCACCCTGTTGCCCCACCGCACCCTGCTGATCCTGCTGATCACGCTGGGTTTGATCGTCGCGCCGCACGCGGCGCACCTGCCACCGTGGCTGACCGCGGCGGCCGTGGTGTGCGGGGTGTGGCGCTATTCACTCGCGGTCCACGGCGGGCGGCTACCGCCGGGACTGGTGCGGATCGGCCTCACCCTCGCGGCAAGCGTCGGGGTGTACCTGAGCTATGGAACCATCCTCGGCCGTGATGCCAGCGTCGCCCTGCTCACCGCAATGTGCGCGTTGAAACTCCTGGAGATGCGCCGCCGCCGGGACACCACCATCATCCTGTTCCTGGCGTATTTCCTGATCGCCACCCAATTCCTGTACTACCAATCGCCTCCGGCCATCCTCTATCTCCTGGCCACGACATGGGCGACCACGATGTTGTTGATCGCCATTCACCGCCCCACCGGCACGGAGAGCCCATTCCGCCACGCCCGCCTGGCCGCCGCGCTGCTACTCCAGGCCCTGCCCCTGGCGGTGGTTCTGTTTGTCCTCTTCCCCCGCGTCAGCGGCCCGCTATGGGGCCTGCCCAAGGACGCCGGAGCCGGCGTGACCGGGCTTGGCGACACCATGTCCCCGGGGAGCATCAGCCAACTCAGCAGGTCCGACGCCGTGGCCTTCCGCGTTCGAATTCCAGGACGCGGCGCCGCCCCGCAGCAAACGCTATTGGCGCGGCCCCGTCCTGAACTGGTACGACGGCCGAACCTGGTCCTACCATAAAAGCTTCAGCCGCCCGGACGACCAACCGGCCGTCGGCCTCGAGCCCTTGTCCGCACCCTTGCGCTACAGCGTCATCCTGGAGCCTCACAACCATCGCTGGCTGTTCGCGCTGGACATGCCGGTGCAACCGCCACCGGACGCCCGCGTCAGTCCCACCATGGAGCTCCTGGCCGACCGCGCCATCCACGAACCGCGTCGTTACAGCGTCGGTTCCGTCCTTCGCTACCGCCTGCAGCCGACACTGGGGCCGGAACAGGCGCGGCGGGACCTGTCCCTGCCCTTCGACCGCGATCCCCGCGCCCACGCCCTGGCTCGACAGTGGCGCAAGCGGGCTCGGACGCCGGGAGACGTTGTAAATCAGGCTCTGCATTATTTTCGCAAGCAGCCCTTCGTCTATACGCTGAACCCGCCGCGTCTGGACGGGGAAGACGCCGTGGACGCCTTTCTGTTCGACACCCGGCGGGGCTTCTGCGAGCACTTTGCCGGCGCCTTCGTGGTCCTCATGCGCGCGGCCGGCATCCCCGCGCGCGTGGTCACGGGCTACCAGGGCGGCACCACGAACCCCTTGTCCGACTACATGATCGTGCGTCAATCGGACGCCCACGCCTGGGCCGAAGTCTGGCTGCCGGGCAAAGGCTGGGTCCGCGAGGACCCCACCGCCTGGGTCTCCCCCGATCGGATCGAACTGGGGATGGGAGCGGCGGTTACCGATGGGGATGATGTGCCATTGATGGCCCGTCCGGGCGGCTCGTGGCTGGCCGACCTTCGGCTGGGCTGGGATACCGTGAACACGGCCTGGACCCGCTGGGTGCTGGCCTATGGACCCGACCTTCAGCATGAACTGCTCAACGGCGTGGGGCTGGATTCGCTGCCACGAATGGGCCTGGCGCTGGGAACGGCTTTCGCGGGCATCCTCGGCCTGCTCAGCGCACTGCTGCTGCGGGATCGCCGCGCCCGGGAACGGGATCCGGCGCGGGAGGCCTACCAGGTCTTTTGTCACAAACTGGCTCGCGCCGGCCTGCCCCGAGCGGAAGCTGAAGGCCCGGAAGACTACGCCCGGCGCGTCGCCCGCGCCCGCCCCGATCTCGCATCGCAAATCCGCGCGGTCACCGACGTCTACGTCCTGCTACGCTATCGGGGCCGGCGGAATCCCATGTGGGAACGCCACCTGCGGCGGCTGGTTGAACGCTTCCGCGCCTGACCGCTCCACCGCCCGGACCAAGGACTGAAGCCATGATCCGCTCCGCCGTATTGTGCCTCGATCAGGGCGGCCACAGCTCCCGCGCGGTCATATATGGAAACGACGGTACGCATCTGGCAACCGCCGCGGTACCGGTCGCCACCCGGCGCGACGAAACCACCGCTGAACACGATCCGGACGAAATCGTCACCTCGCTGGTCACCGCCGCGGAACAGGCCCTGGGCGAGATTCCCGCTCACCTGCCCGTGACCTGCGCCGGTCTCGCCACGCAGCGCTCCACCATGCTGTGCTGGGACTCTGCCGACGCTCGCCCCCTGACCCCGGCGATCAGCTGGCAGGATCGCCGGGGTGAGGTCCACCTGCCCAAGGACAAGCCCACGCTGGACCTGCTTCGCCGGATTACCGGGCTTGCGGCCCAACGCCCACTACGGCGTGTTCAAGTACCGCGCCTGCCTGGCCTCCATCCCGGCCGTCGCCCGTGCGCTGGGCGACGGCCGGCTGCGTTGGGGCCCGCTGGCCAGTTATCTGGTGCGGCGCCTGACGAACGCGCAGACCGACACAGCCGACCCGGTGAACGCCTCGCGCACGCTGCTCTGGTCCCTGCGTGACCGGAACTGGTCGCCCCGGCTGCTGGAGCTGTTCGCGGTGCCGGCATCCACCCTGCCACCGGCGGCGGAGTCGCTCGGGACCTTCGGCCGACTGGAGCTGGGCAGCCGGCGCATCCCCCTGACCTGTGTCACCGGCGATCAGGCGGCGGTGCCGTGGGCTGCGGGTCCACCGGCTACGGACACCGTCTATCTGAATCTGGGTACCGGCGCATTTCTGCAGCGACCGCTGCACAAGCCCCCACCGTCCGCCGGCGACTTGCTGCTAAGCCCGTCTGCCCACGGCCCGGGTTCCTGCCTTGGCGCTGGAGGGCACCGTCAACGGCGCGGCCGCGGCCTTGACCTGGGCCGCCATCGAGCTGTTTCCCCACGACCGGCCACCCAGCCTGCAGGACTGGGAGCCCGCGGCCGCTTCCGCACCCTATTTCATTAACGCCGTCAGCGGCCTGGGGTCGCCCGACTGGATTCCCGACCTTCCCAGCCGCTTCCACGGTTCGGGCGGTCCCGAGGAACGCTATTTCGCCGTCGCGGAAAGCATCGCGTTCCTGGTCCGCCGCAATCTGGACGCCATGAACCGTTGCGTCGATCCCGCGCCAAGGGCCGTCGCCACCGGCGGCCTTGCCCGGTCCGACCGACTCTGCCAGGTCCTCGCCGATCTGCTGGTCCGGGAACTCTGGCGTCCCAGCGAATCCGAAGCCACGGCGCGGGGCCTGGCGACCCTGCTGGGCGTCCCTCCGGAGTCACCCGCCACATCGGATGGCGCTCTATTCCGACCCTCAGATAGGTCGCAGGCGCTGCAGCGCCGCCACGCCTTCTGGACCTCGCTTCTGAAAACGGACTTGGGAAACCACCGCGCCAACGCCCATACTCACAGCTGAACATCAATCAGGGAGGGGGTTCGCATGTCCGTCGCACCGCTGATCATGGCCCATCGCGGCTTTCGGGAGCTCTACCCGGAGAACACGCTGCTGGCGCTTCGCAAAGCCGTGGAAGCCGGCGCCGACGGCGTGGAGTTCGACGTGCAGATGACGGCGGACCAGGTGCCCGTCATTCTTCACGACGCCGACCTTGAACGCACCACCGGCGAAAAGGGGCTGGTATTCGACTTGGCATCGGATCAGGTCCTGGCCACCAGCGCCCATGAGCCTGGGCGTTTCGCCGAGCGATTCCGGGGCGAAACCATTCCCCGATTAAGCGACGTCAATGCCGTACTGGAGAACGCCCCCGGCGTGCTGGCGTTTATCGAGATCAAGACGGAAAGCCTGGAACGCTGCGATATCCCGGCATTTGTGGAGCGTGTTCTGGATGAAACAGCGCTGCTGGGAGCACGTCGGGTCATTCTTTGCGACGACGCGCGGGTTCTGCAGCAGGCCCGCTCCATGGCCGAGGTTCCCGTGGGTTGGGTCATTCATCGGCACGACACGGCCGAACTGGAACGCGCCCATACCTTGGCGCCGGACTATCTCTTCTGCCGCGATATCCGGCTACCGCCGGGGGCTACGCCGTTGGAGGCCGGCTCCTGGGAGTGGGCCGTATACGAAGTCAACGATCCCGAAGCCCTGCCGGCCCTGGTGAAACGGGGGGTTCGCTGGGTGGAAACGGCGTCGGTGGCCCGGCTCCGTGACAGCCTCGCGGGGGCCGGGGGTCGGACAGTTTGATCCCGGCTTACGACGTCGCGATCCTGGGCGCCGGCATCCACGGGGCTTGTCTGGCCGAAGCGGCGGCCGCCGACGGCTATACAGTGGCCGTGCTGGAACGGGAATTCCCCGGCTACGGCACCTCCAGCCGGTCCAGCAAGCTCATCCACGGCGGCCTGCGCTACCTGGAAACCGGCAACCTTGGTCTGGTCCGCGAAAGCCTGCGAGAACGGTCGATCCTGTTGCAACGCGCCCCCGAGCTCGTGCATCTCGAGCGATTCTACGTACCACTCTATCGCCACAGCCGGCACCGCCCCTGGCAACTGCGAATGGGCCTGTCGCTGTATTCACTGCTTGGGGGCCTGCGATCCGTCAACCGCTTTGCCCTCGTCCCCCGGCGGCGCTGGAATGCGTTGGACGGCCTCAACACGGAAGGCCTCCAGGCCGTGTTTTCCTACTTCGATGCCCAGACCAACGATCGCGCTCTGACTGCGGCGACTCTGCGCTCGGCGGAGGAACTCGGCGCCGACTGTCTGGTACCGGCCCGCTTCACCGGCGCCGGCCGGCTCGCCACGGGTTGGCAGGTCAACTACGAACATCGTGGTGAAACCGCCGCATTGACCGCCCGCGCCTTGTTCAACGCCACCGGGCCCTGGATCAACCAGACCCAGGCGCTGATCCGGGGCGCTCCGCCGGCCCTTCCCATGGATTTGGTCCAGGGAACTCACGTGGTCCTGGACGCCCACCTGGGACGCGGCATCTACTACGTAGAAGCCGAGGACGCTCGGGGGGTATTCCTCATGCCCTGGGGAGAGAGGACATTGGTCGGTACCACGGAAACGCCCTTCGACGGCAACCCCGACGCGGCTGAGCCGCTGGCCGGGGAGGTGGATTACCTGCTGCGGGCGGCGAACGCTCATTTTCCGCGCTTGGCGGCGGCACCGGTCGCCGAAGCATTCGCGGGACTGCGGGTACTGCCCACCACCGAGGAAGGACTTCACGCCCGCTCCCGGGAGTCCAGATTCCTGGTGGACGATACGGATCGGCCGACACTGCTCAGCCTCTACGGCGGGAAACTGACCGCGGCCCGGGCCACCGCCGAAAAGGCCCTGGCCCGCCTGACCCCCGAACTGCCCCGCCGCCGGCCCCGGGACGACACCCGCACCCGGCAGCTCCGCGCGCTCACATCGGCGCCCGGCATTCACGCTACGGAATAACGGCAAGCCAGCCGCAGAGGCGAGTCGAGGGGAGACCTCAGACCATGGAGGATGAGGCCGAGACCTTGCGGTCGTGGGTACGATCCTGTCGCTTGGCGACCTGCAACACGCTGGGCCGCTGCGCCAGTTGCGCCAGGGTGATGCCATTGAGGAAATCGTAGATCTGGCCGCTCAGCTCCGTCCACAGATCGTGGGTCAGGCATCGATCGCCGCCCTGGCAGTTTTCCTTGCCTCGGCAGCGCGTGGCATCGACGTTTTCATCCACCGCGATGATGATGTCGGCCACGGTAATGCAGTCCGCACCCTGAGCCAGCCTATAGCCGCCGCCGGGACCGCGTACGCCGCTGACCAGCCCACTCTTGCGCAAGCGCGCGAAAAGTTGCTCCAGATATGACAGGGAAATCCCCTGACACTGGGAGATATCCCCCAGGGTGACCGGCCCCTCGCCTTCGTGCAGCGCAAGGTCCATCATGGCGGTGACCGCGTAGCGGCCCTTGGTCGAAAGTTTCATAGCGGGGAGTGCTTCACTCCTAAAACCCTATTCGGAGGTGGGGAATAGATATATCGGCTCGTCCGGCGCCGGTCAAGCGCAGACTCAGCCGGCGGGTTCAAATATCGCTTGCTCCCCGCGCGAGCGCTGGAAGCCGTGGCCTTCCGCCAGGCAATACGTCAACCACCGATTGAGAAAGCGGTTCAACTCCCAACGCCAGGACAAGGTCTTGGGCTTGGGCCGCTTCCCCTCCCAAAGCTGGAAGTGTTCCAGGTCGGAATCCGGCATCACCTCGGCGGTGCGCGCATCGTGATAAATGCGAACGCGTAGATCCGGCGTCGCCCCGCCGGGCTCGCCCCTGCCGAAGTAATGGGTAAGCGCCAGCGTCGTTGTGTACGGCGCCCGCTCGATTACGGCCAGATGCAGATCCACCGCCCCCGGCACGCTGGAAACCTCGGCATCGGCGAGCTCGTCCAGATGAGGGATCAACCGCCGCAGCTGGATATAGTTGCTCTCGTACAGCTCCATCAACGTGGCAAAGCTGCGCGTGGGCAAAGTCTCCAGTAGCGGATGGTTTCGAACTCGTACTTTCATAGCTCCCGATCTTAGCACACGGCCCGTGACCCTCCCGGGACGCGCGACTCAGTTTTACCGCGACAAACAGTCCAGACGATCCTTGCGCTGGCTCGCCGGTGGGCCCTAGTAAACCCGCCTTTTCATCTTGGTGTCATGAAGAATGGTCGTGGCGATTTCCTCGATGGAGACCGTGGTGGAATTGACCCAGGAAATCCGTTCACGCTTGAACAATGCCTCGGCGCGGGCAATTTCCAGCTGGCACTGTTGCAATGACGCGTAGCGGCTGTTGGGCCGGCGTTCGCTGCGTATCTGATGAAGCCGGTCGGCGAGAATGCTCAAACCATAGATCTTGCTCCGGAACGGCTGCAACTTCTTCGGCAACCGCGTGCTCATCAGATCCTCTTCCGTCAGCGGGTAGTTGGCCGCATATATGCCGAACTGCAGGGCCATGTAGATGCATACCGGTGTCTTGCCGGTACGGGAGACACCCACGAGGATAACGTCGGCATCCTCGTAGTGACGAGTGGTGACGCCATCATCGTGGTTCAAGGCGTAGTTCATGGCGTCGATCCGCACGTCGTACGTGTTATTATCCCGCAGCCCGTGGGAACGGCCTACGGTATGCGACGACGGCGTATCCAATTCGCGCTCCAACGGCGCGATGAATATGTCGAAGAAATCGAAGAAGGCGGCATTGGCCGTCTTCAGGATGTCGCGCACTTCGGCGCCCACCACGGTGCTGAACACGATGGGCCGATGGCCCGTGGTCTCCGTGACCTTGTTGATCTCCCCGACCGCCTTCTGTGCGCGCGGGGGGTTGTCGACGAAAGGCAGGGTGACCTGATCGAAATCCACGTCGAACTGGGTCATCAAACTGTGCCCCAGGGTTTCGGCGGTGATGCCGGTTCGATCGGAGATGAAGAAAACCGTTCGTTTCATAGGCGTTGGAATCCGGTTGGGAAGGCGCGACGCCGCCGGCACGCCGCGAGGATACACGCGGGAAGCATCGCCCTTGCGGGGGAAGCGCACCGGTGTTTTTCCGGCATCGTAGCCCATAGCTGGAATGTGGAGAAGGCGCACCACGCCGAATTCCCGGGGAATTCCATTTCAGGGGGTTACGCAACGGCCTGAGTTTTCGTAGGATTACGGCCCTGAAACGGACGGCGGCTACAAATCGGTTAAGCATCCACTGAATAGTGCCGGTGGCCATGGCAACGACCGGTGTCGCCTCAAATGCGTGCACGCCTCGCATTCAACAGGGGGAAAAGACCTTGCAGGACTACGTGATTTGGTTCGACTCGCTGGGCATGAACGACGTCGACCGCGTCGGCGGCAAGAATGCCTCGCTCGGCGAAATGATCAGCAACCTGGCGGCCGCGGGCGTCCAGGTCCCTGGAGGCTTTGCCACCACCGCTGCAGCATATTGGGATTTTCTCGACGACAGCGGCCTGCGCGACCGGATCAACGGCGAGTTGGCCGGCCTGGACGTGGACGATGTCGAAGCCCTGGCGGTCACCGGCGAGAAGATCCGGAACATGATCGTGGAGACGCCCTTCCCCAAGCGCCTGCACGAGGAAATCGTCACCGCCTATCGCAAGCTGGAGGAAAACACCCAGGGCGAGCCTTCTTTCGCCGTGCGCTCCTCGGCCACCGCGGAAGACCTGCCGGACGCCTCCTTCGCCGGCCAGCAGGAAACCTTCCTCAATGTACGCGGCCTGGACAACGTCCTGCTCGCGATCAAGGACGTGTTCGCCTCCCTGTTCAATGACCGCGCCATCTCCTACCGTGTCCACCAGGGTTTCGACCACAGCCAGGTCGCCCTGTCCGCGGGCATCCAGCAGATGGTGCGCAGCGATATCGGCGCCGCCGGCGTCATGTTCACCATGGACACGGAATCCGGTTTCCGGGACGTGGTGTTCATCACCGCCTCCTACGGCCTGGGCGAGACCGTGGTCCAGGGCGCCGTAAACCCCGACGAATTCTACGTCCACAAGTCCACGCTGGAAGCTGGTCGTCCCGCCATTCTGCGCCGCAATCTGGGCAGCAAGGCCATCAAAATGGTCTACAGCGGCGATCAGGCTCATGGCAAAACGGTCAAGACCGTTGATGTGGATCGGGCCGAAACCCTGAAGTTTTCCCTCAGCGACGCTGAAGTCGAGGATCTGGCCAAGCAGGCCCTGATCATCGAGAAGCATTACGGACGCCCCATGGATATCGAATGGGGCAAGGACGGCCAGGACGGCAAACTCTACATCCTCCAGGCTCGTCCGGAGACGGTGAAGAGCCGCGACGCGGGGCAAGTGCTCCAGCGTTACCACCTCAAGAACCGCGGCAAGGTCGTTGCCACCGGCCGTTCCATCGGCCAACGCATCGGCAGCGGCCCGGCGCGGATCATCGACGACATCAAACAGATGAACCGCGTCCAGCCCGGTGATGTGCTGGTCACGGACATGACCGACCCGGACTGGGAGCCGATCATGAAGCGGGCATCGGCCATCGTCACCAACCGCGGCGGCCGCACCTGCCACGCCGCCATCATTGCCCGCGAGCTGGGCATTCCCGCCGTGGTGGGCGCCGGCGACGCCACCGAAACCATCAACGACGGCCAGGCAGTTACGGTCTCCTGCGCCGAGGGCGACACGGGCTACATCTATGCCGGCAGCCAGGAGTTCGAGATCAAGGAGATCAGCCTGGCCGACATGCCCGACCTGCCGTTCAAGATCATGATGAACGTGGGCAATCCGGATCGGGCGTTCGACTTCGCCAGCCTGCCCAATGCCGGCGTGGGCCTGGCCCGCCTTGAATTCATCATCAACCGCATGATCGGCATCCACCCCAAGGCGCTGCTCAACTATGAGCGGCAGAACGACGACATCAAACAGGTGATCGACACCCAGACCGCGGGCTACGCCGATCCCGTGCAGTTCTATGTGGACAAGCTGGCCGAGGGCATTTCCACCCTGGCCGCGGCGTTCACCCCCAGCCCCGTGATCGTGCGCATGTCGGACTTCAAGTCCAACGAGTACGCCAACCTCATCGGCGGCGAACAATACGAGCCGCACGAGGAAAACCCGATGCTCGGCTTCCGGGGTGCCTCGCGCTACATCTCCGACAACTTCCGGGACTGCTTCGAGCTGGAATGCCGCGCGCTGAAGAAGGTCCGCAACGAAATGGGCCTGCGCAACGCCTGGATCATGATCCCGTTCGTGCGTACCGTCGACGAGGCCGAGGAAGTCGTGCGGCTGCTCAGGGAAAACGGCCTGGAGCGCGGCAAGGACGACCTCAAGCTGATCATGATGTGCGAACTGCCCAGCAACGCCCTTTTGGCGGACCGGTTCCTGGAACACTTCGATGGCTTCTCCATCGGCTCCAACGATCTGACCCAGCTCACCCTGGGCCTGGACCGCGACTCCGGTCTGATCGCACACCTCTTCGACGAGCGCAACGATGCCGTCAAGGCGCTGCTGCACATGGCCATCCAGGCCTGCCGCAAACAGGGCAAGTACATCGGCATCTGCGGTCAGGGGCCGTCGGACCATCCCGAACTGGCGCGTTGGCTCATGGACGAAGGCATCGAGAGCGTCTCCCTGAACCCCGACACGGTGGTGGAGACCTGGCTGTATCTGGCGGGCCGGGAACTGGAGTCGTAGCCGCCTCGCGCAGTCAAGTCCCGGAGCGGACGATGCCTACCAAGAAGGGATGCGCAGCGCATCCCTTTTTTTGTCCTGACAACGTGGAAATTCCACCTGACACCTCCGTCATGAGGGCGGCGGGGTGCTGATCTGCTACATTGTCGTCACCTCAAAGACCACAGAGGGCCTACCATGAGCTCCGTATATCGCGATGAAGACTGCCGCTTCCAGGTAGACCGCGAAACCCTGGTCGGCCGGCTTCGTGAAATCCTCCCCGGCGAGAGCCTGCTGGATGAGACCGAGGCCATGCGGCCCTACGAAACCGATGGCCTGGCTGCCTATCGGCAGCTGCCTCTGGTCGTGGCGGTGCCCGAAAGCGTGGAGCAGGTCCGCGCCGTGTTGCGCGTCTGCCACGAATTGGCGGTCCCCGTGGTCGCCCGGGGCGCGGGGACCAGCCTGTCGGCTGGCGCCCTGCCCCATCCCCAGGGCGTACTGCTGAGCATGGCGCGGTTCAAGAACATCCTGGAGATCGATACCGATCGCCGGATCGCCACCGTCGAGCCGGGCGTGCGCAATCTCGCGGTATCCGAGGCCGCCGCGCCCTACGGCCTGTACTATGCGCCGGACCCCTCTTCCCAGATCACCTGCACCATCGGCGGCAATATCTCCGAGAACGCCGGCGGCGTGCACTGCCTGAAATACGGGCTCACCGTCCATAATGTGCTGGAAGTGACCATGATCACGCTGGACGGCGAAATCGTCACCCTGGGCTCGCTGGCCCCGGACAGCCCCGGCTACGATCTGCTCGCAATCGCTCACGGCTCCGAAGGCATGCTGGGCGTGATCGTCGAGGCCAAGATCAAGCTCCTGCCCAAGCCGCCCACTCATCGGGTTCTGCTGGCCGCCTTCGACGACGTGGAGGCCGCCGGTCACGCGGTGGCGGGGATCATCGGCGCCGGCATCATTCCCGCCGGGCTGGAGATGATGGACAACCCCGCCATTCGCGCCGCGGAGGATTTTGTCCACGCCGATTATCCGGTGGACGCGGCGGCTATTCTGATCTGCGAGTTGGACGGCATCGAAGCGGAAGTGGACGACGCCATCGAGCGGGTCCGCGGCCTGCTAACCGATCACGGTGCCACGGAGATCCGCGTCGCCCAGGACGACGCCGAGGGCAAGCGCTTCTGGGCGGGCCGCAAGGCCGCCTTTCCCGCCGTGGGTCGCATCTCGCCGGACTACTATTGCATGGACGGCACCATCCCGCGGAACAAACTGGCCGAAGTGCTCCGGCGCATGGATGATCTCAGCCGCGAATACGGTCAACGGGTGGTCAACGTTTTCCACGCCGGCGACGGCAACCTACACCCCCTGGTGCTCTACGACGGCAACCGCCCCGGCGAACTGGAGCGCACCGAGGAGCTGGGCGGCAAGATCCTGGAGCTATGCGTTGAAGTGGGCGGCACCGTCACCGGCGAACATGGCGTGGGCATGGAGAAGATCAATCAGATGTGCGTGCAGTTCCAACCCGGGGAGCTCAATCAATTTCGCGCCGTCAAGGCGGCATTCGACCCCCAGGGACTGCTCAACCCGGGCAAAGCCATCCCCACACTGAATCGCTGCGCGGAGTTCGGCGCCATGCACGTGCATGGCGGCAAGCTGCCCCACCCCGACATCGAACGTTTCTGAGTACGTCCGCCCATGAATGACACCAGCAACGATCTCACTCAGTCCATCGCCGGCCAGGTCGCCGAGGCGGCCGCGGACGGACAGCCCCTTTCCATTACCGGACACGGCAGCAAGGCTTTCTACGGCCGCCCCGTCAACGGCCGCACCCTGGACATCGGCGGTCACCGGGGCATCGTCAACTACGAACCCACCGAGCTCGTTCTCACCGCCCGCGCCGGGACACCGCTGGCGGATCTCGAGAGCACCCTGGCCGAGCACGGACAAATGTTCCCCTTCGAACCACCCCGGTTCGGCGGCCACGGCACCCTTGGCGGCGCCGTCGCAACGGGCTTGTCTGGCCCCCGCAGGCCCTATGCCGGTGCCGTTCGCGACATGGTGCTCGGAAGCCGCATCGTCAACGGCCGCGGAGAGGTCCTGCATTTCGGCGGCGAAGTGATGAAGAACGTCGCCGGATACGATGTATCCCGCTTGATGACAGGCGCCATGGGGACATTGGGCGTCCTCCTGGAGGTCTCGGTGAAACTGCTGCCGGTTCCGGAACACGAGGCCACTCTGCGCTTTCAACGGGATCCCGAGGACGCCTTTTTCGATCTCGAAACCTGGGTAAAGGCGGGCTATCCCGTATCCGCCGCCGCCCACGACGGCCAGTGCCTGTACGTTCGCCTGTCCGGCTCCGAGAAGGCGGTCCGGGCAGCGCAAAAGGCCGTCGGCGGCGACGACCTCGCCCAGGGCGGCGACTATTGGCGGGCGCTGCGGGACCAGGAACTGGATTTCTTTGCGCCCGGTCACAAACCTGTGGCGTATCGCACTCCCTCCCCTGAGCCCCCGACCCGAACCGCGCCGGGGACATCTATTACGACTGGGGCGGCCAGTTGTGCTGGGTGCGAAGTGATGCGCCCGCCGGCGACATCCGCACCGCCGCCGAGCGGCTGGGCGGACACGCCACTCTGTTCCGCGGTGACGCGGGCGACGCCGAGCGCTTTCACCCCCTGGCCCCGGCCATCGGGAACCTTCACCGGAATCTGAAGCGGTCGTTCGATCCCGAGGGTGTTCTCAACCCCGGCCGAATGTACAGCGACCTCTAACCTTCGCGTAAATAATGCCATGCAGACTTGGATTGCCGACTACCTGAAAGAAACGCCCGAAGGCCAGGAAGCCGACCGCATCCTGCGGACGTGCACCCATTGCGGCTTTTGCCTGGCCACCTGCCCCACCTACCAACTCCTGGGCAACGAGCTGGACAGCCCCCGGGGGCGTATCTATTTGATGAAACAGGTGTTCGAGGGCCAGGAGCCCACGGACGTGACCCAACTTCATCTGGATCGCTGCCTGACCTGTCGGGCCTGCGAAACCACCTGCCCCTCCGGCGTGGAGTACGGCAAGCTCGTGGACCTGGGCCGCGAACTGGTGGAACACAAGGTGCCGCGCTCCGCTCGGGCCGGATGGACACGTAAGGCGCTCCGGGGGCTGCTCCCCCGCAAACGCCTGTTCGCAGCCCTGCTCGGCGCCGGCCAGTTCTTCCGCCCCTTGGTCCCGGCACCTTTGAAAGCGAAGGTCCCGCCGAAACAGAAGGCGCAGCCGTGGCCCGCCCCGGCCAATCGCGGCCGCAAGGTCCTGGCGCTGGAAGGCTGCGTTCAGCCCGCCATGGCGCCCACCATCAACCCGGCCATGGCCCGCCTGTTCGCGGATCTGGACATCGATATCGTCCGCACTCCCGAAAGCCGCTGCTGCGGCGCGGTGAGCCAGCATCTGGGGGCGCCCGAAGAGGCCGCCACCCATGTCCGCCGCAATATCGATGCCTGGTGGCCCCACCTGGAAGCGGGCGCCGACGCCATCGTTGTCAACGCCAGCGGCTGCGGCGTCCAGGTGAAGGACTACGGCTACCTGCTGCGCAACGACGAGCGATACGCCGACAAGGCGGCCCGAGTGGGTGCCTTGACCCTGGACCCGGTGGAGCTGCTGGAACAATACGCCGATCGCCTCGAGCCCAGCACCGATGCACCGCGGCGCATCGCCTTCCAGGCACCGTGCACGCTCCAGCACGGCGAGAAGCTCCCCGGGCGAGTAGAGGCGCTGCTGAGCCGCATCGGCTTCGAAGTCACACCGGTCCCCGACGCGCACCTGTGCTGCGGCTCCGCGGGAACCTATTCCGTGCTCCAGCCGGAACTGTCCAAGCAGTTGCGTACCAACAAGTTGGACGCGTTATACTCCGGCAACCCGGACATGGTCGCTACGGCCAATATCGGTTGCCTGACCCACTTGGCGGAAGCCAGCCGTCTGCCGGTCAAACACTGGCTGGAACTGGTCGCCGTTCGCCGTTAGCGGCATTGACGGCCGGCGTCACCACCCCCAGGAAACGGAAGAGGCAACGGCCATCTGCCGGTTTGGTGCCGAGCAACGCGAGCCGCTATGCGCAAGGGAGTAATTGATGAGCGAGAGACGATTGCCGTTGGTGGTGGAACCCGAGGAGTTGGAACGCAATCTGGGCGAACCCTGGTTGCTGGTCGTCGACATGTCCACGCCGTCGGTCTATGAACAGGCCCACCTGCCGGGCGCCGTCCACCTGGAATACCGCAGAATCACCCGTCAACAACCACCGGCCATGGGCCTGCTCCCCACCGAGGAGCAGTTGAGCGCGGTCTTCTCCGAGCTGGGTCTGACGCCTGACAAACACGTGGTCGCCTACGACGACGAGGGCAACGGCCGGGCCAGCCGCCTGCTGTGGACGCTGGAGGCGGTGGGCCACGCAAATTATTCGCTGTTGAACGGAGGCCTGCACTCCTGGCTCAACGAGGAGCGCCGCGTCGAGGCCGGACCGGTCAAAGCGGACGCGAGCGATTACCAAGCCCGGCTCAAAGACCACGTCGTCGCCGACAAGGACTACGTGCTCAGCCGCCTGGAGGATCCGGACACCGTGATCCTGGATGCCCGCTCCCCCGGCGAATACGCCGGCGAGGACAAGCGCGCGGCGCGCGCCGGCCATATCCCCGGCGCCGTCAATCTCGAGTGGATCCAGACCATGGACCAGGGCCGGCACTTGCGCTTCCGGGAGCCGGAGGAACTGCTCCGCATGCTCGAGGAACGCGGAGTGACGCCGGACAAGGAAGTGATCACCCACTGCCAGACCCACCACCGCTCCGCCCACACCTTCGTGATGCTGAGGAATCTTGGGTTCGAGCGGGTACGCGGCTATCCGGGATCCTGGTCGGAGTGGGGAAACGACCCCGACACCCCGGTGGAAAAATGATCCGGACCACCCGGCATTAGCCGGGTGGTGTCACTCCAATTTCTCCAGTACGTAAGGTGCCAGCACCACTCCGAAGAACAAGGCCAACAGGTGGTCTTCCTGTATCCCCAGGAAACGCGCCGTGTCCGGTGATGATTGGCCCGTGATCAGCAGGACAAAGGCGAGGGCGACAAAGACCCAACCCTGAGTGGCGAGCAGCCCCGCGCAGATCACCGACAGGATCACCGCCGCCACCAGCGATCCGTCCAGGCCCAGCCGTGCCAGCAGGCCATGCTTGGCGGTGATCAGCAGGATGAAGATACCGGCCAGTATCACAAAGAACTTGAATTGATCCGCGAGCTTCACGACCGAATTCGCCGCATCATCAGGCCCTCCCGGAGCCCTGGCACCGCCTTCCTGCGTCGTGCCACAACTTGTTTTTCCCTATTCGCTGTCCTGCAAAAACGTCTCTGGCGGCACGCGAAACACGGTGTCACGATAGTAGCGTAGCTCGCGAATGGAGTCCTTGATGTCATCCATAGCCAGATGGCTACCCTGCTTCTTGAATCCGGAGGCCACCTCCGGCGCCCACCGTTTCACCAGTTCCTTGAGCGTACTGACGTCGATGTGGCGATAGTGGAAATAGGCCTCGAGCTCGGGCATGGCACGAGCCAGGAAACGTCGATCCTGGCAGATGCTATTGCCGCACATGGGCGAAGTCCGTGGCGGCACATACCGCTTGAGAAACTCCAGCGTCCGGCGTTCCGCCTCTGCTTCGTCAATTTCGCTGCGCCGGACCCTGTCGGTCAGGCCGCTGCCGCCGTGCTGTTTGGTATTCCAGTCATCCATCCTGTCGAGCACATCCTGTCCCTGGTGGATGGCCAACACGGGACCCTCGGCGAGCACGTTGAGTTGGCTGTCGGTGATCACCGTCGCAATCTCGATGATGTAGTCCCGCTGGGTATCCAACCCGGTCATTTCCAAGTCGATCCATATCAGGTTCTGCGGACTCTGCGACATCAGGGACTCCCTTCGACATTCAAAATGGGACCGTTCGGAGGGACACGGTCGGCAACAGCGCGATAAGCAATGCTGTTGAGTGCGATTCTAGCAAAGGCTATGCTGCCTGCCGATCGCCGACCCCCAGGAACTCACTGAATCCTTTGATGCGGCCACGACAATGAATGCAGCGCCGCCGTACGATTAGCCGGCGATGCTCGGCAGAACCAGGCCGGATACCCAAACCTGGTCGCCGCGGCGCGGGCCCACCACGGGGTGAGTCTTCCATAAACATACGGCCGATATCAGGCCAGGATACATTAATGTCGGACAACGCCGGGCTGGTAATCGTCAACTACGGGGCAGAGAGCATCGTCGAGGCGCGGGATGGAAGCCTTTGGCGGTGCACGTCCCGGCGCAAATCGGCGCAGCCCGTTTGCGGCGATCACGTCCTGTGGCATTCCACCGGGGTCAGCGAAGGCGTGATTGAATCCGTCGATATGCGGCGCAATCAGATCGCCCGAACCAACTTCCGGGGCCAATCGCGCCCCATCGCAGCGAACGTGGACCGGATGATCGTCGTGTCCGCCGTCGAACCCGCGCCCGATCCGGATCTCATCGATCGCTACCTTGTACTGGGCGAGCATCTGAACGTGCAAACCCATCTCGCGGTAAACAAGGTGGATCTCGCCGACGAGCTTGCGCTGGCGGCCATCGACCGTGTATCTGGCGCCCTATCGCGCCCTGGGGTATCCCGTGCGCCAGGTGAGCGCGCGTATCGGGCTGGGCATGGACGCGTTCCGGGAAGATCTGGCCCAGCACACCAGCATCCTGGTGGGACTTTCCGGGGTGGGAAAGTCCTCCATGCTCAATGCCCTGGTGCCGGACCTGGAACTGCGCACATCGACCTTGTCCCACGCAAGCCGCCAAGGTCGGCACACCACCACGGCCACCACGCTTTACCATCTCCAGGGCGCAGGCGCCCTGATCGATTCTCCGGGCATCCGCACGCTCCGACTGGGACCGCTTTCATTCGCCGAAATCGAGAGGGGATTCATTGAGTTCCGCCCGCACCTGGGGCATTGCCGGTTCCGTGATTGCAGGCATGGCGAGGAACCCGAATGCGCCATCAAGGAGGCGGTACAAGCGGGGCATATCAATCCCCGACGCTTCGAGAGTTTCCACCGACTGACCGAAGGCCTGGCGGTCTGAGGCGGGCCTCTAGCCCGGCGGCCAGTGCATGCGTCGGCCGGCCAACACGTGCAGGTGAATGTGAAATACGGCCTGCCCCGCCTGTTCCTGGCAGTTCATCACGGTGCGGAAGCCGTCCTCCGCGAACCCCTGTTCGCGCGCCACATCCCGAACCACGAGATACAGCTCGCCCAGCAGGGGGCCGTGCTCGTCGGAAAGGTCGTTCACCGTGGCGATATGTTCCTTGGGGACCACCAGGATGTGGACCGGCGCCTGGGGATTGATGTCGCGAAACGCGATAACGCGGTCGGTCTCCTTGACCACGTCCGGTTCGATTTCGCCCTGAATCATTTTGCAGAAGATGCAATCGGTCATTCGCCTCCTCCTTGACTATTGATAGTCGCGGCGACCCATGAAGGCATGGGAAAGAGTCCCACTGTCCACATATTCCAGCTCGCCGCCCACCGGTACACCATGGGCAATACGGCTCGCGCGGACACCATAGTCCCTTCCAAGCTCCGCGATGTATTGAGCGGTCGCTTCGCCCTCCACGGTCGGGTTCGTGGCCAGGATCATCTCCGCCACCTCCCCCTCCTTGAGCCGCTCCTCCAGAAGATCCAGGCCCAGCTCGCCCGGGCCGATGCCGTCCAACGGCGAGAGGTGACCCATGAGCACGAAATACAGACCCCGGTAGTCCGTGGCCTGCTCCAGGGCGAACACATCCGCCGGGCTTTCCACCAGACACAGCAGTGACTGGTCTCGGGACGCGTTCCGGCAGATATGACAAACCGCCTCCTCCGTCAGCACGCGGCAACGGCCGCAACGGCCAACGTTCTCCACCGCCCGCTCCAACGCACCGGCGAGCCTCACGGCTCCGGGCCGATCGTGCTGCAACAGGTGAAAGGCCATCCGTTGGGCAGACTTGGGCCCTACGCCGGGGAGGCAGCGCAGGCCCTCGATCAATTGGTCAATCAGCGGCGAGAAGGCCATTAGGATACCCGGTCGGAATGGAACGAAGCCTCGTGAGGCGGCGCCGTCAGAAAGGAAGTTTCATGCCCGGGGGCAGGCCCATGCCGGCGGTCATACCGGACATGCGCTCCTGTACCTCCGCCTCGAGCTTGCGCGAGGCGTCGTTAAACGCGGCGGCGACGAGATCGGCGATCATGTCCTTGTCGTCCTCGAACAGGCTGTCGTCGATATCGACCTTACGCACTTCGTGGCGCCCGTTCATGATCACACTCACCATTCCGCCCCCGGCCTGGCCGGTGATTTCCATGCGCGCGATTTCCTCCTGGGCGCGCTGCATGTCCTCCTGCATCTTCTGGGCCTGCTTCATCAGGTTTCCCAAACCGCCTTTCATGTCGTCTCTCCTAACCTGCATTTGTCATGAATCCGCGCGACCGCCGCGCGGGGTAAACCGCCTCTTTGGTGATCTTGGAGCCCGCGGCCCGTTCGTCAATACACCAAACTCGAAGATTCCATCAAGTCCCTGCGTATTTCGCTCCACGGCAGGCCCAACTCCGCGCCGCAGGACGCCGCGTTCAGGAATCGCCCGATTGCGAGCGCACGGGCTGGATCGAATCGTCCATCACCTGGGCGTCGAAGGCCTCTTTCATGGCCGCCACATGAGGATCCTCCGCGATGGCCCGGCGCGCAGCCTCCATCCGTTCCTGCTCGGCCTTGACTGAACGCTCCGCCGGCGTGTCGACACCGCCGGTCTCCCCCACTTGAATCCTCAGGCGGACCGCGGCGCCGTAATGATCGCCCAGGGCCTTTTCAATCCGCGCCTCGAACAACGCGTTGCGCAGATGCTCGTGGGCCGAGTCCAGCCGGAGTGTAACCACCTCCCCTTCGCGCCCGCCCCAGACACACTGGGTCGCGAGGGCATAGGCCATGCCGCCCAGACCCAGCTGATCGAGCAGCGCGTGCCACTCGTCCGCCGCGCCCTCCGGCAGCGCACTGGCGGGCGCTTCGGCGGCCTCTAGCGCGGGTGCGGCCTCCGGCGCGGGTGTAGTCTCGGGCGCGGGAGTAGCTTCCTCCGCGGATGGCGCATCGGCAACGGCGGGCGTCGGCTGTTCAGCCCTCGGCGCCGGGGATGCAACAGGCTTCGGAGCCGGTGTCGGCATGCCACTCTCGACCCCCGGCGCCTTGACGGGGGTGCGCGGCCGCGATCGCGGCGCGGGATCGCCCGGTCCCGCCGGCTGGAAAGCGAGCATCCGCAACAGCACCATCTCCAGGCCGATCCGGGGTTCCGGAGCCAATGGCAGGTCCCGGCGGCCAATCAGTGCAATCTGATAGAACAATTGCACATCCTCGGGCCCAAGGCGCGACGCCAAGGCTTCAATACGATCCCGATCCGGCATCTCATCTCCAACCACGCCGGGAATGGTCTGCATCAAACTCAGGGTGTGCAGCATGCCCAGCAAGGCGGCCAGGACCTCCTGAAAGTCCGGTGCCCGTTCGCTGAGCCGATCCACTGCCTCCAAAAGACCGGCCCCATCGCCTTCCGCCAGTGCCTCCAGGATCTCCAGGACGCTGTCGTCCTCAATGCTGCCCAGCATGGCCTTGACGTCTTCGTCGTTGACGGCACCGCCACCGAAGGCAATGGCCTGATCGGTCAGACTCAGCGCGTCGCGCATGCTGCCGTCCGCGGCCCGAGCCAACCGGCGCAGCGCGTTCGCCTCCGTGGCAATCCCTTCTCGCCCCGCAATCTGCTCCAGATGACCGACGATCAGCTCGGCAGGCAGGCGTTTGAGATTGAACTGTAGGCAGCGTGAAAGGATGGTCACGGGGACTTTCTGCGGATCCGTGGTCGCCAGCAGGAACTTCACGTGGGGCGGTGGTTCCTCAAGCGTCTTGAGCAAGGCGTTGAAACTGTGAGTGGACAACATGTGGACCTCGTCGATGAGGTACACCTTGTAGCGGCCCCGAGTCGGCGCGTACTGCACGTTGTCCAGCAGTTCCCGGGTGTCTTCCACCCGCGTGCGTGAAGCGGCATCCACCTCGATCAGATCCACGAACCGCCCCTGATCGATTTCCAGGCAGGCGGCGCACTCTCCACACGGCTCGGCGGTCACGCCCGGTTCGCAGTTAAGGCATTTCGCCAAGATGCGCGCCACGGTGGTCTTGCCCACGCCGCGCGTCCCCGTGAACAGATACGCATGGTGAAGCCGGTCGTGCTCCAGGCCATTTATCAGAGCCCGCAGGACGTGCTCCTGCCCCGCCATTTCCCCAAAACTCCGGGGGCGGTATTTCCGGGCCAGCACCTGATAGCTCATAGGTCCCTTCTCGTTCCCAAAATCATGCTCGACAGCTCCCGCCCGGTTGACCGGCGTCTCGGCATCCGGCAACGAAACCAGCGGAAATTGTAACACCCGGATCGGGTCGACGCTGTTGCGGCCAACCCTTCAGGAGGGATTGCCATATCCCGACGACTCCGACCGGTGGAGTGGCAGGCCGATACTACCTGATGAACTGGGTTAACGCGGAACGGACGACCGGCGGACACGCTGGCCGTAGGGAGATCCGGGGAAAAAATAAAGAGGCAGTCGACGCCAGCCACACCCCGGCGCCCGAGTCCACTGCTACCGCTGCTCCCTTCCGGGCCTGACGGGGTTTGCAGCTTATCGTCGCGGGGGGACCGACGCCAACCGCCGGGGCAGTAAGCTACACCAGGGTTGCGGCAGCCGCAAGCCGGGATCCTTCCGGACGCGCGCCGGACCGGAGCACGGCTGCGGCCCCCAACTCGCAGGGACATGACCAATATTTCCGGTACCAACGGAACCCGGGCTCTTTTGGGGTACCGAGGATTCGAATCCCCAACTTTTCAGCACAAACAAAAACGGGGCCCCGTTTGGGACCCCTTCCGCACCGGAATCAACCTTCGGCAGACACACGTAATCCCGGGGGGACGTCCAATAACCCTTTCTGAAGCCATTGAGGCTTCAGAAAGGGTGGAGAGGGAGGGATTGACTCGGGGCTTCCTGCCCCTCGCCCTTCGGGCGCCCCGCGTTGCGGGGCGTCATGGTGGCTTCCGTGCCGCCATTATCGAACCCGGATTGTTTGGGTACCGAGGGTTCGAATCCCCAACTATTCACCACAAACAAAAACGGGGCCCCGTTTGGGACCCCGTCCGAACCGGAACCGACCTTCGGCAGAGACATGTGACCCCGGGGTTAGGCGTCCTATGACCCTTTCTGAAGCCATTGAGGCTTCAGAAAGGGTGAGAGGGAGGGATTGACTCGGGGCTTCCTGCCCCTCGCCCTTCGGGCGCCCCGCGTTGCGGGGCGTCATGGCGGCTTCCATGCCGCCATTATCGAACCCGGATTGTTTGGGTACCGAGGGTTCGAATCCCCAGCTATTCAGCACAAACAAAAACGGGGTCCCGTTTGGGACCCCGTCTTTGTTTGTGGCGGAGAGGGAGGGATTCGAACCCTCGGTACGCTTGTGACGTACACACACTTTCCAGGCGTGCTCCTTCGACCGCTCGGACACCTCTCCTGAAATCTTTCCGCAGCCACTCGAACCGGCTGCATATCGGCCGCAGAGGTTAAACCAGAACCCGGTTTCGTGCAATGCGCGGGCCGGCCCCGCCGCTATTTCTTGTCTCCGGGCCCGTTCGGGCCGTAGACGGAGACGGGAAAGGGGGTGACGTTTCCGCTGGCGTCGCTGATCTTGCCGACCCCCTCTTTTTCCACCTCGTCGATCCGGACGATGGCGTGCATGGGGATATAGGTCCGTTTCACGCCGCTGAATTCCGTTTTCAGTTTCTCTTCGCTGGGATCGACCACCACCTGGGTCCGCTGGCCGAAGCTCAAGGCCTCGACCTGCACGAAACCGAACAGATCACCCTGACCGACCGAATGAGCGTAGATCTCGTAGACTTGGCCCTGGTTAACGAAAATTACCTTGTAAATGCGTTTATTGGTCATTTTGCGGGCTGGTTCGATGGTGACGGCCGGGCAGAATATCATACCTTCCGGATGAAGTAGACGGAGCTCCTTTCACTCCCCGACCACGGTAATGGTGACCCTGCGGCGATGGGGCCTATGGCGATGTTCCCACAGGTAAATCCCTTGCCAAGTCCCCAGATTCAATGCGCCGGAGGTGATGGGAATGGCGAGTGAAACGCCGGTCAGCACGCTGCGCACATGTGCCGGCATGTCGTCCGGCCCCTCCGCCGTATGCCGGAACAGGGGATCGCCGTCCGGGGCCATGCGCTCCATGAAACGCTCCAGATCGTCGCGAACCGTGGGATCGGCGTTTTCACAGATCAGCAGCGAGGCACTGGTGTGCTGGAGAAAGACGCTGCATATCCCGGTCCGAATCCCGGAATCGGAAACCGCGTCCGCCACCTGCGCGGTGATCTCCGTACTGCCACGTCCGCGGCTGGCGATGGTAAGTTCAGTCTGATAGCTCATGGAGAAGCACCCGGCTTGTTCCTTGAGGAAACTCGCGTTCGCAATTGCGATACTAACCAACCGACGCCCCGCTCCCAATCAGGAGAACCCTTGGCCAATGTACGAATGGGAAGGACAGGAACTGGATCGCGCAAGCCGAATTTGCGCCGAGCGCGATCCCCGGCGTTTTCGCACCGCTCTTCTGACCCGGGGAACAACACCCTCGGGCGAATCCGGCGGAGGTGCTGCAATGGTTCCGCAACCGAAGCGAACTAGCCCATTACCTGTGGCGCATCGAACCTCAGCGCTGGGGATTCCGGCAGGCAGCACTGATCGACATCAAGGATCACACCCAGGACATGATTGCGGCCATCGAGGTCGTGGGCCTGGCCGAACCCGTGCGTGAGGCGCTCAACCACATTACCGCGCCGGCGTTCGAGATCCATTGGTGGGGCAGCTTCGAGGAACTCAAAGCGAGCCCGGACGGCGCCCCAAGCTCCGTGCGGGCGGCTTACCGCACCGCCCACGGGGGCAGCGGCGGCGGTGTGCTGCCCGATGAAGAGGCCGCCCTCCTGATCGAATTCCTGCGCCGCCGGTACCTTCCTCCTTATTGCCCGCTTGCGGATGCACCCTCCGCACCGGACTGAAACACGGCCTGCAGCGCAGCGATCAACTCGTCGTCCGTCCACGCCGAACTCAAAGGCGCCGCAGGCGCTTCCTGCTCGGCCGTTTCGCTGAACAAGAGGCGGCAGGGCCCCGGGTACAATGACTCGACCCGTCGCAGGAATTCCCAGGGTTCAAGCTCTTCCAGTGGTCCAGCGGCGACAACCGCCGCCACGCCCCGAGTGGCCAACTGCTCGAAAGCCGCCTCAACGCTGCCGACCGACACCGACCTATAGCCCGCCGTACGAATCACCCGCTCCAAGCGCTCCTTGTCCAGCCGGGCGCCAGCCAGCAGTACGATCTGAGGCTCGGCTCCCGAGGGGCCTTCCGCCAACTCCAGGACACGGCCTTCCCGCAGAAACCGCACAAAGACCTCCTCCTCCAGCGGACGACTGAGGTAGTAACCTTGCAGGCGATTACAGCCCAGACCCCGGACCAGCCCCAGTTGCCCGGCGGTCTCGACCCCCTCCGCCACCACATCCAGGTTGAGACTGTGTCCCATGGCCACGATGGCCTTTACCAACTCGCCGGTCTGGGGGTCCGAAACGGAGTCCTGCACAAAGGACTTGTCGACCTTGAGGCAATCGACGGCAAATCGGCGGAAGTAACTCAGGGCGGAATAGCCGATCCCGAAATCATCCACCGCGATACGCACCCCACGGCCACTGATATCCTCCAGAATGTGCGCGGCGCGCTCGGGATCGGTAACCAGGCAGGACTCGGTAATCTCCATTTCCAGTTGCCCCGGCGTTATGCCGGTCTCCGCGAGGGCCACGGCCACGGCGTCGGCGGCACCTGCGTCCATCAGCTGCCGCGCGGACAGGTTCACGCACACCCGTAGATCCCGCCCAGTCTGCTCCAGCCATCGGCGCTGGGCCCGGCACGCCTCCTGCAGTACCCATTCGCCCACGGGAACGATCAGAGCCGTTTCCTCCAGCAAGGGAATGAACTTTAGCGGAGGGACGATCCCGTGGCCCGGCCGACGCCACCGAAGCAGGGCCTCCGCCGCCACGATCTCCCCCGTGTTCAAGTCCGCCTGGGGTTGGTAGAAAAGCTCCAGCTCACCACGGTCGATGGCGTGTCGCAGGGCTGCCTCCAGCTCGAGTTGTTCCGCTGCGCGGGCATTGAGCTCCTCGGCGAAGAACGAATACCGATTGCGCCCCGAACCCCGAGCCTGATCCATGGCGGTGGCGGCGTTTCTGAGCAGCTCCTCGGCGTCCACCCCATCCTGGGGATAAGCCGCTATCCCCACGCTCGCGGTAATGAACATCTCCTGGCCCGCTGCGGCCAGGGGGCGAGCGAGTCCGTCCATGATCTGCGAGACGATGGCCGGCACATCCTCCACGTCGGCCAGGTCCGCCAGCAGGATGCCGAATTCATCACCGGAGATACGCGCCACGGAATCATCGTCCCTCAGGTCGGCCGCCAGCCGTTCGGCCACTTGGCGAATGACCCGATCACCGGCCTCGTGGCCGTGGGAATCATTGATTCGTTGGAAGCGATTTAAATCCAGATAGAGCACGGCCACGGCGCGATGAGCCCGACGGGCGTGGGCGATCGCTTGATTGGCGCGGTCCAGGAAGAGACTGCGATTGGGAAGCCCCGTCAATTCGTCGTGCTGGGCGAGATACTGGATGTGCGCCTCGGCCTCGACCCGCGAGGTGACATCGGTCAGGAACGTCAGCACCGCCGGTGCCGATTCCCATTGCACAGAGGTAGCCTTGGCCTCCATCCAGCGAGCCTTGCCTTTGCGATCAACCACCCGGAAGTGATACGGGCTGGTTGCCGGTTCGCCCGCGGCGCGACGCTGGAAACGTTGCTCAACCTCCTCCAGGTCGTCCGGGTGAACGAAATCCCGCCACGGCGTTCCCAAGAAGGCGCCGTACTCGTAACCCAGTATTTCCAGGAGTTTGGGATTGGCGTAGCGTGGGTAGTCCCCCTGAATAACGGAAACCCCTTCATTGGCGTTTTCCACCAGGGTCCGATACTGATTGCGGCTGTGCTCCAAGGCCCGGCGGACCCGATGCAGCTCCGTCACGTCCAAGTGTGCCGCGACCAGGCTTACGATGGATTCGCGCTCGTCCCGCAGATACGCCCAGTCCAACTGGACTTCCAACTGCGAGCCGTCCGCCCGGCGGGTTTGGATCAATTCGCGCCGGGAACATTCCACATTGCGGCTCGCGTCCTGAAGCCGAGCCTTGATGCCTTCGGCTTCCTCCGCGGACCCCACCAGATCGTAAACCGATCGCCCCCAAAGCCGCTCGCCGATTCGCCGATACAGTTGGAGGTACGCATCGTTGCAGTAGAGGATCTTGCCTGCGACGTCGAGATGCACAACTCCGATGGGAAGCCGTCCCAGCAGGCGCCGAGTATCGCGCTCGGTATGCTCCGCCCGGAGCATACCGAGGATGGCGAGATGTACGTAGTATCGTAGAAGGAGGTAAAGCCCGCCGCCGGTAACGGCAACGAACAGGATCCCTTTGGCGCTGTTATACCAGTGGCTATCCGGCCCGCCCCCAACCAAGGCGAATAGAACGGCGTCGGAACCCAGAATCCACAGCACACCCACGCCGACGTAAAGCAACGTCACTTTGAGAGGAATGGCGCGCAGCGTAGCGACGGCCGGTTTGTCCATCCGCTCGCTCCTTGAGTGTCGGCGCGTGGCCCGTCGAAATCCCGGGTTGGAGCCCATTCCGGCGGCCGAAGGATTGAACCTGAATTCTCAGTATGTCACTCCGAATCCGCGAGTTAAACGGACAAATCGCCCGCTCGGGACCGCAGATCCTCGCTGCGGTGGCACCACTCCAGAATCCGCTCGGGATGCCACGCCCCGATGACACCTTCGGATCCGGTCATTGCCGGCTCTTTGTTCCCGGCATCGTCGCGGACCAGCAGCCTCCGAACCCCGGGGTACAGATTGGCGACAAGATCGAGGAAAGGCCGAATGCCCGCTTTGCTTGCCTCGCACTGGGCCACGACGGTGCCCACACGACCTTGCGCCAACATTTCGAAAGCCTCGCTGCGCTCGCTCAGCCGCACAACGTGCAAGCCCGCCTCTTGCAGATGCCGCTCCACATGCCGCGGCTCATGGCCTTCAGCCGCATAGAGAAGCACGCGCGTCGGCTGCGTGCTTGTCGCTGCCCGCCGGCAGCAGCCGCGGATCCCCGATGAATTCCTCAAATTCCTCGGCGGACGCGGGCTTCGCCAGGAAAAAGCCCTGGACTCGGTCGCAGCCGAGACTCCGCAGGTAGAGCCACTGGCCGATGCTCTCCACACCTTCCGCAAGGACCGTCGCCCGAAAACTGTGCCCCATCCCGATAATGGCCCGCACGATCTCCACCGTACTGGGGTCGGAGGTCACGTCATTGACAAACGAGCGGTCGATCTTGAGGGTGCCCACCGGAAAATGACGGAAATAACTCAGAGACGAATAGCCGGTGCCGAAATCGTCGATGGCGATGTGAATGCCCTCGTCGGCAAGGCCTCGCAGCATGGCGGCGGTCTGCTCCGGATTCTCCACCAGGCAGCTCTCGGTAATTTCCAGCTCCAGATCCGTCGGGGCAATCCCAGTGTCCGCCACCGCCTGCCGGACCATTGCCGCGAATCCGGGATCCCGCAGTTGCTTGGCCGAAATATTCACCGCCATGCGCAACGGCCGCCCCAAGGCTTCACACCACGCCCGCTGCTGGCGACAGGCTTCGCGCAGGATCCATTCGCCCACCGGAATGATCAGACCGGTCTCCTCCAGTGCCGGAATGAACCGCAGGGGCGCCATCAACCCTGCCGTGGAATGACGCCAGCGCAGCAACGCCTCGGCGCCGATAACCTCGCCGTCGGCCAGATTCGCCTGAGCCTGGTAATGCAACTCGAACTGGTCCAGCTCCAGCGCGCGCCGCAGATCCGTTTCCAGTGAAAGCCTTTCGAACGCCCGCACGTTCAACTCTCGGGAGGAGAACTGGTAGGTATTGCGGCCGGACTGTTTCGCGAGATAACTGGCATTCGCGGCGTCCCGCAGCAGGGATTGGGCGTCGTCGGTCTCGGTCACGTCGGGATAAACACTGATGCCGACGCTGGCAGTCAGGAAAAATTCGTTGCCGTCCACCTCGAACGCCGGCTGCAGGGTATCGAGCACCTTTTGCGCCACCGGCGGGATGTCCTCGGTACCCGCCATGTCGGTCAACAGAATCGCGAATTCGTCCCCTGCGACCCGGGAAACCGAATCGCCCTGGCGCAGCACGTCATTGAGCCGCTCGGCGACGGCTTGCAAGAGGGCATCCCCGACAGCGTGACCATGGGCCTCGTTGAACAGCTGAAACCCATCCAGATCGAGATACAGCAGCGCGGCCACCCGCTCGTTCCAGCGGGTGCGGCGGATCACCTGCTCCGTCCGATCCAGGAACAGACTCAGATTCGGCAAGCCCGTCAGCGCATCGTGTTGCGACAGATACGTAAGATGCCGTTCCGCCTCGACCCGGTCGGTTACGTCCGTCATGAAACCAAGGCGCGCGGGGCTTTCACCCCACAGAATATCCACGAAATTGGCTTCCAGCCACCGGGTGCCGCCGGAGCGGCTTTGAAACGCCATGACCGCCATCTCGTCGGGGCCTACCCCGGCAGGCTCACCCTCTCCGGGGGCATCCGCGGAGCTTCCGACCACTTGCTGCCAGAACAAGCCCTCCAGGCCATCCTCGCCATAACCCAGAATTCGGGCCATTCGTGGATTGGCGTATCGGACCCGCCCCTCTTGAATCACCACCACCCCTTCGTGTGCGTTTTCCACCAGGGTCCGGTAGTTTTCCTCGGATTCCTCCAGGGCCTCTCGGGTGGACCGCTGAGCAGTCACGTCCTGAATCTGGGAGACCAAGTAGGCGGGCCGGCCGGTTGAGTCGTTGACCAGCGACGTGGACGTCATGGCCCAAATGACCGTCCCATCCCTGCCGATGTAACGCTTTTCAAGGACGCTGGCGCCGGTGAGCTCGCCCTCCACAAGCTGGCGCGCGCGTTCCCGACTGGAATCCCGGTCGGGCGGATAGGTGACATCCAGAAAGGTCCTGCCACGAAGCTGGTCTTCGCTATAGCCCAGCAGTTGGCAAAGAGCCCCATTGGCGCGCACGAATCGGAAGTCATCCACCCCGATCAGCGCCATACCCACCGCGGCCTCGTCGAACGCCCCACGAAACCGCCCCTCGCTCTCGCGCAAGGCATCTTCCCGGGCCCGCAATTCGTTGATGTCCCGGCCCAGTGTCTGATAACAGAGAAACCGGCCTTCGGGATCGTGTACGGGGCAGACTACCCAATCCATCCATCGCGGCTCACCGTCGTGGCGCAGCGTGCGGCAGACCACCCCGACCGGCTCCATGTCGGGCCTCAGTCCCTCCATGACCTCGCGCACCTGTGGCCACTCTTCCTGCACCACGGTCGGCATGAAAACGCGGCCTAGCAGATCCTCTCGCCGCCGGCCGAAGTACCGGCAATAAGCGTTGTTGACGACGGTCAGGCGGCCTTCCGGCGTAAAACAGCAGACCAGATCGGGGCTGTTCTCCACCGACGCCTGGAACAATGCCCGCGTTTGGTTCAAGGCGCGGGAATCGAGGACATGACGGACCAGGCGAGTTACCAATTCCGGATCGGCCTCTCCCCTGCGCAGGAAATCCGCGGCGCCCCGAGCAACCGCTTCGTGGCCAAGTCCACCGTCATCTTCAGCTACAAGCGCGATCACCGGGACCTGGGATGAATCAGTTTGAATTCGTTCCAGCAGCGCCCAACACGTCGTTTCGCTTCGCTCCATCGCGAGCACCACAAGCTCGGCATCGGCCACCCAATTTTCCAACGCAGCCGCGTCCGTCCACGACAGAAGTCGCAGCTCCAGCGCCCCACTGTGCACCTCGGTCAACGGAGCGCGCATCTGCTCCATCGCACAAGGATCGCAGCCGATCATGAAGACCTTGAACACTGTGGCGGGCAACGACTTCCTCCTGGGTCGATACATTGTAGGAGCGTCAGACCTGACCACCGTACAAAGAATGACGCGTCACGTAGGGTACTCCGCGATGGTGCTGGAAACAGTGCGTGGCTGCACAATTCCCGGCATTGGAAGGCGGGCTGTGCGCCGAGTGGCGGCGCCGGGAAATCTGAAGCGAGCTCGTCGAAGGACTTTCCGACGCGTTGGGTCCGAGGGCTGCTCACGCGGACCTGTATGTCCAACCCCGGAAGGTGTGATATCGGGGTTTTGGGCCCCTACCGAGTGCCCTTCCGAAAACAAAAAAGCCGACGCGTCAGCGTCGGCTTCTTGAAATATGGCGCGCCCGGAAGGATTCGAACCTCCGACCGCCTGGTTCGTAGCCAGGTACTCTATCCAGCTGAGCTACGGGCGCGTGGGGCCGGGATTATGTCCAAAATCGCGTGGACCGTCAACGTGGCCCGGCCTTCAAATTGTCAATCGCGGGGTTGCCCCTCGATTTTCCAGGAAGGGGCTTCACGAACCCCTTCTTGGAAAATGGCGGAGAGGGAGGGATTCGAACCCTCGATGGGCTTTTGACCCATACTCCCTTAGCAGGGGAGCGCCTTCAGCCACTCGGCCACCTCTCCTAGTTCTCTGCGAGCGGGCGGGGCGTGCCGCACCACCTTCAGAGCGCGCTAGGATACGAGAATTGCATTGCGGGGTAAACCCTGCGTCCCGACGACACCGCCGATCGATTGCCTCAACAACGATGTCCGGGCGGTCCGGTTTTGCGCTTGTTACGGCCTTGCGGGACCTTTGACACGGTGCCGGCACCGAAGCGCATCTGCTGCTCCACGGCCCGCCGAGGTTCGGCGGGCCTGGGCTTTTGGGATCGAACCGCGCTTATTCCGCGCCGCCGAACCCGGATCCCGTGGCTTCGCCTTCGCGTTCCTTACGGATCCGTTCGTAGATCTCCTCGCGATGGACGGAGACATTCTTCGGCGCATTCACGCCGATACGGACCTGATTGCCTTTCACACCAAGTACCGTGACGGTCACCTCGTCACCGATCATGAGCGTCTCTCCGACGCGTCTTGTCAGAATCAGCATCTCCCTTCTCCTCGTTGCCCCTGCATCACGCGGAATCCAGCCAAGTAAAGGTTCTCGCGTACCTGCAGGTTGCGGTTTGCCTTTTGCCGCACCTCCAGCCAGTCAGTCCAACGGGGCACCTCCGGATAACCCGCGCCGGCCTTTAACCAACGGCAATGCGACCTTTTCCGACACCCTGGCCTGTGAACCGTTTTCCTTGTAACAGTTACTGAGGTTGAAACAGCCGCATTTCCAGGGATCGCTCTTCCGGCGCATGAGAATGCGTCACGACTGCACTCGTCCATGATGTGCAACGACGCGGCGCTACGCCAATCCCGGCCCCAAGCTTCCGGGCCGAAAACAGCCGCGTGGAGCGCTACTTGCCCTCCACGCGAGCCGGGACCTCTTCCTGGTCGAGCCCGAATGCAGTATGCAATGCGCGCACGCCCAGTTCGAGATATTTCTCATCCACCACCACGGAGATCTTGATTTCCGAAGTGGAGATCATCCGGATATTGATGCCCTCGCCGGCGAGGGCCTTGAACATCGTGCTGGCCACGCCGGCGTGGGAGCGCATCCCCACGCCCACCAAGGAAATCTTGACGATCTTGGTGTCCCCGTAGACCTCCCGGGCGCCGAGATCCTTCGCCACCTGGTTGAGGATCTCCATCCCTCGATCGTAGTCGTTCCGGTGGAGTGTGAATGTGAAGTCCGTCAGGCCTTCGTTGCTGATGTTCTGGACAATCATGTCCACTTCGATGTTCGCGTCGGCAATCGGCCCCAGAATGTTCGAAGCGATGCCGGGCTTGTCCGGAACGCCGAGGATGGTGAGCTTGGCTTCGTCGCGATTGAAGGCGATGCCGGAGATCAGTGGGTCTTCCATATGCTCTTCCTCATAACTAATCAGCGTGCCGGGCCCTTCGTCGAATGTCGACAGGACGCGCAACGGCACTTTGTACTTGCCGGCGAATTCAACGGCGCGGATCTGCAGCACCTTGGAACCCAGGCTCGCCAGTTCCAGCATTTCCTCCACCGTAATTCGATCGAGTCTCCGGGCCTTGGAGACGACTCGCGGATCGGTGGTGTAGACACCGTCCACGTCGGTGTAGATCTGGCACTCGTCGGCCTTTAGCGCCGCCGCCAGGGCAACGGCCGTGGTGTCCGAACCGCCTCGACCCAGCGTCGTGATGGCGCCGGTCTGATCCACCCCCTGGAAACCGGCCACCACAACCACGCGCCCCATCTTGAGGTCCTCGGTGATAACCTTGGCGTCGATCTCCTGGATCCGGGCCTTGCTGTGGGCACTGTCGGTGAGAATGCGGACCTGGGCGCCGGTATAGCAGCGCGCCGGGCAATCCCGCTTCTCCAGCGCCATGGTCAGCAGCGCAATGGTCACCTGCTCGCCCGTGGACAGCAGCATGTCCAGCTCGCGGGCGGGGGGCCGGGGCATAATACCCCGGGCCAGCTCGGTGAGGCGGTTCGTTTCTCCGCTCATGGCGGAAACGACCACGACTACGTCGTTGCCGGCCTCCCGGGACTTGATCAGCTTCTCCGCAACATTCTCGATCCGCTCGATGTTGCCCACGGAGGTGCCGCCATATTTCTGTACGATAAGAGCCATATATCGTCCGTGGTTACAAATGAGGGCGCCTATTAAACAACAAACGGCCGCAACCCGCTAACGGGCTTTCGGATTTGCCAGGGCGGGAGACGCCGGCACCACCCCATCGACCGGTCGCCTAACCCGCCAGGGTCTTGCGTATCCAAGCGGGCACAGCGGCAATGGCCTCGGGCAACGCCGCGGCATCGGTGCCGCCGGCCTGGGCCATGTCGGGTCGGCCGCCGCCCTTGCCGCCCACACGGGACGCTACGGCGTTGACCAACTCCCCGGCCTTGATCCGATTGGTGAGGTCCTTGGTCACACCCGCCACCAACCGCACCTTGCCGTCCTCCACGGCCGCCAGAACGATGGCCGCCGACCCCAGCTTGTTCTTGAGGTCGTCCACGGCATCTCGCAGGGACTTGGCGTCGGCGCCGTCAAGCGTGGCGGCCAACACACGCACCCCGTCCACATCCACCGCCTCGGCGGTCAAATCACGACCGGCCTGGGAAGCCAACTTCTGTTTGAGGCGCTCGATCTCTTTCTCAAGCCCCCGCTGGCGTTCCAGCACCTGGTCCAGCCGGTTCTCGACATTCTCGGGGCTGGCCTTGAGGCGCTTGGCCACATCCGTGAACCGCCGTTCAGTGCTTTCCACAAGCTCCACGGCACGACGGCCCGTGAACGCCTCGATGCGCCGCACGCCGGAAGCAACACCGCTTTCGCCGACGATCTTGAACAAGCCAATGTCGCCCGTCCGGCTTACGTGGGTACCGCCGCAAAGCTCCGTGGAGAATTCGCCGAATTTCATGACTCGAACCCGATCCCCGTACTTCTCGCCGAATAATGCCATGGCGCCCTCGGCAATCGCTTCGTCGTAGGGCAGGACCTTGACGTCGGCCGCCTCGTTACGGCGGATCTCATCGTTGACCATCCGCTCGATTTCCAGAACCTGATCGTCGGTGATCGGTTCGAAATGGGAGAAGTCGAAACGCAGCCGATCGGGGGCCACCAGCGATCCCTTCTGCTGAACATGCTCGCCCAGAACCCGGCGCAGTGCGGCGTGCAGCAGGTGGGTGGCGGAGTGGTTCAACACCGTGGCCTGGCGGGTTGCCGGATCAACGGCCGCCTGCACGGTGTCCCCCACCGCCAGTTCACCCGTAAGCAGCGTGCCAAGATGCCCGTGGGCGGCGCCCTGCTTGACGGTGTCGCGAACCTCGAACTTCGCGGGTCCGGCCGTGAGCACGCCCTGGTCCCCCACCTGTCCGCCGGACTCGGCGTAGAACGGGGTGCGATCCAGAACCACCATGCCTTCCTCGTCCGAGGCGAGCCGCTGCACGCTCCGGCCCTCGCGATACAGACCGATCACCACCCCCGAATCCCGCAGGTGATCATGGCCCGTGAACTCGGAACTGCCTTCCACGGCGGACTCCCCGGCATGGTCGGCCTTGAATTGACTGGCGGCGCGGGCGCGCTCCCGTTGCCCCGCCATGGCCTTGTCGAAACCCTTGTAGTCCACCTTCAGCCCACGCTCCCGGGCGATGTCCGCGGTCAGGTCCACCGGGAACCCGTAGGTATCGTAAAGTTTGAAGACGGTGTCGCCGGGAATGACATCGCCCTTGAGCCTCGCGAGATCCTCTTCCAGCAGTTTCAGCCCCTGTTCCAGGGTCTCGCGGAAGCGTTCCTCTTCCTGCTTGAGGACGTGCTCAACCTGATCGCGCGCCTTGGGAAGCTCCGGATAGGCTTCACCCATCTCGGCGATCAGCGCGTCCACCAGCCGGTAGAAGAAGGGTTCGTCCTGGCCCAGCTTGTAGCCGTGGCGGATTGCGCGTCGGATGATCCGGCGCAGCACGTAGCCGCGCCCTTCATTGCTGGGATAAACCCCGTCGACAATGAGGAATGCGCAGGCCCGAATGTGATCGGCGATCACTTTCAACGAGTTCAGCTCGGTATCGGCGACCCCGACGGCCTGGGCCGCGGCCTTGATCAGTCCCTGGAAGAGGTCGATCTCGAAGTTGCTGTGAACGTTCTGTAGCACCGCCGCCAAGCGTTCCAGGCCCATCCCCGTATCCACGCAGGGCTTGGGAAGGGGCGTCAGGTTGCCCCCGGCGTCGCGATCGTACTGCATGAACACGAGGTTCCAGATCTCGATGTAGCGGTCGCCATCCTCTTCCGGGGTACCGGGCGGGCCGCCCGCCACCTCGGGTCCATGATCGTAGAAGATTTCCGAGCAAGGCCCGCAGGGCCCCGTGTCGCCCATGGACCAGAAGTTGTCCTTGGCGCCGATACGGGAAAACCGGTCCGCGGAGACCCCGATCTCCTTGAGCCAGATTTCAGCGGCCTCGTCGTCTTCCTCGAAGACCGTCACCCAGAGTTTTTCCGGTGCCAGTTTCAGCGTGTCGGTCAGGAACTCCCAGGCAAAATGGATGGCGTCGCGTTTGAAGTAATCCCCGAAGGAGAAATTCCCGAGCATTTCGAAGAACGTGTGATGGCGGGCGGTATAGCCCACGTTCTCCAGATCATTGTGCTTGCCGCCGGCGCGCACACAGCGTTGGGAGCTTGTGGCACGGGTATACGAGCGCGTTTCCCGGCCGAGAAACACGTCCTTGAACTGAACCATGCCGGCGTTGGTGAACAGCAGCGTCGGGTCGTTGGCCGGGACCAGGGGGCTGCTGGGCACTACGGCGTGCCCCCGGCTGTGGAAGTACTCGAGAAACGCCTTTCGGATTTCGGAACTGGTCCACATGGATATTCGGGTCCTATTAACCGTCTCGATACAATCTGCGAATCTGCTCGGGCGAGAACCCCCGATTCACGAGAAACCGTTGTTGGCGGGCGCGGTCGCGGATGTCCTTGGGGGCACCGGCCCCGAACCGCTTGTCCTTGGTGCGTCGAAGCGTTTCCGGCCAGTCGTCCTCGAACTCACCGAGGCTTGCCGCGATCAAGCCGTCGTCCACGCCTCTTTCACGCAATTCGGCGCGGATTCGGACGGGGCCATAACCCTGCTGAACGCGCTTGCGGGTGAACTCCTCCGCGAAACGCTGGTTGCTGAGGCTGCCCTCCTCCTCGAGCCGCCGCAGCACCGGATCGATCACATCGTCCTCGAACCCGCGCTGCAACAGCTTCAAGTGGAGCTCGCGGGCCGCGTGCTCACGGCGGACCAACAATCGCATGGCCGCCTCCCAGGCGGCCTCTTCATCGGTACCCGCCATTGCCTCAGGCTTCGGCTTCGGAGGCCTCGTTTTTCGAAGAGGAAGGACGGCTCAGGAGAAGATCCCTCAACTTGCGGTCCAACTCTTCAGTAATTTGCGGGTTTTCCTTGAGGAAATTACGGACATTGTCCTTGCCCTGGCCGATGCGATCACCGTTGTAGCTGTACCAGGCACCGGATTTCTCCACGAGATTCTGCTTCACCCCGAGGTCGATCAATTCGCCCTCCCGGGAAATGCCTTCGCCGTAGAGGATCTCGAACTCCGCCTGCTTGAAGGGCGGTGCCATCTTGTTCTTGACGACTTTCACCCGGGTCTCGTTGCCGATGACCTCGTCGCCCTTCTTGATGGCGCCGATACGACGGATATCCAGCCGCACCGAGGAATAGAACTTGAGGGCGTTGCCACCGGTGGTAGTCTCCGGATTGCCGAACATCACGCCGATCTTCATCCGGATCTGATTGATGAAGATCACCAGGGTATTGGATCGCTTGATGTTGGCGGTGAGCTTGCGCAGGGCTTGGGACATCAGGCGGGCCTGCAGGCCCACGTGGGAATCGCCCATCTCGCCCTCGATCTCGGCCTTGGGCGTGAGCGCGGCCACCGAGTCCACCACCACCACGTCCACGGCGCTGGAGCGAACCAGCATGTCGGCGATTTCCAGTGCCTGCTCACCGGTATCGGGCTGGGACACCAGCAGATCGTCGACATTGACGCCCAGCTTCTCGGCATAGTCCGGATCCAGGGCGTGCTCGGCGTCCACGAAGGCCGCCGTGCCGCCCAGCTTCTGGGCCTGGGCCACCACCTGCAAGGTCAGCGTCGTCTTACCCGAGGATTCCGGACCGTAGATTTCGACCACACGGCCGCGCGGCAAGCCGCCGATACCAAGAGCCACGTCCAAAGCCAGGGAACCCGTGGACACCGCCTCCACGTCTCGCACGGCGCGCGCGTCGCCCATGCGCATCACCGCGCCCTTGCCGAACTGCTTTTCAATCTGGCTCAGTGCGGCACCGAGCGCCTTCTTGCGATTTTCGTCCATTCCGTTCACCTGCCCGCTTGGGAGTACCTGTGTTCACAGGTCAAAAAGCCATGCATGCGCGCCGAGCGCGAATCGCGTAACCGGCGGGCCCCGTCGGGATACCTCTGGACGGGGCAATGCGTAACTTCACCTGTGAGAAAACCAACTTTGGAGCTGTCGGGATTATTTCATATAAGCCCCTTGCGTCCCACCCCCGGTCAACGGATCGGGGCCGAGCGGCCAGCGTTCGACAACCTGGTAGCGGACGCCGTCAGGGCCCGGCATGGACTCCGCCAGAACCAACTCCCGAACATCCCAGGTGACGGGAGCGACAGGCCGGAACGCCAGGGGTTTCGCACGGCGCGCCAGAGTCACGTGAGGACGAAAGGTCCGGTCTTCCAGGGGCAGCCCGGCCGCGGCGAGCTCGGCGTGGAGACCGGCCTGCAATGCAATCAGCGGAGGCGTCGGATTGGTCGGAGCCAGCCAGAGGATACGGCTGCGGCGCCAGTGCCCCACCCCGTCCAGGACCAGGCGAAACCGGGGCGCGCTCAGCCGCGTGGCCGCCGCCGAGGCGTCGGCGATCCGGGCGCGATCGATGCCCCCCAGAAACTCCAGGGTCATGTGGAGATTATCCCGGCGCGTGGGCCGACCGCCCTCGACAAGCTCGCCGGACAGGCGGCCAAGCGCTGATCGCACGCCCTCGTCCGGCCAAAGCGCGAAGAACATGCGACGAAGTTCACTCACATCGGAACGCACCCGAAATCGACGTAACTCAGCCCCGGACTCCGACACCGAACAGCCCCAGGGCCTCCTCGTACCGCACCTCGGCCTCCTCGCTCAGCCCCTCCAGCGCCGCAGGCGAAAAGCGGGCCGCCGCCCAAGCTTCATGTTCTCTGGGCAGGTAGGACTGGAGCGGGTCGACGGCCCGTTCCTGAGCAAGGGCGATACCTCGAGCCAGGAAAACGGTGGCCGCGGACGCGGAATTGCCTTCGGCGAGCACCGGCTCGGTGTGGTCGCCGACCGCGCGGCACAGTAGCTCCGGCAGTTTCCACAGAGTCAGCAACTCGCGCCCCACGGCGGCATCCCGGGTTCCGAGCACCGCGCACTCCACGCTGAAGGGCCGCATCTCCTCTTCACCGTCCTGATGAAGCAGGGCCTCCCGCGCCAGCTCCGGGAGCTTGAGGCAAACGACGATACTGCCAATGTCGTGTAGCAGGCCCGCCACGAACATCCAGCGCGGATTCAGGCCGGAGCCCGCTTGCTCGGCGATCAAACGGGCGACGACGGCGCAGCGCAGACTGCGGCGCCAGAAGTCGCGCATGGTGACGATCTCCGCCGGGATTCCGGAAAACACGTCCAGTAGCGCCGTCACCAGCAGCAGATTCCGCAGCTCCGCCGCACCGACAACCGTGATGGCGTCCTCAATGGTAGCGACTTGCCGCCAAAGGCCATAGGAGGGGCTATTTACGAGCTTGAGGACTCGGGCCGTGAGGGAGGCGTCTTTCTCGACAATGGCCCCCAGATCCTTGCAGGCCCACTCGGAGCTTTCCAGGGCGCGGTTGAGCTGAAAATACACCTCCGGGGGAGACGCGATGTCCCGCAGGGTCAGGACCAGGTCATGTGGACTGATCGACATATGCTCAAGCGGACGGGTTAGCACAAAGACCTCGCACGCGCCCAGGATCGGTCGCCACACATTGAATGCCGCTCATGGATTCCCCCATTCACCGGCCCCGCCGGAAACGGGACCGTGCTCCAGCCGTTTCAGCCGCGTTTTTCGTTTTCCCGGGGCCCGGAATGCCCCAGCACGTGGGCATCTGCCCGGCGCTCCGCCGGCGCCAAGCCCTCTCGTGCGATTTCAATTCTATCGCGCCCGAGGCGCTTTGCCTCATATAACGCCCAATCCGCCCGCTCTATCAAGTCTTCCGCCGTTTCTCCACGACGGTATTGGGCGATACCGGCGGAAAACGTGGGCACCAACATCTCGCCGCCGTTCATGCGGACCTTGACCTGACGAGACCGTGCCTTGATTTTCCGCAGGGCAGCCGTGGCTCCGGCGATCTCGGTCGCCGGCAGAAGGATTGCGAATTCCTCCCCGCCGTAGCGTGCCACCAGGTCATGGGCGCGGAACACGGACAGGATCTGGCGTGCATAGGCCCGCAGGACTTCGTCGCCCGCACCGTGGCCGTAGCGGTCGTTTACCGACTTGAAATAGTCCAGATCAATTACGGCCAGGGTGAATAGCTCGTCGTCGCGTTCCACGCGGCCGATTTCACTGTTGATGTAGCGGAAGAACGCCCGGCGGTTGGGCAGATTGGTGAGTTCGTCGGTGAGGCTCAAAGTCCGCACCCGATTCAGTTCCGCGGCCAGCCGCTGGTTGTCGCTGGCGATGGCCTGCAGCGATCGGAAGGTCTCCTCCAGCCGATCCGCGATCTCCCGGTGAGACGCCGCCACACGCCTGATCTCGCCCGTCACGCCCCCATCCGGCTCTCACCACCTCCGGAACATCCTCTGCCAGCTGCAGGCGGGTGATCAGCGATTCCAGCAGCGTGCTGGATTCACGATTCTGGCGAATGGTCTCCTCCACGTCGGCATAAAGCTTGGATTGGAGGTTTTCGATATCCCGCGTCCGGGACTTCAAATGCCGACGGTAGACGGACTCCACCTGTTGTTCAGCCTCGGGATGTGCCCAGGCCTCGACGGGGTCCTCGAAAGTCGGGGAATCCACGCCCGACTCCGGCGTGGCGGTCTCTTCGGGGCTGGATTCGTCCGGAAACCGCCGGGTGAACTGCGGATTCTCGCCGTCGAAATAGGCGCCGAGCAGGCGACCCAGAGTTTCCGAAAGTGCCGGGCCCAATCCGTTCGCCGGTCCGCCGCCTTGGGCAGGCTCGTCCTGCAGCATGGCTTGCAGCGACACAAGCTCCGCCGAGCTCAATGGCGGCTCCAGCAAGTGGATGAGCGCCTCCAGCCGCTCGGCGTCCTCGCCGGCGAGGTGTCGTGCTATGGCCTGCAGCACCAACTTCAACAAACCGGCATAGCCGGCTTCCACGGAAGCGCAGGTCTGACGCAATTCCCGCACAAGACTCTCGGCCCGCCCAAAGAGCAATTCGCCTCCCGGGCTTTCCGCAAGCGGCGCGATTACGTGCAATATGCGGCGCTCCAGTTCCCCCCTTACGGCATCCCTGTTTGCCACTGCCCACTCTCCAGAGTCGCTTCCAGTCGTTCCGGTGCACGTTCCCGAACACCGTACGGACGCGGCCTCCACCCTCAGTGGCTTAATCTCGCAGACGAGCGCCCGCCCGAGCGGAAACGCCCTCTAAAGCTCACCGTGCGCGGTTCGACCGCTTATCGTATTAACGTCGCAAGAATCAACTTGCCTTTTGTACTGTATTATCATAGCCGGATTTGATCCAATATCACGAAAAACTAAAGCGATCACGCCGGGCGCCATGGACACGGATGGGTACACAGCAATGAACCGCACCGGCCGACCAACCGCCGACAACGGGGAAGGCCGGGCGACCACCATCGCCATTACCAGTGGCAAGGGTGGCGTCGGCAAGACCAATGTAGCGACCAACCTTGGGATCGCACTCGCCGAGGCGGGCCACCGCGTGTGCCTGATCGACGCCGATTTTGGCCTCGCCAACGTCTGCATCGTGCTGGGTCGGCAGCCCAGCCATACCATGGACGATGTCCTGCGCGGCGAGGCCAGCCTCACCGATGCGATCATCGGAGGCCCCGGCGGGCTCGACATCCTCCCCGCCGCCAGCGGGCTGGAACGCCTCAACGACGCCACGCCCCAGGCCCGCCATCAACTGCCCGCGGCTTTGGACCGGCTGGAGCGCGGCTATGACTATCTCATCGTCGACACCTCCGCAGGCATCAGCCCGGCGATCCTCTCCTTCATCAAGGCCAGCGACGAGACCGCCGTGGTCATCACCCCGGAACCCACCTCGCTGACCGACGCGTTCACCATGCTCAAGGCATTGCACCGGGAGAAGTACGCCGGCGGCCTGAGCATCATCGTCAATATGCTGCCCCCCCAACAGGACGGGCGCCGATTGTTCGCACGCTTCAACGCTGCGACGACCCGGCACCTGGGCCTTCGCCTCAATTACATCGGCCACGTGGTAATGGATCAGGCCATGACATCCGCCGTTCTGCGTCAGAAGCCCCTGTTGCTTCTGAATCCCGAGGCGCCGGCGAGCCGCTGCCTGCGCCGGATCGCGGGCCGACTTGAAGAAACCTTTCGGCCATCGGAAGGCAGCGGCCGTTTCAGCGCATCCTGGGTGGACGCCATCGGCCAACTGCAACCCCTGCCGGACGACGCCCGCGAACAGTCCGGCGCTATCGCGCCGGGCCCGGACGTGATCACCCCGCCCCGCGAGATGCGCGAGGCGACAGACGAGGCGCCGGAAGACCCTTTGACGGAATTGGCTCGACGCGCGGTGGAACGACTGGAAGACGCCGATACGCCGGAGTCAGACGCGCGCCAGTTTCTCGCCCGGGTGGAAGCCGCCTTCTCCCAGCGTTTTCGGCGGCGCGCCTCCGATCTACGAAACATGCTCCACGCCGCGCTTCAGAACGAGCAGTTGTCCGAAGAACAGCACCGCGAGCTGATGGACGGTCTGGAAACGGCCTTCGAGCAGCGTTTCGGGCGTCCCCACCGCGACCCACGGGAAATGCTGACCTCGTTGGTGGAATTACGCCTTTTGCCCGAAGACACGGCCCTTGCGCTTGCACGCCAGCTGGTTCGTGAGCTGGCCGCGGCACCGGAGCCCTCCGCGGTTCTGCTGAAGGAAATACTGACGGCGGCACACCAAGCGGCGGCCGATGATCCTAAACACCTGGCGCGCCTGGAAAGGCAAATCCGGGAGACCATGGGCGCGGCCTGGGAACAATCCGATGACGACGCGCCGTCGAACACGTCCGAGACGGTCTCCGCCGATCTGCTTCGCGATCTGGAGCGGCAGCGCCATGAGTTGGAGCGGCGAATGACCGAATTATGCCTGCTGCTGACGAATCAGGCGGGCATGGAGCGGCGACTATCGGAAGTGCTGGGTTTCGCCGATCCGGACGCTCCGAACCCCGACGATTCGTTTTAGCAGCGCGGGCAAGTGAATAGAGTCAGCGTCGCCCTAGCGGGGAGGCTTGTCTGTGGCGGCATTGCGCCCTGCGCGTCGACACCGCTCGGGCTCCTGCGGATCGTCCTGATCGAACAATCCCAGCTCATCCCGCATGCCGCGAACCACATCCACCGGCAGGTCGCTCTGTTTCTTCAGTTCCGCCGCGGCCTCGCCCACGTAGTGTCCCTGCACGTAGTCGATTCCCAGCTCCCTCAGGAGGTCCAAGGTCTCGGAGGTCTCCACAAACTCGGCAATGGTCTTCTTGCCCAGGCTGTGGGCAATGGAAATCATGTGCCGCACCAGCTCGCGGTCGGTGGCATCCCGGGTCAGATTGACAATGAAGCCGCCGTCGAGTTTGAGGAAATCCACCGGGAAGTGCTTGAGGTAATTGAACGTACTGAACCCGGAACCAAAGTCATCCAGCGCGAATCGACAGCCCAGCGCCCTCAGCCGCGCCACCATCTCCCGGCTGCGATCCAGGTTGTCGATGGCCGCAGTCTCCGTGATCTCGAACACCAGCCGCGTCGGTGACACCCAACTCAAGTCCAGCTTCCGCGCCAACAGATTGAACAAGGCGTCGTTGCGGAACGCGTAACCCGACAGGTTCACGGCCACGTTCAGGCGGCTGTGTTCCGGCGGCAATTCCGCCAGGAAGTCCACCGCCCGGTCCACCACCCACAAATCAAGCTGATGGATCAGCCCGGTGCGCTCGGCCACCGGGATGAATTCGCTGGGATAGTGGACGCGGCCGTCGGCCCCGCGCATGCGCACCAACAGCTCGTAGTGCGTGATGGCACCATCCATCACCCTCACCACCGGCTGGTAGTGGAAAAAGAAACGCTCCCTCTCCAGGCCTTCCCGTATCCGTGGTGCCCAGCGATGATCGCTGCGCAGGTGCTCCAATTCGGGGTCGGCATCGCTGTAGCAATGAACCCGATTACGCCCATGCTGCTTGGCGACGTAACAGGCCTGGTCCGCACGGGCCAGCACCTCGGCTTCGGTGAGATCCTCTTCCTCGCCGGTTACAGTGGCCAGGCCCACGCTGGCGCAGGCCCGATAGTTCCGGCCGGCGTAACGGAAGCGATAGTCCTCCAGCTGCTTCCGGAGCACCTCGGCGCGTTCCGCGGCCATGGAAGGGGTGCAGTTGTGAAGCAACAGCGCGAACTCGTCCGAACCGATCCGCGCGGCGGTATCGCCCGCCTCGGCGCTGCGCCGAACCATGCGCGAGACCTCCACCAGCAATCGGTCTCCGGCATCGTAGCCTTCCAGATCGTTGACGAGCTTGAAGCGATCCACGTCCAACAGCAGCAGCGCGCAGGGCTGACGGAAATTGGACGCGCGCAGCACCGAGACCTCCAACGCTTTCTTCAGGCGGCGTCGGTTCCAAAGGCCGGTGAGTTCATCGTGATAGGCCATGTGCTGGAGGCGCGTCTCCATGACCCGCCGCTCGGCCAACTCCGCCTGCAGGTCCTCCTCACGCTGGCGCAGGAGCAGCCTTTCCTGTTGCACCGAAAGAGCCACCAGCACCCTATGAGCCAGTTCCTGGGTCAGCGTCGGGCGCACCAGCACATCCAGAACGCCCGCCTCCCGAGCATGGTTCAGCAGTGCTTCGTCCGGCGGCTCATCAGCGCCCTGCAGCAGCACCACAGCCACGCCGGCTTCCGCTGCAAGCGCGCACAGGGAACGGCAATGGTCCCAGTCCCCCCCCTGCACCAGGCGGGTGGAGAGCAATACCAGCGAGAGGCCACTCTCGGGATGGCGGAACGTGTCACGGATGCGCGTGTAGAGATCGGAGAGGTTACCCACGGTGGCAACATGGCCGAATCGACTCGCTGCGAGGGCACTGCTCAAGGCCACGGCGGATGCGGGATCGGGATCGGCCAACGCAATCCTTAGCGCGCGAAGCTGGTCGAGGCTTTGCATTATTGTCCCTCGCCTTCCCCGTTCCCGAGGCACAAGCGTGTCGTCACCAAGCCGGCGGTGCGAAAACCCGAGCCATCCCCAACACTGACAGGGGCCAACAGAGGCTCCTCACCCTTTCCCGAGACCGGGAAAACAAGTACTGCGGGGCTTGTCTCTGCGGCGATTCTTTAACGTAGATTCACCGAAAACACCCCCAATACTTGGGAATACAAGCACAAAATCAGCATATTCACAACTTCGTCACTCGCCCCAAACCATCACTCGAGGCCGGAGACCCGCTCCAGAATGCCTTCCAGTGCCGCCTTCACCGCGTGCCTGCGCACGGATTCACGCCCACCCGAGAACGTGTGGCGCACCGCTTCCGCATGGCCTCTCGGCCATTGCCAACCAATCCAGACCGTGCCCACGGGCTTGTCGGCGGAGCCGCCGTCCGGCCCCGCGATCCCGGTTACCGCCACCGCCACTTGCGCCCGGCTGCGACGCAGTGCACCTTGGGCCATGGCCAGTGCGACCTGTTCGCTGACGGCCCCGTAACCAGCCAGCACTTCCGCCGGCACATCCAGCATTTCCTCCTTGGCAAGGTTGGAATACGTCACCATGCCCCTATCAAACCATTGTGAACTGCCCGCCACGTCGGTCACGGTCTTCGCGATCCAACCGCCCGTACAGGACTCCGCCGTCACCAGAGCGAGGCCCCGTTGGAGCAGCCGGTGGCCCACCGCTTCAGCCAAAGAATCAAGGTCCAGATGACTCATAACTGCAATTCACCTCGTCGCAACACCGACCAATTCGCTCATTGTGAAGCCGATCAAAGCCGACGCCTAGCCCGCGCACGCCGTGCGCCTTACCCTCCGCTGCAAAGGGTGGTCCTTGGTGCCGCCATGCTGCTATTCGCGGCGCCGGTGTTCGCCGCAAACCGCCCCGCCGACCCTTTTCTGCGGGGTTACGCCCAGGCCATCCTGGATCGTCAATTCAAGACACTGGAAGTGACCGTCACCGAAGCCGATACCAACGGCGCCATAACCGTTACCGCACCGGAATGCCTAGCCGCCGGCGATCGCGACGCGGTGACCCGCGAACTGGGCGCCGCGGGCCGCATCAAGACCATCAGTTGGGCGCTGCCCTGCGCAGACCACGCCGCCGCCCAGCCAAAGCTTACGGCACCACCGCCCAGCGAGACCTCGCGGCAAAACCAGGGGAAACGTTCCGTGCAGGCACTCCCGCCGCGTCCCCTGTTTCACAAGCTGCAGGCCGACCCTCGGGAGGCCCGCTTTTCCATGGCCTATCAATACCATCGCGTGGACGGCAGCGACTTCAATGCCGCAGCGGTCTCCTTTGGCGAATACCTGGGTCTTGCGGAGGGCCGGGCAGGCAAGAGCCGCTATCAGGTCGGTATTCAGGGCGCGGTATTCGCCCTGTTCAACTTCGATACGCCGTCCAATGACCTGGTGAACGCCGACTACTGGGTCGGAATTCCGATCACGTTTCGGCAGGGGAACTGGTCGGCCCGGGCCCGCCTCTATCACCAAAGCTCCCATCTGGGAGACGAATACCTGCTGCGCAACCCGCAGGTACACCGGGTCAATCTCAGCTACGAGGCGGCGGACGTCGTCGTCTCCCACGAATACCGGGGGTTCCGGGTCTACGGAGGAGGCGGCTACCTGATCGCCAGCGAACCCTCACTCAAGCCCTGGCAGGCGCACGAAGGCCTGGAATACCGGCGCCAGGACTTCCTGGGCTCGGCAGATCTGATCCTGGCCGCGGACTTCAAACAGTTCCAGGAGCAGGATTGGGACACCAACCAATCCTACCGGGCGGGCCTGGAGTTTCAGCGCAACGACCGGCGTATCGCGTTCATGGTGGAACACTACAAGGGCCACTCCCCCAACGGCCAGTTCTACACCCGCGAGATCCAATACGACGGAATCGGCATGTATTTCGGGTTCTAGGCAGACGCTGACTTATACACACGGCCGCGTTACGGCCTGAGAAGCCGGCATGGTAGGCGCGCCGCGCAGCGCCATAGTCGCTCTACGGTCAAGCGGCGCAACACCCCAGGGCGGCTTCTCAGGCCGTAACCCGAAGGGCTCAGCCCTGTTTTGGCCCCCGGCGGTGTTGCGGAACCGGCCCCGTAGCGACGGCTACGCGACCGGCACCGCGCCTACCCAGATGACCAAAACAGACCTGAGCGCGGCCGTGTGAATGGATCAATGTCTCCCTAGGGAGAGCGTTCATCGCGGAGTGTGAAAGCGCCCGCCGAGTCGTTACACTCCCCGGTTTCCAACCCGAACCCGAAAAGCGCCCATGGGGAACGAAGCCAGGCCCGCACAGCACACACCCATGATGCAGCAATATCTGCGCATCAAGGCGGATCACCCGGACATCCTGGTGTTCTACCGCATGGGCGATTTCTACGAACTGTTCTACGAAGACGCCCGCCGGGCGGCCCGGCTATTGGATATCACTCTGACCTCGCGGGGCCAGAGCGCGGGCGAACCCATTCCCATGGCGGGCGTGCCGGTGCACGCCGTGGAAAGTTATCTGGCGCGGCTGGTGCGCCTGGGCGAATCCGTGGCCATCTGCGAGCAGATCGGCGATCCGGCGGCCAGCAAGGGCCCCGTGGAACGCCAGGTTGTTCGTATCGTCACGCCCGGCACGCTGACCGATGAGTCCCTGCTCGAGGAACGCCGGAGCAACCTCCTGGCGGCAGTCGCGGAAAACGGCGAACACTACGGCATCGCCACACTGGAGCTGTCCAGTGGCCGCTTCACCATTACCGAGATTCAGGGCACGGCGGGCCTGCGGGCGGAGATGGAGCGCCTGCGCCCCGCGGAAGTCCTGATCGACGAGGACGGGGCCCTGGTTCGCCTGCTCGCCGAACGCCCCGGCGTATCCCGCCGGGCGCCTTGGCATTTCGATCTGGAAAGCGCCCAGCGCCTGCTGACCCGCCAGTTCGGCACTCAGGACCTCTCCGGCTTCGGCTGCGAACATCTGACCTTGGCCGTGGCAGCCGCGGGCTGCCTGATGCAGTACGTGGCGGACACCCAACGCGCCGCCCTGCCCCACATACTCGGCCTCACCGTGGAAAACCACGACGAGGCCATCGTCATCGATGCCGCCAGCCGCCGTAACCTGGAAATCGAATTCAACCTGGCCGGCGGCACCGAACACACCCTGGCCGCCGTACTCGACACCACCGTGACGGCCATGGGCGGACGCTTGCTTCGCCGCTGGATCAACCGCCCTCTGCGGGACCGGGAATGCCTGCAAGCCCGTTATGATGCCCTCGAAGACCTGCAGCACGGCCGCCGATACGACGCTCTGCGGGACGCGCTTCACGGCATCGGCGACGTGGAGCGCATTCTGGCCCGCGTGGCGCTTCGCTCCGCCCGGCCGCGGGATCTCACGGGACTGCGGGAGTCGCTGTCGCGTCTGCCGGGGCTGCAGGCCCTCATGGAGCCCCTGGCCGCCGCGCGACTGCAAGGACTGGCCGAGGCCGCGGGGGAGCATCCCGTCACGCTGGAACTGCTGCGCCGCGCCGTCATCGAGCAGCCCCCCGTATTGATCCGCGACGGCGGCGTCATCGCCGAGGGCTACGACCCGGAACTGGACGAGCTGCGGAATCTCAGCCGCAACGCCGACCAGTTCCTGATCGACCTGGAAGCCCGGGAGCGGGAAGAAACCGGCATCGCCACCCTGAAAGTCAGCTACAACCGGGTGCATGGCTACTACATCGAGGTGTCCAAGGCCCAGGCCGACAAGGTGCCGGAGACCTACATCAGGCGGCAGACCCTCAAGGGCGCGGAGCGCTATGTCACCCCGGAGCTCAAGGCCTTCGAGGACAAGGTGCTGAGCGCCAGGGAACGGGCCCTGGGCCGGGAAAAGGCGCTTTACGAGGAGTTGCTGGAAAAGATCAACGCCGATCTGCCCGCGCTCCAGGCCACGGCCGCCGCGCTGGCGGAGGTGGACACCCTGTCCGCATTTTCCGAACGCGCGGATGCGCTGAATTATTGCCGCCCCGACCTCACCGAACAGCCGGGCATCCAGGTTCGGGAGGGTCGTCATCCGGTGGTCGAACAGGTCCTGGAAGATCCGTTCATCCCCAACGACCTTCGCCTGACGGATCGCCGGCGCATGCTCATCATCACCGGCCCCAACATGGGCGGCAAATCAACGTTCATGCGGCAAATCGCGCTGATCGCCCTGCTCGCCCACGTTGGTTGTTTCGTGCCCGCCCGGGAAGCCCGCATCGGGCCCATTGACCGAATCTTCACCCGCATCGGCGCCTCCGACGACCTGGCCAGCGGCCGTTCCACGTTCATGGTGGAAATGACCGAGACGGCCAATATCCTCAACAACGCCACTCCCAACAGCCTGGTACTGATGGACGAGGTGGGCCGAGGCACCAGCACCTTCGACGGCCTGTCCCTGGCCTGGGCCACCGCCGCGTATCTCGCCGGCCGGGTCCGCGCGTTCAGCCTGTTCGCCACTCACTACTTCGAGATGACCACCCTGCCCGAGCAGTTCGACACCATTGCCAATGTCCACCTGGATGCGGTGGAACACGGCGAACGCATCGTCTTTCTGCACGCGGTGAAGGATGGGCCGGCGAACCAGAGCTACGGCCTGCAAGTGGCCGCCCTGGCCGGCGTCCCGAGAAAGGTGATCGAGGCCGCCAGGGACAAGCTGGAACGGCTGGAGCGGGAGACCCACGCCAGCAATAGCGAAGGCCTGGACCAGTTGCCCCTGTTCCAGGAGCCGGCCGAAGACCCGCTGCGCGACCGGCTGGACGCGCTGGACCCGGACAACATGACCCCCCGGCAGGCACTGGAAAGCCTTTATCAGCTCAAAGAGCTGTCGGCGCAAGGGCAATGACGGGCGCCGGAGCATTCCCCGACGCATAGTCTGTTAATTCAAGGCGGGGGATTGCTTAGAATCAGCCGCAGCCCGAGCGTTTGCGTTTTCTCCCGCGGGCGCGCCGAGACCTGGCAATACTCTTTGAAAGGCTAGTAAAATGCGGCCGTTCTCGAATTCTGACCTCTGGTAACCGGAGTAAGCCATGACCTTTGTCGTCACGGAAAACTGCATCAAGTGCAAATACACGGACTGTGTTGAAGTCTGCCCGGTGGACTGCTTCCACGAGGGCCCGAACTTCCTGGTGATCGACCCGGACGAGTGCATCGACTGCACCTTGTGCGAACCCGAGTGCCCGGCGGAGGCCATCTTCTCCGAAGACGACTTGCCGGAGGAGTACAACAACTACCTGGAGCTCAACGCCGAGTTATCCCAGAGTTGGCCGGTCATCACCGAGCAGAAGGATCCGCCGGAAGACGCCGAGGAATGGGACGGCAAGACCGACAAGCTGCAATACCTGGAGCGCTGATCCTGCCCCGCGCTGCCTCACCCGGCGCCGGTCCCGGCGTCGGGCGACCGTTTTCCTCAACCGTTCGTCTTTCTCGGCCCCAGATTGCTGTTCTGCTCGTCCAGAAGCTTCAGCAGGTCCTGGGGCGAAAGATAACCCACATGCACCTCACCAGAATCCGTCACCATTGTCGGTGTGGCGCGGAAACCCAGTTCGTGAGCCAGCTCGTAATGATCGCGAACGGGATTCTTGCATTCGCGGCGCAGCAGGTAGCCGCCATCCTGGGCATCGGTCATGGCCTGGTGCCGATCGTCGCCGCACCAGACGCTCACGGCCTTGTCGTAGGAAGGGGACTGTAGGCCCGCCCGAGGCAGAAACAGATAGCGGATTTCAATGCCCAGCCGGTTGTATTCGTCGATCTGGCTATGCAGCTTGCGGCAATACGGGCAGTCGATATCCGTAAACACGTTGACCACGTATTTGGGATGATCCGGAGCGAAGATCAGCATGTTCTTCTCCCCGACCGCGTCGATCATGTTCTTCCGCAGTTGCCGGCGAACGGGCTCCGTGATGGATGTCTTTTCCCGAAGACTCACCACGTCCCCATGGAACAGGTATTTGCCGTCGGCGGAGACGTAGTAGACCTTGGCGCCCGCCGTCACCTGGTAGATACCGTCGATGGGCGTCGGCTTCACCGTGTCGGGGCTGTACTTCGCGCCCACGGCCGTCATCGCGGCGCGTATCCTCGCCACATCCTCCTTCTGTCCCGCGCCGGCGGGCCACCCGCTGAGCACCAGCACCAAGCCCACCGCCACGGTCATAAACTTGCGCATCATCAATCCACTCTCACTGTCCGAGCCAGGGGAACAACGCCGGTATCATCGCACATGTCCGCAAATGGGGCATGGCAACCGGCGCGGGCGGCCGAACTCAGCCTCTGGGATGATGCGCGGCGTGCAGGTCCTTCAGCCGCTGACGCGCCACGTGCGTATAGATCTGCGTGGTGGACAGATCGCTATGACCCAGCAGCAGCTGGACGACGCGCAGATCCGCACCATGATTCAACAGATGGGTTGCGAAGGAGTGGCGCAAGGTGTGCGGGGAGAGGTGCTTGCGGATTCCCGTTTCCGCCGCATAGCGTTTGATGCGATACCAGAAAGCCTGCCGCGTGGGCGCGCCTCCCCGGGCGGTGACAAACAGTGCGTTGCTGGGCTTGCGCCCCAACAGCACGGGCCGGGCGCCGTTCAGATAGCGGTCCACCCAGTAAAGGGCCTCTTCGCCCATGGGTACCAGCCGCTCCTTGCTGCCCTTTCCCATCACCCGGATCACACCCTGGCGCGGATTGATCTGACCCAGCTCCAGGTTCACCAACTCGGAGACCCGCAGCCCGGTGGCGTAGACCAGTTCCAGCATGGCCCGATCCCGCAAGCCGATCGGGTCTTCCAGATCCGGCGCGTCCAGCAGGGACTCCACTTCCTTTTCCGTGAGGGCGTCGGGCAGCGGACGCCCCAGCTTGGGTGAGTCCACCCGGGCCGTAGGGTCCTGTTTGAGCCGGCCCTCGCGGAGTTCAAAGCGGTAGTACTGGCGCAGGCTGGAAAGCAGTCGGGAGGTGCTGCGGGGCCGCATTCCGGCCTGCACCCGCTGAGCGAGGTAGCCCAGCACCATGTCCCGTCGCACGGTGGTCAAGGTGGCGCCCAAGGTAGCGATCCAGGCGGCGAATGCACGAAGATCGGATCGATACGCGGCCAGCGTATGCTCGCTGAGACCGCGTTCCATCCAGGCGGAATCCAGGAATCGGTCGATGTCGGCAGCGGCCTCCGGCGGCACCCGCGCGGCGCTGCGCGTGCCGCGCCCCGCCCCGCCGGAACGCCTGCCGGACATCAGCGCCCTATTCCGAGCGCCCGGCGAAGGGCTGAACCAACTGCTTGAGCGTATCCACCGGCAACGGAATCACCGTGGTACTGGACCGGCCCGAGATGTCGGAAAGGGTTTGCAGATAGCGCAACTGCAGCGCTTCCGGCTGCTGCGCGATCACCTGGGCGGCTTCCACCAGTTTCTGGGAGGCCTCGAACTCGCCTTGGGCGTGAATCACCTTGGCGCGCCGGTCGCGTTCCGCCTCCGCCTGCCGGGCAATGGCGCGAATCATGCTCTCGTCCAGGTCCACGTGTTTGATTTCAACGTTGGAGACCTTGATGCCCCAGGCGTCGGTCTGTTCGTCCAGGATCTCCTGAACGTCCTCGTTCAGCTTGTCCCGTTCGCTCAACATTTCGTCCAGATCGTGCCGCCCGAGCACCGAGCGCAGCGTGGTCTGTGCCAACTGACTGGTTGCGGCATAGTAGTTCTCCACCTGAATGATGGCCTTCTCGGCGTCCACCACGCGGAAATACAGCACGGCGTTGACCTTCACCGACACGTTGTCCTTGGAGATCACGTCCTGGCTGGGCACGTCCATGGTGATGGTGCGGATATCCACCTTCACCATCTGCTGAACCACGGGCACGAGAATTTTCAGGCCCGGACCGTACACCATCTGGAAACGACCCAGGAAAAACACCACGCCGCGCTCGTACTCCTTGATGACCCGCAGAGAGGCGAACAACAGCGCCGCGATCAGCGCCAATACGACCAGGATGGCGATTTGCATGAAAAACTCCTTTATGCGTTGTGCCCGGCGGCCGGATACTCCCGTCCACTGATAGCATAGCCGCTCGGCGTCGATACCATCCACCGCCGCGACGCACGTGAAATCGCCCCCGCGACCGGTAGAATACGCCGCCATGGCTTCCAATTCGCCCCAGCCGCCGGCCGCCGCCGGCCTGTTCATCCATTGCCGCCCCGGCTTCGAGGCGGACTGCGCTGCGGAGCTGGCGCAACGGGGCGCCTCGGCCGGCCTTCACGGATACACGCGCGCTGCCGGGGCCGACGCTTTCCTAACCTATCACCTGACGCAGCCGGCGGATGCCGAGGGGCTGCTGGCGGAACTCGGTTTTTCGACTCTCGTCTTCGCCCGGGACGTGCTGGCGCTGCACGCGATCGTCGAGGATCTGCCCGAGGGTGACCGCGCCGGTCCCGTTGTCGCCGCGCTACGGGACGCGCCGCGTCTATACTCCGGTCTGTCCATCGAACACCCGGACACCAACGAAGGCAAAGCGGTATCGCGGTTCATCAGCCGATTCCGTCGCCCCCTGGAATCGGCCCTCGAAAGCGCGGGAATCCGCTTCAAGAGCGGCGCGCCGGCACCCAGCCTGCACTTGATCTTCCCGGATTCCGGCCGGGCCTACCTGGCCTTTTCGTTCCCGCGACACGGCGCCCCATGGCCCATGGGCATACCGCGGCTTCGTTTCCCCCGGAGCGCACCCAGCCGCTCGACGCTGAAACTGGAAGAGGCTTTCAAGCTGTTCGTGGACGCCTCGGCGCTTAAGCCGGGCATGAGCGCCGTGGACCTGGGTGCCGCCCCGGGCGGCTGGACCTGGCAGTTCGTCCAGCGGGGAATCCATGTCACCGCGGTCGACAACGGCCCCATGGACCCTGCGCTCATGGCCTCTGGCCTGGTGGACCACCAGAGGCTCGACGCCTTCCGCTTCCGCCCGCCCAAGCGCGTGGACTGGCTGGTCTGCGATATGGTGGAGAAGCCCTCCCGGGTCGCCGCCCTGATCGCCCAGTGGCTCACTCGGGGTGATTGCCGGCAGGCCATCTTCAACCTGAAACTGCCCATGAAAAAGCGCCACGCCGCCGTGGAACGGGCTTTGACGGCCATTGAGGCAGCCACGCAACAGGCGGGCATGGCGGTAGAGCTTCGCTGCAAGCAGCTCTACCACGATCGCGAGGAGGTCACCGTCCACGCCCTTGTGCGACCCCGACGGGAATCGCGGTAACATCCAACGATAATCACTCGGGAGGGACACCCCATGAAGATACTCAAACGCGTTTGCGCATTCGCTCCCCTGGCGGCGCTGGTCATCGCCGCCGCGGCCCATGCAGGCCCGACCATGGACGCGGTGAAGAAACGCGGCAACCTGATTTGCGGAGTCAGCCAGGGGCTGCCCGGCTTCTCCAGCACCGACGAGAAAGGCCGCTGGAAAGGCCTGGATGTGGACTATTGCCACGCCCTGGCGGCCACGATCTTCGGTGATGCCACCAAGGTGAAGTTCGTGCCGCTGTCGGCCAAGGAGCGGTTCACGGCGCTGCAATCCGGCGAAATCGATATCCTCTCCCGCAACACCACCTGGACCATGACCCGAGACACCCAGCTGGGCCTGAACTTCGTGGGCGTGGACTTCTACGACGGCCAGAGCTTCATGATCCGCAAGAACTTGGGCCTGACCAGCGCCAAGCAACTCGACGGCGCCACGGTCTGTTCTAATGCCGGCACCACCACCGAACTCAACATGGCCGACTATTTCCGCTCCCACGGCATGAAGTTCACCCCCGTGGTGTTCGAAAACAGCGATCAGGTAATCGCCGCCTACGACAGCGGGCGCTGCGACGTCTACACGACCGACCGCTCGGGGCTCTACGCCCAGCGCATCAAGCTGAAGAACCCCGACGCCAACATCATCCTGCCGGAAGTGATTTCCAAGGAACCGCTGGGGCCGGTGGTTCGTCAGGGCGACGACGATTGGTTCAATGTGGCGAAGTGGACTTTGTTCGGCCTGATCAACGCCGAGGAGTACGGCGTCACCTCCGAGAACGTCGACGAGATGCGCAAGTCCAGGAACCCCAAGATCCAGCGCCTGCTGGGGGTGAACAGCAGCCTGGGCGAGAACATCGGCATGGTGAAAGACTGGGGTACCAAGATGATCCGGCAGGTCGGCAACTACGGCGAAATCTATGACCGCAACCTGGGCGGCGACCCGCTCAAGATCCCCCGAGGCAACAACAAGCTCTGGACCGAGGGCGGGCTGATCTACGCACCGCCGATTCGGTGAGGGGTCCTGCAATAGAGCCAGGCCCATCGCGATCTGGAGCCAGTCGACGATAACATGTAGGTCGGATTAGCGAAGCGTAATCCGACATGGCGAAACTCGTCCGACGCGCTGAGCTATCCGGGATTGCGCGGTCGACGGATCAGATTGGGTTCCTTGCGCTTTGTGCCGCTATCCGGGTTTGATTAAGAATGATGATTGAGGTTGTCGGATTACGCTTCGCTAATCCGACCTACATCTCTTACGCAAGCTCATCTTCGTGCTCTTCGTGTCCTTCGTGGTTTAATCTCACCCTCGGCTCACGACACGCAGAACAGTAGAAAAAATGCACGAGCAGCCACCACAGACAACTCCATTCTGGAACGACCCCCGCGTTCGCGGCCGGGTGTTCCAGGCGGTGTTGCTGGCGGCCGTGGTCGGATTCCTGGCCTACATCGTCCACAACACCCTGGTGAACATGCAGCGTCAGGGTATCGCCTCCGGTTTCGGCTTCCTGGACGACAAGGCCGGCTTCGGGATCATCATGAGCCTGATCGACTACAGTGCGGCATCCACCTACGGCCGTGCCTTCCTGGTCGGGCTGCTGAACACGCTGCTGGTTTCCGCGCTGGGCATCTTCTTCTCCACCGTGATCGGCTTTGTCATCGGCGTCGCAAGGCTTTCTCCCAACTGGCTGATTCGCAAGTGGGCCGGCGTCTACATCGAAGTGTTCCGCAACATCCCGCTGCTGCTCCAGATTTTCTTCTGGTACTTCGCCGTGCTGCGCAGCCTGCCGCCCCCCCGAAACAGCGTCGATCTCGGCGGGCTGATTTATCTCAGCAATCGCGGCCTCTACGTACCCAAACCATTGCTGCAGGACGGCGCCGGCTGGCTCGGGCTGGTGGTCCTGGCCTCGCTGCTGGGGGCGCTGATCTTCGCGCGATGGGCGCGGCGCCGGCGCGAGGCAACGGGCCGGGTGCTTCCCGTGGGCTGGATCGCCACGGGCATCGTGGTGGTTCCCGTCGCCCTTGCCATCGCCGCGCTGGGCATGCCCGTGCGCTGGCAGTTGCCGACACTGGGAGCATTCAACTTCAGCGGCGGCCTGCCCCTGATCCCCGAATTCGTCTCCCTGCTATTGGCGCTGTCCATATACACCGCCGCGTTCATCGCGGAAAACGTCCGCGCGGGCATTGAATCCGTCAGCCACGGGCAGCGGGAAGCCGCGGAATCGCTGGGTTTGCGTAGCTCACAGACCCTGCGGCTGGTGATCGTGCCTCAAGCCCTGCGAGTCATCATCCCGCCCCTGACCAATCAGTATCTGAATCTGACAAAGAACTCCTCGCTGGCCGCGGCCATCGCCTACCCGGACCTGGTCTCCGTGTTCGCCGGCACCGTGCTCAACCAGACGGGCCAGGCCGTAGAGGTCATCGCCATCACCATGGCTGTGTACCTGACCATCAGCCTGTCCATCGCGGCTTTCATGAACTGGTACGACCGCCGCAAACGGCTGATTACCTGACATGGAACCATCCACCCACCATCCGCCGCCGTCGGAACGCCTCAGCGCCTGGGACTGGGCCAGAGCAGAACCTGTTCTCCTCGCCGCTCAATACCCTGCTTACGCTGCTGGGGATCGGCCTGTTCCTGGTAACCGTGCCGCCGCTGGTGCAGTGGGCCCTGGTGAACGCGGACATCCATGGAACGACCCGCGCCGCCTGCACGGATACCGGGGCCTGCTGGGTATTCGTGAAGGTCCACCTTCCGCAGTTCATTTACGGGCTCTATCCCCAACCCCAGCGGTGGCGCCTGGACACGGCCTTCGTGCTCGCGGTGGTGCTGGTGGTGCCGCTGTTCCTGCGCCGGATGCCCCACCGGGGCATCTACGGCTCGGCTCTGTTCCTGATCTACCCGGTCATCGCCTTCTTCCTCTTCCACGGTGGGATACTGGGCCTGCCGGTGGTGGAGACCAGCCGCTGGGGCGGGCTTTTCCTGACACTGGTGATCGCCGGCGTGGGTATCGGCGCCGCCCTGCCCCTGGGCATCCTCCTGGCCCTGGGCCGCAGCTCGGAGCTACCCATCGTCAAGGCCGTATGCTCCACCTTCATCGAGATCATGCGCGGCGTGCCGCTGATCACGGTGCTTTTCATGGCCGCCTTCATGCTGCCCCTGTTCCTGCCGGAAGGCGTAAACTTCGACAAGCTGCTGCGGGCGCTGGTAGGCGTCGCGCTGTTCGCCGGCGCCTACATGGCGGAGGTCATTCGTGGCGGCCTGGCCGCCGTCCCCGCCGGACAGTATGAAGCCGCTCAGGCCCTGGGCCTGGGCTACTGGCGCCGCACGGTTTTGATCGTGCTGCCCCAGGCGCTCAAGACCGTGATACCGGGAATCGTCAACATCTTCATCGCCCTGTTCAAGGACACCACCTTGGTGCTGATCATCGGTCTGTTCGACCTGCTGGGCATCGTCCAGAATGCCAACACCGATCCCAACTGGCTGGGTTTCTCCACCGAGGGCTACGTTTTCACCGCGGCGGTGTTCTGGGTGTTCTGCTACGGTATGTCCAGACTGAGCCGCCGCATCGAACGCAGCCTGAACCGGGGCCGAACACATCGGGAATGACTACGCTTCCGGTCACGAAGGACACGAAGCCCTCACGAAGTGCACGACGATGAAAGCATTGAAAATACTTCGTGATTCTTCGTGCATCCTTCGTGCCCTTAGTGCCCTTAGTGACCCAAAGACGCTGAATTACAACCTATGACCGAACAGGCACAGACCGCATCACCAGCAGACGTCGCCGTGCGCTTCGACCACGTGCACAAGTGGTTCGGCCACTTTCATGTGCTTCAGGACATCGACCTGGAAGTGGATCGCGGGGAACGGGTGGTGATCTGCGGTCCTTCCGGCTCCGGCAAGTCCACCTTGATACGTTGCATCAACCGCCTGGAGAAGCACCAGAAAGGCCGGCTCACGGTCAACGGCGTGGAGTTGACCGACGACGTCAAACGCATCGATCGAATCCGCCAGGACGTCGGCATGGTCTTCCAGCACTTCAACCTGTTCCCCCACCTGAGCGTGCTGGACAACTGCACCCTGGCTCCGATCTGGGTGCGAAAGCTTCCTCGGGCACAGGCCGAAGAACGGGCCATGGACTACCTTGAACGGGTCCACATCCCCGACAAGGCACGCGACTACCCCGGTCAGCTCTCCGGCGGCCAGCAGCAACGCGTCGCCATCGCCCGGGCCCTGTGCATGGAACCGCGAATCATGCTTTTCGATGAACCCACCTCGGCCCTGGACCCGGAGATGATCAAGGAGGTTCTGGACGTCATGGTGGAGCTGGCGGACTCGGGCATGACCATGTTGGTGGTCACCCACGAGATGGGCTTCGCCAAGGAAGTAGCGAACCGCGTCGTCTTCATGGACGCCGGGCGCATCGTGGAAGCCGCCGAACCGGAAACCTTCTTCACCAGCCCGAAATCCGAGCGCACCCGGCAGTTTCTGGGCCAGATCCTCGGCCGTTAGCCGCGCATGGTCGGGCGGGCAATCGCGGCCCGGCCATGACCCGACCGGCCACGCCAACGGCAATTCGGCGGCCCAGGCGGTAATTCCCGGGAACGGTGCTATGCTTTTGCGTCGTTGGTTCGGATCGCCGAGAGACTGGGACGTCTTATGATCAAGGTGCTGTTGAAGCGATACGGCCTGTGGCCGACCGTGGCGGCGACGACTCTGGCGGCGACCATGGCCTCGGCGGCGATTTCCGCGACCATCCACTATCCCCTGCTTGGAATCGGCATGACGCCGGTTGCCTGGCTCATTACCCTGCTGTGCCCCATCCTGATTTCACCGCTGATGTCCGGGATCACGCTGCATCTCCTGCTGGAACTGGAGCGCGCTCACGAGCGCTTACGGGTGATGAACGACTCCGATCATCTGACGGGGCTTTTCAACCGCCGCTATTTCATGAATCGCCTGGGTGGGGAATTGGAACGCACTGCCCGATACGGCGGGATCTTTTCCGTAGCGTTCGTCGATATCGACGACTTCAAGGGCGTCAATGACGCCTTCGGCCATCTGGGCGGCGACGAAGTCCTTCGACGGTTGGCGCAGACCTGCTCCGGGTGCATGCGGGAAACGGACACTTTCGCCCGGATCGGCGGCGAGGAATTCGCGCTATTGATGCCGGAAACCGAAGGTGGGGAGGCGCACCGCCTCCTGGAGCGCTTACGCTCCGCCGTGGAAACCACCCAAATTGCACTGCCAGAACAGATGCTCCGGGTCACCATCAGCGTTGGCGTCGTCACGAATAACGGCACACCTGTGGAACTGAACCGGATATTGCGGTTGGCCGACGAAGCCCTTTACGAAGCCAAGAGACGAGGCAAGAACCGCGTGGTATCAGGCCCCGTTGAAACCGTCCGTCAGCGGGTGGGGTCGGCGGCCACCGCGTAGGGTCTCCCTAGAGGCCGGCCCCCTCCAGTTTCCGCAACGCCCTGTGGGTGCGCTCCACCGCCCTGCGTTCGTTCCAGTCGTTCCAGCGCTGGCCCACTGCCTTGCGCATGAACCCCTCCACCGTCCGCAACACCACAAGGTTGTAAAGCATTTTGCCCAACGTCGCCGGTTTCCGTGGAAAGGCCCGCAGCGACATGGAAAAGCTGATCTCGTCGTAGGTGACGTAGTGCCAATAGCCGGGCGGGATATAGAGTACGTCGCCGTGGTCCAACTCCGCGACTTTCCCCTGGAGATGCCTCAGCGCGGGGTATTTCTCGAAATCCGGCTCGTCGAACTTCACATCGAACAGGCTGCTGAAGGAAAAGGGGACACGATAGATCAGCTTGGTCTGGGCGGGCGAAAACAGCCGAATTCGCTTGTGCCCGCCGAAGTGGCACAAAATGATATCGGCCAGATCGATATCGAAGTGCATCTGCACTTTCGCGCCCTTGCCTCCAGCGAACAGAACCGGCAGCTTCTTGAAGAATTTCAAGCCGATATCCGGGTATTCGAAATCCCGCGTCAACTCCGGGACCTCGAACAGCAGATTGAAGAAAAACAATCTGAGATCGTTCTCTCCCCGCTCCAGCAACTCGAAATAGTCTCTGAGCGGCATCCTGGCCGCCGGCGCATGCTGATGCTTGTGATCCCTGGACGGCTGACTGTCGTAGAGCGGAACCTCGATATCCCCGCCCACGGACTTGAGGTAATCCACCGTCCATTTCTCGCGCGCCGGCCAACCTTTGGTCAGACCCTTGATCACAACCGGCTTTTCCGGCTTCTTGTAGTCCCGCAGAAAGGCCTCCTTGGTGAGGCTCTCCACCTGCGGCACAGGCGTCAATTCGATCATCATGTTTCTCGCTGGTTGGCTGAAACGACGCGCAACGCGCCCTTTCATAAGCCGGCGACCCACCCCGCCGGCTCGCCCGCAGATTATGCCAATGTCGGCTGGGCCGAACAAAGCGGCATGCCTGCCCGTGGCGACCCAATATCGCGGCCACCCCGTCGCCGCGGGCCGCCCAGGGCCGCCAACTTGCTCGTAGACCGCGGCTCCCCCATACTCTAACGATCCGAGGGATCGCCGGCTCAGAGCAAACGAACTCTAACAAAATCCGGCAGTTCCCGTGGATCGACCGCACGATCCGATTCCGAACACGCTCAAGGGACAAACAACGCGAACACCGATACGGGCCCGGCACCCGGTCGGGGCAGGAGTCGGTCGTGCCGAACGAATAATAATCATTACGCCCGTCGGGGGCGATAACCCGGGACACCACGCGCGAGGCCTCAAAAGAAAGGATACGCCGAGGTTGTCCCGATTGGAGGATTACGGTGGGCTGGACCGGGATTTCCAGTTTGCGTGTCCGATTGCTCGTACTGGTTCTACTTGCGGCGCTTCCCGCCATCGCGGTGATCATCCATGGCGGCATGGAGAATCGGCGGGAGGTGGCGAGTGCGGCCGAGCTGAACGCCGCGCGATTTGCCTCGTCGGCGGCGCGGGCCCAAAGCCGGCTGATCAACAGCACCCGGCAACTGCTCATACTCGTATCCCGACTGCCCCAGCTTCGCGGGCTCGATGCCGGGGAATGCAGTCGCTTCCTCGCCGACCTGCTTGGACAGGACGACACCTACGCCAACTTCGGCGTCATCCTCCCGAACGGCCAGCTTTTCTGCAGTGCCCTTCCCTTCAGCAAGCCACTGGACCTCTCGGACCGCGAGTATTTTCAGTTGGCGCGGACCACCCGCAGCTTCTCGGTTGGACCCTATATGATCGGCCGCGTCACCCACGCGGCCAGCATCAACATGGGCTACCCGATCATGGACCACGGCCAGGTCAAGGCCGTGCTCTTCGCCGCACTGCCGCTGACTTGGCTAAGCCAGCACCTCGCAGCCGCGCACCTGCCTGAAGGAACGGTCGCGGCCGTGTTCGGCCCCGGCCAACGGGTGCTCGCCCGCTATCCCAACGATTCGAGCTGGGCTGGCCGCGACGCCCACGGCACGGAACTCCAGCGCGCCATCCGCCGCAAGGGGGGCACCGGTACCGCTCGGGTCCGGGGCCTGGACGGCGTGGAGCGTCTGTACGCTTTCAATCAGCTTTATGTCTGGCCCAACAACGACGCCCTCAGTTTCGCCGTGGGCATACCGACGGACATGGCGTACGCCGCCGCCAATGCGGTATTGAAGCAAAACCTCCTGGTGCTGCTGGGAACGGTGGCCCTGACCCTTATGCTGGCGTGGTGGGGCGGCAAGCGGTTTGTCTTGCAGCCAATTGAAGCGCTGCTCACCGCAACCCGGCGCATCACGAACGGCGAACTCGAAGCCCGGGCGCCCGTTGGGCGCGGTAGCGACGAACTCAGCCAGTTGGCCGGCGCCTTCAACCGAATGGCCCAGGCGCTTCAGAACCACACCGCTGCCGCCCAGGACCACACCACCCGAATTGCGCGCCAGAATCGCGTCTACGCCGTTCTCAGCGGAATCAACAGTGCAATCCTGCGGATCCGCGACGAATCCGAACTGCTGGAAGAGGCCTGCCGCATCGCCGTGGAACACGGCCATTTCCGTTTCGCCTGGGTCGGGCGCATACGCCCCGGTGACAGCACCGTGGTCCCGGTGGCCATGGCCGGCGAGGGCGCGGAAAGCTTCCCGGAAGTCCCCGTGAGTGCAGACCCCGCCCTGGACGGCGGCCAAGGTCCAACCGGAATAGCCATCCGCGAAGCCCGGCACGTGGTCATCAACGACGTCGCCCATGCCGGCGGCATGGGAACCTTCCGCCAACGAGCCGGCCAGTGGGGCTTCGCCGCCAGCGCGGCCTTCCCGCTGACCATCGAGGGCACGGTCGTCGGCTCGCTTACGCTGCACGCCACAGAACCCTTCTTCTTCGACGAGGAAGAAGTCCGCCTGCTGCTGGAATTGGCCGCCGACACCTCGTTGGGAATGGAGTACATCGAAAAAGAGACTCGCCTGGAGCACCTGGCCTACTTCGATCACCTGACCGGCCTGCCCAACCGCCGCCTCTTCGAGGACCGCCTGGACCAGTCGCTGCCGCGAGCCAAAAAGGCCCGAGAACGGCTGGCTGTGGCGATCCTCGACATCAACGGCTTTCGGCAGATCAACGACACCCTCGGCCATCACGTGGGCGACGAAGTGCTTCAGCATGTCGGCAACTATCTGCGCCGGATCCAGGCGGACGGGCACACCGCCGCCCGCCTCGGAAACGATGAATTCGGTCTGATCTTCAACGGCTTGTCAGCCCCGGAAGACGCGGCGCGGCTCATGGACGAAGTGTTGGCCGGCCTCCCCCGCGTCCTGCACCTGCATGGCGACGAGGTGTTCCTTACCGCCAAGGCCGGCATCGCGGTCTATCCACTGGACGGCCGAGACAGCGCCGAACTGGCCAAGCACGCGGAACTGGCGCTGCATGCCCGGGACGGCAATCCGGGCAACAGCTACACCTTCCATTCCGCCGAGATCAATACCCAGGCCCACGAACAGCGTCTGCTGGAATCGCAGCTTCGCCACGCCCTGGAACGCCGGGAATTCACGCTCGAGTACCAGCCGGTGGTGGATCTGCACAGCTGCCGTGTGCAGGGCGTGGAGGCGCTGCTGCGTTGGAACAACCAGACGCTGGGCCAGGTCTCCCCCGCCCGTTTTATCCCCATTGCCGAGGAAACGGGCCTGATCGTACCCATCGGCCTGTGGGTGCTGCAGACGGCCTGTGCCCAGGCGGCGGCCTGGCGCGCCCAGGGCCACGATCCCGTGAAGGTCGCGGTGAACGTCTCCGTGCGGCAACTGCACGAACCGGGCTTCGTGCAGAGCGTGCGGGAGGTGCTGTCCAGCATGGGCATCGAAGACTCGACGGCCACGCCCGTGGGCATTGAAATCACCGAAAGCCAGCTGATGCGCAACACCGATCGGGCGGTCGCCATCCTCTCGGAGCTCAAGGCCATGGGCCTGGCCCTGTCCATCGACGACTTCGGTACCGGCTATTCATCCCTGAGTTATCTCAAGCTGCTGCCCATCGACAACCTCAAGATCGACCTGTCTTTTATCCGCGATCTCTCCCGCGACCCCCACTCCAAGGCCGTGGTCCGGGGCATCGTCGCCCTGGCCCATAGCCTGGACCTGAGGACCATCGCAGAAGGGGTGGAGATGGCGGAACAATGGACCATACTGGAGGAACTCGCCTGCGATGCGGTCCAGGGTTACCTGATTGCGCGGCCGCTGCCCGCCGATGAGGTTGTACGGCTGTTCGGCCGTACGCTCCCGCCGGCGGACCAGGCCCAACAACCCGCCCGGCCGAGCTGACCCGAAACACCGTCTTCTCTGGTACGCTCGCAGTCAGCGACAGCGGTCCGGTCGTGGCCGGCCCACCGGACCATTCACGTTCCTCGACAGGGAGAACACCGATGAACGAGCAGCACCGCAACATCTACGAACAGAACCTGGACCGCAATCCGGGCAACTATGTTCCGCTCTCCCCGCTCACCTTCATCGAACGCGCCGCATCGGTCTACCCCGATCACCCGGCCGTGGTCCACAACACCGTACGTCGCACCTGGGCCCAGACCTACGAGCGGTCCCGGCGCCTCGGCTCGGCCCTGCGAAAGCGCGGCATCGGCAAAGGCGACACCGTGGCCGTTCTGCTTCCGAATATTCCGGAAATGCTGGAAGCCCATTTCGGCGTGCCCATGGCCGGCGCATCCCTGAACAGCATCAACGTGCGCCTTGACGCCCGCACCGTCGCCTTCATCCTCGAGCATGGCGAGGCCAAGATCCTGATTACCGACCGCGAGTTCTCCGACACGGTCAAGGAAGCGCTCAGCCTCCTGCCCCGCCGGCCCCTGGTGGTAGACGTGGACGATCCCGCGTTCGAAGGCGGCCAGCTGTTGGGCGAAATGGACTACGAAGCGCTACTGGCCGAAGGCGATCCCGAGTTCCAATGGGAGAACCCGGCCGACGAGTGGGACGCCATCGCCCTGAACTACACCTCCGGTACCACCGGAAACCCCAAGGGCGTCGTCTACCACCATCGAGGCGCGTACCTGAACGCCGTCAGCAACATCATGGTCTGGGGCATGGACCACCATCCGGTCTACCTCTGGACCCTGCCCATGTTCCACTGCAACGGCTGGTGCTTCCCGTGGACCATTACCGCCATGACGGGCACCCACGTCTGTCTTCGCCACGTCCGGCCCGAGGCCATCCTGGAACTGATCCGTACGGAAGGCGTCACCCATCTTTGCGGCGCGCCGGTCGTGCTCAACGGCTTGCTCAATGCCCCTGACGAAGCCAAGCGGGGAATCAATCACAAGGTCCGCATCATGACCGCCGGGGCCGCCCCGCCAGCGGCCGTCATCGGCGGCGTGGAAGCCATGGGCTTCGAGGTCACCCACGTCTACGGCCTGACCGAGGTCTATGGCCCGGTCACCGTCTGTGCCTGGCACAAGGAATGGGACGAAAAGCCCTTGGAGGAGCGCGCCCGCCTCAAGTCCCGCCAGGGGGTCCGCTACCCCATGCTGGAGGGGCTCGCAGTGGGCGATTCGGAGACCATGGAGCCGGTGGAGCGCGACGGCGAGCACATCGGCGAAATCTTCATGCGGGGCAACAACGTGATGAAGGGTTACCTCAAGAATCCCTCCGCCACGGAGGAAGCCTTCCGGGGCGGCTGGTTCCACACCGGCGATCTGGCCGTCTGGCACCCCAACGGTTACATCGAGATCAAGGATCGCCTCAAGGACATCATCATCTCAGGCGGCGAGAACATCTCCACCATCGAAGTGGAGGACACCCTCTATCGTCACCCCGCGATTCTCGAAGCGGCCGTGGTGGCTCGGCCCGACGACAAATGGGGAGAAACCCCCTGCGCGTTCGTCACGCTCAAGCCGGGCCGCGACACGGTAACCGAACAGGAGATCATCGATTTCTGCCGGGAAAACATGGCGCACTTCAAGGCCCCCAAGACCGTGGTGTTCGGGGAGCTGCCCAAGACCTCGACCGGCAAGATCCAGAAATTCCGCTTGAGGGAGCAAGCCAAGGCGCTCTAGCCGATGGCCTTCAGGCCCGGCGGTCTTCCGCCGGGCCCTCAAGCCGCCGACGCAGGGCCTGATTCTCGGCTTCGATTTCGGCCACGTACTTGTCGAACCGGGTGTTCGTATCCAGCAACTCGTGAAGGGTTTCGCGGATGATCTCCACCTGACCGCCGGCCTCCTCCGACAGGGGCAGTTTGCCAATCAGCGTCATGACCTGAGCGATGATCTGGTGCTGCTCCTCGCCGGGCGAACGCTCACGTTGTTCCACAGGCTTGATCTCGGCCTCTTCCGGCTCCGCTGCCTCGCCGGCGTTCGCCTGCAGCCGGGTCAATTCCCCGTAGAGGCGGTTGTTCTCGTCTTCCAGTACACGCAGGCAGTTCTCCATCTCCTTGCGCTGGGTCTGCAGAATCTGGAATTTGTCCTCGAACAGCTTCAGCGCCTCCTGATCTTCCAACGACTCCCACAGCTTATCCTTGAGCGTGTCGATGGCCGAATCCTGCCGGTTGATCACGGCTCGGAGATTGTCCAGATCGGCGCCGTCCGGTATGTACACCACCTTTTCGACCACCTTCTCCGGCGCGGCCGCCTCCTCCGGCGCCGATTCCCCCTGGCACTGCTCGGGCGCGGCGCCCATGTCACCCATGAGCTCGGCGTACCTGTCCCCCAGCAGCGACCAGAAGGCCGCAGCGTCGTCGCGCAGCGGGATTGCGTTGAGTTCGCTGGAGAGAAAGACTTGCCGCAGTGCCACCAACCGTTCCCAGCCCCTGTCCTTTTGCTCCCCGACCGGGCTGGGACCTTGAGCCAGCCCCGCTGCTTTCTGAAGCTCCCAATCCAGGTAGACGATCACCGGGTCCAGTGACGGGTCATGCGCCGCGGTCTGGTGCCGCTTCATGCGACGCCGGCGCCAGCGCCGATAACCGAGAAAAATCGCCGCCAGGAGGAGAACTTCCAGCAAGACTACCGCAAGTACAGCCGCAAACTCGGACACGGCAAACCTCCCCATTTCAAGAGGGCATACCTACAGCGTACCGGAAATTTCGCGACTCTGGGGTCCATCCGCTTTCTGCAAGCCCGAAGCGACCGGTGGAATCAATCCGTAGCCACCCCCGCCACACGGCTCTCCCGGCGCCAAGCCCAGATCACCAGCCCCAGCAGACCGATAAGCGGCAGGGTCGAAACCAGGAAACGGTACCAACCCAGGGCTTCTATGGCCCAGCCTGCGCTAAGGGCCGCCACGGCCTGGGTACCGAACACCACGAATTCATTGAGGGACTGGACGCGAAATCTCTCCTCCGGGCGGTATGCCTGAGGCAACAGAGCGGTTCCCCCCACGAACAGGAAATTCCAACCCACCCCCAGAAACGCCAACGCGACCCAATAGCTCGCCAGACCCTGCCCGGTTTCACCCACCGCGACACAGACCACCATCGAGAGCACGCCCAGATAGATCAGGCGCCGCAATCCTAGATAAGCGGCGAGTCGCCCCGAAAACAGCGATGGCAGAAACATGGCCAGGATATGAACCTGAATCACCCGTTTGGTGTCAATCAGATTGTGCCCGGCCTGGACATGCATGCTCAACGGCGTGGCCGTCATGATGAAACTCATCACGGCGTAGCCCACCGCCGCCGACGCCATCGCGGCCCAAAGCACCCGCTGATTGAGCAGGAGCCGCCAGGGTCGCCCGCCCACGACACTCGAGACATCCCGCGCGACGGGCTCACGGAAGCCCACCGTGAGCGCAGCCGCCGAGAGAACATACAGACCCGCCAGAAGCGTGAAAGCACCGGAGAAGTGGACCTTACCAATACCACCGCCCCAGATCGAAAGCTGTGGCCCAAGAAGTGCCGCCACCAAGCCCCCGAGCAGAACGCGCGACGCTGCGATACCGACCTGGTCGGCCGCCACGCTCTCCATGGCCGCGAAACGGTACTGCTGCACCGTTGCCTGGGACACACCCAGTAACACCACGCTGAAGCAGAATCCCCAGAAGCTGCCCCGCGCCAGAAACCACGCCGCCAACAGCGCGACCGCCGATGCCGCAAGGGCCACGCCGACAAATACCGGCTTTCGGCCATAGCGGCGCATCACCAGCGGCATCGGCACCGTCGCACATGCCCTGCCGACCACCAGCAAGGCGACCGGCAGCGTGACCAGCCCCGGTGACGGCGCCAGGTCGCTCCCCACCAATCCGCCCACCAATACGACCAGCGGAACGGCCGACAAGGCCAAGGCCTGACTCACCACCAGCGTCCAAACATTGCGATTCACGGCCCTGCCCCCCAGCGGTCGAATGAATGAGCGCAGTATAACTGCCCGGCGCCCAGCGGCCTTTGCCCTGGCGGCCGTGCCATGCGAAGCTGCTGCCAAACAACAAGGAGCCCGCCCCGCTTCCGCCCAGACGGAGATTTCCGCAATGAAGCGTTTCCTTTTCGCCTTGCTTCTTTTCCCAGCCCTCGCCGGCGCGGCATCCGACGATGCCCAAACCGCCAAGACGCTGACCGGCATTGTCGGCGCCCTTACCGCCCAACAGCAATACATGAACGCGGTAACGGACTATTGCGGCGGGAAATACCCCAACCTGCGCAACATGGCGGTGCGCACCCGGCGGGATTGGCCGCAACACTATCAACAGGCCTTAGCCAACATCCCGCTGGCAAAGAAGCGAATCGTTTCCATCGTGGCCGCCGGCGGCAAGGACCCCGACGAAACCCGAGCCAACCTCGACCGGATGCTGGAGGCCAACGCCAAGGCAGCCACCAAGACCATGATGGACCGGCTCAAACACGGCCTGGACGAGAGCACCGACTGCATGCGCATGCTCACGGGCTTTTCCGCCGGAGCGGAACTGGATCTTGACGTCCTCTACGAGGATCAGATGAGTCTGCTGAAGTCGCTGCGCTGAGGGGGTACACCATTCTCCCGGTCTAGGGAGCAAGCGGGTGATCCTGGTGGCGAACCGGACCTGGTGAGACGCCGGCCGTCTTCCCGCCAGAGCCTGGTAAGACACCACTCACCGCCGTTTTCCCGGGCAGGTTCAGTGGCCGCCTAACCGTTCGCGAACCGCGCCTGAAACCGGCGGGCAAACCTCCGAATGCGTTGGGCGTTCTTGCCCAGATCACTGACCCCCACCCGTGACACGGACCGTATATCCACCCGACTCCCCTGGTTCTCCGCCTGGATGCGCACGACCACGTCGTCGTGGAATCCAAACCAGAACGTGGTATCTGTGGCTTCGATGCGGCCGGCGTCTGCATCCGCCAGGGCGATACGCCAGCCGAGCTCATGCGCCACCGCCAGTGCCTGTTTGAAGGCATCGGCCGGTGGAGAAGCCAGCTCAATGGTATGGAGGTCCGGATAGCCTTGCCGCTGCTGTGCCGCTGTTTGCTGTCCGGGGTAGTCGACACCGGCCCCGGCCTGCTTGCGTACTTCAAGCAGCGCGTGGAATCGCGGGGGGGATTGAGTATCGGTGGTGATGTCGTGAATGGGCGGGACGCTGGCGGCCTGTCGTTTCATTTCCAGCGGAACCCCAAATGCCAGGCTTCCAGCCAACACGCCTGCCAACGGCAGAACCAGGACGGCCCGGCGATGCCGAAACCCCACTAACAAGGCCAGAATGCAAAGCAGGGCCGCGACCGCACCGGCGATACCACCCACCCGCAAAAGCCAAAATGCCGTTCCAAGGCCCCAGGCTTGGAACCGGTAGCCCGGTCCTGCCAGAAACACCATCAATGCTGCCAGCCCGGCCAGAGTGACGCCTAACCAACACAGGCGCGGCCAAGCGCGCGCGGATTCGGATGCCGGTTTTCCCACGCAACGGTCCTCAATGAGCCCCTGCTCGGGGCCGGATTACCAAGATACCCGGGCAACGATGACCGCCACGGGACGCACCGCGCAAGCGGGGTCGCCTCATGACCACAAGTATGGCCGACCCCCGGCGGTTCGCGCCGCGCACGGGTTCAACCGCTCAACCCAACCGCGTGCACCACCGGAGAAAGGGCGGACGCCCAGAGGCGCCCGCCAATAGAACCCGGACGCGCGGAGGGTGGACTGGAGCAACGTCCGGATTCCTGGGAGGTGATCTCTAGGGAAACGCTGATCTACTCCCACGGCCGCGATCACGCCTGATTTGGTCATCTGGGTAGGCGCGGTGGCGGTCGCGTAGCCGTTGCTACGGGGCCGGTACCGCAACACCGCCAGGGACCAAAACAGGCGTGAGCCCTCCTTCGGGTTACGGCCTCTCAGGCCGTAACGCGGCCGTGTGAATACATCAGCGCCTCCCTAGAAGTTGTAACCAAGCCCGAGCGTGTAGGCCCAAGCCCCGTCGCTGAACCGATTGTCCGCCTCATCAGCGCTGTCGAAGAACCATTGATACTCCGCGCGCCCGGTAATGAAGGTTTTCTCCCGAACGTAGTACTTGGCACCCGCTTCCAGCCCGGCGAAGCCGCTGTCGTTGACATTGTCGCCGTAGATCCCGCCCAGGCTACCGCCGACGAAGGGGCGGAACGCGCTGTGCAGAAAGTGATAGTCGGCGAATCCACGCGTGGCACCATCCCAGCTGGAATTCGCGTTGGCCGGATTGTCGTAGTTCACGCTCTGGCGGATGCCCACCTCAGCGTTCGGCGTGAGGTAATAGCCAAGGTCGCCGCTAATGCCGAAATTGGTGTTGTCGCCGTTCTGGTCGCTGCTTCCCGAGCCGGACAAGCTGAACTCCTTGTCTCCGGTTTGCGGACCAACATAATTCTGCTGTGCCAGGGCCGTAAGTGGTGCCGCCGCGAGCAAAGCAGTCAAGGCGATACCGTATTTCATGGCGTTCTCCTTTCCTTTGAAACGTCGCGAAATCGCCCGAAACGATTGCAGGCACCATGCCACCGCGAGAGCTTGCATTGAGAACAACCCCCAAGTAATTGTTTTTATTTTCGTTTCAACCAGACAAACGGAACAGGACGCTGTCGATCCATCATTGCCAAGCGAGTGTGATCCTGTCGCCTGGGAACCACGCCCGGTACCCCGCAATGTCCCCAGTTTGCTGTTTAAAAAGAATTTTCCGGGTGTCCTTGGAGAGCGACGCCAGTCGCTCCAGGGCCACACGTCCCGAGCGGCCGGGCGCCGGGCGGGCGACCACCTTCACTGGAAGCCGGCATGCTATACGGAGAGATTGGGCAAGAAATCGGACATGCCTGCGCGGGGATCGCGACCCGGCGCCTTGGAGATGCGCGGTGGGCGGGGCGTCACTCCTTCTCGGACCCCTGCTTGAAGCCGTCTTTCACACCCTTGCCAAACGAATTTGCCGCGTCGCGTGTCTCTTCATAGATCTGCTTGGCGGCCTTCGCCACGTCCTTTCCCGCCTCTTTCGCGGCTTTCTTGCCGCTGTGATAGGCCTCCTGGGCAGTCTTGGAAATACTGCCGGCCGCCTCGCCCACCGATCGCCCCGCGTCCGCGCTGGACGTCGATTCGGCGGCGACCGGCGTCGTCAACGTCGCGCCAAGCAACAATGCCAAAACAAGCGGTGTCAATTTCATGCTAACCATCCTCGCCATGTAGGCGCCGTTCGATGTGAAGCCGATTGTAACGATCAAATCGCCGAGGCCGCCATGTCCATGCGCGAACTTCTTCCCTTGGTCGCGGTTTGACCAGAGGGATACGAAGCAGTCAGCCGGCCGTGCAACGCGCTGCGGCCGGGCTCAACGCGAGCGCTGTGCTCGCTTCACTGGCCCCGCGGAGTCTCCCCGGAACCATCCGCTTCCGCGAGCCCGTCCGAAGCCACACGCTCGGACCCCGTGCCGGGAGCAGCCACCGAACCCGGATCGGTGGCGACGCCCACGGCGTGTTGTAGCCATCGTTGCGGCAAGCCGCGCCAATCGGATGGAACGCCGCTGATGAAGCTGAATGTCACCAGGGCCGCCACCAGGGCTGCGATCACAACCAGCCACGGGTGACCTCGTTTTTCCCGCCTAGCCGGTCTGGCACGGGATTCGCGGCGAAAAGGAGTTCTCGGCGCAAGGCCCTCTTCCATGGATTCCGGAAAAATGGGAGGCAGGTCTTCATCCACAGGCGCCGCCTTGTATTCCCGCGCCGAGTCGGTATAGATGAAACCCCGCCACGGGCGTGCGACCGGCGGTCCGGCTTCCGTTTCCCTATCTTCGTCATCGTCACGCAAGCGAAAATCCGGTTCGGAATCGGCATCTTCAGGCCGCTGCGACTCCAGTTCCAGTTCGGAGCGCGCCCAAGGCGATCGCATTTCCTCCCGCACCTGCGCCGCCTGCATCGCCACGGGGCCCTTTGTGGGGAAGCGCGCTTCGGTGGTTTCGCGGAACGGCTTACCCGCGGGTTCCTCGGCAACCGAATTGACAAAACCCGGGCTGGGTCGCCGCTCGGTGAGGACGTGCCGTTCCGCCTCGGGCTCCCGCGACGGTTCCCTCGGATCCACGGGCTCGATTTCGTCCCACCCCGCCAATGCCTCGATGTCTAGGACCAGGTTTTGCTGGCCCATCTCTTCCACCACGCTGCGGACGTCCGCAGCGGTCAGGGAATGAAGCGCGTCCACATACCCGTAGAGCAACAAACGCCCGCAGAGCATGTTGATGCGCCGCGGGTTGCCTCCGCTTACGCGGTGAATCAACCGCATCGCCATTTCGGTGATCCGCGGATTGCCGATCCATCCCGCCACACGCAGCCGTTGCTCGATATAGGCTCGTGTCTGGGCTTCGTTCAAGGGATGCAGGCGATAAGCCGCGACAATCCGCTGGTGCAGTTGCTCCAATCCCGGCGAACGGACGCGCTCCAGCAACTCGTCCTGCCCCACAAGAAGCACCTGCAGCAGAGGCCGGCCGCCTTGGGTAACGTTTGTAAGCAGCCGGAGCTCCTCCAAAGCCTCGGCGGTGAGATCCTGAGCCTCGTCCACGACAAGGACGGTGCTATGACCGTGTTCGTAGTTGTTGAGCAGGAACCGCTGGATGGCTACCAGGGCATCGGACTTGCTTCCGGTTGTTGCCTCGAGCCCAAACCCGAACAGCACCATTCGCAACAAGTCTGTGGCCTCGAGCTGTGTGCTGACCAGGTTGGCCACCCGGGTCCCCCCGGGAAGGCTGCCCAGGAGATGTTCGACCAGCGTGGTCTTGCCGCTGCCGGGCTCCCCGGTCACCATGACCACGCCTTCGCCTCGGCCTACACCGTATTCAAGATAAGCCTTGGCGCGTGAATAGCTGGGATGTTCGAAGACATATTGACTGTCGGGTGTCAGTCGGAAGGGCTCTTCCCGTAGCCCGTAAAAACTCTCATACATAAGATTGCCCTTGAGGTCCAGTGGGCAGGGGCTGTCGATGTTACCACCGCAGCCGGGGACCGGCGTTGCCGCATACCCGCGGCTCTCTAGGCAGAGTTACTAGGAAGACGCAGGGCGACTGTGCGGCTGCGGAAAAACCCATTCCGCGGTTCCCCGAGTCATAAGGTAGGACCGTCTGGCGGGATTTAAAGTTCGATTCGGTAAAACTTGAACGGGATGAAGGCGACGGGGAGCGAATTCGGCTCGCGAATCATTCCATTGCCAACCCGGTTCCGGCGTCAGGGCCGGAACCGGGTTGGCGTCGCGCCATCAGCCGAGGGAAACCGCCGCTTCCGGCCAGGCCGGCTCTTCCACCGCCGGAGCGGGGCCGATGAAGTCCGTGATTCTGGCGATCAGCCGGTCATCCTGCAGAACCCGTGTATGCCCAAGGCCATCGGTGAGGTGAAGTCGTGCCGATGGCCAGCCCGCCGTAAGACGCTCGGATTCGGCAAGAGGTACATCGCCATCGTCGCAATCGTGTACGACCAGTGCCGGGACCTTCACCCGCCACTTGGCGGCGAGGCTGTCGAACGCCGCCAGCGGAACACCCATCCGCCGCTCCAGCAGGCGCTCCAGTCTGTCGCGAACCGGCGAGTCCAGGCCCAGTAAATCACTGAAGGAGTCGGTAACCGTTTCCACGCACGAGGGGGCCCCGATCAGAACCAGCTTCTCCACGGCCGCCCCTTCCGAAACAGCGTGCAGCGCCGCCAATCCGCCAAGCGAATGCCCGACCACCGCAACCGCGCCAGCCTCGCGCTCCACCGCCTGCCGCACGGCCGTCACCATTTCGCGGAGATGCGTGGCACGACCCGGCGACTGACCATGGCCGGCGAAATCGAATGCCACCACCCGGTAGCCGGCATCCACCAACGGACCGACAAAACCGGTGAGCTGTCCCGCCCGACCGGACCATCCGTGAACCAACACCACGGTAGGGGCGCCCTTGGGGCCCCAGGCGTAACCGGCCAGCCCCTCTTGCGTGCCCGGCAAGGCGATGGAACGGGCCGCAGCCAGCAATGGACGTTCCCGATCCGGCGTGGGCGAACGACGCGGCCGGATAAGCAGCGGACAGGCCAGCCATGCGGCCCAGCCGCTATTGCAGCGGCCAACCGCGCGCAGAACAAAGCGTGCCCAGGCGGGGGCTTTGAGCTGAACGCGGCGCTGCTCAAACGGGTCGGTTGTGGCCATGATCCTTCTCCGGCAATTTACGGTGCAGTGCAGCATAAACCGATTGCGCACCGCAGCAAAAGGAATTCTTTGACAACTTCCGGGCATAACATGACAATCCGGTCATGCACGATATCGCCCTGCTCGTCCTGGACGACTGCGATGCCGCCAGCGTGTTGGGGCCCATGGACGTGTTCGGCGCCGCCAACTCGCTCTGGCGCCGCCAAATCGGAAACACGCCGGACCCGCTCTTTCGTCTGACGCTGGTCAGCACGGACGGAACCCCCGTCACCAGCGCCGCTGGCGTAGGGCTGGAGCCGCGCCATGCCCTGGCCGACATGCCCCGGGTCGATGCATTGATCGTGGCAACGCCCCACTTCCACTCTCCCCGCTCCCTGTTTCGGCTAGCCGCCTCGTTGACGCCGGCGCTGGCTCCCATTGCCGATCTGGAACAGCGAGGCACCGTGGTCACAGCCGCGTGTACAGCAACCGCTTTATTGGCGGAGACGGGACTTTTCAATGGGCGCGACGCCACAACCAGCTGGTGGCTCGCCGGCGCATTCCGGAAACGCTACCCCCAGGTGCGGCTGCAACCGGACCGGGTTCTGGTGGAGGATGGACGAATCGTCACGGCGGGAGCGGGCATGGCCTGGCAAAATCTCGCGCTGCATCTGCTGGCCCGATTCGCGGGCACGGACATGGCAGGGCTTTGCGCCCGCAGCCTGCTTATCGACACCACGCGTGACTCGCAGGCGCCCTACGCGCACTTCGGCGCATCCGAGACCAACCGAGATCCGCTGGTTCTAAAGGCCCAGCACTGGATGCAGGCGCATATCAGAAGACCATTCCGGCTGGACGATCTCGCCGAAGAGCTGGCCGTCAGCAGCCGCACACTGATCCGGCACTTCAAGCAGGCCGTCGGCGAAACGCCCAGCGCCTATGCCCAGGCGCTGCGCCTGGAACGGGCAAAGCACCTACTCGGCGAGACCCCTCTGGGGCTGGACGCCATCGCGGAACAGGTGGGCTATGGCGATTCCAGTACATTGCGGCGAGCGCTGCGACGCGCTACCGGGCTTTCGCCCGCCCAATACCGCAAACAACAACGGCAGGCAGAACAGCCGGCGCCACCTTCGGCCCCGGGCCCCTGACCCGATCCTCTTATTGCTGATCGATGACGTCTTCTGCCCAGGTCAGCGCGGCCACCACCTGGGGAAACCCCAGAGTACTGGTCAGCAGCACCAACGCGTGCCGGACCTCCTCCGCGCTGGCACCGGCCTTCAACGCCCGCCGGGCGTGGCTGTGCACGCCGCCTTCGGAACGCGCAGCGGCGGCCGCCGCCAATTGGATCAAGTGCGCCTGCTTGGTATCCAGCGGCCCGGCGGTCTTGGCGGCCTCGCCGAGCTGTTCCACAGCACCGATCAGTCCGGGATAGCGGATCTTCAGCTGTTCGTAGGTATTGGGGGTATCTGCGGACATGAGCATCACTCCATCATGGTTGGATTTTCAGTAAGTACTTGGGGCCTGACTTGCCCACTCTATCGAATTCCGGCAAATACCCAAGCCGATTCGTACGCCCAATATCGCCGGCGTTTGCGATCCGTTGACGTTGCTCCGGCACAGTTGCCGATCAGCGCCTCCTGATATTCCCGGGTGGGCGCAAGCCCATGCTTTTCGAGCGCACGGAGGAGTCCCATGGAATTCCAGCCAGAGCTAATGAACGGCCTGAGCGTCGAGCACGCCGCCGGTGGCGGCCCCAAGGTGCTTTTCGTTCACGGCGCGCACGCGGGCTCCTGGTACTGGTCGAACTTCATGCACTACTTCGCCGACGCGGGATTCGACTGCTATGCCATGAACCTGCGCGGCCACCATACCAGCCCCCCGGTTCAAAACCTGGGCCGTGTTCATTTGCAAGAATACGTTGACGACATACTGGCCGTCCTCGACGCCCTCGGCGAGCCGGCCATCCTGGTGGGGCACTCCCTCGGCGGTAGCCTGGTTCAGGCCGCTGCTGCTCGCACCCCGGTCCTTGCGGTGGTCATGGCATCGGCCGGCCCCGTGGCCGGTGTCAACTTCCGCCGGCCGCCGCTGAGCCTGCGCGGCTTCTACCAACTGATCACGAGCCTCCCTGCGTTGTTGAGACATCAACCGCTGGTTCCGGATTTCGCCGTCACGCGGCAAAGCGTACTCAACGCCGTACCCGCCGAATACCACCGCTGGTTCTTCGAAAACCTAGGCCAGGAATCCTCGGTGGCGGCGCTGGAATTGCTCCACGGCGACATTCAGGGCGATCTCTCGGGATTGGATATTCCCCGCCTGGTCATCTCCGGCACCGAAGACAAGGCGGTGATGATCGAAATGGAGCGGCAAATTGCGCGGGCCCAAAACGCCGAGCTGATCGAACTCAAGGGCCACGGGCACGCGTTCATGTTCGAGCCGGGGTGGGAATGCTGCGCGCAGCGACTGACACAATGGCTGGCCAGCCATGGTCTCAGCCCGGCCACATCGACTGCGCAGGCACGCGACGCCGTGGTATAGGGGCGTTTGCGCGGAACCGGCTTATTCCGCCAGCAGGGCACCGGCGGCACGAATCTCCGGCGTATGCCCGCCTTCCACAAACTCCGCGACGCATCGCCTGAGGCGCTCCCTGCCACCGTTATCCGTGCCCGACGCCCTCTCCAGCCGAACCGCGGAAAGCAAGCAGCAGAGCCGGTGCCAGGAAGCACCCAACTCTTCGGCGCGCCGACAGCCGGCTTCCAGTGCCGACGCCGCCTCCGGGTAACGCGACGGGCCGAGTTGCGTAAGCAGTTCACCCCGCAGCCGCAGCAGCTCGGGCTCGTGAAAAGCCGCGCCCTGCTCCATCACCTCGGCGAAAGCCTCGTCCACCAGCGCCAGGGCCTCGGCGTGGCGGCCAACGGACCCCAGCAGTTGCGACCAAAGCACAACGGAATACGCCCGGGCCATCCCGACCCCCAGTTGATCGTGAGCTTCGAAGCGCCGCAGCAGCGCCAGCCTTGCCTCCCGGCTGGCGTCATTCTGCCGGGAGAGGGCGACGCTGATCTCGCCCCACCCCAGCCAGAACGGAACATTGTTCCGGCTGCCCAATCGAATCAGATCGGTCCCCACCTCTTCAAGTTGCGCCCACTCCTCCCGCGCGTGAGTCAACGGAACTGCAATATTCGCGACCATCGCCAGGGTCGCGTCGTGGCCCCCTCGCCGAGCCACATCCAGTGCCTGCATGATCTGCTGGTAGGCGCTGTCGGGGAAGCCGCGAATCCACGAGAGCGTACCCAGCAGAGCAAGTGCCACCACGGCCGCATCCACGCCGAAGCGATCGGCCAGATCCTGATCCCGCGCGGGGTTATAGAGTTTCAGCACCTCCTGCAGATGCTGCGCGGCCTCCTGCAGGCGCCCCCGGAACAAAAGCATGGTGCCCACAACGCGGTGGGCCTCGACACACATCCCGGGGTCGCCCTCGCCGACGGCCAGCCGCAGCAGTTGTTCCGCCAAAGGCATCGCTTCGCTGTATACGCCCAGCCCGCTGAAATAGCTGTAGAGCCCGCGCACGGGGGCGAACAACCCCGGTCGATCGGGTAGCTGCTTGGCCAACTCCAAGGCACGCAGGTAAGCGTCCTGCATGGAAGGCACCGGTCCTTCGGAGAACAGGAGCGAGCGTCCCAGAGCCGTCTGCACCTCGAACTCGAGCCGTTGGGACTCCGACGCGTCGTCAATGCTGTCCAACGCCCAGAGTGCTTGGCGCAGGTGATGAAGCGCCTCCCGGTGGGCACCGCTGGCGGCCGCCCGCACCCCGGCCAAATGCCAGAACGGCACGGCCTCCGCCGGCGCCCCGGCCTTCATGTAGTGATGGGCGACGCGCTCCATGGCCACGTCCCGCCCGGCATCCGCCCAATCACGCAGCGTGTCCGCCAGCCGGCGGTGAAGGGCCTGACGATCCGCACGCAGCATCGCTTCACGGGCCGCCTCCTGAATAAGCGCGTGGCGAAAGGTGTAACGCCCTTCTTCCAAAAGCCCGAGGGGATCCAGCATCTCGGAACGGACCAGCACATCCAGCAACCGGCGCACGCGCCCCTCATCGCCTCCGGACGCCCTTACCAGCAGTTCTTCGTCAAACTCACGGCCGATAACCGCAGCCTGCTCCGCCACGGCTCGCGCCTCGCCCAAGCGGTCGAGGCGCGCCTGCAGGGAATCGTAGAGCGTCCGGGGAAGCGCAGCAGGCTCTCTGCCTTCGCCCCGGCTGTCCTCGCCGGCGGCTTCCAATGCCGCCTTGGTCAGTTCCGCCGCAAACAACGGGACGCCGTCGGTCCGGTCAACAATCTGGTCGACCACTCCCGGGGCCAGGGCAGATCCGGCCAAACCGAGAACAAGGTGGCGCGTGTCCCCCGGCGCCAACGGCCGCAACACGAGCACCTCCGCCAGAGGGGGAAACCCGGCCGGGACCCGGAAATCGGGGCGGGCGGTCATGACCAACATCGAACCCGCCTCTGGCGCCTTTTCCGCTAATAGGGCGAGGAATTCCAGCGTGGACGGATCCGCCCAGTGAACGTCCTCGGCCACCCACAGCACCGCGTGGTGCTGAGCGCCTGCCAGTTGCATTTGCGCCAGCAATTCCAGCCCCCGGCGCCTGCGCACCGCATCGGCATCGAATTCGTCCGTTGCCGCCGGCCCCATTCCCAGCAGTTCGGCGACCAGCGCCAGGTCCTCCGGATCACGGAAACCGTTGTCGGCCATCGATTTCGCGAGCTTGCGGTGACGCACCGCGTTGGAATCCTGGGCGCGGATTCCGCAAGCGTCGCCAATGAGCTCGGCGACCGGTTGCAGGGCGCTCTGCCGCCGGTCGGCATGGCATCGTAGCTCCCGAAGCTCCACGGTCTCGTGGGCAAGCCGGGTGCGCATCGCGCGCAGCAATCGGGTCTTGCCCAGTCCGGCATCGCCTTGCACCAGAACGGAACGCCCGGCGCCGGCGACCGAGGCCTGCCAATGATCGAGCAAAAGCGCCAATTCCCCGTCGCGGCCAAACAGGGGGGTGCGTTTCCCCCGCTGCGGTTGTTCCCGAGTTCCCGCCGCCGAGCGGGCCCGAACACGCACCACCTCGAAGAGGGGCGCAGAGCCGTCCCTGACCGGCCGCGCCACGAAAACCTGATCCACGAGCCCATGGGCGGTTTCATCCAACAGCACCGATCCCGCCTGCGCGAGAAAACGGAGCTGAACGGCGTCGGACAGGGGTTGCCCCGCCAAGCGATATCCACGGTCGTCGTCCCGGCGTTTGACCGCCACCACCGTGCCCGCGGCCACGCCGGCGCGGAAATCCGGCCCGCGCTCGGCATCCAGGGCCCGGACCTCCGCCGCCAGGCGCTGGGCCGCCCGCACCGCGGCGATCGCATCGCCTTCGCGGGCTCGGGGAAACCCGAATACCGAAACGTGAGCGTCATAGCGCACGCTTTCCACATGGCCGCCGTACTCGTTGACAATCTCGCTGGCCCGCTGTTGGAACCAGGTCTGCACCGGAAGTTGGTCCTCGGGGTCGATTCCGGCCGCGTCCAGGCCGCAGCAAAGAACGGTAAGCTGCCTGCGCTCGCCCTCCGCCCGGGCACCAACACCGTCGACACTCTCCAGTGTCCCCTCGGCCCTTTCCAATTCCCCCGACCGGATCCGCGCCTCCAGGCTGCGCGTCTCATCCGCCGGGTCCACGCCCAACTCGTCGCGGAGCACCGACGCGCAGGCCGCATACTGGGCCAAGGCGGCCGCGCGTTTACCGCTGCGCGCCAGCAGCCGCATCAGTCGGCGGTGCGCGCTCTCCAACCAAGGCTCCAGCTCCACCTGCCGCCGGGCGAATTCAATCGCCCGGGCGGAATTGCCCAGCCGCTCGTAATGGCCGCTGAGGTAATCCAGGCACTCCAGGGCCCGGCGCAGATAGTGCTCGCGCCGCGTCAGCACCCACTGATCGAAATCCGGATTGTCCGGCAGGTGGAAATGCTCCAGAAACGGGCCCCGGTAGACCCGTAGCGCCTCTTCGAGCCATAGGGGTTCCGGCGGCGGACCGTCGGGCTCCAGCAGCTTGGCTTGATCCCAACCCGCGGCATCGAAGGCCTGCAAATCGATGTAGCAGTCGTGTTCCGGATTGAATTCGATGGCGCCGGGATGAAGCAGGATAAGCGGCCGGTCCGTTTCCTTGTCCAGCATCAGCGCACGCAACCGGGAGAGCGCCTGACGAAAGTTTCTCCGCGCCACAGGCTCCGGCTCGTCCGGCCACAACAGGGAAGCCAACATGTCTCGGGAATGAGCCCGGCCCGGCTCCGCGCAAACAAAGGCCAGAAGAGCCTTCACGTGGTCGTAGAGCCCCACCGGCGACTCGCCGCCAACGACAATATGCGGTCCGCCAAAGAGGTGAATTTCAGCCCGCGCCATGCCCGGTCCTGTTGTTGTCTTGAAGGGTTCGGCCTCGCACCGCACCCAGCAATGGAGAAGCGGCGAGCTCCCGCCGCGCGAACGCTGGATCCGGACTCCACGCACGCCGGCGCGCGAGCCAGCCATTGTTCTTCTTCGTGCCGTTCTATGTAGCGCCCTCAGTTACCCGAGATCAAGCACCTGGCGAATTTCCCCTCCTCGCGACGCGAACAGCCCCACCAACGAGTGGTGATCCATGTCGACTTTGCCGCTTATAAGGGGGACATCGTAGCCCTTCACGCGGCCGCGTGAAGGGATCGGCGTCACCCTGAACGTCGACGTAGACCCGCAGTCAAGCGACGCGGACTGTTTTGCCACTCCTCACTCACGTTGTGAGCCCGGGCCGCAGAGCGCGGCCCGGGATTCTTTTTCCCGCTGGGCCGAACCTGTTGACCGGATAAGAAAAAAATACTTCCCCCGCCAAAGATTTTGTTTTGTTAATCTTGACCATTGATTATTGGCGGCGACCCCCGCCTTTTGTCTAGAATGCACCCCCGGGCCCAACGCAGAACCTACACCGCCCCGGCACGACAGGCTCCCGTCATCGCCCATACTTGGTATACGAGCGGCACCCGGTGAACGGGCACACCCGGCCACTTTGCCGCGCACGACACCGGAGCCCATTCCGAAAGGAACATCATGACCGAAACCAACAACCGGAAAATCAACCGCCTGCTGGTTGCCAATCGCAGCGAGATCGCCATTCGCGTCATGCGCGCCGCCAGCGAACTCGGCATCCGCAACGTCGCCATCTATTCGGAGGAAGACCGCTTCGCCCTCCACCGCTTCAAGGCCGATGAAGCCTACGAAGTGGGCCGGGGCCAGAAGCCCATCGCGGCCTACCTGGATATCGACGAGATCATGCGCGTCGCCAAGGAAGCTCGCGTGGATGCTATCCATCCGGGTTACGGCTTTCTCTCCGAAAACCCGGACCTGGCGGAAGCCTGCGCGCAGAACGGTATTCTCTTCGTCGGTCCTCATCCCGACGTTATGCGGTCGCTGGGCAACAAGGTCAGCGCCCGCGCCCTGGCCGAGGCGGCGGGAGTCCCCGTGGTGCCGGCCACCGGCGCGCTGCCCGACAATCTCGACGAGGTGAAGCGCGTCGCCGCCGAAGTCGGCTACCCGCTGATGCTCAAGGCCAGTTGGGGTGGCGGCGGTCGCGGCATGCGCGTCGTGGAGACCGAGGATGAGCTGGGTCACCAGTGGTCCGCCGGGCGCAGCGAAGCCCGGGCGGCATTCGGTAACGACGAGGTCTACCTTGAGCGCCTGATCCGGCGTGCCCGCCACGTCGAGGTCCAGATCCTCGGCGACGAGCATGGCAACCTGGTGCACTTGTTCGAGCGCGATTGCACGGTGCAGCGCCGCAACCAGAAAGTGGTGGAACGCGCTCCGGCTCCCTATCTCGACGACGAGAAGCGCGCGGGCCTGTGCGAGGCCGCGCTTAGGCTCGGCCGCAAGGCCGGGTATTCCAATGCCGGCACCGTGGAATTCCTCATGGACGCCGATACCGGCGAATTCTTCTTCATCGAGGTCAACCCCCGCGTCCAGGTGGAGCACACGGTCACCGAGGAGGTGACCGGGATCGACATCGTGAAAGCCCAGATCCGTATCGCGGAGGGCGCCCGCATCGGTACCGGCGAATGCGGCGTCCCCGAGCAGGCGGCCATCCGCCTGGAGGGGCATGCCCTGCAGTGCCGCGTCACCACCGAGGACCCGGAGAACAACTTCACACCGGACTACGGCCGCATTACCGCCTACCGCGGCGCCACGGGCTTCGGCATCCGACTGGATGGCGGAACAGCTTACTCCGGCGCCCTGATCACGCCGTTCTACGATTCCCTGCTGGAGAAAGTCACTGCCTGGGCGCCGACTCCCGAGGAGGCCATCCGCCGCATGGACCGGGCTCTGCGGGAATTCCGCATCCGCGGAGTGACCACGAATCTGCCGTTCCTGGAAAACGTGATCAACCATCCGAAGTTCCAGGACGGCAGCTACACCACTCGCTTCATCGATACCACGCCGGAACTCTTCGACTTCCCCCGGAGGCGAGACCGGGCCACCCGCATCCTGACCTACCTGGGCGATGTGATCGTCAACGGCAGCCCCGAGATGAAGGATCGGCCGGAACCGAACCGCCTGGTGCCCGAAGCCGTCATTCCATCCCGTCTCCCGGAAGCGATCCCCGCCGGCAACCGGGATCGCCTCAAGGAACTGGGCGCGGAGGGCTTCGCCCGATGGATGCGTGAACAGACGCCGGTACTGTGCACGGACACCACCATGCGCGACGCCCATCAATCCCTGCTGGCCACGCGCATGCGCAGCCGGGACATGTGGGACATCTCCCCGGCCTACGCCCGGCTGTTGCCCGAGCTGCTGTCCCTGGAATGCTGGGGCGGCGCCACCTTCGACGTGGCCATGCGCTTCCTCAAGGAGGACCCCTGGGAGCGGCTGGACGCGCTTCGGGAGCGAATCCCGAACATTCCCTTCCAGATGCTGCTGCGCGCATCCAATGCCGTGGGCTACACCAACTATCCGGACAATGTGGTGCGCTATTTCGTCCAGCAGGCGGCCAAGCACGGCATCGACATCTTCAGGGTGTTCGACAGCCTGAACTGGGTGGAGAACATGCGGGTGGCCATGGATGCGGTGCTGGAAACCGGGGCAGTCTGCGAAGCAGCCCTGTGCTACAGCGGCGATCTGACGGATCCTGCCGAGAAGACTTACACCCTCGGCTATTACGTGGACATGGCCAAGGCCCTGGAGAAGGCCGGCGCTCATGTCATCGGCATCAAGGACATGGCCGGCGTGTGCAAGCCCGCGGCCATCCGGCGTCTGGTGACAACGCTGCGCGAAGAAGTCGGCCTGCCCCTGCATTTCCATACCCACGACACCTCCGGCATTGCAGCAGCCTCGGTACTAGCCGCTGTGGACGCCGGCTGCGATGCCGTGGACGGCGCCATGGACGCCTTCAGCGGCATGACCTCCCAACCCAACCTGGGCTCCATGGCGGAGGCGCTTCGTGGCGGCGAACGCGATCCCGGGCTGGACCGCGCCGGGATGCGCGCGGTGAATCACTATTGGGAGGGCGTGCGCCGATACTACAGCGCCTTCGAAAGCGACATCCGATCCGGCACCTCGGACGTCTACAACCACGCCATGCCCGGCGGCCAGTACACCAACCTGCGCGAGCAGGCTCGCGGCATGGGCATCGAGCATCACTGGCCCAAGGTGGCCGATACCTACGCAGCCGTAAACAAGATGTTCGGCGACATCGTCAAGGTCACCCCCACCTCGAAAGTGGTGGGCGACATGGCCTTGTTCATGGTCACCAGCGATCTCACGCCGGAGCAGGTCCTGGACCCGGACTACCCCATCTCCTTCCCCGACTCCGTTATCTCCTTCTTCCGCGGCGAGCTGGGCCAACCCGTTCACGGCTTCCCCGAGGCGCTACAAAGGAAGGTGTTGAAGGATGAGAAGCCGCTGACAGACCGCCCCGGAGCCAGCCTGGACCCGGTGGACCTGGACGAAGCCCGTACCGCCGCCGAGGAGGAAGTCCAACGCAAGGTGAGCGACACCGAGCTGGCCTCCTATCTGCTCTATCCTCGGGTATTCGTGGACTACGCCAAGCACCGCGATGAGTACGGCAACGTCAGCGTGTTGCCCACGCCGGCGTTTTTCCACGGCATGGAGCAGGAACAGGAAATCGGCGTCGACATCGAGCAGGGCAAACGCCTCATCGTCCGCTATCTGGCCGTCTCGGACGGCGACCAGGAAGGCAAGCGACAGGTGTTCTTCGAGCTCAACGGCCAACCGCGCCGCGTGCGGGTACCCGACCATTCCCTCGCCCCGTCCGCCGAGGCCCGCCGCAAGGCCCAGGAAGGCAATCCCGATCACATCGCCGCGCCCATGGCCGGGGCGGTGGTGAACATCGCGGTGCAGGTCGGCCAGCACGTGAAGTCCGGCGACCACCTGTTCTCCATGGAGGCGATGAAAATGGAGACGGCGATCTACTCGGATCGGGACGGCGTGGTCCGGGAAATCGTGATCCCGGTCGGCACCCAGGTGGATGCGAAGGACCTCCTGATCGTACTCGGCGACGCCTGACGGCCCCGTCCGTCACGCGGTTAGCAACGCCCCGGCCAGGCTCTGGCCGGGGCGTTGCTCGTTGTGGCCGCAACCCCTTGCGAGGGCCGTCCGCTGCCCATACCCCCTTTGCCAACCCTCTCCCGGTCAGTGTTATCGTGGACCTGTCGAGTGTGACGAAAGCCAAGCAAAGCCCCATCAGGGTGTGCTACAAGGTAAGTGAGGAGAGCGCGAGAACAACCACGGCGAATAACAAAAAACCGCCTCGGAAAGTTCGGAAAGCCTTTCGGCCCGCGGGCCGAGATCTGGGGGCGAAACCGCCGGCCCTGGGGGAAGGGCCGGACCTTGAGCCAGGAGGTGGTCATATGGCGAGCAAGGGCAACAGCAACACGAGTCGGCATAAGCAGTTCGTCGATTCGCTCACATCCTTCACCAAGGAACACCGGGCCCGCCAATGGGAGGGCACTTTCGCGGAGTTCCTCGATCAAGTCGTTTCCAAACAACCCGAAGTCGTTACCCGAACCAGTCACCAGTACATCTGGGACATGCTGCGCTGGATGCAGCGCAAGGAGCGGGAGAATGACGAAGCCGACGACGGCGAGTTCCGACTGTTCTCCCACGAGTTGTTCGGCATGGACAACGCCCTGCGCCGGGTGGTGGACTACTTCAAGGCCGCCAGCGCCGGTTCGGAAGTCGGCCGGCGGCTGCTCCTGCTGCTGGGCCCACCCTCCGGCGGCAAGTCCAGCATGGTTATCCTGCTCAAGCGCGGCCTGGAGGAGTACAGCCACACCGACGAAGGGGCCGTCTACGCCCTGAAGGGGTCTCCGCTGCACGAGAACCCGCTGAATCTGGTGCCTTACACCCTGCGCTCGGAATTCCGGGAAACCTACGGCGTGGACATTCAGGGCGAGCTGAGCCCCTACGCCCGAGCCAAGCTGGAAGACGAGTTCGGCGGCGATTTCATGCAATACCCCGTGGAGCGGATATTCCTGTCCGAGGCCAACCGGATGGGCGTGGGCACGTATGCGCCCCACGATCCCACCACGGCCGACATCGCCGACCTGATCGGCTCCGTGGATCTGTCCAAGGTGGCGGAGTACGGCGACGAAGGCGACCCGCGCGCCTGGTCCTGGTCAGGCGCCGTGTACGCGGCCAGCCGCGGCATGCTCGAGATGATCGAGATCCTCAAGGTCAAGCGCGAGTTCCTTTACCTTCTGCTCACGCTGACCCAGGAGAAGAACGTCAAGGTGTCGCGGTTCCCGTTGATCCATGTGGACGAAACCATTCTCGCCCACACCAACCTTGCGGAATTCCGCAAGTTCCTGCAGGAGAAGGAAAACGAGGCCCTTCTGGACCGCATGGTCATCATCCAGGTGCCTTACACCCTCTCCTACAAGGACGAGGCGAAGATCTACCGCAAACTGATCGCCGCGGCCCCCACCTTCCGCGAAGTCCATCTGGATCCCCATGCCCTGGAGCTGGCGGCCGTGTTCGCGGTACTGAGCCGGCTGCACCCTTCGGAACGGGAGGATCTGGATCTCAGCAAGAAGATCCATCTCTATTCCGGTGAGGACGTGGATGGGCACTCCAGCTCGGAGACCGACCGCATCCGCCACGAATTCGAGGACGAGGGCCTGTCCGGCGTCAGTCCACGCTTCGTCGTCAACGCCATCTCCAATGCCATATCGCGCAGCGAAATGAAGAGCCTGACCAGCATGGAAGTCCTGGTCACCCTCAAGGACGCCATCGAAAATGACGCGCGCATCGATCCCAAGCAGAAGCGCCAGTGGGTGGATTTCCTGGTCACCGCCCGCAAGGACTTCTACAACCACTGGGTCAAGGAAGACGTGCACAAGGCACTGTTCGTTTCCTTCGAGGAGGAGAGTCAGAACCTCCTGGAGAAGTATCTGGACGAAGTGGAGGCCACGCTCGACAACCGCGAGGTGGAAGACCCGATCACCGGCGAGACCCGCGAGCCGGACGAACGCTTCCTGCGCTCTGTGGAGGAGAAAATCAACATCTCCGACGCCGGCAAGAACACCTTCCGCCAGGAAGTGGTCCGCAAGGCCATGGTTTCGTTCAAGAAGGGCGAGAAGTTCACTCTGGACACCCATGCGCGCCTCAAGGAGGCCATGCAGAAGTACCTGTTCCAGGAACGCCGTGACGTGCTGCGGCTGGTGACCTCCGTGGCCCGCCCCGACGAGGAGGCCAAGGAGAAAATCGCCGCCGTGGAGGAACGGCTCATCAACGAGTACGGGTATGACAAGCACAGCGCTCGTGAAGCACTGAATTACGTGACCACGCTGCTGTCTCAGGAGTAGAAGCATAGTGCCTGTCAAACCCAACGCAGCTCTCGGCAGAAGGGTTAAGAAGCCCTAGGAGCCATCTATGTCTTTCAGAGAGGGTTCGGCCAGGGATGGGGACAACCGCTGGTACGACCTTTTCTCGCGAGGAACGCGGGACTGGCTGCGCCACAACGAGAAAGTCCGGGAAGCCGTTAGAGAGAATCTCCCGGATCTGATTGCCGGTTCCGACGTACTCTCCCGCCCCGGCAACCGGACCGTACGGGTTCCCGTCCGGTTCATGGAACACCACCGTTTCCGCCTGCGCGACGCCGACGAGCAGTCCGGCGCCGGCCAGGGAGGCGCCAAACCCGGCGACGTGCTGCGCCCCGCCCAGCCCGGGCAACCGGGCCAAGGCAAGAAGGGGGCGGGTGAAGGCGAAGGCGGAGTTAGCTTCGTGCTGGAGTTCCAGATCGACGACATCCTGGACTGGCTCTGGGAAGACCTCGATCTGCCCTACCTCAAGCCCAAGGAAGGCACCAGCATCGAGGAGGACACCTACGTCCGCGAAGGCTGGGACCGCCGCGGCGCGCGCTCCCGACTGGACCGCAGGCGCACCGTCAAGGAGTCCATCAAGCGCCGGCACGCCCAGCCCGACAGCAAGGTGCCCATCAGCGATGAGGACCTGCGCTTCCGGCAGCTCGCCCGGAGGCGCCGGCCCACAACCAACGCGGTGTTGTTCTTCGTGCTGGACGTCTCCTCCAGCATGGACGATCACTGCCGCCGGCTGGCCAAGACCTTCTTCTTCTGGGTGCTTCAGGGCATTCGCCGTCAATTCACCAGTGTGGAGATGGTATTCATCGCCCACACGGTGGAGGCCTGGCAATTCCAGGAGGAAGAGTTCTTCCAGGTCAAGGGCGAAGGCGGCACCAAGAGCTCCTCGGGCTTCCACAAGGTGGAGGAGATCCTTGGCGCCGAATACGATCCGGCCCAGTACAACTGCTACCTGTTCTACGCCACCGACGGCCACAACTTCAGCGAGGATCGTCAGCGCGCCACCGATGCGCTGATGCGGCTGGCGCCCATGATGAACTTCGTCGGCTACGCCGAAGTGGCCCACGGCGCCCACTCCCGGCTGGACACCGAAGTCGCCGGAATTTTCGATCATCTGGCGGGAGAACGGGTGACCCAGACCGGTTCCTACTCGCTGCTGGAAGACAACGACATCTGGCCGGCGATCAAGGCGTTTTTCACCGACCAGGCCGGCGAAGCGGAGGCAAGCTGATATGGCGTCCCGTCTCCAGAATTTCATTCCGAAGATCGAGGACCTGGCCCGCGAACTGGGGCTGGAATACTACCCCGTGGATTTCGAGCTGGTGCCGCCCAGCTTCATGATGGAAGTGGCGGTCTACGGCCTGCCCGTGCGCATGCCTCACTGGTCGTTCGGCGTGCGCTGGATCTATCAGATGGTTCAGCACCGCATGGGCCACTCGCGCATCTTCGAGGTGGTCTTCCCGGGCGACCCCAACCGCGCCTATTTGGTGAACAACAACAGCCTGGAGGAGAACACCCTGGTCGTGGCCCATGTGCTCGGCCATGCCGATTTCTCCCACAACAACATGTCCTTCATGCGCAGCCAGCGCCAAGTCGGCTACCACATTGTGGAACAGGCGGCCGCTCATGCCCGGCGCATCGAAGAAGTCATGGAGAAGGAAGGTACCCAACGGGTTGAACAGGTGCTGGATGCCGCCCTGGCCCTGGAACAGCACATCGACACGAACTTCGCCATCAACCGCGCCGAGTACAAGCGTCAGGTCCAAAGGGAGGAAAAGCACGAGGACGACTTTCATTCCCGCTACGCCCATCTGCCGGGCGAAGAAGAACCCCTGCCCCCCGCGAGGAGCCATCCCGAGCCCTTCACAATCCCGCCCCACCCCGAACGGGATCTGTTGTGGTTCATCGCCCACTACGCCCCGGACATGGAGGACTGGGAACGCGACATCTTCCTGGCCGTGCGCAAGGAGTCGTACTACTTCCAGCCCGTGTTCAATTGCCAGATCATGAACGAGGGGTGGGCCAGCTACTGGCATTCGCGGCTATTGAGGGAAGCGGACTTTCTGCCCAGCCACATGTACGTGGACTGCATGAAGACCCACTCCGACGTGGTTCGGCCCTACGCCGGCGACAAACAGGTGGCACTGCAGGTCAATCCGTATCACCTGGGCTATTCGATGTGGGAACACATCGTCGAGGACGCAGGTCTCGAAGAGGCGCGCCGCATCATGAAGGAAGCGGACGACTTCGCCTTCATTCGCAACCATCTCACGCCCGAATTGGCGGACCATCTCAACCTGTTCGTCTATTCCGCCAAGAAGAACGGCGAAATCAAAGTCACGGATTCCAACGTGCATGAGCTGCACGAGGCTATACTGGCGCCGAAGTTCAACTTCGGTGCGCCCCGGGTCGTGGTGGACGAGCTGAAATCCGACGGCACGCTGATCCTTCGCCACAATTTCGAAGGGGACGGCCGGGGCCTGGATGCCGAACGCGCCCGACACGTTCTGGAATACGTGGACCGGGTCTGGCGGCGGCCGATCAAACTCTACACGGCCGACGCCCGCGGGCGCGAAGTCTGCCTGCGCCCGGAAGGCCAGGAGGGCTGACACCCGCATCGGTTTGGTCGCATGCGGCTGTTCGCGGCGACGAACCCCGCCATAGGCACCTCAACGCCCGGCGAGATCTGATTCGTGAGAACGCTCGCCCCAGGCGGCCAACTCCTCATCCACCACCCTTTCGATTTCCGCCCAGGATCCGGCCCGCGGCGGTGGCAGGTGCCGGTTGGTTGAATTGGTCACCACCACGGTGTGGTGGCCGTCTGCGCGCAGCGCCTCGATGTTGCCGGGACTGTCCTCCAGATACAGATCGGCGCCCACCGCCGCTTTGTCGCGCATGAAGCACAAATCCCAGAACGGGATGCCGTGATGCTCCAGCCATTCGATGGTCTGCTGCACGGCTTCCCGGTGGAACCAGGGAATATAGAGTCGGTGAGTGATGATCCGGATGCGCACCCCCCGGCCGGAGATCCGGCGCAGGGCCGCCGGCGCCCCATTCACCGGCGGCAGTCGACGGAACAAATCCCGCTGCTTTACTGCGAAACGATGCAGGGCGTCATAGCCGCCCAGGGGTTCAAGATTCCACTCCTTGAAGCCGTACGTCACTTCCTCGGGCAGGCTCTCCAGCTCCCGGCCCAACCACTCGGCCGCGATGGGACGAAGGCCGGCCGTGAAATCAGCGACCACCCCATCCAGATCCACCCCCAGGACAAACTTTCTGGTTTCCGGCATCGCATCTCCCCGGCAATCGCCATTCTTCGAAATCAATCCGTCTCTTAACGAGACGCTGACCTATTCACACGCCCGCGCGGAACAACCGCGCACTCACCGAAGCGCGCATGGTTCAAGCTATCAAGCCCGCATGAAAAGTCGAGTCAGGGAGCCACCCGAAAGATATCCTGGTGACCGAAACCCTTGGTGTAATCCAGCACCGTGATGATCTCCGGGTGGATGGCGAGAATGGAAATCCCATGGGGCTCAACCGGAACCGGCATACCCGAAAGCTGCGGATACTTGCGGTCCAGCAGCGCGATCACCCGTTTAACCTCTTCCGGATCCTGGACCACGTTCGCCCGCCCGCCAACGGAAAGCGCCTGAACCATGCCCCAGTCGTCCCGATCACGGCCCACGGCAAGAGACACCTTATCGGACGCCTGGATGTTGTGCACCTTCTGTGACTCCGGGAAGGTGGCGACGTAAATGCTAAAGCCCTCGTTGACGTAGCCCACGATCGTGGCCTGGGGATAGCCGTCCTCCCGAACGGTCGCCAGGGTCAGGATCTTGTGTTCCCTGAGCAATCGTTCGATCAAGCCGCGCGTCGCTTCGTCCATGCGTATGTCCTCCCAGGAGCGTGTCCCGCAAATACCGTGATCCGTACCGCGGGATGCGGCACGTTCTCATCAGTGTAGATAATTGGGACGGGAGCGGGGATTTCGACCCCGGGCCGCGCACCAAATCGCACCGGCTCGAAACGCGCGCGAATCCTGTTACGCTATCTTGCCGTATCGCCGGGGATACCCTCTCGGCCCACGGGCACTGGCCGCCAGACCTTCAACCAAGCCGACGCCGTCATGAACCCGGGAAGATCGCTCTCCATTCAGGCTGGCCCCGACGCCCTCGCGCTAATTCGGGACGAGGGCCTGCGCCCCGAGCGGGTGCGTATCGTTCCGGCCGCGTCCGGCGGGCCCAAGTGGCTGGTTCTTTCGGCCCTGGACCGCTATCTGTTCGGTACGTTCCTCGCCGGCCGGACAAACCGTCTGGAGGCCATCGGTTCATCCATAGGTAGCTGGCGCCTCGCCTGCGCCGCGCAACCCGATCCCGTCGCCGCCATCGACCGCTTCGAGCATGCCTACGTCCACGAACAGCACTACCCGAAACATCCCTCGCCGGCCACGGTTTCCCGTGTCAGTCGCGGCCTGCTGGAGACGCTGCTCGGGGACGACGGCGCGTGCCTTGCAGTACATAACTCCCGAATAGGGCTGCACGTCATTACCACCCGCATCCGCGGGCTTTCCGCCGGCGCATCGATCCTCAGCCAGTACGGCCTGCTTGGGACCGCGGGCTTTCTTAACCTGTTCGGGCGCCCCCTGCTCGGCCGCCTGCTCGAACGGGTTGTCTTCCACTCCGGCGACTCGGAACCTTTCGGCGCCATGGTGGACCTGCCGACGGCACACGCCCCTCTGACCGGGGCCAACATGCGTGCAGCACTCATGGCCTCCGGCTCCATCCCCGGAGTCCTGGAACCGGTGATCGACGTTCCCGATGCACCGACGGGAATCTATGTGGATGGCGGCACCACCGACTACCACCTGGACCTGCCGTTTCCTGCACTTGATGGAGGGATCGTACTCTATCCCCACTTCTTCCCGTACTTGATTCCCGGTTGGTTCGACAAACCGCTTCGATGGCGGCGCACGGCGGGCAAATCGCTACGCGACCTGGTGCTGATCTCACCCTCCAGGGACTGGGTCGCGAGTCTGCCATTCGCGAAGATCCCGGATCGTCACGACTTTTCGCGACTCAGCGACAAGGAACGAATCGGATACTGGACACGGGTCGTGGCGGCGAACCGCCGCTTGGCGGACGAATTTTCGGAGCTGGTGGAAAGCGGCAGGATCAGGTCAACGGTCACACCGATAAGCGGCACTTGATATCCGGTTCGCCGTTCCCAGATCAGGAATTCGACGCAGCAGGTCACGGGGGCCGTAAACAGGGAAACGCCCCCCTGAGCGTCCAAGAGGCGCAAGGAGGTGTCGGATGGATCTGCTCGCCTTTACCTTGGCCAGCGCGCTGCTGGCCGGCTTCGTAGGGCTGGCCCATTTGGGCCGGCATGTGGCGACTCACTTGATCGCGCTGGTCACGCAATTGTTTGGCGGCGTGCTCTGGTTTCTCGTTGTGGTCGCAGCCGCAGCAACGCTGGGCGGCCCTCAGGCCACGGATGCAACGGGACGATACTTCCTGCCCGTGCTTCTGGTCTACCTGATTGTCAGTGGGGTGGTGCGCGCCCTGCGGCAGCCGCCCGCTCGGGGTCCCGGGGGGCCAAGGCATTCACCCCAGGCTTGAGCGGAATGAACGCTGGTCCGGGAGGCTGCATTGCCCCATCCGGGACGCTGGCGTTATCCCTTTGACTGCTCAGGGACTCTCCCAGGCCGCTGGGCTGTCAGTGGAGGAAGTTGAACAGCTTGCGCCGGTACTCCTTGACCAGGGGATCGTCGGGGCCGAGCATCTCGAATAGCTCCAACAGCGTCGTCCGCGCGGCATCGTCGCCGTAGCCGCGATCCTTGCGCATCAGTTCCAGCAATCCGTCCATGGCGCCGGTGAAGTCCTGGGCCAGGGCCCGATGAAGGCTGAGCTGGAACAGCGCTTCGGAGTCGGCGCCGGCCGATACCCGCTTGCGCAGTTCCGCTTCCGGAGCCAGCTTCCCGGCTCTCGAGAGAAGGCGAAGCTGCGCCCGGAATCCACGAATCTCCGGCTTGTCCAGTTCCTCGGTCGGAATCCCCTCCATCAGCTTCAGAGCGCTGTCGAGATCGCCCAACTCGGCGCTCAGCCGCGCCAGATCCACCCGCAGCGGAACATTGTGAGGAGCGGCGGCATGGGCCTGGCTCAGCAGCTCCAGCGCTTGCTCGCGCTGGCCGTCCCCGTAAAGCTCGATAGCCTTTTTGTGCATGAGATCGGACTCGCGCACCAAATAGCGGTCGATAACGGTCCGAATCTGGCTTTCGGGCTGAACGCCCATGAACTCGTCCACCGCCTCGCCGTCCTTGAAAACCTTCACCGTAGGCAGGCTGCGGATGCGGAAGCGCGCCGCCAGGGCCTGCTCCGCCTCGGTATCCACCTTGGCCAGCAGAAACTCGCCCTTGTACTGGTCGGCCAGCTTCGCCAGAACCGGCATCAGCGCCTGGCACGGCTGGCACCAGTCCGCCCAGAAATCCACCATGACGGGCCTTTCGAAGGACCGCCGGATCACCTCGTCCTCAAAGGTTGCCTCGGTGACATTCGACACCCACTGGGATTGCGCCACGATACGGTACCTCGCTACCTGTTCCGGCCGCCGATTCGCGGCACTGAGCGCCGCGCCAACGAATCACGAACCCATTTTAGGAGCGGTCGTGCCGACCGCGAATGATCACTCGTTTCAGGTCAGAAGAGCACGAAGCCCGTCGGGATGACAGGCCCGCATTCTTCCTGCAACACAGCCATCGCGTATCCTTCGTGGTCTTTGTGTCCCGAAGCGCAATAAGGATTCATCCCTGGTCCGTAGGAGCGGCGCTCACCGCCGCGAACCGCTTCCACTCAGGCGTCCCCGTTCCCCAGCACCTGCGCGCTGCGCTGCTTTCCGAAATTCAGCATGCGGCTCAACGAAACCATGGCCTGACGCCCGATTTCCGGGTCCACATGGATCTCGTTGGCGCCCGTCTCCAAGGTGTGGGCCAGGTTCTCCAAGCCGTTCATCGCCATCCACGGGCAATGGGCGCAGCTGCTGCAGGTCGCGCTCTTGCCCGCCGTGGGTGCCTCCAACAGGATCTTGTCCGGGGCGGCCTCGCGCATTTTGTGGAAGATGCCGTTGTCGGTGGCGACGATGAATTCGCGGGCGTCCATCTCCACCACGGCCTTGAGCAGCTTGGAGGTGGAGCCCACCACATCGGCCTGTGCCACCACCTGCGCCGGCGATTCCGGATGCACCAGAATCTTGGCGTCGGGATGCTCCGCCCGCAGCTTCTCCAGCTCGATGCCCTTGAACTCCTCATGCACGATGCAGGAGCCGTCCCACATCACCATGTCGGCGCCGGTTTCCTGCTGGATGTACCCGCCCAGATGGCGGTCCGGCCCCCACAGGATCTTTTCGCCCCGGGCGTGAAGATGATTCACCACATCCAGAGCGATGCTGGACGTCACCACCCAATCCGCGCGGGCCTTCACGGCGGCGCTGGTATTGGCGTAAACCACCACGGTGCGCTCCGGATGCTGATCGCAAAAGGCGGAAAACTCGTCGGCCGGACAGCCGACGTCCAGCGAACATGTCGCTTCCAGCTCCGGCATCAACACCCGCTTTTCAGGGCTGAGGATCTTCGCCGTCTCTCCCATGAAGCGCACGCCGGCCACCACCACGGTCTTGGCCGGATGCTCGTAGCCGAATCGGGCCATATCCAGGGAGTCGGACACATGCCCACCGGTCTCGTCGGCCAGCTCCTGCAGGTCCGGCGCCGTGTAATAGTGGGCCACCAGCACGGCATCCTGCGCCCGGAGCATCTGCTTGATCCGCTCCCGGAGCTCCTCCCGCCGCTCGGCACCGAGGCTCTCGGCGGAGGTAAACGCCTCCTCCCGAAAGTGCCGCGCGGGCGCGTCCGTCCGGATCACTTGGGCCTTGGTCATGTCATTCACCTCTGCGGGCTTGGGCCGGTCCCTCACCGCCGCGCCCTCACTTGATGATCTCCACACGGCCGGGCGTTCTTACTCGAAAGAGCTTCGCCGGCCGGTGTTTTCCCGCGCGGAAGGACTCCCCCGTCTCTTCCAGGCAGCGCAAGCCGCGCAACCTCTTGCGGAAATTCCGCTTGTCCAAATCCTCGCCAAGAATGGTTTCGTACACGGACTGCAGCTCGCTGAGCGTGAATTTCTCCGGCATGAACTGCAGTGCGATGGTGGAATAATCCAGCTTCGCCGCCAGGCGCTGATGGGCCATTGCGATAATCCGGGCATGGTCGAACGCCAGTTCCGGCAGGTGGTCCACGGCGCACCACGCCAGCTCCGCCGCACCCACGTCGGCGCGCAGGCGGATCCGGTCGATGGGAACCAGAGCGTAATAGGCCACCGAGACGACCCGCCCCCGTGGATCCCGCTCCGGCGCTCCGAAACTGTACAACTGCTCCAGATAAACGCCGCGCACCCCGGTCTTTTCCGCCAACATGCGCGCCGCGCACTCGTCCAGGCCCTCCTCGCACTGCACGAAGCCGCCGGGGAGCGCCCACACACCGGCGAACGGCGCGCGGCTGCGCTTGATCAGCAGCACGGACAGTCGCTCATCGCGGATGGTGAAGATGACTACGTCCGTCGTGAGCGCGGTGGAATTGGCGGAGTTGGCGGCAGCCGTCACGGGATTTCACCTGAGATATGTCGTGACGGTTAACTTAGTGTCGTTTTTACACTATGTCAAATTTGTTTCGTTGGAGCGGGATCTTCACGAGGCCCTGTGATGAACTCCCTTAGCGATCGCGTCATCCCCTTCGAGGTGAGCAGCTCTCCGACCCGGATACCAATCGACGACACCCCTACCGCACGGCGTCTTGATGTCCGTGGTCACATGGCGGCTGCTCGGCGTCCTTGCCGGCACCGCCGCCCAGCATCTTGGCCTCGGCGCATTCGTTGAACACGTAGTGCGGGCAGCGGGCGCAGCGGACGTGGTCCAACCGCCGCAGGACGATATCGGCAACAGCCTGTTCCGGGCTGCGGAAGAAGTGGTCTGCGCCAATCTCATCGAAGTAGCCGCCGCGCCGAACCACGTCCAGGGATGGATCCTTCATGGCGCTCACGTACAGGCCGCCGCCCGCCGCCGCGAGGCGGTGCGCCTCCTTGACCAGCAGCTCCGCTCCGGAGACATCGACGAAATTCGTGGCGGTGCCCACGATCAGGAGATGATTGGGTGCCGGGGGATCACCCACCATTCCCTGCAAGGCTTCGTCGACATTGTCCACCGCACCGAAGTACAGCGACCCGTCGAGCCGCAGGATCTTCAGCTGTGGACACTCGACGAGGCCGTGCCTGGGGGCGTTGCGAAGCTGCATGCCTTCCCGGTCGGGCCGCGGGCTGACCGGCACCAGGCGGGGTCTGGAAGTCCGATAGAGATACTGGAACAGCGAGAACAGCACGCCCGGCATAGACGGCGAATTCCAGGCCCATCGCCAGGGTCGCCACCGCCGTGGTCGCCAGAACCGCCAGCTCGGGTCGACTGGCCTTGGCCACCTTGCGGATACCCTCCCAGTCCACCAGGTTCCAGCCGATCACAAGGATGATCGCCCCCATGGCGGGCATGGGCAGGAACGCGGTGGCCCCTGGCAGGATAAGCACCACCAGGGCGATAAACACCGACCACAGCACACCGGCCAGCGGCGTCCTGGCGCCCGCGTCAATGTTGGCGCCGGAGCGCGTAAAGGAACCGGAACCCGGATAACAGGACAACATGCTGCCGACGATGTTCGAAAGGCCCTGACCGATGAACTCCTGATTGCCGTCCAGGCGCTCGTGGGTGCGGGCAGCCAGGGCCCGGGCGATCGACACCGCTTCCACCAGGCATAGCAGCGCCACCGCGAAGGCCCCCGAAAGCAAGGAGTGAAGCCGATCCAGTGAGAGGTCCGGCAGGGTGGGCGCCGGCAGTCCTGGAGGCAGGGCGCCAACCATGTTGATGCCGTGGGCGGGCCCACCGATTACGTAGCACAGGGTCCCGGAGGCCGCCATGCCCAGAAGCATGGCCGGCCACCGCGGTCGCAACCACTTGAGCAGCAAGTAGACGCCCAGCGTTGTTCCCGCCACCAGCAGCGCATAGACGTTGGTGTGCCCAAGATGGGTAATCACTCCGGTAAGATTGCCGATGAAGGAATCGCTGCCCGGCAGCGTGAGGCCGACCACGTACTTGAGCTGGCTGGTGACGATCAGCGCCGCGGCGCCCGCGGTGAAGCCCACGACCACCGCGTGGGATATGAACGTGACCAGCGCCCCCAGCCGCGCCAGGCCCAACACCATCTGGATCACTCCCACCATGAACGTCAGCACCAGCATGTCGGTGATGTACTCGGCGGTCCCGGGCGTTGCGTGCTGGCTGACCACGCCGAACACCAGAATGGAAATGGCCGCGGCCGGCCCGGAAATCATCAAGCGGGAGGAACCGAACAGGGAGGCTACTGCCCCCGTGAAGATGGCGCCGTACAGGCCGTAGGCCGGCGGCAACCCCGCGATCAGCGCGTAGGCCACGGCCTGGGGCAAACCGATAACGGCGCCGGTCAGTCCGGCCATCAAATCGCCGCGCAAAGTCTCCCGATTGAGATTGCGGCCCCAAACCAGAAAGGGGAAAAACCTTGTGAGCATGCCTCGTCCGGAGTGTTGCTCACGGTTCGCTGAAGTCCCGCTCAAGACCTTACCTCGTCGATGTTGCGGTTCCGAATGACTGCGCCTGAAAACCCCGGGTTATACGTTTACCGGGAGCGCCCCTGGTTGAACAGAACGGACTTGCTCTCCTCACTCACTGTAGCTGCCGTATTGATGGCCCGCCCCTTGGCGTAGGCACGCTCCACCGCCGGGCGGGCAGCCACGGCGTTGAACCAACGCTGCAGATTGGGGAAATCATCCAGATCCTGGCCCTGACGTTCGTGAAGCACGATCCAGGGGTAACAGGCGATATCGGCAATGGAGTACTCCGGGCCGATGAACTCGCGGGCGTCCAGGTGACCGTCCAGAACCCCGTAGAGCCGTTCCGTCTCGGTGCGATAGCGATTCACCGCATAGGGGATTTGCTCTGGGGCATACTGGCTGAAGTGATGATTCTGTCCCAGCATGGGCCCCAGGCCCCCGACCTGCCAGTACAACCATTGCAGCACTTCGGTGCGCCCGCGCGCCTGCCGAGGCAGAAACCGGCCGGTCTTGTCGGCCAGGTATTCCAATATGGCCCCCGACTCGAATACCGGCAGCGGCTCGCCGCCGTCGGCCGGCTCGCGATCGATGATGGCGGGGATTCGGTTGTTGGGCGAAATTGCCAGAAATTCCGCCGCGAACTGTTCGCCCTTGCTGATGTTTACCGGTCTGATCTCGTAATCCAGCCCGGCTTCCTCCAGAAAGATGGCAATCTTGTGGCCATTGGGCGTCGTCCAGTAATGCAACTCGATCATTACGGCCTCCAACCTCCAAAGGGAATCGCCCGACGCGGCAGCGCCGGTCGCTGCCTGCCGCGGCGCGAACCCATCTCCAGACCGCCTCGTGCCGGCAGACCACATCGGTCGCCGGACACCCTGGTTGGCCGAAGCTTGACCGGTACGCCCGTCAGCGAATCTCCGTCTTGTAACTGAAGCGGTCCGCCCGCCCCTTGGTGGTGCGAACCTCGACCAGGCGGTTGTCCACCGAGTAGGTTTCACGCTTAAGCACGATGACCGGCTCGCCGGGTTCGATCTCCAGGCTCTCCGCCGTATGCGGATCGGCGGCCTCCGCCGTCAGAGTTTCGCCTGCCCGGACGATGGGCACCTGGTACTTGTCCATCACCAGTGCGTAAAAATAGTCCGGGATGTGCTCCTGCTCGTTCTCCAACCCCGGCACCAGATCGGCCGGCCACCAGGAGTACTCGATGAGAATCGGTTCGCCGTCGATATACCCGACGCGCTCGATGTAGAGCAGGCTGGAGTCCTCGGTCACACCCAATTGATGCCGGATCTTCTGGGGACCCCGGCGAAGCCGGCGCACCGGTGTTTCCTTGTGGATTCGTATGGGGCGCCCGCTGGCGTCGCCGTAGCTGAAGAAGCGGAACATGCTTTTCGCGAAGTCAACGCGCGATACGTACGTTCCCTTGCCCTGGTGACGATACAACAGGTTTTCCCAGACCAGATTGTCGATGGCCTTTTTCACCGTGCCCTGGCTGACGTCCAGTTGCTTCGCCAGCTGCGGCTCCGAGGGGATCAGGTCGCCGGGAACCAACGCCCCAGAGAGGATCTGCTGCCGCAGATGGTCCTCCACCAGCCGATATAGCGGTTTGTCGCGCCGTCCGCTACCCATCAGCGGCGGCAGCCTGACGATATCCGCTTCCTGATCCGCTTCCGTCATCTGACCGATCTGACTCATGTATCTCTACCCCCCTCGCACCAGCTCATGGATCCGAGTCCATTTTGCCCGCAAACGAGGGGCGACACCAAGCGCAGTCCTTTTCGGCGCGGCCGGAACCACGCTTGCACGGCGCTCTACTGAATTCTAGACTTCATACTACACGTATAGATGAGTTATATCTAACGAACGGTTTCGTCTGTTAGAACCCGGTCACAAGGACAACGCCATGCAATACACCATCAGCTCCCTGCTCTACGCCACGGATCTCGGCCCGCGCGGGCCGGAGGTATTCCGCTATGCCACCAGCCTCGCGGAGCACTACGGCAGTCGCATTCACCTACTCCACGTGATCGAGCCCCCCCAGGTATTCCGTGAATCCCTGGCTGACCGGTACCTCTCCACCGAGGCGGCCGCGGCGTTGAAGGAATGGGGCCACGACGAAGCCCGCACCGAGTTGGAGGCACGCCTGGAGCGGTTCTCCCAGTCCGTAATGGCGGCCGAGAAAGCCAACCGTGCCAGCGTCGCGGATATCCGCGTGCTCAGCGGTTCCCCCGCCCAAGTGATCCTCGACGAGGCGCGTCGGATCAAGGCCGACTGCATCGTGCTGGGCTCCAACCACCATTCCGCCTTCGAAGGCATGGTGATCGGGTCGGTGGCCCGAAAGGTGACCATGGCGTCTCCCTACCCGGTGTTCCTGGTTCCCACCTGATCTTGGATCTGACCGGCGCGTTCGATTCCTATATCTGACTTGCATGTATTATTGCTGCAGCGCAGCAATCGGTGTTAAACTCTGGGTTCCCAACACAAACAACGGGAGGTATCCAGAGGTGACAACGACATTGACCGTACGCTATCCCGATGCCGCCGCCGCCGAGCGTGTAGTTGAGCGACTCTCGGACGTTGCGACAACGGAGAACCTGACTGTCTGCAGCCGATCGAACGCGCTGGAGATCGGGATCGCCAACCCTGCCTTGAGCGGCCTGATGAGCCTGCTCTCCAAAGGCATCACCCTGCTTCATGGCCTGTTCCCGTCGGGGCCGGCTATCACCGGAGATACCACCGTCGGCAATAATTCCTGAGCCCGGGCTTGCCCCCCGCGCACGCACGGTTCGCCGGCACGTGTTCCGCCGCCGGCGAACCGGGGGCATCCAGAAATTCTGCCTCCCCCGCCCGACTTTGAACCTTTCGCCAGACTAAGCGCACATCCTTTCCCGAGTCCCACCGGTCGGCTGGCCCATGCGGCCCGGCACCTGTGGCGGCGGCTGCCAAATTCAAACGTCTCCCCTCCTCGTCCCAAGCGGATTCCCCAGCCGCGCCTCAGCCACTTTCCTTGACACACATCAACTGATGAGCTTAAGTAACGTGTAACGGATATAACTCATATATATGACCATGGACTGGCTGCCCGGCATTCGAGTTTCCCGCTTCGTGGGAGCCGAATACCGCCAAAACCGCGGCATCGCGCCATCTGAGACGCCATGCCGAGTCCCGGGCAAACCCAGGAGTAGCGAGGAGCGAACCGATGGAGTTATTCCACTACCTCTTACACGTATTCGCCGGCTGGAATGCGCTGATTCTTGTCGCCGGCACGGTCGTTGGCCTGTTATTGGGCGCGACCCCGGGGCTCAGCCCCACCATGGCGGTAGCCCTGCTCATTCCTTTCACCTTCCACATGGATGCGACGTCCGGCCTGATTCTATTGGGCGCGCTCTATACGGCCACCGTTGCCGGCGGTGCGGTGAGCGCGATTCTGATCAACATTCCCGGTGCTCCCGCAAACATCGCCACGGTGCTCGACGGCCATCCCATGGCACGAAAGGGCCGTGCGGCGGAAGCGCTGCACTACTGCTTCATCAGCTCCGGCATCGGCGGCGTGCTGGGCGTGCTGGTGCTGGTATTCTTCACCCCCCCTCTGGCGAGCTTCGCACTGAAGTTCGGGCCGGCACAGTTGTTCTGGGTGGCCGTACTGGGCGTAACGGTAATCGGCTCTTTGGGGAGCTCCTCGGTCATCAAGGGCCTGATCGCCGGCGCCTTCGGGATCTGGATCTCCATGATCGGCTACAACCCGGTGGTGGGCACGGAGCGCTTCGTATTCACCGATGTGCTGGCCGGCGGCATCAGTATCATCCCGGCGCTGATCGGACTGTTCGCGGTGCCTCAGATCCTCAACATGGTGCAAATGTCGGCCCGGCCCGGACGTGTCGAGGAGTTTGCCATGGAGCACCGTCCGGTACTGAACTCCCTCGTCTACAACCTGCGGCGGTTTCAGGCCTGGGGGATCGGCAGCCTGTGCGGCATCATCGTGGGCATTATCCCCGGGGCCGGCGGCCAGATCGCTGGGCTGGTTTCCTACGATCAGAACCGCAAACTGAGCAAGCATCCGGAACGCTTCGGCAAGGGTGAACCCGATGGGGTCATCGCCTCGGAAAGCGCTAACAGCTCCATGGTCGGCGCCTCCCTGATCCCGCTGCTGACCCTCGGCATTCCCGGCAGCCCCACCGCGGCGGTACTGCTGGGCGGGCTGCTGATCCAGGGCTTGTTCCCCGGCCCCGATCTCTTCACCAAGCATGCCGACGTGACTTGGACCTTCATCGGCTCCCTGCTCATCGGCCAGGTGCTAATGGCCGTGTTCGGGCTTTACGTGGCCCGTTACAGCCGCTTCGTAATGCGCATACCCAAGCAGCTCATGGCCGGCGCCGTCACGGTGCTGGCGGTATTCGGCACCTACAGCGTGCAGAACAGCTTCTCGGACGTGATTGTGATGATGACCCTGGGCATGGCCATGTACTTCGCCATGCGCCTGGGCTTCAGTCCGGGCCCCGTGGTGCTGGGCATCATCCTGGGCCCCATCGCCGAAACCAACTTTCTGCAGGGGCGCATGATCGGTGAAGCCACCGGCGGCGTGGTTCCCTATTTCTTCACCGGAACCATCAACGTGATCCTTGTGGGGCTGTGCGTGCTCTCCATCGGCTACAGCTTCTACAGCGAGCTGCGCAGCAATGCCCGCCAGCGCAACGAACGGAAATCCACCAGCGAAGCGAGGGCTACCTGATGCTTACCAACGTCCGCCTCACCGCTGCAGGCTCGCTGCTGGTCAGCGTGTTCCTTTACTGGGCCTCGTCCTCCCATGGCGCGGCCGATTCGAGCTACGTCATGCCCCGGATGATAGCCACGGCCATGATCGTGTTGTCCGTGGCACTGCTGGCGATCAGCTTCACACGCCAGGCCGAGGCCGAAGCCAGCGAAGCCTCCATACCCTGGGGCCGCATCTTTCCGGCGCTGGTGATCTTCATCGCCTACCTGATGCTCGCCAAGACCCTCGGGTTCTTCACCACCTCGTTCCTGGCATTCGTGGCGCTGGGGCTGATCTACGCCCCCGGCCGGACCACCGCCAGGAATGCCGCCGTCTGTGTCGGCAGCGGGCTCGCCTTCATGGTGGCGCTCTACGTCGTGTTCGTGGCGCTGCTCAACGTCCAGTTGCCCGGCGGCATTCTCATCTGAATCAGGCCCGCACAAAGATCCGCAAAGGAAACAACAGGAGGAGTACGCAATGAAAACATTCCTAAAAACACTCACCTTGAGCGTCGGTGTATCGGCCGTGGCCCTGCTCGGCCTGGCGTTCACCGCCCAAGCCGCCGACTTTCCCTCCCGGCCCATCAAGTTGGCCGTCTCCTACCCGGCAGGCGGCGCCACCGATTTCCAGGCCCGCATTGTCACCATGCTGGCGAGCAAGTATCTGGGCCAGCCGGTGGTCATCGTCAACAAGCCCGGCGCGGGTGGACAGGTCGGCTGGAACGACTACATCGCCGAGGGCGGTACCGACGGTTACGACCTGGCCGCCTATAACCTGCCCCACGTGATCGCCCAATCCATCATGTTCGACACCAAGTACAACATCCACAACATGGTGCCGCTGGTGAACTGGGGCGCGGACCCGGCCGTGCTTATCGTACCCAAGGACAGCCCCTTCAACAGCACCAAGGACCTGGTGGCCTACGCCAAAAGCCACCCCGGCAAGGTCACCGTGTCCGGCGCCGGCCTTTACGTGGGCCACCACATCGCCACGCTGCAACTGGAGCGGGCCGCCGACGTCAATCTCAAGTACATCCCCGCCGGTGGCGGCGTTCCCGCCATGAAGATGGTCATCGGCGACGTGGTCAAGGCCGGCTTCAACAATCTCTCCGACGCCTATCGCAACCGCAGCCGGATCAAGATCCTGGCGGTGGCCGACGTGCACCGCAACAAGGAATTCCTCCCCAACGTGCCGACCCTGAAGGAACAGGGCTACGACGTGGACGACTCCAGCGTGAATTTCCGCGGCATTATGGCTAAGAAGGGCGTGCCCGAGGCCCGCCTGGAACTGCTCGCCGAGAAGCTCAAAAAGATGTTCGAGGACCCGAAGATCCAGGCCAAGATGAAGGCCGGCGGCTCTCCCATGTACGTAGTCGGCCGCGAGAAGGCGCAGCAGATGTTCCAGCATCGCCAAGACTATCTCAAGAAGCTGCTGGGCAAGCTGAAAGCCGAGCAGAAACACTGATCCCACGGCGCGACCGGTCCGTGGGCCGGTCGCGCACTCTCGCACACATCCACATGACACATATGTGCTGAGTGGCGGGACTACGGCCCTGCCCGCAATGCCAGGAGACGACACCATGAGCCCAAGCACCTCAACCACAACCGAAACCATCACGCGACTGATCGACCACTGGGCGGGGACGCGCGGCGGAGACACCTTCCTGATCGCCGCCGAAGGTGCTTCCGGCATGACCTTCGAGGAGCTCCTCAACGCATCGCGTCTGGTTTCAGCCCAGCTTGAACAGCTAGGCATCGATCAAGGCGAGAAAGTCGGGTTCCTGATGGACAACGGTGTTTGGACGGCCGCCCTGTTCCTCGCAATCATGTACAGCGGGCGAACCGTGGTGCCGTTGAACGCAGTGTCGGGGCAGTCGAATATTCGCTATGTTCTGGAACACTCCGACGCCCGGGCCGTATTCGTTTCCGAAGCCCACGAGGAGCTGCTGGCCGAGAGCATGAAAGGCTTGGCGCAAACCCCGGAAGTCATCCCCGCCGATCCGGACAACGGCCCCAGCTGGACCGGGACCGCCGCCGCACCTGCGGCCAGCCCCGCCGTGCACCCCGGAGATGATGCCCTGCTGATCTACACCTCCGGCACCACCGGCCGTCCCAAGGGCGTGGTCCACACCCAGTCCAGCACCATCGCCGGCGCGCGCAATACCGTGATCGCCCATCATTTGTCCCAGGAGGACCGGGCGCTGTGCGTGTTGCCGCTCTACCACATCAACGGCGAGATCGTTACCGTGGTCGCCCCCCTGCTCAGCGGCGGCAGCGTGGTCATGCCGCGCCGCTTCAGCGCCCAGCAATTCTGGGATCTGATTGAGCAGCACCGCTGCACCTGGTTCAGTCTGGTGCCCACCATCATCGCCTACCTGCTGGACGACGCCGCCGACAAAGCGGAACGGGTCAAGACCGGCAACGGCTTCAAGCAGGTCCGATTCGGCCGCTCGGCCTCCTCGGCGCTGGCGCCGGCCACCCATCGCGGTTTCGAGCAGCAGTTCGGCATCTCCATCGTCGAAACCATGGGCCTGTCGGAGACGGCCGCCCAGATCCTGTCCAATCCCCTGCCCCCGTTCCAGAGCAAATACGGCTCACCGGGCATCGCCTACGGCAACGAGGTCTGCATCATGGACGCCGACGGCAAAACGCTCCCGCCGGGCGAACGCGGCGAAGTGATGATTCGTGGCGAGAACGTGATGAAGGAGTATTACAAGAACCCCGAAGCCACGGCCGCCGCCCTGACCAGCGATGGCTGGCTCCATAGCGGCGACCTGGGGTACCGCGACGAGGACGGGTTCTTCTTCATAACCGGCCGCATCAAGGAGTTGATCATCAAGGGCGGCGAAAATATCGCACCCCGTGAAATCGACGACGTGCTGTACAGCCACGACGGCGTGTTGGAAGCGGCGGCCTTCGCCATCCCCGACGACAAGTACGGCGAGGAGGTCATGGCCTGCGTGGTACCCAAGTCCGATGCGTCCATCCGGCCCGAGGAGATCCGGGACTATTGCGTCCGGGAACTGGGTCGGTTCAAGGCGCCCAAAGAAGTGGTTTTCGTGGACGAATTGCCCAAAGGCCCTTCCGGCAAGGTCCAGCGTCTGAAGATTGCCGAAATGCTGGGCAGCCAGGATCCCCCGGCTCCCACGAAGCCCGTAGCCAGCCAAGGCTAGTCCCCGGGCGACCTGGTTGCCCTCCAATCACCCGTAACGTACGCCCAGGCCGGAGTTCCCGGTGGCCTGCCGCCCCCGGTTTGGGCCTTGGCCAACCGCCTGCGGAGGTTCCCGGCGTGCCGATCTTCGGCTCGCCCCCTCCGATGGACGGCCAGTTCCGCGCCTTGCCGATCGCATCTCGGGTGCCGCACAGCGGGTCATTGGCAACGAACCAGCTAAAAGCGAAAGGAGTACGGCACCGCCGGTGCAAAGCGACGGACCGATGGAGTTCATGAAAACAATCTGGAGGAGATAACGATGAGCAGCAATCTGATGAACAAGGCCCTCGGCGCGGTAACCCTGGCAGCGGCAGTTGGCATGCCGGCTGTGTCGGGCGCCGCGACAATCCTCAAAACCGACACGCTCACGCTGGGTTTGTACGGAAAAATACGAATGTCGGCGGATTACGCCAATGCCGACGCAGACAGCAACGACAACGGCTTCAGCGTATCGAGCAACTCCAGTCTGTTTGGCATCAAGGGCAGCGTTCCTCTGAATCCGGGCTATCGGGCGCTCTTCCAGATCGAGCAGACGGTCCTAATGGACGTAGGTGACGGCAGCCTGGCGACGCGTAACACCTATATCGGCGTTGGCACGCCGTACGGCCGCGCGCTCATGGGTCACATGGACACGCCTTTCAAGACGATGGGGCTGAAGTTCACCAACTACACGGTCACCGCCAGCGACCCCCATGTCATTCTCGGTGCGTCATCCACGGACAGCAGTGCGCGTCTGGATCTGCGGGGCAAGAACGCCATTCAATACATCAACAATTTCGGCCATGCGGCCAGCGTGCGGTTGATGTACTCGGCCGGCGCCCAGGACAAACAGGTCGGCATCGACGACGATCACACGAAGATGTACAGCGCCATGGCGACGTACAACGTGCTGCCGAAACTCCAGCTCGGTGCCGCGGGCGTCCGATACTCGAACCTGACGCCGGGGGCCGATGTTAACGCCTGGCGCGTCGGCGCACGCTACGCGTTCAACAAGTTCGCTTTCAAGGCCATTTTCGAAGACATCAACGCCAGTAATCTCCCGGCGCTCTCGCGGGCGGCCTTTGGTGGCAGCGTGGAGTATGCCATCTTGCCCAAGACCAAGATCGGCGTGCAGTGGATGCACGCAAACGAGTCGGACGCACAGAACGACGCGGCAGACCAATACAGCCTCACCCTGAAACATAGCTTCAATTCCGCGTTCCTCGCCTATGCGACCGTATCGACCACACGCAACGAGAACAGCGCCAGCTATCAGCTCACGGGCTACGGCCACGGCCAGAAGGTGTCCACCGTGGACGGGGGCAACCCGGCTGTCGCCTCCGTCGGCGCTCAGCTGAAGTTCTAAGACCCGATGATGGAAGTCTGCGCGGCCGAGGCGCTTCGCGAGCATGGTACTCTTGCATTGAGGAACCACAGCGAGCCGGCGTTCTTCCGCGCAGACCCGCCATCCCCGCCCCCACGGAATCAGTATTTGCCCCGGCGGGTCGCTCGCACCCGCCTTCGGGCCGGACTGAGGCCGCGCCAGCGGGTCCTGCCGGAATTTCTTCACCGCACCTGCACCGGCGGCACCGCCCATGTCCATAC
>CAVQFO010000017.1:0-4339 GCA_963711725.1 uncultured Gammaproteobacteria bacterium | reverse complement strand
GTCCCAGGACTCCGCCAAGGAGGAAGACGAGGCCGAGGAACCGGCGGCCAAGGGCGGCGGGAAATCGGAAGGCCCGCGAGGTGGACGACCTCAGCCCGGCGGTCCGCAAGCTGGTGGTGGAGAACGATCTCGATCCGGCCGAAATCGAGGCCACCGGCCCGGGCGGACGACTGACCAAGGAAGATGTTCAGAATCACCTCAAGGGCGGTGGCGAGAAGCAGACGCCCAAGCCCCAGGAAGAGAAGGCGCCCCAGGGACGACGCGACGCCGGTGACAGTTCGGCCGCCCGCGCCGAAGCTCAGGCGGAGGCCAAGGCCGCCAAGAGCGCCGCGGTCACGGGTGAACGCCCCGAGCGCCGGGTGCCCATGACCCGCCTGCGTCAGCGCATCGCCGAGCGGCTGGTGGAAGCGCAGCAGACCGCTGCCATTCTGACCACCTTCAACGAATGCAACATGCAGCCGGTGATGGATCTGCGGGCCAAGTACAAGGACAAGTTCGAGAAGGTCCACGACGTGCGCCTGGGCTTCATGTCCTTCTTCGTCAAGGCCGCGGTGGAGGCCCTCAAGCGCTTCCCGGCGATCAACGCCTCCATCGACGGCACCGACATCATGTATCACGGATACTACGATATGGGCATCGCGGTGAGTTCGCCGCGCGGCCTGGTTGTGCCCGTGCTGCGCGATGCCGATCGGATGAGCTTTGCCGAGATCGAAGCCACCATCAACGACTTCGGCCTGCGCGCCCGGGAAGGCAAGCTGTCCATGGACGACCTCACCGGCGGCACCTTCTCCATAACCAACGGCGGCATCTTCGGCTCGCTGCTTTCCACGCCGATTCTCAATCCGCCCCAGAGCGGCATCCTGGGTATGCACAAGATCCAGGAGCGGGCCATGGTGGAGAACGGTCAGGTGGTGGTGCGGCCCATGATGTACCTCGCTCTGTCATACGATCACCGTATCGTCGACGGCAAAGAAGCCGTCCAATGCCTGGTTGCCATCAAGGAGGCGATCGAGGATCCGGCACGCCTGCTTCTGGAAGTCTGACGGGCACATCGGGCACATACAGGACTGGAGCAACAATGTCTGAAAAATACGACGTAATCGTCATCGGCGCCGGGCCCGCGGGCTACGTGGCCGCCATCCGCTGCGCCCAGTTGGGCATGAAGACCGCAGTGGCCGAGGAATGGGTGGGCAAGGACGACGAGCCGGCCCTGGGGGGCACCTGCCTGAACGTGGGCTGCATCCCGTCCAAGGCGCTGCTGGATACTTCCGAACAATACAAGAAGGTGCGCGACGATCTGGGCGCCCACGGCATCAAGGTCAAGGATGTCGAGCTCGATGTGGCGCAGATGATCAAGCGCAAGGACAAGGTCGTGAAGGACATGACCGGCGGCATCTCGCAGCTGTTCAAGGCCAACAAGATCACCTGGTTGCAGGGCCACGGCAAGCTACTGGACGGCAAGCGCGTGGAGATCACGCCGCCGGGCAAGAAGGCCAAGGCGGAAGTCTACGACGCCGAGTACGTGATCCTCGCCACCGGTTCGCGGCCCATCGAGATCGACGCTGCGCCGCTGGACGGCGAGCGCATCGTCGATTCCACCGGGGCTTTGGATTTCGATGAAGTACCCAAGCGCCTGGGCGTGATCGGCGCCGGCGTGATCGGCCTGGAAATGGGCAGCGTGTGGAGCCGGCTGGGCTCCAAGGTGGTCCTGCTCGAGGCCCAGGACACCTTCCTGGCGCCGGTCGATGCACGCTGCGCCAAGGCCGCATTCCAGCAGTTCACCAAACAGGGCCTGGAGATCCGCCTCGGTGCGCGCGTTACCGGTGTGAAAACCGCGAAGAACGTCACTGTCCAGTACGAGGACCCCGAGGGTAAGCACACGCTGCAGGTAGACAAGCTCATCGTGGCCGTGGGGCGTCGCCCGAACACCAACGGCCTGTATGCCGAGGATACCAATCTGCTCACCGACGAGCGCGGTTTCATCAACGTCGATGAACACTGCCGCACCAACCTGCCCGGGGTCTACGCCGTGGGCGACGTGGTGCGCGGCCCCATGCTCGCCCACAAGGGCGAGGAAGAGGGCATCATGGTGGCCGAGCTGATCGCCGGGCAAGCGGGCCACGTCAACTACGAGACCATTCCCTGGGTAATCTATACCCATCCGGAGATCGCCTGGGTTGGCCGTACGGAGCAGGCCCTGAAGGGCGCGGGTATTCCCTTCAACAGCGGCACTTTCAACTTTGCCGCCAACGGGCGTGCCCGGGCCATGGAAGAGACGGCCGGGCTGGTGAAAGTGATCGCTCATGCCGAGACGGATCGCATCCTGGGCGTTCACATCGTCGGCCCAATGGCCTCGGAGCTGATTGCCGAAGCCGTGGCCGTGATGGAATTTGCCGGCAGCGCCGAGGATCTGGCGCGGATCATCCACGCCCATCCGACGCTGTCCGAAGCGGTGCATGAGGCCGCCTTGTCCGTGGGCAAGCGGGCCATCCACAAGGCCAACTGACGCACGTCTGGCCGTTCACCGCAAAAGCCGCCGGCGGTTCCGGACGTCGGCGGCTTTTTTGTGCCTGATCACAACGAAGTGCTCACCACAGAGGCATGGAGGACACAGAAGATTCAGCGAGTAAGCCTTATGCCTATCTCCGTGTTCCTTGTGCCTCTGTGGTGAAATGTTTTCCCGCTCCAATCAACGCGCAGATCCTTTATAAAAAAATACTATAAAAAATCCTGAACGAGCCTTGATGTGTACGTTTGGCTTTGCCTTATTCATATATAACCTGTTGATGTATAAGAGATTTGGGAAACGCAATTTCGATAGAGTAGACTGTACGCCACTTTCCCGGCGAGCCGTCAAACACGGCATCGTTCGACGCATTCCCGGCGGCTCATTCGAGGCCTGAATCCCAGGCCCGGCACCGGGGGTCCACCGCCGTTTCGACGCCGGATCCAACGAAAGAGGTGAGCGCCATGTCCAGCATTCCTTCCGCCGGTGCCCGTCTACGTGCCGCAGTCGAGGCCAACAAGCCCCTGCAGGTAGTCGGCACGATCAATGCCTACACGGCGCGCATGGCCAAGAACGTCGGCCACAAGGCCATCTATCTGTCCGGCGGCGGCGTGGCCGCCAATTCCCTGGGTATGCCCGATCTGGGCATCAGCACCATGGACGATGTGCTCACGGACATCCGCCGCATCACCGACGCCTGCGACCTGCCGCTGCTGGTGGATGCCGACACCGGCTGGGGCGGCGCCTTCAACATCGCCCGCACGGTGAAGTCCGTTCACCAAGTTCGGCGCCGCCGGCCTGCATATCGAGGATCAGGTGGCCCAGAAGCGTTGCGGCCATCGCCCCAACAAGGAGATCGTCTCCCAGGAGGAGATGGTGGACCGTGTGAAGGCCGCGGTGGATGCCCGCACCGACGACCAGTTCGTAATCATGGCCCGCACCGACGCCCTGGCCAGCCATGGCATGGACGCTGCCATCGAGCGGGCCGTGGCCTGCGTGGAGGCCGGCGCCGACATGATTTTCCCCGAGGCCGTCCATACTCTGGAGCAGTACCGGGAGTTCAAGGCTGCGGTGAAGGTGCCGATTCTGGCCAATATCACCGAGTTCGGCAAAACCCCCCTGTTCACCAGCGAGGAACTGGGCGAGGCGGGTGTGGACATCCACCTCATGTGCTGCGGCGCCTATCGGGCCATGAACCGCGGCGCCGAGACGTTTTACAAGACGGTGCTCGCCGAGGGCACCCAGAAGAACGTGGTGCCCATCATGCAGACCCGTGATGAGCTCTACGAGCACCTGGACTACCACTCGTACGAGCAAAAGCTCGACGAACTGTTTTCCAAAGACAAGTAAACGAAACCCCAAAGACCCCAAGACACGTAACTGAGGAGCAGACCTATGGCAGAGGGAAAGAAACTGGGAGGCGCCGGCCTGCGAGGCCAGTCCGCCGGCAAGACCGCGCTCTGCACCGTGGGCAAGGAAGGCACGGGCCTGACCTATCGCGGCTACGACATGAAGGAACTCGCCGAAAAGGTTGAGTTCGAGGAAGTAGCGCATCTGCTGCTGCACGGCGAGCTGCCCACCAAGCAGCAACTGGCCGATTACAAGGCCAAGCTCAAGGCCCACCGCGGCCTGCCCCCGGCGCTGAAGGAAGTGCTGGAGCGCATCCCCAAGGACGCCCACCCCATGGACGTCATGCGCACGGGCTGCTCCTTCCTGGGCAACCTGGAAACGGAGAAGGATTTCTCCGAGCAACTGGACGTGGCCGACCGCCTGCTGGCCGTGTTCCCGTCCATCATCACCTACTGGTACCGCTACAGCCACGACGGCGTGCGT
>CAVQFO010000016.1:0-6889 GCA_963711725.1 uncultured Gammaproteobacteria bacterium | reverse complement strand
AGTCAGGCGGCGAGCCTGAGGAGAATCGGCGTGGTGATTGAATCGACTCCCCCTCTCCCCGTTCCCCTCTCCCACCAGGGGAGAGGGGGCGTGCTGACCGAGCGGTGGCCGTTAGCCCCCCTCTCCCCCTAGGGGGAGAGGGGCTGGGGGAGAGGGGGATCGACCAATCGACCGAAGGCCACCACCCATGACCGGTGAACTCACCCTCATCGCCGCCCTCACCGCCGGCCTCATGGGCAGCGGCCACTGCCTGGGCATGTGCGGGGGCATCGCCGGCGCGGTGGGCATGAGCGGCCCACGACGCAACGGGCTTCAAGGAATCGCGTATTCCCTGCTCTACAACCTCGGCCGTATTGCCAGCTACGCCACCGCCGGTTTTCTGGTCGGCAGTCTGGGCACCTGGCTGGGCGATGCCTTCCACATCGGCCCCTGGGCGGCCATGCTGCGTGCCGTCACCGGCCTCATCATGCTGGGCATCGGCCTGCAACTGGCACTGAACTGGCGCGGCCTGCGAAAGATCGAGGCCGTAGGCGGACGCCTGTGGAAACTGATCTCGCCGCTGGCCCACAAACTGCTGCCCCCGCGCAATCCCGCCCAGGCCCTGGGCCTGGGCCTGGTCTGGGGCTGGCTGCCCTGCGGACTGGTCTACACCATGCTCGCCGCCGCCGCGGTGGCCGGCAGCGGGCTGCACGGGGCGGCATTGATGAGCGCCTTCGGCATGGGCACCCTGCCCGCGATGTTCGGCGCCACCGCCGCCGCCCACAAATTCACTGCCTGGAGCCGCAAGCCGGCGCTGCGCAAGATCGCGGGCGCGACCATCATCCTGTTCGGCATCTGGACCTTGGTCTCCCCGGCGAAGATGGTTCTCATGCAGCACCCGCATGGCGGCATGGCCACCAGCGAAATGTCGGCATCTGGATAACTGTGAGGTTTTTTTCTATTCCTGGCGCCGTTCCTGCGCCAACGCGTCACTGATCCGCTTCTTCGCGTCGGCATCCAGTGATTGATTCTCGATTTCCTCGGCGGCGTGACTGGCCGCCTCCCACAGCTGACCCAGCTGTTTGGCGTAGCGCCGGCACTGGTCGCAAAACAACAAATGAACGCCGTTCTCAACCCGCTCGCGGACGGTCAATGGCTGTTCCTTGGCCCGCGATAGCCGGTAGGCAACCTCACGGCATTCCGGCAATCCCATCATCACGCACCCCCTCCGCTCAGCCAGCGATGTTCAAGGCATTGCCGGATTCTCAGCCGCGCCCGATGCAACAGTACATAGAGGTGGTTGGCGCTGACCCCCAGGGTATGACTCGATTCGGCGGCATCCGCACCGTCGACATCCCGTAGCAGAAATGCCTCCCGCTGCGGGCTCGGAACCCGCTCCAGGCATTGGCTCAACATCCCCCAGAAGGCGCCCGACTCTGTCGCCTCCAGCGGTTGGTTACCCCACTCGGCGGGCGGCGTTCGCCAGCTGCCGCGCTCATCGAACAGCAACGACTCGATGTCGTCGCCCGCTCCCAGATCCGTCGCCGCATCTTCCATTCGCCGCATCGCGGCCCGGAAATGGTCGACGATCTTGTTCTTGAGGATGCCCATGAGCCAGTTTCGCTCCGAGGCCTGCCCGCGATAGCCGTCGCGGCTGCGCCACGCCGCCAACAAGGCATCCTGCACCAGATCCTGCGCCACATCCGCCCGGCCGGTGCGGCGAAACGCGTACCGGTATAGGGAGTCCGCATGGCGTTCGACCCAAAGATCCGGACAGAGCGCGGCATTCAGTTCCCCCGCGGTGAAGGACGTTCCTCCCTGTGAGGACATCAATCGCTTTTCCTTATTCCTTGTAAGAATTCCACGGACCCGACGACCTACCCATAGAGAGCAATAAAAACGCCGCGTCACGGCGCAGGACCAAACGTACAAAATAACCAAAAACAGAGGATAGCCGCTTTATGTCCACTGAAAAGACCGTCGTACTGGCAAGGCCCCACCCGATGATCGTCCGCGAGATGCAGGAATTCCTCAAGCGTAACGGCTACAACGCCGTAGCCACGGAAGACCTCAGCGAGATAACGCGATTGGGCAAAGCCGGTGCCGTAGGGGTCGTCATCTCGACCACGGTGGTGGCCGGCACCAACGCCTCCCATGGCGACATGCTAACCGCTGTGCGTTCGGCCTTGCCGTCGATACCGATTCTCGTGGCCACGCTGCTGCCAGGCGAGACCCTGGCGCGCAATCTGGGCCATACGCTGGGGACCATGATACCGCCGGCGGATCTGATCCAGGCCGATACCGGCAACCTGAACAACACCAAACTCGGCACCAATGCCGGAATCCTCGCCGTCCACCGCGACGACATCACGAAACCGGCCAGCCAGGATCTGAGCGACCGGCTGATCCGCAAACACTTCGCATAACGCTGATGAACACCAAGGAGACAACCATGCAAACCCATATCGGAAAAGGCCTGCTCGCAGGCTTCATCGCCACCGTTGTTCTGTCCGTGCTGATGGTCCTCAAGGCCGTCATGGGAATGATGCCGGACGTCAACGCCATCAAAATGCTCGTCCATATGGGCCACGGCATGCTGGGCATGACGGGCTCCCCGGTAGTGGGCTGGATCGCCCACTTCATCATCGGGACGGCGGTCTGGGGAATCCTGTTCGCTGTCCTGGTCAACCGCATTCCCGGCACCTCGCCCATCGTCAAAGGTCTGATCTTCGGCACCGCCGCTTGGGTCCTGATGATGGTTCTGGTCATGCCCATGGCGGGCGCCGGGCTGTTCGGTCTGCACCTCGGCATGGGGGCGCCTGCTGCCACACTCGTTCTGCACTGGGTTTACGGCGCCGTTCTGGGCGCGGTGTACGGCAAGTTGGCGTCAAGCACCATCGCCGGATAAAAGCACTTCGAAGCCGTGGGCGCCGCATCTATCGCGGCGCCCACGGCGCTGTCCGGGGATACCAACAATGACGACAGAAACCGGCAAGCCGTATCGATTTTGGCCGAGAGAATTGATCACCGTCGGCTACATCGCCGCCATCGCCCAGACCGCCCTTTCCACCGGGGTCGCCTACGTCCTTTTCCCCGAATTAGGTGCGCTGGCGCACGATGTCTTTGCGCGCCCCCGGGGAACATGGGCTCGGGCACCGCTGATGCTGGTACTCACGCCCACACTCGCCGCGTTACTCGGCACCCTGATCGCCCAGCACATGAGGTGCGGCGTGGACTCGGTGGTGCTCGGCACTCTCGGCGGAATGGCGATCATCGGCGTTCTAAGGTCGCCGGTGGCGCCGGCCATTTCCGCCGGACTGCTCCCCGTGATCTTCGGCATACAGAGCTGGTGGTACCCGCCGTCCATACTCTTTGGAACAGCGGCACTGGCGATCGCCTCGATCATTCACCGACGTTGGGCCGATCATGGCGACCCGGCCGATCCGGAACCCGAGGTAGAGATTACCGCCGACATCATCGAACGGCCGCCCAGCCGCTACGGCTGGCTACCCTTCTTCATGCTCTTCGTGGTCGTGGCCGCCGCGCTTGCGCAGGCAACCGGCTGGCGAGCCCTGCTCGTGCCACCGCTGGTGGTCACCGGCTTCGAGATGTTCGCCCACGCCGACATCTGCCCCTGGGCGCAACGGCCGCTGGTGCTGCCTCTGGCCTGCACATTGACGGCCACCGCCGGCCTTGGCTTCGGGATTTGCTTCGGCCCCGGCCCGCTCGCTGCCGCCGGTGCGGTGTTGGCCGGCATCGTCATTCTCAAGGGCGTCCGGCTCCACGTGCCGCCCGCCATTGCGATCGGCCTGCTGCCGCTGCTGATCGAACACCCCAGCCACTACTACCCCTTGGCCGTGGGGATCGGCAGTTCAATCCTGGTTAGCTGTTTTCTGATTTACGGCTTCGTGGACCGCAGGATGCTGGTCCTGCCGAGGGCTTGAACGTCGGTACGTAATGGGACGTATTGCCGCCCGCCCTCAACCGGCGCAGAGTCTGAATAGTCCGGCACGAGAGATATCGACATGCCACACTCCAACGGAAAAGGCTCACCACAGCGGATATCGCTCCCACCGCATATATGCCGAATTGCCCTGGTTCTTCAGGGCGGCGGCGCGCTGGGTGCGTTCCAGGCCGGCGTGTACGAGCGGCTCGCCCAAGGCGGCTATCTCCCGGATTGGATCGCCGGCACCTCCATCGGCGCCATCAACGCTGCCATCATCGCCGGCAATCCAGCCGAGAAGCGCATGGATCGGCTTTGCGAATTCTGGAACCGGATTTCCCGGCCGGAGTGGACTCCGGCACCAGCATGGAATAGCCCGCTGCGTCATCTCCACAACGAATTCCACGCCAGCTTGGCGGCGGTGGCGGGGCAACCCGGGTTCTTCCGGCCCCACCTCGTTAATCCCTTGTTCGCCAAGGCCGGAGGCGCGGGCGCTACCAGCTTGTACGACACCTCGCCGTTGGCCGAGACCCTTGCCGATCTCATCGACTTCCAACGGATCAACACCGGATCCACCAGATTGAGCCTCGGAGCCGTCAACATCCGCACCGGCCGACAGGTCTATTTTGACAGCCGGACCCAGACCCTGAAGCTGGAGCACATACTCGCCAGCGCCGCGCTACCGCCCTCTTTCGCGCCGGTTGAAATTGACGGCGAGCACTACTGGGACGGGGGAATTGTCTCCAACACGCCGCTGGAAGCCGTTCTGGAGGACAACCCTCGGGTAAGCACTCTGTGCTTCCTGGTGGACCTGTTCGATCGCCGTGGTGAACTACCCGAAAATCTCGGCGACGTCATCGAAAGGCACAAGGACATCACCTACGCCAGCCGCTCCGAGCGCCACCTCGAATTCTACGAAAGGATTCATCGGCTGCGGCACGTGATCAACAGCTTGTACCGCCACATCCCACCACCTCTGCGCGATGATCCCGAAATCCGCGAACTGGCCTCCTGGGGCTGCACCACGACCATGAATATCGTCCACATGATCTACCGGGGCACGGACGCGGAAACCGCCACCAAGGACCATGAATTCTCCCGCGGTTCGATCAAGGACCATTGGGAGGCGGGCCGACGCGATGCCGAACAGGCCCTGGCCGACCCGCAATGGCTCATTCCACCGTCGCCGAACAGGCCGTAACCCTGGAGGAAATAGTGGGCGGACCACCGGCATCGGCGGAAACCGCCCGCGGCGGCCGCGCGAATTGAATCAGGGTCTCCCTAAGCCGTGGGGAGAATTATTGCGGCGATCGTTGGCAATGCTGGGCACCCAATTCCCGAGCGTTCGCCGGTTCGGGGCATTGGGTCGCCAACGCAGAGATCATCATGGCGGTGACCTGATCGAAGGTCAGCAGGTCGCCCCCGTGCTTCCGGACGAAGGCCTGCGCGTCCTGCCGTTTCGCGAACGATGCCAGCGTCGGCCCCATGGCACCTTTCAACGGCTGCCATGCCACGTAGTAGGCCTTGCGGGCATCGACGAAGCTGCCGGCCTCGTCCGATGGGTGGGCCCAGTCGATGCGGGCCGTGTCCTGCACGAACAGGGCCTGGAGCTGGGTCTTGTGGTCCGGTTGCAAAGCGTAGGCGAAAAAATCGCGGGTGGAGCCGAACTTCAGCGGCTTGTCGCGACCATCCACATAGGCCTCGGCCCGGGGGCCGGGGTAATGCCCGATGTACATGCCGCAGACGGCGCAAACATCGCCCTTTTGGATCGCCACGGCGTGCTGGGCTGGTGCGGAGGCCTCGTCGGGACCACAGCCGCGAAGGAAGATCGCGGCCATAACGGCGGCGAATATCGAGCAAAGACGTTTGCGGCTAATCACTTCAGACCTCCTGGCGCCGAAAGCGCAATAGGGCCAACGAAAAGGGGAAACGCTCCAGAACAGCAGCGCCCCGTAGAGCGTGACGGCGTTGTAGCCGTGCTGGCCCGTCATGGCCACAAAAACGTTGCCGGCGCTGGGAGGCAGCGCTTCCAGACTCACTAGCCGGAACACGTCGATGGGGTTGAGCATGAGCAGATAGGGGAACACGGCGCGCTCCATGGCATTGCCTCCGCTGAATACCAGCACCGCCAGCAGTGCCAGGTCGAACAGCACCACGAATACGAACCAGGAAAGCAGCGCCAGCCCGGCGGCCCGGGATTTGTCCCGGGTGAGCACGCTGATCAGGCAGCCCATGCCGGCGAAGCTCGCCGCCAGCAGGATGTTGGCCATGCTGAACAAGGCGATCACGCCCCAGATCTCGGCGGAACGCGCGACGGGGCTGAGCACCTGCATGGCCGCCACCGCCCCACCGAAACCCAGAACGCTGGCCAGGGCCAGAACGGCGCTATGGCCCAGGAACTTGCCGGCCAGCAGCTCCGTGCGGGAAATGGGATAGCTGAGCATCAACAGAAGGGTGCCATTGCCCCGCTCCCCTACCACTGTGTCGTAGGCGATCAGCAGGCTAATCAGGGGCACGACAAACCCGGCCAGGGTCGCGAGGCTCGCGATCGTGGCGGACAGTGAGGTGAAGCCCACCTTGCCGGAGGCGGCAGCGCCGAAGTAGGCGATGCCCAGGGCCAAGCCGGCAAAGACCACGGTTATGGCCAGCAGCCAACGGTTGCGCAGGCCGTCGCGCAGCTCCTTGCCGGCCACGATCAGGACATTGTTCACGGCTGTTCTCCTTTGACTGCTGCGGCGCCGGCACCGACGTGCTGGTAGAGCCGGGCCAGCGTCGGTTCGCGCAGGTCCACATCCACTACGTCGGGCATGGCGGTGAGCTTTTTCAGGACGTCCATCTTGTCGGCGGGAGGTACGTCGAACTCGATCATGGTGCCGCCGGGCGCTTTGTCGCGTATGCCGAAACGCGCGGCCAGCGCCCGCGCTTGCACGGCGTTGTGGGTACTGCGCAGGCGGACGGCGAATGTCA
>CAVQFO010000015.1:0-22727 GCA_963711725.1 uncultured Gammaproteobacteria bacterium | reverse complement strand
TCGCCATGAAAGCCGTTTTAATGCGCGCCTACGGCAGTAACGACCGCATCGCCTACGCGGACGTGCCGAGTCCTCATATGGGGCCGGAAGACGTTCTGATCGACGTGCATGCCGCCGGCATCAACCCGCTGGACTACAAGACGGTGCGCGGTCGCTCCTAAACCAGTGCTCCGGCTCAAACTTCCGGCCATCCTCGGCAACGAGTGTTCCGGTGTGGTTCGGGCGGTGGGTTCACAGGTGTCGGGCTTTTCTGTGGGCGATGCCGTGTTTACCCGGGTGGCCAAGGGGCGGCTGGGTGCCTTTGCGGAACAGGTTGCTGTGGACTACCAGTTGGTGGCCCCCAAACCGGACAACTGTTCTTCTCATGAACAGGCGGCTTCCCTGCCTCTGGTTGGACTGACCTGCTGGCAGGCGCTGGTAGACATGGCTGAACTCAAACCCCGTGAGCGTATTCTGATCCATGGCGGATCGGGCGGAGTGGGTAGCTTCGCAGTGCAACTGGCCCATTACCTGGGGGCGCACGTCGCCTGTACGGCGGGCGGGAATGCTCGGGAGTGGCTGCAAACACTCGGGGCCGAGTCGGTGATCGATTACCACCAAGAGGATTTTTCCAACCGCTGTCCGATATGGATGTTGTGTTCGACACGGTGGGCGGAGAAATGCAGCGGAAATCCTACGGGGTCATGAAGCCGGGAGGACGGATGGTTAGCATTTCCGATCTGCCGGACGCGCGAACCGCGCGAGAATTGAAGATCAACCCGGTGTTGCGGTCGGCGCTGGCCCTGATGAACCGGAAATACGCCCGGGCGGCCGCCAACGCCGGCGTGAATACCGTTATTTGTTCATGCGCCCGACGGCGCCCAGCTTCGGGAGATCGCCCGGCTGGTGGAAGAGGGACAATCAAACTCACGTTGATCGTGTCTTTCCGTTGTCCGAGGCCGTGCGGCGCCCTGGAATACCTGGAGCACCAGCACCCCCGAGGGAAGGTGGTGCTCCAGGATGGTCTGACGCCGGCAGCCCTCCCGCCTCATGATGGGAAGAAGTCGATGGGATATTCCACCGTCGTAGCCTTCACGCTTTGGCGGCAAAATGCAGGCCCAGCACCCGCAATACGATCTTATGCTCCAGGTTCGGGTCTTCGAGTTGGCTGGAGATGACCTTGGCTGCCGTGACCTGGCCGGAGGGGGCGATGGTTAGTCGGACCACCACGGTGCCCTGAAGCGTGGGGTTGCGGCGCAGGGCGCGGCGATAGAGCCGATTGAAGGCACTCTTGCTGCGGTCGAAGACTAAGGTGATTTCTTCGTCGGTGCGCGTCGCCCGGCGTTTGGCATTGTTCTCCGCTCGGGTGTGGGCGGCATCGCTTGAGCTTCGGCGCTGGTGACCTTGCTGGTTTGGCGGGAGGCCAGGCCGCCACCGCCGGTGTCGCGGCTGAGGGAGCTGGTGTTGATGCCCCGGCTGCCGCTGCCCACGTTGGAGGTGATGATGGCACGGTCGCTATGGACGGTTGTTTGCTGCCTTTGCTTAATGTCCCATGGGCCTCCAGTTGTGCCGCCACGGGTTTGTCCCTCAGGTCCGCCAGTTCGTCCGTAAATGCCAATACACCGGATCTGCTCGCCTTTTCCCTGGCTTTGGCCACGGAGGGTTTGGGCGCTGCCTTGGGCTCGGGCTTCGTTTGGCCTCGGGCTCGGTTTGGGTGGTTTTGGCCTCCGGTTTGGGTTCGGGTTTTGGCTTGGGCTTCTCCGCCGCCGGTTCGGGCTGTTTGGGTGGCGGCGGAGGAGGTGGGCGCTTTTCCCTCTCGATCACCAGTTTGGCGATCCGCGGCGGCACTGGGGTGATGGTGTTTCCGCTTGTTTACCGGGAGAAACGGAATGATCAGCCCGGCCAGCACGGAGATGGCGAGCACCCAGAGCAGGATGCGCCGGAACCGGCGCTCGTCATCGCCCATCGGACTCCAGGGCAGGATGGGCGTCTGGTAGTACGCGGTGCTCACGATTTGTCCCCCTTCAGCGATTTCTCCAGAACCGCCAGGGACACCTGGCCGAAGCCGGCCTTGGTGCACGTCGCCATGACGCGCTTCAGCACGTGGTAGGGGATCGACTTGTCCCCCATGATGGTGACTTCGCCCTGGTCCTGCCCGGCCTTGGGCCGTGGGTCAGGCGGTTGCCCGCCTGTTCTAGCAGGGCCTGACGCAGCGGGGCGATATCCAGTGCCTTGTTCTTTTCGACCTCGGCGACCGACGCCACGGAGTGTCCCTGGACGATGATGTTCCGGCTGGTGACCATGACCACCAGGGTTTCCTGGGGCTTCTGGTAGGCCATCGACGTGGGCAGCTCAATGGCTTTACGGTTGGGCACGTCCTGCACATCCGAGGAATTCACCAGCAGGAAGAACACCAGGATGGTGAAGATGTCCATCAGCGAAATCAGGTGCAGGCCCGCGGTGCGGCGGGCCCGTCGATGATGTCGTTCCATGCGTCTTGCGCGACGGGATTTCTTCATGATTCTGTTTTCCGCGCTATTTGGTTTTCACCGGAGCGTCGCCGATGGAGATGTCCGGGAACAGTTCCCGCTTGCGGGCCTCGCCGTTGTCCTCCACCCGCGCCATGCGCACGGTGTCCATGACGGAGACCACCTGCTGGTAGGGGATCTGAGGTTCCAGCAGGACGGTGGCGTCGGTCTTGTCGGGGAACTTGTCCTTGAATTTCTGAAGCGCCTTGGAGACGGCCGCCAGGTCGTGGCCCTTGTCGGTATCAGGAATGTGGTTGATCACTCCCTGCCCGCGGGCGCCGATATCCACGCTGTCCTTTCGGACGATAACCTCCAGGTCCAGATGAGCCGGCTGGGGCTGATTGGCACCGTTGTCGCTGGTCGGCAGGCTCAGCTCCAGGATGGTCATCCGCGAGAACACCGCCATCACCAGCAGGAACGGGACCAGCACCACCATCAGGTTCATGAAGGCGGTCACGTTCAACTCGGTGACCTCCTTGTGGCGGCTGTGGCGGATGCGGGATCGCATCAGGCGGCCTCTTCCTTGCGGGAGGAGCGCTCGGAGATGATGTTCACCAGCCGCACGGAGGCCATCTCCAGGCTATCGATGACTTCGGTGGCCTTGGTCTGCAGCACGGTGTGCACCAGAAGCAGGGGAATGCCCACCATGAGCCCGAAGGCGGTGGTGTTCATGGCCACCGAGATACTGGCGGAAAGCAGGTCCGCCTTCTCCGCGGGATTGGCGTTGGAGACCGCGGTGAAGGCCTGAATCAGGCCGATGATGGTGCCCAGCAGCCCCAGCAACGTGGCCAGGTTGGCGAAGGTGGCCAGGTAGTGGGTGCGTTTCTCAAGACGGGGAATCACTTCCATCAGACCTTCCTCCATGGCCAACTCCAGCTCGTCCCGACGTCGCGCCGTGGACATGCGGGCCAGGCCATAGCCCAGGATCTTGCCGATCGCCGAGCGGGACTTGCCCACGGCGGTCATGGCGTCTCGGAACTTCCCGGCCTGCAGCATCGGCATCACCTGGTTCCAGACGCGCCGATTGCTGGTCTTGGCGATGCTCAGGTAGACATATCGCTCGATGGCGATGGCGGCACCCAGCGCCAGCACGAGTAGAATGGGGTACATGAATGCGCCACCCGATTGAAAGAACCCCACGATCCCGTTATAGAAATCCATCTTCTTTTCCCCTGAACGCGATTGTTCGAATAGTGACTCAGTTGTGGCCGCGCTGAGCGGCGTCGTAGAACTGCAGTTGCCGGCGGAACACCGGCGGATCCACCGCCGTGACCGGATCGGCCTCCAGCGCCGGAGCAGGGGGCGGAAACCCGCCCGCCATGTGCGCCTGTTTCCAGGGCACGATATACAGCGACTTCGGCAGCTCCTGGTTGCCAATGACGGCCATGCCTTCCAGGCGCCGGGCGCGGTTGCTTTTCTTGGGCGCGTTGGCGGCGCCGGCCAGCAACGGTACGCACGCCAGCAGCATCGCACCCGCCAGGGACAGCCGCGTCACTTGCCGCCGACGCGACGACCGAGATCCACGATCCATAGGTTCACCTGTTTATCTTCCGTGGGCGTCAGGGCCTGGAACTGCTTGTAGTGTGCCAATGCACAGTCCAGCTGTTGGAGATACAGATCACACAGTACGCCCAGATTGAGGTGGGCCCGGGCGTAGTCCGGTTTGAGCTTCAGAGCCGCCTCGTACGCCTCCCGGGCCTGTTGGAACTTGCCGTCCAAACGATAGGTGATGCCCAGCTCGTTGTGGATACGGGCATCGTCGGGTGCCACCTGCGCGGCCCGGATCAGCGTCTGCTCCGCGGCGGCGAGATCGCCGCTTTCACGCTGAGCCAAAGCCAGATTGAGCAGCGGCGAGGCGTCTTTGGGGCGTGCCTTCGCGACCCTGTCGAAATCCGCGATGGCCGCCCGGTAGTCTTCGGCCTTGAGACGCGTCAAGCCGTCCTGGAACGCGTCGCGAACAGCCGGATCGATCTTGGTCGCATTGTCGGCCTTGGCGTTCTCGGCCTTCTCCGGTGTGCCCACGGTGCTGCAGCCCGCCAGCAGCACCACGAGAACCGCCGCACCGGCAAGCGCTCTAGTCCAGCGAGCTGACGGGGCCATCGCTCCTCTCCTTTTTGGCGTACCGGGCGGGAACCAGCTTGGCCAGTTCCTTGAAACTGCGCTTGATCCACTGGTCGTAGTAGCCGTCGGGCACCCGGTGAATGTTGACCTCGTGGATCTTGATGGCCTTCTCCTCGAAGGGGAATGCCTGGTCTTCCAGCATCAGGTTGTACTGTTCAAGCTCCTCGCCGTGGAGGTTCCCGGGGCGCTGGGATTTGAGCAGCGAGCGACTGAAGTCGTAGTACAGATCGGCGATATGGAAGGTGGCGGCGGTGGCTACGTCGGCCACGCCGTAGTCCGCCGCGCGGGTGTAGGCCGCCAGGGCCGCTTCAAGGTCCTTCTTCTTGGCGCGCAGATTGTCGCGCAGCGGTTCCACCAGATTCACGGCTTCATACCGTCGGCGCGCGTCTTCGGCGAGCACCATGCTGGCGTTGGCGGCCAAGTAGTGCATGCGCTCGGTGCTGGCCTTGCCGGCGCGTCCTTCCGCGTCGATCAATCGCCGCAGCCACGCCCGATAGGCCTTCAGATCGCCCTGTTGTTTATACAGATCCGCGATCTGCTGGCGGGCCTCGGTGGCCGCCTCCGGCGGTTGGGGAAAGGCCTTCACGTAGGCTTCCAAGGTGTCAACTGCACGCCGCCGGGCACCTTGTTCGCGATAGAGGTTGGCCGCCTGGAGCAGTGATTCGCGGCGGGCCTCCGGGCTGCGCGCGGCGCTGCGGCCCATGCGCTCGAACTCCACGGCGGCGTTCAGCTTGTCGCCGTTGTTCATGTAAGCCACAGCCAGCCGCCGGGTGATTTCCGGCTGATGTTCGTTGTTGGGAAAGTTCGTGCGCATGCGCTGCAACACGGCGATGGCTTCCGGCCAGGCCTTCAAGGCGAGCAGGGCGGCGGCGCCGTCGTAGAGTGAGGTGGCCTCGATGGACGCGCCCGGCACCACCGTTGCAACGCGCAGGAAGTGGGTGGCCGCGGCGTGGAGATCTCCGGCCTTGCGTGCGGCTACGCCCTGTTCGTAGACGGAGGCGGCCAGCCGCTCTTTCAGCTTGGCCCGATCCTTGTCGTTGGGCGGGACCAGAACCAGGGCGGCTTTGTAGGCCGCCTCCGCCTCGGCATAGGCGCTGCTGTCGAATGCGGCGTGGCCTTCCACCGTCCAGGCGGTACGCCTTTGCGCGCGGGTGGCCTGGGGATAGCGCCGAATGACTGTTTGCGCGGCCTCGCGGGCCCGGGGCAGGTCGCCTTGGGCGTAGAGCGTTTCCGCGGCGTGGGTCAAGACGGCCGGAGCCTTCGGGTGATCGGGGAAGCGGGCAGCGAAACGAAGGGCGGATTCGGTTGCCTGACGCTTCCAGGCGGCCTGAGCCGGGCCCTGCAGTTCCTTGGCGCGCTTGGCATAGGCCAGCAGCGCCGCGTAGCCCGCCTCGGCGGCCTTGGGATGGTCGGAGTACGTCATAGGCGGTGCGCTCGTACTCGCGGGTCGCCCCTTCGTAGTGGCCCCATTCGAACAACAGATCGGCCAGCAGAAAGTTGAGCCTCGGCGTTTCCGCGTCGTGGGGGAACCAGCGGATGTATTCGCCGTACCAGCGGGTGGCCTGTGCATAGTCGGAGGCCTTGTGCTCACTCTGGGCGCGGGCGTGATAGTACTTGGCCAGATCCTTAAGGTTGGCCTGGACGGCCGCAGTGGCCTCGGGGACGCTGGAGACGGGGTGTTCACGCCAAAAGGCTGCATCCGGGCCGTAGCGTTCGGCCAACTGCAGCCGTGTGCGCAGGACCAGGGAGGGGAAACCGCCGCGCCGGTAGGCCTCGATGGTCTTGACCATGAACAGGGGCGCTCGGGGGTGCGAGGGGTGGCTGACCGCGAACGCCTGGAAGGCACCGGCCGCGTCGTTGTAGCGCTCCTTTTCCAGGTAGAGCTCGCCCAGGTCCTCGTAGATCCTGTCCTCGAAGGGGGCGGTCCCGTGGTCTGCGAAATAGGCGGCGATGGACTTGGGGCCGGAGAGATAGGAGAACGACAGGCTGATGGCCCGGCGGGTGTCCTCCAGGCGTTCACGGGTTGCCTTGCCAACGTCGGCGGGGGCGATCCGGCCGTTGTCCGTCTCCCGGGCGAAAAGCGTGATGAACGACTCCAGCGCCGCGTCGTAGCGGTTGAGCTTGAAATCCGACCAGCCCCTCTTGTACAGCGCGGGATCGTAGAAGCCCGTGCGCTCGCCGCGTTCGAGCACGGCCTTGTAGGCAGAGGCGGCTTGCGGATAGCGGCCCTCCACGAACAGGCTTTCGGCGCGGCGGAACTGGGCTTCCGGGTACAGCGGCGACCGCGGAAAATCCGCCACCAGGCGGTTCAGGGCGTCCATGGCCTGGTCGCGATGACCGTCGAATTCATAGGCGCGGGCCAGCTGATAAAGCACCTGATCCGCCTCGGAATAGTCCGGATAGTGCTCCAGCAGCTGGCGGTAGACGCGCGCGGCGTTGGCGGGCGCATCGCCAACGGATTGGCCGGCGGCGTCCCGGTCGGCGGCCAGTTCCAGTTGCAGGTCCGCCAGCCGGCGCATGGCTTCGGGCCGCAACGAGCCGATTCCCGGTGAATCCAGGGCTTCCTTGTAGGTGTTCAGCACCTGCTGGCGGTCGGCTCTCACCGGCGCCTGGCGTTTGACCTGCGGAGGCGGTTCGGAGTCCAGGCTGCCGATGGTGGGTGCGGGTTTGTGGCCGAAAACCACGCAGCCTCCCAGCAGGGTCACGGCAGGTAGCCAGAGCAGGCGCCTCACTGCTTTGGCTTCCCGGCAGGTTTGGCCGCGCTGTCGTAGATACGGGCCAAGGCGAACCGGGCCTGAGCGAGCTGGGCCTGCAAACGCTGGCGCCGCTGCTCCAGGGTGTCCAGGGCGAGACGGCGCAGCGACTGCTGTTGGTGGTCCAGCAGGTTCCTTACGCGCGGCAGTAGCTCATTGACACGGGCGCGTTGCGTATCGATGCGCTGGCGGAATCCCCGAAAGCCGTCTCGCGCCGCCACTTGCGCCGCCTGGAGTTGCTGGCGACGGAGGCTCGTGGTCTCGATGGCGCGGTTCAGCTCCTTCAGTGCCTTGGTGGCCTGCCAGTGGCGGCGGGCGTAGTCGGTTTCGATGCGCCAGTGCAGCACCCCGGCAAGCAGGCGCTGCTTGTCCCGCAAGGCGCGGGTGGTCTTGTTGACGGGCAGCTGCGAAAGGGTGCGGGCGTCCGCTTCCAGCTTTTCCAGGGCCTTGCGTTCCTTATCGCTGGCGAGCGTGGACGCCGCGTTGGCTGGCGTGACGGCGGCCAGTCTGGCTGCAAGCTCGTCGCGGCGCTTTCGCAGGGCCTTCACATCCAGCCCCGCCAGTGCCTTTTCCGCCGCCGGAAGCTGTGTCTCGTAGCGCGTGCGCCGGGTGGCGAGCATGGCGTCGAAGCTGTGCATGGACCGCTGCCAGCCGAGCAGGTTCTTCATCAAGCGCTGGAGATCGTGCAGGTTACTTGCGCCCTGGCGGAATTTGGGGCCGGCCAGCAGCTGCCGCAGATAGGGAAGCTCGGCGTCGGACTTGCCGGCCGGTATCGAGTCCCGGGCCACGGCCTCCGTAATCCGGTCCAGCCAGCGCTCGTTCCTGACGATGGCTTCAGCCGAGTCCAGCCGCCGCATTTCCGAGCTGAACGCATCTATGGCGGCCCGATAGCCCCGGGCCGACTGCTGCTGTGCGCCCAGTTGGCCATAGGCGTACGGCACCGCCAGCAGGCCTTCCTGCGTAGCCGCCTCGGCGATCGGCCGCTTCGCCAGTTCACGCCAGGGCACCAGAGCGGATCGATAGTCCTGCGCGGCCGCCGAAGCCCAACCCGCGCCCAGGAGCGCGCCTGCCGAGAAGGGGCCCTGAAGGCGCACGTGTTTGAAGGCTTCGCCCGCCTGTCGCGGTTGGTCATGGCGCAGCAAGGCGTAGCCGGCGGCGAGGTTGGAACGGTCACGGAGTGCGATCAGCTCCGGCGAGTCCGTTTTCATGGCGCCTACGGCGCGCAGATCGCCGATGCCTCGGGCTGTGTCGCCGGCGGCGATCCGGGCGATGCCGAGGTTGTAGCGCAGGTAGGCCTGGCCCGGGGCTTGCGGTTTGATCGGAGCGAGTTGTTGTACCGCCGCCGCGGCGTTGCCGGCGCGCAGTTGCACCAGGGCGTGCAACAGCCGCGGATCCTCCAGGTCGTGGCTTTGGTCGACGGCGCTGAGGCGTTTCAGGGCCTGCAGGGCCTGATCGTAATTGCCCCGTTCATAGGCCATGCGGGCTAGGTGGAGCCAAGCGCGGTCGCGGATGTCCGCCGGAACATCGGCGGTCAGCAAGCGTTGGAACAGGGACTGGGCGTCGTCGTAGAGGCCGTAGGAGAGTTCCATTCCGCCCAGCAGCAGTTCGGCTTCGGCGCGGTCGGGCCCCAGCCGGTCCCGGCTCCGGGCCGCGAGCAGCCGTGTCATGGCGTCGAAGTAGTCCTGCTGGTAGAAGTAGAACAGCACTTCGCCGTAGTGCAGATTGCGCACGGCCGTCGGGAAGGCCCGCGCGGCGGCCGCGGGCACCGGGCACAAGGCCGCCGCCACGGCGAGGACGAACCCCGCCGCGCCTGCGAATCCCGCCGGCAGGCCGCGCCATCGGCGCGACGCACCGGGTGCTTGGCGGTGTGCTACTCCCATTCCTTGACGCTGAACTCGGGTTGTTCCTTGGATGTGCTGTCGTGGATCTTCAGCTCCAGATATTTCGGTCCAAGCCCCTTGCGGAACTTGAGGTGGGCGCCACGCCGATAGTCGCGCCCCTTGGGGCCCTTGCCCACGAAGAACGCCACGATTTCATGTTCGCCCTGATCCAGATTGGCCATGTGCAGCCGCTGGACGCCGCCGCGGCGCAGGGCGGCGACTTCGCGGTCGGTATAGAGGTAGTCGGTGACCTCGTCGCCGTCGAGCTTGAGCTCCACCGAGTCCAGGGTGAAATAGGCGCCCACGTCCAGGGACAGGAACACCTGAACCTGGGTGCTGGACGGGAACAGCAGTTGTTCCTCCAGCACGAACAGGTCGCGGTTGAGATTGACCACGTCCTTTTTCACGTCCTGGATCTGCTGGTTCAGCTCGCTGGAGGGCGGTGGCTTGTCTGCGGCGGGCGCCTCGGCGGCCAGCCCCGTCGCTGCGGCGATCATCATAGTCAGGCTCAGGACTGCGGTGATCCGTCTTTTCATGGTCTGTGCTCCCGGTCCGCCCTCAATGACGGCCGTCGGTTTTGTCGGTGGCTGCGGCGGCGACGGCGCCGCCCCGGTTGCGGAATCCCGCCAGCCCCGGGGAGTAGTGCATGTCGCCGTGGGCGTCGACGATCACGGCATCGTAGCCCGGCAGTTGCTGGATCAGGGCCAGCCCTTTCTTCACGCCCAGTACGAACACGCTGGTGGACAGAGCGTCGGTGTAGGTTCCGTCCGGGCCGATGACCGTGACGCTGTGGACCTGGTCGGGGGAACGACCCGTGGTCGGGTCGAGAATGTGGTGATAGCGCACGCCGTCTTCGTTGAAGAAGCGTTCGTAGTCGCCGGAGGTGGATACGGCGCTGTCGATCAGCGGAATTCGGGTGACGATATCGGCCGGGTCGCGGGGATTTTCGATGCCCACCAGCCAGGGCCAGCCCAGATGGTCGCCCACCAGGCGGGTATCGCCGCCGGCGGTGATTTCGCCGTGCTCAACGCCGAAACTGCGCATGATGGCGGCGCTTTGTTCCACCGCGTAGCCCTTGGCGATGCCGCCCAGGTCGATGCGCATGCCCGGACGCGTGAATCGTATCGTGAGCGCCTTGGGGTCCAGCTTGACGTGCCGGTAGTTCACGCCGGGCAGGGCCTTCTTTATGGCGGCCTCGTCCGGGTGCTTGTGGGTGCGGTAGTCGTACATGTAGCCGACGCTGGCGTAGGTGATATCGAAGGCGCCGCCGGTCAGCTTGGAGAAGTCCATGGCCTGGCCGATCAGGTCGAACAATTCCTTGCTGATGTGCACCGGGGTGCGCGCGGCGAGTCGATTGATCCGCGAGAGCTCGCTGTCCGGTTTGAAGGGGCTCATCACCGTATCCACATGGCGCAGCTCCGAGAGTACGGCGTCGACGGCATGCCGCGCGCGATCGGAGTCCTCGTGCCATGCCTCCACGTGAATATTGGTTCCCATAATCCCGGCATCCGCCTTCACCCAGGCGGCATGGGCGCCGCCGGCCCAGGTGGCCAGGGCCAGGCATGCCGCCAGCCACAGGCGCGGGCTCAGGGAGTGTCGTTTGTGATGCCGGGACAGGCGCATCGTCAGTACCACACGGAGATGAACAGGCGAATGATGTTGGCGGAATAGCTGTACAACGGTTCCTGGCCCGCCGGCGCGCTGCTGTTGCGCAAGTCGCGGAAGTCGTCGTAGTTGTACATCACGTGGTTGTAATCCAGGTTCAGCGTGCCTTTTTGCAGGAAATGCCAGTCGCTGAGGAACTGGTAGGTGGCGCCGAAGCCGATGCTCTGGCTGGTGAACGTGCTCAGCTCCTTGTCCCGGGCCAGGAAATTCTGGGCGTCGGCGTAGGGGAACAGGTCGCTGTAGAAATCGGCGTGGGTCTGGGTGTAGTAGCGGTAGCTCAGGTCCAGAATCCAGCGCTCGCCGATGGGATGGGTGTAGCCCAGCTCTGCGTTCCAGGCCTTGATGCCCCAGCTGTCGGTGTAATAGCGGTACTCGGCGTGCACGGCGGCCCGATAGGGGAGGTAATAGCGCCCGCGCACGGCGAATGCGTTGCTGGTGTGGGTGTTGGGATAGCGTTCGGCTTGGTATGAATAGCCTTTCGCGCTGCTGTCCGCGTAGCGTACCGAGCGATAGGGGTTGTTCAGGAAACCCTCGTCGGTGACCGCCTCCCAACTCAGGGCCACGAGCAGGTTCTTGGTCAGGATCTGGCTCAGCGCGACGCTGTAGCTGCGCCGATCGGCGGTTTCCTGGAAGGCGGGATCGCCGTTGCGGCCCACCTCGTCCCAGCCCCGGGTGTAGCCCAGCGTCAGCGTGGTCAGGTCGCCGAACATGTCCTGGCTGATGGAGAAGTTGGCGGTCTTCGCCTGGTAGTCGCTTTCGCTGCTGGTGGTGTAGCCGCCGCTCATGGTGGTCCCGCCGTGGAGGTAGTCCACGCTGACGCTTTCCTCGGTGCGTTTCTCGCTGTACTTGCTGGCGGTGGTGACCACGTCGATGGATGCGCTGGTGACCGAGTCCACGTAGTAGTTGCCGCTGACGGAGACGTTCTCCCCGATCTTCTTGCGCAGCAGCACCGATGGGCCGTGGATGGTAACCCCGCCGCCCTTGTACTCGTGGTACATGGCGTCGGCCCGATCCTCCGGCAGTACGCCGCCGAACAGCCCCGCGCCATAGACGCAGGCACCCGCCAGTGCCAGCGTGATGACCAGCCGCGAGCGCGCCCCCAGGGTGTGTTTCGCCTTTTGCTTCATGATCAGTTGCAACCGCAGCCGCCGCCCGGAGCCGCCGTCGGCGCCCCGGGCGCCTTCACGGGCTTCGTGGACGTGATTGATGTAGCGGGTGGAGACCGGGTTGCGGTCGAAGCTCATGATCGGGTCGGCCATGTGCGCACGCTCGTAGGGCTTGACCCAGGGTTGGATGCCGCAGCCGCTCAGCACGGCCGCTGCCAACAGGAGCAACACTAGCGTTCTCGCCATGAGATTCACTCGCTGATCAGCTTTCGTACCACGTCCTGGTACTTGGCCTCGTCGCCGGCGGTATAGCCCTTGTGCACGTAGCGCACGTCGCCGTTGCGGTCGACGATCACCGTGGTGGGCATGACCTGGACGTCGTAGGCCTTGCTGACGGTGTTTCTGGAGTCCAGAAGCACGGGGAAGTGCACGGCCAGATCCTTGAGGTAATGGCGCGCGGCGTCCGAGTTCTGTTCCACGTTCACGCCCAGCACGGTGAAGCCCAGCGGCTTGTACTGATTGTGCAGCTGGTCGAGCAGCGGCATCTCCTGGCGGCAGGGGCCGCACCAGGAAGCCCAGAAGTTCACCAGCACGACTTGGCCGCGCAGTTCGCTGAGGCGCACGTTGTTACCGCTCAGGCTCTTCAGGGCGAAATCCGGGGCGGGTGAGGATTGCCCGGCCCAGGCGGTGGAGGCCATGAGGAAGAGGGCCAGTACGCAGAATCGTTTTATGGTTTTCATATCAAGCCTGCCCTAAAAGAACACCGTCAGTCCGGCGTGAAACTCGAGGTTGTGGGTGGTCTTCTTTTCGCCGAGAAGATCCGTGTCGAAAATGTGGTCGCGCACATCGGCGTGGACGGCCAGCCAGTCGTTCGCCAGAAGCCGGTAGCCCGCGCCGAACTGGGTGGTGAAGTGGTCATCGCCGGCAAAGCTGGTATTGCCGATGCCGGCCACCACATACAGCGCCGTGTTGAAAGCCCAGTCGTCTCCGATGAACGCCTCGCCCGGCAGGACGTTGTAGCCGACGGAGATATCGTAGTAACTCAATTGGCGTTCCTGATCCGTGAGCAGTTTCGCGGAGCCGCTGAGGGTTTCGTAGCTGGTCTCGCCGGCCTTGGAGCGCCCGTAGGTGCCTTCCAGGAAGAAATCCTCGGTGACGTGGTAGGCCGCCCGCAGTCCGTAGACCGGGTGCACTCCGAAATCCTCGATGCTCAGCGCGCCGACGAACACCCCGACCTCAAAGTTTTCGGTGTCGATGTCCGGGGCCTTGATCGTGCGGCGCTGGACCTGGGGCTGGACCACCTGGTCGTTATCGCCGCCGTTGTCGGCGGCCTGTGCCGGCGGCGCGGCGATTCCCGCCAAGGCGGCAGTCAGAAGAAGAATGCGAAACCTGCCTTCCATTCGCCGATTTCCTCGTTGTCGTTGCGGCTGGTAAAGACTACGTAGCTGCGATATTCCGCCCGGAAGAAGAAGCGCCGGGTCAGATACACCCGGGCGCCGATCCCGACGTGGGCCGTGGAGTCGGTTCTATCCTCCGTCTGGACCAGAGTGGAGGAGGGCTGGGTGCGGATCATGCCCACGCCCAGCTCGAAAAACGGCGATATGCGCCATTCCGGGAAAGGCTGCTGCTGCAGGCTGAGATCCAACAGCCAGTCGCTGGAAAACTGACCCAGGGCCTGGGTGACGGTCAGTTCCGTGGAGACGTTGCGGTTGAAGGCGTACCCGCCATAGAGCGAGATGGCGTTGGCCCCGGCCAGATCGCCCCATTGCGCCCCCATTTCCCAGCTGCGGTTGGCGAATTGCGCCTGATCGGCCCGCTCGAACCGGGTCGGTGCCCCCGATGGCTGCAGCGTCTGTTCCATCTGGTCGATGTAGACCCAGCCCTCCTTGCCATTGGCCGTGCGGACTTCGAACCAGTCGGTGCGCCGGCGCAGAACGTCCACCCAGGCACCGCGTTCCACCACATGGAAAATGGGATAGCCGCGACCCGGCCCCGTGTGCATCTCGATGTAGGGGTCGGCAACCTTCACGCGCGCGGCATCGTCGGCCCGGGCGAGACCCCAGTGGCCGAGCAGGCAGCAGAGCAGCATCAGAAACAGGGCGCGCAGACCCCGGTGCGGCGAGAGCGGAACGGTGATATCTCCCAGATTGACGTTCGTCGTCCATGGCAGCGGGAGACTCGGCGGTTCGATGGCGGCCGCCTGGCAGACTCCCTGCACCTCTGATCTCATCGGCATGGTCACGGATCAGTTGGTCGGTGCGTCGAACGGATTGTTGTAGTACTGGCCCCCGATGTCCAGCCATTCCGCGATCAATCTCAGTTCGTCCGGCGTGAGGTAGCCTTCGTGGCTACCCCCGCTGGCGAACAGGTCGAAGAAGCCGCTGGATGCCGCCGCCCCCGCCGTGGACATGGTCGGAGGGACGTTGATCGGCACCATCACGGGGATGGGGTTGCCGCTGCCGTCGAGGATGATGTTGCCGTTGCTGTCCGTTTCGAAGACCGGGTTTCCGTTGGCGTCCGTGGCCTGTACGAGTTCGTCTTCCAGGGCCCCGCCGTTGAGGATCTGCTTGTTGTCGTTGAAAAGCAGTTCCCGGTAGGAGGTGAGGTGGTCCGGCTCGTCGCTGGACGGAGTGGCGCTGAGATCGAGTTGACCTTCGGGCACCCGGGTAGCGTTCATGCTGTCGGTCGTGCTGTGGCAGGCCACGCAGGTGTGGTCGGTAAGCACGTTGCCCATGCCGTCCAGTGTCTGGCGGGTCAGGGTCCACAAGGGCGCGATGTGGTCGGGATAATTGATAACCACGCGGCATGTGGAATCCCACTGTGTCTCGCAGGCCACGGTGCCGGGCGCGGTGGTGCTGAGATTGCTGTAGTCGTAGCTGAACGCGGCATCCGGCGCGCGCACGCCCGGATCGGTCCAGTCGTCCTGGAAGACGACGTCCAGGGTTGGTTTCAGCGCGGCGCAGTCGGTGTAGCAACTGATACGGGTGCGGGTCTGCGCCATGGTCTCGCCCATGTTGGCCCACAGTGCGGCAACCGTGTTGGGAAAGGGCTGGCCGCTGGTGGCAGCGCCGCTGTAGACGGAATTGAAGGCGTCGTCGCGGCCGTGGGAAACGCCGCTGTTGGCGTCGTGGCAGCCCACGCAGGAAACGGTCTCGCCGGCCCGGACCTGAATCCAGTTCTGGTGCCGCTGGGAAATGCGCCGGCCGTCCTTGTCCACCACGCTGATGGCCAGCGGCACATCGGCGGGTACCTCGACCTTCACGGAGCCGTCGGGCTCGATGCGGGTGTAGCCGATGATCTCGCGCATGAGCTGCTGGCTGCTGCGCCCGAAGGCCGTATTGGAGAAATCGCGCACGTCGCGATCCGGGATGCCCACCGCCTTGACGATGCGAAGGAACCGGGCGGGCCGCTGGTCCGCCGTGGTTTGGGCCGGATCGGCCAGGGCGGCGATGTTCTGGGTGGCGCTGCCGTCCACGTCGTAGACGCTGCGGATATCCAGGATGCCCACGTGCTCGCTGACCAGTGACGCTGGAAGCGTCGCGTCCGAGACGATTGAGGGCAGGCTTCGAGATTTGGCCACCACTACGTCCGTGTACATGATCCCTTCCTGGGGCTTGACCACCGGGAGCTGCGTGCCGGCGCTGCGATCGTAGACCCAAAGCCCGTACAGCGGCGGCGCCTGCGTCGCCTGCGGGTCGATCGAGCCTTGGGAGGCGCAGGGAACAATGCGCCCGCCGTCCATGATCCGGCAGGAGCTCCAGCTCACCAGCAAGCGGTCGGTGCCGTCGCGAAGTGGATAGGCGGCGCTGTACAGACCGCCCGGCGATGGGGTGCCGTCGGTATGGACATCGGAATCCGTGGCCGCCCGCTGCGCGGGCCCGGTCAGCCCCTGGTTGGCGGCCGTGGGTTGTGTGTTCTCGACATAGGTGCTGCTGTCCACCGTCAGGAGATTTCCGCCGGTGGCGGTGAACGGCTTCTGCAGCACCAGAATCTCGCCGTCCGGCAGTTCCCGTGGCTTCAGGAATTGGATGGTAGTGCCGGCCGTGCCGGTGTTGTGGCTATTGGCGCCGTAGAGCAATTGGAGATGCGTGCCGTCCGGATTGATGGTGTACAGGCTCATCCGGTTGCGTCCGCCCATGTCGTCCCAGCGCGTGAACACGATGTGTCCGTCGCTGAGCACGGTGGGGTCCAGGTCATGGCTTTGATTGAAGGAGATCTGCTGGATATCGCTGCCGTCGGCGTTCATCACATGCAGGTTCAACGCCGGCTCCCGGCGATCCTCGTCCAGCGCGGCGAATTGTGGTTTGCCCTCGTCGAGCAGCGTGGCCTTGGATTGCCGTTGGCGGGTGGACGTGAACACGATGCGGCCGTCGGGAAGAAAGTGAGGGCCCATGTCCTGGCCTTCTTCCGCCGTAATGTCGGAGGCGATGACGCGGCTGAGGCGTCTGTTTGCGATGTCGTAGGCCCAGATATTCCAGGTCGGCTGGCCGGCCGGGTCCGCGCCGTCGATATCGGGCAGGCGCACGGCGAACAGCAGGGTGTTCCCGTCGTAGGAAACGGAAACGTCCTTGACGTCGCCCTTGCCGCCGGTGATCGAACCGGTAACGTTTCTCTCCGTGGCGGAGGGCGAGGCGCGGTCGCGCACATACAGATCGCCGCCTGCGTGGTATTCCACGGCTCGGCGGGAATCCAATTCCGTCAGGTTGCCCTGGTTGTCGGTGGGCAGCGGTCTTTTTACATAGGCGACGGGATAGTCCACGACCACGGGGTCCGGCTCCTGGCCGCCGCCGGTGCTGGCTCCGCCGCATCCGGCAAGGGGCAAGGCGGCGGCGGCCGACAAAGCGAGGGCAGTCCAGGTTCGGACCGCGAGCCCTGCCTGGCGTGGATGATTCTTCCTGAGCATTATCGTTATTCGGCCATCGGATTTTCCGACGAACGGCTTTCCCGTTCGCGACGGCAGCCCGATGGTTTCGCCCCCAGATGTTCGTGCCGGGCTCAAGGCCCATGCCCCAGCGTTTACAGAACGTGTCTATCTATCCGGTGTTCCCGGTTTATGCAGTAATCCTAGTTTTAGCCGGCGCGAAACGACAGTGCGTTCTAGGAGACCTGTATCACAAAATCGGAATGTGTCACTGTTTGGCGACATGCACTTAGGCAGAATCGGTCTATATACTTTACGTCCAATAAACACGCGCTGTAATGGTCATTAGGGCACCGTCCGTATCTGTTTCGCGTTGCAAACAACAAAAAACGCAGATATCGGAGAAAATTGCGCTAGAACAAAGGACTCTCGGGGATGCAGGATCCGGAGAATAACATCGCCCGACAACGGGTGGTTGGGGGCTTGATACTGGCTGGCGTGCTCGCCCTGGCGAGCGGGCCGGCGTGGGCCGGCGCCCGGGAGCAGGCGAAGCGGATCCATGACCGCTTGGCCGGCGTGCCGCCCAGCGCGAGCGTGCTCAACCAGATGGAAACCGACATCACCAGCGGCCAGGCTGAGGACGCGGCCTACCTGGCGATGGAGAACCACAATTTTTACGATGTCACCCTCAAGAATTTCGTAACCCCCTGGACCAATCGGGATCAGACCGTATTCGCGCCGTTGAACGATTTCACCGCCACGGTGATCGGCATGGTTCGGGACGATATTCCGTTCACCCAGGTGCTGTGGGCCGACATTCTTTACGTGGGGGACTCCAGCCTGGGATTGCCGGCCTATTCCGTCAGCAATAACGACCACTACGAGGCTCTGGAGAATCAGGGCATCGATCTAAAGGCCAACCTGGTCAAGACCACCCAATCCACGGTGGCGGGGCTGCCGGCCAGCGCCACCTCCGGCGTCATAACCACCCGTGCGGCGGCGAAGTCCTTCTTCAAGGCCGGAACCAACCGCGCCATGTTCCGCTACACCATGATCAACTTCCTGTGCAAGGACTTACAGGAAATCAAGGACATCACCCGGCCCACGGACCGCATCCGCCAGGACGTCACCCGCAGCCCGGGCGGCGACAGCCGGATCTTCCTGAACAACTGTGTGGGTTGCCACAGTGGTATGGACCCCATGGTTCAGGCCTACGCCTATTACGACTACAAATTCGATGAAACGCTGGATCCGGATGGAGAGAAGGGGCGTCTGTTCTACAACGCACCCGGCACCACCGACCCGGCGACGGGCACGCGGGTGATGGAGAAATATCTGATCCATACGGACAACTTCAAGTATGGCTACATCACCACGGACGACCACTGGGACAACTACTGGCGCAGTGGGCCCAATGCCGTGCTGGGTTGGAGCTCCGGTCTCACCGGAAGCGGCACCGGCGCCAAGTCGTTGGGCCAGGAACTGGCCAGCAGCGAGGCGTTCGCTCAGTGCCAGGTGAAGAAGGTGTTCAAGGCCGTTTGCCTCCGCTCGCCTCAGGACAGCTCAGACCGGAGCGAGGTCGTCACCATGGTGGCCAACTTCAAGGCCAGCAACTACCAGATGAAACGGGTCTTCGCCGACGCGGCGGTTTATTGCATGGGCAATTGACCGGAGCGGATCCCCTATACGTACAGAGAGTCCGGGAATGGATCGCTATAACGCAAAGAACAATAGCCGGGGAGCGGCAGGTGACGGGAACGGGGACCGCCGCGAGCCGTTTTCTGGAGCGCGATTGCTGCTCGTGCTGCTTCTCTCGTCCTTGCTGGCCGCCTGCGGGGGCGGTGGTGCCGATACCCAGAAGCTGCCGAACACCAGTTCCGACGGTGCAAAGAGCAGTTACACGGGGCCGCCGCCGGCCACCGACGACGTGCAGGCCTTTCGCATCAACCTTTGGGAAAACCTCAAGGGCACTAACCGCTGCGGCTCGTGCCACAACGCCGGAGGACAGACGCCGACCTTCGTAGAGCAGGACGACATCAACAAGGCCTATTCCGCCGCCAATACGGTGGTGGATCTGAGCGATCCCGCACAGTCGCGCATGGTCGCCAAGGTCGGAGGCGGCCACAATTGTTGGCTGGACAGCAACCAGGCCTGCGCCGACGTGATCAAGGCCTATATTTCCGCCTGGGCGGGCGGCTCCACCGGCGCCACCAGCCAGGTGGTGCTGACCGCCCCCGTAAGCAGGGATCCGGGTGACAGCAAGACGTTCCCGGCCGACGCCAGCTTGTTCGACAGTACAGTGCGGCCGATTCTGCAGGCGCACTGCGCCGCCTGCCATTCGGAATCGGCCAGCGCACCCGAGGCACCGTATTTCGCCAGCAGCGACCTGAGCGCCGCCTATGCGGCGGTCAAGGACAAGATCAATCTGGACGACCCGTCGGCCTCGCGTTTGGTGGTCCGCCTGCGCAGCGAGTTTCACAACTGCTGGAGCGACTGCGCCAGCAACGCCGACACCATGCAGACCGCGATCCAGCAGTTCGTCGACGGAATTCCAGCCACCCACGTGGACCCGGCCCTGGTCACCAGCAAGGCGCTGGCCTTGGGCGACGGCATCGTTTCCGGCGGCGGCGGACGTTACGTCGGCAATCTGATAGCGTTCTACCAGTTCAAGGCGGGTACGGGCACGACCGCCTACGACACCAGCGGCGTGGAGCCGGCTCTGAATCTGACCCTCAGCGGTGGCGCCACCTTTGTCCCCGGCTGGGGCATCAACGTCACAACCGGCAAGGCTCAGGGCTCCACCACGGCCAGCAAGAAGCTGAGCGACCTGATCCAAGCCACGGGCGAGTATTCCGTGGAGGCGTGGGTGGCGCCGGCCAACGTGACCCAGGAAGGCCCGGCGCGGATCGTCAGTTATTCCGCGGGCACCACCGCGCGCAATTTCACTCTGGGCCAGACCCAGTACAACTACGATTTTCTCAATCGCAGCAGCGTGACGGACGGCAACGGCGCTCCCGCGTTCTCCACGGCGGATGGCGACGAGGTCCTGCAGGCCACGCTGCAGCACGTGGTGATAACCTTCGATCCCACTCATGGACGCCGTATTTACGTCAACGGCGAGCTGGTAGCCGATTCCGATCCCGAGGGTGGAGGAACGCTGGCCGACTGGAACAACACCTATGCGCTGGTATTGGGCAACGAGGTATCTGGCGACCGCCAGTGGCAGGGTGTGATCCGCCTGGTGGCGATCTACAACCGCGCGCTGACTCAAAGCCAGATCGCCCAGAACTTCGGCGCCGGGGTGGGCCAGAAGTTCTATCTGCTGTTCGGGGTCAGCGATCTGGTGAACGTACCGCAGAGCTATGTGATGTTCGAAGTGAGCCTGTTCGACAGCTACAGCTATCTGTTCGACAAGCCCACGTTCATCAGCCTGGATTCCAGCGCCACTCCGGACGGCATTCCCATTCAGGGGATTCGACTCGGCATCAACGGCCACGAGGCCTCCGTGGGCCAGGCCTACGCCAACCTCGATACGACGGTGACATCGTCGCAGTACAGCGCGGGCAGCGGACAATTGTTGTCCCGCCTGGGCACCACTATCGGCGTGGAGAAGGGCGTGGATTCCGATCAGTTCTTCCTGACCTTCAACCGGATCGGGTCGAACACTCATGTCTCCACCGAGCCTGCGCCGCCCACACCCGCGACGCCGGCGGATCTGCCGGCCTCGCCGACGATAGGCGTACGCACGTTCGACGAGATCAACGCCACCATGTCGTCGCTGACAGGCGTGCCAACGAGCCAGTCCGATGTGACCACAACCTTCACCAACATCAAGCAGCAGCTGCCTGCCTCGCCCAATATCATGGGTTTCCTGTCGTCCCAGCAGGTGGCGATCTCCCAGTTGGCGATCGAGTACTGCAACGCATTGGTGGACGACACCAGTCTGCGCGCCAGTTACTTCCCGGGGTTTGATTTCACGGCCGCGGCCGGCACGGCATTCGACAGCACGGCAAAGCGCGATCTTGTTCTCGATCCGCTGCTGGACAAGATGATGGGCACGAGCCTATCGACGCAGCCCAACCGGAGTTCGGTGAAGACCGAGCTGAACAATCTCATCGACGGCCTCACGGCCTGCGGCGGCTCCTGTGCCGCGGGCAGGACGGACACGGTGGTCAAGGCGACGTGTTCCGCCCTGCTGGGCACGGCGGCGACGACGCTGCAATAGGGGATCAGGATTCATGAGACGAAACAAGCGCAAAGGCCTTGGCCCGGACGAGCCCTTGCTTCACCCGGATCATCGGCGGCCGATCACGCGTCGCGAGTTCATCTCCCAGGGGCTGATGACCGGCGCCGCCGTGGTGACCGGCCCGACGCTGTTTGGCTTGTTCGCCAATCCCCATGCGGCCCGGGCGGCACTGTCCGGGGATATCAATACGCTGAAGAGCAGCTGCGGTATCGCCACGGCCGGTGCCGGCAAAATCCCGTTCATCTGTTTCGATCTCGCCGGCGGCGCCAATATTTCAGGGTCCAACGTGCTGGTCGGCCGTCAGGGCGGCCAACTGGATTTCCTGACCACCGCCGGGTACAGCAAACAAGGCATCCCGGGCGACATGGTGCCCGGCGTCGCGGCTGGCGGCGTCGGTACGGACTTCGTGGATACGTCGCTGGGTCTGGCGTTCCATTCCGACAGCGCCTTCGTGCGTGGCATCCTGGAGCGAGCATCCGCGGGCACCGCGGCCGCCACCAACGGCGCCATCATTCCGGCGCGTTCGGACAACGATACGGGTACCAACCCGCACAATCCCATGTACGGCATCGCCAAGGCTGGCGCGGACGGTGCGCTACTGACACTGGTCGGGAGCCGCAATTCCGATTCGGGCGGCAACTCCATGGCGCCGGCGGACATGATGGATCCCGAGCTGCGTCCCACCAAGATCGATCGCCCCAGCGACGTCACCGGCCTGGTGGACACGGGCAAACTGGTGGGCCTGCTGAACCAGTCCGACGCGGTGGCGGTCATGGAGTCCATCGAGCGCATCAGCAAGATGAAGCTCGATTCCGTGAACACCCAGGTCACCAGTGACGCGGTCATCAAGGACATGGTCCAGTGCGGCTACGTCAAGACGGCGGATCTGGTGGACCGCTACGGCGATCCCACCGCGCTCAATCCCTCCATTGATCCGCAGATTGTGGGCGCGGGTGGGATCTTCAGTCAGGCGGAATACGACAACGATTCGGAGTTCCGCAAGACGGCGGCGGTCATGAAGCTGGTGGCCAACGGCTATGCCGGCGCAGGCACCGTCACCATGGGCGGTTTCGACTACCACACCGGCGACCGATCCACCGGCGAGCAGCGCGATCTGCGCGCCGGCCGCTGCATTGGCGCCTGTCTCGAGTACGCGGCCCGCGTGGGCGTGCCCATGATGGTCTACGTATTCAGCGACGGCTCCGTGGCCAGCAACGGCATGGTCGACAACTCCACCGAGGGGCGCGGCAAGGGCGTGTGGACCGGCGACAATTCCTCCACGGCGGCGTCGTTTTTCCTCGTCTACAACCCTTCGGGCCGGCCGATTCTCACGGGTGGCAGCGCCGACGCTCAGGCGCAGCACCAGCAACTGGGCTATTTCCGTTCCGACGGCTCGGTGGAAACGTCGGGTAGCCCGGCGGCCAACAACGTCAACCTGCTGGTGCAGACGGTGCTCCTGAATTACATGGCGTTGCACGGCGAACAGGCGAGCTTCACCACCACGTTCCCAAGCCAGGGCCTGGGCAATGCCGCCATGCTCGACCGACTCACGGCGTTCCAGCCGATTGTCAGCGGGACCATTTAGGGC
>CAVQFO010000014.1:0-88325 GCA_963711725.1 uncultured Gammaproteobacteria bacterium | reverse complement strand
TTCCGAAGGATTGAGTTGCATTGGATTCACCCTTTTATCGGTTCAAGGTGTGGGCAAGACGTTCCAGTCTGCCGCGCACCGAACCATCGATAACCAGATCCCCTGCGCGAATCACCGCGCCGCCGAGCAGGCTCTCGTCGGTCTCGGCCGACAGCGTGACCTTTCGGCCCGTGCGTTTGCCCAGGGCTTCGGCCAGCTGCTTCTGCACGGCATCGTCCACCGGACGGGCCGTGATCAGCCTTGCCTGGAGCGTGTCCTCTTCCGTTGCCCGCAACTCGCTGTATTGAGCGGCGATTTCGGGCAACAGGCCGAGCCGGCTGTTCTCCGCAAGAAGACGAATCAGGCTTACGCCCTTGTCGTCGATGTTGCTGCCGCAGATGTCGAGGAAGAGCTTGACCACCTGCTCCTCGGTCACCCGCGGATTATTGAACAGCGCGGCCACGCGATCGTCGCCGGCCACCACCGCCGCGTAGTCCAAGGTATCGGACCACTTGGCGAGATCGCCGCTGGACTTCGCGAGCTTGAACACGGCTTGCGCATAGGGCCGTGCGATGGTGCTGGTTTCCGCCATCGGTGTTCGCCTTACAGTTGCTTGGCCAGGTCTTCGAGCAGATCGTTGTGGGCCTTGGCGTCGACTTCGCGGCCCAGGACCTGGGTCGCGCCCCGGAGGGCAAGGTCGACGACGCTGGCGCGGAGATCACGCTTGGCCTGGCTGAGCTCCTGCTCGATCTGCGCCCGGGCGGCGGCCAGCTGACGCTCGCCTTCGTCGCGGGCACTGTTGCGGGCCTCGTCGATGATCTCGTTGCTGCGCTTGTTGGCCTGCTCCATGATCTCGTTGGCGTTCTGGCGGGCTTCCTTTAGAACCTCGGATACCCGCTCCTGAGCCAGCTCGAGCTCATGCCGCCCACGCTCGGCAGCGGCCAGACCGTCGGCGATCTTCTCTTCGCGTTCCGCCATGGCCTTGACGATCGGCGGCCAGACGAACTTCATCGTCAGCCACACGAACAGGCCGAAGGCGATCATTTCCGCGATTAGTGATGCGTTAATGTTCACGGTCGCTGAACCTCTTGGCTATGGACAGGCGGTGAGCCCGCCTCGATTATTGACCGGCAGCAGCCTGCAGCGCGCTCACGAACGGGTTGGCGAACACGAAGAACAGCGCAAAACCGATACCGATCATGGCCACGGCGTCGAGCAGACCGGCCATCAGGAACATGCGGCCGGCCAGCATGCCGGACAGCTCGGGCTGACGGGCGCAACCTTCCAGGAACTTGCCGCCCAGCACACCGAAACCGATGGCGGTACCCAGGGCGCCGAGGCCGAACACCAGACCGACGGCAATGGCGGTCATGGCCTGTACGTTTCCAATCACGCTGATATCCATTGAGACTCTCCTACGGCAGTTTGCTTAAACAACAATCAATGTGAATCGTGCGACTCATGCGCCATGCTGAGGTACACGACGGTCAGCATCATAAAGATGAATGCTTGGATGGTGATCACGAGCAGATGGAACACCGTCCAGGAAAACGACAGCGGCCACTGGACCCAGGCCGGCAGCATGGCGATCAGGATGAACAGCAGCTCGCCGGCATACATGTTGCCGAACAGTCGAAGGGACAGTGAAACGGGCTTCGCCACGGTCTCGACGATGTTCAGAATCAGGTTCGGGATGACCAGGATCGATCTGGGCAATCGGGTTCTTGGCCGCGAACGGGTGGGTCAGCAGCTCTTTCACGTAGCCGCCCACACCCTTGACCTTGAAGCTGTAGAACAGCGTCAGCAGGAAGACGCTGAGGGACATGCCGAAGGTCATGTTCAGGTCGTTGGTGGGCACCACCTTCAGATAGACATGCTCGGGATTCGCGCCGAAGGCGGCGCCGATCAACTGCGCGCCACGGGGCAGCAAATCCACCGGGACCATGTCCATGAAGTTCATCAACCAGACCCAGACGAAGATCGTCAGGCCCAGGGGAGCGACCAGGGCATTGCGGCCGTGGAAGGTGTCCTTCACCTGGCTGTCGACGAAGGAGACCAGCATCTCCACGAAGTTCTGCCAGCGCCCGGGAACGCCGGCGCTAGCGCGGCGGGCGGCTATCAGGAACGTAAAGAAGAACAGGAACCCCAGGACCAGGGAGACCAGAAGGGTGTCGACGTTGATCGTCCAGAACCCGTGGCCCACCTGCCAATACGTCAGGTGATGGTGGATATATTCGGTGGGAGTCAATCCGCTGGTTTCAGTCATGCCGCCTACCTAACACCGAGTTTCAGTAAACCGATCCAGTACGCCGCGAATGTCGCGATATACCCCAAGATCAGCGGCAGGAATGCCGCCTTGAGAATCACGATGGCAACCATGAACAGCACCACCGTGATTCCGAATTTCGACGCTTCACCCAGCAGCAAGCCGCGAAGCCACCTTTTCGGGTCGGCATCGGGGCCACCGGAGAACAACTTCCATATCATGGTCAGGCTGGCCAAGACGCCGATGAGCCCCCCGCCCAGGGCGGACGCCGCGGCATCCGGACCGGCGACGGCCAAGGCGATCAATCCGCCGGCCGCGCCGATCGCGAGCTGCAGACCCACGACGGCCAACGCGCTGCGTCGTGCCTCTCGAAACTGCTCGCCCGCCAAAAGTTAGGTTTCCCTCGCGCAACAAAAACGCCACCGTTTTGCTGACTTACGCGATACGGGTGGCGTCTTGGCATGCCCCAGCCTGAAAGCGGCCGCCATTATAGGGGAGCGGGTGCCGCGGTTCAACACACGTTGGAATAAAGTTATGAACAAAATGAAAAACCCCGCCGGAGCGGGGCCTCGAAGCAGGCGCGAAGAAGCGGCCGGGAGGGCTATTGAATGCGATCCAGAATGCCGTCCAGTTCGTCCAGGCTGGAGTACTGGATGACTAAGCGCCCCTTGCCCTTGGCCTGCTGCTGGATTTGCACGGAAGCGCCGAGGCGGTCGGACAGATCCTCCTGAAGACGGCGGATATTGGGGTCCAGCGCGGCCGGTTTGCGCGGTTCCTTGCCCTCGGATTCCAGCAGGCGCCGCACCAGCGCCTCGGTCTCGCGTACGGACAGGCCCTTGGCCGCAACCTTGGCGGCGGCCTCGCTCTGCATGCCGCCTTGAAGGCCGGCCAGGGCGCGAGCGTGGCCCATTTCCAGCTCGCCCCTCTCGATCCGGTGTTTGACGTCCTCGTTGAGCTCCAGCAGGCGCAACAGGTTCGACACGCTGGCCCGGGAACGGCCCACGGCATCGGCCACTTCCTGGTGAGTCATGCCGAACTCCTCCACCAGGCGCCGGAAGGCGATGGCCTCCTCCAGGGGATTGAGGTCTTCGCGCTGGATGTTCTCGATCAGCGCGACGGCGACGGCGACTTCGTCGGAGATATCCCGCACGATGGCGGGCACTTCCTGCAGGCCCGCCAGCTGGGCGGCCCGCCAGCGCCGTTCGCCGGCGACGATCTCGAAGCGCTCGGCGTCGATGGGGCGGACCACCAGCGGCTGCACCACCCCCTGGGCCTTGATCGAATCGGCCAGCTCCTGCAGCGCGCCCGGGTCCATCTCCCGCCGGGGCTGGTACTTGCCCCGTTGCAGCAGATCCACCGGCAGGTTGCGCAGCTCCGCCTCGCCGGCGGTATCGTCGAAGGCGCCGGCGCTGCCCAGCAGGGCGTCCAGGCCGCGGCCCAGTCCTCGTTTCTTGCTCATCGGTTCAACCTGTCGCTCAATTTCAACCCGCCGCGCCGGCCGACTCCGCGGCCCGCATGTCTCTTCGAATCATTTCGCTGGCCAGCGCCAGGTACGACAGCGATCCCCGGGAATAGCGATCGTACTGAATGGCCGGCAGGCCGTGGCTGGGCGCTTCGGCCAGGCGCACGTTGCGCGGCACCAGGGTGCGGTAGACCTGATCGCCGAAGTGATTGATCAACTGCGCGCCCACCTGGGTGGCCAGATTGTTGCGGGGATCGTACATGGTCCGCAGCAGGCCCTCGATCTTGAGCTCCCGGTTGGCGCTCTTCTGAACCCGGCCGATGGTATCCAGCAGCGCGGTCAGGCCCTCCAGGGCGTAGTACTCGCACTGGATGGGAATCAGCACGCCGTCGGCGGCCACCAGCGCGTTCACCGTGAGGATGCTCAGCGACGGCGGGCAGTCGATCAGAATATAGTCGAAATCCCGCTTCACCCGGGCCAATTGCAGGCGCAGCTGCTGCTCGCGGTTCTTGGTCTCCATCAGCGCCACTTCCGCGGCGGTGAGATCACCGTGACCGGGCAGCAGCTTGTATCCACCCTCCGGCACGTCCAACAACGCCTCGCGCAGGCCCACCTTGTCGGTCAGCACCTCGTAGCCGCTGTAGCGGACCTGCTCCCGGTCGACGCCGGAACCGGTGGTGGCGTTGCCCTGGGGATCCAGGTCCACCAGAAGCACTTTCTTGCGCTGGTTGGCCAGGGCCGCGGACAGATTCACGGCCGTTGTGGTCTTGCCCACGCCGCCTTTCTGATTGGCAATGGCAATGATCTTTCCCATATGGCCTCACCCACCGGACCAGCCGGTGACAGTAACAATGTGACGCTCGCCCTCGAGGCCCGGTACGGAGACTCGATGGTCGGCAACGTGTAAGCGGTCGATCGCGGGCAGTTCCCCGGCAACGGCAGGCCCCTTCAGGGCAACCAGGCGGCCGCCGGCGCGAACCAGCGGGCCGCACAGCCGCGCCAGATCGTCCAGTTGGGACACGGCCCGGGCGGTCACGGTGTCGAAGCTCCCGCCCTCGGGCGCCATGCCTTCGGCACGGCCGTGAACCACCTCCACGTTCGCCAGCCCCAACTCCAGTTTGGCCTGGCGCAGAAAGCGGGTCTTCTTGCCGTTGCCGTCCAGCAGAACCACGTGCCAGTCGGGCCGCGTGACCGCCAGCGGAATCCCCGGCAAACCGGCGCCGCTGCCCAAATCCAGAACTCGCGGCCCTCCAACATAAGGAAGCGCCGCGAGGCTGTCCAGCAGATGCCGTGGAACCATCTCATCGGGATCACGAATCGCCGACAGATTATAGGCGGCGTTCCAGCGATGAAGCAGGTCAATATAGCGAAGCAGGGTGTCGATTTGGCCTTCGGCCGCATCCACATTCAGCGCGGCCAGCCCGGCGACCAGTACGGCGCGACGGTGGTCACTCCCCATTTCAGGCGCTCTTGCGCCGGCCGTGACGCTTCAGGTAGACCAGCAACAGCGAGACGGCAGCCGGCGTGATTCCGGGAATCCGCGAAGCCTGGCCCACGGTGGCCGGACGATGGTCCTTGAGCTTCTGGCGCACTTCCGCGGACAGGCCGGAGACGCCGTCGTAGTCGAAATCGTCGGGGATCGCGGCATCCTCGTGCCTGCGGCTGCGCTCGATCTCCTGACGCTGGCGGGCCACGTAGCCGTCGTACTTGGCCTGGACCTCCACCTGCTCGGCCACTTTGATATCGGCCACGGGCTCGCCCGCGCCGGGCAGCGTCATGAGGGCGTCGTAGGACACCTCCGGGCGGCGCAGCAGGTCCAGCAACGGCTGTTCGCGCTTGAGCGGGCCGCCCAGAACCCGGTCCGCATCGGCATCGGGCAGTTTGGACGGATGGATGATGGTCTCCGTCAGGCGTTGCCGTTCCCGCTCGATGGCCTCGCGCTTGGCCTCGAACGCCGCCCACTGTTCGTCGTCCACCAGACCCATCTCGCGCGCCACGGGCGTCAGGCGCAGGTCGGCGTTGTCCTCGCGCAGCATCAGCCGGTATTCCGCGCGGCTGGTGAACATGCGGTAGGGCTCCTTGGTGCCCCGGGTGATCAGATCGTCGATCAGCACGCCAGCGTAGGCCTCGTCCCGCCGCGGGCTCCAGGGCTCCAGCTCCCGCACCCGGCGTGCGGCGTTGATGCCGGCCACCAGGCCCTGGGCGCCGGCCTCTTCGTAGCCGGTGGTGCCATTGATCTGGCCGGCGAAGTACAGCCCTTCCACGTAGCGCGTCTCCAGGGAGGGGCGCAGATCGCGGGGGTCGAAGAAATCGTATTCGATGGCGTAGCCCGGGCGCGTGATGTGGGCGTTCTCCAGGCCCGCGCAGGAGCGCACCAGCTCGTACTGCACATCGAACGGCAGGCTGGTGGAGATGCCGTTGGGGTAGACCTCGTGGGTGTCCAGGCCCTCGGGCTCCAGGAAGATCTGGTGGGCCGTCTTGTCCGCGAAGCGCACCACCTTGTCCTCCATCGAGGGGCAGTAGCGCGGTCCGATGCCCTCGATCTCGCCGCTGTACATGGGCGAACGATCCAGGCCGGCGCGGATGACCTCGTGGGTGCGCTCGTTGGTATAGGTGATGTGGCAGGGCACCTGGGGCGGGTGCTGCTCGCGCCGGCCCATGAACGAGAACACGGGCTCCGGCCGGTCGCCGGGCTGCTCAGTGAGCTTGGCGTAGTCGATGCTGCGGCCGTCGATGCGCGGCGGCGTGCCGGTCTTCAGCCGCGCCACGCGGAACGGGCGCTCCCGCAGGCGCTGGGCCAGGGCATTGGCGGGCGGATCGCCGGCCCGGCCGCCCTGGTAGTTGGACAGGCCGATATGGATCTTGCCGCCCAGGAAGGTGCCCACGGTCAGCACCACCGCCGACGCGCGGAAGCGCAGCCCCATCTGCGTCACCGCCCCGGTCACCCGGTCGCCCTCGATGATCAGATCGTCCACCGCCTGCTGGAACACCATCAGGTTCGGCTGGGCCTCCACCGCAGCCCGCACCGCCGCCTTGTAAAGGACGCGGTCGGCCTGGGCACGGGTGGCCCGCACCGCCGGTCCCTTGCGGGCATTCAGTGTGCGGAACTGGATGCCGCCCCGGTCGATGGCCCGGGCCATCAGCCCGCCCATGGCGTCGATTTCCTTGACCAGATGGCCTTTGCCGATCCCGCCGATGGCCGGGTTGCAGCTCATCTGGCCGATGGTTTCGATGTTGTGCGTCAGCAGCAGCGTGGCACAGCCCATGCGCGCCGAAGCCAACGCGGCCTCGGTGCCGGCATGGCCGCCGCCGATGACGATGACGTCGAAACGCTGGGGGTAATCCATCGGTGCCTCTGAAAAAACAAACGGTTAACCGCGGGTTCGCGGGACCGCACAGTTTATCAGAGGTTCGGGCTGGGGGAAGGGTCGGGCGATGGGTATTGGGATTGTCCCCCTCTCCCCATCCCTCTCCCGCCAGGGCAGAGGGGGAATGGTTCCCTCGCCCCTACGTGGGAGAGGGCCCAGGGAGAGGGGGATGTTGTCCGGCGAAGCCGCGATGCTTTGTCGGATTACGCTGCGCTAATCCGACCTACATTTGAGGGGCTGGCGGCGTTTCCGAAAACTGCTCTTCAGGCCAGCACCATCACTTTGAACTGGCTGGGCGACAGAGACATGCCGAAGGAGCCGGGCATGAAGCCGTTCTGGCCGGTGGGGTCCAGCATCTTGGTGTTGGGCATGCCGCCGTAGAGGACTTTGAAGCTGCCCATGAGGTGGCGGGTCGGGCCCATGACCAGGCCGGACAGGGGGTTCAACATCAGCCCGGCGTTGTCGCCGTTGCTCAGGGGGATCATGGTCATGAGGTTGTGCGCCGGCATGGCCATGTGGAACACGGTGAACTGGGTCGGGATGGCCGTGGGGCTCAGCGAGATGTTGGGGTACGGGATCGGCACCGGGACCGGGCCCACGGGCGTGGGAATGGGCGTGAGGCACACGTCGGGGAACGCGAAGTTCAGCGCCGGGATGGGGCCTTGGGACATGGAGAAGATCATGGCGTGTACGTCCTCGGTTTCGGCGCTAGCCCATGTGGATGCGGTCGGCGTCCACCCGCATGTCCTTTTTGGCGGTGAGGACCGTGTGGGTGGAGGTGGACGTGAAGGTCTTGCGCACGGTCTGGACGATGCTGCCGATGTTGAGCAGTTCCACGTCCTCCACCCAGCGCACCACCTGTTTGGCCCGGTGGGTGACTCGGTCCACCGCGGTGTCCAGGCTTTGGGCCACCACCCGCAGGCGGGAGACATCGGCATGGGCCTCTTCGCCGCGCAGGTTGAGGCGACCGGCGTGCACGCGGGCCCGGGCGGCGAGTACTTCGCATTCGGCGCCGGTCAAACTGACGGTTCGACCGCCACTCAGGCGCAGGTCGTCCCGGGCATTGACCCTGACTTCCGGCGCGGTGACCGCGAGCGGTCGGTCGAATGTCAGTTCGCTGGATTCTGCGGCGCTTTCCAGCACGGCGATGATGTAGCTGCCCTGGCGGTGGCGGCTGATCAGGACCCGGTCGCCCGGCGCCGGGGCCAGCAGGCAGCTTGCGGCGCGGCGGGCGCTGAACACGCCGTCGCCGGCATCCACCATCCAGGCGCCGTCGCGGCCGCCCTTGACCACGGCGTGGTCCATTGTGGCGTCGCCGGCGGTATTCAGAGGAAGGATCTTCGCGGACATGGCTTACCCCGTGCTTTGAGTCTTGAAGTCTTCGGCCTTGGCGCGCTGGGCGTCGTCGCCCAAGGCGGCGCTGCGGTTGGCGCCGCTCCAGTGGGCACCGTCGTCGACGATGCGGTGGAGGTTGGCACGATAGAGTTGTGTGTCGGTTAAATCGGCGGCGGTCAGATCCGGCGTGGGAGAAATCCGCGTAGGTCAGATCCGCCTTGAAGAAGCTGGCGCGGACACAGGAGGTTTGGCTGAGCTGGGCCTGGATCATCCGGGTCTCGCTGAGATCGGCCTCTTCCAGCTTGGCGCCGATCAGCAGCGCTTGCTCCAGGTTGGCCTTGTGGAAGCGGGCTCGGCTCAGGTCGGCTTCGATCAGGTTGATACAGCCGGCCCGGCAGCCCTGGAAATCCGCGGCACGAATGGAGGTCTTCATGAAGCCGGCCTGGGTGAGGTCCATGCCGGCGAAGCGGGCGCCTTCCAGATCGCAGTCGTGGAACTGGGCCATGGGCATTTGCGCCGGGCTGAAATCGTAGCCCGGCAGTTTGGCGCCCATGATGAACGGCACCTTGAGCAGCGCGCCGGCCAGTTTCACGCCCTCCATCTCGGGCTCGATGAAGTTCATCCGGTAGAGCTCGCAACCGGCGAAATCGGTGCCCTTGAAGCTGCATTGCAGGGCCTGGGTGTGTTCGCCGCTGACCTTGTGCAGCCGGGCGCCGTCCAGGCAGGTCTCCACGAAGTTGGTGTGCTCCAGCGCCGCGCCGGTGAGATCGGCGTCGTTGAGCTTACACTCCACGAAGTTGGTGTAGTCCAGCCGGCCGTCCACGAAATGCGCGCCGTTGAAGCGGCATTTCACGAACGACGCCTGGCGCAGGTTCGCCTTGCTCAGCCGGGCGCCGCTGAAGTCGCACTCATTGAACATGCTTTCCTGAAGCGTGGCCCCGGTGAAATCCGTGTCGCGGAAGTAGACCTTGTTGAAATGGCCGCCGGCCAGCTCGGCATCGCGATAGTCGCGGCCGCTGAGATCGGTATCCGTGACGATGGGCAGATCGCTGTGGCCGCGGACCGTGGCTTCCAGTTGTGCCTTATCCATCGGAAGGCCTCCAGTCCTGCAACAGGCTGCGATCCAGGTTGGCGCCCAGGAAGGACGTCTCGCCCAGGGTGGCCTGCATGAAGTTCACGGCGTAGCAGTTGGCGCCGTCGAAGTTCGCGCTCTGCAACTGCGCCTTGAACAGGGAACCTTCCATGAGGTTCGCCCCGGCCAGGCTGGCCTGGCGCAGATCGGCCTTGTTGAACTGGGCGCGGACCAGATTGGTGCCGTCAAAGCGCGCTCCGCGCAGGTCGGCGCCCCCCAGATCGCTCATTTCCATGTTGGCGCCGCTGAAGTCCGCGCCTTTGAGATCGTTATCGCGAAGGTTGGCGCGGCTGACCACGGCGCGGGTAAAGCTGCAGCCGGCCAGGTCCCCCTCGCCCACGAACCGCACGTTGTCCATCTGGGCCTGATCGAAGCGGCTGCCTGGGGCCCTGGCATCCACGAAGTTGGTGCCGTTCAGCGTGGCGCCGCCAAATTCGCAGCCGGGAAACTGGCAGCGCAGGATGTTGGATTGGGACAGGTCGGCGCCGACGAACACGCAATCCTTGAGGGTCTGGTCGATGAAGTTGCTCCTGGGCATGACCGCGCCGCTGAAATCCACCCCCTCCAGATCCGCTTCGATGAAGGCATCCATGCGATCGCCGAAGCGACAGTGGCGGAACCGGCTGTTGCGGATTCTGGCCCGGCCGATGGTGGCGCCGGTGAGATCGGCCTCGGAGAAATCGGCGTCGGCGATATCCGTGGCGCCCACGTTGGCACCGGTGAGCGTGGCACCGGTCAGTTTGGTTCCGTGAAGCTTGGCGCGGGCGAGGATGGCGTTGCTCAGGTTGGCTCCACTCAGGTTGGCGCCACTGAGATCGGCGTACTCCAGATAAGCCCCGCTGAGGTCCATCCCGCTGAGATCGGCGTCGCGCAGATCGCAGAAGGCGTAGTCGCCGCCGGCCGCGGAGGCGCCCGTGCGTTTGAGCTCCCGCAGGGCGGCGGCCAGCTCCGGTTCCTTGCCGGGATGGGGGGAACTGTGTTCGTCCATCATGTTCGCGGACTGCAGGTAGCCCTGCTGGGCCTTTTCTCCGGCCTCGGTGAGCTGGCCCTCGAGCAGGGCGGGGTCCATGTTCATCTGCTCCAGGGCTTCCGGCGGGAAGCTCACTCCCTTGGCCTGCATCTCCTGCACCTGCTTCGCCATGGACTCGCTTTGGTTTCGCAATTCGTCCTTCAAAGCGGCGATATCCACCCGGGGCAACGGTGGTTTCCCGGTCATTCGAGCCAGCGCGGCCTCCGCCTCGGCGACGCCTCGGTCGAAGGCCGGATCCGGCGAATCCTTGCGCACCTGTTCCAGCTGATCACGGAGGTGCTGCTCCATCTCCGCCCGGCGCTGGTCGGCGACCTCGTCGGCGTAGTCCCGCATTTCGTCCAACGCTTTGAGATTCAGGCGTGTCAGGTCCGGTTTGTCCGGGTCGTCCTCGCGCCGGGGCAGCAGTTTTTCCTGCAGTTCCTTGAAGCGAACGGCCTCCGCCGGCTCCTCGGCGGGCTTGTTGAGATGCTCGTCCACCACATCCGGGGAAATGCCCATGGCCTGAAGCTCGTCGCGCAGTTGCTGCTTCTTCAGCTCCAGATCCTGCTCGGCCTTGGCCCGCTGGTTGTCGGAATAGGTTTGGATATTGCGGGAAACAAGTGAATCGCCGACGAGGGGCTTGTCATCAATGATCTGATCCAGCGCGCAGCGAACCCCGACCGGGAGCAAAGGCGCGGTATTCAACATGTACTTGAAGCCTTCCTCGGGGTCGGCGCGGCGCTCCAGCTCCCCGGCATAGTGCTCGGCGGAACGCGGCTCCTGATCGACGCCCTCGAAGGCCAGCATGAGGTGGGACAAGTCGGTGGCGTCGTCCACGGTGACTTCCCGAGTACCACGGCAAATCACGACGCCGAGATTGGCCTCCGGAACGAACCAGACCGTATCCAGGCGCGTGGGGATTTCCTCGAACGCCGGGCCGGCTTCCTCATTGCAGCGAACGAAGGCGCGGCCCCGCACGCCGGGCAGACGGCCGGAAAGCACGGGGTGATCCGGGTTCATGTTGCGGATCTCGAAGGTCTCGGTGCCGATGAAGTAGTCCGGCGCCCACTGGTCCTGGGGCGCGTCGTTGAAAAACAGCGGATCGAAGTCGTCCGGCAGACCCGGCATGGCCGTGCGCAGGTATTCATCGTCATACGTGCCGGCCCACTCCTTGCGGGGCGCCCAGGTGACGTCCAGCGTCTCGAAGCCGGCCGGGGGCGGTCGATCGGACGGCGAGCCCACCAGACGGTTGGGATATTCCACGTTGGGGAGCCAACGCCCGTTCTCGCCGCCGTTGTCGGATTTGGCGATCCCCCGCCCCACCGGATTGGCTTCGTAGCCCTCGCCGCCGAAGGCCCGCTTGTAGGTGATGGGCATCTCCACCATGGGCTCCGGCTTGGAAGGTCCCACGGCGGGCAGCCAGCGCCGGTCGCCGAACACCGCAAGGCGCTTTTCCACGGACCCCAGGCGCAGGTGGACTTCGCCCGCTTCCACCGGCTCGCCGCCCGGCGCGTGGAATGAACCATACGCCAGCACCTCGGCTCGCTCCTTGGGCAGGCCGCGGTCGAACAGGCTGCCGTTCTGGAACAGGCCGCTCAGTGCTTCCCACACATTCGGCTCCAACATGGGCTCGCCGCTATCCAGCTTGAAGCCCCACAGGGGCGAGACCACGAAATAGTGGCGCCGCCGGTGGGTGAATGTGTTGTGAATGATCCCCGCTTGCAGCGGTTTTATTATTTGCATGGACTGGGCCGGTGCCCTCTAGGAGTTGATCTGGAAACCCTGGCGGATGTCGACCAGGGCGTTCTTGATGTCGGCGTTGGTGTTCTCCAGCTTCAGGGCCTTCTGAATCATCTCCAACGTCTTGATCTGGGCCTTCAGGGCTTTGTTGCCCTTGGTTTCCACGCCGGGCCCGCTGAAATCCCAGAAGTCATCGTTGACCGTCAGTTCCCAGCCGGGCGAAGTCGAGATGTCCATTTTGAACCCCAGAAACGCCTTGATTTCGGAGACCAGGCCGATGTGCACGCCGACGTCGAAGGAGGCGCCCACATCCACATGCGCGCTCGCCGAAAACGCCGCACTGAACGAGGCGCTGGACGATGGTGCGAAGTTGAACGAGGCCTCGTTATGGCCTGCCGCCCAGTTGGACGCACTGGCGTGCAGCAGGACTCCGGATGCCATGTGATTCCGGGTCTCGTAATTGATGCCGGCATGGGAATACGTCCACAGGGTCTGAACCCCGGTGCCGGAGTATTTCCACTCCTGATGCTCGCCGCCATAGGTGTAGTCGTAGGTGTTGCCGGCGGAGTGAGACTCCTGATTGCCGTCGTTGACCGAGATGCTGTTGCCTTTGACGTATTCGTAACTGTCGCCCCAGTTCTTCTGGACCCAGGTGTTGTCCTTCTTGACGGTAACGTTCTTGGATTGAACGCTGTTCCAGCCGGGCCCACCGATATCGCAGAGATCCCGCACGCCGGTGTGACTGTTGAACTTGGCGGTGCTGGGATTGCGGTTGAGTTCGGCATGCTGGTCCATGTGATCCTCGGCATAGGAGTTGCCGAGGTTGTAGTTCCAGTAGCCGCCGAAGTCGTAGATGTTGCCTTCCTGGATGTTGAAGCTGTCGTGGTGCGCCACGCGCACGTGACCCTTGGCAACCAGGGTTTCCCAGGCGGTCTTGCCGGATTGCGCCGTCACCGCGGCGTTGCCGTCGTATTCCTTGATGCCCGTGGGCTCGAACTCGGCCAGCGTGGTAATCAGGCTCTGGGTGTGGGTATCCCCGGTGTGGCCGGTGGCCTTGTTGTCCGGATCGTCCGCGACCGCCACGGTATAGCGGTTGCCGAAGACGAACTGCTTGTTGTCCGGGTGCTGGTATTCATAGCGGTGCCCCCGGGTCCAGGTGTACTGATCGCCCCAGCGGCGGTCGATGAGATAACGGCCGGAAAGCTCTTCCTCGGTGTCCATCTCGTAGTCGGTGCCGTCATAGCAGCGGTCGGCGCCGTCGGCACCCTTGGTCTTGAACTTTGCCAGCCCCTCCTCGTCGATGAGGTCGGTGGAATCGACGCTCATGGAGCCCGTAAGCTGAGCGCCCCCCGGGGTGTTGATGTTGTGCCGCTGTCCGGCGGTCAGCGCCTGGTTGTACGTGCATGAAACCAGACCGGCGGTCTTCGCCTTGGGAACGAAGCGGATCTTGTCACCGTCGCTGAACGATACGCCCCCGGAGTTGGTCGCCATGTCCGCCCAGCCACTCTGGCCTGAACTCTGGCGCTGCCATTTGCCGTCGGTCGGCTGGCTCTGCAGGCGGTACACGCGGCTCTGCGACACGGTGTGCTCGGTCGGCGTACAGGTATGATCCGGCAGCGTGACGATCTTTTCGGAGGTCCAGTAGATGCGCCCGTGGTCACCCACATGCCGGAGCTCCAGCGTCTTGTCGCCGGTGGTCTTCGGGTAAGGCACGTAGCGGAGCTGGCCGGTATCGGGCAGAAACAGCGCCTTGGTGGAGCTGATCCCGGAGGGGACATCGGTCCACGTCTCACCCTCGTTGGTACTGAACTGCCACTTGCCGGCATCGGCAGCGCCCCCGGCCGAGACCACGGCAACGGAGGTGGAGTACGTACCGGCGGAATAACACGGAGGATCGCTGTCGGTATCGCGAAGGGCGTCCAGGGCGGGGAAGCTCCCCACGGTAATCCCGCTGGTCGACGTGTTCGTGGTATCGAAGGCGTAACCCGTGGGATCGCCGGTTGTCCCGTAAGCGGGATCTTCCACCTCATGGTAGGTGATCGTCCGGGTTCCGCTGACAGTCCCGTTGGGAACGAAGCGGATCTGTGCGGTTTCCCGGAGGTAGAGCCAGTTGTTCGAGGCCACCGTCTCGATGGCCAGCCAGTCGCCGTACTCTTCGCAATACTGCCACGTCCCGGAGGCGTCGGAATCGGTAGCCGTGATGCGGATGGGGTTTTTCCCCGGCACCCCGGTCAGCACTTCCGTAAAAGAACCGGTGCCGGCTTCCGTCTTCTTGCTGCTGTCGTTGCCCACTTCCGTGATGGTGCGGGCGACGCCCGACTCGTCCAGAGGCTCGGCCATGACGGTCAACTGCTGGCCGCCCTGGATTTCCTTGCGTTCCATGCCCTCGGTAATGACCACCCAGCCGTCACCGGCATGGTTGGGCGCGCCCAGGTGCATGTAGGTCTTGTCGTCGCCGGTGTGGAACTTGATGCGGTTCTTGCCGTGCTGATCCTCCATTTCGATGCGGTTGCCCGCAGCGGTGCGGATCAGGTTGTTGGTCTGATTGGAGGCGTTGACCACGCTGGGCTGCGCGGCGTTGGGCAGGGCTCCGGTGATGACGGGCCGGTCCGGATCGCCGCCGATGAACGACAACAGCACCCGCGCGCCCTTGCGCAGCGGAAAGTGCATGCCCTCGGTCTGGCCGGAATAGGGTTGGGCCATGCGAATCCAGTGGGACGACTTGCCTTCGTGCTTCAGCTCGCGGTCGAAGGGCAACATCACGTGGTAACGGCCTTCGTCGTCCAGCTCGGCATACTGGCCATCGCCCTCGGCGGTGATGGCGGCGTTGAGGGTGCCGTGGAGCTCCGGCCTGGGGGTGGCCTGCGGCGGCCTGAACTGGGTGTCCGAGGGAATGGCGGTGAACTGGTTTTCGTAGGCCGGCTGATCCCGGCGCTCTTCCTCGCCCATGGCGGCCAAGGCGCGCGGATCGCAGCCCCGATGCTCCAGGGCGGTGAGCGTATAGGCCCGGTTGCAGTCGTCGCGAAAGTGGCCCTCAACGCGAAACTGGTACCCGGGCTTGAGGTGCACGGCGGTACTGTCGCCATGATAGACGAGCTTGCGGACGCGAATCTCCTCGGCACGGATTTCCGCCAGCTCGGCGCCCTCTTCGGGGCTGACGATGTTCTGGCCGAAAACATTGACCATGCCCCGACCGTTGGGGTCTACCTGGGCCTGGCCGGTGATATCCACCGAAGGCAGGTCGTCGTTGTAGTCGCGCAGAACGACGGTTTGCGGGAGGCGCTGTTGACGATACAGCAGGGCGTGCAGGTTGCCGCCGGCGGAGGGTGAATCCATGCCCATGGCCTGGACGTATTGCAGCGGCGGTTGATCCAGCTCCTCCTGCTGGAGCAGGTGATCGCACAGGATCAGCTTCTCGCCGTCCTCGCCTTCCGTGAAGTAGTAGTAAATGCCTTCGCGCTCCATCATCCGCGAGATGAAGCCCAGCTGAGTTTCGTTGTACTGGCAGCGGAAGGGCCAGACGCGATAGTCCCGTTGCAAACGCAGATCGTAGTCCAGGGGCGTGAGGTCGATCTGGCCCAGCACCGATTCGACAATTTCGGGGACGGTGCGCTGAAGGTAGACCTCGTTGGCGTAGTCCAGGGAGAGCAACCAAAGGCGCGGCACCAGCACGGCGCGATAGATCACGTAGCCGGCGACCTGCTGAAGCACTTCGATGTTGGAAAGGATGCCCTGGATATCCCGGCTGGTCTCGCCGAAGGTCATGCGAAACGTGCACGGCCGCTCCAGCAGCGGTTCCAGATCGATGTTCGGGTTCTCGGAATAGAGCTCGATCTCGAATTGGAACAGTTGGGAGATCCCCTCCTGGCCCTGGAATCGCAACACGGAAAACGTACCGGGCGGATAGACCCGGCTTATGAATTCGAACTCGACGCGATTACTCATCCGGCCCCCTGCCACCTAGAGACGGCGGCGGTCACCGTCCGGCGGGAATTATTGCTTATGGTTTGTTCCAGGGTGGAGCGCCCGCGGCTGCGGAAATACGGCAACACGGGCGGTGTTGCAACACCACGGCGCAGCATCGAGTGTATCCAGCGCGCGAACACCAAACAAGCGGACTCGCGCACAGTCCGGCGAAGAGGGCTTACCGAACGATGACCGGTTGTGCCGGCCGTCGGGGCTTCAACAGTGCAATTGGACGCCGTTGTGGATGCCGATCAACAGCTGCTTGATCTCGGCGTTGCCCTGGCAGAAGGCCAGCGATGACTGCAGCAGTTTGAGCTGTTCAATGGCGGCGTTGATGGCCTTGTTACCCTGCGTCTCGACCCCGGGGCCGCCGAACTTCCAGCCGTCGTCGTCCACCTCCAGGGCCCAGCCCGGCGCGGTAGAGATGTCCATTTTGAATCCAAGGAAGGCATTGATCTCGCCCACCAGGCCGATGTGGGCGCCCACGGCCATGGTGCCGCCCACTTGCACTTCGGCGCTCACCTGGAAGGCGGCGTTGAAGGAGGCGCTGGAGGCCGGCGCGAAGTCGAACGAGGCCTCGTTGTGACCGCCCACCCAGTTGGATGTGCTGGCGTGGAGCAGGACGCCGGAGTCCCGGTGGTTGCGGATCTCCGTCTCAATGCCGTTTGCGGTGCGGTTCCACAGCACGCGCTGGCCGCTGCCGGCGTAAACGCTTTCCTCGTGAGCCCCGCCGTAGGTGAATTCGTAGGTATCGCCGTAGGCGTGGCTTTCCTCGTCGCCCACGGTGACGGCAACACTGTCCCCGTGGGTGTATTCGTAGCTGTTGCCCCACTTCTTTTCGACCCAGGTGGAGCCGGCGGCGAGGCTGGTCACCTTCTCGGCGCTGATCGAGGTCCAGCCGGGACCGCCCTTGTCGACCAGTTCGTGTTCCCCCTTCTTGTCGATCTCGGCGTCCTCGGCCATGTGCTCTTCGGAGTAGCCGTTGCCGAAACTGTACTCGGCGGTGTCGCCGAAGCTGTAGCTGCGGCCCACCGCATATTCCACTTCATCCTGCCAGCGGATGCTGACCAGGGCGTCGTTGTTACAGAAGTTCGCCCAGGCCGAGGAGCGGTCCGTTGTGCTCTGCTTGGCGGTGGTCACCGAAGTCGATGAGCTGAGCTTCGGATCCGACGTGCTTACCTTGGATACCCCCTTGGGCGGACCGACGGACAGCAGGCCGCTGACCAGGGTGGACGGGTCCGATCCATCGTCGGGCACAGCCACTTCAAAGCAGTTGCCGTAGCTGAAGTCACGGCTGCCCCCAAAGCTGTAGGTGTTGCCGCTGGTGTACTCGTAGTAAGGACCGACGCGCCGGTTGATCAGGTATTTCCCGCTCCATTCCTGGGCCTCGGTGAGCGTGGCCGAGGAACTCTTGCCGCCGTCTTGGTCGCGCTCGTGGAAACTGTAGGGCCAGGCGGAGACCAGCGAATCGTCACTGGTGGTACTGGCATCCAGGTCGGCGCCGCTGGCGGCCAAGCCGGTGGTGGTATCCGATTTGGCGTTGAGGGCGCTGCTGGTGGCGCGGACCATGAGGTTCTGGCCGCCCAGGATTTCCTTGCGCTCAATACCGCGGGTGACCACCACCCAGCCGTCGCCGGCGTGGTTGGGCGCACCCAGGTGCATGTAGCTCTTGTCGTCGCCGGTGTGGAACTTGATCCGGTTGCGCCCTTGCTGGTCCTCCATCTCGATGCGGTTGCCGGCGGCGGTGCGGATCAGGTTGTTTGTCTGATTCGAGGCGTTGACGATGCTGGGTTGTGCGGCGTTGGGCATGGCGCCGGTGATCACGGGGCGGTCCGGGTCGCCGCCGATGAACGACAGCAGCACCCGGGCCCCCTTGCGCAGCGGAAAGTGCATGCCCTCGTTTTCACCGGCGTAGGCCTGGGCCATGCGGATCCAATGGGACGATTTGCCCTCGTGCTCCACTTCCCGGTCGAAGGGCAGCAACACGTGGTAGCGGCCTTCGTCATCCAGTTCGGCGTATTGGCCGTCACCTTCGGCCGTGATGACCGCATTCATGGTGCCGTGCAATTCCGGCCGGGGCGCCCGCTGGGGAGGCCGGAACTGCGCGTCCGAGGGGATGGCCGTGAACCGGTTTTCGTAGGCGGGGGCGTCGCGGCGGTCTGCCTCGGGCAGCGCGGCGAGGGCTCGGGGATCGCAACCCCGGTGCTCCAACGCCGTCACGGTGTAGGCGCGGTTGCACGCCTTGCGGAAGTGGCCCCGCAACCGGAAGTGGAAACCCGGACTCAACCGCGCCACGGTGCTCTCGCCGTGATACACGGTCTTGCGCGCCAGCAGCTCCTCGGCGCGAATGCCCGCCAACTCGGCACCCTCCTCCGGGCTGACGATGTTCTGACCAAACACGTTCACGATGCCCCGGCCGTTGGGGTCGACGGAAGCGCGGCCGGTGATGTCCACGGACGGCGTTTCGTCGTTGTAGTCTCGCAGGATCACTTCCTGGGGCATACGCTGATGGCGCGAGAGCAGGGATTGCACATGATCGCCAAAGCCGGGGGAGTCCATACCCACGGCGGCGGCGTAGTCGAGCTCGGGGCGGTCCATGTCGTCCTGGTGGGTGCGATGATCACAGACGATAAGCTTTTCGGCGTCATCGCCGGCCGCGAAGTAGTAGTAGATCCCCTCCCTCTCCATCAGTCGCGAAATGAAGTTGAGATGGGTCTCGTTGTACTGGCAGCGAAACGGCCATTCGCGGTAACGGCGCTGCAGACGGAAGTCGCAGTCCACGGAAGACAGACCGCCTTCCTCCAATACGGCACGGAGGATCTCCGGAACCGTGCGGGCCAGATAGACCTCGTTGGCGTAGTACAAAGACAGCAACCAGAGCCGCGGCACGAGGACGGCGCGATAAACGGTGTAGCCGCCGACCTGATTGAGAGCCTCGATGTCGGACAGGACGCCCTGGATGTCGCGGGTTGACCCGCCCACGGTCATTCGAAACGTGCACGGCCGTTCCAGAAGCGGTTCCAGCTCGATGTCCGGATCGTCGGCGTAGAGTTCGATCTCGAAGCGGTAGAGATCCGAAAGCCCTTCGCGGCCCGTAAAACGGAGTACCGAAAAGGTGTCCTTGGGATAAATGCTGGAAAAGAACTCGAACTCAACTTGATTCGACATGCGCGCTCCCAGGTGGCCCGACCCCGCTCGAGGCTGCTGGCGAGCAGGGCGCCACAGCGGAGAGAACGGCCATTAATTATTGATTTTATTAATTAACCGGGTAGGGATTCGCTGTACCAAGCGTCTCGGCTGTTAACGAGACAGCGTTCCCCATCGCGTGAAAGGTCCGTTTGCACGCCAGTCCGTGCGGCCGGAAACCGCATGATCAAATTATCAGTGGACTGCCGGCTCCATTTTAGGAAGGCTGGATCGACCCGGCAAGGCCGGTGTGATCCGCGTGGGGACGGCTACTTGCCAATGCAGAAGCTGGAGAAAATCTCACCCAGCAGGTCATCACTACTGAGCACACCGGTAATCTCTCCCAAGGCAGCCTGGGCAAGGCGAAGGTCTTCGGCCACCAACTCCGGAGAACGACCTTGGCGCAGACCGGCGAGCGCCGCGTCCACCGCCTCCCCCGTGCGGTGGAGGCTGTCCAGGTGGCGGCGGCGTGCCAGGAACAGTCCCTCGCCCTGGCCGTAACCCATGAGTTCCTTGAGATGGGATCGCAGGGCCTCCAGACCGGCGCCCGTACGGGCGCTGATATTCACCTCGTCGGCGCTCCTCAGTCCGGCTTCCGAGCCGCTGAGATCGATCTTGTTGCGTACCAGCGTGCAGCCTACGCCTTCGGGAAGATTCTCCATCACCTCGGCCTCGGGGCGGCCGACCCCCAGGCGATCATCCACCAGCAGCAGCAGGCGATCCGCCGAACGGATGGCCGCCCAGGCCCGGCGAATGCCCTCCCGTTCCACGGTATCGGGGCTTTCGCGCAGGCCGGCGGTGTCCACCACGTGCAGGGGCATGCCGTCGATATGGATATGCTCCCGAAGCAGGTCGCGGGTGGTGCCTTCCACATCGGTGACAATCGCCGCATCGAAGCCCGCCAGGCGGTTGAGCAGGGATGACTTGCCGCTGTTGGGTCGGCCGGCGATGACCACGGTCATGCCCTCTCGCAGCACACTGCCGCGGCGCGCCTCCTCGGTTACCGCGGCCAGCCGCAGGGCGACGTCCGCCAAGCGTTGTTCTATCTGGCCCTCGGCGAGGAAATCGATCTCTTCGTCGGGAAAATCGATGGCCGATTCCACATACACCCGCAGTTCGGTCAGGGCGGTTAGCAGATCGTCGATTCGGTGGGAAAATTCGCCGTGCAGGGAACGCATGGCGGCCCGGGCGCTTTCCTGGGTGGTCGCGGCGATAAGGTCGGCGATGGCCTCGGCCTGGGTCAGGTCGAGTTTGCCGTTGAGGAACGCCCGTTGGGAGAACTCACCGGGACCGGCCAGCCGGGCGCCCAGATGGGTCAAGGTGGCGAGCACCCGGTCCATCACCATGGGCGCGCCGTGGCCTTGGAGCTCGAGCACGTCCTCGCCGGTGAAGGAGTGTGGGCCGGGGAAGTAGAGGACCAGGCCTTCGTCGATGACTTCGCCGTCGGCGGACAGGAATCGACGATACGCGGCCTGGCGCGGAGCGGGGAGCCCGCCCGACCACGGACTCGGCGAGCCGGCGGACCTCCGGGCCGGAGATCCGGATCACGCCCACGCCGCCCCGTCCCGGTGGGGTGGCAACGGCGCAGATGGTCTCGCTCGGCATGGCCATTGGGGTTCTCCACACCGGCCCCCGCCGATTTCGGCGGGTCGCCGCGCGGGGTCAGCCGGCGGCTTTCTTCTTCTTGCTGCGACGTCCGTCGCCGCCGTTTTCCAACCGGCGCATGATTATCCACTGCTGGAGGATCGACAGGCTGTTATTGGTGACCCAGTACACCACCAGCCCCGCCGGGAAGAACAGGAAGAACACGGTGAACACCACCGGCAGGAACATCATGACCTTCTGCTGGATGGGGTCCATGGGCGCCGGGTTCAGACGCTGCTGAACCAGCATGGTCACGCCCATGAGGATGGGCAGGACGAAGTAGGGGTCCGGCGCCGAGAGGTCGTGGATCCAGAGAATGAAATCCGCCTGGCGCAGCTCCACGGAGCCCAGCAGGACCCAGTACAGCGCGATGAACACGGGGATCTGGACCACGATGGGCAGACAGCCCCCCAGGGGATTGATCTTTTCTTCCTTGTAGAGGCCCATCATGGCCTGGTTCATGGCCTGGCGGTCGTCGCCATAGCGCTCCTTGAGCTGCTTCATGCGCGGCTGCAAGCGGCGCATCTTGGCCATGGAGCGGTAGCTGGTCTCGGACAGTTTGTAGAACACCAGCTTGATCAGCACGGTCAGCAGGATGATGGCGAAGCCCCAGTTGCCCACCACGCCGTGGATCCACTTGAGCAGCCAGAACAGAGGCTTGGCGATGACGGTGAGAAAGCCGTAGTCCACTGCCAGTTCCAGACCGGGGGCAATGCCTTCCAGGCGATCCTGATCCTTGGGTCCGAGATACAGCTGCTGATTGATGGTGGTCTGGCCGCCGGCCGGCACCGCTTCCTGAGGCGAAGACATGCCGATGACGTATTGATCGCCGGACAGATGCTGGGTGTAGAAGCGGTCCAGGCGTTTCTGCGGCGGCACCCATGCGGCGACGAAATAGTGCTCCACCATGGCGAGCCAGCCGCCGGTGACGTCGCGCGACAGGGGCTTGTCCGCCATGTCGTCGAAGCTCACCTTCTGATACTTGTCCTCGGGGCTGTAGATCACGCCGCCGACATAACTGCGACGATGCAACATGCTGCCCTGGTCCTCGGGCTTGCTCCGCCGCAGTTGGACGTACTGATACGCCTTGAAGGCGGTCTGGGTGGAGTTGGAGATGTCCTGATCCACATCCACCAGATAACGGCCGCGCTGGAAGGTGAAGCGCTTGACCACCTTGACGCCGTCATCCCCCTCCCAGGTCAGCGGCACCACCAGTTTGTCCTGGCCGGGACTGAGCTCATAGCTGGAGCGCGGTGCCTCGAACACGGCATCGGGGCCGGGCAGTTTGATGCCCTTGCCGTGGAGCCCGCTCTGGGCCACGAAGAGTTCCTTGCCCTTTACGTACAACAGATCCAGGGGACGCTTGTCGTCGGCGGAGCGTTTGTAGTCCAGCAATGCCGTGCGTCGCACCGTGCCACCGACGGTGTCGATCTCAACGTCCAGGACGTCGGTACGGATATGGATGGTCTCGCCCTGGGGCAGCCCCTTGCCGGCAGTTTTCCCGGATTGCGACCTGCTCGGTGGGAGTGGCGCCCGGCGCCGGAGGCTGTCCGGTTTCGGTATCCGCGCTTGCCTGCGTGTCGGGGGCACCCGGATGCTCGGCGGGACTCTGTGCCTGCTGTTGGGGCGCGGGCTGGGTCGTACCGTACTGGGACTCCCAGGCGTTCCACATGAACAGCATGAGGACCCCCAGGACGAAGAAGATTATCAGGCGTTGGTTATCCATCAGCTCTTTTCTTTACAGCAGGGTTCGGGAACCGGGTCGATACCGCCCGGGTGCCAGGGGTGGCAGCGCAACAATCGCCGCAGGGCCAGCCAGGAGCCGGCCAGTGTGCCATGTCGTTGCACGGCCTCCAATGCGTAGTGCGAGCAACTGGGATAGAAACGGCAGCGCGGGCCCAGCAGCGGGCTGATCGTCAACTGGTAGGCACGAATCAGGAATATCAGGAGGTGCCGCATCGTTCCCGCACACGTTGCCAAAGCTTGTGGAGCGCGCGCTGCAGCTCCGGCGTGTCGGCGGTCGCCGCCGGCGGCCGCGCGAGGACTACAAGATCCACTGCCGGCAGCTCGTGTTGCCGCAGTCGGAAGGTTTCCCGCACGGCACGCTTGATGCGATTGCGGGAAACCGATTTCGGGGCGGCCTTGCGTGAGACCGCCATGCCGAGACGGGCGTGATCGAGCCCGTTGCCGGTCGCCAGTATCGTGAAGTAGCGATCCCCGACCCGTTGCGCCTCGGCGAATACCCGCTGGTACTGCCGGGGCTTGACCAGCCTCAGGAAACGGGCGAAACCGAAGGAGCGTGGTTGAGCCTTGTCCGCCAAACTACGGAGTGAGGCGAGCACGACCCTTCGCGCGGCGCGCCTTGATGACACGGCGGCCGTTCTTGGTGGCCATGCGTGCCCGGAACCCGTGGGTCCGCTTGCGCTTAATGATGCTGGGCTGAAAAGTCCTCTTCATCTCGGTATCCGTTCTCTTGTTCGGAATGGAACGCCCGGTCGAACGCCCCAGGGAAAATCGAGCCGGCGAATGTACTTCCAAAACAGGCGCTTTGTCAATTTACAACTGGGTTTCAGTCGCCCCGTTCGCTGTGGATAACTCATCCCAGCGGGTATAGACTCGGCGGTTCCAAACGCAGTGAACACCAGGGGCTGTCCGCATCGGGCGCATTCGGCGCGTGCCGGCAGCACCTGAACGGGGGACCATTGGTGGAAGGCTCACTCTGGACACGCTGTCTTTCCCGTCTCGAAAGCGAGATCCCGGAGCAGCAGCTGAACACCTGGATTCGGCCGCTGCAAGCGGTCGAGGAAGGCAGCACTTTGACTCTGCTCGCACCCAATCGCTTTGTTCTCGATTGGGTGCGCGAGCATTTCTACGACCGGATCGTGGAATTGGCGACATCCGGCAGCGGCGCCACGGACGTCGCCCTGGAGATCGGCAGCCAGCAGACGGCGCCGGCGCCCCAACGCGCGCCCAAGGCCCGGGCGAAGCCCGAAGGCGGCCTGGGCGGAAGCAACATCAATCCCCGATTCACCTTCGAGAGTTTCGTCGAGGGCAAGTCCAATCAATTGGCCGCGGGCCGCCTGCAGCCAGATAGCCGAGAACCCCGGCGGCTCCTACAACCCGCTGTTCCTCTATGGCGGGGTCGGCCTGGGCAAGACCCACCTCATGCACGCCATCGGCAACCTGATGCTGCAGCGAAAACCCTCGGCCAAGGTGCTCTACCTGCATTCCGAGCGGTTTGTGGGGGACATGGTGAAGGCCCTTCAGCACAACGCGATCAATGAGTTCAAGCGTCACTATCGCTCGGCCGACGCGCTGCTGATCGACGACATCCAGTTTTTCGCCGGCAAGGAACGCTCTCAGGAAGAGTTCTTTCACACCTTCAACGCCCTGCTGGAAGGCCAACAGCAAGTGGTCCTCACCTGCGATCGCTATCCCAAGGAAGTACATGGGCTGGAGGAGCGCCTTAAATCGCGCTTCGGCTGGGGCCTCACCGTGGCCATCGACCCCCCGGAACTGGAAACCCGGGTTGCCATCCTGATGAGCAAGGCCAGCCAGGAGGGGGTGGATCTGCCCCACGAAGTGGCGTTCTTCATCGCCAAGCGCATCTGGTCCAACATTCGGGAGTTGGAAGGTGCGTTGCGGCGGGTCATTGCCAACGCTCAGTTCACTGGCTCGGCGATCACCGTGGACTTTACCAAGGAGGCGCTGAGGGACCTCCTGGCCCTTCAGGACAAACTGGTCACCGTTGAGAATATCCAAAAGACGGTGGCGGAGTACTACAAGATCCGGGTTGCCGACCTGCTGTCCAAGCGTCGGAGCCGCTCCATCACCCGGCCACGGCAGATGGCCATGGCGTTGGCGAAGGAATTGACCACCCACAGCCTTCCGGAAATCGGCGACGCGTTCGGCGGACGGGACCACACCACGGTGCTGCACGCCTGCCGCAAGGTGCAGGAACTGAAGGAAGCCGACAATCGGATGAGCGAGGACTACGCTAACCTGTTGAGAACCCTGACCACATGATGTGGATAAGCTGTGGTAATGTTGGGCGGCAACGATCTCCCTGAAGTTTTCCACAACTTGTACCCAGTGCCGACGGGCAGTTCTCAACAGGCGCAGCCCAGGGGTAAATAGCGGCAACCGATTGGGAAATAAAGAGTTTTTTGAGTTTTCCCCAAGGAACGCGTTGGCTAATAACAGTAACAAGTCTTTAAAGTACATTTAGTAATTAATAAGGGTGAGCGGACGCCATGAAATTCGAGATTGACCGGGAAACGCTTCTCAAGCCTCTCCAGGCAGTGATCGGCGTGGTCGAACGCCGGCAGACGCTGCCCATACTGGGCAATGTTCTGGTAGTGGCCGACAACAATGGATTGGCGTTGACGGCAACGGACCTGGAAGTGGAGCTGGCAGCCCACGCCGCCGTGGAAGTCCAGGAGGCGGGTCAAGTCACGCTGCCCGCCAGAAAACTGATGGATATCGTGCGCAACCTGCCGGAAGGCGCCCGGATCCAAATCGGCCTGGAACAGGAGCGGGCGATTGTGTCCGCGGGCAGCAGCCGATTTACCCTGGTGACCCTTCCCGCCACCGAATTCCCCACGGTGGAGGATATTGGCGAGACGCGACCGTTCCTGATTCCGCAACAGGATCTGCGCAACTTGATCGAACGCACCCACTTCTCCATGGCGCTGCAGGATGTCCGGTACTACCTCAACGGCTTGTTGCTCGAATTGGAGCCTGGCCTGCTTCGGGCGGTGGCGACGGATGGGCACCGTCTGGCACTCGGACAGATATCGGGTGATGTGGATGTGGAAGGGAGCCAGCAGGTGATCGTCCCCCGCAAGGGGGTACAGGAATTGCTGCGGTTGCTGGACCACAGCGAGACGGAAGCGAGGCTGGAGTTGGGGCAGAACCACCTGCGGGTATCGCTGCCGGAACTTCGCTTTACCTCGAAGTTGATTGATGGCCGGTTCCCGGACTATCGGCGGGTGATACCCCAGAACCCGGAGAATGTGATGAAGGCCGACAGGGAAACGCTGCGCCAGGCGCTGGTGCGGGCGTCCATCCTGTCCAACGAAAAGTACCGGGGCGTTCGGTTGGGGCTGGAGCCGGAACGGCTGCGCATCCAGTCCAACAATCCGGAGCAGGAAGAGGCGGACGAGGAACTGGCGATCGAATTCCAGGGTGACACCATGGAAATCGGATTCAATGCCAGTTACCTGTTGGACGCGCTCAACGCCATCGACGGGGAAAGCATCCTTTTTGGTGTGGTGGACGGCAACAGCAGTTGCCTGATCCGTGATCCCGCGGCCGACCACTTCCAGTATGTGGTCATGCCGATGCGCCTTTAGCGGGTCGCGAAGCTGATGATGGGCGCGGCGCAATGCCGATGCGAAACCAAGGGTCTGTGATCCGACAGGGAGGGATTGGGTAGCGGTCGCGTTTGCGGCACCCTCCCTCCTCCTTCCTCGCCTTCCCAAACCCACGATGTCGCTGCAGACGATTCAAATCCAGGATTTCCGTAACCTCCGGCAGGTCGAGCTGCGCCCGGCGGCGGGCGTGAACGTGTTCTTCGGTGAGAATGCTGCAGGCAAGACCAGTATCCTGGAGGCCATCCACGTGCTGGCCCGGGCGCGGACCTTTCGCGGAGGGCGTCCCGAGCAGGTCATCCGGATGGGCGCGGATCTTTTCCGGGTGACAGGGAAGGTATCGGACGACGACTCGGGCGAGGTCTTCCTGGGGGTGGAGCGGAGCCGGGACGGCATCAGGGTGCGCGCGGCAGGTCAGGAGCTGCGCAGCCTCTCCGAGTTGGCGCAGTACATTCCGATTCAGGTCATCAACACGGAAAGCCAGAGGCTGTTGCTGGACGGTCCAAAGGTTCGGCGGAGCTTTCTGAACTGGAGTTTGTTCCACGTGGAACATCGGTACCGAGAACTCTGGCGCCGTTACGATCGTGCGCTTCGGCAAAGGAATGCGGCGTTGCGCTTGCAGGATAATCGACTCGCTCGCTCGTGGGAGCCGGAATTGGTGGAGACCGGTTCGGCGGTGGGTGACCTTCGGGCAGGCTTCGTCCAGGCGCTGGAGCAGGCGGTGAGGCCGATTCTGGATCAATGGCTGCCGGAGGTTGAGTTCGAGATTCGCTACCGAGCCGGTTGGGTGGCAGGCTCGAGTCTGGCGGAAGCCTTGGCAGCGCATAGAGCGCGGGAATTCGCAACGGGTCATACGTTGTCGGGGCCTCATCGGGCGGATTTCTCTGTGCGCGCCAACGGCGCGGAGGCGCAGCATTATTTGTCGCGTGGCCAGCAAAAGAGTCTGGTCGTCGGCTTGCTCTTGGCGCAGGTTGAGCTATTAGCCGCAGGGAGCAGCCGCAGCCCGGTGATGTTGATCGATGACCTCCCGGCCGAGCTCGATGAAGAACACCGGACCCAAGTGCTCAATCGTGTGGAGAACTCGCGTGCCCAGGTCTTCGTAACCGCGATCGAACGGGGTTACGTGCCGGTCAGTACCACCGACGTTCGTTGGTTCCACGTGGAACATGGTGATTGTCGGGAAGTGATATAATGCTCGCTTAAACTCCGAGACGGCGCCCGCCTGGGCCGCCTTATACGCGCCCTAGTGTCGCAGTAGGCAGGAAGGATCATATATGAGTGCAAACGCCAGCTACGATTCCGCGAACATCAAGGTCCTGCGTGGGCTGGATGCGGTCCGGAAGCGGCCTGGAATGTACATCGGCGATACCGATGACGGGACAGGGCTTCACCACATGGTGTTCGAGGTCGTCGACAACAGCATCGACGAAGCACTCGCTGGCTACTGCTCGGAGATAGAGGTCATTATCCACTCGGATGAGTCCGTGACCGTCTCCGATAACGGTCGTGGGGTCCCGGTGGATATTCACCCGGAGGAAGGGCGATCCGCCGCCGAGGTCATCATGACCGTGCTCCATGCGGGGGGTAAGTTCGACAACAACGTCTACAAGGTGTCGGGCGGCCTGCACGGGGTGGGCGTTTCCGTGGTCAACGCGCTGTCGGAACGATTGCAGCTGGTGGTCCGCAAGAGTGGCAAAGTCCATTTCCAGGAATACCAGATGGGCGAGCCCCAGGAGCCGCTCAAGGTTATCGGGGAAACCGAGGAGACCGGTACCCAGGTCACGTTCCGGCCCAGCGACACCATTTTCACCAACATCGATTTCCACTATGACCTGCTGGCGAAGCGCTTTCGGGAATTATCCTTCCTGAATCCGGGTGTGCGCATCGTGCTGCGCGACGAGCGTTCCGACAAACAGGACGTGTTCGAATACGCCGGAGGTATCAAGGCCTTTGTCGAGCATTTGAACAAGAACAAGACACCGCTGCATCGCGACGTCATGTACTTCACCGAAATACGCAACGACGTGGGCGTGGATATTGCCCTGCAGTGGAATGATTCCTATCAGGAAAACATTTTCTGCTTCACCAACAACATCCCCCAGAAGGACGGCGGTACCCATCTTTCCGGCTTCCGGGCGGCGCTGACCCGTACGCTGAATCAATACATGGATGCCGAGGGCTACACCAAGAAACTCAAGGTTTCCCCTTCTGGCGACGATACCCGCGAAGGCCTGACAGCGGTGCTTTCCGTGAAAGTGCCCGATCCCAAGTTTTCCTCCCAGACCAAGGACAAGCTTGTTTCCTCGGAGGTCAAAACGATCGTCGAGCAGGTGATGGCTGAGCGCTTGCAAGAGTTCCTGTACGAGAACCCGAACGAGGCGAAAATCGTCGTCGAAAAAGTTCTGGACGCCGCCCGCGCCCGTGAGGCCGCCCGCAAGGCCCGGGAAATGACGCGGCGCAAGGGTGCCCTGGACGTGGCCGGCCTGCCGGGCAAACTGGCCGACTGCCAGGAGCGCGACCCGTCGCTGTCCGAGCTTTACCTTGTGGAGGGTGATTCCGCCGGCGGTTCGGCCAAGCAGGGGCGCGACCGCCGTACCCAGGCCATCCTTCCGCTCAAGGGCAAGATACTCAACGTGGAAAAGGCGCGTTTCGACAAGATGCTGTCTTCCGCCGAGGTGGGGACGTTGATAACGGCCCTGGGCTGCGGAATCGGCAAGGACGACTTCGATCCCGAGAAGCTTCGTTATCATCGCATCATCGTCATGACCGACGCCGACGTGGATGGATCCCATATTCGGACCTTGCTCCTGACCTTCTTTTATCGCCAGATGCTGGAACTGGTGGAGCGCGGCCACATCTATATCGCGCAGCCGCCGCTGTACAAGGTCAAGCGTGGCAAACAGGAGCATTACGTCAAAGACGATGCTGAACTGACTCAATACCTGCTGCAGTTGGCCTTGTCCAACGCCGCGCTGCACCCCGGGGCGGAAACCCCGCCCATCCGGGAGGAAGGCTTGGAAAAGCTGGCGCGGCAGTACCTCCACGTCATGGACCTGATCGGGCACATGGCGCGAAACCTGGATGCGACCCTGCTGGAAGCGATGATCTCCCAGCCGGCCCTTGAGGAGACCCACTTCCGCGACGCCGAGGGCCTTCGACCCTGGTTCCAGGCCCTGGTAGACCGCGTGAATCCCTATCAGCCCACGGGCAGTGATTATCAGGCGGAGGTGAAGGCCGGCCCGGATGGAGGCTTCCAGGAAGCCCTGGTCAGCAAACGCCTGCACGGGATCCATCACGACTACCGCTTTACCCCCAAGTTCTTCCTCTCGCCCGAATACAAGGCCATAAAGAACCTGGCGACGACCCTGGACGGCCTCATTCAGGAGGGCGCCTACGTCCAGCGCGGGGAAAAGCAACAGCCGGTGAATTCCCTGCGGGAAGCAGTGGAGTGGCTGTTGGACGAGGCCAAGCGCGGGCTCAGCATTCAGCGCTACAAAGGTCTGGGGGAGATGAATCCCGACCAGCTCTGGGAGACCACCATGAACCCGGAGACCCGGCGGCTGCTACAGGTGAAGATAGAAGACGCCGTGGCCTCGGACGAGGTGTTTACCACGTTGATGGGCGATCACGTAGAGCCCAGACGGGAGTTCATCGAGCGGAACGCGCTGACGGTGACCAATCTGGATGTGTAATTATGAGAGCCTATTATAACTTAACCATTTGTTTTTAAATGGTTTTGTAAAAATGGCCGGGCTTAGAGCTCGGCCATTTGTTCTTCGATCCAGGTTTCCACTTCGCGGGTGAGTTCTTCGGGGCTCTTGCCCTTGGAGGGGATGGGCGGTCCGATTCGGACCTGCACCGTTCCGGGCCGCTTCAACAGTGCTTGACGGCCCCAAAAGCGTCCGGCGTTGTGGGCGACCGGCACCACCGGACAGCCGGCAGCCCGGGCCAGCGCCGCGCCGCCGATGCGATAGCGGCCCCGCTCACCGGGCGGCACCCGTGTTCCCTCGGGGAAAACTACAACCCACCGGCCGGCATTAATCCGATCTTTCCCTTTTTTAATCAACTGCTTGAGGGCGTCCCGACCCGATCCTCGATCGATGGCGATGGGTTCCAGCATCCACAGTGCCCAGCCCAGAAAGGGAATGCGGATCAGTTCCCGTTTCAGCACCCAGGTCTGGGGGTTGAAACAAAGCTGCAGTCCCATGGTTTCCCAGGCGGACTGGTGCTTGGACATGACCACGCAGGGCCGATCGGGAATGTTCTCAAGGCCGTGCAGTTCCCAGCCGATGCCGCAACTAAGGCGGGCCCACCACAGATTGAAGTGGGTCCACCGGGTCACGAACCAGTATCGCGCCGGATAAGGTAGCGGCATCGCCAGCAGGGACAGCCCGGCCCACAGGACGGTACTGAGGATCACCACGGTCAGGTGGATTACGGAGCGGGCCGCTTGCAGGACCCCGGGTTTCGCCTTGGCGTCGCGGGTGCGTTTACTCATTCATTGGTTTCCGTTTTGATCCTGCAGAAGATCGGGCATCTGTCCTTCGATCCACTCCTCCGCTGCGGCCACGATCTCCTTGGGCGTGCGGCCCTCCGGGGAAATCAGGGGCCCGATGCGCACGCGGATTGTGCCGCGGTAGCGAATCGGCGAGTGGCGCGGCCAGAACTGCCCCGCATTGTGGGCGACCGGCAGCACAGGTACGCCACTGGCTTCGGCCAGAGCGCCAGCGCCCACGTGATAGCGGCGGCGCTGACCCGGCGCGGTGCGTGTCCCTTCCGGGAAAACGATGACCCACCGGCCCCGGCGAAGCCGCTCCTGGCCGATTCGCACGAGCTGCCGTACCGACCGATGGCCGGCGGCGCGATCGACCGCGATGGGCTCAAGCAGCGCTGCTCCCCAACCCGCGAACGGGATCCGCAGGAACTCCCGTTTCAGCACCCAGCAATGGGGCCGAAACAGGGTTTCGAAGACGATGGTCTCCCAGCTGGATTGGTGTTTCGCCACCACGATGCACCGCTGGGCCGGGACGTTCTCCCAGCCTTCGACACGGTGATCGACGCCGGCGGCGATCCGCAGCCACCAGACGTTCACGCGGGACCATAACGTTACGGCCGGATAGCGAATCCGGAACGGCAGCAGGCGCGTGGGCAGCATTATCACCATCAGCACCGCCGTGTTCAGCGCCAGACCCACAAAGTGGACAACGCCCCGCACGGTGGAGATCCGCCGCCGGGGGCGGATGTTCGCTGCCGATCTCCGGGGCGCCGCGGTCATGACGGGACCCCGCCGAGAATAGCGTCCACGGCCGCCGCCAGATCGTCGTAGACTTCGACGTCGTCCGCGGCACCCTGCGTCAGCGTCTTCTCGCCGTTGCCGGTACGTACCAGAATGGGCCGCGCCCCCGCCCGCCTGGCCGCCTCCAGGTCCCGCGCGGAATCCCCTACCACGGGCGTGCCGGCAAGCTCGATGCCGTAGCGCTCGGCGATTTGTAGCAGCAGCCCGGGGCGGGGCTTGCGGCAGGCGCAGTCGTCAGCGGGACCGTGAGGACAGACGAAGATGTTGTCGATCCGGCCGCCAGCAGCCTCGGCCTCCGCGCGCATCTTGGCGTGGATGGCCTCCAGCGTGGCGGCATCGAACAGACCCCGCGCCAGGCCCGATTGGTTGGTGGCCACGACCACCGTGAAACCGGCCTGCTGGAGGCGCCTTACGGCATCCAGGCTTCCCGGCAGGGCGTGCCATTCCCCGGGTGTCTTGATGTACGCCGAGGATTCCCTGTTGATTACACCGTCGCGGTCAAGAACGACCAGCTTCACGGTTCGCCTCCCGGGCTTGGTCAGTCCCCGCTGGGCAGCCGCGAGATGTCGGCCACGGCGAGGAAAGAATCGCGAAGTTCCTGCAATAGCGCCAGACGGTTGTTGCGCAGGGCGGGGTCTTCGGCCATGACCATGACCTGGTCGAAGAACCGGTCCACCGGGTCCCGAAGCTCGGCGAGCCGCTTCAGCACGGCCTGGTAGTTCCCTTCGGCCCGAGCCGGTTCAACCGCTTCGCGCGCGGCGACCAGGTGGTCGTGGAGTTCCCGCTCCGCGGCTTCGTCCAGACGAGACTTGTCGATGGCGCCCGGGCGGGTGTCCGCCTTGCGCAGGATGTTGCTGATGCGCTTGTGCGCGGCCGCCAGACTGGTGGCCGCCGGCAGCTCCAGAAACGTCTTGCAGCCCAGCATGCGGCGGTGGAAATCCAACGGCTGCCGGGGCGTCGCGGCGAGCACGGCGTCGAAGATTTCCGTGGCGAAGCCCTGGTCCTGGTAATAGCCGCGCAGGCGCTCCATGCAGAAGTCGAACACCGCCTGCACCTGGGACGCACCGTTCAACGCGGCCGGCAGCTGGGTGGCCGCGACCTCGAGCAGAGTCCGCAGGTCCAGGTCCGATTCGTTCTCGATCAGGGTGCGCAACAGGCCCAGCGCCGCGCGCCGCAGGGCGAAGGGGTCCTTGTCGCCGGTGGGCGCCTGGCCAATGGCGAAAATACCCAGCAAGGTGTCCGCGCGGTCGGCTACGGCCAGCAGCTGCGCTACGGCACCCTGAGCCACGGCGTCGCCGGCGAACCGGGGGCGGTATTGCTCGTCGAGGGCGGCGGCGACATCCGCCGGCTCGCCGTCATGGGCGGCGTAGTAGCGCCCCATGATGCCCTGCAGTTCCGGAAATTCGCCCACCATCTCCGTGAGCAGATCGGTCCGCGCCAGCAGTGCAGCCCGGCGAATGGCGGCGGTGGGGACGTCGAATTCATCGGCAAAGCCCTCACCGATACGGGCTACGCGCTCCGCCTTGTCGCGCAAGGTGCCGAGCTTCTGCTGAAAGACGATATCGCCCAGGGCGTCGATCCGGTCCGCCAGCGGGTGCTTGCGGTCCTGATCCCAGAAAAAGCGCCGCATCGGACAGCCGCGGCCGGATCACCCGCTCGTTGCCTCGCGCCACTTCACCCGGGTCCCGGCTGTCGATGTTGCTGATGGTGATGAACCGGGGCAGCAGGCGCTGCGCCTCGTCCACCACGGGGAAGTACTTCTGGTGACCCTGCATGCTGGAGATCAGCGCTTCCGGCGGGACGGCCAGAAAGCGCTCGTCGAAAGAGCCGACGATGGGTTTGGGCCATTCCACCAGGGCCGTGACTTCATCGAGCAGCGCGTTGTCCATCAACGGCTGGCCTCCCAGCTCCCTGGCGGCCTCCAGCGCCTGCTCCTCGATCAACGACCGGCGGCGATCGAAATCCACGATCACCCGGCCCTCGCGTTCCAGCTTGCCCTCGTATTCGGCCGCCGACGCCAGGCGGATACGCTGGGGGTGATGGAAACGGTGGCCTCGGCTCTCCTGGCCGGCTGTCACGCCGAGGATATCCATCTCCAGGGCGTCGCCGTCGAACAGGACCACGGCCCAGTGTACGGGCCGCACAAAGGCCGCCTCACCGGTGCCCCAGCGCATGCGCTTGGGAATGGGCAGGCGGTTGAGGGCGTCGTGGATCACCTCGGGCAGCAAATCGCCCAGGGGCTTGCCCGCCTGGGTGCCGCGGTAGGCCAGCCAGCGGCCCTTGTCGGTCTCGATTTCCACGAGATCGGCGACGTCCACCCCGCAGGAGCGTGCGAACCCCTCGGCCGCCTTGGTGGGCTTGCCTTGGGCATCGAAGGCCGCCTGTACGGCGGGGCCGCGGCGCTCGATCTCGCGATCCGCCTGACCGGCGGCGAGATTCTCCACCACCACGGCGAGCCGGCGCGGGGTCGCAAAGGCCCGGTCGGCGCCGTGGTTCAGATCGAGCCGATCCAGGCCGTGGACGATGCCGTGATGGAATGCGTCCCGGAGGCGGCGCAGGGCGGTGGGCGGCAGCTCTTCGGTGCCGATTTCGATCAGCAGATCGCCGTGCCCGCTCATGCCGCGCCCTCCTCTGCCGACGGCGCCAGCGGGAAACCCAGCGCCTCCCGGCGTTCGTAGTATTTTTGCGCCACCGCACGCGCCAGCGCGCGCACCCGCAGGATGTAGCGCTGGCGCTCGGTGACCGAGATGGCGTGCCGGGCGTCCAGCAGATTGAAGGTGTGGGACGCCTTGAGCACCATCTCGTAGGCGGGCAGCGGCAGGTCCAGTTCGATCAGGCGCTGGCTCTCACGTTCGCAGACGTCGAACCACTGGAACAGCGAGTCCACGGCGGCGTGCTCGAAGTTGTATTCCGACATCTCCACTTCGTTCTGTTTGAAGACGTCGCCGTACGTCACCCGGCCGTTAGGCCCCAATGTCCAGGTCAGGTCATAGACGCTTTCCACTTCCTGGAGGTACATGGCGATGCGCTCGAGGCCATAGGTGATCTCGCCCATCACCGGCCGGCAGTCGAGGCCGCCCACCTGCTGGAAATAGGTGAACTGCGTGATCTCCATGCCGTTGAGCCAGACCTCCCAGCCCAGGCCCCAGGCGCCCAGCGTGGGCGATTCCCAGTTGTCCTCGACGAAGCGCACGTCATGTACCAGGGTGTCGAGCCCCAGGCGCTGCAGCGAGCCCAGGTAAAGCTCCTGAATGTTCAGGGGAGACGGTTTCAGCGCCACCTGGAACTGGTAGTAGTGCTGCAGGCGGTTCGGGTTTTCGCCGTAGCGGCCGTCCGTGGGGCGGCGCGAGGGCTGCACGTAGGCAGCGTTCCACGGCTCCGGACCGATGGCGCGCAGGAACGTGGCCGGATGAAACGTGCCCGCCCCGACTTCCATGTCCAGCGGCTGCAGGATCACGCATCCCTGCTCGGCCCAGTATTCCTGCAAGGCGAGGATCAACCCCTGGAATGTCGTCACGTCACGGCTTGTCTGCTCTGCTTGCGCCAAGGCCGCCCCCTTCTTAACCGTTTGAAATACCGTCGAAGCATCGCTTCGACGGCTTGCCTGGAAACAGGGGCCAGAGTATAGCTTGAGGGGTAGGGCCGATGTAAGGCTGCGGCCGAGCGGGCGCTGGGGAGGCTGGAACAGCGTGCCGGAGAGCATAAGTTATTGCTGATGCCGCCGATAAGCCCCTTATAGCGCCCGGTTCAATGCAGGGGAGGTGCGCCATGCCGAAACTGATCCTCGACCCGTCCAGCACGGCCAGTTGGCATCGACTGATCCGGGACGCCGAGCACATCTGCGAGCGGGAGCTCGACGAGGCCGGCGAGAGCTACCTGGTGTTTCTGCTGATGCGCTACGCCGCCCATCCCGACCTGGTTCGTGCGGTACTGGCGCTGCGTTACCTGCGCGCCGCGGGCAGCAAGGGTTCGGTTCGCCGGGATCGGCTCCAGGAGGTGGGCGACCATTGCCTGATCTACGCCGGATTGTTCCCGGGCCAGGCGGAGCGGCGCCGGGTTCGCCTGCGCTATTTTGTGGATATCGGCCGCAGTGCCTATCACCAGGTCGCCGAGCATTCCCGCCCGGGTGCAGCCGATCTGTTCGCCGGCCTGTCGGCCACGTTCGTGGATCTCATGGACGTGCTGCAAGCCACGCGGCGGATCCACCGGGACGGTTCCACATCCGCCCTCGAGGCCTTTGAAACCTGGGCCGAGACCGGATCGCGCTCCGCCCGGGAACGCCTCAACCGCCACACCGAAGGCTTCCCCGCCCCCGACCCCGGGAAGCGTACGCGCCACTAATCCCACCGCTTGGCCGTTCTGCTATAGTGGCAGCCCATCGCGGGTCGGCCCGCTGAAGAGTGGGCGTGATGCACGCTATTGGTGCGCCATTGCTTGCGCGCGCACCGACATGGTGCATTCTGGATGTGGTCAGACTGTGCTGCTGCACCAGGGATGGCCCAACCGTGCGATTTTCTGGTGCTGGCACAAATCCTGCTAATTGAGGCCGAAGTCAGCTCCCAAAGCTCGTTCCCATTTCGGAGGTTAAGCATGTCTCGCACTGCAGCTGATCTGATGAAGCTCATCAAAGACGAGAACGTCAAGTTCGTCGATCTTCGTTTCACCGATACCAAAGGCAAGGAACAGCACGTCACGCTGCCCGTCGGCGTGGTGGACGAAGATCTGTTCGAAGAAGGCAAGATGTTCGACGGTTCCAGCATCGCCGGCTGGAAGGGCATCAACGAATCGGACATGATCCTGATGCCCGACAACGAGACGGCCTTCCTGGACCCGTTCTTCGACGAGCCCACCCTGAACATCACTTGCGACATCATCGAGCCCAACACCATGCAGGGCTACGAGCGCGATCCCCGGTCCATCGCCAAGCGCGCCGAAGCCTACCTGGCCTCCACCGGCATGGGCGACGTCGCCTATTTCGGCCCCGAGAATGAATTCTTCATCTTCGACGACGTCCGCTGGGGCGCCGACATGAGCGGCAGCTTCTGCAAGATCGACTCCGAGGAAGCCGGCTGGAACTCCGAGCGCACCTACCCCGACGGCAACATGGGCCACCGCCCCGGCGTCAAGGGCGGCTATTTCCCGGTGCCCCCGGTCGACTCCCTGCACGACATGCGCGGCGCCATGTGCGAAGCGCTGGAAGAGATCGGCATGGTCGCCGAGGTGCACCACCACGAGGTGGCCACCGCCGGGCAATGCGAGATCGGCGTGGGCTTCAACACCCTGGTGAAGAAGGCCGACGAGGTGCAGAAGCTGAAGTACGTGGTGCACAACGTCGCCCACGCCTACGGCAAGACCGCCACCTTCATGCCCAAGCCCCTGGTGGGCGACAACGGCAGCGGCATGCACGTTCACCAGTCCATCGGCAAGAGCGGCAGCAACACCTTCACCGGTGACGGCTACGGCGGCCTGTCCGAGACGGCCCTGTATTACATCGGCGGCATCATCAAGCACGCCCGTGCCCTGAACGCCTTCACCAACGCTTCCACCAACAGCTACAAGCGCCTGGTGCCCGGCTTCGAAGCGCCCGTGCTGCTGGCCTACTCGGCCCGCAACCGTTCCGCCTCCATCCGGATTCCCTGGGTATCCAACCCCAAGGCGCGCCGCATCGAAGTGCGTTTCCCCGACTCCACGGCCAACCCGTACTTTGCCTTCGCGGCGATGTTGATGGCCGGCCTGGACGGCATCCAGAACAAGATCCACCCGGGCGATGCCATGGACAAGGATCTGTACGATCTGCCGCCCGAGGAAGAGGCCGAGATTCCGAAGGTCGCCTTCTCTCTGGAAGAGGCGCTGAAGCATCTCGACGAGGATCGCGCGTTCCTGACCCAGGGCGGCGTGTTCACCGATGACGCCATCGACGCCTACATTGCCTTGAAGATGGACGAGATCACGCGCCTGCGGATGACCACCCACCCGGTGGAATTCGATATGTACTACAGCGTCTAATCGAGCTCCCGCTCGTCGACGCACAAGGCCCCCGCATCCGCGGGGGCTTTTTTTTGTGCCGCCCCGGGACCATTCTGTTTGCACGGACCCGATGCGGCTATGCTTGCTGGAACCGCCCGCTTTTCGGGCGGATTCGAACCGGCAGCGGCCCATCGGCTTCTGCCGCCGGCAATCGGGCCGGGCCTTTGGGAACGCGGAGGATCGTGGAGTGGGTATACGCCTGTTGCTGGTATTGATGGTGGCCCTGCCCCTGGCGGTGGCGGCCAAGGAGGTCTACCGCTGGAAGAATGCCGAGGGCAATTGGGTCTACTCCGATTCGCCCCATCCCGGCGCCCAGAAGATGGAGCTGGGTGAACCCACGGTGATCCAGAGCCACACTCCGACACCTCCGCCTTCCACCTCGAACGACAACAACGGCGGGAAGCAGCAGCACACCGCCTATCAGAGCGTGGCCCTGGCCTCTCCCACCGACGGGCAGAACATCCATTCCGCCCCCGGCCGCGTCCCCATTGCGGTGGAGACGAAGCCGCCGTTGCAGGACGGCGACCGCGTACAGGCGGTGGTGGACGGATCCCCCAAAGGCCCCGCCCAGGCCAGCGCGGCCTTCGATATCGACGGCGTGAACCGCGGTACGCACAAGATCGGGGCCCGCATCCTCGACGCGCAGGGGAAGGTGCTGGTCACCACGGACACGGTCACCGTCTACATGCATCAGCCGTCGGTAATCAACAAGGGCCGCACCACCACCAACCCGGGACATCCGGTCGTGCGCTAGGGCGACGCCGGTCCGTGCCGGAACCGCTCCCGGGGTCGCCGGTGGCGAGCGGCTAAACCACGGTTTTGCACCATCGCGCCACCAGGGCGCACTGTTTTGGTGCATGATCCCTGTTCGTTGAGCTAGACTGAAGGCGTCTGCGGACCGACCATTACGCTGGCGGCGCCGCTTGCCCGGTCGGGGGGCGTTGCCGCCCAACGTTTGTGCGCTTCCCCGGGGCCGCGAGCACCAGCACCGCTCGCGACTGCCGTTCCCCGCCCATCCCTGGCGCATTTTTTGCTACCTCCATGCCTATGATCAGACCGAAACGGGACAACGTCCTGCCCACGCGTGTACTGGAAAACATGACCACCGCCGTTGTGGTCGTCGACCGGGAGGCTCGCGTGCGCTATCTCAACCCGGCGGCGCAGGTGTTGCTGGGTGTCAGCGAGCGCCAGGCCATCGGTGTAACCCTGTCGCAGCTGAACCCGGGCGCGGCGTCCCTGCAGGATGCCGTGATGGCCTCCGTCAACAACGGCCAGCCGTTCACCGAACGTGAGCGCCGGCTGGAACTGGTCCCGGGCGCGCCCATCACCATCGATTGCGCCCTGACGCCCTTGGCCGAAGGGGGCGCCCTGCTGGAGATCACCGAACTGGATCGCCGGCTGCGCATCGCCCGGGAACATCACCTGCTGAGCCAACATCACGCCACCCGCGAGCTGATCCGCGGCCTCGCCCACGAAATCAAGAACCCCCTGGGCGGTTTGCGCGGAGCGGCACAGTTGCTTGACCGGGAATTGAGCGACCCGGAGCAGCAGGAATACACCCGGGTGATCATCGAGGAGGCCGACCGGCTGCGCGCGCTGGTGAATGGGCTTCTGGGCCCCAACGGCCGGCCCAAGAAGCGGCAGGTGAACATCCACGAAATCGTCGAGCGGGTCCGCCAACTGGCCGAGGCCGAGGCGCCCCCGGGGGTGTCCATCGAGCGGGACTACGATCCCAGCATCCCCTCCATGTGGGCTGAACCGAATCAGTTGATCCAGGCCGTGCTGAACCTCGTGCGCAACGCCCTCCAAGCAGTGGGCGACCGGGGCCGGATCACCCTGCGCACCCGGACCCAGCGCCAGTTCACCATCGGCGATACCACCCACAAGCTGGTGATTCGCCTGGAAGTGATCGACACCGGACCGGGGATCTCCCCGGACCAGATCGACCGGATCTTCTATCCCATGGTCACCTCCCGCGTAGAGGGTACCGGCTTGGGCCTGTCCATCGCCCAAACCCTGGTCAATCAACATAACGGGCTGATCGAATGCGTCAGCGAGCCGGGCAACACGGTTTTCACGATCTGGTTGCCCCTGGAGAGCGAAGATGACTGAGCAACGCCACGTCTGGGTGGTCGACGACGACCGCTCCATCCGCTGGGTGCTGGAGAAGGCGCTCAAGCAGGGCGGCTTCGCCGTGACCAGCTTCGAAAACGGCGACAGCGCCCTGAACGCCATCGCCGACCGGCGGCCGGATGTGCTGATCACCGACATCCGCATGCCCGGTATCGACGGCCTGGAGCTGCTGCGCCAGGTTCAGGAGCGATGGCCTGATCTGCCGGTGATCGTCATTACCGCCCATTCGGATCTGGACGCCGCCGTCTCCGCCTACCAGGGCGGCGCCTTCGAGTACCTGCCCAAGCCGTTCGATGTGGACGAAGCGGTGCAGTTGGTGGAGCGTGCCTGCAAGAACGCCGACACCTCGGGCCGGGATGCGGCGCGGGGCGGGAGCGGTCAGGTGCCGGAAATCATCGGCGAGGCCCCCGCGATGCAGGAGGTCTTCCGCGCCATCGGCCGGCTCTCCAATTCCAATATCACGGTGCTGATCAACGGCGAGTCCGGTACCGGCAAGGAGCTTGTGGCGCGCGCCCTGCATCGGCACAGCCCGCGCCGGGCGGGGGCATTCATCGCCCTGAACATGGCCGCGATTCCCAAGGACCTGATGGAATCGGAACTGTTCGGGCACGAAAAAGGCGCCTTTACCGGCGCCCAGGCCCAACGCCAGGGTCGTTTCGAGCAGGCCCATGGCGGCACGCTTTTCCTGGACGAAATCGGCGACATGCCCCCCGAGACCCAGACCCGGCTGCTTCGGGTGCTGGCCGACGGCGAGTTCTATCGGGTCGGCGGCCACACCCCGATCAAGGTGGATGTCCGGATCATCGCCGCCACCCACCAGGACCTGGAGTCCAAGGTGCGGGACGGCGCGTTCCGCGAGGACCTGTTCCATCGGATCAACGTGATCCGCATCCATCTGCCGCCCTCTGCGCGACCGGCGCACCGATATTCCCACGCTCGCCCGCCACTTCCTGCTGGGGGCCGCCCACGACCTGAACGTGGATCCCAAGACCCTGCGGCCGGAGGTGGCCCGTTATCTGATGGGACTGGCCTGGCCGGGCAACGTCCGCCAGTTGGAGAACACCTGCCGCTGGTTGACGGTGATGGCCAACGGCAAGGAAGTCCACATGGAGGATCTGCCGCCGGAACTGCGGCAGGACCGCCCCGCGGACGGCGGCGAGGCCGATTGGGAACAGAGTCTGGCGCAGTGGGCGGAGCGCGCCCTGTCACGGGGCGAGGAAGGCCTGCTCAATACCGCCCTGCCGGCCTTCGAACGCATCATGATCGAAACGGCCCTGAGGGCCACCGGCGGTCGGCGCCAGGAGGCGGCCAAGCTGCTGGGCTGGGGCCGCAACACCCTGACCCGAAAGATCAAGGAGCTGCACCTGGGGGAGGGCTAGGCCGCCCTTCGCCGGTCAGCGGAGCATGTGAGTCGCAAGAGGGTATTTATCGCCGAGGCCTCCTTGGCGAGAGCCCAATAACCTCGCCCGCGACCCCTCGGTGAAAAACGGCTAAAACCGGAACTTCAGCCCCGCCGAACCCACGCCGATCACTTCCTTGTCCACCAGGATTCGGTCGTTGTCCTCAACCGCATCCAGACGCGCGCCACCCAGGGTGAAGTCCAGCTTCACCCTCTCGCCCATGATCCACTGGTAGCCGATCCCCACGCCCCAGCCCAGGCGCTGATAGGCGTTGGTCCGGCCGCCGGTGGTGTGCTCGTAGACGCCCATCGTTCCCCCGAACAGCGTGCCGAACCAGCCGGTGTCCAGCCCACCGCCGTCGGTGAAGCCGCGGATCCCGGCGACGAAGCCGGTGCTGGAACCCTGCTGCCAATCGGCGTCCGAGGACACGCCCAGATGTTGGCCCACCACGACGTACACCGATCCGACGGAATTGGCGACTTCAGCGGACAGGCCCACCAGACGGTTGAAGTTGGCCACGCCGAAGTAGCCCTCTTCCGCCCCGGCGCCCCAGGCGGGGCCGGCCAAGCCCAACAGCGCGGCGACCAGGAGGAGAATTCGGTGCGTCGACATGGCGGTACCCCGATGTGCCGGAGGCTCTACAATAGTCCTCCCGAGAGGCTTGAATCTATCAAACACCATGCTGCATGTCGTCCTGGTCGAACCGGAGATTCCCCCGAACACGGGCAATGTGATCCGCCTGTGCGCCAATACGGGCTGCCGCCTGCATCTGGTCCATCCTCTGGGTTTCGAGATGGACGACGCCCGCCTGCGCCGCGCCGGCCTGGATTACCACGAGTGGGCCCGGGTGGAGGAACACCCGGATTGGGCGAGCTTCGTCGCCCGCGTGGGGCCGCAACGCATCTGGGCTGCATCCACCCGGGGAGACCGGTTTCACCATGAGGTCGCCTACCGCGCCGGCGACGCCCTGGTATTCGGTCCGGAAACCCGTGGACTGAGCCAGGGCTTTCTCGACGCCTTGCCTGCGGAGCAAATCATCCGCATCCCCATGGTTCCCGAAAGCCGCAGCCTGAATCTCTCCAATGCCGTGGCGGTGACGGTCTACGAGGCCTGGCGCCAACTGGGGTTCGAAGGTTCCATCTGAACGACCGTGGACGTCGAAAGCATTCACCACAGAGTCTACGCCCCGCCTTTGGCGGCACGCTGTCGCGCAACAAACGGCCCGCGAACCTAGCGGGTCAGCAGAATACGGGCTGGGAAGCACAGAGCACACAGGGAGCAAATCGAAATGAGAGAAGGCGTTCCTCGGTGGTGAGATCTTCATGCTTGGAGCTTCTTACCAAGCCCGGATTTTAACCACACGGCATGCGGCGCAATGCCCTTCGGTTATTGCGCCCTACGCGTACTTCGTGTCTGCTTCCTGCCCTTCGTGACCCGAAGTGCTCGATCATTCGCGGTCGGCACGACCGCTCCTGCAATCGGTTGGCGATCGGTCGGCCTGTCAGGGGCAGGTTCGGTTACTCTTCGCCGACCCCACCTGCCCTGATGAAATCCACCTTGACGGAAGCCGTCAGTCTCCGAATTCCGCCTTGCGTTCGCGGCCCATCAGGTTGTTCAGGGCCATCTTCGGGGCCAAGCCGTTGACCACCACTTGGTAGACCTGATCGCAGATGGGCATTTCCACGCCCACGCGGTTGGACAACTCATGCACTTCGCTCGCAGTGCGGACGCTCTCGACCGTCTGGCCGATTTCGGTCACCACGGCGTCCACGCTGCGGCCCTCGCCCAACCCAAGCCCCAGGCGGCGGTTGCGCGATTGGTTGTCGGTACAGGTCAGGATCAGATCGCCCACACCTGACAAACCCATGAAGGTGCGCTGTTCCGCGCCCAGGCGCAGGCCCAGCCGGACCAATTCCGCCAGGCCGCGGGTGATCAGGCCCGCCCGGGTGTTGGCGCCCAGCCCCAGGCCGTCGCCGATGCCGGTGGCCACGGCCAGCACGTTCTTGACCGCCCCACCCAGTTCCACGCCGATAATGTCGCCGCTGGTGTAGGGCCGGAAGGTTTCGTTGTGGAACGACGCCGCCAGCTCGTTGGCGAAATCCAGATCGGTGGCAGCCAGGGTCACGGCCGTGGGCAGGCCGGCGGCGACTTCCCGCGCGAAACTGGGGCCGGAAAGCACGGCCAGCGGCCGGCCCGGGAGAATGCGCTCGGCAACCTGATGGAGCAGCCCGCCGGAAGTGGTGTCCAGACCCTTGGTGGCCCAGGCCAGGCGCGCCTCGGCCGGCAGCAGGGCCGCGAGCTCCTCCAGGGTCCCGCGGAAGGCATGACTGGGCGTGACCACCACGCAGTCCCGCACACCGTCCACCGCCATCGCCAGGTCGTCCGTGGGCGAGAGGGTTTCGGGGAACGGGAAGCCCGGCAGGTAGCGGCGATTTTCGCGATCCCGGACCAACGCCGCCACGTGCTCGGGTGCATGGCCCCAAAGGCGAACGGATATCCCGTTGCGCGCCAAGACCAGCGCCAGGGCGGTTCCCCAGGAACCCGCGCCCACGACCGCTATGGGAGATGAAGCCTCTGGCATTGTTATTCGTCCTTTGCCGGCGGCGGCGTCCGTGCCGGAATCAGTGGGCGGGCTGCCCGCCCTCGGGGTTGGAGCCGTCCCGCTCCTGGCGTTGCTGTGCGTACAAGGCGTCGAAATTGACCGGGCCCAGCAGCATCTGCGGGAAACCGCCTTGGGTCACCAGGCTGGAGATCGCCTCCCTTGCGTAGGGGAACAGCGTCGCCGGGCAGTAACTGCCGAGCACCGCTTCCAGCATGTCCTTGGGAAAGCCGCTGAGCTGGAAGATGCCCGCCTGCTGCACTTCGCAGAGGTATGCGGTGGTTTCGCCCTGTTTGCAGGTCACGGTGATATTGAGCACCGTCTCGAAATCGTCACCGCCCAGTGATTCCGCGTTGCTGGTCATCTCCACGTTGACCTGGGGATTCCATTCGCCCTTGAACACGGCGGGCGTGTTGGGTGCCTCGAAGGAAACGTCCTTCAAATAGATCTTGTGGATGTTGAACTGCTGTTGCGGGGTTTCCTGCTCTGCCATGTCGTGTGCTCCGCCTATACGGGATTCGTGCGCAACGTGCGCTAAATGAAGATGTGGGGTCAGTCGTTCTCGACCGGGAGGTGGTCGGACTGCCAGGCGTTGATGCCGCCCTTGAGCTGGAAGACGGGGTCGATACCCATTTTCCTCAACTGGGCGCCCGCCCGCCCGGAGTTCGTGCCCGTATTGCAGTACACGATCACCGGCCGGCCCTTGTATTTCTCCAGCACCTTGCCGCGTTCCTCCAGCCCGGGCTGGGGAATGTTGACGGCCTCGGGCAGGTGAGCCTTCTGGTATTCGGATTCGCCGCGCACGTCCACGAACACCGCGTCCTCGCGGTTGTACAGCAGAGTGGCGCGGGCGGGGGAGAGCCCCTGGATGCCGCGGCGGGCGCGGATCACCTCGGTGGCCGCCCAATAAATCAATACCGCGACCAGGGCCGCGAAGAGGTACCAGTTGTTGACGAAAAAGTCCCAGTAACGTTCCATAGCTCCGCCGTCGGTTGAGGGTGAAAGCGCGGCGCGCGGCCATGCTGACGGTATCGGTGCGCCGTCCGGCCCCGAATGATTTCCAATTAAGCCGACGATTGCAATCTCCGCGCGAGCCGATGCGCGCACGATACACGTTATCGACATGCCGCGGGGACGGATTTGCGGGGAGCGGGGCGGGAACGGCCGGGAACGCCCCGGAGCGGGCCCGAAGGCCGCGGCGGGTGCCGCGGCCGTCTCAGCTGGCGGCCCGGTGGGCCTTGGCGCAGAATACCTCGCCGACCATTTCCAGGAGGCGCAGCGTGCGCTGATCGCCGATCCGGTAATAGACTCGGTTGGCATCCTTGCGCGTGATTACGATGCCGCGCTCCCGAAGGATGGCCAGATGTTGCGAGATATTGCTTTGGGAGGTGCCGACGCGCTCCACGATGTCCAGCACGCTGACTTCCTTTCGACCCAGAGTGCAGAGGATCTTGAAGCGCAAGGGGTGCGCGATGGCCTTTACCGAACCGGCCGCCCGCTCAATATCGTCTTCCACCCACTGAAGGGCGTTGTTGGTTCCGTCCATTGGTACATCCTTTCCTTTTCCCTAACTCGCCTGGAGGGCCTCCCCCAGTGCGCGATATCCGATTAAGTCGATCTCGAAATCGACATGCGTGCGCGCGAGAGAAGGTAATTATAATGCCAAATACCGCTTATTGTTATCGTAGGGGCTGGTATGCGGCCCCCCGCGTTCAATAACATAGCTCACAATCACGATTTGCCAAGTGCACCCGCTCATGCCCTCATGCCGCCGATTTCTGCCGTTGCTCCTGCTTGCGCTGCTTTGCGGCGCGTTTCTGGCGGTGCCCGCCGCCGTCGCGGGTGACAACTATCAGCAGACCCAGAAGCGCCTGGAACAACTGAGATCGCGCATGCAGGCCGTACAGTCCGCCTTGGCGGACCGGCGCAAGGACGAGGATCGGCTGAGCCGGGAGCTCGCCGATCTGGAAAAGCGCATCGGCGCGGTCACCGCCCGTCTGCGGGACCTCGCCGGTCAGCGGGCGCGCAAGAAGGACCGCATTGCGGATCTGCGCGATCAGTATCGTCTCCAGCGCCAGCGCGTGGTGGGCGACAAGGAAGTGCTGCGCCAGCAGATCCTGGGCGCGTATCTCGCCGGCCGGCAGGAATACCTGAAGCTGCTGCTCAACCAGCAGGACCCGGCGGAGCTGGATCGGGTGCTGGTCTACTACGATTACCTGAACCGACAACGCTCCGGTCAGATCCGCGCCGCCGTTCGGGAGCTCAAGCGGCTGGACGATCTCCAGCAAGCCCTGAACGCACAGATCCAGAGCCTGGCGGATCTGGAAACGGAGCAGAAGCAGCGACGCGCCGAGTTGGAAAAGACGCGCGGCCAACGCGCCAAGCTGCTTGCAAAGATCAAGGAGGAGATCCAAACCAAGGGTCAGGCCCTGGCCCGGATGCACGGCGATGAACGCCGGCTGGAAAAATTGGTCGAACAGCTCAGGGACGCCCTCGCCGACATCCCTGAGCAGACCGTGGAACGCAAACCGTTCCGTACCCTCAAGGGTTCCCTGCCCTGGCCGGTGCATGGCCGGGTCGCCGAGCGCTACGGCGCTCCGCGTGCGGGCGGGGACACCCGATGGAGCGGCCTGTTGATCCGCGCGCCGGCCGGAACGGAGGTGCATGCCATCTCCCACGGCCGGGTTGTGTTCGCCGATTGGTTGCGCGGGCTCGGTTTGCTGATCATCATTGATCATGGCAACGGTTACATGAGCCTCTACGGCCACAACCAGAGCCTGTTCAAGGAAGTGGGCGACTGGGTGGAGTCCGGCGAGGTCATCGCCACCGTGGGGTCCACTGGCGGCGGCGAGAAATCGGCGTTGTACTTCGAGGTGCGCGCCAAGGGAAAACCGCAGAATCCGGAGGCCTGGCTGGCCTCCCGATAAGATGCGCACGAGTGCGCAACCACCAGCCCCGCGCAATGGCGGCGGCGAAGGAGACTGAGGATGCGATTGAGCAAGACATTGTACGCCCTGTCCGCGGGCGTGGCCCTGGGGTTTTTCGCGGCGCTGGGTACCGGTGTCCTCGCCGACGGCGGCGCGGCCTCATCGTCCACTGCTCAGCTACCGCTGGACGAGCTGCGGACCTTCAGCGAGGTCTACTCGCGGATCAAGAGCGACTATGTCGAGAAGGTCGACGACAAAACCCTGATCCAGAACGCCATACGCGGCATGATGTCGGGCCTGGATCCCCACTCCGCCTACCTCGATCCCCAGGAATACAAGGATCTTCAGATCGGCACCACCGGCGAGTTCGGCGGGCTGGGCCTGGAAGTGGGCATGGAAAACGGCTTCGTCAAAGTCGTCTCGCCCATTGACGATACGCCCGCCGCCAAGGCTGGGCTGCAGAGCGGCGATCTGATCATCCGCATCGACGACAAGCCGGTTAAAGGCATGGGCCTGAGCGAGGCGGTGACCATGATGCGCGGCAAGCCCGGCACCAAGATCACTTTGACCATCGTCCGCGAGGGCAGGGACAAGCCGCTGACGGTCACCTTGACCCGCGCCGTGATTCAGGTCGCCAGCGTCAAGAGCCGCATGCTGGAGGACGGCTTCGGCTACGTCCGCATCACCCAATTCCAGGCCAAGACCGGCTCGGATGTGCAGGATGCCGTCAACGAACTGCAGAAGAAGGCCGGCCATCATCTCAAGGGCCTGGTGCTGGACCTGCGCAACAACCCCGGTGGCGTGCTCCAGGCGGCCGTGTCCACGGCCGACACCTTCATCCGCAAGGGCCGCATCGTCTACACCAAGGGCCGGCTGGATCAGTCCGACATGAGCTTCAACGCCACGCCCAACGATGAGTTGAACGGCGCGCCGCTGGTGGTGCTGGTCAACGGCGGGTCGGCATCGGCCAGCGAGATTGTGGCCGGCGCGCTGCAGGATTCCAAGCGGGCCGTGATCATGGGCAGCCGCACCTTCGGCAAGGGTTCCGTGCAGACCATTCTGCCGTTGAACGGCGGCGCCGCCGTGAAGATCACCACCGCCCGCTACTACACCCCGTCGGGCCGCTCCATCCAGGCCGAGGGCATCGAGCCCGACGTGCCGCTGGCGCCGGTCAAGGTCTCGGCCGCCGACCAGTCCGGCGTGCAACCGCTGAAGGAATCGGATCTTAGCCGCCACCTGGCGAACCCCAACGGCAACGGCAACGGCGCCCAGGGCGACGGAGGCGCCGCCGAGGAGAAATTGGCCACCAAGGACTACCCTTTGTACGAAGCGCTGAACCTGCTCAAGGGCATGGCGCTGATGCGGGCGGAGAATCACTGACCCGTGCGCTTGCGGGCGCTTATCGCGACGCTGGGGCTGGCCGTCTGTGCGGCCGCCCCGGCATCGGCGGCGAGCAGCGGCATCGCGCCCGGCGCCCGCGCCTATGTGAGCATCATCATCGATGACATGGGCGACCGCTACAGCGAGGGGCTGGAGGCAGTGAACCTTCCGGGCCCCGTGGCTTGCGCGTTTCTGCCCCGCACGCCCCACGCCCGGGAGCTGGCGGAGCAGGCCTACAAACAGGGCAAGGAGATCCTGCTGCACCTGCCCATGCAGTCCATGGGCGGCGAGCCCCTGGGGCCGGGCGGCGTCACCCTGGACATGGGCCCCGCCCAGTTCACGGATACAGTCCGCGAGGACCTGTCCGACATCCCGCACGTCATGGGCGTGAACAACCATATGGGCAGCCTGTTGACCCAGCACCCCGGCGACATGCAGTTGCTCATGGACGTGCTGAAGCGCCAAGGCGGTCTGATGTTCGTGGACAGCCGGACCACGGCCAAGACCGTGGCCCAGCAGATCGCCACCGAAAACGGGGTGCCCAATCTGCGGCGCAACGTCTTCCTGGATGACGAGCTCTCCGCGGCCGCCATACATGCCCAATTCACCCGATTGATCCGCGAGGCGCGGACTCAGGGCAGCGCCGTGGCCATCGGCCATCCCCACGCCGTGACCATGCGCGTGCTGGCCCGGCTCCTGCCCAAGTTGCGCGAACAGGGCGTGGAACTGGTCTCGCTGCGGCATATGCTGGCCATACAGAATCACGGAGCCGTGCAATGGCGCGCCTCTTCGTCCCAATAGCCGAGGCCTGCGACCGGCGAGGAGCCGGCGCTGGAGCCGCCGAACGGTAAACTGGGCCCATGAGGTTGGGTTCGTTGCAGAAGGCGCCCGACCGACTCGAAACACACAACATGAGATCCATGGACGAACACACGGAGGCTGCATGAGCGATCACCGGGACCCGCCCGGCCCCAGCGGCCATCGGTTATTGGGCGTAGGTCCGGAGCTGCGGCGCCGGGGTTTGCTTCGCTTTTTCCTCGCCCTGGCCGCCGATCACGGCGACCTCTCGCATTTCCGCATCGGCCCGTTCCACGTCTATTTCGCCAACCATCCCGACCTGGTCCGCGAGCTGCTGGTCAGCAATGCCACCCGCACCCGCAAGAGCCGCGAAGTGCGCCAGATGCGCATGGTCATGGGCAACGGGCTGGTCACCAACGAAGGCGAATCCTGGCGCAGCCAGCGGCGGGCGATCCAGCCCGCGTTCCACCAGCAACGCATTCGCACCTATGGCCGGGTGATGGTGGAGCGGGCCGTCGCCCATTTCGATCGATGGCACGACGGCCAGGAGCTGGACATCCACCAGGAACTGATGCGGCTCACGTTGGGCATAGTCGCCGACACGCTGATGGGCGTGAACGTCAAAGGCGAGGCCGACCGTGTGGGCCATTTCCTGCAGGTTTTCCAGGTCCAGTACGAGGCCATGATGCGCCGGGCCGTGCCCATCCCCCTGTCCTTCCCCACACCCGGCAATCTGCGGGCCCAGGCCGCCGCCAAGCGGCTGCAGCGGGACGTGGTCGCCAAGGTCCGCGAGCGGGTCGACGGCGACGGCGAAGACTTGTTGTCCTGGCTGGTCAGTGCCCGCGCCGAGACCGGCATGAGCGAGACCCAGATTCGCGACGAAGCCGTCACGCTCCTGCTCGCCGGCCATGAGACCACGGCCAATGCCCTCACCTGGGCCACCTGGATGCTGGCGCGCAATCCCGAGGCCGATGCGGCCCTGCGCGATGAGGTCGACACGGTACTGGGCCCTGCCCGGCCAATGGTGGACGACCTCTCCAAGCTGCGATACACCCGCGCCGTGGTGGACGAAGCGCTGCGCCTGTATCCGCCGGTCTGGGCCACCAGCCGCGATGTGGTGGAACCCTTCGACCTGGGCGGCTACACCTTGCGAAAGGGTTCGAACGTCCTGGTCTCGCCCTACGTCATGCACCGCGACCCGCGGTTCTACGACGATCCCGAGTCGTTCCGGCCCGAGCGCTGGCTGGATGGGGACAACGCCCCGCCTAAATACGCCTACTTCCCCTTCGGCGGCGGCCCCCGGTTCTGTATCGGCTCGACCTTTGCCCTGACCGAAGCGGTGCTGCTGCTGGCCTGCCTGGTCCAGCGGTTCCGTTGGGATCTGGACCCGAAGCATGCCGTGGAGATCCAGCCCTCGGTCACCCTGCGCCCCCGCACCGGCATCCGTGTGCGCCTGCGTGGGGTAAGGTCCGAGGTCGGCGGCCTTGGGACAGCCATGGGTCAGACCCCATAGTCAGTCACAGGCGCCGCCCTCCGGGGCGGCGGCAATTTCACCGAACGGAGGTGACTGACATGGCTGTTTTGCAACGTACAAAAACCGCATCGCGCCAATTGGGCCGCGATCTCACCCGCCGAGTCGAACGCGCCGGCGATCAGTCCCGGCGGCTGATGGACATGTCGGGGCGCTTTGTCCGCCGCCACCCCGTGGTATCCGCCGGCGCCGCCGCGGGCCTGCTGGCGGGCCTGGCCTTTGGCGCCTATCGCGTCAGCCGTAACGGGCGGCAGCGCGGGTAAGCGCCGGCGAAAACACAACCCTGCCTGAATCGGCAGGCCCATGGCTGTTCGCGGCGACGACCGCCGCTCCTACATTGCATAACATCCTGTAGGAGCGTCGCTCGTCGCCGCGAACGGTTTCCTACCGGCGAGCCTTGACCAAAGGCGCCACTTATTTGGTCACGGTCAACCTGGCCGACCGCAGTTCGGGTCGATTGGTGCGCCACATCGAGACGTTCAAGGCGGCCTATGCAAAGGTGAAGGCCGAACATCCGTTCAACACCGTGGCGATGGTGGTACTGCCGGAGCATGTCCACGTTATATGGCGTTTGCCGCACGACAACGCGGCTTACCCGATGCGTTGGTCGCTTACCCAAAACCGAATCCATCCGCTTTGGAGGAATACGTCGCGCGCAGGGTTGTTCAACCCGATTGGGGGAACGGAAGGATGTTTCCTGATGACGGATTTGATGGGGCTGGGGCTGCAGGTTAAACCAAGATGGTGGGCTTCCTTCGTCAGCCCAACCTACCGGTTAGTCCGCTGCGAACGGTTTCAATCCCGGGGCCAGGCGGCCAGCACGGCGACCGCGCCGAGGGCGCCGATCACCCAGCTCACCAGCGGGGCGCCGGCGGCCATGCGCGGGGTGAAGCCGTCCAGGGCGGTGAGCAGGAAGGCGCTGAGGATCAGGACGGCGCCGACGCCCCGGGCGAAGGAGCGGCGGTTGTCTTCGCGCATTTCCTTGCGCAGTTCGGACATTTCCCGCGCCTGGGCGGCCAGTTGTTCGCGGGCCTGGCGGACGTCTTCGAAGGCGGCGAACAGGCGGTCCGGGATGTCGGGCAGGCGTTCACCCCAGATGGGGAGTTCCTGGCGCAGTTTCTTGAAGAAGGCGCGGCCGCCCAGTTGGTCCTTCATCCAGCGCTCCATGAACGGCTTGGCCGTCTGCCACAGATCCAGCTCGGGATAGAGATCGCGGCCCAGTCCTTCGATGTTGAGCAGGGTCTTTTGCAGCAGCACCAGCTGCGGCTGGACTTCCATGTTGAATCGCCGGCCGGTCTGGAAAAGGCGCACCAGCAGCGTGCCGAAGGAGATTTCCTTGAGCGGGCGCTCGAAGATGGGCTCGCATACGGTGCGCATGGCGGCCTCGAATTCGTCCACGCGGGTGTCGCGCGGCACCCAGCCCGATTCCACGTGCAGCTCGGCGACCCGGCGGTAGTCGCGGTTGAAGAAGGCCAGGAAGTTTTCCGCAAGATAGCGGTGGTCCGTGGGGTTCAACGTGCCGATGATGCCGAAGTCCACGGCGATGTACTGGGGATCTTCGGGATTGTCCGCGTTGACGAAGATGTTGCCGGGGTGCATGTCCGCGTGGAAGAAGCTGTCACGGAAGACCTGGGTGAAGAAGATCTCCACGCCCCGCTCGGCCAGTTTCTTCATGTTCACGTTGCGGGCGCGAAGTTGCTCGACGTCGCTGATCGGGATGCCGGAGATGCGTTCCATCACCATCACGTTGCGCCGTGAGTGGGACAGGTAGACCTCGGGCACGTAGATCAGGGGCGAATCCTTGAAGTTGCGGCGCAGCTGTGTGGCGTTGGCGCCTTCGCGCATCAGGTCGAGTTCGTCGAAAATCGTCTTTTCGTACTCCGCCACCACTTCCACGGGCCGCAGCCGCTTGCCCTGGGGCCAGTATCTCTGGGCCAGCCGGGCGAAGGTGTACATCAGGTCCAGGTCGCGGCGGATGGTGCGTTCGATGGCGGGGCGGACGACCTTCACCACCACTTCGCGGCCGTCCAGCAGCTGCGCCGAGTGGACCTGGGCGATGGACGCCGATGCCAGAGGTTTTTCGTCGAAGCGCGTGAACACCTCGCTCACGGGCTTGCCGTAGGCCTGCTCGACGATGCTGCGGGCCTGTTCGCCGGGGAAGGGCGGCACGCGGTCCTGGAGGTACGACAGCTCGGTGGCAATGTCGGGCGGCAGCAGGTCTCGCCGGGTGGAGAGCAGTTGGCCGAACTTGACGAAGATCGGACCCAGCTCCTGCAAGGTGTTGCGAATGCGCTGGCCGCGATTGATGGATTTGTCCCGGAACCAGCGCCAGGGGCTGAGGTAGCCCAGGAAGCGCAGAGGCCGGAACAGATGGGTGGCGAGGATGATTTCGTCGAGGCCGTTGCGGACCAGCACGAAGTTGATATAGGCCAGGCGAAGGACCTGTCGCGGATGGATCATCGGGCCGCTTTATCCTTGTCTTGGATTCGCTGTTCCAGCCGCGCGATTCGGGCCGCCAGCCGATCGCCGTCCTGGCGCAGACGGCTCACCGCCTGCATGAAGTCCTCGGCTTCGGCCCGGGCCGGCAGTTCGCGGCGCTCCTCGGTGAGGTATTCAGCCAGGTTTTCGCCGAACACGCGGGTGCTGCGGCGGCCCCAGCGCTGCAGGCCACGGGTGATGTTGCCCACCTGATGGGCCACGGCATCGCCCGTTACGTGGGAGAGGTGTTCCTCCCAGTCGATCTCCAGGCCGGCGAAAAAGGTGCGCACCTTCTGCACCACACCCACGTCGCCGGTGAATTCCACGTGGCCGCCGCCGCCGCGTTCCGGGTCCATGGCCACGGCCAGCAGGGCAACGGCGCTGCCGCGCACGGCGGCGTCCGCTTCCTCGCGACCCTGCCGGAGCAGGATGCGCTGTTCCGTGAATTCAACGGCCAGGCCGATGTCCGCGCCGGTGATCTCCAGCATGAGGGTCTTGCCGGCCAGCGGTTGCAGCCGTTTCGGGGTGTCCGGATCCAGCCACAGAACACGGTTGAGGCTTTGCTCGGCCGGTTTGAGGAAGAGGCTGATCAACGACATCTACTGGCCCGTGAAAATGCATCTGACCGATCGTTGCCGCGAAGGCACGGGCGGCCCAAGGTGGATCCCCGCCTTCGCGGCAATGACGACAGCGACGGATTGCGCCGGCCGCGTCATCAGTACTTGTAACCCGTGTGGGCGGCGACGATGCCGCCGCTCATGTTGACGTACGTGCAGTCCTCGAGCCCGGCGTCGGTCATCATGTCGCGCAGGGTTTCCTGGTCCGGGTGCATGCGGATGGATTCGGCAAGGTAGCGGTAGCTTTCGGAATCCTTGGCGATCCACTGGCCCAGGCGCGGCAAGACCTGGAAGGAATAGGCGTCGTAGACGGGCTTGAGCGGCGGCAGGTAGACCTTGGAGAACTCGAGCACGAGGGCGAAGCCACCCGGTTTCAGAACGCGGTGCATCTCCCGCAGCGCGGCGTCCTTGTCGGTGACGTTGCGCAGGCCGAAGGCCATGGTGATGCGGTCGAAGCGGTTGTCGCGGAACGGCAGTTCCTCGGCGTTGGCCAGCACGTAGTCGACGTTGCCGACGATGCCTTCGTCGGTGAGCCGATCGCGGCCGCGCGAGAGCATGGCTTCGTTGATATCCGACATGACCACGCCGCCCTGTTCGCCCAGACGGGGACGCATCAGCCGGGCCAGATCTCCCGTGCCGGCGGCGAGATCCAGCACTTCCATGCCGCGGCGCAGGCGCAGCATACGGATGGCCTGGCGTTTCCACAGCCGATGCAGGCCCATGGACATCAGGTCGTTCATCACGTCGTACTTGCCGGCCACGGAGCGGAAGACCTCGCCCACTCGCTTGGCTTTTTCGCCGACGGGAACCTGCTGGAAGCCGAAGTGGGTGGTTTCCTTTTCGCTGGACTGCTGTTCGCTCACCGCTCAGTTATCCGATTGCTTGGAGTCGTCACGCCGGTAGCCGGCCTGTTTCAGGGCCTGGAGGTAATCCCGCCAGTACCGGTCCTGATTTTCGCCCAGTTCGTAGAGAAAGTCCCAGGAGTATAAGCCCGTGCTGTGGCCGTCGTCGAAAACCAGCCGCAGGGCATAGCGGCCCACCGGCTCCACTTCCTCGATACGGACGTTTTCCTTGCCGGTCTGGAGTACCGCTTGCCCCGGCCCGTGCCCCCGGACTTCCGCGGAGGGGGAATGGACCCGCAGGTACTCGGCGGGCAGCTTGAATTGGCGCCCGTCGTCGAAATGCACCTCCAGGATACCGGAGCGCTTGTGCAGCTTGATCTGCGTTGGGTCGGGCATCGGTCTGGCAATACTCCGCTAGAGGATGTAACGGCTGAGGTCTTCGTCCCGCGCCAGGTCGGCCAGGTGATCGTCCACGTAGGCGGCATCCACCGTCACGCTCTGGCCGCTCCGATCCGGGGCCTCGTAGGAGATCGCCTCCAGCAGGCGTTCCATGACCGTGTGCAGGCGGCGGGCGCCGATGTTCTCGGTGCGCTCGTTGACCTCCCAGGCCATCTCGGCGATGCGCGCGATGCCGTCGTCGGTGAAGCTCAGGGTGCACGCCTTCGGTGGCCAGCAGCGCCTCGTACTGCTTGGTCAGGGAGGCGTCGGGTTCGGTGAGGATGCGGACGAAGTCCTCCGCGGACAGGGCGTCCAGCTCCACGCGGATGGGCAGGCGGCCCTGCAGCTCGGGGATCAGATCCGAGGGCTTGGACAGGTGGAAGGCGCCGGAGGCGATGAACAGGATGTGGTCGGTGCGCACCATGCCGTACTTGGTGGAGACGGTGCAGCCTTCGATCAGCGGCAGCAGGTCCCGCTGCACGCCCTCGCGGGAGACGTCGGCGCCGCCGGTCTCGGAGCGCTTGGCCACCTTGTCGATCTCGTCCAGGAAAACGATGCCGTTCTGCTCCACGTTGCCCGACGGCCTTTTCCTTGAGCTCCTCCTCGTTGACCAGCTTGCGCGGCTTCCTCCTCGCGCAGGACCTTGAGGGCATCCTTGACCTTGAGCTTGCGGCGTCTTGGTGCGCCCGCCGCTCATGTTCTGGAACATGCTCTGCAGCTGGCTGGTCATCTCCTCCATGCCGGGCGGCGCCATGATCTCCACGCCCACCGGGGCGGCGCTGACCTCGATTTCCACCTCCCGGTCGTCCAGCTCGCCGTCGCGCAGCTTCTTGCGGAACTTGGCCCGGGTGGCTGTTGTCTTCCGGCTGCTCGTCCCAGCCGGCCTGGGCGCGGGGCAGCAGGGCGTCCAGCATGCGCTCCTCGGCGGCCTCCTCGGCCCGGTAGCGGACCTTCTGCATCTCCTGCTCGCGGGTCATCTTGATGGCGATGTCCACCAGATCGCGGATGATGGATTCCACATCGCGGCCCACGTAGCCCACTTCGGTGAACTTGGTGGCCTCGACCTTGATGAACGGCGCGTTGGCGAGCTTGGCCAGGCGGCGGGCGATCTCGGTCTTGCCCACGCCGGTGGGGCCGATCATGAGGATGTTCTTGGGGGTGATCTCGTTGCGCAGGTCCTCGCGCACCTGCATGCGGCGCCAGCGGTTGCGCAGGGCGATGGCCACGGCGCGCTTGGCATTGGCCTGGCCGATGATGTGCTTGTCCAGTTCCTGGACGATTTCCCGGGGGGTCATTTCAGACATGGAACCCAGTCCTTCTCGCTAAGCTTTCGAACCGCCGGCGTTACGAGCCGGGCAATTCCTCGATGGTCAGGTTGTGATTGGTGTAGATGCAGATGTCGGCGGCGATGTCCAGGCCCTTTTCGACGATCTCGCGGGCGGCCAGCTCGGTGTTTTCCAGCAGCGCGCGGGCGGCGGCCTGGGCAAAGGGGCCGCCGGAGCCGATGGCCATCAGGTTGTTTTCCGGCTCGATCACGTCGCCGTTGCCGGAGATGATCAGCGAGCCGTCCTCGTCGGCCACCACCAGCAGCGCCTCCAGGCGGCGCAGGACGCGGTCGGTGCGCCAGTCCTTGGCCAGCTCCACGGCGGCCCGGGTCAGATTGCCCTGGTGCTTTTCCAGCTGGCCCTCGAAGCGCTCGAACAGGGTGAAGGCGTCGGCGGTGCCGCCGGCGAAGCCGGCGATGACCTTGTCGTGGTAGAGCCGGCGCACCTTGCGGGCATTGCCCTTCATCACGGTATTGCCCAGGGAGACCTGGCCGTCGCCGCCCAGGGCGACCCGGCCGTCGCGACGTACGGCCAGAATGGTGGTGCCTCTGAATTGATCCACGATTTGACTCCAATAACCGGTCGTGTCCGTGATCGGATGGGTCCGACTGCGGGGAATCGGGCGGGCTGCCCATTGTACAGCACAGCGTGAGTAATGGGGCGGTATTCGGGGGATTTAAACAGGAACGGCCGCGGACTTCTCAGTCCGCGGCCGTTGTTGTATTGGCCTCGGTTATCCGATGTTCGTTAGAACACCAGCCAAGCCAGTAGGTACGTGGTGTTGTTATCCGAGGCGTTGTGGGTGGTGCCGTTGAACTTGGTATACGCCGTGTACTGCAGCGTCAGGTTGATGTTCTCCCAGGGGTAGTACGCCAGCTGGCCCACCCAGCTATCGGTGTTGATGTCATCGCTGCCGGTGTCGAAGGCGCTGTAGCCCAGGGTCGCTTTCAGGGCCCGACCGAGGTGATAGCTGCCGTCGAGCTTGTAGTGCTTGTAGGTCACGCTGCTGCCGCTGCTCGGGTCACGCCGTTCGTGAATGAACGTTCCGTGGACGGTGAGCATGTGACCCCCCAGCTGCTGCTCGATCTGGGTATCCAGCGCGAGGTCGCGGGTCTTGTTGGTGGCGCCGGAGATACCGCTGTCATAGTGCTCGGCCATCATGCCGTAGGTGCCCACCATGACGTAGGTGCTGCCGAATGTGTGCTCGTAGGCCAAGCGCCAGTAGGGCGCCACGCCCTTGATTACGTCCGTCGAGCCGGAGTCGTTGGTTCCCGAAGTGCGGTAGAAGCTCAGATCGGCATAGACGGTATTGGCCAGCATGCCGTAGGCGCCCAGGCCGGTGACGTTGAGATCGGGTCCCCCTTCGATCATGGTGCTGGCGTCAGGTCCGGGGGCCTGTTCCGAACCGGACCAGGGGAAGCCCCACACAGGCGTGCTGTTCCAGGGATCTTCAACGGTCGGCGCGTTGTTCAGCGTCAGGCCGTAGAGCAAGGATTTGCCGCCAACGGCCGTCTGATCCGCGTAGCGGATGTCCGCCAGATCCATGCTGAAGCCTTCCGTATCGGTCATGGTGGTCTGGATGAAGGTGCCGACGTGGGGGGTGATGCGCCCGGCCAGGAACACGCTCAACTGCTGCGGGAACTGGGTGCTGTTGTTCTGTTGGTCGGGTTGGCTCCCCTGAGTGTGTGTTCCGGAGACCTGCACCATGGCCGAGAGCAGCGGGATGTTGATCAGGCTCAGGCTGGGGTTCTGGTCGCCCTGCTTCTTGTCGCTGGGCTCGATTTCCTTGATGAAGGCCATGGTGTAGCCGCTCAGCTTGAACTGGCGGCCGAAGGAGTTGAGCTCCGGGAAATTGCCGGCCTGGTGACACGCCTGACAAGCCAAGCCTGTCTGCCTGGCGAAACTGGGCACGGCCTGGGCCGCCGGGATCGTGAGCAATCCCCCTGCGAGCGTGAGAACTGCGGTAGCTAAACGTAGTTGGCGATGCATGACACCGATCTCCCTTCTCTTTAAGTAGTCTGTTTTCCGAGAGGAGGCGCGAGCTTCCCCCGTCGCGGGGTCCGGATTCCGCGCCAGTCCGCGAAACCGGGCTCCGGCCAGCAAAGCCTGCGGCTTCTCGTGAGCCGTGCCGCAGCAGAGACTCCGTGGCGACCCTAGAACGGTAGCCCCGAAGCGTGGGGGAATGGTTGACTTGAATCAAAAGACGTCTGATTAGCAGCTATCTGAGAATCGAGGCAGTGGAAGCTCGGGGGCGGCGCGGAACCGCCCCCGAGGCAGATCAGGCGGGGGGGCTTCGTTTTCGGTTGCGGCCTTGTAGTGGTCCTTGCCCAGCAGCATGTAGACCGCCGGCACCACGAACAAGGTGAACAGCGTGCCGATGCCCAGGCCGCTGGCGACTACCAGGCCGATATCGAACCGGCTCACCGCGCCCGGGCCGCGGGCGGTGAGCAGGGGGATCATGGCCACGATCATGGCGGCCGTGGTCATCAGGATCGGGCGCAGCCGAATGCGCGAAGCCCGCTCCACGGCCTGGCGCTTGGTGTAGCCCTCCTCGGTCTGGAGCTTGTTGGAGAACTCCACGATGAGAATGCCGTTCTTGGCGATAAGACCGATCAGCGTGATCAGGCCCACCTGGGTATAGATGTTGATGCTGGCAAAACCCAGGGTCAGGAACGCCAAGGCCCCGGCGATGGACATGGGCACGGAGACCAGCACGATCACCGGATCGCGCCAGCTTTCGAACTGGGCGGCGAGCACCAGGTAGATGATCAACAGCGACATGAAGAAGGTGATCATCAGGGCGCTGCCCTGCTTGGTGTACTGGCGCGAGGTGCCGGTGTAGTCGTAGGTGTAGCCCTTGGGGAAGATCTCCTTCGCCTGGGTCTGCAGGTAGCTCAACGCCGTGCCGAGCTGTACGCCGGGTGCCATGATGCCTTGCAGGGTCAAGGAGTTGAGCTGCTGGAACTGCGTCCGCGAACTGGGTTCCACGCTCCGGCTCAGGTGCACCAGGGATGACAGGGGCACCAGTTGGCCGTTCCCGGCGCGGATGTGGTAGTTCTTCAGCATCTCCGGGGTCAGCCGGTATTGCTGGGACACCTGCGGGATGACCTTGTAGCTGCGGCCCTGGAGGCTGAATCGGTTGACGTAGTTGCCCCCCAGCATCAGCGACAGGTTGCGGCCGATGTCCTTCATGGTCAGGCCCAGGTCCGCGGCGCGGTCGCGGTCGATTTGGATGGTGGTCTGGGGCCGGGTGAACTCGATGGACTTCTTCAGGAAGATGAAGTTGCCGCTCTTCATGGCCCGGCCCAGCAGCTGATCGGCCACGTGGTCCAACTGCACGTAATCCGAATCCGAGGTGATCACGAACTGCACGGGCAGCCCGCCGCCGGAACCGGGCAGGCTGGGGCGCGGGAACACGGCCGTCTGGAAGCCGGCGATCTTCGACAGCTTCTGCTGCAACTGCGGCTGGATCTGCATCTGCGAGCGATCGCGGGTGGACGGCGGGCCCATCTTGAAGCCGCCGAACACCGAGCTGGGATCGCCGTTGCGGCCCAGCAGCAGGAAGGACTCCTTGTATTCGGGGATGTCCTCGAACGCCTTGATGATCTGCTTGGTGTAGGGGATGTCGTAGTCCAGCGTGGCCGTCTCCGGCGCGCTGGCCTGGAAGAACAGGATGCTCTGGTCTTCGGTGGGTGCCAGTTCGCTGGGCGTGGTCACGAACATGAAGTAGATCGACGCCAGCACGGCGATGCCGAACACCAGGGTCACGGCCACATAGTTCAGCGAGCCGTGCAGCAGGTTCTCGTAGCGGTCCGACAGCCAGTCGAAGAAGTGCTGCACGGCCGTTTCGAACCGGCCTTCGTTGCCCTTGGCCTTGAGCACCTTGGACGAGAGCATGGGCGAGAAGGTCAGCGCCACCACGCCGGAGATCAGCACGGCACCCGCCAGGGAGAAGGCGAACTCGGTAAACAGCGTGCCGATCAAGCCCCCCATGAAGCCGATGGGGGCATACACCGCCAGCAGGGTCGTGGTCATGGCGATGATGGGCGTCGCGAGCTCCCGCGCGCCCTTGAGCGCCGCCTGGAGTTTGGTTTCCCCCATTTCGATGTGTCGGTGGACGTTCTCCACCACGATGATGGCGTCGTCCACCACCAGCCCGATGGCGAGCACCATGGCCAGCAAGGTCAGCAGGTTGATGGAAAAGCCCGCCAGCAGCATGACGAAGGCACCGCCGATCATCGACAGCGGCACGGCCAGCGCCGGGACGATGGCCGCTCGGAACGCGCCCAGGGTCAGGTAGATGACCACCAGCACGATGATTACCGCCTCGGCCAGCGTCTGGAAGACCTCGTTGATGGAATCCTGGATGAACTCGGAGGCGTCGTAGGGCAATTGCACCTTCACGCCTTCCGGCAACTGGCTGCGGATGTCGGGCAGGGCCTTGTGCACGCGCTGGGCGACGGTCAGCGGATTGGCGCCGGGCGCCTGCTCGATGCCCACGAAGATGGCGGGTTTGCCCTTGTACCAGGTGGCGGTGTTGTAGTCCTCGCTGCCCAGATCGGCCTTGGCCACGTCACGCAGGCGCACCAACGCGCCGTTCTGGTGGCGTAGCACCAGGTTGCGGAACGCCTTGGTGTTGTCCACGGCGGTGGTGGCGTCCATGTCCAGCGCCACATAGTTGCCCTTGCTCTGGCCGATGCCCGCCAGGTAGTTGTTGGCCTGCAGCACGCCTACCACGTCTTCGGCGGTGAGGTTGTAGGCGGCCAGCTTCTGCGGGTCCAGCCAGATACGCATGGCGAAGGTGCGGCTGCCGAACACCCGGGCCTTGGCCACCCCCGGGATGGCCTGGAGTTTGGGCTGGACCACGCGGTTGAGGTAGTCCGTGATCTGCGGCAGCGACATGGTGTCGCTGTAATAGGCCATGTACATCAGCGCCGTGGAGTCGCCGGTGGTGGAGGTGATCACCGGGTCCTCGGCTTCCGCCGGCAAGGTGTTGCGTTGACTGGCCACCTTGGCCTGGATTTCCGCCACCGCGGCGTTGGGGTCGTAGTTCAGCTGCATGTGGGCTTCGATGGTCGAGCGCCCCTGCACGCTGGTGGCGGAGAGGTAGTCGATTCCGTCCGCCTCGGCAATGGCCTGCTGCAGCGGGGTGGTAATGAAGCCCTTGACCAGATCGCTGCTGGCGCCGGGATAGGCGGTGGTCACCGTGACCACGGTGTTCTTGGTCTCCGGATACTCGCGCAGTTCCAGCAGCGCGATCGACCGCAGGCCGATGACCAGGATGATCAGGCTCACCACGGTGGAGAGCACGGGTCGGCGGATGAAGAGGTCGGTGAACTTCATGGATGGCCGCTCTCGTTGTGATCGTCAGGCCCGGCGGCGGCCGGGCTTCATGGGGGCACCGGCTCGGCTCAGCCCTCGCCTTCGCCCTGCTTCGGCTTGAGCTCGACGGAGTTGTCGATGGTCACCGGCTGGCCGTTGCGCAGTTTCACCTGCCCGGCGCGAACCACCACGTCGCCGGCCTTGAGGCCCTTGGATATCTCCACTTGGCCCTCGCGCACTTCGCCGGTTTCCACCTGGCGCCGCTGAACCACCTTCTTGCCGTCCTGCTCCACGATCAGGAACACGGAATCGCCGTAGGGGTTATAGGTGATGGCCGTGCGCGGTACCGTCAGCACGGAATTGCGCGTGGGCAGCTGCACATGCACGTTGGCGAACATGCCGGGGCGCAGCAGCTTGTCGGAATTGGGCACCGTGGCCCGCAGCTGCAGGCTGCGCGTGCCGGATTCCACCTTGGGGCTGATGGCGGAGATCTTGCCGGTGAACTCGCGATTTGGGTAGGCCTGCACGGTCACCTTGACCGCCTGGCCGGGGCTGACCTGGGCGATATCGCGCTCGGGCAGGCTGAAATCCACGTAGAGCGAATCCAGCGCCTGCAGCGTGACCACCGCCGTGCCCGGCGGCAGGTACTGGCCCACGTCCACTTTGCGGATGCCCACCTGGCCGCTAAACGGCGCGCTCAGGGACTTCTTGTCGATCACCGTGCGCTTGGCGTCGACCTGTGCCTGGGCGCTTTGGAGCTGAGCCTGGGCCTCGTCGTACTGGGACTTGGATGTGGATTTCTGGGCAAGCAGTTTCTTGAGGCGGTCGAACTGCACTTCGGCCAGCCGCCGCTGGGCCACCAGGCCCTGCAGTTCGGCGCGGTCGGTGCGGTCGTCCAGCTTGACCAGGACATCGCCCTTCTTGACCTGCTGGCCGGATTCGAAGTTGACGCTGTCGACGATGCCGGCCACCTCGTTGGCCACGTCCACGCCCTGAATCGCGGTCAGGTTGCCGATGGCGTACAGCGTGGGCTCCCACTGTTCCTGGCGGACGGTTGCCGAGGCCACGGTGGCGGCAGGCTGACCATGGGACGCCTGGGCCGCCATCTGCTGCATGGAGTAGTACTTCCACCCGAAAATACCGCCGAACACGAGGGCGAGGAGTACCAGGACGATCAGAAGACGCTTTATCACGTTGATTCCCGTTCCCAGTTTTGTTGATCGTTGGACGCCGTGACGCTCCCGCCCGTAGTATCCGATGGGGCTGTGGCGGGCATGTCGATACGTATTGGGCCGCGGCGGGAGTCTTCGTTGCGCAGTGAGCCGGAGCATGCACCTGCCCCCGGAGACATCCGGCACGGAGGGATGTTTACGGCCTTCCGCCATCGCGGCAAATAGCCCGGAATCATCACCCTGCGCGACGATAATCGCACAGGGTGGCGCCAGTTGATAAGGAAATCAAGACACTTTCTGTTACGGTGCGTAACACCTCCGGCGGCCGACGCCGCCTTCCGGTCGAAGGAGTGGGCCGTGCTGAACGCCCGGTTGAAGTATCCGCTGTTGCGGTTGTTGGTCAGGCTCAGGCCGTATCGTCATTGGTTGCCCGCTTTCAGTTTCCTGTCCGGCGTGGCGAGCTTCCTGCTGGTCCGGCGCAGCCAGTCGCTGGCGGGCGTGCTCACCGCCTTGATGTTGCTGAGCTGGTTGTGGCTGACCGCCGAACGCGTGCTGGGCAGTTGGTTCGAGCGTGTCACGGGGCAGTCCCTGCCCGGAGGTGTGCTGCGCTTCGCCACCCAGATGATCCACCAGGAAACCTTCTTCTTCGTTCTCCCGTTTTTCCTGGTAACCACCACCTGGACCACGCCCCAGGGCCTGTTCACCGTGCTGGTGGCAATGGCGGCGCTGGTGTCCATCCTCGACCCCGTCTATTTCCACCGGCTGGCGTCCCGGCGTTGGTTCTATATGGCGTATCACGGCTTCGCGCTGTTCGTGATGATGCTCACCGCGCTGCCCATTCTGCTGCACCTGACCACGGGCCAGAGCTACGATCTGGCGTGCCTGGCCTCCGCCGTGTTGATCATGCCCAGCCTCGCCGATGTGGTTCCCAACTGGCGGCGGTGGCGTTTCTGGGTGATGGCGGGGTTGGCCGTGTCGCTGGCCGGCGCGGCCTATGCGGGCAAGCCGTGGGTTCCGCCGGCCACGCTCTGGCTGAGTCGGGTCGCCGTGACCACGAGCGTGGACGAAGCAAATCGGGAGCCCGGGCCTCAGCGGCAGGTGCTGCAGGCGCAAACGCTGCACCACCAGGGCCTGTATGCATACACGGCAATCCGCGCGCCACGCGGATTGCGCGAAGGGGTGTATCACGTGTGGCGGTTGAACGGCCGGGTGGTGGACCGAATCCCGCTTCAGATCACCGGCGGCCGCCGGCAGGGATACCGGGCCTGGACCCACAAGCGGAGCTTCCCCGCGGATCCCGTGGGGCGTTGGTCCGTGGCGGTGATGACCGAGAGCGGACAGTTGGTCGGGATCGTGCGATTCCGGGTGGTGGACACCGCCCCCGCCGACGCTATCCCTCGGCCTTCGCCGGAGAGTTCGGGTGGACCTCCTCCAGGATCTTCGGCGCCGTAAGCTCGCCTGCCGCCTGAGCGGCGCGGCGGTAGTACTGGCCGGCCTCTTCGGGCTCTCCCAGGCGGTCCAGCAATCCGGCAAGCAGGAACAGCGCCTCCGGTTCGCCGCCCCGGGCGGTACCCGCCTCCAGATAGCTTCGGGCCCGGCCCCAGACCCGACTTGCCAGGGCGAGGCGGCCCGCCGCGATCAACAGGGTCGGGTCCTCCGGGCGATCCTTGAGCCAGGCCTCGGCCTGGGCGAAGGCGGCTTCCGCGGGTGCGCCCTCGATGCGGCCGTAGCGGTCCACCAGGCGGGCATCCCACTCCTGCTTCAATTGGTTGCGGATCTGCGTTTCGGCGCCGGCGTGGGTTTCCGGGTTTTCCAGCAGCGCATCGATATAGGCCAGCATCACATCGGCGTTCTTGCGCAGGCGCTTCGGCAGGGAGTCCCAGGCGCTTTGCAGTTTCTGCGAACCCTCCCGGGTGCTCTGGCCCAGGATTCCGACCGCCGCCCGTTGTTCCAGGCCGTCCGCTTCGTCATCGGTGATGGCGTTCTGCTTGCGTAGCGCCGGCAGAATCTCCAGCATGCGCCGCCACTCTCCCAGCGCCGCGCAAGTGCGACTCAGCAGCAGAAGGATGCGGGGATGTTTGGGATAACGGCCGTGCAGGTAGTTGAGCGTGGCGAAGGCCATTTCCCACTGCCGATCCTCGATCTGCAGCTGAGCCTGAAGCAGGCCCACCGACAGCGCCGCCGTGGGATCGGCCTTGTCCGCGAGGGCCAGATAGCGATCCCGTTCGGCGTTGTCGGCGCGCCGGTGAGCGGCCAGCGCCGCGCCCAGATAGTTCAGCAGCGGCGCGTCGCTGCGCTCCACATCCTGTAGCAGGAGCCGTTCGGCCTCCGCGAACTCGCCTTCATTGAGACGAATCAAGCCACGCACCATGCGGTCCCGGACCTTGCCGCTGCGCCGCCCGGTCCACCACCGCTTGACGCCCCGCGGCGCGCCCCAGACCCGGCGAACCACACCGACCAGGGCATAGAGGGCGATGAAGCAGGCAATGATGGCACCCACCAGCAGGAACAGGCTGGTTTCGATGGTGTAGTGGCCCGCAGTGATGACCACGTAGCCCGCCTGTTCGCGGAACCACAGGGCAGCGGCGGCGCTGACCAGCAGTACCAGAATCGCCAGGAACAGCCGCTTCATTTCGTGCCCCCGGGCGTGCTCTCGCCGGCCAGGCCCTTCAGTTCGTCAAGCGTGGGCAGGGCCGGCGCGACGTTCACGGATGACAACTGCCGAATGGTTGCCAAGGCCTGTTGGACCGGAGCGGCTTGCGGCTCGAAATAGGTTTCCAGCCACTGCTTGGCCTCGTTCAGGCTCTGGTTGTAGAGCTCGCCGTTGGCCTGGGCCGCAGCCAGGCGGGCCTGTTCCAGGCGAAGGATGAGATTCTGGTGAACCAGGGGCCGTTCGTCCGGTTTGACCAGGGGAGGCGTTTGATCCCGGCGCTGAATGACCACCAATTGCGCGATGCTGTGGGTGAAACGGTCCCAGGCACGGCCGGCAGCTTGGCGCCAACCCTGGAGGGTCGACAGATCGGCCTTGGGTTCCGGGGGTTCCGTTGTCTTTGCCTGGGTGGTGCCCGGCCGTACCACCGGCAGGTCCGGGGCTTGGCTGATCAGCGTCGAAAGCTGGTGGTTGACGGCCTGGAGATCAGGCTGTTTCACGGCCAGCAGCTCGTTGACGGCCTTGGCGACCGCCTGGCGTGCGTCCACCGCCTGGCCGCCCAGGCGGGCGAGCAGGCCGTCGGCGGTTTTCAGTGCGTCCAGAGCGCCGTCCACGTCGCGGCGGAAGGTCACGCGGTAGCGGGCGAGCCGGGCCAGGTAGGCGGCCTCGGAGCGGACCCAGTCGTCGCGGTTGACGGCGGCCAGGCGCTCCACCTTCTGCAGCTGCTGCTGCACGTTGTCCTGGGCGTTGCGGATGCCTTTAAGCGACTCGTCCAGGGATGCAAGGTGCTGCACGGTGTTGGACTGCTGGGAGGCCAACGAATCCATTCGCGCCCCCAACTGGTCTGCCCGATCCTTGAGCTTGTCCCGCAGATCGGCCATTTCCAGGGTGGTGACGTAGTTCTTCTGCTGGGCCGCCAGGTCCTGCTGCTGGCGCCAGAGGTAGTAGCCCCCCGCGCCACCAGCGGCGGCCGTGACCAGAATCAGCAGAATAGCCACCGCGGCAATCACCCGTCCGCTGGGGCCGCCTGTCTTCCGGGGCGCCGGTTTGGCGGCTTTGCCTGAGCCCTGCGGTTCAGCCGGAGCCGGAGTTTTTTGGTCGTCCGCCATGGATGCTTCCTATGCCGAGGGCCAGCAGGCCCTATTGATGCCAGCCTATCACGCCGCGGGTAAGTCCCTGCGTGGACGGTGACGGTGCGACAACCGCTTGGTGGCGGAAGCCCTCCCGCCGCAGGGCGTCGGCCACTCGTGCGCTGACCGTCACCACCGGCAGCGCCCGCAAGGCATCCGCCCCCAGGCTTTCGAGCAGGTTTTCCAGGCCGTTGACGCTGGTGATGACGGCCACATCCGCTTCACCCCGGGCCAATGCCCGCTGGATGGGAACCGGATCGGCCGAGGGCGGCTCCCGCCGATAGCACTCGGCGTAGTCCACCGTTGCACCGCGCTCGCGCAATGTGTCCGCGAGCAGTTCCCTGCCCCCTTGCCCTCGGAAAATGATAATGCGTTTGCCGGCCACTGCCTGCAAGGGCGGCTCGGCAAGAAGCGCTTCGCTGTCGGTGCCTTCCCGAGGTGTAAGCGTGTCGGGCACGCCCCGCTCGGCCAATATTCGAGCGGTGCTCTCGCCCACTGCGGCGACACGCGGCCAGCGGGCTGGAACGTGCTTCGCGGCGCGCAACGCCGCCAGGCCATGTTCCGCGGCGTTGGGGCTGACGAAGATCAGCCAGTCCGCCTCGCCCGCCGTTGCGAGTGTCGCCCGCAGCGCCGGCGGGTTCAGGCGTTGGATTTCAATGGCGGGGTAGATCAGGACCCGCGCGCCCGCTTTCTGCAGGCTCGCCGCCAATTCGCCGGCCTTGGGCTCCGGTCGGGTGACCAGAACGGTGACGCCTTGGAGGGGTCGCCCGTTCACCATGGCCCTCAATCCGTCTCGTAGAGTTCGCGCAGAATCCGGTCGGCACCGCGGGCCAGCAGATCCCGCGCCAGCTGTTCACCCAGGGCCTCTCCGTGTTCGACCGGGCCCTTGATCTCGCCGCGAATGACCTCGGCGCCGTCGGGCGCGCCCACCAGGGCGCGAAGGAATATTTCGCCGCCGGCCAGCTGGGCGTGGGCCGCGATGGGCACCTGGCAGCTGCCTTCCAGCCGGCGGTTCACGGCCCGCTCGGCGCTGACCACCCGGTTGCTGTGTTCGTGATCCAGCTTGGCGATCATGGCATTGATTTCGGGGTCGTCGACGCGGCACTGGATACCCAGGGCGCCCTGACCGACCGCGGGCAGGCTCTCCTCGGGGGGGATGACCCGCGTGATGCGTTGTTCCAGTCCCAGGCGCATGAGCCCGGAGGCGGCCAGCACGATGGCATCGAATTCCCCGTCGTCCAATTTCGCCAGCCGGGTATTGACGCTGCCGCGCAGTGTCAGCACTTTCAGGTCGGGGCGCGCCGCCTTGATCTGGCATTGGCGCCGCAGGCTGGCGGTGCCGACCCGGGCACCCTGGGGGAGATCGTTCAGCATCGCGTAGTTGTTGGAGACGAAGGCGTCACGGGGGTCGCCTCGCTCCGGGATGACCGGCACGTGGAGGTCCGGCGTGATTTCCGCGGGTACGTCCTTCATGGAGTGCACGGCGATATCGGCCCGGCCTTCCAGCAGGCCCTGCTCCAGTTCCTTCAGGAAAAGGCCCTTGCCGCCGATCTTCGCCAGCGGTGCGTCGAGAATCTTGTCCCCGCGCGTGCTCATTTTCACCAGTTCCACCTCCAGCCCGGGATGGGCTCGGCGGAGCAGATCGGCAACATGTTCCGCTTGCCAGACGGCAAGGGGGCTTTTGCGGGTGGCAATGCGGAGAGTGGAAGCCATGGGCGGTGTGTCGGATCCCGGTTGAGGTGTTCAGTGCGCGTTGAGATGCGCAGAAACTTTAACCGCTCGGGGGGGAAGTTTAAACATTGGAGGGGTGAGGTGGCTTCGCCGGCGTGTCGGATTACGCTGCGCTAATCCGACCTACATGGGTTGATGGGTTTCGCTTCGCTCTACCCACCCAAAATCTAAAAGGGCACTGGCACCTCTTAACCCTCCGTTGATGGCGCCCGCGCGCAGGGAATCCGAAGGGTGACATCGCCGACCAATTCATCGCCGCGAAGCGGCACAAGACCATCGACCACATGTAGGTCGGATTAGCGCAGCGTAATCCGACAACCGCAGCTAATCCCCCAACTGCCGCAGCAGCCGCCGGACCTCCGCCACGTGACGGCGGCTGACTTCCAGGCGGGTGCCGGAGTCGCGGACGTTGACGTAATGCTGGCCGTTGCCGGATTTCTCCAGCCCGCCCAGATGAGGGCGTGCCACCAGGGCGTTGCGATGGATGCGAACGAAACGCGGGCCGAACTGCGTTTCAAGCTGTTTGAGCGAGTCTTCGATCAGGTCTTCGCCTTCGCGATGGCAGACGGTGACGTACTTGTTGTCGGCCTGGAAATAGAACACGTCCTCGATGGGGATCAGCTCCAGGCCGCTGCGCCGCCGGCAGAGGATGTGTTCGCGGCCGGTGGACTGGTCCGCGGCTTCGCTGAGGGCCTTGAGCTGGGCGCGGTTGAGGCGGCGGGCCTTGTTCAGGGCGTCGGCCAGGCGATCCCGGCGCACGGGTTTGACCACGTAGTCCACCGCCTGGGTTTCGAATGCCTCCAGCGCGTGTTCGCCGTAGGCGGTGACGAAGATCACCGCCGGCGGTTCGTCGAGCATGCTTAGCCGAGCCGCCGCCTCCAACCCGTCCATGCCCGGCATTCGGATATCCATCAACACCACATCGGGCCGGCCCGATGTGGCGAGATCCACGGCCTCCCTGCCGTTGCGCGCCTCGCCCAGCACCTGGTGGTCGCCCACCGCGGCCAGCAGCTGCGAGAGCCGCTCGCGCGCGGGCGCCTCGTCGTCGACAATCAGCACTCTCATCCGCCCCCCTTGCGGTAGGGAAACCGCAACCGTACCCGGTATTCTTCTTGTGTTTGTTCGACCTCGAACCGGCCTTCGTCCGCGAAGGCCAGCGCCAGGCGTTCCCTAACGTTTTCCTGGGCCATGCCGATTCCGCTTCGGCGCCGCCCGGTTCCTTCAGGCGGCCGGGAGTTACCTATCTCCAAGACCAGATCGTTGTCCTGCCGTGCGCCGGAGACGCGAAGCCAGCCGCCTTCCACGCGGGGTTCAATCCCGTGGTAGACGGCATTCTCCAGTAGCGGCTGCAGTGTCAGCGGCGGTAGCAGGGCGTCGTCGGGCAACTCCTCCATTGCCCATTCGACGGAGAGCCGGTCGCCGAGGCGCAGGTCTTCCATCCGCAGGTAGCCCCGCGCCAGTTCGCATTCCCGGTCGAGGGAGACCAAGCGGCTTCCCTGATCCAGGCTGGCGCGAAACAGGTCCGCCAGGTCTTCGACCGCCCGCTCGGCAGCCTCCGGCTGGCTCCGGACCATAGATACGATGGTATTCAAGCTATTGAATAAAAAATGTGGACGAATTCTCGCCTGGAGCGCTTCGATGCGCGCATCGGACTCCATTTTCAGCCGTTGGCGCCAGGAATGCTGCATATAGAGGTAGCGCAGCATCACCGCGGTGACGATGGCGCTGATCGCCACGCTGCGCAGCAGAAAGCCGCCGTGACCGGTTTCACGCAGGGGTTCGTAGATCAGGCGAAACCCCGCTTCGCTGACCGCGACGGTGACGAGCATGACCACGCCGTGGGCGAGCATCCCCGCCGTCCCGTCCCGGAAGCGCGCAAGTCGGGGACGAAGAGCACACAGCAGCGCCGCCGAGGGCAGCGCGATCCATTGCACATAGAGGGAGACCAGGCTGAGGGTGCCCCACCTGCCGGCGTCCGGTTGAGCCAGCGTGAGAACGAACGCAAGCAGTTCACCGGTGATCACCACCCCGAACACGGGGCGGATCTGGCAGAAATCCGGGAGGAAGAAATCCTGGGTCTTCAAATGCCGTCCCCGGGCAGGGCCGTTGTCCACCGCGTGTCGCCGTGGATTGTTATTTTTCGGTGCGGCCGGTTTGGTGTTGGCCGGACTCTTGGCGCCGCTGCGTTGACAGCCCGGTGAACGGTGGCCTCGCAGACGCACCTCCAGTCTGTTCACGCCGGGCAAAAACCGCAAGCGGAATCGGCGTGTATGAGACCTGGGTCGCATTCCCGTGGCCGCGCGTGGCGCGGTGGGCCCATGCTATGATTTGCGCCCGGCGCCCCTATTACCAAGCACCCTGACGGGATTGATACATGAGCGAGAAGAAATCCAGCCAGCTTTGGACCGGCCGTTTCACCGAGGCCACCGATGCCTTCGTCGAGGCCTTTACCGCCTCCGAGCATTTCGATCGGCGCCTTTACCGCCATGATATTCAGGGCTCCATCGCCCACGCCCGCATGCTGGCCAAGGCCGGGGTCCTGACCGAGTCCGAGTTCAAGGCGATCGCGGAGGGGCTTTCCGCCATTCGTGAGGAGATCGAGCGGGGCGAGTTCCAGTGGTCGCCGGCCCTGGAAGACGTGCATATGAACATCGAAAAGCGGCTCACCGACCGCATTGGTGATGCCGGCAAGAAGCTGCACACCGGCCGCTCGCGCAACGATCAGGTGGCCACCGACGTGCGCCTCTACCTGCGCGACGAAATCGATGCGGTGCGCGCCGAGCTGATCCGCTTTCAGCAGGGCCTGGTGGAGCTGGCCGAGCGCGAGGCCGACACCATCATGCCGGGCTTCACCCACATGCAGGTGGCCCAGCCCGTGACCTTCGGCCACCACATGCTGGCCTGGTACGAGATGCTGGTGCGCGACCAGGAACGCCTGGAGGATTGCCGCAAGCGGGTGAACGTCATGCCCCTTGGATCAGCCGCGCTGGCGGGCACCACCTATCCCATCGACCGGGAAATGACCTGTGCCGAGCTGGGCTTCGACCGGCCCAGCAACAACTCGCTGGATTCCGTGTCCGATCGCGACTTCGCCATCGAGTTCTGCGCCGCCGCGGCGCTGATTGCCATGCATCTGTCGCGCATGGCCGAGGAACTGGTGATCTGGGCCTCGCCGCTGGTCGGGTTCATCGACCTGCCGGACCGCTTCTGCACCGGCTCCAGCATCATGCCGCAGAAAAAGAACCCGGACGTGGCCGAAATCGTGCGCGGCAAGACCGCCCGGGTGAACGGCCACCTGGTGGCCCTGCTGACGCTGATGAAGAGCCAGCCGCTGGCCTACAACCGCGACAACCAGGAGGACAAGGAGCCCCTGTTCGACGCGGCGGATACCGTCAAGGCGTCGGTGCATGCCTTCGCCGACATGGTCCCGGCCGTGCAGGTGCGCAAGGAGGCCATGTACGCGGCCGCCAGGAAGGGTTTCTCCACCGCCACCGACCTGGCGGACTACCTGGTCCGCAAGGACGTGCCGTTCCGCGACGCCCATGAGATCGTTGGGCGGGCCGTGCGTCATGGGGTGGAGTCCGGCAAGGACCTCAGCGAGATGAGCCTGGAGGAGTTGAAGGGTTTCTCCGACACCATCGAGCAGGACGTGTTCGAGGTGTTGACCCTGGAAGGCTCCGTCGCCGCGCGCAATCACATCGGCGGGACCGCGCCGGAGCAGGTGCGGGCGCAGGTGGCGAAGGCGCGGGAGCGGTTGAAGGGGTTGGGGGTTTAGGTTTGTGTGCGCCGGTGGCGCACGGGTTGGTGGGTTACGCTTCGCTAACCCACCCTACATTGGATAACAGGGTTTTGTGCCGCAATGCGGCGATTGTTTGGGCGGGGCTTTCGCGCCCCTGCGCGGCGCGCCTAACATGCTGGCTTCTCAGGCCGTAACGCGGGTGATCCCTCGCCCGCCCCCTTTCGGGGCTCAGACCTTCATTCGCACCCGTGCTCGGCGCCGTCACGGGATTTGGGGGTGCCAAGCCCAATGTAGGGTGGGTAGAGCGCAGCGTAACCCATCAATCCGGCGAAGCCGCCTTATTCGCTTAGCATCCCACCCCAAGCCCGCTCCAACGCCGGCAGCGCAACTTCAATCTCCGCCCGCGACACCGTCGCATAGCCCAGCATCATGCCGGCACACCCCTGATCCGGATCGGACCGGTAGAGCGTAGCCGGATACACAGCAATCCCTTCTTCCCCCGCCGCGCGGACCAGATCGTCGGTCCGTGCCGCCGGCAGCCCGGGGAACTGAACGACGATATGCATCCCCGTGTGACTGCCGCTGATTTCCACGGTCGCGCCGAAGCGCTGTTTCAGCCCCCGTGTCAGCGTGTTGCACCGGCCGGTGAGCCTTCTTCCCGCCCGGCGGATGAACCGCTCCAGGTGTCCGTCCTCGATCAGCGCCGCCAGCGCGTTCTGGGCCATGTCGCCGCTGGAGCGGTCGGTAATCCACTTCACGGCGCGCACTGAATCGACCAAGGCCTCCGGCACCACCAGGAAACCGACTCGCAGGGCGGGCGAAATGATCTTGGAGAAGGTTCCGCAATAGACCACCCGGCCGGTGTCGTCCAGGGACTGCAGCGTTTCCAGGGGCGGGCCGGCATGGCGGAATTCGCTGTCGTAGTCGTCCTCGAAAACGAACGCGCCCGCGCGCTCCGCCCAGCGCAGCAGTTCCAGGCGCCGACCGACGGGCAACACTGCGCCCGTCGGGAACTGATGCGAAGGCGTGACATAGGCAAGATCGGCACGGTCCGGCAGGCTTTCCACACACAGGCCGGCGTGGTCCACCGGGCAGGTGGCGACCTCGGCGCCGCTGGCCTGGAATGCGACCCGGGCGCCGGGATAGCCGGGCTCCTCGATGACCGCGCGGCGGTGCCGGTCCAGCGTGGTGCGCGCGATCAGATCCAACGCCTGTTGGGAACCCGAGGTGACGATCACCTGATCCGGATCGACCACCATGCGCCGGCGTCTACGAAGGTAGTCCGCCAGGGCGCGGCGCAGTCGTGGCGTCCCCTCCGGTTCCTGGTATTCCGTCGGCAGCGCGCCCGCCTCTCGTGTGACCAGCCGTTGCCAGACGCGGCTGAACGCCTGGTCCAACTGCACCGCCCCGTACTGGAAGTTCACCCGCGGATTTTGCGGAACCAGGGCACGGGCGTGCTGGCGTGATGCTCGGAACCTCTGGGCCAGGCGGGCCAGCTCGGTTTGGGGAAGGCGCGCCTCTTGGCCCTTGCCGGGTTCCGCTGCTGGATCCGCCGCCCTCGTGACGAAGGTGCCCGACCCGTGCCGCGTCTCCACGTAACCGTGAGCCAGCAGCCGTTCGTAGGCCTGCACGGCGGTGTTGCGGGCGCAGCCCACGGCCGCGGCCAGCTCGCGGCTGGAAGGCAGCTTGTCGCCGGGCGCGTAGCGGCCGCTGAGGATGTCCTCGCGCAGGCGGGCGTACACGGCCCGGTGTTTGGTCTCGTCGCTTCGCGCTGAGGTGCTGGAAGGCATGGAAAGTGGACCACCTTAATCGTTCATAAATGGACCTTTGAATTATGCCACTTTCCTATAGCATCGAAACCGTCATTCAGCCCAGGAGATTCACCCATGACTGTGCAAGGACCCTTCGCGGAGCCCACCTACAAGGCGCTCACCGACGAGCGCGCCGAAGCCTACGCCGTCCTGGACGAAGGACTGGTGGCCCACGTCGCCTTCAGCCTGGGGCGCGAGCCGGTCTGCCTGCCCATGGTCTATGCGCGGGATGGCGATCGCATCATCCTTCACGCCGCCCAGGGTGGACGCTTCTTCAAGGCGCTGGCGGACGGACCCGCCGTGAGCCTGACGGTGACGCTGGTGGATGGCCTGGTGCTTGCCAAGTCGGCGCTGCGTCACTCGATCAATTTCCGTTCGGTGGTCGTGGCCGGACGCCCGGAAGCCATCCGGGAGTCAGCGGCCAAGGCCGAGGCGCTGGATCGTGTGGTCGACCACGTGGTGCCCGGGCGCAGCGAGGATGCGCGCCGGGGGAACTCCAAGGAACTGTCGGCCACGGGTGTGCTGTCCATGACCATCGACCGGGTCACGCTCAAGGTTCGCCAGGGCTCGCCCAACGATTTGGAGACGGACCGCGGCCTGCCTCATTGGGCGGGAGTGGTCCCGCTGCACACCGTGGTCGGCACCCCCGCTCCGGCACCGTACCAGGCCCATGGGCAGGTGCCCGACTATGTGAAGAACTACCGGAGAACGGGGGAGGCGGGGGCGTGCCACCGTCGCGGATTTGATACGGAGGAATAAGGCCGCCAAACAGTCGCTTAGCGGTTCATGCCGGAAACCGCTGTTGGGACTCGGCGACGGTTGTGGGCCGCCGGCCCACCGCTGTTGAATCGATGAGCCAATTAAATCAATTGTAAAAACAGTGGGATACGATTGTTGGCACGCTCGATGCTCTGCTCTCTGGTGCGGACGCCCCGTCCCCTTGTCGCCAAGGCGAAGAGCCATAGGGTCTGAGGGCGTCCCGCCGGCCTCGCTCAACGTGGCGCTCGGCAAAGGAAAGCCAACAACCGAATGGACCGGTTGAGCGCGGAGGCCACGTTAAGTCGAGGATATCAGGCCGGCCTGGGACACGGACGTCCCTTTTTTTCTTCGAGCCACTATGAGCAGCAACAGAGGGACGCGCCATGACTATGAAACGGATGATCACGGCTGCCTTGAGCACGGCCCTGGGCCTGGCTCTGGCGGGCGGCGCTTACGCTGCGGACGGCCACGCCAACGGTGCCGCCGGCAACGACGCGGGCACCAACACCCAGATGCAGCAGCAACAGGGCGCCATGGCCCATCCCGGCGCCGCGCGCGGCATGAGCGTGGTCGACGAGGAGGTTCACAACGGCCGTGGCGAGACGATTGGCACCATCTCCAATGTGCTGGTCGACCCCAGTTCCGGCCAGGTTACGGCCGTGGTGTTGAATTCCGGCGGTTTGCTGGGCGTGGGCGGCAAGCAGTATGTGGTTCCGTGGAATCGCGTCAACACCACTGCGGCCAAGGGCAAGATTACCGTCAACGTCGCGAAGGACAAGGTGGATTCCGAATTCGCCGCGTTCGAAGAGCAGGAGAAATCCAAGTCCGGACACCAAGGATCGTCCGGTCAGGGCGGTAAGGACTAAACCGCCGAAGGTTCCATCTCGCTGCCCGGCTTCCGCCACTCCCCCGGCGGGGCCGGGCCTTCTTTGTTTGCTTGGGGCAAAGCCCACACCATCGATCTTTGCCGCGTGCATTTTTGCCGCGCATTGTTTACGTTTACGTAAACGGGAATGCAGGCGACACAATGAGCAAACAAAGCTACAGCATCGGTGACCTGGCCCGGGAATTCGGCATCACCACCCGGGCCATCCGCTTTTATCAGGATCGCGGCCTGCTCAACCCCACCCGTCAGGGACAGCGCCGCATCTACAGCCCCCGTGAGCGTGCCCGCCTCAAGCTGATTCTCCGCGGCAAACGCCTGGGGTTCACCCTGGACGAAATCCGGGAAACCTTCATTCTCTATGACCGCCCCAACGGCCAGCGCCGGCAGTTGGAGTACTACCTGGATGTGTTGGCCCGCAAGCGGGCCAAGCTGGAGCAGCAGCGGCGGGATATCGACGCCGCTCTGGCGGAGTTGGACACATCGGAAGCCCGGTGCCGCGAGTTGCTGGCCGAACGCCTGGCGGAAGCCGCCGGCGCGGACTGACTGGCTATACTTGCACCGAGCGCCGTAGGTATCGGTCTCCATCCTTACGTTGACGTTAACGTAAACTACGCCTAGGATTTCCGTCATGACCCCGGCGCGCACCTTGCCCGGCGAACCGTGACCAGATTTGGAGGCACCATGATTCAGTTCCCCTCGCTGAACTTCGGGTTGGGCGAAACCGTCGACATGCTGCGGGATTCCGTGGCCGCTTTTGCCGAACGTGAAATCGCGCCCCGGGCCGCGGACATCGACCGCGACAACGAATTCCCCGCCGACCTGTGGCGCAAGTTCGGGGACATGGGCCTGCTGGGCCTGACGGTGGAGGAGGAATACGGCGGCAGCGCCATGAGCTACCTGGCCCACGTGGTGGCCATGGAGGAGATCAGCCGGGCCTCGGCCTCGGTGGGCCTGTCCTACGGCGCCCATTCCAACCTCTGCGTGAATCAGATCCACCGCAACGGCAGCGAGGAACAGAAGCAGAAATACCTGCCCAAGCTGATCAGCGGCGAACACGTGGGCGCGCTGGCCATGAGCGAGCCCGGTGCCGGTTCCGATGTGGTGGGCATGCGCCTGCGGGCCGCCAGGAACGGCGACCGCTATGTACTCAACGGCAACAAGATGTGGATCACCAACGGCCCCGACGCCGACGTGCTGGTGGTCTACGCCAAGACCGACCCGGACGCCGGCCCCCGCGGGATCACCGCCTTCCTGATCGAAAAGGGCATGCCCGGCTTCACCACCGCCCAGAAGCTGGACAAGCTGGGCATGCGCGGCTCCAACACCTGCGAGCTGGTGTTCCAGGACTGCGAGGTGCCCGAGGAGAACATCCTGGGCCAGCTCAACAAGGGCGTGAACGTGCTCATGAGCGGCCTGGACTACGAGCGCGCCGTGCTCTCCGGCGGGCCGCTGGGCATCATGCAGGCCTGCATGGACGCGGTGGTGCCCTACGTCCACGAACGCAAGCAGTTCGGCCAGGCCATCGGCGAGTTCCAGCTCGTCCAGGGCAAGGTGGCGGACATGTACACCACCATGAGCGCCTGCAAGGCCTATGTGTATGCCGTGGCCGCCGCCTGTGACCGGGGCCAGACCACGCGCAAGGACGCCGCCGGCGCCATCCTCTACTCCGCCGAAAAGGCCACCCTGTGCGCCCTGGATGCCATCCAGCTCCTGGGCGGCAATGGCTACATCAACGAATACCCCACCGGCCGCCTGCTACGCGACGCCAAGCTCTACGAAATCGGCGCCGGCACCTCGGAGATCCGGCGCATGCTGATCGGCCGGGAATTGTTTGCCGAGACCGCGTAAGCGACGGTTTGCCGGCCAGCCGGGCGATGCGGGAGGAGAAAAGCGAAGTGAGTCCAACGGAACCACGAGCGGCGGCGTACCGGCGGCGAGACGGCGCGATACCAAGAGCCCTCTCGGGACGCCGACTGCCCAACCCGTCATTCCCGCGAAAGCGGGAATCCACGACGCGGATCCGACCGATCGGTCGCCTCTGGATTCCCGCTTTCGCGGGAATGACGGAGCGTGAATGGGCGCCCGAGGGCGCGTGGTCGATGGAAGCTGCTTTCGCGGAAATCGACGGACCGCGCGCGACGCCGCACGCCCCAGACCGGTCAAGAGGCCTGAAATGACCGCGATAAAGAGCAAGCTCAACCCCCGCTCCGAAGAGTTCGCCGCCAACCGGGCCGCCATGGCCGAGCTGGTGGACGACTTGCGGGCCAAGGTCGCGGCCGTCAGCGAGGGCGGCGGCGAGCATGCCCGCAAGCGGCACACGGACCGGGGCAAGCTGCTGCCCCGCGACCGGGTGCGAATGCTGCTGGACCCGGGCTCGCCCTTCCTGGAGCTCTCGCAACTGGCCGCCTACGGACTCTACGACGATCAGGTCCCCGGCGCCGGCATCATTACCGGCATCGGCCGGGTGGCTGGGCGCGAGTGTCTGTTGGTGGTCAACGATGCCACGGTGAAGGGCGGCACCTACTACCCCGTCACCGTGAAGAAGCACCTTCGCGCCCAGGAGATCGCCGAGCAGAATCACCTGCCCTGCATCTACCTGGTCGACTCCGGCGGTGCCAACCTCCCAAGCCAGGACGAGGTCTTCCCGGATCGGGATCACTTCGGCCGCATCTTCTATAACCAGGCCAACCTGTCCGCCAAGGGCATCCCGCAAATCGCCGTGGTCATGGGTTCCTGCACCGCCGGCGGCGCCTACGTGCCGGCCATGGCCGACGAGAGCATCATCGTCAAGGAACAGGGCACCATCTTCCTGGGCGGCCCGCCCCTGGTGAAGGCCGCCACCGGCGAGGTCGTGACCGCCGAGGAGCTGGGCGGCGCCGACGTGCATTCCCGCACCTCCGGCGTGACCGACCACTACGCCCTGAACGACGCCCACGCCCTGGGCACCGCCCGGCGCATCGTTCGGGACCTGAACCGGCCCAAGCCCATGCCCCTGGAAGTTCGCGAGCCTGTGGCGCCGCTCTACGATCCCCAGGAGCTGCACGGCGTGGTGCCCAACGATCCCCGCAAGCCCTACGACGTGCGCGAGGTCATCGCCCGCATCGTCGACGGCAGCGAGCTGGATGAGTTCAAGGCGCTGTACGGCACCACCCTGGTCTGCGGCTTTGCCCGCATCTTCGGTTACCCGGTGGGGATCATCGCCAACAACGGCGTGCTGTTCTCCGAATCCGCGCTGAAGGGCGCCCACTTCGTGGAGCTGTGCAGCCAGCGCGGCATCCCGCTGGTGTTCCTGCAGAACATCACCGGCTTCATGGTGGGCCGCAAATACGAGGCCGGCGGTATCGCCAAGGACGGGGCCAAGCTGGTCACCGCCGTGGCCACCAGCCGCGTGCCCAAGTTCACCGTGCTGATCGGCGGCAGCTTCGGCGCAGGCAACTACGGCATGTGCGGCCGCGCCTACAGCCCGCGCTTCCTGTGGATGTGGCCCAACGCGCGCATCTCCGTCATGGGCGGCGAACAGGCCGCCAACGTATTGGCCCAAGTGAAAAGAGACAGCCTGGAGCGCAAGGGCGAGACCTGGAGCGCCGAGGACGAGGAGCGCTTCAAGGCCCCCGTCCGCGAGCAGTACGAGCACCAGGGCCATCCCTACTATGCCACCGCGCGACTGTGGGACGACGGCGTGATTGACCCCGCCGACACGCGCCGGGTGCTGGGGTTGGGGATTTCCGCGGCGCTTAATGCCCCGATCGAGGATACGCGCTTCGGCGTGTTCCGCATGTGAGGAGAGATAACCGCATGAGCGAATCGGACACCTTCGTAACTCAGGTCGATGAGCGCGGCGTCGCCACGCTGACCATGAACCGGCCCGAAGTCCACAACGCCTTTGACGACGCTTTGATCGCCGCGTTGACCGAGGAATTGCGCCGATTGGGGAGCGACGAGCGTGTTCGCGTCGTGGTGCTGGCCGGTGCCGGCAAGAGCTTTTCCGCCGGCGCCGACCTGAACTGGATGCGCCGCATGGCCGGCTACTCCCGCGATGAAAACTACGAGGACTCCATGGCCCTTGCGCTGCTCATGGCCACGTTGAACGGCTTGCGCAAGCCTACCGTGGCCCGGGTTCACGGCGCGGCGTTCGGCGGCGGCGTGGGGCTGGTGGCCTGCTGCGACATCGCCGTGGCCTCGGAGGCCGCCACTTTCTGCTTCTCCGAAGCCAAGCTGGGCCTGATCCCCGCCGCCATCAGCCCCTACGTGGTCAACGCCATCGGCGAGCGTCACGCCCGCCGCTACTTTCTTACCGCCGAGCGCTTCGACGCCGAACAGGCGCAGCGAATCGGCATGGTTCACGAAGTGGTGGCGTCGGAGGACCTGGACGCGCGGGTGGACACCATCTGCCAGGCCCTGCTGCAGAACGGTCCCCGTGCCATGGCCGAGGCCAAGCAATTGGCCCAGGACGTGGCGCGCGGGCGCATCGACCAGTACCTGGTGGAGGACACGGCCCGGCGCATCGCCGACATTCGTGTCTCCGAAGAGGGCCAGGAAGGGCTGTCCGCCTTCCTGGAGAAGCGCAACCCGGGGTGGCGGTGAATGTCCAAGGTGAGAGCTCTGAGGATGGCAAACGAACAACGGCCAGCGCCGCCCGGGCGGTCGACCAACGCCACCCGCTGGCGTTCGCCACCGCCGTCATTCCCGCGAAAGCGGGAATCCACCCGGTCTCCGGGCCCGGGACGTTGGGGCCTCCCCCCGTTGTCATTCCCGCGAAAGCGGGAATCCAGTGGGTGCCGCGGCCTTGTTTGGCGTTCCTTGGATTCCCGCTTTCGCGGGAATGACGGGACGTGTATGAGCGCCGGGAGGCGCGGAGATGACAGAGTCCGCTTTCGCGGGAATGACGGCGCATGTATGCGCGCCGCGGGCCCCGGGAACGAAAGCGTCCGCCCTCGCGGGAGTGACGGCACTTTCGTAACAGTCACCGACAGGCACCAACAGGTCCGGCATGTTTGAAAAAATCCTGATCGCCAATCGCGGGGAAATCGCCTGCCGGGTCGCCCAGACCTGTCGCCGCCTGGGTGTGCGCACCGTGGCCGTCTATTCCGAGGCCGACGCCAGCGCGCGCCACGTGGAAATGTGCGACGAGGCCTGGTTGCTGGGCCCGGCCCCTGCCCGGGAGAGCTACCTGCGCGGTGACCTGATCCTGGAGGTCGCCCGCAAGAGCGGCGCCCAGGCCATCCATCCGGGTTACGGTTTTCTCTCCGAGAATGCCGAATTCGCCGAGGCCTGCCACAAGGCCGGCGTGGTTTTCATCGGCCCCCCCGCAGACGCCATCCGAGCCATGGGCTCAAAGAGCGCGGCCAAGGCGATCATGGACAAGGCCAACGTGCCGCTGGTGCCCGGCTACCACGGCGACAACCAGGACCCGGCCTTCCTGGCCGAGCGTGCCGACGAGATCGGCTACCCGGTGCTGATCAAGGCCTCCGCCGGGGGCGGCGGCAAGGGCATGCGCACGGTGGAAGCCCCGGCGGACTTCGAGTCCGCGCTGGCCTCGGCCAAGCGCGAGGCGGCCTCGTCCTTCGGCGACGAGCACGTGCTGATCGAGAAGTACGTGCTGGAGCCTCGGCATATCGAAATGCAGGTCTTCGCGGACCGCCACGGCGACGCCGTGCACCTGTTCGAGCGCGACTGTTCCGTGCAGCGCCGCCATCAGAAGATTCTGGAAGAAGCACCCGCCCCGGGGATGACGCCGGAGCGGCGGCGGGAGATGGGCGAGGCCGCCGTGGCCGCCGCCCGGGCTATCGGTTACGTGGGCGCCGGCACCGTGGAGTTCATCGCCGATCGAGACGGCCGCTTCTACTTCATGGAGATGAACACCCGCCTCCAGGTGGAGCACCCGGTGACCGAAATGATCACCGGCCTGGACCTGGTGGAATGGCAGCTGCGGGTGGCGGACGGCGAGCCCCTGCCCCGCTTCCAGGAGCAGATCAACAAGAGCGGCCACGCCTTCGAGGCCCGCGTCTACGCCGAGGACCCGGATCGGGACTTCCTGCCCGCCACCGGTCGCATCGCCTATCTCAGCACGCCCGCCGAGACGCCCCATGTGCGCATCGACACCGGCGTGCGCCAGGGCGACGAGGTCGAGCATCCACTACGACCCCATGATCGCCAAGCTGGTGGTGTGGGACCGCGACCGGGGCGAAGCCCTGCGCCGCCTGCGCCGTGCCCTCAGCGAATTCCGGGTGGTGGGCCCCACCACCAACCTGCCGTTCCTGGCCGCGGTGGCGGCCCATCCGGCCTTCGAGGCCGGCGAGATCACCACCCATTTCATCGCCGAGCACCACGACGACCTCTTCCCGGAGCGCCGCCCCGCCGGCGATACCGTGCTCGCCATCGCCGCCCTGGAAGAGCTCACCCGCATCGATGCCGCCGGCCGTGAGCGGGCCGCCGCCGCCAACGATCGCCACTCGCCCTGGCACGCCAGCGACGGCTGGCGCCTGAACGAGGACAACCACCACGCCCTGGTCCTCCGCGACGGCGACCGCGAGCACACCGTCACCGCCCATTACCGTGACGACCACTACGAACTGGAGCTGCCCGGTGGCCGGCTGCGCGCCTCGGCCGAGCCGCAGGACGACGGCCTGCGGGTGGATCTGGGCGGCCTGCGCCTGAGCGCCAGCGTGATCCGCCGCGGGACCCTGCTCACGGTGCTCACCCCCGAGGGCAGCCATTCCCTGGAGCTGCACGATCCCCTGGCCGCCGGCATGGAGGACGAAGTAGCCGACGGCAGCCTCACCGCGCCCATGCCGGGACAGGTCACCGGCGTGCTGGTAAAGGCGGGCGACCGGGTGGCCGCCGGAGACCCGTTGATCGTGCTGGAGGCCATGAAGATGGAGTACACCATCACCGCGCCCCAGGCAGCCGTGGTGGACACGGTGAACTACGCCGTGGGCGATCAGGTTGAGGAAGGAACGGAGTTGCTGGCGCTGACCATCGAGGAGGAGGAATAGAGCCATGGCGCTGCCCGAGCGCGTTCGCATCGTCGAAATGGGTCCCCGCGACGGCCTCCAGAACGAGGCCCGCAGTGTGGCCGTGGACGTGAAGGTGGCGCTGATCGAGCGGCTGGCCGAGGCAGGCCTGCCGGCTGTGGAATCCGGCGCCTTCGTCTCGCCCAAGTGGGTGCCTCAGATGGCCGACAGCGGCGAGGTCCTCAAGACCGTGCGCCGCAAGCCCGGCGTGCGCTACCCCGTGCTCACCCCCAACATGAAGGGCTACGAGGCCGCGCGGGCCGCCGGCGCCGATGAGGTGGCCGTGTTCGGCGCCGCCTCCGAGTCGTTTTCCCAGCGCAACATCAACTGCTCCATCGCCGAGAGCCTGGAGCGCTTCGCCCCCGTCATGGAGGCCGCCCGGGCCGACGGCGTGCGCGTGCGCGGCTATATTTCCTGTGTGTTGGGCTGCCCTTATGAAGGCGAGATCGCGCCCGCCGCCGTGGCGGAGGTGGCCCACGGCTCTACGACATGGGCTGCTACGAGATCTCCCTGGGCGACACCATCGGCGTGGGCACGCCGCTCAAGGCCCAGCGCATGGTGTCCGCCGTGGCCGAACGGGTGCCCATGGAGCGGCTGGCCGCCCACTTCCACGACACCTACGGCCAGGCCCTGGCGAACCTCTATGCCGTCATGGATCTGGGCGTGGCCGTGATCGACGCCGCCGTGGCCGGCCTGGGCGGCTGCCCCTACGCCAAGGGCGCCTCCGGCAACGTCGGCACCGAGGACGTGGTCTACATGTTGAACGGCCTGGGCGTGGAAACCGGCGTGGACCTGGAACGGCTGGCCGAGGCCGGGCGCTTCATCTGCGAGGCGTTGGGGCGGAAACCGGCTTCGAAGGTGGCCCAGGCATTGGCAGCGGTTCGCGGTTGAGACACCGCCGCTGCCGCGATCCCGGCAGGAGCGGTCGTGTCGACCGCGAATCGAATACAACAACAAGGCTGATCACACAAGGCGACGGGCCTCTTGGCGGGGAGCCCGACGGTGCGGCCGCACCTGGCCGCCGTCAGTCACAGGAGGAGAAGCAGTCATGGCCAAGTTGACCGAAAGCTACGTAAAGGGCCGCGATGAGCCGCCCTTGATCGAGGACACCATCGGCCGCCGATTCGACCTGGCGGCGGAGCGGTGGGGCGAGCGCGAGGCGCTGGTTTCCGCGCACCAGGGCGTGCGCTGGACCTACAAGGAACTGAAGGAAAAGGTGGACGCCTACGCCGCCGGCATGCTGGCCATGGGCCTCAAGCGCGGCGACCGGGTGGGCATCTGGTCCCACAACAACTGGGAATGGCTGGTCACCCAGTTCGCCACCGCCAAGGCGGGCATCATCCTGGTCAACATCAATCCCGCCTACCAGCGCGCCGAAGTGACCTACGCCCTCAACAAGGTGGGCTGCAAGGCGGTGATCGCCATGCCCTCGTTCCGCACCAGCCATTACCTGGAGATGCTGCAGGACATCGCTCCCGGAGCTGAACGAATGCGAGCCCGGCCATCTGCACGCCGCCAAGCTGCCTGAGCTGCGGCTGGTGGTGCGCCTGGGCGAAGAGCGGACGCCGGGCATGATGAACTTCGGCGAGATCCCCGAACAGGCCAAGCCGGAACATTTCGAGGAGCTGGAGCGCATCGGCGCCGAGCTGGACCGCAACGATGCCATCAACATCCAGTTCACCAGCGGCACCACCGGCAACCCCAAGGGCGCCACCCTCACCCACCGCAACATCCTCAACAACGGTTTCTTCGTGGGCGAGTGCATCCGCCTCACCGAAAAGGACCGGCTTTGCGTGCCGGTGCCCCTGTACCACTGTTTCGGCATGGTCATGGGCAACCTGGCCTGCATGTCACCCACGGCAGCTGCATCGTCTATCCCTCTGAGGCCTTCGATCCTGTGGCGGTGCTTGATGCCGTGGAATCGGAGCGGTGCACCGCGCTCTACGGGGTGCCGACCATGGTCATTGCCGAGATGGCGGTTCCGGAATTCAAGAACTACGACCTCTCATCCTTGCGCACGGGCATCATGGCCGGGTCGCCCTGTCCCATGGAGGTGATGAAACGTGTGGTCGACGAAATGCACATGTCCGAAGTCACCATCGCCTACGGCATGACCGAGACCAGCCCCGTGAGTTTCCAAAACGCCACTGACGATCCGCTGGAGCGGCGGGTCTCCACCGTGGGCCGTGTGCATCCGCACCTGGAAGTGAAGATCGTCGATGAAAATGGCTACACCATGCCGCCGGGGATTCCGGGCGAACTATGCACGCGCGGTTACAGCGTAATGCAGGGCTATTGGAACGACGACGAAAAGACACACGAGGCGATTGACGCCGAGGGCTGGATGCACACCGGCGATGTGGCGACTATCGATGCAGAGGGTTACTGCAAGATCGTCGGCCGCATTAAGGACATGGTGATTCGCGGAGGCGAGAACGTCTACCCCCGGGAAGTGGAGGATTTCTTTTACACTCACGAGGCCGTGGAAGACGTGCAGGTGGTTGGTGTGCCGGACGAGCGCTACGGCGAGGAGCTGTGCGCCTGGATCCGGGTCAAGGCCGGTTTCGAAGTCACCGAGGACGAAATCCGCGAATACGGCCGGGGCGAGATCGCCCACTACAAGATCCCGCGCTACATTCGATTCGTCGAGGACTACCCCATGACCGTTACCGGCAAGGTGCGCAAGTACTTGATCCGGGAGCAGATGATCCAGGAGCTCGAAGACTCCGAGGACTGATGTGAAATCAACCGCCGGGCCGCGTGCGGCTCGGCCCACACTGGTGCTTCCGGTCGCCGGATCGGAGGCACCGGCCCGTCAGAAACCCCACCACCCGCCGGCCCGCCCCACGGGTCGCGCTCAAGGCCGGCGCCCCGCCCGGTGTCGATGTTTCAGGGGCTTGGCTTAAGGAGCCCGGAAGCCACGCTTAAGCAATCGCGAATGGTCGCGCTCCCCCTGCCTTGCTACAAGATTCGAACACTCGATTGCGAATCGTACCGCCCGGCGCCTCGTGCGCCGGGTGAACCCCTTCTCGCGGGTGGCGGAGAAAACGCCGCCGGCTGTCTGCATTCTGGCATCGGGACAACAAATGAATACCACTACCGCGGCATCGCTCGGAACCAGCAAACCAAAGAAGAAACTAAAGTTCGATCAGCAGGTTATAGTGTTTCTGATCTTCTTGGCCATATTTATTGGCTTCTCCGTCTTTCTGCCAGGCTTCTTCGCGGTCGGCAACATTCTCGCCATGCTCCGCTCCATTTCCGTGCTGGGCATGTTGGGGCTCGGTATGGCCGTTGTGGTCATCGGGCGGGGTGTGGACCTGTCCATGGTGGCGCTGCTGGCCGTGCCCACGGCGCTGACCATGACCCTGGCCGATGCCGGCCAGGGGGTGTTCGTCGCACTGCTCGCCGGTTTCGCGCTCGCCCTCGCGATCGGTGCGCTGAACGGCTTCATGACCGCCTACGCCGAAATCCCGTCGTTGCTGACCACCCTGGCCACGGGTCTGGGGTTGGCCGGTCTGGGTCAGAGCGGGTTGCTCAAGTTCGATGTCGTGTCCTGGCCCGCGAGCCTGGACGCCGTCAAATGGCTGGGGGGCGAGACTCTCTTCGGTGTGCCGTCGTCGATCCTGTCATTCGGGGTGGCCGCCCTCTGCGTGGCGTTCTTCCTGCGCCGCACGAAACTGGGTCTGTTCATCTATGCCATCGGTGACAACCCAAACGGCGCCCGCACCACCGGCATCCCGGTGCGTCCGATCATGGTGCTCCAATACCTGATCTCGGCGGTCATCGCGGTGCTTGCGGGCTTGGTCATGGCGTCGGCGTCCGACGTCATGGATACCCGCATCTACAACCTCTCGCTGATTTACGACGTGGTGTTGGTCGTCGTGCTTGGCGGGGTGGGCCTTTCGGGCGGTCGCGGCGGCGTGCTTAACGTCATCGTCGGCACCCTGCTGGTTGGCACCATTCTCAACGGCATGACGATCCTGAATTTCTCCTACGACGCCCAGAACCTGATCAAGGGCGTGATCCTGCTGATCGCCATTGGCCTGGACAGCATCATCAATCCCCGCAACGAGGAGACGGCACAACAGGGGGACATCTGACCCCGCCAAACATCATCGGAAGCTGCAATAGCACCAGCAAACCATTCAAAAAACGGAGGAGTACACCGTGAGTGCAGCCATCAAGAAAATCACCAGCAAATGGCGGGTCCTTGCCGCCGCAGCGATCGTCGGCGCCATGTTCATGGGCAGCGTCGCCCAGGCGCGCCAGCTCAGCATGAACGACCCGGCCCGCGACGCTTACTACAAAGCGTTCGACGGCAAGCGGGTGGTCTTCGTCCCGGTCTTCATGGGGCTGGACCTGACCGAGGGTTGGAATCGCATGATGGAGATGCAGTCCAAGGCCCTTGGTTTCCACTATGAGGTGCGCAACGCCAATTTCGACACCTCGGCGGGCACCCGGATTCTCACGTCCCTGATCCACCAGGATCCCAAGCCGGACGTAATCGTGGTCCACAACCCGGACGTCACCTCCTATGCGCGCCTGGAGAAGCAGGCCGAAAAGGACGGCATCTTCGTGATTCAGCTCAACATGAAGAGCACCATCATGACCAGTGGCTTCGTCGGCGGCGACGCAGTGCACATTGGCGAGCTGCAGGCTCAGTCCGTGGCCGACCACTGCGGTTCCGGCACCTCCGGCAAGGTCCTGATCCTCACGGGGCCCACCACCTCTCCGTGGTCGGTCTACATGCAGAAGGGCTACGAGAACGTCCTCAAGAAGCACCCCAACCTGAAGGTCGTCTCCCGCCAGTCGACTGGCAACTACGACTCCTCCAAGGCCAAGCAGATCACCCAGGTGGTGCTCCAGCAGCATCCGGACCTGTGTGCCGTGATGGGCGTCTGGGATGTCACCGACCAGGGCACCGTCTCCGCCATCAAGGATGCGGGCAAGGCCGGCCAGGTGTTTGTCTCCACCAGCGGCGGCGGCGGCGAGCTGGCCTGCAAGATGATCAACGACGGCAGCATCGAAAACTACGTCAGCTATGACGTCGCCGGCCAGGGCCGCGACCTCACCGACCTGATTTCGGCCGCTTTGCAGGCCAAGGACCGCGGCGAGAAGCCCGGAGCCCACAAGACGGCCCTGTATACGCCGCTGCACGTGCTGACCAAGGAATCGATCAAGACCCACCCCTGCTGGGCCGTGGACACCCTTCGCTACTGACCTCCGGATGGGTAGAGACGGGACACGTTCAATTGCACGTGGCCATTCACCGCGTCGGCGCCTCCGGGCGCCGGCGCCAGCGATGATCAGGCTATGCTAAATACATTCAAGAAATACCGTTACCAATACTGGCCTGATACGGCCGTTGGTGAGCTTCTCAAGAAGCAGTGGATGGAAACGGCGGTGCCTTTGCTGGTGCTGTTGGCGACCGTCGCCTTCTTCAGTCTCAAGATCAACAACTTCATTTCCCCGGGGAACCTTACGGACACCCTCCAGCAGGCCAGTGAACTGGCCTTCGTGGTCCTGGGCATGACCCTGGTGCTGATCGTGGGCGGCATCGACCTCAGCGTCGGCTCCACCTATGCAATCTGTAATGTCCTGGTGCTGTATCTCATTCATGTCCAGGGAATGTCGGCCTTGCTTGCCATCGGGCTCACGCTGGTTTGCGGGCTTTTTCTCGGGGCTATCAACGGCCTGTTGATCGGCTACCTCCGGCTGCGCGCGTTCCTCACCACGCTGGTGACGCTGATCGTGTTCCGCGCCATTTTCAACATGCTGCAGTTCCAGTGGGCCGTGGGCATCGCCTCCAATTTTCCGGATTCCGAGGTGTGGACCTACCTTGGCTCCGGCACTTTCCTCAGC
>CAVQFO010000013.1:0-20495 GCA_963711725.1 uncultured Gammaproteobacteria bacterium | reverse complement strand
CGTTTACGTCTTCCAGACCTCAAGCATGCGCCGCGCCATAAAGCAGATTGGTGCTACCAGAGTTCCGTGGTTGACAGTTGCCGGTCGAAGCGTGTCGCGCACCGCCGCCCAACTGGAAAAGAACCCACTGGTAAAGAGTGGGTTTGTTGGGGTGCTGGGCGTGTTGAATGTGGTGTGCATGGGGTTTGCTGTCCGTGCTGTTACCGAGAAGGAACACTCAGCGTCAGACTGGATCGCGCTCATCTCGGCTCTGGGTGGGCTGTCTTCCTTCTTCGGCGAACAGTTTGAGCACTTGGGCAAGCACCTCGGCGCGAAAGTGATCACCAAAGGCGAAAGCGCGGCCGGTACATCAGGGTTTCGGGCTAGGCAAGCCTTGGGTGAAGTTTCCGCGGAAGTGGCGGAGCGTGAAGCCATGCTGAAGTCCTCGCGCTTGGTGGCGAGTGGAGCTGAATGGTTTGGAGTGTTGGGTGACCTTCTTATGCGAGTCGGGGGGCCGACCGCAGCCATAGCCGATTCGGTGTTGGGCGTAAGAGATGTCGTATCCGGGGTCTCCATGGGTAATGCGGGCGTTACCGCTGGTGGCGTGATGGAGATGGGGGCGGCGGGTATAGCGGCCTATGCATTGCTGGCCGCCAATCCCGTGAGTGCCGCTGTGGTGGCCCTCGGGGTCGCCTTGGCTCTGGCCGGTGGAGTCTCCGTGCTGTGCTTCACGTACAACGACTTGGACAAGGCGCTGCGCAGTTGCCGTTTCGGTAAGGATCCTTATGCTTGGGGCGGTTCGTTCGATGACCCCGGAACGAAGATAGCCACCTTCAGTGATACATCAATTGCGCCTGGCGTTGAGGTGGCGGTGGTGGATTTGAGTGACGAGATGGCAGAGTTTTTCCGTCTGCTCTTCGGCTTTTCTCTGGAGATGCGCGTTCATTCTGCTGCGGGTCCCTATCCCGTGCCGGCCGGCTCCAGCGATTTGGGGCCGGACGATGTAGTCGTCGAAGTGCATGCGCGGTTTAGCCGGTTCCTGCCCTTGGCCACCACGTTGGAGGTGGAAGCGGAGGCGTTTGTTGACCGCGACGTGGTGTCTGCAAAGGCGTTCCCGAAGCCCTCCCGTTTGTTCCGCAACGCGGATATGGTGTTCCTGGAACAACGGGAAGGGGACGCGCTGGTGGGGTTGCGTGCGTTTGCGCGCCTGAAATCGGAAGAAGTCAGCGATCACGTCGTAGGGCGCGCCCGCTTGGACGTGGACGGCAAGGGCCAGTATTGGGTGCCCAAAGACGCGACCATGAAGGAAGTCACCTGGAATCCGAGCGGCTGGTTCAGCGATGACCACTACGGGCGATTCTCTGCCCAGGAGTGGCGCCGGTTGCTGGACGTAGTCAAGGGCCAGGAGCCGTCGCCGGATTTCGCGATACAGCAATACTCCAGTGGTGCGCAGCCGCACGTGCTGGCCGATTTTTTGAGAACGAACACGATCGAAGGAACCGCCTGAATGCCTTTATACCGGGGAGGCCGAGGCCATCAACAGGCTGCCAAGCGGCTTAAGAGCGGCGACTTACCGATAGCGCTTCACAACGACGACGAATCAGTGCTGTGGTCCGAGCATGGGCCGGACGATTATTCGGATTCGGGAGCCCTTTTCTACGGCGAGTACCTGCTCTACGGCTATTGGCCGTGGCGGATGCCGTTACTGATTCTTGCCTATTTTTGTGCGTGCGTATCGGGGGCGGGCTTCATCATATACGGCCTTGCAAGCGACGCTACTGCCTTTGACCTATACGTTGCGTTGCTCACGCTGGTGGTTGCGGTGGTCGGGTTCTGGCACGGGTTAAGGAACTTTCGCTACCGTAAGTACATCGCCTTCGACCGCAAGCGCCAGCTCGTGCATATTCCGCGGCTGTTCGGTATGGAGATGGATGTGGTGCGCTGGGAGGATGGGGGGTTCTGCGTGGTGAATACCATCACGGGTTATGCGGGCCTACGCACGGCGGGCAACATTTACGTCTGCCGGCCTCCTTGGGATCTGGTGCACCACGGCTATCCCCCAATGCGGTACAGGGCTTGGCTCTACGGCTTGGCAGATCGCCACGGAGGAGGCGAGGGCGCCGAACGCATCTGGCGGAGCATCGTGGATTTCATAACGCAACCGCCGGCCCAGAGCCAAATCGGTGACTACAGCAACATGGTTCGAACGGTAGAAACTGAGTGCGGCGGAAGTTGGGACCAGTTCTTCCGCTATGAGTGGCCCCGGCGGCTGGGAGCCCCAAAAGGCATCTTGAAACATTTTCGCCCGGAGCTAATGGCATCCGAGCCCAATTGGCTTCGGGAGCCGGACGGGCAATGGCGCTACGTGGGACCGACCAGAGATGCGCGTGCGGAAAGCTCCGATTGAGGCAAGGGGCTGAGCGGGGTCGGACCACCGCAACGCCCGGAGCCCTGGGTGGGCTGGCCCTGAACGGGGTCGGACCAGCGCAACGCCCTGAATGGACAGAGAAACGCAGCCGAAGATCGACGCTCAGGACGCTTAGAAGTACGTTTTTCGGCCCCAAAAGCCGGTTCTAAGGAGGGAACCCATGCCGCGAGCCAACCGCCACTTCCCATCGGGCCACGTCTGGCAGATCACACACCGCTGTCACCGCAAAGGATGCCTGCTGAAGTTCCAGCGTGATCGGAGGCATTGGCGGCGTCGGCGTCAGCAATGCGGCCGAGCTCATTCGTTATGTCAGCGATCACGATCTTTTGCCTGACAACCGCTGGTAAATCGGTCTTCGCATTGCTGCCGTGATTGACATGCGGTCACCCCTGCCCGCATATGTCGGTGGGGAAGCGGAGCCGGGAACGCAGCTTGTGAGCACACGACGTCAAGACACACGCCCGCGGGACGCGGACCTAATTCGGAGCGTGGACGACTACGAGCGGCTGATTTCCAAGCTGCTGGCTCCGGAACGGTTTCCTCATCCCGTTGACCGCGTAGAGCGCATCGACACCCATATCTCCACCGTTCTGCTCGCCGGAGATTACGCCTACAAGATCAAGAAACCCCTGGATCTGGGTTTTCTCGACTTCTCCCGGCTGGCGGATCGGGGCCACTATTGCAACGAGGAACTGCGCCTGAATCGGCGTCTGGCACCAGAGATCTATCTCCGGCGTGCGGAGATTACCGGTGCCGTCGATGACCCGGTCTGGGACGGGCCTGGGCCCGTGATCGAGTATGCGGTGTGCATGCGCCGCTTCGATCGTGAGCGGATGTTGGATGTGCTTCTGGAGCGTGGAGAGCTTGTCCCGCCCATATCGATGCCTTGGCGGATGGGCTCGCCGAGTTCCACGAGGAGACCACCGTTGCGCCGCCGGATTCGCATTACGGCGGTTCGGAAGCGGTGCTTCGCCCGGTGCGGGAAAATTTCGACGCCCTGTTCCGTCTGCTCGAAGACGAGGAGATGCACAGGCGCCTGCGGTCGTTGCGGGCCTGGACCGACGAGGCGGCCGGGAAGTTGTCGCCGGTTTTCGAAGAACGGCGCGAATCCGGGTGTGTGCGCGAGTGTCATGGCGATTTGCATCTGGCCAACATGGTCATGGTGGATGGTCGGCCGGTGGCCTTCGACGCTTTGGAGTTCGATCCCGCGCTGCGCTGGATCGACACCATAAACGAGCTGGCCTTTGCGGTCATGGATTTGCAGCGGCGCGGTGCGCAGGCGTTTGCGCGGCGTCTGCTCAACGGCTATCTGGAGCGGACCGGGGACTATGCCGGATTGCGGGTCTTCGACTTCTATCGCTGCTATCGGGCCTTGGTCCGCGCCAAGATCCATGCGCTTACGGCCGCTCAACGGGAGGGCGAGAACGCCCGGTTGGCCCGTGGCGAGAGTCTGGAATACATCGCCCTGGCCGAAACGTACGCCCGCCAGCCCGCACGGGCCCTGGCAATCACGCATGGATACTCCGGTAGCGGAAAGAGTACGGTGGCGCAGGCCCTGGTCGATCATTGTGGTTTTATCCGCCTGCGATCGGATGTGGAGCGAAAACGATTGCGGGGATTGCGGGCTCGGGATCGTGCCGGCGCCGCTCCAGGTCAGGGGCTGTACGCAGCCGGCGTCACCGCGGATACCTACACGCGATTGTGCGATCTGAGCGAAGAGATCGTGAACAGTGGTTTTCCCGTGGTGGTGGACGCCTCTTTCCTCAAGGCGGACCAACGGCGGGCTTTCAGGGCGCGGGCCGACGCTCTGGGGGTGCCGTTTCGGATCGTCGATATCGATGCGCCTCTTGACCAGCTGCGCGCCCGGCTGGATCGGCGATTGCACGTTACCGCCGAGGCTTCCGATGCCGATACACAGGTTTTGGAATATCAGTTGTCGCAGGCGGAGCCGCTAGGCGCAGCCGAACGATTGAGCGCTGTTTACGTTGCTACCGATAATTATGCATGGCGACAAGCGTTGGATTGTTCGACCTTCTTTAAGAAGGCCTAGGGAAAACCCTTTAGCATCTTCAGGTCCTCCCTGGTGGCAAATCTTCGCGGAACGCCATAGCGTAGGAATTCCTAACGACGCGGCTGCCAAGCCGCTCGTGCAAAACGAAGGTCCGGAAAGGGCAGCGAAAGGATCCCTGAAGATCGGGGCGGAGCCGCGATCGAGACTGAAAGGGAATTCCTGTCCCTCGTTCCACTACAGCAAAGACGAGGAGGGGCCGATGGAAGCGCGCAAAACCCAAACAAATCATACTTTGGGTGTTAACAGGGAAGTCATTCATGAGCTGGGAGAAATTCTTCAGCAAATGCACGATCAGGCCGGAGCTGGATCTGTTCTGGAGTCCGGGCCGAACAACCCGGCCCGAGAGCGATACCGGCTCGAGACGGCACGCGCGGTAGAGGCTGCCGCCGGACGCTTGGCGGCGGCCGGCGACGATGAGGCTGCTCGTCGCGCGGAGGAGGAGATCGTCCTTTGTCTTTCCAAATACCTGGTGGAGACCGAGTCCTTCTCTGAACTCTCGCAGGCGTTGTCGCACTAGGGAGTTCGATCGAGAGCCAACTGTTTTGTTTTTGCGGGAACCCATGGCCCGGGCGCGGATCGATCGGGCATTTTGCAGACGACCGGTGGCCCCGCCGGTGTTTTCCGGCGGGCCGCCGGTCGTGTTTTTCATGGTGGGCCCGCGGACCTGCGACGGTTCCCGCACGGGCATTTGAACAGGGACAAGGAACCACATATGTATACCAGTTCCACGGTTTACGTGGTCGATGACGATCCAGCCATGCGTGATTCACTGAGTTGGTTATTGTCTTCAGTGAATCTCAAGGCAGAGACCTTTGCCAGCGCGGACGACTTTCTCGCCCGCTGGGAGTCCAGCCAGCCGGGTTGCTTGTTGCTCGATCTGCGTATGGCCGGCATGAACGGCCTGGAGCTCCAGGAACGCTTGGTCGAGCGCGGACACGAGATACCCATTATCTTCATTTCCGGCCACGGAGACGTGCCCACGGCGGTCCGTGCCATGCAAGCCGGCGCCGTTGAATTTCTCACCAAACCGTTTTCAGAGCGATTCCTTCTGGAGCGAGTACGCGTTGCGCTTGAAAAGGATATCGAGGCGCGGCGCAAACGGCGCGAGCTGGAGACAGTAAAGGCCCGTTACGCGGTGCTCACCCCCCGTGAGCGTCAGGTGCTCACCCGTGTGATCACCGGCATGGTCAATCGCGAAGTCGCCGAGGATCTGGCTATCAGCCCGAAAACCGTTGAGCTGCATCGCTCCAACCTGATGAAGAAGATGCACGCGGAGTCGGTGCCGGATCTGGTGGCCATGTGCCTGATGATCGATGAGCTGCGAGAACGCATGAATCACGGCTGAAGCGTACGCAGTTGTCCAAGGCCCGACTTCCTTCGTCTACCTCCTTCTGGGTGCCCTGCTGAACGCTGCGGAGCGTACCGCCTTTGCCGGGTGCCATACCGGCTCCGATGGGTCGGATCCGCCGTCGGCGGCGCTATACTGTGTAGCCTCTATCAGATTCGGGCCAGCGCGAGCGATGCCGGTGGTTGACCTGCCGCAGGCGCTTGCGGAGTCCGACGAGTCGGAGAACGGTTGGTATGCCGAGCGAAGAGCGTAACGACGCGCGACAGAATGAAGGCGTTTCCGAGAGCCGCGACAATGAAGCAGGCGAGCGCTTCGACGGCTTGCCCGGGGATAACAACTGGCCACTGATTGTTGGAGTGGGTTGTTCGGCGGGCGGGGTGGAAGCCTGCCGTGATTTGTTCGCTCTAATGCCCCGCATCGACGACGTGGCATTTGTTCTGGTGCAGCACCTGGATCCGGATCACGACAGCGCGATGAGCGAACTTCTGGGCGCGGTTACCTCGCTCACCGTAGAGGAAGCCGAAGACGCCGTGGTACCGCGCGGCGGCTATCTCTACACCATACCCGCAGACCGCTACCCCAGGTTCGGGATGGGCGCCTGCGACTTTTGAGGCGGGACCGGGCCGACACGCGCCGCAACCCTATCGATCTTTTTTTCTGTTTTCTCGCCGAGCACGAACAAAGCCGTTCGGTGGCCATCGTTCTCACCGGCGCCGGCTACGACGCCGAACAGGGCGCGCGCTTGATCAAGGCCATGGGCGGTTTCGTCATAGTTCAAGACCCTGCCGACGCGGAATTCGGTGGGATGCCCCGACAGATCATCGATGCTGGATTGGCTACCCACGTCACACCGCTGGAAGAACTGCCCACGGTCCTGGTGGGCGATATCCGGGACGCCCTGGGCTTTTCCGATGCCGGGGGGGATGCGGAGCTGGGAGACCGGGATGCCGCTACCCTGAAGTCCATGCTGCTTTGCGTGAAAAGCCGTTGCGGATACGACTTCCAGGCTTACAAAGGCGGTACCCTGATGCGGCGCGTTCGCCGACGCATGAGCATGCATCGTCTGCAGTCGCCGGCGGAATACGTCGAAGTGCTGCGCGCCGACAGCAATGAAGCGAACCAATTGTTCCGGGATCTGCTAATCGGGGTAACGAGTTTTTTTCGAGAGGCGGGGGCCTTTCGGTTCCTTGAAACCGAAGTTCTTCCCGCCCTGGTGTCCGGCAAACGGGCCGGTGAAGAGATCCGGGCCTGGGTTCCGGCCTGCGCGACCGGTGAGGAAGCGTATTCCGTGGCGATGCTTTTGCTGGAACAGGTCGAGCGTACCGGAAACGGTTACAAGGTCACCGTCTTTGGAACCGACGTCGACGAGCAGGCTCTGGAGATCGCCCGGGCGGGTGTCTATGACGACAAATCAACGGCCGATGTGCCTGCGGAACGCCTGCGGCGATTCTTTATCCAGGACGGTCAGAATCACCGGGTCTCCAAGGAGCTCCGGGAGGCCGTGGTGTTCGCCGCTCAGAATGCCCTCGTGGACCCGCCGTTCTCCAAGTTGGACCTGATTTCCTGCCGCAATCTCATGATCTACCTCCGCCCCGAGGCCCAGCGGAGTCTCTTGTCTGCTTTCCATTTCGGTTTGAGCGAAGGCGGGTATTTGCTGCTGGGGAATTCGGAAACCGTGGGGCGTTCCGGGGAGCTGTTCTCCGCCTTATCCAAGGAGTGGCGAGTCTACCGGCGCATCGGGCCGAAACGCCTGCGCCGCGGCGAGTCGCCGGTGCTGCGGCACCACCGCGGAGAGGAAGCCAGCGCGGAGCCGCGTTACGGCGAGCGGGAACCTCGGCGCGATTCGCTGGGCGCCTTGGTGCAGCCGATGCTCCTGCAGGAATATGCGCCGGCCGCTGTGCTGGTCGACGGGGTCAAAAAATCCTCTACTTCAGCGGGCCTACGAGCCAGTTCCTGGAGATCCCCGTCGGCGAGCCGACGCTCGATCTCATCAATATGGCCCGCGATGGGCTGGCGACCAAGCTTCGGGCCGGCCTGCACCGGGCGCTTCGGGAGGATATGCGCATTACGGTGAATGCCCGGGTGTTGATCGATGGGGAGCGTTGCCCGACTCAGGTCGATATCCGGCCGTTGCGGGCTCCCAAATCACTCGCCGGCTTGGTGCTGATCACCTTCGCCCGGCGGCTGGGTGAGGCGGATATGCCGGACGACCGCGAGCCGGAGCCGCATGGCTCCGACGAAAACGTCGTTCGGGAATTGGAGTTTGCTCTGAAGGCGACCAAGGAGGATCTGCAAGGCACCATCGAGGAGTTGGAGACCTCCAACGAGGAACTGAAGGCCGCCAATGAGGAAGTGACCTCCATGAACGAGGAGCTTCAGTCGGCCAATGAAGAACTGGAGACTTCCAAGGAAGAGCTGCAGTCGCTCAATGAGGAACTGAGCGCGCTGAATCGCCAGCTCCAGGGCAATGTGGACGAGCTCGAACGAACCAACGACGACCTGTTCAACCTGCTCAACAGCACCGACGTCGCGACGCTGTTTCTTGACCGGAGCTTTCGCATCAAACGCTTTACCCCGGCGTGTCGGCAGTTGTTCAATCTGATTGTCGGCGATATCGGCCGGCCTCTCACCGACATTGCCATGCGTTTCGACGGCCAGGACCTGCTTGACGAGGCGGAGTTCGTACTCGATCGCCTCGTGCCTTGCGAGCGGGAGGTTCAGGCCGAAGGCGGGCAGTGGTTTACGCGGCGATCCTGCCGTACCGAACCCAGGACAACAAAATCGACGGCGTGGTGGTGACCTTTAACCAAGTCACGGCGCTCAAGACCGCAGAGGATGAAGTCCGCCAGCAGGCCAGGCAACAGGCCGCGGTCGCGCGATTGGGGCAGCGCGCCTTGTCCACGCTGGATCTCCAAGGCATTTTCTCCGAGGCCGTAAGCACGGTGGCCGGCATCCTCAGCGTGGAATGTACCGCGCTGCTGGCTTACGACACCCAGACGCATTGCGTTTCCGTCCGCGCCAACGTCGGCTGCTCCGATCTCAGCGGCATCGTGCCGCTTGACGAGACTTGGCCGGCGCCGCACTGGGCTCGGGCTCTGGGTACCCGTACACCGCTGCCGTTGGACGCACCGGATCCCGTTGAACACGCCAATGCCGCACCCTGGTTTTCCGCCGCGAAAATCCGAAGTGGGCTGGCGGTGGGCGTCCACTGCCGGGGCGAGCCGTTCGGTGTCCTGGTGGCCTATACGAGCCGGAAGTTACCTTCAGCCGAGAGGAGAACAACTTCATTCAGGCGGTCGCGCACATCCTTTCGGCCGCATCGACCGGCGCCGCTACGAGGATGAATTGTCGTATTTGAACTCGACGTTGGAGCAGCGGGTGGAGGAGCGTACCGGTGCGGTCCAGTTGCTTCGCGACACCGCCCTGGCGGTGAACCATGCACAGCGCATCGGCGAGGGCGTACGCCAGGTAGCCGAGCACTTTAAAGCCTACCTGGGGTGGCCGCTGGTCAGAAGTTTCGTCAGCCAGGCCGGAGGCCGGTCGGCGGGCAGCGAAAACTGGAGTGTTCAGTGGTGGATCGATCCCTCCCTGCAAAACCGGATCGATACCGGCCCGCGGTTGTCCGGAACCCCGTCGAAACGCCGGCCCTGTTGCGGAGGCGCTAGATCGGGGAACCGAAATGGTTTACCCAGGACCGCCCGGAGGAGACTGCCGCGCTGGAGCCGGCGCTGGGGGCCGCCGGCGTACGCAGCGCTATCGCGGTCCCCATACTTTGGCGCGATGAAGTCGTGGCCGTCTTGGAATTCATGACCACCGAGCTGGTTTCGCCCCAGCCGGAGTTCCTGGACGTGGTGGCAAGATCCGAGCCCAGTTGGCGCAACTGGTCGAGCGTATCCGAGCCCAAACCAGCGCCCTGGAGCAGGAAGAAGTTGGCCGACATCAGCCGGGTGGCAGCATGGGGGAAATGGCGAGCAGTATCGCCCATGACTCAATCAGCCCTTGGCCGCCGTGGTGACTACGCCGCCGGTATGGGTCAGATGCTGCAGAGAGACAGCAGCGATCGGGGTGAAATGATAAAGGCCCTGGAGCAGATCCGGAATGAGGAGTCCCGGGCCAGCGATGTGATCCAAAGCTTGAGAGAGTTCCTGCGCCGGGAAGAACCCCGCGACGAACGCGTCAATATGAACGAACTGATGGACAAGGCGTTACTCCTGACGGAGGCCAAGGCGCGAACCGCGGAAGTCGTGGTCGTCAAGACCTACGACGATGATTTGCCGGATATCTTTGGTCATCGCACTCAGCTTGAACAGGTGGCGATCGATCTCATCGTCAACGGCATCGAGGCCATGTTGAACGCGAGCGAACCCGCACGGGAGCTCCATCTCAGTACCAAGAGAACGGATAGTCGGCATATCCAGTTTTCGTTAGCTAATATGGGGGGCGGGGGCATCCTCGGCCCAGGACCTGCCGAAAATATTCGATGCCTTCTTCACCACCAAGGATTCGGGGATGGGGATGGGATTGTCCATCAGCCAGTCCATCATTGAATCCCACGGCGGGCGCATGTGGGCCGAGCCCAATATGCCCTGTGGGCTGACCGTGGGTGTATCGCTGCCCATCGCGCGGTGCGTTCTCGAGGGGCCCGGCGATTGACGGCCGTACGGCGCGTGCCACCGGTCTGATCCCGATCAAAATGCACGAACTTTCGCTATGCCAGGATATCGTTCGCGCCGTTGAGCGCGCCGCCCGGGAGTCAGCGGTTTACACGCGTTCTGCGGGTGCGTTTGGAAATCGGTGTGTTGGCCGGCGTGGAGATCGAGGCCCTGCGGTTTGGCTTCGAGGTGGCTGCGCGGGATTCCGTGGCCGAGCGCGCGGCCTTGGTGATCGAGGAGTGTGCCGGCTCGGCTTGGTGCGAGCAGTGTCGGCGTGACGTGAGTATCCCTGACCGGTTGTCGCCATGCCCCGTTTGCGGCGGCTACGGTTTGCGGGTGACGGGCGGGACCGAGATGAAGAGACAAAAACCTGGAGGTGGAGTGATGTGTACGACTTGCGGATGTGGCGACAATCGGGATGTTCATCGGGACGGCGTGGCCCATCACCACCACGAGCACGACCACGACCACTCCCATCACCACGGCGAGGCATCCCGGACTGTCAGCCTGGAGCAGGACATTCTGGCCGAAAACAACGCCCATGCGGAGCGCAACCGTGAGCGGTTGGCGGCCGAGGGCATTGTCGCGTTAAACCTGGTTTCCAGCCCGGGTGCGGGCAAGACCAGCCTGTTGGTGGAGACTCTGAAGGCCCTGACGGCGCCGGTCGCCGTCATCGAAGGCGACCAACAGACCAGCAACGACGCGGACCGAATCCGCGCCACCGGCGCCCCGGCGGTCCAGATCAACACCGGGAAGGGCTGTCACCTAGACGCGCACATGGTTGGCCATGCGCTGGACAGTCTGCCCCTGGAGCAGGGCGGGACGCTTTTCATCGAAAACGTGGGCAATCTGGTCTGCCCGGCGGAATTCGACCTGGGGGAAGCGGCCAAGGTCGTTATCCTTTCGGTCACGGAAGGGGAAGACAAACCGCTCAAGTATCCGAATATGTTTGCCGCCTCCCGGTTGATGCTGCTCAACAAGATGGATTTGTTGCCACATGTGGACTTCGACGTGGACCGCTGCGTGGAGTGCGCGGCGGGTCAATCCGGATCTGGAGGTGTTGAAAGTCTCGGCCCGGAGCGGCGAAGGCATGCGGGCCTGGCTGGATTGGCTGCGGGCGCGCCGGTCCGATGTCGCTCCCGGCCGGATGGCGGCTGGTCTCGAGCATGCCGGTTGCCGCGATCAAGAATGTTTCGGGGCTGGCCCGGCTTGGCTTGTGGCTGCGAGGCCGGGTTCAGGGTGTCGGCTTCCGCCCGTTTGCCTATCGACTGGCCCGGGAATGCGGCGTCAGGGTTGGGTTCGTAATCGCCCGCATGGGGTGGAACTGGAAGTCCAGGGCACGGCCGCGGCCCTGGCCCGGTTCGCCGATGGACTGGCCGTCGCGCCGCGGCCGATTCGGGTCGACAGCTTGGAACACCGGTCGCTCACCTGCCGCAGCGACGAGCGGGACTTCACGATTCTGCCGAGCGTCGAACAGGGCGAACGCGGCGTCGTCGCCCCGGATACCGGCCTTTGCCCGGAATGCCTGGCGGAGCTTTTCGATCCCGCCGATCGCCGGTTCCGCTATCCGTTCATCAACTGCACCCATTGCGGGCCCCGCTACACGATTACCAGAAAACTCCCCTACGATCGGCGCAATACCTCCATGGCGGGCTTCCAGCTTTGCGCGGACTGCCAGGCCGAGTATGGCGATCCTCTGGATCGAAGATTCCATGCTCAGCCCAACGCCTGCCCCACGTGCGGACCGCGCCTGACCTTGTTCGCCGGCGGCCGGCGCGTCCCAGTGCCGATGTGGTGGCCGCTGCCTGGGGCCTGCTGAAAGAGGGGCGCATACGGCCGTGCGTGGCGTGGGCGGTTTCCATCTGTTGTGCGATGCCGCCAACGCCGATGCGGTGGCGCGCTTGCGAGCGCGCAAGCGGCGGGAGGCCAAGCCGTTCGCCGTCATGGTGCCGGGCGTGGCGGCGGCACGGGCGCTGGCGGAGGCGAATCACCGTGAGGCGGATCTGCTCTCGGGTCCGGAACGACCCATCGTGCTGCTTAGAAAACTGTCGGATTGCGACCGGCGACTCGTGGGCGTGGCGCCCGGTGTGCGGGAAATCGGGATTATGCTGCCCTACGCCCCGGTGCACTACCTGTTGTTCCACGAAGGCGCCGGCCAGCCGGCCGGCGTCCGCTGGCTTGACGATCCCTCAGGGCCGGTGCTGGTGGCGACCAGCGGAACCGCAACGGAGAACCCCTGGTGACCGGCAATGAAGAGGCGGTGAACCAATTGGGCGATATCGCCGACGCTTTTGTCTTGCACGACCGGGATATCCTGGTCCGCTGCGATGACAGTGTCCTGCGTTGGCAGAGCGGGGCGCCAGCCTTTGTTCGCCGTGCCCGGGGCTATGTGCCCGAGCCTGTGCGCCTGCCGGCGGGCGGGCCTTCGGTGCTGGCAGTGGGCGCCGGCCTCAAGAACACGTATGCCTCACCGGCGACGACAGGGCGGTGCTTTCCCAGCACAATGGCGATCTGGACAACCGCGCGGCCTGCGTCGCGTTCGAAGATGCCGTGGACCATTTGCAGGACTTGCTGGGGCGTAAGCCCGCAGCCGTGGTCCGCGATCTGCACCCGGATTTCCATGCCAGCCGCTATGCCGAGATCTTCGCGGCGGAGCGGGGAATACCTTGTCTCAGTGTGCAGCATCATCACGCCCATGTGGCCGCGGTGGCTGCCGAACACGGCCTCACGGGGCCCGTCCTGGGCTTGGCCCTGGACGGCGTCGGCCTGGGTACGGACGGGACGGCTTGGGGTGGTGAATTGCTGTTGTCGAATGGTATTGATTTTCAGCGGCTGGGGCATTTCCGTCCCCTTGCGCTGCCGGGCGGCGATCGGGCGGCGCAGGAGCCCTGGCGTATGGGCGCTTCGGTTCTGCATGCCCTGGGGCGGAGCGATGAAATCGTTTCACGGTTTCCCGATCGGCCGGCGGAGGCGGTTGCGGAAATGCTGCGCTCCGGTGTGAACCGCCGCCCACCAGCAGCGCCGGGCGGCTGTTCGACGCCGCGGCGGCCTTGCTGGGCGTGCGCGAGTGCGCCAGCTACGAAGGCCAGGCGGCGATGGAGTTGGAGGCTCTGGCGGCCCACTGGGGCCCGGAACCCGCGCGATCCGGCTTGTACCGGATCGCCGACGACAATGCCTTGGATCTGCTGGCGTTGATGGATGTTTTGGCGCGGGAGAATGAGCCCGCGCGCGGGGCGGCGCTGTTCCACGCCGTTCTGGTGGATGCACTGGCCCGATGGGTTCTTCGAGCGGCCAAGACGGCGGACACGCGGCGCGTGGTGTTGGCCGGGGGCTGCTTCCTGAACCGAGTGCTGGCCTGTAGCCTGCGCGGCCGGCTCAGAGACAAGGGCCTGCATGTCTTCCAGGCTCGGCAGGTCCCGCCCAACGACGGCGGGATCAGCCTTGGCCAGGCCTGGATCGGTGTTCAAACGATGAAAGGGGGCTGACCATGTGTCTGCCGTGCCCGCGCGAATCGTGGAGATGGGAGAAGACGACCAGGCCGTGGTCGACCTGGGGGGCGTGCGCCGTTCGGTGTCGCTGATCCTGGTCGATGGCGCGGCCGTGGGCGACTACGTGATTGTGCATGTCGGCTACGCGCTGAACCGCCTCGATCCCGCCGAGGCGCGACGCACTCTTGAGCTGTTCGAGCAGCTGAGCTGAGCCCGGGTGTTCCCAGCGGGCGGCCGGCGACTATGAGACGTTTTTCATGAAGTTTGTGGACGAATTCCGCGACGGCAGGCTCGCCCGTCGCATCGCCGCGGCCATCGCAGAGGCAGCGCGACCGGACCGGGACTATCATCTGATGGAGTTTTGCGGCGGCCATACCCATGCCATCTCACGGTACGGCGTCGCGGATCTGCTTCCCGCCAGCGTCAAGCTGGTCCACGGTCCCGGCTGCCCGGTCTGCGTGCTGCCGATCGGGCGGCTGCAAGGTGCCATCGACCTGGTGCGTGATCCGGCGGTAACCCTGTGCACCTATGGGGATATGCTCCGGGTTCCCACCGCCAAGGGATACAGCCTGCTCAAGGCCAAGGCCGACGGCGCCGACGTGCGCATGGTCTATGCCGTGGACGATGCTTTGCGTATCGCTCGGGAGGAGCCGGAGCGCCAGGTGGTGTTCTTCGCAATCGGCTTCGAGACCACCACGCCGCCCACCGCTGTGGCGATCCAGCGAGCCCGCGCCGACGGGCTTGATAACTTCTCCGTCTACTGCAACCACGTTCTGACGCCATCCGCCATCCAGAGCATCCTGGATTCCCCCGAGGTGCGCCGGGTAGGTAGTGTGCGAGTGGATGGGTTTATCGGTCCCGCCCACGTCAGCACCGTGATTGGCAGCCGGCCCTACGAATTCTTTGCCGAGGAGTATCGGCGCCCGGTGGTGATCGCCGGCTTCGAGCCGCTGGATGTGATGCAGGCGGTGCTCATGCTGATCCGCCAGCTCAACGAAGGCCGGGCTGAAGTGGAGAACGAGTTCAGCCGGGCCGTGAATCGGACGGGTAACGAGAAGGCCCAGCGGCTGGTGGCCGATGTGTTCGAGCTGCGGCGGGAGTTCGAGTGGCGAGGCCTGGGGCTGGTGCCCTATAGCGCGTTGCGGATCAAGGCGGACTACGCGGATCTGGACGCCGAACGGCGGTTTGGCATGACCGCGCCTTCCATTCCCGACCACCAGGCCTGCGAATGTCCGGCTATTCTCCGGGGCGTCAAGCAGCCGCGGGATTGCACCTTGTTCGGAACGGCTTGTACGCCGGACCATCCCATGGGCTCCTGCATGGTCTCTTCGGAAGGTGCCTGCGCCGCCCAGTATCTCTATGGCCGTACCCGCGTCGCGCGGAACACGGCCTGATGCGTGCCTTCGGCAAGAAGCTGGATCTACGCAACGGCCGGGTTGAAATGATCCACGGCGGCGGCGGGCGGGCCATGGCCCAGTTGATCGAAGAGCTGTTCGTGGCGGCGTTCGACAACGAAATTCTGCGGCGGCTGGACGACCAGGCCCTGTTCGCGCCGCCACCCGGGCGCATGGTCATGGCTTGTGATAGCCATGTGGTGTCTCCCTTGTTCTTCCCCGGCGGTGATATCGGCTGCCTCAGCGTGCATGGCACGGTGAACGACGTGGCCATGTCGGGCGCTCGCCCGCTGTATCTGGCGGCCTCCTTCATCCTTGAGGAAGGCCTGCCTCTGGCGGATCTTAGGCGGATCGTGCAATCCATGGCCGGGGCCGCCAGCGAGGCCGGCGTGCCCATCGTCACCGGCGACACCAAGGTCGTGGAACAGGGCAAGGGCGACGGCGTGTTCATCACCACCACCGGCGTGGGCGTGGTGCCGGAGGGCCTGGAAATCGGCGGCCACAGGGCACGGCCGGGGGACGTCATTCTCGTGAGCGGCACCGTGGGCGATCACGGCGTGGCGGTGATTCCCAGCGGGAGAATCTGAGCTTCGGCACCGGCATCGAATCGGACACGGCGGCGTTGCACGAATTGGTTGCCGACATGGTTCGGGCGGTGCCGCATATCCACTGCCTGCGCGATCCCACCCGCGGCGGAGTGGGCAACACGTTGAACGAGCTTTGCCGTCAGTCCCGTGTCGGCATGCGCATTCGGGAAGCGGACATTCCCGTGCGCGAGGAAGTCCGCGCCGCCTGCGAGTTTCTGGGACTGGACCCCCTTTATGTGGCCAATGAGGGCAAACTCATCGCCATCTGCCCCGAGGATCACGCGAACGAGCTGCTGACCGTGATGCGTGCACATCCGTTGGGCCGCGACGCGGCGGCGATCGGCCAAGTGGTGGAGGACCCGGACGGCTTCGTGGAAATGGAGACGGGCTTCGGCGGCCATCGCGTGGTGGACTGGCTGTCCGGCGAACAACTTCCCCGTATTTGTTAGCAGGCTCCAATGAAGATTCTTCTGCTCTGCCACGGATTCAACAGCCTGACCCAGCGTCTTTATACCGAGCTGGCCCGCCTCGGCCACGAGCTGTCCGTGGAGTTCGATATCAACGATGAAACCACCATCGAAGCAGTGGAATTGTTCCAGCCGGACCTGATCGTGGCGCCCTATCTGAAGCGGGCCATCCCCGTGCCGGTTTGGTCTCAAGGGTATGCCTGGTGGTGCACCCGGGGATCGTCGGCGATCGCGGCCCCTCGGCGCTGGACTGGGCGGTGCTGGACGCTGAACGCGACTGGGGCGTGACCGTGCTCCAGGCAAATGCGGAAATGGACGCCGGCGCCATCTGGGCCGCCGAGACGTTCCCCATGCGTCCCGCGGCCAAGGCCAGCCTGTACCGCCGGGAGGTGACGGATGCCGCCTGGAGGGCGCTGGAGCAGCCCTGAACCGGTTTCAAGCCGAGGTTCCGGCCCCGGCCGCTGGATTACGGCTCGCCGGATGTGCGTGGGCGGCTGCGCCCGCCGGTCCGGCAAGAGGATCGAGCCATCGATTGGGCGGCGGACGACACCCGGGCGGTCCTGCGCAAGATTCGCAGTGCAGATGGCTTCCCCGGCCTATGCGACCGGATTGCGGGTCTGCTGCCGCTTTTCGATGCCCACGCGGAAGACCGGCTGCGAGGGGCGCCCGGGGATCTCCTGGCTTGGCGCGACGGCGCAGTGTGCCGGGCGACCACGGACGGTGCGGTTTGGATCGGTCACCTCCGCGCCCTGGAAGGGGACGCACCCCTCCTTCAAGCTGCCGGCGACCCAGGTCCTGGCGGAGCGGGTCCTCGGTTGCCGGAAGACCTATCGGCTTCGAGGAGGACGGCCGGGCAAGCTATCGCGAGATCGGCTACAACCTGGACGAGGGCATCGGCTATCTGCGCTTCGATTTCTACAACGGCGCCATGTCCACGGAGCAATGCCGGCGGCTGCTGGCCGCCTACCGGGAGCTGCGGGCCCGCGGCCCTAGGGTGATTGTGCTGTTGGGGGGCGAGGAATTCTTTTCCAACGGCATTCACCTGAACCGTATCGAGGCGGCGGACAGCCCCGCCGATGATCGTGGCGCAACATCAACGCCATGGACGACCTGGTGGGCGAGCTCCTGACCACGGAAGAGGCGGTGACCGTCGCGGCCCTGCGGGGTAACGCGGGCGCGGGCGGGGTGTTCCTGGCCATGGCCGCCGACCGCGTGATCGCCCATCGCGGCGTGGTGCTCAATCCGCACTACAAGAACATGGGCAATCTCCATGGCTCCGAGTATTGGACGTACGTGTTGCCCCGGCGGGTGGGCGGGGACAATGTTCAACGGGTGATGGGCCGGCGCCTGCCGCTGGGGGCGCCGGAAGCGGAGGAGCTGGGTCTGGTGGACGAATGCCTCGATGCACGGGGTCCGGCGTTGAACCGGCTGTGCGTGAGCGCGCGCGGCCTTGGCCCACGCAGGGCCTGGGCGGCTGCGGCTCAAGCCGGCCGGTTGGCCGAGCCCGACTGCCCGTGGATGCCTACCGCGATGAGGAATTAGAGCGGATGCGGCTCAATTTCTATGGCTTCGATCCCAGCTATCATGTCGCCCGCTATAACTTCGTGTACAAGCGCCCGCATTCCTGGACGCCGCTCCATCTGGCCGTGCACCGTTAAGGAGGCCGGAACGCGAGCCGTTCCGAATGAAATCAATCTCCATAAGGGATTGGGAGTCCTATCCCCGCGCTCTTCCGGAAGGGGACTCCGCGGCCTCGAGAAAGGCTTCGCGCAATCAATTTCCGAACCTCCTGGAGGAATACATGGCCAAAACCGATGTCTATTCGATCGCTGTCAGCCTGCCCATCAACAAGGCCCGGCGGATCATGAAGGCTGCCTTGAAGGAAGGACGTCAGCGCGAGCTGATGCCGTTGACGGTGGTGGTGCTGGACGCCGGTGGTCAACTGGTTGCCATGGAGCGGGAGGACGGCTCGGGCGTGTTGCGCTTCGATGTGGCCCGAGGCAAGGCGTTCGGTGCTCTGGGGTTGGGATTGGGCAGCCGCGCCATTGGCGAGCGTAATAAGGTCGCGAGGCGTTTTTGGGTGCGCTGGCTGCTGCCTCCGATGGGCGCTGCGTGCCGGTGCCGGGAGGCGTGCTGGTTCTGGGCCGCGAGGGTCGGGCTGTCGGTGCGGTTGGTGTCAGCGGCGACAGCTCCGATCAGGATGAGGCCTGTGCGTTGGCTGGAATCGAGGCGGCGGGCCTACAGCCAGGGATTGACGCAGCCAAGTAGGGCGGGCACAGCCCACGCGGTTGAGAGGGTATTTCTACCCCGCGTTTGTAAATTGTGGTGGCTTGCAGAATCCGAGTGCGCTTTGCCCACGCTAAGTTCTCCGGATGGTTACATGCAGCTATTCGTACCGCAGCGCCTCGATCGGCTTCAGGTTGGCGGCTTTGCGGGCGGGGTAGATGCCGAAGAAAATGCCGATTCCCGCTGCTACCGCAAATGCCAAGCCGATGGACCAGACGGTGACTACCACCGGCATTTTACTCATGACGCTGACCAGCCAGCCTCCGCCAATGCCCAGAAAGATGCCGATGGAACTGCCTATGATGGACAACAGGATGGCCTCCATCAGGAATTGGGTGAGCACGTTGCCGGGCGTGGCGCCGATAGCCATGCGGATGCAGATTTCCCCGGGTTCGCTCCGTGACTGAGACCAGCATGATGTTCATGATGCCGATGCCGCCCACCAGCAGCGAGATCGAGGCGATGGCGCCCAGCATGAAGGACAAGGTCCGGGTGGTGGTGGCCGCGGTTTGGGCGAGGGCGGCCAGATTGCGGATGGTGAAGTCGTCATCCTGGCCGCGTTGGATGTGGTGGCGCTGGCGCAGGAGCTGGGTCATTTCCCGTTGTGCCTGGGGCATGGCCTGCTGGGAGCGGGCCTGGACCATCAGAAAGCGCACGGTGCCGGGGAACAGGGTGCCGAACAACTGGCGCTGGGCGGTGCTGACCGGGACCAGCACGGTGTCGTCCTGATCGCGCCCGTCCTGGCTTTGGCCTTTAGGCGCGAGCAGGCCCACCACCAGATAGGGGCTTTTCTGGATTCGCACCATGCGGCCTACGGGCTCCTCGCCGCCGAACAGATTCTGGGCCACGGTCTGTCCCAGGATGGCGACCCGAATGGCGCCCCGTTCCTCGGTGTCGGTGAATCCGCGCCCCTCGGCCAGGGTCCAGTCGCGGACCTGAATGTAGGCGTTGGTGGTGCCCACCACCATGGTGCTCCAGTTATTGGAGCCGTAGATGAGCTGGGCGGTGCCCGGCAGCGAGGGGGCGACCGCTGCCACGGCCGGCAGCTCGCCGATGGCCTGGGCGTCGGCCACGGTCAGGGTAGGCTGGCTGCCCGCGCCCATGCGCAGCCCGCCCGAGGTGGAGCTGCCGGCGAGGATGATGAACAGGTTGCTTCCCATGGAAGTGATGGCCTGGTTCACCATGTACTGGGTGCCCTGGCCGATGGCCAGCATCAGTACCACGGCCCCCACGCCGATGATCATGCCCAGCATGGTGAGGAAGGTCCGCAGCCGGTTGGTGCCCATCGCCCGCCAGGCTTCGCGCGCGAGTTCCATGCTGATCATGGTCCGGCTCCCGGCAGATCGGGTTCGCGGTCGACACGACCGCTCCTACCGCAATACATGGATGTAGGAGCGGTCGTGTCGACCGCGAACCGACCTACCCGTACCCGCCTCATGGCCGTTGACCGCCCTGGAGAACTGCTTGAGCGAGGAGCCGCGCGGCCGGACCATCGGCCTCCACACGTCCATCGACAAAGCGCACCAGTCGCTTGGCGAACTGGGCAATATCCGGCTCGTGGGTAACCACCACGATGGTGATCGATGGGTCCGCGTTCAGTTCGGTGAACAGCCCCATGATCTCCCGGCTGGTTTGGGTGTCCAGATTGCCGGTAGGCTCGTCGGCAAGTATTAGCCGGGGCTTATTGATCAGGGCGCGGGCTATGGCGACCCGTTGCTGCTGACCGCCGGAGAGCTGATTGGGCTGGTGATCGGCGTAGCGCTCAAGGCCGACTTTGGCGAGGATTGCCGCCGCT
>CAVQFO010000012.1:0-5064 GCA_963711725.1 uncultured Gammaproteobacteria bacterium | reverse complement strand
CATCCTGCCGGCCCGCATCAAGCACGCCATCGCCGGGCGGGACTCGGCGCCCGCCGGCGGGTGCCACGGCTGCGCCATGTCCACCAAGGGCTGCCCGTCCGCCTCGCGGCCCGCCGTGACCAATGCGACCGGCTGCGGGACCTCGACCGTTCGGTTTGAACGCCGCACAGACCGTTGATCGATTTCCCCGTACCCGGGTGCGGCAAGGGGATTTTCCGGCCGAACCTTGGTGGTAGTGCCTTGCCCCGGGCGGCAGCCCGATCGGAGGAGAGTGGGACCAGGCCCCATCGCCGACACCCCTATCACGTAACCCGCAGGTGACCGCATCCTCCCGCAAAGCGGACTCCTGCTGCATGTGCGCGGCCAACAGATCCAAAAACACCCGGATCTTTGCGGGTACATAACGGGTTTTCAGATACATGGCGTTGAGCGGGTAAGCAGGCGTCTGGTAGGCCGTCAGCAGGGGTATCACACGGCCGGCGGCGATGGCCTCCTGGTACGCCCATAGGGGGCCGAGATGCAGGCCCAGTCCTGCCTCTACCAGCGCGATTCCCGCAGTCACGCTGTTCACCGCAATGCGTCCCGAGATACGACGCCTCGGTCCCCTCCGCGCGGCCCCAGGTCAACTCGATAGGCCGATCGATGTTGGCCCGGTTGTAGAGAACGAAATCGTGATTTTCCAGATCGGCCGGTTCCGCGGTTCGCCGCGTCGGGTCAGATAAGCCGGCGCGCCACCAGCACCCGGGGAACCCATCCCAGCGGACGCGCCACCAGGCCGGAATCCGAGAGCCGGCCGATCCTCACCGCCACGTCCATGCCCTGTTCCGTCAGGTCCACGAACCCGCTGCCCAGCGCCAGCTCCACATCCAGATCGGGCGCGAACGGCACTCAGCCGTTCGATTACGGGCGCCACGAACCGCGCGCCGAAATCCACGGGAGCGCTAACACGAAGGCGACCGCTGGGAACCCCTCTAGCCCCCGGCGACTCGGGCTTCCAGAGCCTCCCGCTGCTCCACCAGCGTGCGCAGGCCGTCGGCGTAAACGGCGCCCGCGTCCGTTGCCACCGAGCGCCGCGTCGAGCGATGCAGCAGTTTCACGCCCAGCCGCGCCTCCAGTCGCGCCAGGCGCCGGCTGACAGTGGAGGGATCGGTGCCGAGTTGCTCGGCGGCGGCGCGCAGGCTGCCCGCATCCACGACACGCAGAAACAAACTTTCGTCCGTATCGGTCATTACGTGTATTTAATGCAATTAGTGAATAATTTTCTTATATCTACCTGTTTATTTTGCAACCGTCTACGCTTTTGTTCCAGGTTCACTCATCGCAAAGGAGAGACGACCATGGACACACGCACACTGGGCAAGAACGGCCCCCGGGTATCCGCCTCGGCCTAGGCTGCATGGGGATGTCAGATCTATACGGAAGCACGGACCGCAAGGAAAGCATCGCCACGCTCCACGCCGCGCTGGACGCCGGCATCAATCTGCTGGATACCGGCGACTTCTACGGAATGGGCCACAACGAGATGCTGCTTCAGCGATGCACTGCGGAACCGGCCGCGGGATCAGGTGTTCATCAGCGTCAAATTCGGCGCACAGCGCGACCCCGCCGGCAACTGGGTCGGCGTGGACACCGGCCCGCGGCCGTAAAGACCGCGCTGGCCTACACACTGAAACGCCTAGGCACGGACTATGTGGATATCTACCGGCCCGCTCGGGTTGATCCCAAGGTGCCGATCGAGGATACAGTGGGTGCCGTCGCGGAGATGGTGGAAGCCGGCTACGTGCGCCATATCGGGCTTTCGGAGGCGGGCTCGGAAACGCTGCGGCGGGCCAACGCCGTCCACCCTATCGCCGATCTTCAGATTGAATATTCGCTGATCTCCCGAGGCCTGGAGCGGGACGTGCTACCCACCGCCCGGGAACTGGGAATCGGGATCACTGCCTACGGCGTGCTGTCCCGCGGGCTGATCAGCGGTCACTGGTCTGGCGATCGCGACCTGCCCCAAAACGATTTCCGCCGCTTCAGTCCTCGCTTCCAGGAAGGCAATCTGAAACACAACCTGGAGTTGGTGGAAGCGTTGCGGACAGTGGCCAGCCAAAAGAACGCCACCGTCGCCCAGATCGCCATCGCCTGGGTGCTGTCGCGGGGCGAAGATGTGGTTCCTCTGGTAGGGGCACGACGGCCGGCGCGCCTGGAGGAGTCCCTGGGCGCCCTGCAAGTGGAGCTGACCTCGGAGGACCTGGCCGCCATCGAGCGCGTGGTTCCGCGGGACGCCGCCGCCGGCGAACGCTACGCCGAGCACCAGATGGCACTCCTGGACAGCGAGCGCGGTAAAACGGCTGCCCCCCTCTTCCGCGCCGGGAGGGGGGGGCAACCTCAGACGGACTTCAACTCTCTCGTTTCAGGATCGCACCTTGCGCCCTGTTTCCGCGCCGGCCAGATCCTCCTCCCGCGCCGATCGCCCGAAACGCGGGATCAGCATGGGAACCCGCACCTTGTAGGCCCGATAGCGGGCGCCGAAGAAGCCGATCAGGTCGTGCTCTTCGAACTGCAGCGCTACCAGGATGTAGCCGGTGGAGGCCGCGGCGAACAGCAGCCGGCTCCAACTCATCTCCGGCGCGCTCCAGAAGACGATAATGAAACCCAGCATGATGGGGTGGCGCACGTAGCGGTACAGGCCGTTGATCTGAAACGGCGGATCCTGCGGCGGCCGGCGCCGCAGCCGGTTGTAAACCTGCTGCAGGCCGAACAGGTGGGCGTGGCTGATCAGGAACGTGGACACCAGCACCAGCACCCAGCCCAGAGCGTACAAGGCCCATAACAGATCCGCCGCTGGCCCTTGCACGGACCAGACCTGCCCGGGCAACGGCCGCCACTGCCACAGCAGCAGCGCCAGGCACAGGCTGGCGGCCAGCACGTAGGTGCTGCGTTCGGCTGATTTCGGAACGAAGCGGGTCCACCACCGCTTGAACGCCGGACGCGCCATGACGCTGTGCTGTAAAGCAAAAAGGGTCAACAGGGCCAGGTCGATAATCACCGCCGTGATCACGTCACCCCCGGCGCCCGAGTCGATGGTCTTGGGAACACCGAAGTCGCCGATGAAACCCACCGAGTAGACAAAAGTCACCAAAAACAAGGCATAGCTGGCGATGCCGTACAACAATCCAATCAAACCGCCCATGGTCGTGTCCTCCCTTCGTCGCTGTCGGGCTCGCAAATCACCCAGTCTTCCTCCACTTCCACACCGCCGCGCAGCGTCTGCAGAACCACGCAGCAATGGGCCGCGCGCTCCCGCAGGACGCCCTTGGAGGCGTCATCCACGCCCGGCGGCACGATAAGCCAGACCCGCGCGGTCATGCGCTGGAAGGCCACCGGCACGTCCCGGTCCACCATCAGCGCGCCCGCGCACGTCCACCTCGGCGGTCACATCCACCTCCAGGTCCAGCACGGGCAGCCCGGACCGGTCCGCCACCATGCGGATGCTGCTGGCCAGGCAGGTGGCCAGGGCCGCACAGAGGATGTCGCCGGGGTTGGGGGCGTCGTGGTAACCGCCCACGGCCTTGTGAATGCCGATGCCGATCGGCGTATCGGTCGCGCCCATGGCGACCGTCCCGTGAAACGGGTCGTCCGGCGGCGAATGGCGGGCCCGGGCATGGTCCGTGATCCAGGCTTCCGCCGGTTCCGTGCGGTAAAGGGCGCGCAGCGGGTCCTGCCGCCGGCGCACCAAGGCTTCCGATGAAACGCTCATGGTCTGCATCTCCTACACAACGGTAAGGACGATGCTAACGGGCAAGGCCATGCGACGGATTGAGGCGGTAGACCTCAATTCGGGAGGCGAGGATGAGTCGGTTCTAGGAGGTTAGGGACAGGTGTCCCGTATCGGAGGATGTCTCGGAGGTTTCGTGCCGCCGCGCGCGGCCCAGCCCCGCCTCCCGGGCCATGACGATGGCCTGGGCGCGGTTGCCCACACCGAGCTTGGCGAAGACGCGGGAGATGTAGTTTCGAACGGTCTTCGGCGTGACGAACAGCGCTTCGGCGATCTCCCCGTTGGTCAGGCCCCGCGCCACCTGTTCCAGCACCGCCCGCTCCCGGGGCGTGAGATCCGGGAACGCGCGGGCCGGCACCACGGCCTCGTCCTGGGCCAGGAACTCCAGGGCCTGCTGGCTGAAATCCCGCCAGCCGGGCTCGTCTTCGCGCAGGATATGGTTGCGACCTTCGATGGGGACGAAGCGAGCACCGGGAATCAGGGAGGCCAGGTGCAGACCCGCGTCGAAGGGGACCATGCCGTCGCCGCGGACATGGAACACCAGAGTCGGCGCCCGCACCCGGACCGCTTCGTCCAGGACATCCACCTCATGGAATGCCCGCCACAGCCGGACCGCCTCCTTCGGCAGCGCGGTCCGCCGCTGCAGTTCGGCCAGTGCCTCGAGAAAGGCGGGGGGCGCGTCCGGCATCAGCAGTTTGCAGAACAACTCCCGAAATGCGGGGGTATCCTTGCCCCACCCCACTTCGATCATTTGCGCCAGGGCATTCGCCTCGTTGGCGGTATAACCGCCTCCTCCCCGGGCCAAGCCGCCGCGACCATAGGACCCAAACAGGATCAAGCGACTGACGCGCTCCGGATAGCGGGCGGCGAAGGCGACGGATATGGCACCGCCCTGGCAGGAAGCCAGCATCGGCGCCCGCTTCAGGCCCAGATCGTCGAAAACTGCACGCAGGTCCTCGACCCAGGCCTCCAGGCCCTGGGTCTTCGGGCGCCGTTCCGACAAGCCACTGCCGCGCAGGTCGTAGCGGATCAGCGTGTGGTCCCGGCTGAATGCCTCAAGCCAGTGCCGGCGGACCGGACTGCGCCAATCGTATTCGACGTGGGTCAGCCAGTTGCCCACACGCACCACGGGCGCCCCGCGCCCGGATACCGCATAGGCAATGGAGGCGTCGTCAGGTCCCCGGCAGAAGCGGATCTGTTGTCGCATGGATACTATTATAGGGCGGATAACGCATTTCGCCCGCCACCCCCGAGGCAACAGGCAAAGGTCCCGCGGGAAAACCCGCGGGGCCTTTGGA
>CAVQFO010000011.1:0-18249 GCA_963711725.1 uncultured Gammaproteobacteria bacterium | reverse complement strand
GGGCACCACGATGCGTTCCAATGACGCCCGTAAAGTGTCCGGAATGGCGATGGCCTTGCGCTGCTCCAGATCCAGCGCCACGGCCACGGCTTCGGCGGTCGCCACGGCCCGCCCGGTGCTCACGTCGAACATCCAGTGACAGAAGGTGTAGGCCTTGTTGCCGATATCCTTGATGCCCGTGCGAAGAACCAGCAAATCGCCGGGGCGCGGTGCCTGGCGATAGACAAAGCGGTATTCCAGGGCGGCGCCGCCAACGCTGGTCCGGGAACGGTCCTCCCGGCGGGTCTCGGCCAGCAGGTTGGGCACGGCATCGGAGACCACGCCCATGTAGGCGCGGGTGGACATGTAGCCGTCCGGCTCGCACATGGCGTCCTTCACGGTGGCCATGTAGGTGCGCACCATGCCGTTGGCCTCGGCCTCGTGCAGATCCGGGGCGGGCCGGGGCTCGTCCAGAACGAGGCCTCGCGGCTGGGCATGTTGGGGCAGCTCCATCATGAACCGCGCGGCGGCTTCGCGGGCGTGCTCCGGCACAGCGACGGGCTCCCGGGTATGCGCGTCCAACAGAACAACGTCGGCCACGAAGGTGGCGGCCACCTCGCCGCTGGCGGTGTTGCGCATCTCTTCATAGATACGCAGGTGGTCACGGCCGGCCTCCAGCACACCCGCCACGATGGTCAGCGGCGCGCCGGGCCGTTGCTCGCGCAGAAAGCGGATATGGTGGTCGCGCACCCAGGGCCGGACACCGGCCTCGCGCGCGGCGGCCGGCCCCAACCCCAGGTGATGACTCAGGCCGACCAGGCCGTCACCGGCCTTGTCCACGTAAAACTGGACGTTGAGGTGGCCCATCATGTCCGTTTCCCAGGTATTTACGCTGCCTCGATACACTTCAACGGGATCTGTCACGGTTACTCACCTCATCGGGAAATCTTGCCGGGCCTCAACGGCCCCGGGAGCCGGCGAGCGCGTTGCCGGGCCGGTGCAAAGGGGACTCAGGCGACTTCCTGGACGATGTGCCGGAAGGCTTTGACGAGCATCTCCGGTTCCTGAGCCCCGGAGATCATATACCGTTCGTTGACGATGAAGGTCGGCACGGCGCTGATTCCGGCATCCTGGTACAGGCGTTCCTCTGCCCGCACGGCGTCGGCGTAGCGATCCGAGGCGGCGATGGCGGCGGCCTCGTCGGCATCCAGGGAGACGGAGCCCGCGGCGCGCCGCAGCACCTCCGGGTCGGAGGGATTGTTGCCCTCGGTGAAATACTCCCGGAACAACGCCATGTTCAGCGCCTGCTGGCGGCCCTGCTCGCCCGCCCAATGCAGCACGCGATGGGCATCGAAGGTGTTGTAGATGCGGCGTTCGGGGCTGATATTGAAGGTAAATCCCAGCCCCTGGCCGATCTCGGCGAGCATGGTCCGATTGCGTTCCGAATCCTCCACGGTAATACCGTATTTGCGGATAACGTGGTCGACGATGTTCTCGCCTTCCGGGGGCATGTCGGGATTGAGCTCGAACGGATGCCAGTCGATCTCGAAACGCATCTCGTCCCTGAGCTCATCCATGGCGATCTCCAGGCGCTTGTGGCCGATGATGCACCAGGGGCACACCACGTCGGAGACGATATCCAGTTTCAGTGTTTGCATGATGGTCGAACCCAATTTGCCCGGTCAGCTTCCTGAGTGGTTAGCAACAGTGGTGGCCCGAAAGCCGCCTCGCAAGACGCGGGGCGTTCACTCCAGCGCCGCGCGGATGCGCTCGGCCATGACCTCCAGCGTTTCCGCCGAGGCCTGTTCGCGGCCGTGCAGGACCAGCGGCGTGCCGGCCCAGCGGGGCACGGAATGCACATGGTAGTGGAACACCGTCTGGCCGGCGGCGGCACCGTTGAACTGCGTCACCATCACGCCATCCGGTCCCAGGGCCTTGCGCTGGGCTTGTGCCAAGCGCTTCACGGCTCGGCCGACAGCGCCCACCTGTTCCCCCGGAAGTTCAAAGATATCCCTGTGATGGTCCTTGGGGATCACCAGGGCGTGGCCTTCGCCGGCGGGAAATGCGTCGCAGAACGAGATCAGCGTGTCGTCCTCGAAAATCACGGCCGCGGGCACCTCCCCGGCGATGATCCTGCAGAAGATGCATTCGGCGTGGTCTGATGCGCTCATGGGGCCTCCGTTGTGGAGCACAATTCAGCGCCCGGCGGTGGGATCGAAGGCGGTCGCCTCGTCCTGCACCGCCTGGGCCCGGGCCAGGATCAGCTGTTTGATCTTCTGGTGGGGAAACACGTAGAAACGATCCTGCTCCACCGCCCGCACTGTCATCTCGGCAATCTCCGCAGCGGAGATCCGGCCGTGGGAAACGGCATGGCGCAGCATTTCCTCGCGCTTGCGGCGGGCGGGGCTGTCCGGCGCCGTCTCGCCCAGCTCCGGCGGCCGATTGCGATCGGCATCGGCGATGGGCGTGGGGAAAAATGCCGGCGACAGGCAGGTCACGCCCACGTTGCCGTTCACGTCCTTGATATCGTTGGCCAGGGTCTCGGACATGGCCACCACGGAACACTTGCTGACGTTGTAGATGCTGCTGCCGGCCATGTTCATCCAGCCGGCGGCCGAGGCGGTGTTAACAACGTGGCCTTCGCCCTGTTCCAGCATCAACGGCATGAAGACCTTGATCCCCCAGATCACGCCGTAGAGATTCACACCCAGCACCCACCGCCAGTCGTCCACGGTATTCTCCCAGATGGGCGCGTGTACGCTGACACCGGCGTTGTTGAAAAGCAGGTGCGCGGCACCGAAGCGGTCCCGGGCCAAGCTCGCCAGGGCCTCGACCTGCTCCAGCCGCGACACATCGACCTTGAGCGCGGCGGCCTCGACACCCGGCACTTCCGCGCCCGCGAGCTCCACCGTTTCCGCCATACCCTTTTCGTCCACATCGCCCAGCACCAGGTTCATGCCGCGCCGGGCGCAGCACAGCGCCAGCTCCCGCCCCAGGCCGCTGCCGCCGCCGGTGATCACCGCCACTTTGCCCTTCAAATCCTTCATTGCTCGCCTCCGCGTTTCATTCGCCTTCGCCGGTCACCAGAAAGCCGTTCAGGTAACCCGCCACGTCTCCGGGCGCCTCCTCCTGGAGGAAGTGCCCGGCCTCCACTTGCTCCACGCGCAATTCGCGAAAGCATTCCTCGATGTGATTCAGGTACTCGGGGATGATCACCAAATCCTTGTTGCCGTAGACGTAGAGACTCGGCATGGACCATACGTGGTCCGTCAGGCCGGCCCAGCGCTTGGCATCATCGTGGAACGCCCGATAGTAGCTGGCGGCGGCGCCGGGCGTTCCGGGGATCCGGTAGCAACGCACGTACTCGTCGATGGCGTCCTCGGGAAACCCGCCGGCCTTCCAGGTGCGGAGGAAATAGCGCAGCCAGGGCTCCTCGGCACCTGGAATCATCGCCTCCGCAAGGCCGGGGGCCTGCTGGAAATGCTGATACCAGTAGTGGGGACTGCCGGAGCGGCGCACGATTTCGATGACTTCCCGATTGCCCTTGAGGTTATTGATGACGGCGATATTCATCAGAACCATTCGCGACACCCGCGAGGGAACCGCCAGGGCAATCTCCTGGGCGACGATGCCGCCCCAATCGTGGCCCACCAGCTGGAACTCGTCCACGCCCAGCGCGTCCAGCATCTGGATCACGTCGGCGGCCAGCTCCACCTTGCGGTAATGCTCGACGCCGTCGGTGCGCTCGCTGTCGCCCAGGCCCCGGAGATCCGGCGCGATAATGCGCAAGCCGGGCTTCAACTGCCCGACCACCTGCTCCCAGCAGTAGGAGCTCTCGGGCCAGCCGTGGATCATCACCAGGGGCGTACCGGCGGGGTCACCGCCTTCCCGCCAGGCAAAGCGCCCGCGTTCGACGGGCAAGGTCTTGGGTTCGGATAGGTTCATGGAATGCACACCTGCTGGTGACGCCCCCGGCAGGGGCACGCGATTGGTCCCTACGCCGCGCCGCGGCGCGCAATCATTGCAATGGAAATCATGCTCATCACGACTTGGTCCTCCTGGTTCCGGGTCGTGACCTCGAAGCGGATCACGCCCATTTCCGGGCGGGACTCCGAGGGCTTCTTGTCCTGGCACCGGCACTCCACATAGAGCTTATCGCCGGGGCGCACGGGGCGGCGCCAGCGCAGGTCGTCGAAACCGGGGGAGCCCAGGCTGGCGACCCGCTGCTCGGGATCGCTCATGAGCAGCTTCATGGTCAGCGCGGCGGTGTGCCAGCCGGAGGCCGCCAGACCGCCGAAATGGGTGGCGCGCCCCGCCTCTTCGTCCAGATGAAACGGCTGGGGATCGTACTCCCGGGCGAAGCGCTTGATGTCCTCGGCGGTCACGTCGACCGGGCCGAAGCGCATGGACTCGCCTTCCTGAATGTCCTCGAAATAGCGCATCATCGTGCGGCCTCCTCCTCCGCTCCCGCCGGAGTGCGTCGCAGGAACATGCCCAGGGACTCCATCTCCATGACGATTTCGTCGTTCTGATTCAGCACCTGAAAGCGGTTCTTCACGCGACCCATATTGGGGTGATTACGCGACGGCTGCTTATCGATGACCTGATGCCGCACCCTCAGCGTATCCCCGACATACACGGGCTTGCGCCAGCGCAGCCACTCCACCCCGGGCGAGCCCATGGAGTGGGAATTGGCGAGGAAGTTGTCGGCCAACATGCGCATGAAGAAGCCGGCCGTCTGCCAGCCGCTGGCGATCAGTCCGCCGTAGGGGCTGTTGATGGCGGCTTCTTCGTCCAGGTGGAAAAGCTGCGGATCGAACTCGGTGGCGAATTCGATGATTTCCTCCCGGGTCACCTTACGAGCGCCGTACTCCCGGCTCTCGCCCACGTGCATGTCTTCCCAATAGAGCTTGGTCATTTAGGGTTCTCCATCCGTTCGTCGCCGGGCGGCCGCGCCACCTGCCCCGGATCGGCCGGCGGTTCAGTCTCCTCGTTCAACGGTGCCGCGTCGATCGGCGAAGCTCATGAAGAAATCCAGCGTGTGCGGATTGGCCATGGCATCCGGATTGGCCGCCTTGTCCAGCGACATGCCCAGCAGGAGGCGCTTGACCGGCAGCTCCATCTTCTTGCCGGTGAGCGTGCGCGGGACTTCATCCACGGCGATGACCTCGTTGGGCGTGTGCCGTGCCGAGAGATTCTTGCGGATCGCCTCCTTTATGCGGCCGACCAACTCGTCGCTCAGGGCAATACCTTCGCGCAGCACCACGAACAACGGCATGTAGGATTCCCGGCCCAGATATTCAAGATCGACGACCAGGCTGTCCAGGATCTCCGGGAACTCCTCCACCACGCGGTAGATTTCGCTGGTGCCCATGCGGATACCGTGGCGGTTGATGGTGGTGTCCGAGCGGCCGTAGATCACCGCGCCGCCCCGGGGCGTGATGCGGATCCAGTCGCCGTGGCGCCAGTAGCCGGGATAGGTTTCGAAGTAGCTCTCCCGGTAACGCTTGCCGCCCTCGTCGTTCCAGAAATACAGGGGCATGGACGGCATGGGCTCGGTCACCACCAGCTCGCCCACCTGGTCGTGGACCTTGTTGCCGTCCTCGTCGAAGGCGTAGACGGCAATGCCCAGCCCGCGGGCCTGCATCTCGCCGGCAATCAACGGCTTGATGGGCGCGGCACCCACGAAGGCCGCGGCGATGTCCGTGCCGCCGCTGATCGCGGCGATGTGGACGTCGCCGCCCAGGGCGTCGCTGATCCAGTAGTGGCACTCCTCGGAGAGCGGCGAGCCGGTGGAGCCCACCGAGCGGATCCGATGCACGTCCGCGATCTCCGCCGGACGGAGGTCGGCCTTCTTGCAGTTGTCGAAATAGGCGGCGCCGGAGCCGAAGAACGTCATCCCGCTCTCCTCGGCGAACCGCCATAGCGTGCCCAGGTCCGGATAACCGGGGTTGCCGTCGTAGATGCAGATGGTGGCCCCCACCAGCAGCCCCGTGATCTGGGAGTTCCACATGATCCAGCCCGTGGTGGTGAACCACATGAAACGGTCGTCCGGTCCGATGTCCAGTTGCAGGGCATGGCCCTTGAGCCCCTCGATCAGCGAGCCGCCGTGACCGTGGACGATGGGCTTGGGCATGCCCGTGGTGCCGGAGGAATAGACCACCCACAGCGGATGATCGAAGGGCACCTGCTCGCAGTGCAGCTCGCCCTCCGACTCCAACAGCTCGGACCACAGGTGCGCCCCGTCCAGCCGGGCCTCCGGATTCAGGTAGGGCAGCAACAGCACGTTCTCCAGGGTAGGGAGGGACTCCCGCAGGCCCTGGACCACCTCCAGGCGGTCGTAGTCCTTGCCGGCGTAGCGGTAACCGTCCACGGCGATCAGCACTTTGGGGTCGATCTGGCGGAATCGGTCCACCACGCTGCGGGTGCCCATGTCCGGCGAGCAGCTGGACCAGGTGGCGCCGATGCTGGCGCAGGCGAAGAAGGCCACCACGGTCTCGGGAATGTTGGGCATGTAAGCCACCACCCGGTCGCCGCGTCTTACGCCCATGGCCCGCAGGCCGGCAGCCACGGCCGCCACCTGGGTCCGCAGATCGTTCCAGGAGATCTCCCGCAGCGGCCGCAGCTCGGACCGGGAAATGATCGCGGGGCGGTCGCCGCCAGCGCCGTGGTGGAAGCGCAGCATCTGCTCGGCCACGTTCAGGTGGGCCCCCTGGAACCATTTCGCCCCGGGCATCTTGTGGCTGTCCAGCACCTGCCGATAGGGCTGGGACGATTTGATGTCGAAGTATTGCCAGAGGGATTCCCAGAAGTCCTCCAAGTGGTCCACGGACCACTGCCAGAGCGCTTCGTAGTTTTCGACTTCCACGCCTTTTTTGCGCTTCAGCCATCCCATGTAGTCCCAGATGCGGCTGTCCTCGATCCGTTGCCGGCTGGGTGTCCACATCGGCTTGGGCGCTTGTTCTGTCATGGTTCGCTCCTCCAGCAATGGGGCTGCATAGTCCCCATCGTCGATTATTAAGGAAACGCTGATTTGGTCACGCGGCAGCGCCTGGCCTGCCGGCCTTTGAGGTCGTAACGCGGCCGCGTGGGTAAATCAGCGTTTCCTTAAAATATGGCCTTGTGCTGGGCGCCGTCGACGGCCAGGCACGCACCGCTCACCCAAGCGGCCCGATCGGAAACCAAGTAGGTGACCGCGTCCGCCACCTCCTCGGGTCGCCCCATGCGCCCCCAGGGAATGCGGGCCAGGGTCCGCTGGTAGCGTTCCGGGTTGTGCTTGCGGGCCCGATCCCAGACACCGCCCTCGAACTCGATGGAACCCGGCGCGACGGCATTGACGCGGACGCCCTGGGGTGCCAGGGAGATCGCAAGGCTCTTGGAATAGCTGATCAGGGCCGCCTTGGTGGCGGCGTACGGGGCGGCCGTGGAGCCGGCCTCGATGCCGGCAATGGAGGAGATCAGCACGATGCTGCCGCCGCCCTGCTCCGCCATCCAGGGGGAGACCCGCCGCACGCCGTGCACCGCGCCCATCAGGTCCAGGCTGACGTTCGCCTCCCAGGCGTCCAGGTCGTCGCCCGCCCCCAGGGCGGAGACGTTGCTCACGAAGATATCGACTCCGCCCAGGGCATCGCGCGCCGCATCCAGGAAACCGTTGTAGGCATCGGGGTCGCCGACGTCACAGGCGGCGGCGAAGGCCTTCACCCCAGTCTGTTCGACAGCCGTGCGGGCTTCTTGCAGCGGCCCTTCGCTGCGGGCACAGATTGCCACATCCGCGCCTTCCGCCGCCAAACCCAGGGCGATGGCCCGGCCGATGCCCTTGCTGCCGCCGGTCACCACGGCCCGCTTGCCTTTCAATCCCAGGTCCATACGCCCTCCTCGGGTTTGCTTCAGATCTCGATCAGGCGCCAGCCGCTTTCGCCGCCGGCCGCCCGGCCCTCGTCACGCAGTTTGATCAAATGCGCCAGCAGGGAGCGGCGCGCCACCGGATGCATGGCCTGGGGCACGTCGTCGTAGACGCGGCCCAGCAGGTCTTCGGTGGCGGCGCTTGGGCCCGCCCGCAAAGCCTCGATCACTTTGCTCTCGCGCACCAGCCGGTGGCTGACGATACGGTCCACCACCCGGGGCGGGTCGGCCATCAGGAAGCCGTGGCCCGGGGCGATGAACTCGGCGTCGTATTGCAGCAACGTCTCCAACGAGGCCAGGTAGGCGGCCATGTCGCCGTCCGGCGGACTGATCACCACCGTGGAGCCCTGCATGATGTGGTCGCCGGAGAACAGCAGCCGCTCCTCCTCCAGCAGGTAACAGAGATGGTTGGAGGCGTGGCCCGGAGTATGGATCACGCGTAGCACCGCTCCGCCCAGGTCCAGGCGCTCGCCGTGGGTGAGCACGCGGTCGGGGGTGAAATCGCGCTCATGGCCGTCGTGGGGCGGCGCCGGCAAGCCCAGGGTCTGGGCGCCGGTGGCGGTTTGCAGTCGGCTGCTTGCGGGCGAATGGTCCCGGTGGGTATGGGTGACCAGGATCCAGCGGATGGCACCGCCCGCGGCCGCCACGATGCGGTCCACGTGCTGCGGATCGTCCGGGCCGGGATCGATCACGGCCACTCCATGCGTTCCGGCGATCAGATAGGTGTTGGTGCCGGGCCCGGTCATCACGCCGGGGTTGGGCGCGGTCAGGCGCCGCACGCCCTCGCACAGCCGCACGGGGTCGCCGGGCAGGATTTCGTAGCGGGCGGTGCCGCGGCCCTCCGGGTCCAACTTGCGCACTTCCGAATACGGCGGGTCGCTCGGGTGCATGAAGCGCCGGCCGTCCCGCCCCGTGGCCGGCCAGGGGGCCTGGGGCACCGGGCGCGGCCGGGCCGCGGCGTGATCGCGCAAGCGCCTCCACCGATTCAAATTCCTGCATGGACTGAAGCGTGCGAATGGTCGGCGTGCGAAGCAGCAGCTCGCCGTCGCGGTTACGTCGCAGTGCCTCGTCGGGCCGAAGCCAGACGTGATCCACCAGCTCGGTGCCGTCATGGGCGGGCGTTTGGCCACGGGGTGCCGTGGCCAGGAAAAAACGGGTGTCGAAGCGCCGGGGCGGACCCGGCGGCGTGATCCAATGGGCGAAGTACGTCAGGTCACCCAAATTCAGGGACAGCCCATGATCGTGGCAAAGATCGGCCAGGCTCAGTTCCCCCACAGCCAGGGGTCGGCGCAGGGACTGCAGGTCCACGCACGACAGCCGGGTCCGCCGGACGGCCCTCGCTGTCCCGGGCCAGCAACAAACCGGCCTCCTCGAAGCACTCGCGCAGCGCCGCCACCAGATAGGCCCGGCCGCCGGCGGGCAGGCCCAGACGGTGGTTGATTTCGGCGTCTTCGGGGCCCAGCAGGAACGGTTCCAGGCCGGGATTCGGCGTCCGCCGGATCCAGGGCGCCGCCGGGAAACACATAGGTGCCGGGCATGAACACGGCCTGGGCGGTACGCCGCATGAGCAACACCTCCACACCGTCATCGGCGTCCCGCGCCACGATCACGGTGGCGGCGGGGCGGGGGGTCAGGAGCGTCGAGCCGTCTGTGGAGGAAGTAGCCATGTCGTCACGGCGAAGGCGCGGTCGGCGCCGGATCACGACGCGCCGGCGGGCTTCTCATTGAACATGGCGATCCGGCCGCCGTCCACCACGAGGTCGTGGCAGTTGACGAAGCTTCCCTCGTCGCTGGCCAGGAATACCGCCGCGTTGGCGATATCGTCGCCGAAACCGGACCGTGGCGTGGGCGAGGCGTTTGCGAGGTTGTGCTCGAGCTTGGCCATCTTCCGCTGATTGTCCGCGTCGTCCAGCGTATCGGCACGCGCCGAGCCGCCCCAGAAGATGGGTGTGGCGATGCCACCCGGGGAAATGGCGTTGACGCGGATATTGTGGGGCCCGAGCTCCACCCCGGCCAGCCGGGTCAGGTGGGCGACGGCGGCTTTGGCGCCGGAATAGAGATATCCGCCCTGATTGATGCGGTGGCCGGCGATGCTGGCGTTGTTGATGATGGATCCACCGTCGCGCTTCATGACTCGCGCGGCATGCTTGATGCCCAGAACCACGCTGCCCACCAGCAGCCGGAAGACCTGATCGACTTCCTCCGGGGTTACCGTTTCGGCACTGGTGCGGTCGGCGGCGCCGGCATTGTTGAACAGACAGTCCAGGCGGCCGAAGTCGGCCACCGCCCGGTCGATCAGGGCTGCGATGTCCGCCTCCCGGTTGACGTCGGCGCGCTGGAACACGGCCCGCTCGCCCAGCTCGGCTGCGAGCGCCTCGCCCCGGTCGGCCGAACGCCCGGCAATCATCACCTGTGCGCCCTCGGCCACGAACCGGCGCGCCGTGGCTTCGCCGATACCGCTCGTCCCGCCGGTGATCACGGCCACCTTGCCGGCCAATCGTCCGCTCATCTGCGCTCTCCTTTGAAAATTAGCGTCTGCCTATACATGGCCACCCACAATAGTAGCCGAGGCGCGGGGAAGGCACGAATAGGCGCGGACGGCGGCGGCTATGGTTCGCGGACGGGCTTGCGGGCAGTGGCGAGAAACAACGTGAATTCCCGCTCCTCGCCGGCTTGGGTTTCCTTGGTGAGGCGGTGCGCGGTCACGGCCCGGGGGCTCTGGAATCCGGCGCCCTGCAGCCATCGGCCGAAGCGGTCGCGGTCGAAGCCGTGGTGGCGGATGCCCGGGATATCGGGACCGTGGAAAGAGCCGTCTTCGGCGTCCAGATCCGCAAGGGCGATATAGCCGCCCGGCCGCAGCATATCGTGGAAGGTGCGCAACAACGCCGGCACGTCGGCGATGTGGTGCATGGTCATGCTGGAGAAGACGAGATCGACCCGCGGGCCGTCCCAGGCTTCGCTGCGAAGATCCAATTGCCGGGGTTCGACGTTGTCGACGCCGCCGGCGGCCAGCTTTTCCTTGAGGGTTTCCAGCATACCCTGGGCATTGTCCGCGGCGACGACGTGCCGCAGCCGGGGCGCGAGCATCAGGGTAATCAGGCCGGTGCCGCAGCCATACTCCAGGGCGTCCATGGAGTCGTCCACGGGAATGGCGTCCAGGATGGCGGCACCGACGTTTCGGGCCATGGCGACCCGGCCGGGCTTGTCCCAGTCGGCGGCGATTTCGTTGAAGCGTTGAACTGCGGCGTCGGTGGATGCCTGGGCCATTGAAGTCCTCCTTTCCCCTTTTATGGGATCGGCGCGGACCGGGCTCAAGGCTTGGCGGGCAGGATGCGGACCGGTTCGCCGAAATTCACCTGAGTTGTCCCGTTCGTGGCCGAAGCGCGCCACCATGCGGATGGACCGGCCCATGTTGGCCGCGCGCCGGTACCACTGCTCGGCCAACTCGGGCTCCAGATGATCCAGCAGCGTGGCATGGAACAGCTCCAGCCATTGGTCCACCTGCTTCGCGGTCACGCCCACCTGCATGTGCACCGGCGCGACGCGATAGAGGTAATCACGGTAGCGCTCGCCGCCCAGGCTGACCCACCAGAAATGGACCAGGCGCTGTTTGTGCTCGTGCCAGTCGCCCACGACCTTGAAGGGCTCGGCCAGCACCGGGTGGCGCTGGATACGCTCGTAGAAGTCATCCACCACGGCGCGGATGCGATCGAGGCCGATCAGTTCGTGAGTATTGCGCTCACGGGAACGGGTCTCTTGTTCTGCGGAATCGTGCTGCATGGTGCCTCCGGCCCGGACGGCCTTAAACATGGATATTATGTACTGTTTAATGCCGTCCTGTCTATTCCCGCGCGCGGATCTTCACGCCGGCGCCATCCTGCAGGTTTTCATCGGGATGGGTGATCACGGTCTCGCCCGCCTTCAGGCCGTCCAGGATCTGCACGGTCAGACCGCTGCGCCGGCCCACGCGAACCTTGCGCAGTTGCGCTTGACCGTCGGCGACCACGAACACGGCTTTTGTGCCATCCTGCCCGAAAACCGCGCTGTCGGGCACCTGCAGTACGTCATCGCCCTGCCAGAGCACGAAATCACAGTCGACCCGGTAGCCATCGCCCAGGCTGCGCCAGCGCTCCGGCGGCGAACTGATCTGGGAGATCACCCAGACCCGCTGCTCCTCGATGCCCAGCGCCGAGACCTTGGTGAACGCGGTGGGCTCGACCCGGGTGACCTTGCCGATGAGGTCGCCGTCTCCACCCCAACGCTGGAATCGAACGTCCATGCCCGGGTGGATGCGCACGGCGTCGGTGGACAGCACATCGGTTTCCACCTCGATGGCGGCGGGATCGCCCACCTCCACCAGCGGCGTTCCGGTGTCCACCGGGCCTTCGCTCTTGTGCCGAACCGCCAGGACCCGTCCCGCCACCGGCGAGCGCACGGCCACACCGCCCTTGCCGCCCGCCGTGTCCGCGCCGTAGTGCAGAACCGATTGCGGCGGACTCCAGCTCCGCCCGCGCCACATGCACCTGGAAGCGGGCCGAACGCAGCTCGGCCCGGGCCTGCCGATCGGCAGCCTCTGCCACGTCCAGCGCCTGGGCCGACGAGTACCCACCCTTGCGCATTTCGCGGATTCGTTTGAGCTCCGCCGAGGCTTTGGAAGCACCGGCCTCCGCCGCCTCCACCCCGGCCTGGGCGGCTTCCAGGCGACTCCGGGCACCGTCCACGGCCGCCCGGGCCTGGGCCTCGTGCCGCGGGTCCAGCAAGGCGGGCGAAGAAGGCGCGATGGTGGTCAGCACCTGGCCGGCCGTGACGGGGTCGCCCACCTCCAGGTCGATGCGCTGGGCGGTACCGGCCAGGGGCGAGGAAACCAGGTATCGATCCCGGACCCGGGTCTTGCCTTCCCGCTCTACGGTCACCGCGAACGGCCCCCGGCTCGCGGTGGTCACGGTGACCTCCGTGGCACCGGGTATGAATGCGAAACCCAGCCCCGCTGCAATCAGCACCAATATCACGACCCCGAGCGTCAGCTTGCGCCAGTTCATTGTGTTATTCCCTTGTCTTCAAAGCTTCGACGAGGCTCAGGCGGTTGAGCCTGTGGACTATGAGCACCGCCGACAGACCCGCGGCGATCAGCACGCCGGCGGCGGCAAAGCCGTAGGTGGTGGAATCCAGCACCAACGGAATGCGGTAAAGATCGGATTTGAAACCCTGGGCCAGCCCCCAGCACAGGCCCCGGCCGATCAGAAAACCCGGGACGATGGCCGCCAGTGTCAGCACGGCCAGCTCGCCCAGCAGGATGTAGGCGACCTCCGCACGGCTGTAGCCCAGCACCCGCAGGCTGGCCAGCTCCCGGCTGCGCTCGGAAAGCGCAATCCGGGCGCTGTTATAGACCACGCCGAAGGCGATGGTGCTGGCGAGGATGGAGCTGATCAGCGCGAAGGCGTTCATGATCTCGCCGATGGAGGCGTTGAAGCTCTCCATGCTGCGCTCGCGCAAGCTCACCGCCGCCACCCGGGGCATGTCCTGAAGCCGGCGGGCCACGGCATTCTCGTCGGCTTTGCCCACCGCCAGATACGCCCCGGAGATGGCTTGGCCTTCCTGCAACAGCCGGTTCAGCGCGTCCAGCCGCATGTAGCCCTGGGCACCCAGATACTCGTTCGCGAATCCGGCCACCGGCACCTCGAGCCGCGGCCGCGCGCCCTCCAGCACCCGCACCGTGACTTTGTCGCCCACCCGCAGATGCAGCAGCTCGCCCAGATAGTCGGTGAGCACAATACCCGCCGGCGGCACCCGGATCGGCCGCAGGGACTTGTCCAGCAGGCGATGCAGGGGGTTGCCCGGCTGGAACCCGAGCACCTCGGTTCGGTAAGAGCGGTAGCCATTGATCAATTCCACCGGAACGCCTCGGAAGGGCTCCGCGTCGCGGATACCCCGGGTCCGCTTGAGGCTGTAAAGCGCCTCGCGGTCTGTGGGGTCGGTGAATGTGGCGGTCATGTCTTCGTGCTGGGCCACGTTGAACTGGATGTCCATCATGTAGCGGATGGAATCACCGCCGAAGCGGCCCAGCATCATGATGCCGATGGCGGCAGCGATACCGATGACCGACAGCAGGGCCTTGATTGGCTGGCGCTCCAGGTGGCGCACGATCATGCGGCTGGACTGGTCCAGCAGATTGCGCAGGCCGGTTCGCTCCAGCAGCGTCTCGCGGTAGATCGGCGGCGGCTCCGGCCGCATGGCCTCCGCAGGCGGCAGGCGGGCGGCGCGGCGAACGGCACCCAGCGTACCCAGCAGGGCGGCGCCCAGGGTTGCCGCAACGCCTACCGCCACCGTGCCTGGATCGAGGCGGTAGAGCAGAAACGGGAACCGGAAAATGTCGCGGTACACGGCACTCATGGCGTGGCCGATCCACAGGCCCAACATCGTCCCCAGCGCGGCCCCCAAGGCCGCGACCACCATAACCATGGCGGTAAAGTGCAGCGCCACGGCGAGGTTGGTGTAGCCGAACGCCTTGAGCACGCCGATCTGTTCCCGCTGGTTGCGGATCAACCGGGTGACCACGACGTTGAGCAGGAACGCCGCCACGGCGAGAAAGATGAATGGCACGGTATTGGTCAGCGTGCCGAGCTCGTGCATCTCGTTGGCGAGATAGCGGTTTGAGATCTGGTACTTGCGGGTGTGCGCCCCCAGGCCGCCGTAGGGATCCACCAGGTTGTCCAGGCGATCGACCACGTTCTGCTCGTCGGCCCCGGGCCGTACGCGCAGCACCACACTGTTGAAGGCGCCGTCCATGTCGTAGGCCGTGGCCAGCGGCCGGCGGTTCATCCACATCACGGCGTAACGACTGAAGTCCGGGAGGATGTCGCCGGGCTTGATCTGGTAGATGAATTCCGGCGACAGGCCCACACCGACAACCATCAGATCCTGACGGCGGCCGTTGATCACGGCCGTGAGCCGATTCCCCGGATGCAGGCCGTGGGCCTGGGCGAAGGACTGGGCGATGACGACCTCGTCGCCGGCCCGGGGCCGCGGTAGCCGCCCCTCGGCCAGGAACAGCCGATTCAGCTGCGGCTGCCGGCCGTCGGGGATGGACACCAGTAATGCGGTGGCCGGATCCCGGAATCCCGGCACGTCCAGGTTCGCCTGGGCCATCACCCGGGTTTCGGCCCGATCCACGCCCGGTATGCCGCGGACTCGATCCGCCAAGTGCTCCGGCGCCCGCTTGAGGGAGACGAACACGTCCGCGAATCCGTAGTCGCGGTAGAAGGCGTTCTGGGTCCGCAGCAAGGCGTCGTGGGTGGTAATCAGCCCCACATAGGCTGAAACGCCGCTGGCCAATACCATGGCGATGGCGAACATCTGCCCCCGCAGACCCCAGAGGTCCCGCAGCAGCTTGCGCACGAGTACTCTTTGAAGGAGTACCGGCCTCACCAGCTCAACTCCTCCGGCGCCTTGCGAGCCTGATTTATATCGACGCCGGTGATCCGGCCGTCGCTCATGTGCACCACGCGGTCCGCCATCTGCGCTATGGCGGCGTTATGGGTGATCACGGCGGTGGTGGTACCGAGCTCTTCGTTGACCCGGCGCAGTACGCGCAGCACGACCACCCCGGTCTGGGAGTCCAGCGCACCGGTGGGCTCGTCGCACAGAAGAACGGTGGGCCGCTTGGCGACGGCGCGGGCGATGGCCACCCGCTGCTGCTCGCCGCCCGAGAGCTGGGCGGGGAAATGGTCGAGCCGGCCGCTGAGGCCGACCAGATCCAGGGCCTCTTCGGGGGTCATGGGGTCGTCGGCGATCTCGGTGACAACCTGGACATTCTCGCGCGCGGTCAGGCTGGGGATCAGGTTGTAGAACTGGAAGACGAAACCAACGTGGTGGCGGCGGTAGCTCGTCAGCTCGCGCTCGCCGGCCCGCGTCAGGGTCCAGTCCCGGTAGATCACCTCGCCGCTGGTGGGCACGTCCAGCCCGCCCAGGATGTTCAGGAAGGTAGACTTTCCGCTGCCGGAGGCGCCCAACAACACGACGAATTCCCCCTCAAAAAGGTCCAGGGTCACCCCGCGCAGCGCCGGCACCTCCACTTCGCCCACATGGTAGACCTTGGTCAGTTCGTGGGCATGAAACACGGCCCCGCCGACCCGTGGCGTTGCTGTTCGATCTTCCTGCATCCAGACCTCCTTAAATCCCCACCGGCCTCAGCTTACGCAGACGGCGGGCCGGCCGCGTGACACGGATCAATCTCCCCGGCGCATAGACGGAATCGATCAAAGGCATTCATCGGAACGATTTCGTTTCCGTCGCCAAACGCGGTAGCGTAAGCAATCCAGAGAGTTTCAATGACTCCGTGCAATCCCCATCTGGCAGTGTTGAATGTCGCGGCGGCAACGCCGCCGCATCGTCCGATCCCAAGCAACAAGGAAACCTGATTCATGGCTGAGATCACGCTCAAGGGAAACCCCATTCACACCGCCGGCGAACTGCCCTCTGAAGGCAGCCAGGCGCCGGCGTTCAAGCTCACCAATACGGACCTGCAGGAAGTCGGCAGCCACGACTTCAATGGCCAGCGGCTGGTGCTGAACATCTTCCCCAGCATCGACACGCCCACCTGCGCGACCTCGGTGCGCCGGTTCAACGAAGCGGCCGCCAAACTGCCCAACACCCGGGTCCTTTGCGTGTCCATGGATCTGCCGTTCGCGCAGAAGCGATTCTGCGGCGCCGAAGGCATCGACAACGTGGTATCCGTTTCCGGCTTCCGGCATCCCGAATTCGGCGACGAATACGGACTGACGATCCTGGACGGTCCGTTGAGCGGCCTGTATTCCCGCGCCGTTGTCGTTATCGACGAACAGGGCAAGGTCGCCCATGCGGAGCAAGTCCCCGAGATCGCCCAGGAACCGGACTACGACGCCGCCCTGAAGGCAGTGGGGGCCTGAGACACCGAGTGATCCCGCCGGATTGCCGAGGCGATCCGGCGGGCCTCGATGCTGATTTCCCGCAGCATCCCGGTCGCGGCCACGCGAAATCCGCAAAAATGGAGGCCACGGTCCGGGCAGGCATCGGAACAGACGGGCACACCGCGCTCGTCGAGGCTGGCCACAGTCGAATCCAGAAGCCGCGAAAGGTCCGGCTGGTAGCCGGTGGCGAGCACTACCGCATCAAAGGGCTCGCGTTGACCGTCGGCAAAACGTACCGCCCCTGGGTCGAACCCGGACACACCGGGCCGGACCACAATCGCGCCGCGCTTGATCAAACCGATGGTGCCGATATCCAGTAGCGGGATACGCAACCTGGCGTGAATCTGCTCGGCCGCCCCGTAGGGAGCGCGACGCAGCCGGTATCGCCGCAAATCCCCCACCGCCAACCTCACCCAGGGGGCGCCGCCACCAGGTCTTCAAGTCGGGGCGGCAAAGCATTCAGGGCGATCCCCCAGGTCAGAATCGGGATGCCGAGCAAATCCCGGGGAACCACGTTGACCGGGCCGCGAACCGCCAGGGTGGGATGAGCGCCGTGTTCGTGCAGGTCGATGGCGATCTCGCCCCCGGAATTTCCGAAACCGACCACCAGAATCCGCTGACCACGAAACCGCTCGCCGTTTCGGTACTCGGCGCTGTGAATGATCTCGCCGCCGAAACCCTCTTCCCCGGGCCAACTGGGACGATTGGGAATCGCGTTGTACCCGCTCGCCACCACCACCGCGGTGGATGTGTAGCAGATCGCCGGAAGCCGTGGTCACCACCCAACCCGCTCCGTCTTCGGCACGGCGGATGCCCTCGGCTTCCCGCCCGAATCGCACGCACAGGTCGAAGTGGGCCGCATAGGCGTCAAGGTAGTCCACCACCTGACGGCGTGACGGGTAGCGGGGCGTTCCGCGAGGGAACCCCAAATAAGGCAACTCGGAATGCCGTCGGTCCGAATGCAGATGCAGGCGCTCATAGTGACCGCGCCAAGTGGAGCCGACACTGCTGGCGCGCTCCAACAGTACCGGGGATAAGCCCTCGCGTTTGAGACATGCGCCGACCGCCAGCCCGGCGGGCCCGGCACCGATTACAGTCGCGTCGTGGTGTTCCATCAGCGCCGGCCTCCTTGTACTGAGAACACTCCCGGGGAGATTCCATTATTGACAACAGTGTCGTTGATAAAAATAATGGTACCCATGCCCAAGATTGTCAATGAACAGGAACAGCGGGGCCGCATCCTTGATGCGGCACGGCGCGTCTTCTCCCGCGAGGGGCTTGCATCCACGGGCCTTCAGCAAGTGGCCCGGGAGGCCGGAATGAGCCGCCCGGGGCTGTATCGCTACTATCCCGACAAGCAGGCGCTGATCGCGGATCTGGCCCGCGCCCTGCTGGACGAGGAAAAGCGGCTGTTCGACGAGGC
>CAVQFO010000010.1:0-4157 GCA_963711725.1 uncultured Gammaproteobacteria bacterium | reverse complement strand
GATGGAAGTTGCCGCCGACTCCAGGCTCGCGCCGAGCGTTAGCCGCCCCCGTACACCTGTCGCGGCAGCCACAGCACGATTTCGGAAACAGGATGCAGATGGACGACCCCGGCGCCTACAGCAGCAGGAAGGGAATGGCACCCCGGAATATGATGCCCATGGTGACCTCCGGCGGCGCGACGCTCTTGAGATAGAACAGTGCGTAGCCGAACGGCGGGCTCAGAAAGGACATCTGCATGTTCACCATGTACACCACGCCGAACCACAGCGGGACTTCGGCCGGCGCCACGCCCGGCAGGCCGAAAATGCCGTCGAAGGCCAGGGTCTTGGACAGCGGTACGAATATCGGTACCGCCAGAAGCAGAATGCCCACCCAATCCAGAAACATGCCCAGCACCACCAGGATGAACATCATCACCACCAGAATGCCGTACGGACCCAGACCGAAGCCCACCAGCGTGTCGCGCACGAATTCCTGGCCGCCGTTGACGATGTAGAAGCCCACGAACATGGTGGCGCCGAACACGATCCACAGCACCATGGCGGTGGCCTTCAGCGTGGTCACCGTGGCGTCGCGCACCGCCGTCCAGGACAAGCGCTGGTGCAGGGCGGCCACCACGATCGCGCCGAAAGTGCCGATACCGGCTGCCTCCACCGGTGTAGCCACACCGGAGAAGATCACGCCCAGCACCAGCATGATCAGGATAATGGGTGCGATTAGCCCCCGCAGCAACTCGACCTTCTGGCGGACCGTGATCCGGTCCTCCACCGGCAGTGCCGGGCCCTTTTCGGGATTGGCGTAGCTCAGCACGGTGACGTAGAGCATGTAGAACCCGGAAAGCAGCAGGCCGGGCACCACCGCGCCCAGGAACAGCTCGCCCACGGATTGTTGGGCCACCACCGCGAACAGGATGGCGAGGATGGACGGCGGGATGAGGATGCCCAGAGTGCCACCGGCGAGGATGGAGCCGCAGGCCATGCGCGGATCGTAGCCCCGCTGCAGCATGGCCGGCAGGGCCAAAATGCCCATGGTAACCTCGGTGGCGCCGATCACGCCCGCCATGGCGGCCATGATCGTGGAGGCGATGATGGTGGCCGTGGCCAGGCCGCCCTTGAGCCCGCCCAGTACCTTGTAGACGGCATCGAAGAGCTCCTCGATTACGCCGGCCCGCTCCAGCATGCTGGCCATGAAGATGAAAAGCGGGATGGCCGAGAGCTGGTAGTTGGTCATCATGGGGAAAATGCGCGAGGGCAGGATGTTCAACATCTGCATGTCCCCGAACACCACCAGGAACACACAGGCCAGGCCGCCGGTCACGAAGGCCAGCGGCAGCCCCGCCATAAGCAGCACGGCCAACGAGCCGAACATCAGGATGGTGAGAAGCTCGATGCTGATCTGGACGTGCATGTCAGGCCTCCCATCCCATAGCCACGCCAAGGTCCCGGAGTACCTTGGCGATGCCCTGGAGCAATACCAGCGCCGCCCCCAAGGGCAGCGCCAGTTTCACCGTCCAGTACTGGATGCCCCACTCCGTGAACGAGACCTCCCAGGCGGACATGGAGTCCGTGGCGAAGGTCCAGCCAGTCCACAGCAGCGCACCGGTGAAGATGAAGAAGAACACCGAGGTGATCAGGTCCAGAACGGCCTGGCCCCGGCGCGGCAGGTACTGATAGAGCACGTCCACCCGGACATGGGAGTCCTCGCGCAGGGCATAGGCGCCGCCCAGCAGGTACTGCATGCCGAACATCAGGAACATGCTCTCGTGGGCCCAGTTGGTGGGCGAGTTGAACACGTAGCGGGCAATAACCTCGTAGTAGTAGACAAATACGGCGATTACCGACCAGTAGGCCACGAAGCGGCCGGTGAAGCCGTTGAGCCGGTCGATGGCCCAGATCACCCGTTTGCGCGGCGAATGGGGCATGGGCGGAATAATCTCGTCGCCGTCCCGGCTGGGTCCGGTGGATGACGTCCGGGGTGGCGGCTGCGATGTCCCGTTCGATTTTCGGCGAGCCAGACCCGGCATCGCCAGGGCGTCGAAGATCAGTAGAATGGCTACCACCCCCGCGAAACCGCCTGCGATCAAGTCGGCGCGGTCGCTTTCGGCGGCGGCGCGCCGCTGCTCGCTCTGAGCCGCCTCCAGGTTTTGGCGGGCGGTACCGGCAGCCTGGGACTGCGGGCCTTGGCGTTTTTCCGCGCGCTCCAATCGGAACTGGGCGACCAGAACGTCATTGCGGGCCGTGGATACGTCCAGGCGCGCCTCGCGGTTGATCACGTTGCCCGCGAGGATGCCCAGGAACAGCGGCACGTAGATCAGGCCCAGCAAGCTGCGCAGGTAGTAGCGGTGCAAGCCGACGAAGCCGCCGGTGAGCCAAAGCAGGTAGGCAATGGGCAGCGAGGGCCAGCGGCCGATGCCGTGGACTCGCTCGCGGTGGACCATCCACATGGCGATCAGCGGGAACAGCCCCAGGCCGGCCCAGTACAGCCAGTGGGGCAGGACGAAGTTCAGGCTGGGCATGTCACCTCCCCCAAGCATCCGAAGCAGAGCCGTGCGCGGGTTTTCCCCCGCGACGGCGTGGCCTCAGGTGTATTTCAGCTCCTGCCCCTTCACCATCTCCGGGGTCACGTAGCCGAGTTGCGGCGACATCATGTAGTCCAGCTGAATCTTGAAGATTTGGGCGGCGTCCTTGCTCTTATTGGCCCACGCGAACCAGCGCGGCACGGCCAGGCGCGTGAACGCCTCCACGTCGTCCTGTGAGAGTCGGGTCACCGTCGTGCCGGCTTCCTCGAACTTCTTCCAGGCTTCCAGGTCGGCCTTTTGGATCTTGGCGTGGTGAATGTCGGAATAGACGTGCACTTCCATTTCCACGAACTGGCGCATCTTCGGCGAGAGGGCGTTCCAGGCCTTCTTGCTGACGGTGAGGTCCATCAGGTCCACCGGCTGGTACAGGGACAGGAATCCCGGCGGCCCGGCCACCACGAAGTTGGTGACCTGATGGAAGCCCAGGGCGTAGTTCACGGCCGGGCCCACGTAGTCGGCCACGTCGATGGTGCCCTTCTCCAGCGCCGGGAAGATGTCGCTGCCGGGTAGCAGGGTGGTCTTGGCCCCCGCGGCCTGGAAAACCTCCGCCACCATGCCGCCGGGTAGCCGCATCTTGCGGCCGCGGAAGTCCTCGATTGAGCGGATGGGAACCTTGGAGTGGATGATATTGGCGTCGTGCTGGATGGGGCCCACATAGTGCATTCCCACCTGATCGAACACGCTTCGGGCGATCTCCAGGCCACCCAGGCTGTAGAAGAAGGTGTCCCACTCGGCCGGGTTGCGAAGGCCCAGCGGATAGGAACTCAGGAACACCGAAGCCGGCATGCGCCCGGCCCAGTACAAGGTGAACGGATTCATGGCGTCAAGCACGCCGTTCTTTACGGCGTCGAACAATTGGAAATCGCCCACCACCTCCTTGGCGCCGTACGGTGAAAGGCCAGCTCGCCGCCGGTCTTCTCGACGATGCTCGCGCACCACTCCTTGAAGATGTCGAGCCCGATGCCGCCGGGCCACGATGTCTGGATGCGCCAGGTCGTGGTTTCAGCAGCCCGCGTGTTGCGGATCCAGGGTGATCCCGCGATGGCCACAGCGCCGGTCGCGGCGGCGGCCTTGAGCAGTTTGCGCGTTGTGGTGAAGGTGGTTGGTGCAGTTGCTGCGTGGAGCCTTTGGTATCGGTGGTTTCGGACATGACGTGATCCCTCCTACGTCCAAGACCGCAGGAACGGAACCGGCTTGGCTCGTCTCCCGCAGTCTGTCTTCTTTGTGCCCGTCGGGCGGCGAACCGCCCTTGAGAAGCGCCGACGGGACACCAACGCAGCCTGTGTCAGCGTTGTGTATCAGCGTTTCTTAACAACGGTATAGACGAAGGATTAATGTCGCGCCATTTGCCGGCGTGATTTCGAAAGGAACGCCGACGCCGTTCCGCGACCGCCATAGAGGGGAAAACGACCCTCCGGGGTGGGCGCACAATCTCGTCATGGACAAAGCGGTGGGCGGAGCTTGAACCCAGCGGATCTGCCAGTGCTTTTCGGGGAGCGGGAACAGCTTCCCTTCGGTATCGATATGTGCCGTTGGGCGGCGTGAGCCGCCCGCGACCAATTGCCGTCAACCGTCGTT
>CAVQFO010000009.1:0-96937 GCA_963711725.1 uncultured Gammaproteobacteria bacterium | reverse complement strand
ACGCAGGAATTCCGCGCCGCACGGGCCGCTGGGGTTGCGCAGGGCGGACTGTCCTTCCAGGAGCATGACCTCCGGGGAGCGTTCCCGCGCGCAGGAGAGCAGGGGCGTGTTCCAGCTCCCCGGCGACGTAGTCGTTGACGGTGGCATCGAGAATGAAGCCGTATCGCCCGCCCTGTAGCCAGCCGGTCTGGCCGGTGTAGATCAGCTCGGCGCGGGTGCCGGCCCGGGTCAGCGCCGTGGCCAACAGCTGGGCGGTGGTGCGTTTGCCAATGGCGCAGTCCGTGCCCAGCACCGCAATGCGGGGGATGGTCAGGCGCGCCACCTCGCCGCTCCAGAAGTGGAGATCGGAACGGGGTTCGGGGCGCCGCAAATCCAAAATCGTAAGCCCCCTGGCGTTCGCCATGGCCGCCAGCTCCGGATCGTCGCCCGCCAGGTCGTGCAGGCCGTTGACTATCGACAGTCCCTGCTCCAGGGCCTCGCGCAAGAGCCCGCGCAGCTCCGGGGTAAGCCGGCCGCCGTGGGTTGCCAGGCCGACGATGCAGTGGCGAACCGGAACCGCGGAGTCTCCACGGCCTCCGCCAGGGTTGCCACCACGGGAATGCCCCGGTGGCGCCCATCCAGAATGGCGCCGGCGTCTGCACCGGCGCATGCCGGGTCCACAACGGCACGCACGGTAAAGCGGTGCCGTGGCGGATCTGCCCGTCGCCGTCTTCCGTTGGGCGTGGCGCAGGCATTGTTGGCAAGCCCGACGGCTTCTTCAGGCATGAGTTCGGTCTCGCTGGGCACCTGGGGGCGTGTTCCCCACATGTTGCGCGAGCGCCGGGGAGCCGCAACCGCGGCAAGGTTACCGCCACGCTTCTCGCGGACGGTGCGCTGGCGGTAAGCTGGCATCCACTCTTGCCTGCCGGGAATTACTCGATATGCCAGCCACGCCCGCCGATCCTCAAGCCCGTCAAGACCGGCAGCTACGCCGCGCTCGCGGCCTGGCCACGGGTCTCTTGGTTTTTGCCGCCGCTGGTTATGTCTGGACGCTCACCGTGGCTGCGCCGCCGGAGTGGGTGCTGTGGCTGCGCGCCGCCGCCGAAGCGGGAGTGGTGGGCGGACTCGCGGACTGGTTCGCGGTGACGGCCTTGTTTCGGCGCCCGTTGGGTTTGCCATTCCCCACGCGGCGATTCTTCCCAACAACAAACGCCGGATCGGGCGCGGATTGGGCAGTTCGTGGAGACGCATTTCCTGGATCCGGCGGTGGTCGCGGACCGGTTGAGCGCCGCGCGGCCCACTCACCGGATCGGCCAATGGCTGGTGGACGAAGACAACGCGGAGAAGGTGGCGGATCGGATGGTTGCCGCCGTGCCCTATATGGTGGAGGCCCTGGGCGAGGCTCGGATGCGCAAGCTGTTCGGGCAGACGGTGATCGACGGTCTGGCACGGTGATCCGGTGCCGGCGCTGAGGCGGATCCTGCGGACGTTTCTGCGGACGGAATCCTATGGCGTGCTGTTGGACCGCGGCGTGGCGGTGCTCCACGATCTGCTGGCTCGCAATGAGGACCGCATCTACGACCGGGTCAGCGAGGGCAGCCGGTGGTGGGTGCCCAGGCGCTTCGATCGGCAGATGGCGGAGTCCCTGGTCGCCGGCCTGGAGGAGGTGCTGGAGGAGCTGGCCCATCCGGAGGGGCCTGTGCGCCAGGAGTTGGACCGGAGCCTGAGGGAGCTGGCGGAGCGGTTGGAGCATTCCGAGACATTCCGTCGCCAGTGGCCGATCTGCAACAGCGGCTGCTGGCCGACCCGGAGTTGAGGCGCCACGTCGATGTGGTCTGGGACGTGCTGCGCGAAGCCCTGACGGACCACGCCCGCGCCCGCACGCCGGCGCTGGTGCGGTCGTTGGCCGCGAGCCTGGAAGTATTGGGCGCGCGCTGCTTGAGGACGACACGCTGGGCCGCGCCGTGGATATCCAGATCGGCCGTTTCGTGGAGGGCTTTATCGTACCGTTCCGCGCCACCATCGGCGCGTTCATAGCGGAAGTGGTGTCCGGCTGGGACACGGCGACGGTTACGACACGGCTGGAGCGGGCCGTGGGCCGGGATCTCCAGTTCATCCGGGTCAACGGGACGGTGGTCGGTGCTTTCGCCGGCGCCGCGATTTTTGGCCTGACCCGGCTCCTGGGGTCTGCCTAGGCCGGCTGCAGGATGGCCTCCAGGGCGTCTTGCAGTTTCGGGTAGCGGAACCGGAAGCCTTGATCCAGGGCCCGCCGAGGCAGGACCTTTTGGCCCGTGCAATAGAGATGGGCCATTTCGCCGTAGAGGAGATGCATCAGCCACTCCGGTGCCCCGCCCCAGACCGGACGGTTCAGCACCCGGCCCAGAGTCTCGGCGAATTCACGATTGCGCACGGGGTGAGGTGAGGTGGCGTTGAAAGGCCCGCTTAGGCTGGGTCGACCGATGAGGTAACAGGCCAGGTCGATCCAATCGCGAATGTGTATCCACGACAACCATTGACGGCCCGTGCCCGCGTAGCTGCCCAAACCGCTGCGGAACAACGACACCAGTCCCGCCAGCGGGCCGCCGCCGGGACCCAGGACGGCGCCTGAACGCATCAGGCACACCCGCACTCCCAGCGGTTCGGCCCGCCGGGCGGCCTGTTCCCAGGCTCTGCACAAATCGGACTGGTATTCATTGGCCGAATGGGATCGTTCGGTCAGTGTGTGGTCACCCCGGTTCCGTAATAGCCCACCGCCGACCCGTTGATCAGCACCCGGGGTCGCTGGCCCGCTCCTGGCCGGCAATGTAGGCCACCAGACGTGGGTCACCCCGACCCGGCTGTCCACGAAATCCTGTTTGGCTTCTTCGGTCCAGCGGCTGCTGCCCAGGTTGCGGCCGGCCAGGTTGACGATGGCTTCGGGCGGCGCGTGGCCGTTGAGTTCGTCGGGCGTCTCCACGACCCGGACCCGGGCGCAGAACTGGGCTCGCGCCTTGTTGCGGTAGCGGCTCAAGACCGTGACCCGATCGCCTCGTCGCAGCAGGTGACGGCACAAGGCGCTGCCGATAAAGCCCGTGCCTCCCGTGACCAGTACATGCATAACGTTGGGCCGCCAGAATCCAGGGTCAAACCCATAACGTGCGGACGGAACCGGAAGGGGACAAGAGTGGAGTGGGGCTGCAGATGCCTCAGACGTCGGTGCCGAAGCGACGCTGGACCACATCGGTGCCGCCGGCCGTCAGCGCCCGGAGGTCGCCGGCCTCCAACGGCCGGCTGAACAGGAAGCCCTGCATCTCGTCGCAGCCCACGCTTCGAAGGAAATCCAACTGGGCCTGGGTCTCCACGCCCTCCGCCAGCACGGTCAGATTGAGCTGATGGCCCATGGCGACAATGGCCGCGACGATGGCCTCGGCGTCGGTGCTGCCGGGCACGTCGCGGATGAAGGAACGGTCGATCTTGAGCATGTCCACCGGCAGGTCCTTGAGCGCGCTCAGCGAGGAGTAGCCGGTGCCGAAGTCGTCGATGGCGAGGCGTATCCCCAGGGTCTTGAGGAAGCGCAAGGTGTTGACCGCCTCGCGGATGGTCTGCAGGCTGGTTTCCGTGATCTCCAGGTCCAGGCTGGGTTTGTCCCCGGGCCGGATGTTCCCCACGATCTCCTGCACGGCGGCGGTGAAGCCCGGGGCCGTCACCTGACGGGCGGATACGTTCACCGCGATGCGGTGCAGGACCAGGCCGTTGCGAACCCATTCCTGGGCCTGTTCCCAGGCTTGGCGCAAAACCCATTCGCCCAGCGGAACGATCAGGCCCGTATCCTCGGCCACGCCGATGAAACGCTCGGGCATGATCAGGCCCATTTCCGGGTGCTGCCAGCGCACCAGCGCTTCCACACCCACCACGTTGTTGGTGGCGAGCGAAATCTGCGGCTGATACAGAAGCTGGAGTTGGTGCTGGGGTAGCGCCTGCTGCAGACCCTGCTCCAGGAGCAGCCGTTCGTAGGCCCGGGCGCTGAGATCGGGGGTGTAGTACCGGTAGGCCGCCCGGCCCTGGGCCTTGGCGTGGTACATGGCCACGTCGGCGGCCTTGATCAGGTCGCGTCCGCCGGCCGCGTGGTCGGGATAGATGCTGACCCCGATGCTGGCCGAAGTGGCGATTTCATGGCCGTCCACGGCGACGGGCTGGGATATGGTATCCAGGATCTTCTGGGCCAGGGGGGCGATGTCGTCGACCGATCGGACCTCCTCAACGATGACCGTGAATTCGTCACCGCCCAGCCGGGCAACGGTGTCCTCGGCACGCACGCATTCCCGGATACGCGTCGCCACCGCCGAGAGCAGCCGGTCGCCGGCCGTATGGCCCAGTGTATCGTTGATAACCTTGAAGCGGTCCAGGTCCAGAAACATCAGGGCGATACGCTCATGATGACGCTTGGCCCGCTCCAGTGCGCGCTCCAGATGGGCGTTGAAGAGCAGGCGGTTGGGAAGCCCGGTAAGGACATCATGGTGCGCCAGCTCCTGCAGTTTGAGTTCGGAATTCTTGAGCTCGCTGATATCCGTCAACAGCCACACCAGATATTTCACGGTGCCACGTTCGTCGCGCACGACGCTCACGTTCTGCCAGGCGGGGAAGATTTCACCGTTTCGGCGCCGCTGCCAGGTTTCGCCGCGCCACTGGCCGGTTTCAAGCAGGCAGGTCTCCATGGCTCGATAGAATTCCTCGTCGTCGCGGCCGGAGTGCAACAGGCCGATGGGTTTGCCCTGGACGCTTCCGCGTCGTACCCCGTGATTGCGAAAAGGCCGGATTGGCGGCAATGATGTGATGCTGGCTGTCGGTGATGACGATGGCTTCGTTGGTATTGTCGAACACCACGGCGGCCTGCCGCAGTCGCTCTTCGGTACGGTAGCGCTCGGTGATGTCCAGGCAGGTTCCCACCATGCGCAGGGCCCGGCCCTGGGCGTTGCGCACGGCGAGGCCGCGGCACTGCACCCGGATGTAGCGGCCGGATTTGTGGCGCAGGCGATAGACCGATTCGTAGTGATCGGTGCGCCCGCGGACGTGATCGTTGAGCTGGGCCAGCGCCCGTTCCTTGTCCTCGGGGTGGAGGCGGGAGGTCCATTCGTCGATGCTGTCGCCGATCTCGTCGCCGCGGTAGCCCAGCATCGACTTCCAGCGCGGCGAGAAGAACACGCGATTGTGGGCGATCTGCCAGTCGAACAGCCCCTCATTGGCACCGCGAATGGCCAGGCCGAATCGCTCCTCGCTCTCCCGCAGCGCCGCAGCCTGGCGGAGGTTGTTGGTACGCAGGACAGCCACCAGGAGGCTGGCCAATGCCACGACGGCGATCAGTGACCCGGTTACGCCGGAACGCGTGCGGAACAGTTCAGCAAGCGGGGTAAGGGCGGTGCTGGGCGGCAGCGCCGTTACCAGTTTCCAGTAGTTCTCATCCGTTTGGGGGAATTGCACCTTGATCCCGGAATCCGATCTGACCAGCTCCGAGAGATGGACCGTATCGAACAGGAAACGCCCCCGGGAGGTCTGGATGTCACCGGCATCGGCTTCGCGGATCTGGGCCCAGGCCTCGGGATAACGTTGGGCGAAGCTGGCGCGGCCGGGGAGCTGGAACCCCCATTCGTCCGCCGGATTGGCGCTGGACAGCCAATAGCCGTCCCGGTTGAGCAGCATGGCGTCTCCCGCGCTGCCGCGGGTGCCTTGGCGAAACCGCGCCAATATGCCCTCGGCGCGGTAATTCAATACCAGCACACCGGCGCGTCCGCCCCTTTCGTCGAACAGCGGGGCCGCCACGCGAATGGTGGGCTTCAACGGCTGTTCGATCACGCCGTGTTCGACGTTCAGATCCAGCGGCGAGACATAAATCTCGCTCGGGGACAGGTCCAGCGCGTCGGTGAAGTAGTAGCGGTCCGACTTGGACTGCAATTCGCCTTGGGAGACAACGGTGGGCTGGCCGTTGGCATAGTCCACGCGTACACGTTCCCGGCCGTCCAGGCCGAGGACGCGCATCTGGTCGTAGTGGCCATCGTGTTTTTCCAGGGTCCGGAAGAGGTCGGTCAGGTGCTGGGTGGTCTCCCGGTCCGTGTGGGACACATAGTTCCGCAGTTGATCCGAATTGCGGATAATGCGCAGCGTGGCGATGACGTCTCGAAGATCCTGGCCCAAAGTGCCCGCGGTGAGCGCGAGTCGAACCCGGTCCTCCTGGCGTTCGGAGGCCAGCCGTTGGGCTTCCAGCGTGCCCAAAGACGCCAGCACGGCGGCTACGCCCAGGGCGAAGACGGCGAGGAATCGCAGGGAGACGGCAAAAATGTCGGTTCCAAGCCAGGAGCCGCGCACGGCATACCTCCGCTTCCGATGGCGCGAACGGGAGCGGCTTCCCTGCCGGGCGATGCGAGCGTCGATCGCTTGCGTCCCCCCAATATCGCTATTCTCTCATTGGCCCGGGCGGCGATCCATGATTTGGATCATCAGGCCGCGCCGTACGCCTTCGAGCTGCCGTATAATCGCCGTCTTCCCCATTATGATTGAGAGGATTTGCCCGTGACCGGAGCCTTGGAGCGCGTTGGAGCGTTACGCATCGTCTTGTTTGTGCTGGCGCTATTGACGTTGGCGTTTCTACCGACGCCGGGTACCCCGCCGGGGCATAGCGGCTGGGCGCTTGTGACCACGGTGATCGCCCCTTCCATCGTCCCCATGTTCATTGCGGGATTGGCGTTCGATCTTCTGATGGCGCCCATCATGCTCAAGGGTGGCGAAGGCCCCACGCCGCGCGATCTGAGGCTGATCGTCTCCGGCGACATCGTCGCCCTGGCCGCACTGCTGATCGGCTGGGGGCCGGTGTTTGTCGCCATGATCTCCTGAGGAACATCGCGGGCGGGTGCGTAGACCGGCGTCTCCCTGGTCGTCGTATTATTTGGCTCTATAAGTGCCAAATAATACGACGCCGCAACACTAGTTGCTGTTGAACTTCGTGAGCAGTTGCTCAAGCTTCTTCTGAGTCTTTTCCTCCGCCTTCTGCTGGGGGGCAGGGGTTCGGCGGGCGCGAGGAGTCTGCGGTTTCTTGCGCGGTCTGCGGCGGGCTTCCTGGCGGGCAGCGCGATCGGCGAGTAGCTGCTCGTGGCGCGCCTTGGCGTGCGCCTGCTCCTGATCGCTGATTTCCCCGGCTTCGGCCCCATCCAGGCCGACGCGGGGTTTCCTCTCCATGATCGCGCGGAGATACGCCGCCGACCGGGTGTAACGGGCCAGCGCCTGACGGACCACCCAGTTGGGGGTGTCGGCCCAATCCGGATCGGCCGCGAGGTCTTCCCTGATGGTCTTCTGAATCCCGACGGCCAGAGGCCGGATTTCCTCCGCTTTCCGGGTCAGGCAGGCGGGATAGCGTTCGATCAGGCTATCCAGGAATTCCCGGGCTCGCTGGGCACGGGCCTTTTTTTGCGTGGCGCTGGTGGGCATGGCGGATCCTTGATTACGGATTGTTTCGATTCGCTGCGGCATCGGTCGCGGCCGCTGTGCGGCGGCGCTGGCGCAGTCGCTGCCGGCGCTCCGGGCTCAATTCCGCGGCGCAGTGGGGGCAACTGACTCCGGGTTCGAAGTCGGGGGATGCGGTGGACTCGGAGTTCAGGGGCCGGCCGCAGCCGAGACACAGCTCGTGCTCGCCCTGGCGCAGGCCGTGCGAGAGAGCGACTCGTTCGTCGAACACGAAGCATTCCCCGTTCCACAGGCTTTGGGCTTCGGGGACACTCTCCAGATAGGCGAGTATGCCGCCTTCGAGTTGGTAGACCTCCTGGAAGCCTTGGTCCAGGAGGTGGGCGCTGGCCTTCTCGCAACGGATGCCGCCGGTGCAGAACATGGCGACCTTGGTATGGCGGCCCGGGTCGAGGTTGCGGCGCACGTAATCCGGAAACTCTCGAAAACGCTCGGTTACCGGATTCAGCGCACCCTGGAAGCTGCCAATGGCGACTTCATAGTCGTTGCGGGTGTCCACGAGCAGGACCTCGGGATCCGAAATCAGGGCGTTCCAGGCGCTGGGTGGCACGTGATGACCGACGCCGCGCCCCGGTTTGACTTCCGGCCGTCCCATGCTGATCAGTTCGCGCTTGAGCCGAACCTTCATTCGCTGGAAGGGCTGGCGCGTGTGCACGGATTCCCGGGCCCGCAGATTCGCCAGCCGGGGATCCGCCCGCAGGTGTTCCAGCAGCGCATCGATGGCCTGCCGCGAGCCGGCTACCGTGGCGTTGATGCCTTCGCCGGCCAACAGGATGGTGCCCTTGATGCCGTAGTCGGCGCACAGGCGCGCCAGCGGCTCGCGAAGCGAGCGGTAGTCCTGCAGCGGCGCGAAGCGGTAGAACGTGGCAACGACGGTTTCTTGCATTTGGATTCGGCGAGTTTAGCGCTGGGCGAAGTAGTCTTGCAGAAACTGCTCGAACGGGACTGTGTCCCCTTCCTCGATTTCGCGCTGAGCGTCCAACGATTGCCGCGCCTGCTCATCGTAGGCGGCCTGGGTCTCGGCGGGCAACGGGCTTGATCGGAAGTGGCGTTCCTGCTCTCGGGAAACCCGCAGCGCGAACTCCACGAAGCTTTCCTCGTTTTCGGCCATCTCCCGCAGCACCCGGGCGGAGGGGCTGAGCTCCGGGTCCGCGACCACCGCGTACTGGATCTTGAGGGCGTCGGTATAGGGCGTTTCCGGCTCCGCCGTGTCCAGGGTTTCGCAGATGCCGGCCAGCGCTTCGCAGGTCTCCCGAGCCCAATCGAGCAGGCTGACGGTGCCGCCGTTGCGGCGCAGCCGCAAGCCGGGTTCACGCCCGCGCCGGGCGACCAAGGCCTGGTTGTGGTTGATTGCTTCCCTCTCGGCCTCGGCCAGCGGCGGGCTGTCCTCGAACAGGCAGAAGATCAGCATAGCTTCCAGGAACCGGAGCTGGCACGCACTGACCCCCACCGGGTGGAAGGGGCTGACATCCAGTGCGCGGATTTCCACATACTCCACGCCATCGCGGCGCAGGGCCGCCGTGGGCTTTTCGCCGGAGCGAGTGGGCTGCTTCGGCCGCACGAAACTGTAGTACTCGTTTTCGATCTGCAGGACGTTGGTGTTGAGCTGCTGCCATTGGCCATTCTTGTGGGTGCCGATGGCAGCATAGTCCGGGTCCGGGGTTTCAATGGCTCTGCCCAGGCTGGAGACGTAGTCCTCCAGGCTGTTGTAGGAGACGTTCAAGCCGGATTGGGCCTTGTTCTTGTAGCCGATATCGCTCATCCGCAGGGATGTGCCGTAGGGCTCGTACAGAGTGTGTCCGTCCAGGCACTGGAAGCCGTCCCGCCGGCCGCCCAGAAAGCTGGGACACACCGCCGGAGAGCTGCCGAACAGGAATGGGATCAACCAGCCCAGCCGCTGAAAGTTGCGGATGAGCCTGAAATAGGCATCGGAGATATAGACCTGAAGCGGGCGGGAGTCGCCCTCGAATGCCCGCAGAGCGGGCCACAGCTCCACCGGCAGCGAATAGTTGAAGTGCACGCCGGCTATGGCCTGCATGGTGCGTCCGTAGCGCACGTCCAGGCCGCGTCGGTAGATATGCTTCATGCGGCCGATGTTGGAGCTGCCGTAGCGGGCGATCGGGATGCTGCGCTCGCCGTCGACCACGCAGGGCATGCTGGTGGCCCAGAGCATTTCGTCGTCCAAGTGGCTGTAAACGAATCGGTGCAGTTGCTCCAGGCTCTCAAGCACGGTGCTGGAGCGGGGTACGGGGTCCGTGATGAGCTCCAGCAACGCCTCGGAATAGTCCGTGGTGATGTGGGGATGGGTCAGTGCAGAGCCCAGGGCCGGCGGGTGGGGCGTTTGCGCGATGTGGCCGTCGTGCGTGACCCGGAGGCTTTCCTTTTCGATTCCCTTGAGGCCGCCGGTGAACATTTCCCGGGGCGTCTGATCCAGCATTTGGCGAAGGCGTTCTAGTGCGGCACCGTACAAAGCATCGCTTCCCTTGTAACCGGAGAGTTCATTTCGCCACGAGCGGGGCCGGGCCGCCGCGGAGCGGGCATTGTACATCCTCGTGGCGGGTTACCGTAGTGCGAGGGCGCGCGACCGTTCAGGGTTCGAGCGCGTAGGTGCCCGGCGCCGCCTCCCGCGGCGGATGATTGGGGCCGCCCATGGGTGGGGGCTCGACGCGCTCTCCGGAGCACTGCGCAAGCCAGGTGGCCCAATCCTCCCACCATGACCCCGGACACTTCGGCGTCTCTTCGCGATAGCGCTCGACGTCTATGGCCCCGCGGCCGTCGGCAACCCAGTAGCGGCGTTTCGGGGGATCCACCGGTGGATTGATGATTCCGAAGATATGGCCGGATGTGGCCAGTACCGAGCGCGCCGGGCCTCCCACCAGGCCGGAGAGGCGGAATGCCTGGCGCCAGGGCGCGATGTGGTCCTGCTCCGCCGCAACGTTGTACAAGGGCTGAGTAATCCGACCCAGGTCGATGGGGCGTCCGGCGATGGAGAGGCTGTCGCGTTCCCGCAGACGGTTGCGCAGGTAGAACTCGCGGAGATACCAGCCGTGCATGGCCTGAGGCATGCGCGTGTTATCGCTGTTCCAGTAGAGCACGTCGAAAGGAGGCGGCTGTTCGCCCAGCAGATAGGTGCTTACGCAGTACTGCCAGATCAGGTTGTTGGGCCGGAGCATGCGGAAGGAGAAAGCCATCCTGCCTCCGTCCAGGAAGCCGTCACGATCCATGATGCGGTCGATCTCCTCGAGCATCCGGCGATTGACGAACACGCCGATATCGCCCGGGTCTTCGAAGTCCACCAGCGTGGTGAAGGCGGTCCAGTGATCGATGGGCAGATTGCGTTTGGCGGTGGCGGCGCGATTCATCCACGCCATGTACGTGCTCAACAAGGTGCCGCCGATGCAGTAGCCCACGGGAAGCACCTTGGGCGAGCCCGTGATCGCGCGCACCGCGTCCAGCGCCGGTTGCAGGCCCTCGGTCAGGTAATCGTCGTAGGTGGTGCCGCGCATGGATTCGTCCGGGTTTTTCCAACTGATCGTGAACACGGTATGGCCGGCATCGATCAGGTGCGCGATCAGGCTCTTTCGGGGCGTCAGGTCCAGGATGTAGTACTTGTTGATCCAAGGCGGCACGAACAGGATGGGTCGCTCGTAGACGGTGGCCGTTCGCGGTGTGTATTGGATCAGCTCGAATAGCGGAGCCCTGATGGACCACCCTGCCCGGCGTAGTGGCCAGATTCCGTCCGACCTGAAATGCGTTTGGGTCCGTCATGCGGATGTCGCCGGTGGCCATGTCCTCCAGCAGCATCCGGATTCCATCAACCAGGCTGCGGCCACCGGTATCCAAGGCCCGGTGCAGGGCTTGGGGGTTGGTCCAGGGCGTATTTGTAGGGGACAGGGCGTCCACCGTCTGGCGCATCCAGAACACCATTCTGCGGTGCGCCGCGGTGTCGTTTGCCGGTGCCTCGCCCGCGGCGTCCATCAGCCACCGGCTCCATGCCAGGTAGGCTTCCTTCATGCCATCGAACCAGGGACTCTCGGACCAGGCCGGGTCCGCGAACCGCTCGTCGTAGACCGCCGGCTCCTGGGGCGGTGGTGCCGGCAGCCCGAGCCAGCGGTGGGTGCCGTAGGCGCCCAGCCGTGCGGCTTCGGTAGCGAGCCGCCGCGCTTTGGGCCGCCGCATAGTCGGGATTGGCCCACCAGGCGCTCTGCCAGTTCCAGGCGGCCTCGGCGACGCCGTAAGGATCGAAGGTGTTGCGAAGGGTGTCGGCCAGGGAAGGGGCCGGATAGTCAGGATTCAAGACGGATACCCCGGGGCGGCGGATGCCTGGAAGTTCATTCCTAACGCATCGCGTAGGGCGCGTCCAGGGGAGAGGGCCACCGGACGCGCGTCCGGTGGCGGTCTCACCAGTCTTGCAAGAGGAGAGCGGAGATGGACAAAAGGATCAGGAAGACCGGGTCCGCACTAAGAAGGGGGCGGTCGCCTTCTGCAGGCCGGTGGAGAACTCACTGCCCAGTGCCAGCATGGTCTGGGTGTCTTCGGTCAACCGGCGCGAGAGCTTCTTGGCCAGTTCGCCCTGTTTGCCGACATGCGCCTGGAACGAGGCGTTGTCCTTGATTGCGGCGGCACCGCGCAGTTCCTCCAGGCCCAGGCCGGCGTAATGATCGAAAGTGTCCAGCTGGAATTGGGCGAGCTTCTGCGCGTGATCCACAGCGAGCGCGCCGAATTTTCTCAGGGTTTCGCTGGCTTGCTTGAAAAACTGCTCGTACATGGTTCGCTACCTCGCTGCCGTGCCCCGGCGGGAATGTCGAGGCGTTGCCTGCGATCGGTTGGTGCAGTGCAGCATATCATCGACCGACGGCGCGTCGCAAGATGGCCAGCATGTGATGCAGATCTCAAACGGGTGCTTGAAATTCGTCGGCATCGGGTGCATATTGCCAATGCTGCGACGCAGCATGACGATTTCGTCACTTGCGGGTGCGGCGGTTTTTTTTGAGCCACTTTCGAGGTCTACCGGTATGAATACGCTGGCAACGCCGGCGGAGGGACCCGCCAAGGTAATCGTCCGACGGCTCTGGATTACGGAAAGGAGCCTGGTTTGCGCGCATCTCAAGCGCCTTGGCGTTGAGGACCGTTACCTGCGCTTCGGTGGCCATGTTGGGGATGAATTCCTGGATCGCTACTGCGGTTCCATGGACTGGTTCCGGTCCGTGTTGATCGGTGCCTTCGTGGATGGCGAACTACGAGGCGTAGGTGAGTTCCGGCGCTTCGGTGATGGATTCTGGCCGCGGGATGCCGAACTGGCCGTAAGCGTGGAGGGGGACTTCCAGGATCACGGCATCGGTTCCACCTTGTTCCGCCGACTGATCGTCTATGCCCGCAATCGCTCGGTGGGCAAAATGTACATGGTCTGCCTGCGCAATAATCACAAACTGCGCCACATCGCGGCCAAGCACGAATTTTCTCTGGAGTCGTCCCACGACGATGTCGAGGGTCTGCTGGAGTTGTCCGGCCCCAGCTACGCGTCCTGGATGGAGGAAGCCTTGGAGGAAGGGCGAGCCTGGATTCGGGACGGATACGAGCAGACGTTCGGCCAACTGGTCACGGGATGAACGGGCGCTGAGTCCGCCGCGCCGGGCCCATGGCCCGGCGTCGCCGCTACATCATGCCGGTCTGCAAACGGGCCGCATCCGACATCATTTCGTAGCTCCACGGTGGGTCGAAGACGATCTCCACATCGGCTTCGTCCACCGTGGGAATATGGAGCAGTTTGCTCTTGACGTCGTAGGCGAGAATCTCGCCCATGCCGCAACCTGGCGCGGTGAGCGTCATCTTCACGTCCACCCGCCGGGAATCGCCTTCGAGGCGGGTCAGATTGCACTCGTAGACCAGCCCCAGCTCCACGATATCAATCGGGATTTCCGGGTCGAAACAGGTGTGAAGCTGCTCCCATACCAGCTTTTCCACGTCGGCATCGGCCGCGTCTTCCGGGAGTTCCGGCGGTTCCACCGGCTCCTTGCCGATGGCGTCGGCATCGGTGCCGTCGATCCGGAAGAGGTTCCCCTGGATGTAAACGGTGTAGCTCCCTCCCAGGGCCTGGGTGATCATTCCTTCCGCACCCTTGGGAATGGTGCCCGATTCACCGGCAGGGATTACGACGGCCTCGCAGTCGCGGTTGAATACAACCGGTTCGCCGTTGGGGGTGAACATCGCGAGCCTCCTGAGAATACGTCAGCATATGTAAATTCGGGCCCCGCGGCGGGCCCGCATCGCAATTCTAACACTTCCTTTAAACATATATAACAGATAATTGTTCTCTGTTATCCGGTGCGCCCGTCTTCAGAAGCGTTCCGCATGTGCGGCGGCCCATTCCCGGGCGTAGGGCTGGGGTATGTCCTCGCCCAACAACGCCCCCTCCTTGAGATAGGTATACAACTCATCGTATGCCAGACCCGGATTGTCCACCGTGCGATGGTAGATGTGTTCCGGTCCCAGTTCCTCCGGGCGTTCGATGCCGAGGGCGCCCATCAGTTCCAGGAAGCTGTGAATCGTGGCGCGGTGGTAGTTGCGCACCCGGGGGTACTTGGTTTCCACGTCCAGGGCCCGGGCCCGCCGCGGATCCTGGGTGGTGACGCCGGTGGGGCAGGTGTTGGTATTGCATCGCCGTGCCTGGATACAGCCGACGGCGAACATCATGGGCCGGGCGACATTGCACATATCGGCGCCCAGGGCCAACTTCGTGACCATGTCGAAGCCGGAGGCGACCTTGCCGCTGGCGATGACCCGGACCTTCGACCGGACGCCGATCCCTACCAGGCAGTTGTGCACGAATACCAGGCCCTCATTGACCGGCAGACCGAGATTGTCCGTGAATTCCACCGGCGCGGCTCCCGTGCCGCCTTCGGCGCCGTCCACGGTGATGAAATCCGGCAGCAGCCCGGTCTTTACCATGGCCTTGCAAATTCCCATGAATTCACGGCGCCGACCCACGCACAGCTTGAAACCTACCGGTTTGCCACCGCACAACTCCTTGAGTTCTGAAAGGAAGTGCAACAGGCCTTCCGGATCTTCGAACGTGCTGTGGGCCGGCGGCGAGATGCAGTCCTTGCCCTGGGCGACGCCGCGGGTTTCGGCGATCTCCTGGTTTACCTTGGCGCCCGGCAGGATGCCGCCGTGGGACGGCTTGGCGCCCTGAGACAGTTTGAGCTCGATCATCTTGACTTGTTCCAGGCGCGAGGTTTCCCGGAACTGCTCCGCGTCAAACCCGCCGTCCTCGGTGCGACAACCGAAATAACCCGTGCCCACCTGCCAGATCAGGTCGCCGCCGTAGCGTCGGTGGTAAGGGCTGAGACCGCCTTCCCCGGTGTTGTGGGCGAAGCCGCCCAGTTTCGCACCTCGATTGAAGGCCATGATGGCGTTGGCGCTGAGAGCGCCGAAACTCATTGCCGAAATGTTGAGTCGGGAGGCGTGGTAAGGCTGCCGGCAACCGGGCCCACCGACGCTAATCCGCGCCACGTCCTCCTGGGGCCGCTTGGGGGCCAAAGAGTGAAACGCATATTCGTAGCCCTGCTGGCTGATGTCCTGCTGGGTGCCGAAGGGCAGCGTGTCGGTCTCGCCCTTGGCTCGGGCATAGATCAGACTCCGGGTCTCGCGGTTGAACGGCCGCCCGCTCTGGTTGCTCTCCACGAAGTACTGCCGGATCTCCGGGCTGATGAACTCCATCATGTAGCGCAGATGGCCGATCACCGGGTAGTTGCGCAGCACGTTGTGGGGGGAACCGATGTCGTGAAAACCCACCGCCACGAAGGCCACCACGAACGGTGCGGCAAATATGGCATGGGGGTAGGCCCAGGCCAGAAGGCCAAGGCCGATCAACAGGGCGGCGCTCAGATAGTAAAAGACGATGCGCATCATGGGTGGACTCCGGGGCTTTGTCGTGGATCCGCCTGGGGCGGGGGCTGCTAACCGGCGCCAAAGGCGCTCAGTCCACTCCCAGGCGCACCAGCTGGCGCACGACCCGGCCCTCGGCGAGCTGGTCGAAGGCTTCGTTGATCTCCTCCAGCGGCAGGGTGCGGCTGTGCAGGCGGTCCACGGGGAGCAGGCCCGCCTGATACATGCCCACGAACCGGGGAATATCGCGGCGGGGTACGGCCGATCCCATGTAGGAGCCCTTCACCGTGCGTTCTTCGGCAACCAGGCTGACGGCGGATATGCTGAACTGCCGGCTGGGGTGAGGCAGGCCCGCGGTTACGGTGGTGCCGCCCCGGCGCGTGGCCTCGTAGGCCTGGATCAGCACCTTCTCGCTGCCGACCGTTTCGAAAGTGTACGCCCCTCCGCCACCAGTGATCTCGCGGATCTGCGCAAGGGCATCGGGGTTATCCGCCGAGACGGCATGGGTGGCCCCCAATTCCAGCGCCAGGTCGAGCTTAGGTTGCAGCAAATCCACGGCGACAATGGGGTTGGCGCCCGCCGCCCGGGCGCCCATTACCGCACTCAGGCCCACGCCACCCAGGCCGAATACCACCACCGGCGCGCCGGCTTCCACCCGTGCCGTGTTGACCACGGCGCCGACCCCGGTCATCACGGCGCAGCCGAACAGGGCCGCTACGTCCAGTGGCAGCTCCGGGTCGACACGCACCAGTGACTCCTGGGCCGCCACCGTGAACTGGGAAAAGGCCGAGACGCCCAGATGGTGATTCAGTGCCTGGCCTTCCACATCCGCGAAGCGCCGGTCGCCGCCCAGCAGTGTGCCGGCGGTGTTCGCCCGGGCGCCGTTTTCGCACAAGGCGGGCCGCCCGGATTCGCAGGGCATGCAGTGGGCACAGCCGGGGACAAAGGCAAACACCACATGGTCGCCAATCTCCAAATCGCGGACACCGGCCCCGAGCTCGCGCACCACGCCGCTGGCTTCGTGGCCCATGACCATGGGCATCACGCGCGGCCGGGAGCCGTCCAGGACCGAAAGGTCGGAGTGGCACAGGCCCGCTGCGGCGACTTCCACGAGGACTTCGCCCGGTCCGGGCCCGTCCAGTTCAAGCTCCTCGATGACCAACGGTCTCGAAACCGCGAAGGGCCTGGGCTTTTCCATTTCGTAGAGCACTGCCGCGCGTGTCTTCATTTTATCCCCTCTGTTCGGCGGTTGTTTCGACTCAAGCTACCCAGCATACCAGTGTAGTGCGTGCTTCGGCGGTGTGTCGTGTCGCCGCGATTTGATACAGATCAACATGCCCCGGGGGGTATCAAGTAGAGTCATTCGCGGAGGAGAGCATTCAAACCCGGAGGAACTCCAAATGGCTCACATCGTCATCATCGGCGCCGGTATCGGCGGCCTGCCCGCAGCCTATGAAATGCGCGCGGCGCTGGGTCGCGAACATCAGATCACCGTGGTCAACGCCACCGAATACTTCCAGTTCGTGCCGTCCAACCCGTGGGTCGCCGTGGGTTGGCGGGAGCGGGGCGATATTGCCTTCGCCATCGGTCCTTACCTGGCGAAAAAGAAGATCGACTTCATCGCCAGCCCGGTAACGCGCATCGACGCCGAGGGCAACCGGGTGGAGACAGCCGACGGCCACCAGCTGGATTACGACTATCTGGTCATTACCACCGGGCCGAAACTGGCGTTCGAAGAGGTGGAGGGATTGGGGCCCGAGGGCTTTACCCATTCCGTGTGCACGGTGGATCACGCCGAGCGTGCTTATACGGACTACGAGAAGTTCGTTCAGGAGCCGGGGCCCGTGGTGGTCGGGGCCGCGGCTGGAGCCAGCTGTTTCGGCCCTGCCTACGAATATGCGTTGATCGTGGATGCCGATCTGCGCAAGCGCCAGATGCGCGACCGCGTGCCCATGACGTTTGTGACCCCCGAACCGTACATCGGCCACCTGGGGCTGGGCGGCGTGGAGGACTCCAAGGGGCTGCTGGAAAGCGAACTGCGGCGGCGCGAGATCAAGTGGATAACGAACGCCAAGGTGACCAAGGTGGAGGCGGGCAAGATGCACGTCGCCGAACACGACGACAAGGGTGAGGTGGTGCGTGAGCACGAGCTGCCGTTCGTCTATTCCATGGTGTTGCCCGCCTTCAAGGGCATGGAGCCGGTGGCGGCGGTGGAGGGTTTGTGCAACCCCCGTGGTTTCGTGATCGTGGACGAGCATCAGCGCAGCCCGAAATATCCGAACATCTATTCGGCGGGAGTGTGTATCGCCATTCCCCCCATCGAGCAGACCCCCGTGCCCACCGGCGCGCCCAAGACCGGCTACATGATAGAAAGCATGATTTCGGCCATCGTGGGCAATATCGAGGAACAGCTGCAAAACCGGGAGCCCAGCCACCGCGGCACCTGGAACGCGATCTGCCTGGCGGATATGGGCAGCACCGGCGTTGCTTTCGTGGCTCTGCCTCAGAACCCGCCGCGCAACGTGACCTGGGCGAAAAAGGGGCGCTGGGTGCACCTGGCCAAGGTCGCGTTCGAGAAGTATTTCATCCGTAAGATGAAAAAAGGTTCCGCCGAACCCATCTACGAGAAGTACGTACTGGGCGCGATGAAGATCACGAGGCTGAAGAAGAAGGGCAGGGCGGCATGACTGCGGCGAGCATGGACGAAAACCAACGTCGGGAGATGCGGGATCTGATACGCCGGCGCCTGCGCGAGGTGCGCGACGAAGTTCATGTGGCGCTGTTGCAGGCGGACCGTGAGCGCTATGCCGATCTGGCCGAGCAGGTTCACGACACGGGTGAGGAGGCCGTGGCGGACCTGCTCTCGGATCTGGACCTTGCCTTGGTGGATCATCACCTGAAGGAGGCCCGGGAGCTCACCGATGCCCTGGAACGGATCCGGGAAAACAGCTACGGCCTTTGCGAGGACTGCGGCGAGGCCATTGCGCCGGAGCGCCTGGAAGCCAATCCGGCGGCGCGGCGCTGTGTCGATTGCCAGCGTCGCCACGAAAGCGGCTACGCCGATGGAGGGCATCCGTCTTTGTGAGGCGGGGGGCCATCCCCCGCCCCCAGTCGGCCCCATAGAGAGCGGCGGCGCCCGATAGGGTCCGCCGCTCTTGCATTTCCACCGAGCCTCGGAGACCGTGGAGGCTGACAGCGAAACGAGGGGGAGTCGATGAGCGGACGCAATCGCTGGCGGGTTGCCGTGATGCCCGGCGACGGTATCGGGCCCGAAGTGATGGAACAGGCCGTCGGAATTCTGGAGTGGTTGCGGGACAACGGCGGCCCCGATCTCGATCTGGTACCGTTCGACTGGCCTTCCACCGAATTCCATCGCCGGCACGGCGAGAGCATGCCGTCGGACTGGCGGGAGCGTTTGGCCGGTTTCGACGCGTTGCTGTTGGGCGCGTTGGGTGATCCCGGTCCGGCGGACGATCCGAACCGCTATTGCCTGCCCGACGGCATCTCCCTGGCTCCGTTGCTGCAGTTTCGCAAGGGCTTCGACCTCTGGGCATGCGAGCGTCCCGCCGTTCTGCTGGACGGCGCACCCCAGTATCTGGCCGATCCCCGGGCCAGAGAGATCGATATGCTGGTGGTTCGCGAGAACAGCGAGGGCGAGTACGTGGGGCAGGGTGGCCGCCTGGCGCCGGGTACATCCCGGGAAGTCGCCACCCAGGTGGAGGTCTTCACCCGCCAGGGCGCCGAGCGCATCTTCCGTCATGCCTTTCAGCGGGCCGCGCTGCGCGCGGCGGAGCGCGGCAGCGGCGTCCGCCGCGCCCGATCGTTCCGGCGGCCGGATGGCGGCGAGGCCCTGGCCCAGGTCTGTCTGATCACCAAACGCAACGCCCTGCCGTATTGGGGCGAGATGTACACGGAAGTGTTCGCGGAGGTGGCAGCCGATTTTCCGGACATCGCGGTCCATCACGAGCTGGTGGATGCCGCCTGCATGAAATTCGTGACCGCTCCCTGGCAGTTCGACGTGGTGGTCGCCAGCAATCTCCACGGCGACATCCTTACCGACCTCGCGGCCGTGCTTTGCGGCGGCATGGGAGTGGCTCCATCCGCCAACATCAACCCCGCCGACCGATCGCGCCCGCCCATGTTCGAACCCACCCATGGCAGCGCGCCGGATATCGCCGGCAAGGGGTTGGCGGGGCCCACGGCCATGCTGCTCACCGCGGCCATGATGCTGGATTGGATGGGAGAGGAAGATCCCCGCGCCGCGGAGGCGGGCCGCCGGCTGAGGTCGGCGGTGGAAGCCGAACTGAGCCAACGGGCCGGTGGCGCCGCCGCTACCACCGAAGTGGGCCGCGCGGTGCGCGAGGCCCTGGCGGGGGAATGAGCGTTGCCTGATTTGAAGCCGTGACTCGCCGAGGTCTAAACTCGGAGGTACAGGCCGTGCATGGTTTGTAATTCGCCGTTTCCGCCCCCAGCCCGCAAGTAACGGAATAGAGAAGAATTTTCGACGATCCGGGCCTCCAACGAATAGGAGTCAGTCCATGAGCCACGATACCGGACAGCTTTCTCCGCTGCTGAAACAAGCCACTGACGTGACCGTTGCGCGAGGCGAGGGCATTTATCTCTACGACCGCGACGACCGACGCTATATCGATTTCACCTCGGGAATCGGCGTCACCTGCACGGGGCACTGTCATCCCAAGGTCGTGGAGGCCGCCCAGAAGCAGGTGGCCACGGTCATTCATGCCCAGTACACCACGGTCAAACATCCGAAACTGCTGGAGCTCAGCGAGCGTTTGGGCGAGCGCATGCCGGGTGCCATCGACAGCATCTTCTTCGCCAGCGCCGGAACGGAAGTGGCCGAATCATCGCTGCGCCTGGCCCGCCAGGCGACGGGGCGCACCAAGGTCATCGTCTTTCACGGCGGGTTCCACGGCCGCACCATGGCGTCTCTGTCCATGACCACCTCCAGCGTCAAGTTGCGCGCGGGGCTGGAGCCCATGATGGGCGGTGTGGTGGTCGCGCCCTTCCCGAATACCTTCCACTACGGCTGGGACGAGGACACGGCCACCGATTTCTGCCTGCGCGAGCTGGATCATATTTTCGCCACCTATTGTGCGCCCTCCGAAACCGCGGCCATGTTCGTGGAACCGGTGCAGGGCGAAGGCGGCTACGTGCCGGGCAATCGCCGGTTCTTCCAGGGGCTGCGCGAGCGCTGCGACAAGCACGGCATCCTGATGGTCATGGACGAGGTTCAGGCCGGCTACGGCCGCACCGGCAAGTTCTGGGGCCACGAACACTATGGCGTGCAGCCCGATATTGTGATGAGTGCCAAGGGCCTGGCCAGCGGTTTCCCCCTGTCCGCCATGGGAGCCCCCCGGGAGCTGATGGAACAGGGCTTTCCCGGATCCCAGGGCGGGACCTACGGCGGCAACGCCGTGGCCTGCGCCGCGGCAGTGGCCGTGCTGGACGTCATCGATGAAGAAGGCCTGGTCGAAAACGCGGCCGAACAGGGCCGGCATCTACAGGCCCGGCTCGATGACCTCCGAAGCCAGACCCCCGCGATTGCCGATGTCCGCGGCGCGGGTCTGATGCTGGGCGTGGAAATCGGGGATGGCCAGGGCAACCCCGACGGCGAACGCGCCGGGCGTATTACCAAGGAGTGCGAGAAGCGCGGCCTGCTGATGCTGCGCTGCGGGCCCTACGGCCAACAGGTGATTCGCTGGCTGCCGCCGCTGATCGTTACCCGCCAGCAAATCGACGAAGCGGTGGATATCTTCGCGGAAGCGATGGCGGCGGCGGGCTGATTCGTGCCCGCCGGCAGCCTGAATCCGAAAATGCGCGAATCCGCTGCGCAGCGATCAGGCTCCGGGGAGGATCTGGCGGATCATCTGGGCTCCCGTGTCGAGCCCCTGCATTTGCGCCAGCGTCTGGCCATCGAGGAAGAGGGCGAGGCCCCGGTGTTCGGGCAGGGGCTGACCAGTTTTCACATCGAGAACTGGGTCAGCTTCCGGGGCTTCGTGCGCGCCGTGCTTCGCTATTCCATGCTTTACCCGCGGGGGCGCCGCAACGCCCTCAAGATTCGAAGCGTGGAATACGATCTGCGCCTGCGGCGCCTGCCGCGCGCCTTCGAGGGGTTTCGCATCCTTCAGATCAGCGATCTGCATCTTGGACGCCAACGAGGATTTCCCCCACGCCCTGAGCGAGCGTGTCCGCGGCATTGACTACGATCTGTGCGTGCTCACCGGCGACTATCGGTATCGGACCACCGGTTCCTGGGAGGCCGCGCTCGAGGGCCTGGAGCGCCTTCGCGCGAATCTGCGGGAACCCGTCTACGCCATTTTGGGGAATCACGACTCCATCCGAATGCTCCCGGCCATGGAGGCCCTGGGGATGCGGGTACTCCTGAACGAGTCCGAACCCCTGGTTCGCGACGGGGAAACACTGCATCTCGCCGGGGTCGATGATCCGCACTTCTTCCGGGCGGACAATCTGGAGCGCACCTGCCGTGACATTCCCGAGGGCGAGCCGGCGCTGTTGCTCTCCCATTCCCCCGAATTGTTCCGGCAGGCCGCGGCGGCCGGTTTCGACGCCATGCTTTGCGGCCATACCCACGGCGGTCAGATCCGGCTCCCCGGGGGCATACCGCTGGTCACCAACGCCAATTGCCCGCGCAAGTACTGCGCGGGAGGCTGGAGCTACCGGGAGATGTCCGGCTATACGTCCCTCGGAGCGGGCTCGTCGGTGGTCGATGTGCGTTTCAATTGCCCACCCGAGGTGGTGGTACACCGGCTGACCCGGGGCTAGGCGATCTCCGCCGGGGCCCAACTCCTGCTGTAGGAGCGGTCGTGTCGACCGCGAATTATTCAGCGTTTCGGGTCACGAAGGCCACGAAGAAGACACGAAGAACACGAAGCTTTTCGGATTGAGAACTTCCCTTGTCCGCTTCAAATCAACCTTCGTGTTCTTCGTGTACCCTTCTTGCTCTTCGTGTCCTGAAGCGTGATCAAGATTCGCGGTCGACACGACCGCTCCTACATCAAGCTCGCCGGGGCGCTCCACCGCTCAATACGGTTTGTTGCGGAAACCCAGGCGGTAGAGCACGGGGGAAATCGCCAGTTCCAGGGCCACGAAGGCCACGGTGATCGCCAGAGCGGCCATCAGGCTGACGCGGCCCTCCCACCAGGCGGTCAAGGCGGGGAGCAGGGACTCGGGGATCTGATCCAGGCCAACGGCGCGACCGCTGCTGGGTACTCCGGCGCGCCGCTTGGCGAAACTGGAACCCACATCGCCGGCCATGGCCGCCAAACCCAGCTTGGCGCCGAACAAGGCATTGTTGTAGGCCAGCCAGCCGCCCGCCGCGCAGCAAGCCACCGCGCCGGCCAGCCCTCTCCACGTCTTGGAGCGGCCCAGATAGAGGGCGGCCGTCGAAGAACGACAGGCCGCAGTCCAGCGGCCAGTTTGCAACCTCGCCCAGCATGTTCCGGAGGAGAACCGGTGCGCTGTTGGCGGCGGCGATGAGGATAAAGACGATCAGCACATCCGTGAGCATTTCGCGGTTTCGATCCTGTTCCGTGAGTTCGGCCGGGTGCGCCGGTGCGATAGCCGCAGTGTATCCCGTAATGGCCTGAATTGAAGCACGCGGGCGGCGCCATTTGGCGGATTTTGGTAAGCTGCGCGCCGTTCTTCCGGTTACCGGAGCTCCCTGAATGTACGCGGTCTTCAACATCGCGCTGCCCTTCTTTGCCTTGATATTCACCGGCTATGCCGCGGGTCGCAGCCGGGTCTTGCCGGCCAGCGCCGTGGGTGGGCTCAACGCCTTTGTATTCTACTTCGCGTTGCCGGCGTTGCTGGTGGTGAAGGTCGCCGAAGCGCCGGTGGAGGCGTTGTTCGATGGTCGCTTGATCCTTGCCTATTACGGCGCGGGCCTGCCCTTGTTCGCGGCGACCTTTTTCGCCGGCCGCTGGCTGTTCCCGGCGCGGCCTGCGGTGCAGGCCCTGCGCTCCCTGGCGGCCACTTTCTCGAATGTGGGGTTCGTCGGCCTGCCCCTGGTTATCACGGCTTTCGGCGCGGATGCGGCACTGCCGGCGGTGGTTGTTTTGGTGGTGGACACCGTGGTGATGATCGGCCTCACGGTGGCAATCATCGAGGCTGATCTGGGCCGTGGCGGCGGCTGGCGGCGGGTTGCGCGCACGGTCGGGCTGGGGCTGGTTCGCAACCCGCTGATCATCGCCAGCGTGGCCGGTGCGCTACTTGGATTCCTGAAGGTGGCCATACCCGGGCCGCTGGCGGCCTACGGGAATCTACTGGGGTCCGCGGCAGGGCCGTGCGCATTGTTTGCATTGGGGGCGACACTGTCCGGCAGGCCGGTGCGCCAGGGCGCCGCCGAAACCGGCTACATGTCGGCGCTGAAACTGCTGGTCCATCCCCTGTTGGTTTGGTGCGCGGCGGCGTATCTCGTGGATTTGCCCCCTCTTTGGGTCGCCGTGCTGGTGGTGGAGGCATCGCTGCCTATTGCCGCGAACGTGTATGTTCTGGCCCAGCGTTACGGGGTGTACGCCGAGCAGGCGTCCACGGCGATATTGATCTCGACGGTGATTGCGATCTTCACGGTATCGGCGGTGTTGTCGCATTTCTATACCGGATAGTGCCAAGGCGCGTGATGCGCGGACCCGAACCCGGTATAAACTGGTGTAGCACCTCGCATGGTTTGAGTTTCGAACAGCGGCGATTGTGACTTGTTGCGCCGGCGCGCGGAATGGAATACCCGCTTGTACGCGCCGGCAAGGCCTGAAGGGAGAGACAGCCCGAGAATGGACAAGAATAAAATTACAGCACCCCGATGGATCACGTGGAGTATCGCGCAGGTGAGCCGCCGTGGGGCGGTGCTCTCGGTGTTGGGGATGACGGCGGTTTGCTGGCTGATCGTGTTGTTGCCGCCGCTGGTGTTTTGGCGCCTGCAGGGCGGGGCCCCGACTCGGGCCGGGTTTTGGGCGGTACTGGCGGTCACCGCTTTTCTGGTTTCCGGCGTGTTGGCGATAATGGTGGTGGCATTGCTTGCGGCTTTCAGTCGCCAGTCCAGGGCCATGGCGGAGGCGGAACTGGTGGATCCGCTTACCGGCTTGTTGAGCCACAGCCATTTTATCGGCGAAGCTCAGCGGGAGATGACTCGGGCCATCCGCTATCGTCACACCTCGTCGGTGCTGCTGCTGGACGTGGATGATTTCAAACGGATCAATGACACCTTCGGTCGGCGCGCCGGTGATAAGGCATTGGCGCGCCTGGCCGCCGTGCTGCGGCAGTCCGTGAGGGATCACGACATGGTGGGACGCCTGGGGGGCGAGGAGTTCGCCGTACTCCTGCCGGAGACCACCGCCGCGCAGAGCGAACCCCTGGCTGAACGCCTGCGGGCGGAAATCGAGGGGCTCAAGCTCTCGGCCGAGGATCGGGCGTTTTCCCTCACCGTGAGTATCGGGGTTTCGGAGTTCTGCGCCGAGGATGAGACGCTGGATCCGGTGCTGCGGCGGGCGGATGCGGCGCTCTACGAAGCCAAGTTGGGCGGGCGCAACCGAGTGGTGGTGGGGGCCAGCGCCGCGGCGTGAATCGGGCATTCGCGGCGATGAGCGCCGCTCCTACCGGAAAGCTCCCTTTTGTAGGAGCGGCGCTCACCGCCGCGAATCTCCAGGACGCAGGTCGGATTGGCGCAGCGTAAACCGACAGTCCGGTGACGCCGCCGAGCCGATGACCTGGAAATCATTGACCACAGAGGGCACAGAATTCCAAAGAGAGAGACAAGAAGGCTTTCTTATCCTCTGTGTGCTCTGTGCCTCTGCGGCCAATGCTGTCGGAGCCGGTTCACGGCCCCGTTTCCGTCAACCGCCGCGCGGCACCGTCTGCGGCTCCACGAACTCGAATAGTCCTTCCAGGCCGCCTTCGCGGCCGTATCCCGACTGTTTCATTCCCCCGAACGGGGCTTCCGGCGTGGGACCGGTGCCGGTGTTGTAGCCCACGTGGCCGAACTCCAGGCCCGCCCGCACGCGTTCCGCGCGCTGTTCGTCGGCGGTGAAGAAGTACGAGGCCAAGCCGAATTCGGTGTCGTTGGCGATCTCCAACGCCTCTTCGTCGGAGTCGAATTCGATCAAAGGCACCAGCGGCCCGAAGGTTTCTTCCCGGAAGCATTCCATCTTGCGGTTCACACCCTTGACGACAATGGGCTTGAAAAAGCCGCCCCAGTTTTCGGAAAGAGATTCAGGGATTTCGCCGAATACCAGGGCGGCGCCCTTGTCCAGGGCATCCTGGGCATGGCGGCGCACCTTTTCAAAGCCGTTGCGATCGATCAGCGGCCCGATGTCCGTATCCTCCAACATGCCGTCGCCAACCTTGATCTGCGACAGCCGCTCGCCGAGCTTGCGGCCGAAGGCATCGGACACCCCGCGATGGACCAACACCCGGTTGGCGCAAACGCAGGTCTGGCCGGCGCCCCGGAATTTGTTCGCAATCAGGTTGTCGGCGGCGGCGTCCAGGTCGGCATCCTCGAACACGATGAACGGTGCGTTGCCGCCCAGTTCCAGAGTGAGTTTCTTGACCTGATCGGCGGTCTTGCGGATCAGTTCCCGGCCGACTTCGGTAGAGCCGGTGAAACTGAGTACCCGGATCTTGGGGTGCTCGCACAGGGCGTCGCCGATCGGTCCGGCCGAGCCCATGACCAGATTGACCTTGCCCGGAGGGAGATCCAGTTCCCGGTCCAAGAGGGTGAACAGCGCGATCATGGTCAGCGGTGTCTTCGAGGAGGGCTTGATGACGCTGGGGCAATCCGCGGCCAGGGCCGAGGAGAGCTTCTTGGCAATCATGCCGATGGGGAAGTTCCAAGGCGTGACCAGCCCCACCACGCCCGCCGGCCGATAGTGGACGGTCCAGCTGCAGTTCTTGGGTCTTTCCTCCAGTTGCCGGGGGCGCAACTCATGCACATGGGCCGCGCAGTAGCCGAAGAAGCCCGCTGCGTATTCCACTTCGCCCTGGGCTTCCTTCCAGGGTTTGCCGTGTTCCAGGGTGAGTATGCGGCCCACTTCCTCTTTGTTGTCCATCAGCACATCGTGGATGCCTTGCAGCCATTTGGCCCGCTGTTCGACGGTTGCCGGGTGGGCCAGGGCGCGGTCCGCAGCCGCCACGGCCTGTTCCGTCTCGCCGGGGCCCATTTTCGGCACTCGGGCGATCACTTCGCCCGTGGCCGGGTTGACAACGTCGAAGCGATCGACGGCTTCCCCGGCGGTCCAGGCGCCGTCGATGTAACCCTGAATGTTTTCCAGCAATGGTGACTCGATCATGGTGGATTCCTTCTCCCTTAGTGGGTGTTTGGCTGCGGTCGGCGGTCGGTCAGCGGCCGCGCCTGTTGATAGGCATGGGCGGCTCGCAGGACCAATGCGTCGTTATGACGCGCGCCCACGATTTGCAGGCCGATGGGAAGGCCTGCCTTGGTGAAGCCGCAGGGCACCGAGCAGGCCGGTTGCCCCGTCATGTTGAACGGATACGTGAACGGAGTCCACGAAGGCCAGCGTTTGGCGGGCCAGCCATCCGGCACCTCCAGGCCCGCCTTGAAAGCGGGAATGGGGAGGGTGGGCGTGATCAGCAGGTCGTAGTGCTCGTGAAACCTGCTCATGTGCACCATCAGCGCCATGCGTTCGTTCTGGGCCGCCAGGTAGTCCAGAAGGGACAGGTCCGACGCCCATTCGGCCACCTCCACCAGCCCGGGGTCCATCAGGGCGCGCTTCTCGCCGGGGATGTCCCGCAGCGCGTTGGCGGCGCCGCCGTAGAAGAGGACGTCGAACGCCTCCGCCGGATTGGGAAAGCCCGGGTCGTGTTCCTCGACGGTGGCCCCGAGGTCCTCGAAAGCGCGCACCGCCTCGGCAACGGTGGCGGCGATTTCATCGTCCACGTTCACATAGCCCAGGGTCGGGCTGAAGGCCAGCCGCGCGCCCCTTATGCCGTGCGCCAGGGCATCCAGATAATCCACGGCCGGCGGCGGCAGTGTGGGATCGCGAGGGTCCGGTTCGGCCATGAGATTGAGCAGCAGCGCCGCGTCCTCCACGGTCCAGGCCAGGGGCCCCGGATGGGCCAGCGCGCCGAAGGGGCTTTGCGGCCAGATGGGGCATCGTCCCTGGGTGGGTTTGTGGCCCACCAGCCCGGAAAAGCCCGCCGGGATCCGAATGGAGCCTCCGGCGTCGGTGCCAAGGGCCAGCGGCCCCATGCCCAGAGGGGGCGCGGCGGCACTGCCGCCGCTGGAGCCGCCCGTGGTCTTGTCCGGGTCCCAGGGGTTTCGGGTCACGCCGCACAAGGGACTGTCGGTGACGCCCTTCCAGCCGAACTCCGGGGTGGTGGTCTTGCCCAGCGGCACGAAGCCACCTCGCCGCAGGGCGGCGACGGCGGGCGCGTCCTGATCCCATTTCTGGTTAGGGTCGACGATCTTGGATCCCTTGAGGTTCGGCCAGCCCTTATTCAGGTAAACGTCCTTGATGGCGACGGGAACCCCGTCGACAGGGCCCAGAGGTTCACCCATCCCATATCGGGCTTCCGATCGCCTGGCTTCCTCCAGCGTGGATTCCTCGTCCACCAGGCAGTATGCGTTGACGATGGGGTTGTATTGATGGATCCGCTCCAGGCAGGCCCGAGCCGTGTCCACGGGCGACAGTTCACGGCGGCGGAAACGGTCCACCATCTCGGTGGCGGACAGATCGGCGATCTCGGTGCTTCGGCTCATGTCGCGGTTCCTGCTCGCCCGATACGGTATCTCGCTTGTGTTGGCTCCGGGTTGTTTCCGCCACACCTGTCTTTGATGGGGGGGATCGGTGGGATAGTTCAAGCCCGGCTATTTGCTCTGGGGGACGTAGCCGCGCCCTTTATCCACCACGTTTTCCAATGGTTCGCCGGTCCGCCAGCGATCGAAATTCGCCACGAACTGGTCCGTGAGCGCGCGGCGCCAACCAATGAAGTCGCCCGCCATGTGATGGGAAAGAATCACATGGGGCAGTTCCCAAAGGGGGTGGTCCACAGGCAGTGGTTCCTGCTCGAAGACGTCCAGGGCGGCGCCTCCGATGGCGCCGTCCCGTAGGGCATCCACCAGGGCGTCGGTCTGGACGATCGGCCCGCGGCCGATGTTGATCAGCCGGGCGGAGGAGCGCATGTGCCGGAACTGCTCCGCGCCGAACATGCCCCGGGTGGATTCAGTGAGGGGCGCGGCGATGATGGCGTAGTCCGCCTCCGGGAGCAGGTCGTTCAGTTCTCCCGAGGCGCGCACCTCGGCGAAGTCCGGGTCGTCCTCCCGGGCGTGGCGGGCGAGGCCCGTGACCCGCATGCCCGTGGCGCCCAGCAGTCGGGCGATGCTGCGGCCGATGGACCCGGCGCCGACCACCAGGGCGTGTTGTTCTTGGAGGCGTTCAGTGTCGCGATGCCGCCATTCGTGTTCGCGTTGGAGCTCCAGCGTGCGCGGAAGGTCCTTGGCGAAGGCCAGCACAAAGCCGAGAACCGTCTCGGCGATCGCCTGGTCGAAGATGCCGCGCGCATTGGTGATGGGGATGTCGCTGTCCACCAGGGCGGGGAACATCAGGGCGTCGACGCCCGCGCTGGTGGCGTGTACCCAGCGCAGGCGGCGGGCTGCTGGAAAAGCGTCTTCCACGATGGAAGTGCGAAAATCCGTCACCAGCAGGATATCCGCGTCCTGCAAGGCGTCGCGCAACTCCGAGAGCTGCGTTGCGTGCCGCAGCCGGGCGCGGCCCTCAAGTTGATCGGCGCCCGGGGGCAATCCCTCCTCCGGGGCCGTAAGAATGGCGACCGTGGGTACGTCTGTCATGGTCCCGCCCATTGGTTCGTGTTCCTTTGCGCGTACGCGGCGATATGGCGATCCCAGCCCCCGGCATCAAGCGGTGGAAAGGATCCGAGCCCAGTCCTTGACCCTACCCCAGGGGGACCATAGTCTGAAAGTCATCAGGCCGTGCGTCTTCCCCTCGGCGGGATAGAGGCAGGGCGGCTTCCGGGCTTTTTGGAGGTGATCATGGCAGCTCCCCTGATTGATGCCGGCGAATACGATACCGACGAGCCCAAATGGAGCCCATCGCTCCGGGCGATCCCGGTCCCCGGCATTCGCAAGATGGTCAACATCGCCGCGCAAATGGACGATGTGATTCACCTGTCCATCGGTCAGCCCGATTTTCCCACGCCTCGGCATATCGTCGATGCCCATATCGAGGCGCTGCAGGCCGGCCAGACGGGTTACACCATGGACGCCGGCCTGCCGGAGCTGCTCACCGCCCTCAAGGACTACTACAGCGAACGCTATGGCCGGGAGCTCACCGAGGAAAATTTCCTGGTGACGACAGGCGCAACCGAGGCCATGTATCTCGCTCTGAGCGCCACCGCGGCGCCGGGCCGCCAGTTTCTGATGGCCGACCCCACCTTCCTGCTGTATGCGCCTCTGGTGCGCATGAACGGCGGCGAGGTCAAGGTAATACCGACCCGGGCCGAGTCGGGGCACCAGCTCGATCCCCAGGAGGTGATCGACAGCTTCGGGATGCGGACCTACGGGGTGGTCCTTAACTCGCCCAGTAATCCCACCGGTACGGTGTATCCGCCGGAGACCATCGAGGCCATTGTCCAGGAAGCCGCCTATCGCGGTATCGAGGTCTTCAGCGACGAGGTCTACGACCATCTCCTGCTGGACGACCTGGAGTACCCCAGCGTGATCCGGCACTGCTCGGACCTGGATCACGTGGTGGTCGCCAGCAGCTTCTCGAAAACCTTCAGCATGCCCGGACTGCGCATCGGCTGGTTGATCTCCAGCCAGGCGAACATCAAGAAACTCCGCCGCTACCACATGTTCACCACCACGGTTGCTAACACGCCCGCCCAATGGGCCGGGGTTGCCGCTCTGAGGGGTGACCGCAGCTGCATTGACGAGATGGTCGCCGAGTATCGGCGGCGGAGGGACCGCGTGGTGCAACTGGTGAGCGAAACACCACATCTTACGGGCTACTGGCCCCAGGGTGCCTTCTATATCTTTCCGTCGTTGCCGCCCAAGACCAACGGCACCAACGTCGCCATGCGGCATGTTGGAGGAAACCGGGGTATGCACGGTTCCGGGCGATGCGTTTGGCGAGAGCTGTCCCAACGCCTTGCGCATCAGCTACTCCACGTCCATGGAAAACATCGAGCGTGCCTTCGAGCGCATGATTCCCTGGTTGAAGAAGCAGAATTTCTGATGGCTGCAGGGGTGGGTATGTACACCCGCCGTTCCTCAAATTCTTCTAACGTGAAGGGTTTTGTGGCGGTTTGAGGGCTGCTCGGGTAAGATTTTCCGACAAAACAAATACACCGAGAGGGACCGAGGCCGTAAGGCCGCGCCGCCCATGAGCAAAGAAACTCCCGGAGCAGCAGCCTCCACACCCCCCGCAACGGAAAGCGCACAAATTAATCTGCAGGTCGCACTCGAGGCGGCCCTGGCCGACCGTCATCTGCTGGAAGCCCTGAGCAGCACGATCAACCTGGAAGACGTACTCGCACTGCTGGGCCGTGAAATAGAAAGCACCGGCGTGTTCGATGGCTACCTGATCTGCCTGCTCGATGATCGAGGGCGCGATCTGGTGTGCGAGCGCATCCGGCTGCCGGCGGAGTTCAAGAACATTGAGCGCACCTATCACCACTTCCGGTTCCCGGTGGATCATGTCGACGTGAACACCGTGGCTTTCCGGGAACGCGAGCGGACGGTGGTTACCCGCGACCATCTGGAAGGGTTTTCGCCGGATACCGGGAGTCGGCTGGATCGCTGGGGTATTGTCTCCATGCTTTCGCTGCCGCTGATGGTAGACGGCGAGCCGTTCGGCTGCATCACGGCGTTTCGCAGGGAGGGCGGGATCGACGAGCCCAGCGCGGACTGGCTGGAGCAGCGGCTGCGGTTTTTCACGCGGCCCCTTCACAACGCCGCGGCGCACCGTGAGCTCAAATCCCGTGAGGACAATATTCAGTCCGCCGCCGAAGCGCAGAAACGACTGTTGCATTTCATCACCCAGGTCAACAGCCTCAGCTCCACCGACCAGATCTATCAGCTGATTTCGGAGGAATTCCTGAGGCGGTTCCCCTTCGATATGGTGGGGATTCTCACGGGTGAGGAGGACCGTATCGTGGTGCGCAAACTCACGGTGCTGGATCCGGAATTCGAGCCCCGCGCCGAGGCTTTGCGCGAACTCTACCGCCGACAGTCCCATCGCATGTCCCTGGAGGATGGGGGCACGCCCGCAGCCTATCTGCAGAACACCCACTTGTTTTTCCCGGACGCCATGCAGTTGATGGACATGCCTCTGTCCGACATCGATCGGGCCGGGCTGACCCTGATGGAAACGCCGCGTTCGGTATTCCTGGTGCCCATCCGGCGCAAGCAGAAACCCATTGGCGTGCTCTGGTTGGTGAGCTTGCGTGAGCCGGTGGAGATATCCGACGCCGATCGGGAGTTCGTCGATCTGCTGTGTTCCTTCATCGGCACCGCCATGGCGAACGCCGAGCTCTATACCGTGGTGGAGCAGCAGAACCGGGAGATCGAGGAGCTCAACGGGCATCTGCAGCAGAAGATCGAAGAGCTGCGCGAACTGGCCTCCAAGGACCGACTGACCGGCCTCGCCAATTTCGGCGCCTTCGAGACCGAACTCAGCCGGCGGATGAACGAATACCAGCGCGATTCCAAGCGCAACGGCTTGTCGCTGGCCATCATCGACGTGGATCATTTCAAGCAGTTCAACGACACCTATGGCCATCAGGCCGGCAACATGGTGCTGCAGGAGGTGGCCCGGCGGTTGGGCCGCCTTGCTCGCAAGATGGACATCCCGTGCCGCTACGGTGGCGAGGAGTTCGTCGTGATCCTGCCTAAATGCGAGCTGGAGGGTGCCGGAATCTTTGCGGAGCGCATTCGCGAATCCATTGCCGACGTGCCCTTTTACACCGAAGGCGAGCAGGTGCAGGTAACGGTCAGCGTTGGCTGCACGTGTTACCGCACCGGCGAAGACCCGCGAAAGTTTCCTGCAGCGGGCCGATCAGGCCTTGTATCGCGCCAAGGAACAGGGCCGCAATCGGGTGGAAGTGGCACCCTGAGCCGCGGGGGGGGGTCGAGATGGGTTGCTCCCTGATTTCGAATTCTTTAGCCTTTTCCGCAACTTTACCCCACCGAACGATGTGGAGGCCGTCATGGCCGATATTCCCACGCTGAGACGCATCCTGAAGGAGAATCACACCATCGCCGTGGTGGGGCTTTCCGCGAATTGGCATCGTCCCAGTTACTTCGCCGCCAAGTATCTGTTGGCCCACGGCTATCGCGTGATCCCCGTGAACCCCCGTTACCAGGAAGTTCTCGGCCAACGCTGTTATCCCTCGGTGTCCGAGATTCCGGAGAAGGTCGACGTGGTCGATATCTTCCGCCGCGCGGAAGACGTGCCGCCTCTGGTGGAAGAGGCCATCGCCGTGGGCGCGCGGGTGGTCTGGATGCAGTTGGGCGTGGTCAACGAAGAGGCCGCGGCCCGGGCGCGCCAGGCAGGGCTGGACGTGGTCATGGACCGCTGCATGAAGATCGAATATGCGCGATTGTTTGGCGGACTGAATTGGGTGGGTGTGAACACCGGCGTCATCTCCGCCCATCGCCCCCGCTATCTGGTGCATTGATAGTTTGTCCCTTTCCGTGGGGGCGCTGCGCAATGTTGTTGTCTCTCGCCAGGGCGCCAAGAACGCCGAGGTCATTCAAGAGAATGGAGGAAGGCGAATTGGGAAGATTGATCGCCATTGATCCCTCGGCGTTCGTGGCGTCTTGGCGAGAAAATCTCCTGATTGCCGACAAACGCTGCTGACGAGCCATGTTGTTGCCGGAGCGGCGCCCATGGTCGCGAAACATTATCGGAAGACCTCATGCCTGATCGCAAATTCGGATTCGAAACCTTGTGCCTGCACGCCGGGCAACTGCCCGATCCGGCCACCGGCGCCCGGGCCGTGCCCATTTACCAGACAGCGTCCTACGTGTTCGACGACACGGAGCACGCCGCCAGCCTGTTCAACCTGCAGACTTTCGGCAATATCTACAGCCGCATGGGCAATCCCACCAACGCCGTGTTCGAGGAACGCATGGCGGCCCTGGAGCAGGGGCGGGCGGCGCTGGCCGTGTCCTCCGGCATGGCGGCCCAGGCCACGGCGCTGCTGACGTTGCTGGAGGCGGGCGATGAGATCGTCGCGGCCCGCACACTGTACGGCGGCACCTTCACCCAGTTGGGTGTGACCTTTCGGAAGTTGGGCATCAAGGCCCATTTCGTGGACCCGGACGATCCCGAGAACTTCCGTGCCGCGATCACCCCCAAGACTAAAGTGGTCTATGCCGAAACCATAGGAAACCCCCTGGGCAACGTCCTCGACATCGAGGCCGTGGCGGCGGTCGCCCACGAGGCCGGTGTGCCCCTGGTGGTGGACAATACCCTCGCCAGCCCCGATCTGTGCCGGCCCATCGAGTACGGGGCGGATATCGTCGTCCACTCCGCCACCAAATACATTTGCGGTCACGGCACCGCCATCGGCGGGGTGATTGTGGAATCCGGCCATTTCCCCTGGGACAACGGCCGGTTCCCGGCCATGACGGAACCCTCCGAGGGGTATCACGGCGTTCGTTTCTACGAAACCTTCGGCGATTTCGCGTTCACCATGAAGGCCCGGGTCGAGACCCTTCGAACCTTCGGCACCACGCTTTCGCCCATGAGCACGTTTCTGTTCCTGCAGGGGCTTGGAAACGCTGCCGTTGCGAATGGAGCGGCACAACCGGAACGGCCTGGCCGCCGCCCGCTTCCTTCAACAGCACCCGGCGGTGGAGTGGGTGCGTTACCCCGGCCTGGACGACAGTCCCTACCGGGCCCTGGCCGAGAAGTACCTGCCCAAGGGTGCGGGGGGCATTCTGACTTTCGGCATCAAGGGTGGGCAGGCCGCGGGGGTGCGCTTCATCGAAGGCGTCCAGTTCCTGAGCCACCTGGCGAACGTGGGTGACGCCAAGACCCTGGTGATCCATCCGGCATCCACCACCCATCGCCAGCTCAACGAAGAGGAGCAAATCCGGGCCGGGGTGTATCCGGACATGATCCGGGTGTCCGTGGGCCTGGAGACCCTGGACGATATCCTCTGGGATTTGGACCAGGCACTGACGGCTTCCCAGGCCTGAATGGGGTGCCGTACCCCCATTGGGGTGGAGACAGCGCCGGCGTGTCTGCGTTATAAATGAGTCATGTGCCCGGATGGAATCGGAAAAGGACAACAGGGAATCGGCGGGCACCAAGACAGCGCTTCCTGGCTCGAGCGGCTCAGTACCGCGGCGACCGTCGAGGAGGTGCTTGCGGTGCTTGCCGAGCCCGCGATGCGTTTGGGTCCCTGGCATGGGTTGATGTTCGCCATCGCCGATGCCGAGGGGGCCTATCTTGTGTGTCGGCATATCCACCTCCCCGCGGGCTACGAGAGCATGCGGGAGACCTATCATGACTTCCGCATTCCCATCGATTCCGATGACGTGGCCGCCGTGGTCTATCGCGACCGGACGCCCCGGGTGGTCACGGCGGCCAATGCCGAGCAGTTTTCCCCGATCACCCGTACCCGCTTCGAACGTTGGTCCGCCACATCGTTGCTGGCGGTCCCGGTGGTCGCCGACGGCGAGCCGCTTGGTTCCGTCGTGTTTTTCGACCAGGATGCCGTGATCGATAGTGGGGCGGCCGCGCCGGTGCTGGATTTTCTGGCCCGGTTCGGTGCTCCAATTCGCCGTGCCGCCGCCTATACGGCCATGAGTGAGCGCGAGGCGTTGGTGCGGGAGGCGGCCGCGGGCCAGAAGGCCTTCCTGGAATTCATCACGCGGGTCAACGAGGTCACACGGCGGGAAGCGGTATACGAGCTGATGGCTGGCCAACTGCTCGATCTCAGCGGTTTCGATCTCGCGGCGGTGCTGATGGAGGAGGGCGAGCATCTGGTGGTCCGGGCCGTCGCGGCCACCAGGGAAGATCACCAGCCGATTGCCCAGGATCTGCGCCGGCAGCTCAGCGATGATCCGTTCGAGCTGGATGCCGCCGCCGGTGCCAGCCCCATGGTCCTCAAACAGGACCGCCACTTCTTTTTCCCGGATGCGCAGAAGATTCTGGATCTGCCCATGTCCCGCCGGGACCGGCTGTTGCTGCAGGCGATGAGAACACCCCGTTCCTTTTTGATGCTGCCGTTGCGCAGCCGGGGACGGCCCATTGGCGTTTTGTGGCTGGTCACTCTGGAGGAACCCAAAGCGCTGTCCCTGGAAGAACAGGCGTTCTACGAGTTGATCGGTTCATTTCTGGGTACCGCCATCGGCAACGCCGAGCTCTATCAAGTGGTGGATGATCAGCGCCGGGAGATCGAGACGCTGAACGCGGATCTGCAGCGGCGGGTGGTGGAGTTGGGCCAGATTGCCACCACCGACCAATTGACGGGGTTGTACAACTTCGGCCATCTGCAGGTGGAGCTGGAGCGGCGGGTCAGCGAATACGAACGCCGGCACCGTGGCGATGAACTGGCGCTGGTCATTCTCGACGTGGACCACTTCAAGGCCTTCAACGACCAGTTCGGGCATCTCGCGGGCAACCGCGTATTGCAAGGCGTGGCGGGGCGGCTTGCGGGCGCTGTCGCGGAGCATGGATGTGCCCTGCCGGTACGGCGGCGAGGAGTTCGTGGTGATCCTGCCCAAATGCGGTGCCGAAGGCGCCCGCGAGTTCGGCGAACGGGTGCGCCGGGACATCTCCGGTCGCAGTTTGTGCCCGGATACGGACACGCCGGTGACGGTCAGCGTGGGCTACAGCGTCTACCGTCAGGGGGAGAACGCCGGCAGTTTCCTGCAGCGGGCCGACAATGCGCTCTATCGAGCCAAGCAAAACGGCCGCGACCGGGTCGAGGCGGCGATCGAATAGGGCGGCTGTCCGATTCCCCCCCAGGGGGCTATAGCGTACGGCAGATGTTGGCGAGCACGCCGCGAAGCCATTCGTGGGCAGGATCCCGGTTGTCCCGCTGGTGCCAATAGGCCCGCACCGATACCGGTTTCAGATCCAGCGGCAAGGGCAACAGTTTCAAACCCATGGGGCGGGCGTAGGATTCCGCCAGCCGTGAGGGCAGGGTGGAAATGAGGTCGGTGCGCGCGACGATGGTTGGCATCGAGAGGAAATTGGGGACTTCGGCCACCACGAAGCGGCGGCGCCCTATCGCGGCCAGGGCCTGATCCACCGCCGCGCCGTCCGGGCTCCGCGGCGTAAGCCCCACGTGGCGGACCTTCACGAACGTCTCGAGATCGAGTTCGGCGCCACGGATCAAGGCGTGATCCCGGCGTGCCACCACCACGAACGCCTCTTCCATGAGGTGCTGGCTGTTGAACGAGGCATCCAGAAAGGGAATGTTGCCCACGGCCAGGTCCACCTCGCCACCGTCCAGTTCCGTCGGCAGGCTCTTGCGGATGATGGGCACCGCTTCGACGCCAAGGCCGGGGGCGTGGCGCCCCAGGTGATCCAGAAGCCGCGGCAGAATCACGGCCTCGCCGTAGTCGCCGGTGGCCAGACGGAAGCGTCGGCTGGCGGAGGCATAGTCGAACCGCGCCGGCACGCCGAGACCTTGCTCAATCAGCGCCAACGCCTCGCGAACGGGGCCGATCAGACGGCGTGCCCGGGGTGTGGGCTCCATGCCGCCGCCGGTTCTCAAGAACAGAGGATCGGACAGAGCCTCCCGCAGGCGGGCCAGGGCGTTGCTGACGGCCGGCTGGCTCATGTGCAGGTTCTTGGCGGCCCGGGTGACGTGGCCGGTGGAGTAGACGGCCTCGAAGACGGCCAGGAGGTTCAGGTCCAGGTTTAGTATTATTCGTCATATGGATAAATGATATTGTAATAATCCATTAGACGCATAATGGTGCGGGTCGTAGAGTGAACGCAATACCGTAACCAGCGTTTTTGCGACCATGCCCGACGACTTCACGCCGACTCAGCGTCGAAACTTCCGCGCTCTGCTGCTCGCGACCGGGCTCTATTTCTGCGGCATCTCGTTCATGCTGCTGCTGCCCAAGTATCTGAAAGTGTTGGGTGCGGGGGAGGAACAGATCGGCTGGCTGGTGGGGGCGCCGCTGGTTCCGTTTCTGCTGCTCTCGCCGCTGGTGGGATCGCTCAGCGACCGTTTGTCGGCCAAGTGGCTGGCCGCTGCCGGCATCGCCCTGGCTGCGGTGAGCGGCTACTGGCTCGGTCAGTGCTCCGAGGTGGGCTGGGGTGTCTATGTGCTGCGCGGGCTGTACGGGGCCGGCCACGCCCTGGTGTTCACATCCCTCTTTTCCATGGTGGCGCGTATTCTCTCGCCGGAGCAGAAGGCCCGGGGAATCGCCTATTTTTCGGTCGTGATCCAGGTGGGCAATGTGCTGGGTAGCTTCGTCGGATCCGTGATTATCGGCAATCTGGGCTACTCCTGGTTCTTCATTGCCTCGACGGCGGTGCTGGGGCTGGCGCTGGTGGCGTGCATGGGTGTGCGCGATCCGCGCGCCGAAGGTTCAGTCGCGGCCCCCGCGGGCTTCTACCGGGGTGCGTTCGGTGATCGCCGCATAGTCGGCGGGCTGATTGTGATTGTCGCGTTGGGGGGCGCCTTCGGCACGGTGCTGCAGTTCGTGCCTACCTACCTTGATTTCCTCTACCACAGCGGCGTTGTGGCGGAGCCCATCCCCGGCTTCTATTTCCTGACTTCAACCTTGATTACGGTGGTTCTGGCCCGCGGCGTTGTGGGCCCCCGCGTCTACCGGGCCGGAGGCGAGCAGGTGCTGGGCCTCTGCATGCTGGGACTGCCGCTGGCGGTATTGACGCTGTGCGCCATCGTCGGGCCGATTTCCACGGTGGCGGCTTCCATCCTGTTTGGCGCCACCTACGGTTTGCTCTATCCGGCCATGAACGGCCTGGTGTTGAATCGGGTGGACGAGAGCCATCAGGGCAAGATGTCCGGCCTACTGGCCATGGTGTTCGAGGGTGGTTTTCGAGGCTTCGGGTTCATCATGGGGCCCGTGGCCGAAGTCTTGAGCTATTTTGCGATGTTTCGTGTGTTGGCGGCGCTGGTGCTGGCCGGCTTTGTCGCGTTCTTTCTCCTGGAGGCGGATCGCCGCCGCTGGGTGTTGGGACGCGGCTATCCCCGTCTTGGGTTGGAGCGCGATTGACGGCCCCCCTCACGCCCGTTCGACTGCAGACGGGCGTGGGGAGCGGGCCGTCGTTTTTTAGGCCGAGCGCACTTGCAGGTGGTTCTCCACCTCATGCACGCCGGGGACGTACCAACAGTCGTACCAGGCGATCCGGCGGTTTTCGCTGGTTCGAACGGTCCCCTCCAGCGTTACCGTACGCTCCCGGGTTCGGGCGCTGATCTCCTCGCCGTCCAAAGAAGGATCCTTTTCCAGCACGATGCGCACGGCATCGGAGATTTCATCGTCGTTGTCCTCCTCCGGTGGATGCACCCGCACGCGGTTTTCCACCCGGGAGGTACCCGGTACCCACCAGGCGAGGACTTCGGCGAGCCGACGGTGACTGAGGCTGTTGACCTTTCCCTCCAGGTGCACGGTGGTGCCCTCTGCCGAAGCGATCAACCAGTCGCCTTCGTTGGGCGGTTCCATGTCCGGCCCGCCGATCATCATTCCGTGGAAGGCCGGTTCCTCCGTAAGAGCGCGCAACACGCCCTGCCGTAACGCATCGTCCGTACGCCTCTCGCCCACCATTACGTCCAAATGATCTTCGATGCGTCCGCTATTCGCCAGCCGCCGAGCGGCCTGGATGATTTTCCGTTTGGCGGCGATGTGTTCGACCTCGCCCGAGAGGCGAAGGGTACCGTCGAAGGTGATCTGGATCGGGTAACGGTGGAGGTTGACGTCAGGGTCGCGTTCCAGCGCGGCCCGCAGCGAAGTGATCAACTCGTTCTTGATCATTGGCCCTCCCTCGTGTCCTGGCGCGGAGGCGGGACATCCCGCCTTCAGATCCACTGTGGGGCCCGCCAATCGCGGCTACAAGTCCGTCGGGCATCCGAAGCGGCCGCGGGCTCGGCAAAGGGCTCGCGGTGGCGAGTGCCGCTCCTGCAAAACCGAGAGGAATCTTGATTACGCTTCAGGACACGAAGAGCACGAAGGGTACACGAAGGAGCACGAAGCCTGTCTTGCAGGAAGAATGCGGACCCCTCATCCCGAAGGGCTTCGTGTCCTTCGTGTCTACTTCGATCCCTTCGTGACCCGAAACGCTCGATCATTCGCGGTCGGCACGTCCGCTCCCACGCTGGAACAACGCTCTTGTGTAGGAGCGGCGCTCATCGCCGCGAATCCAATTGCGCGCCGGTCAGCCTTCCCGCCGCCTGCGTCGACGCGCCGCGAAGTTTTCACCGAGCATCAGCAGGCACGGTGTGAGCAGCAGCGTCAGCAACGTGGCGAACGTCAGGCCGCCGGCGATGGCGCTGGAGAGCTGGGTCCACCACTGGGTGGAGGGAGAGCCCACCGTGACTTCACGGCCGATCAAGTCGATGTTCAGGGCCAGCACCATGGGCAGAAGACCCAGCACCGTGGTGAAGGAGGTCAGCAGTACCGGGCGCAGACGTTGGGCGCCGGTGCGCAGAATCGCTTCCCGTGGCTCCATGCCCTTGCCTCTGAGCTCGTTGAAGGTGTCGATGAGGATGATGTTGTTGTTCACCACGATGCCGGCCAGGGCGATTACGCCGATGCCGCCCATGACGATCCCGAACGGGTGGCCGGCGATCAACAAGCCCAGGAAAACGCCTGCGGTTGAGAAGACAATGGCGCTGAGCACCAGCACCGATTGGTAGATGCTGTTGAACTGGGTGACCAGCATGATGGTCATGAGGAACAAGGCCACGCCGAACGCCTTGCCCAGAAATTGCCCGGCCTCCCGCTGGTCTTCGTCTTCGCCCTTGAATTTCACGCCCACGCCCGGCGGCAGATCGGCGCCGGCGACCAGCGCCTTGAGCTGCTTGACCTGGTTGTTCACCAGCAGACCGGGCTGCACGTTGGCGCCGATGGTGACCACTCGGTGGCCGTCGCTGCGGTTGATGGCGCCTGTCTTCTGCGCCGGCTCGAAGCTCACGAAGTTGGTGATGGGCACCATTCCCGCCTGGGTGGGTACGCGCAGTTGGTCCAGGCTTTCCAGGCTGCGCTGGTCGTTGGGGAAGCGCACGCGGATATCCACTTCCTCGTCGGCGTCGTCGGGCCGGTAGTCCGCTACCTTGATGCCGTTGGTGACCATGCGCACCGCGTTGCCCAGCAAGGCGATGTCCGCTCCGTATCGGGCCGCTTTTTCACGGTCCACGAGGATGCGCCATTCGATGCCGGGCAGCGGGCGGCTGTCCTCCAGATCCACGAAGCCACCCATGCGGTCCATGGCATCGCGTATTCGGTCCACGGTGGGATAGAGCAGGGCCGGGTCCCGCGAACTGACCTGAAGCTGAACCGGTTTGCCGGCGGACGGGCCGCGTTGCTGCTCCCGAACTTCTATGACGATGCCGGGGATGTCGGCGGTGCGCTTGCGCACGTCCTGGATGATGTCCACCGCAGGCCGGCGCTTCTGCCAGTCGATCAGTTCCAGCTGGATGACGCCGATGGTGTCCTCGCTGAGGTTGCGGGTGGAACCGCCCAGGGTTCGCGCATAGACCGTCTTGAATTCCGGCATGCCCAGGATGCGCTGTTCCACCCGGCGCACGATGGCATCCTTCTCCCACACCGACAGGTCGCCCCGGGCGTGGATCTGCACTTGCGCGAACTCCGGCTCCACCTTGGGGAAGAACTCCACCCCGCGCCCGAACAGTCCGTAGGCGGTGTAGGCGCCGACCAGGGCCAGAACCGCAACTCCCAGCACCGCGCCGGGGTGGCGCAGCAATCGGCCCAGGGTTCGGGTGTAGATGCCGGTCAAGCCGCGAACGTCCTCGAGATCTCCCGTTTCGGCGGCGATCAGCGTGTCCAGTGTCTGCTGATTGCCCGGGTCCGTCTTGCCGATCAGCCCGCCCAGTACGGGGATGAAGATCAGCGCCATGAACAGGGATGCGAGCAGGGTGATGAGCACGGTGATGGGCAGGTACTTCATGAATTCGCCCACCACGCCGGGCCACACGACCAGCGGCAGGAATACGGCCAGCGTGGTGGCGGTAGAGGCGATCACCGGCCAGGCCATGCGTTTGGAAGCGGCGGCGTACGCCTCCTTCCGCGGGGCGCCCTCGGCCATCTTGCGGTCGGCGTATTCCACGATGACGATGGCGCCGTCCACCAGCATGCCCACCACCAGGATCAGGCTGAACAGCACCACGATGTTCAAGGTGTAGCCCATGCCGCTGATCACCAGGATGCCGGCCAGGAACGAGCCGGGAATGGACAGGCCCACGAGGATGGCCGGGCGCAGGCCCAGAGCCGCGATGATCACGATCATGACCAGGATGATCGCGGAGACCACGTTGTTCTCCAGGTCCGTGAGCATGCTCTTGATGTTCTTGGACTTATCCTGGAGATAGGCGACTTTCACGCTGTCGGGCCAGTGCGCCTTGGCCGCATCCACGATCTGGCGGGTCTGATCGATGGTCTGGATAATGTTGGCACCGACGCGCTTGGAGACCTCAAGGGTCAGGGCCGGCTGGCCGTCCACCCGGGCAAAGCTGTCCGGGTCCTTGAAGGTGCGCCGCACCTGGGCCACGTCCTGGAAGGTAACCACGCGGTTCCCGGCGACCTTCACCGGGAGATTGAGGACGTCCTGGACGTTTTCGATGACGCCGGGCACCTTCACCGCCAGGCGTCCGGCACCGGTATCCAGCGCGCCGGCGGCCACCAGCATGTTGTTGCGGCTGATGAGGTTGAACAACTGCTCGTAGGAGACGTTGTAGGTCTCCATCACCGTGGGGTCCACCACGGCTTCCATGACTTCCTCGCGGTTGCCGCCGATGTCCACCTCCAGAACGCCGGGCAGTGCCTCGATCTGGTCCTTCAGGTCGCGCGCCAGGGTCACCAGCGTGCGTTCGGGAACGGGGCCGGAAAGCACCACTGTCAGCACCGGGAACAGCGCCACGTTGACTTCGTTGACCCGGGGTTCGTCAGTCTCCTGGGGCAGCTTGGCCTTGGCGATGTCGACCTTTTCGCGCACATCCTGCATGGCCTTGTCGGCGTTGAAGCCAGCGTCGAACTCCAGGGTCACCGATGCGAAGCCCTCAACGGCCTGGGCGCGCATCTCCTTGATGCCCTCGATGTTCTGCAGCTCCTTCTCCATGGGCCGCACCAGCAAGCGTTCCGCGTCCTCGGGCGAGATGCCCTCGTGGGTCATGGAGACGTAGATGATGGGAATGGCGACGTCCGGTTCCGCCTCCTTGGGGATGTTCGACCAGGCGAACATGCCCATGATCAGGATCAGGACCAGAACGAGCAGAACCGTCCGGGTGCGGCCGAAGGCGGCGTCGATGATCGCTTTCATGGTGGCGCCGTCCTACCGCGTGACGGGTTTGGCGGGCGTGTCGCCGGTCTCGGGCGGCAGCACGGGCTTTACCTTTTCACCGGGGCGGACGAAGCCCTGGCCCACCTCGATGATGCGGGTCGAGTCCGGCAGGCCGGAAACCCACATGCCGTCCTGCTGGGTGCGGACGATTTTCACGGGGGTGAACACCACCTTGTCCTGGTCGTCCACACTCTTCACGCCCAGGGTCCCCGCGTCGTTGAGACTCAGCAGCGCGGGCGAGATGAACTGCGCGGTGATTTCCTCCACCGGTATGCTCACTTCCACGCTCATTCCGGCGGGCAGTCGCCCGGCCGGGTTGGGTACCGCGACCTCCACGGGGTAGGTCCGTGTCGCCTCGTTGGCGTCGGAGGATACGTAGCGAATGGTGCCCTGGACGGACTCGCCGGTGATGAACCGGGCTTCGGCGCTGCCGCCGGTACGGACACGGCCGATATGCTGCTGGGCCACGTCCACCCGGACAATCAGCGGATCGTTGTCGATCACCGTCGCCACGGTGGCGCCCGCGCTCAAGTAGTCGCCGACTTCAACCGAACGGTCGTTGAGTATGCCGTCGAACGGGGCGCGTACGGTGGTGCGGGCAATATCCAGCTCGATGGCCTCGAGTTCGGCCTTCGCCTTTTCCAACAGGGCGTAGGATTCCTTCAACTGGTTGTTACCCTGAAACCCCTTCTTGTTGAGCGAGCGCGCCGCTTCGTACTCCGCCTCGCGCTGAGCGACCAGGGCCCGGGCGTGGCGGCGACGGATCTCCCGGTCTTCCATGGCGATCTGCAGCAGGGGCTCGCCGGCCTTGACGGCTTGCCCGCGGGCGACCAGCAGTTTCTCCACGCGACCGCCCGTTTCGGCGCGGACGGAAACAGTCCGGTCGGGACGGGCATCGCCCTGGTTGACCAGCGACCGCATGATTTTTCGGGCGTGAAGTTCCTTGACCTGAACGGCCATTTCCGCGGCCGGTTGGTCCGCGGTGCTGGCCGGTTCAACCTTGCCGCTGGTGTCACGAACCAGATAGCCGCTGCCCACCCAGAGGGTTACGGCGATGGCGACGGCCAGTGCGATTATTAGCGATCGCTTGTTCACCGCGGCTGCCTCCCTGCGGCCGGCGTTGCCGGCTCGTCGGTCGTGGTTTCAAGGAGTTGACGATTTTCTCGGATGTACGCGCAGGCGGCCTTCAGCGCGGCCAGCCCATATCCCGCCGTGAAACGCACCCCCGGGGGCGCGTCGGTGCCTTCGGCCTCCAGCCAGCGTTCAGCGAGTTGCTGCAAGCCTTCGAATTCCTCCAGGCGGTCATTCATGACCTGACTCAGCCGGCTTTCCGGCAGGAAGTCGGCAAAGAACAGCACCGCGAGGAATTCGGAGCGCACCTTGTGCCGTGCCGGCGATGTCATCAGGGCATTAACGAATGCCTCGCGCCCCTCGCCGGTCAGTGCATAGCGCTTCTTGTCCGGTTTGCCACGCTGAGCGATTTCGGTGCAGGTCACCAGGCCTTCACGGTGGAGATCCGCCAGCGCCGGATAGATGGCGCTGTGGCTCACGTCGAGGAAATACCCCAGGCTTTCCTCCAGGCATTTCTTGATTTCGTAGCCGGTGGCGTCGCCGCGGGTCAAAGCACCCAGGCAGAGTGTGCGCGTATCCATCGGAATTTGAGGACTCGGTTGAGGGTAATGGGGCAGTGTATATCAGACTGGCATATGTCAGTCCAGTATATGTTGGTCCGACATATGAGGATTTGACGGTGAGCGGCCCCGGTGTATCCTCGGCGCGTGTGACGAGGGGACACCGATGAACCTGAAGAACCTTGAAAAGCGGCTCTGCCATCTTGTAGGCAATGCCATCCGCGACTACCGCATGATCGAGGACGGTGATCGTGTGATGGTGTGCCTGTCCGGGGGCAAGGATTCCTACGCGCTGCTGGACGTATTACTGCTTCTGCAGCAGCGGGCGCCGGTCCGCTTCGATTTGGTGGCAGTGAATCTGGACCAGAAACAGCCGGGTTTTCCCGCCCATGTGCTGCCCGAATACCTGGAGGGGCGGGGGATTGCTTACCGCATCCTGGAACAGGACACCTACAGCACCGTCAAGCGCGTGTTGCCGGAAGGCAAGACCATGTGTTCGCTGTGCTCCCGCCTTCGCAGGGGCGCCCTGTACAGCGCCGCCGAGGAAATGGGGATTACCAAGATCGCGCTGGGCCACCACCGGGACGACATTATCGAGACCCTGTTCCTGAACATGTTCTACGGCGGCAAGCTCGCCGCCATGCCGCCCAAACTGCGCAGCAACGACGGTAAGCACGTGGTGATCCGGCCGCTGGCCTACGTGCCGGAGCGCTACACGGAACGCTACGCGCAACTGCGTGAGTTTCCCATCATCCCCTGCAACCTCTGCGGCTCCCAGGCCAATCTGAAGCGTGCGCTGATCAAGGAGATGCTGCGCAACTGGGAGGAGAAGGAACCCAAACGGCTGCATATGGTGTTCCGCGCGCTGCAGAACGTGCAGCCCTCACACCTGGCCGACCGGGATCTTTACGATTTCCGGGAACTGACCGGCAGTGTCGAGCCCAGCGAAGACCCACTGGCCGCGTTGGAAGGCGTGGTGGCGCCGTTTCCTACCGAAGATGTGGAATGGGCGTAGGAGCGGTCGTGCCGACCGCGAGTGGAATTTCGCTTCAGGACACGAAGGATTCACGAAGCTACACGAAGGTCTATTTGCAACAAACCCGAAGGGCTTCGTGTTCTTCGTGACCCGAAACGCTCGATCATTCGCGGTCGATACGACCGCCCCTACCGATTCCCTTTCAGCTTGCGCTTGATTTCCTGGACCTGGATGTGGATCGGGTTATCGCAGCGTGGATCAACAGTCTGGTGGCGTCGCCGGACCGTTGGCCTGGAGAGCATTAACCACAGAGAGCACAGAGAGCACAGAGTCACACAGAGGACAAGAAAGTCGTTATGTCTCCACTCTGTGGAATTCTGTGCCCTCTGTGGTTGGAATCCCAGCCTGAACGTGGGATGACCCTTGATCCCACATGCCGTGCGGTGCAGTCCCTATCAGGACCGGCGTTCACCGCCGTGAGCCTACCATCCCTATCGAGCTTCCCGCCGCTTCTGTTTGATCCCTTCCAAGGTTTCCCGAGCCTGTTTCTCGAACGAGCCGCCGGCCGCCACGGCCTTTTCGGCGGCGGTGGTCGCGGCGTCCCATTGCTTCTCGTCCGCCAGAATCTGGGCCAGGTTGTTGTAGAGCGCGCCGCGCTCGGAGGCGTCTCGGGCCGTGCCCTGTTCCAGTGTCTCCCGGGCGGCTTCCAGGTTGCCCCGGGCGTATTCCACGTTCGCCGCCGCAATGTAGAAGCCCCCGTTCCGCGGCCAGCGGTCCATGGCCGCGCGGTAGGCCTTGAGCGCGGCTTGCTTCTGATTTACCTGTTCCAGGTCCGATGCGGCTTTCAGGAACGCCTGCGGGTTCGCGGTGGCCGGCAGGTCGTCGGGGCGTAGCACTACGATTCCCCAGTCCCGGGCACGCTCCCAGGTGCGATGAAACAAGTCCAGGGACAACAGGTGGCGGCGGTCGGTGCCGGACCGCAGGATGAAGTTCCGCGCGGCGGCGTCGTAACCCACCACCACGGCGTAGTGCCATTCGGTCCACCACGACAGCCCGTTGTTCTGCAATACCAGCACCGGGTGGCCGGCGTGAAGCTCGGCCATGACGGCATCCAGGGTCGGCGGGATCTGGTAGACCAGGCGGCCGCGCCGCCTTGCCTGGGCAACCACCTCCGGTTGCAGCGTGCCCTTGCGGTCCGGAATGAACAGGTCGCCGGTCAATTGATCGGGCTTGGTCGGCACGCCGCTCCAGGTCAGCACCGTGGCCAGGGCCGCGGGACCGCACAGCAGCTTTTCTTGAGGATAGAACGGCACGTCCCGCAGCTCCACGGAGCGGGGCGCGTGTTGGAAGGCCTGTTCCGGCTGGATGGCGGTGAGGCTGGCGCAGCCGCTGAGGGAAACCAGGGCGGCGAGCAGGAGGAGGCGTTGGAACATTCGTTGTGGCCGCATCCCGGCCGGGCGCAAGGCCCGGCCGGGGGCGCGATACTACCGGACGGTCTTCTTCACGAAGGGAAAGACGTCGGTATAGCCCATGATGTCCGTGGCGAGTAGGACCAGGAACACCACCAGCCCCACGAACAACACCGATTCGACCACGCCGGCGCCGGCGGGCATCTGATCCATCTTCGCGGAGAGTTCGTTGACCTGGCGGTCGGTCAGGCTGTCGACCCGCTGTTTGGCGTGGGCCGGATCCACACCCATGGCCACCAAGCGGTCGCGGACATCCTTGCGGTCGAGCATGGCCTTGATCCGCTCACGCTTCTGCTCGATTTGCTGGTGATGGACGAGTGCTTCCGTCCCCACCATGGAGGCCTGGGCGGCCGGGACGTAAATGGTGCTAGCCAGGAACAGGGCGGCAACCAACCCGGAAATACGGCGCATGGTGGCGTGGTAACGGTCCATTTCTTTGGGCTCCTTGTCGATCCGTGTGATTCCAGAGAGAGATAGTCGGTATGCGTGCGGATTTCAAGCGGCCATGAGCTTTTCCAGGGTCGAGCGGGGTTCCCCTTCCAGGGGGATGGCCCGCCCGGTGCTCTCGTCGGCCATGGCAAAGATCACCTCGGCGTCGGCGATCAGGGTGTCGGTGCCCTTGAGCCGGATGGACTGGCGCATGGCGCAGCTGCTGTTTCCGATCCGGGTGATGTCCGCAGTGACTTCCAGCACCTCGCCCAGGAAGGCCGGGCGGCGAAAGTTGAGATTGACGTTGACCAGTACGAACACCAAGCCTTCCCGGCGCCAGCGGGGCAGGTCCAAGTGGTCGTCGAAGTAGCCCCAGCGGGCTTCCTCCAGGAATTCGAGATAGCGGGCGTTGTTCACGTGTTCGTAGACGTCGAGATGATAACCGCGAACTTTGATTTCCGCGCAGACGGTATCGGGCACGCGTGGCCTCCCTGGGCGTTCACTGGTGGTTGAGGAAGAAGTTCACGTCGTCGATGATCGAGCCGTCCAGGCCCTGGCCCACGGCGACCTGTAGCCGCAGATAATTGAGCAGGTAGTTGTACTGGGCGTTGGCCAGATCGCGCTCCGTGGCGAAGCGCTCGCGCTGGACGTTGAGCAGGTCCAGGGTTGTGCGAAGGCCGACCTCCAGGCCCTTGCGGGTGGACTCCTCCTGGCTCTTGATCGAGATCAGAGCCTGCTGGAGGGCCTTGACCTGCTGCAGACTGGATGCCAGCGACAGATAAGCCGATTGGGCCTGGAGCCCGGCCTGCTGGCGCGCCGCCATGGCGTCGTCGATGGCGGCGTTCTTCTCCGAACGGGCCTGCCGCACGCGAGAGCTCACGGCGCCGCCGGTGAACAACGGCATGGACAATTGCAGGCTGACGCTGCTGCGCTCGGCGTCGGTGTGGCCTTGGGGATCGAGCATGTCGGTGCCCTGATATTGATGGCCGTATTGCGCAACGAGGTCCACCTTGGGATATCTGGCGGCGTTCTGGCGGGTAATCTCCTCCCGCGCCTTCTTCAGCGCAAGTTCCGCTTGCCGGACCTGCAGATTGTTCTTTTCCGCGCGTTCGGACCAGGTGCGGGCGTCGGTCGGCGTTGGCGGCTGGGCCACGAAACGGTCCCGGACGTCGGCCAGTTCGCCGGTGGGAACCCCCAGGATTCGAGCCAGTTTTTCGCGGGCGATACTGAGCTGGTTGCGAGCGGCCAGCAGTCGCGCCTGGGTGAGGTCGTGCCGGGCCTGAGCTTCGTTGAGGTCGGTAATGGTGCCGGATCCCACGTCCAGGGATTTCTGGGCGCGCTGGAGCTGATTATCTATTGCGGCCAGTTCCGCCTCGTAGGAGCGGACGGCGGCGCGGGCCGTGAGTTCGTCGAAATAGGCCTCGCTGACCCGCAACAGCAGGTCCTGCTGGGCGATTCCGTAGCGGAGCTGGGCCTGGCTCAATGCGACCTGGGATTCCCGGTAGAGGGAAAAGCTTTCCTTGCGGAACAGCGGCTGAATCAACGACACCCCGGCGCTGCGGGTGGGATAGTCCACCTGGCGGGTGGTGAGGGCGTTGTCCGTGTCCACGTCTTCCTTGGTGTAGCCGGTTTCCGCCTGGACCTGAACGCTGGGCAGGAACAAGGCGCGGGCCTGGGGTACGGCCTCCTTGCCGGCTTCCAGGCGCGAGCGGGCCGCGGACAACTGCGGGTCGTGGCCCACGGCTGTGCGATAGGCTTGCGCCAAATCCATGGTTTGTGCCTGGGCGGCGCCCATCGCCGCCGCCAGTGCCGCGCACAAGGCCAGTCTCGTCCAATTGCTCGAGCCCCAGCGGTGTTGGCTGTTCATTGTTCTGGTTTGCTCCTCTGGGTTTGCCCCCGCGCCCCGCGGTCGATTGTTTTGGGCAAAGAGTTTACACGCATGGGGCTCCCAAGACGTCCCTGAAATCCCGTGCGCCTCACGTTGCGCTACTCCGGTCTCTGGGCGCTGCGGTCAGAGCCCCGGAGAAGAGGGCGGAGATACCGTCGGCGAAGTTGGTGGGATCGCCCAGCCGGGCGCCGGTTCCCGACACCACGTTTCGAAGCTGGAAGTAGGTCAGGTTGGCGCCCAGAAGGGCAACGGCCAGCGCGGAAACATCGGTCTCGCGCGGTAGGTCCTCGGTACGGCGACAAGTCTCCAAGGCCTCGGTGACCAAGCGCAGGGTCTGTTCGGCCGCTTCTTCCACCAGGTTGCGAGTGCGACTGGGGCGAGGGTCCATCAGGCCGCGGATGAACAGATTCACGGATTCGGGGTCGGCGAGCATGCTGTCGAGATTCGTCGCCACGAATTGCTTCAGTCGTTCGCCCATGGGAATGGTGGTATCGGTCAATGTTTGCGTGCGGCGGTGGATGCCGCGGGCCTTCCTCTCAAGCACCGCGCGGTAGAGCGTGAGCTTGTTGGCGAAGTGGTGGAACACATTCGCCTTGCTCACTCGGGCGACATCCGCCACGGCTTGAATGGACGTGCCTCCCAGGCCGTGTTCCGAGAACAGGTGGGCGGCCGCGTCCAGTATCCGCTGCGCGGTTTGCGACTGATGCGATGTCAGGGGCAGGGTGCCGTTGGCGGTTGCCATGCCGTGAGTTCCAGAGGCTGACCGAACGGTCAGTACCATAACCTTCGCCGCCGGCAAACTCAAGCCGGCCAGGCTTAGCGCGCGCGACGACCGCTCAGCAGCCATTTCTCAGCTTCCACCAGCACTACCACGGAGAGCGCGACCGCCCCTGCCGCGAGCCAATGGCCGGGGGCCAGGGAGGCGGTGGAAAACAGGAAGTGGGCCCATGGCGTGTAGGTAAACGCAATCTGCAGAACGATAAGTATGCCGATGGTCAGGGGAACGTATCGGTTGCCGCGAAGGGCGTGAGGGCCGAGCATCGGGCGCCGCAGCGACCGGCAGCTGAGCAGGTAGAGCGCTTCGAAGGCGACCAGGACGTTGACGGAAATGGTCCGGGCGGTGTCCAGGTCGAGACCGCGGGCCAGGGCCAGGTAAAAGGAGCCCATGGTGCCAATGACCAGAATCAAGGCCACGAACGCCGTACGCCAGAGAATGAACGGGGAGAGGATGGGAGTGTTCTCCCCGGCGCGCGGCGGACGCTCCATGACGCCGGGTTCGCTGGGCTCGAATCCCAGCGCAATACCCAGGGTGATCGCGGTGGCCATGTTGACCCAGAGGATTTGCAGCGGCGTCAGCGGCAGAGTCCAGCCCAGCAGTATGGCGAGGGCGACCACCAGGGCTTCGGCGAGACTGGTCGGCAGCAGGAAGGCGATACTCTTGGTGATGTTGTCGTAGATGGTTCGGCCTTCCTCAACGGCTCGTTCGATGGTTGCGAAGTTGTCGTCGGCAAGAACCACGGCGGCAGCTTCCTTGGCGGCCTCTGTCCCCTTGCGTCCCATTGCGAGCCCGATATCCGCACGCTTGAGCGCTGGGGCGTCGTTGACGCCGTCGCCGGTCATTGCCACCACATGGCCGGCGGCCTGCAGGGCCTTCACAAGCTGCAGCTTGTTTTCGGGGGTGGTTCGGGCGAACACGTCCACGTCCTCCACCTCGGCGGCCAGCCGTGCTGGTTCCATGGCGTCGAGGTCGGCCCCGGTCAGGTATCGGTCGTTGCTCGCCATGCCCAGTTCGTGGGCGATGGCCAACGCCGGTGCGCCCGTGATCGCCGGTGATCATCTTGACCCGGATGCCCGCCTGCCGGCAGGCGGCTATCGCGTCCCGGACTTCGTCCCGTGGCGGGTCCGACACCGCGACCATGCCCAGCAGCACCAGCTCGCCGTCGACGTCACCGGCCTGCAGTTCCGATGGTTTGTCCGGCAGCTCGCGGCTGGCCAGCGCCAGAAGCCTTTCGCCGCGCGCGGCCCGGCTTTCCACGGCTGCTTCCCAGAATTCCCGGTCCAGCGGTTCGATCCCCGCGCTCGTGCGCTGGCGATTCGCCATGGCCAACACCGTCTCCGGTGCACCTTTGACGTATGCCGTGTGCTGTCCGGCGTGGTCGTGATGCAGGCTTGCCATGTATTTCACGTCGGAGTCGAAGGGCAAGGTGTCGAGCCGAGGATGGGCCCGGGCCTGGTGTTCCCGGTCAAGCCCGGCCTTGGCCGCCGCCGTCAGCAAGGCGCCTTCGGTGGGATCGCCGTGGACCGTCCACCGGCCTTCCCGCAGGGCGAGTTCGGCGTCGTTGCAGAATTGACCTGCCGCCAGCGCTTCCTGGAGCACCGGCTGCTCGGCGGGGATCAGGTCTTTTCCGTCGCGCACGAATGTGCCTCGCGGTTCGTAGCCGGTGCCGGTCACGTCGACGGTGGCATCAGCCAGTATCACGGCCCTGACGGTCATTTCGTTCCGGGTGAGGGTGCCTGTCTTGTCGGTGCAGATGACGTCCACTTCGCCCAGTGTTTCAACGGCCGGAAGCTGGCGCACGATGGCGGAGCGCCGAGCCATGCGTTGTACGCCGATCGCCAGAGCGATGGAAATCACGGCGGGCAGGCCTTCGGGGATGGCGGCCACGGCGATGCTGACTGCGGCCAGCAGCATTTCCTCCACGGGCAGGCCGCGCAGCAAAATCCCGAATCCCGCGACCAAAAGGGCCAGGACAACGATGAATATCGATACCGTTTGCCCGAAAACGGTGATCTTGCGCAGCAAGGGGGTAACCAGGGGCTCAACGTCGCGGAGCAGTTCCGAGATGCGGCCCAACTCGGTGCGTTCGCCGGTCGCCACCGCCACGCCGCGGCCCTGGCCCCGGGTGACCAGCGTGCCGGAATAGGCCATGCACCCCCGTTCGGCCAACGGAGCGTCCCGGCCGACCGGCGCTGTCTGCTTGGTTGCCGGCAGCGATTCCCCGGTGAGAACGGACTCGTCGATTTCAAGCTCGCGAGCCTGGAAAAGGCGCAGATCGGCGGAGACGCGGTCGCCGGGTTGCAGCAGCACCACATCGCCCGGCACCAAATCTTCCGATGGGATTTGGGTTGCCTTGCCGCCACGCAGGACCAATGCGGTGGGAGTCAGCATTTCGCGGATGGCCTCCAGGGAGTGTTCCGCCTTGCCTTCCTGGATGAAGCCGATCAGGGTGTTGATCACGACCACGCCGAGGATGACGGCGCTGTCCACCCAGTGGCCCAGGGCCAGGGTTACCACTCCGGAAGCCAGCAGCACATAGATCAGGGCGTTGTTCAGCTGCCCGAGCAGGCGCTTGAGGATGCCGCGCCGGCGGGTGAACGACAGGCGATTGGAGCCGAATTGTCGGCGTCTCAGTGTTGCTTCCTGGTCGTTCAGGCCCGCCGCTGAAACCGACATTTCCTCCAACGCGGCATCGGTGGAATATGTATGCCAGGGGCGGGCATCGTTGGTCCGCCGTTGCTCGTTCTCTTTGTCCATGGTTCGGTTTGCCTTGGATTGCGGCGTTGGGGCATTGTGGGTGCCGTGCCGAGGACGGATTCTGATCTCCGTCAGATGAAGGGGCTTTCGATGTCGCTTTTCCTTCGACGGTCGGTCGACCGAGGTCTTGGGCCGCATGCAAGGGGTCTGGTGAGACTGCACGCCTGGGTTGTGGCAGCGATGCTCGCCCTCGCCGGGTGGCCCGGGGCGCAAGCCGCGGCCGACGGCCCAACGGTCGTGGTCGTGCACAGCAGCCACGGGCAATTCTGGACGGAAGGGCGAATCAACGGCGTCGCCGCGCGTCTGCTCCTCGTGCCGTCGGCGCCGCTCGTGACACTGAGTGCCGCCAGCGCGCGGGCCTTTGGCGTCGATTTCCATGGCGAGGGCGTGCGCGGCCAATGGAATGGCACGAGGGCGGTGGGATACCGGGTCCTGCTGGATACCGTGCAAGTGGGGTCCATCCGGGTCCACCGGGTGGCGGCGGTGGTCCTGGAGTCGGGTGGGCCGGCAACGCCACGCGTCGGGCGCAGCTTCCTGGGGCGGCTAAAGATGGAGCGCGCCGGCGGAACGCTTTACCTGCGCCCCGCCGGTTGAGGCGGGTGCCGATCAGTCGGTCTTGGCGTGTTCAATCATGGCGTAGGCGGAGTGATTGTGGATGGATTCAAAGTTTTCCGACTCCACCACGTAGGCCTTGATCCGATCCTCGGCATTCAGGCGCGCGGCGACATCGCGCACCATGTCTTCCACGAACTTGGGATTGTCGTAGGCGCGCTCGGTGACGTACTTCTCGTCGGGGCGCTTGAGTAGGCCGAACAGTTCGCAGGAGGCCTCTTCCTCCACCAGATCGATGATTTCCTCGATCCAGATAAACCCGCAGGTCTTGGCGCTGACGGTGACGTGGGAGCGCTGATTGTGAGCGCCGTACTCGGAGATCTGCTTGGAGCAGGGGCACAGGCTGGTCACCGGCACCACGACCTTGACGGTCAGCTCCGGCTGGTTTTCGTGAATCTCGCCGACGAACGTAACCTGATAGTCCATCATGCTCTGAACGCCGGACACCGGAGCGGCCTTGCGCACGAAGTAGGGGAAGGTCATCTCGATATGCCCGGATTCCGCTTCCAGTCGCTCGGTGACCTCGCGCAGCATCTCCTTGAAGGACTGAACCGTGATCTCCCGATCATGCCCCTCCAGGATCTGGACGAAGCGCGACATGTGCGTGCCCTTGAAGTTGTGGGGCAGGTTTACGTACATGCTGAAGGTGGCGATGGTGTGCTGTTCGCCGCCGGCGCGTTCAGCAACGCGGACCGGATGGCGGATGTCCTTGATCCCCACCTTGTTGATGGCCAGACGCCGGGTGTCGGCCCGGGACTGGACGTCTTCGATGGCGGCATCAGTGGGGGCTTGTGCTTCGGACATGTCAGGCATCCTCTGTGTAGCGTACGCAGGCTCGGTCCGTCTCCCAGATGGTGATGGCCGAGACCTTCACGCCCTCGCCGTTGAGGCGATCGGACAGGGTTCGGTAACAGTACCGGGCGACGTTCTCCGCCGTCGGGTTGACTCCCTCGAACGCCGGGAGGTCATTGAGATGGCGATGGTCCAATTGTTCCACCAGCTCGCGGGCCTGCGCCTTGAGATCCGCGAAATCGATGGCCATGCCGATTTCGTTGAGATCGCGCGCTTCCACTTCCACTTCCAGGCGCCAATTATGGCCATGCAGCCGGCTGCACTTGCCCGGGTGGCCCTCGAGGATATGGGAAGCGGCGAAATCGGTGAGAACTTTGAGTGTGTAGAGTGCTGGCATCGGGAATAACTGACTATAACGCTAGGATATTAATGCAGCCGGCCGAATCGCACAAATGCGGCGCTTCCGGAGCGTCGTGCCGACGACGGGTGCCGAAGGCCCCGGTGCCGAGGCAGGGAGTATACTAATCTTTCAGAAAGTATTGCCACGCCTGGGCGGCCCGGCAAAGCACTGCGGCAAGGTGCGAGGACGGCGGTGCGGCCGATCTGCATTGCCGGAGAGCATCACAGACTACGGCGCTCAGGCTCTCCTATCGGAGGCAATGCCTTCTGAAAGGCCGGTCTCCTTAATGGTTCCGAGAGATAACATAGGCGGCCAGTCCGCGCAGGACGTCCGCCCGCTGGTCGAAGGGCGACAAGGTTTGCAGGGCGTCGTCCACCAGTTCCCGGGCGCGGCGCTTGGCCTCGTCCATGCCCAGCAGGGCCGGGTAGGTAGGCTTGTTCAGCCGGGCATCGGCGCCGCTGCGCTTGCCCAGCGATTCATCGGTACCTTCCACGTCCAGGACATCGTCCTGAATCTGAAAGGCAAGACCGATGCACTTGCCGTAGTGGTCCAGGCGATCCACCAGCCGTTCATCCGGGTCCGGATGACTGAGGGCCCCGAGGGTGACGCTGGCGCGGATCAGCGCGCCGGTCTTGTGAATGTGCATGTCCTCCAGCTGGGCGATGTCCAGCATCTTCCCCGTGGACGCCAGGTCGATGGCCTGCCCACCCACCATGCCGCGGGAGCCGGATGCCTGGCTGAGTGTGTGGATCATCTGCAAGCGCGCGGCCGGGCGTTCCACGGTTGTTCCCTGCGCCAGGCACTGGAAGGCCAGGGCCTGCAGAGCATCGCCCACCAGAATCGCCGTGGCCTCGTCGTAGGCGCGGTGACAAGTCGGCTTGCCGCGGCGGAAGTTGTCGTCGTCCATGGCAGGGAGGTCGTCGTGGACCAGGGAGTAGCCGTGAATCAGTTCCACCGCGCATGCCGGTGCATCCAGCCAGTCCATGACCACCCCCAGCGCCGAGCCGGCACCGTAGACCAGTACGGGGCGCAATCGTTTGCCGCCGCCGAGCATCGCATAGCGCATGGCGTGGTGAAGGCGGGTGGGGTGCGTAATCAGCGCGGGCAGGTAGAAGTCCAGGGCCTTCTCCACGCGGGCCTGGTACTCCGGCAGGCTCCGCTCGAAAGCTTCAATCGCCTTCGTTGTCGAAAGGGACGACACTGGGTTTACCGTCTTTGCTGGTGAGAATGGAGACCTTCTGTTCGGCATCCTGCAGGGCCTTCTGGCAGCCCCGGGTGAGCTCGATGCCGCGTTCGAAGTGCTTGAGGGAGTCTTCCAGGCTGAGCTCGCCTTTTTCCATGCGCTCGACCAGTTCCTCAAGCTCCTTGAGGGACTTTTCGAAATCGAAGGGTTGGTCTTGCTTCTTGGCCATGGATGTGGGAACCGGGTCGGGTGTCTGGCGTAAAGTGCAGTATCGCCCATCGCCGAGTCTTTTTCGATGCAACCGGGCCTGCGCGCGGTAAAGTAACGCAGGCCCCACGGGGGGTCAATCGGCCGGGGCCGGGTCGCCGGCGAGGCCTCGCGCTGTATCGGGCGGCGCGTTACACTTTGGCCGCTTCGAGCGTGGGCGTGCCGTTGCGTCCCCGCCGGAACCGTGCCGGCAGCCGCAGCTTTGATAAAGAACGAGACTGGACAGAGGTCCGCATCCGCATGAATACGTCTTACGATTCCGCCGCCATCGAGGTGCTCACGGGGCTTGACCCGGTTCGCAAGCGCCCCGGCATGTATACGGACACCAGCCGGCCCAATCATCTGGCGCAGGAGGTGGTGGACAACAGCGTGGACGAGGCCATCGCCGGCTACGCCAAGCACATCCTGGTCACCTTGTACCGCGACGGCTCCCTGGAGGTCCGAGACGACGGGCGGGGGATGCCCGTGGACATCCATCCGGAAGAAGGCCTGCCGGGCGTGGAAGTCATCCTCAGCCGCCTGCATGCCGGCGGCAAGTTCTCCCACAAGAACTACCAGTTCTCCGGCGGCCTGCACGGCGTGGGCGTGTCGGTGGTCAACGCTTTGTCCCGACGGCTGGAAGTTCGCGTTCGCCGCGAGGGCAAGGAATACCTGATTGTCTTTGGCAGCGGCGAAAAGCTTGAAGATCTGCGTGAAATCGGCACCGTGGCCAAGAAGGACACGGGCACCACGCTGCATTTCTGGCCCGACTCCTCCTATTTCGATTCCCCGCGTTTCTCCATTCCCCGGCTCAAGCACGTGTTGCGCGCCAAGGCGGTGCTGTGCCCCGGCCTGGAGGTGAAGTTCGTGGACGAGGCCTCCGAGGAGGAGGAGATCTGGTACTACGAAGACGGCCTCAAGGATTATCTGCTCAGCGCTCTGGCCGACGTGCCCACCGTCCCGGATGAACCGTTCGTAGGCAGCATGAGCGGGCGCCACGAAGCCGCCGAATGGGCGGTGATCTGGTTGCCGGAAGTGGGCGAGAAGATCGCCGAAAGCTACGTCAATATCATCCCCACGGCCCAGGGCGGCACCCACGTCAACGGCCTGCGTAGCGGTCTCACGGACGCCATCCGCGAGTTCTGCGAATTCCGCAATCTGCTGCCCCGGGGCGTGAAGCTGACGCCGGACGACGTGTGGGAGAACATCGCCTACGTGCTGTCGGTGAAGCTGGAAGACCCGCAGTTCTCCGGCCAGACCAAGGAGCGCCTGTCCTCGCGGGAGTGCACCACCTTCGTCTCCGGTGTGGTCAAGGACGCCTTCAGCCTGTGGTTGAACCAGCACACCGAACAGGCCGAGCAGATCGTCCAGATCGCTCTGCAGAGTGCTCAGCGCCGCCTGCGCTCCAGCAAAAAGGTGGCCCGCAAGCGGGTGACCAGCGGCCCGGCGCTGCCCGGCAAGCTGGCTGACTGCACCTCCCAGGACACCAGCCGCTCCGAGCTGTTTCTGGTGGAGGGCGATTCCGCCGGCGGTTCCGCCAAGCAGGCCCGGGACCGCGAGTTCCAGGCCGTGATGCCGCTGCGCGGCAAGATCCTCAACACCTGGGAAGTGGACCCCTCCGAGGTCATGGCCTCCCAGGAGGTGCATGACATCGCCGTGGCTCTCGGTATCGAGCCGGGGTCCGAGGACCTCGGCGGATTGCGCTACAACAAGGTCTGCATCCTCGCCGATGCAGACCCGGACGGCGCCCACATCGCCACGCTGCTCTGCGCCCTGTTCCTGCGCCATTTCCCCGCGCTGGTGCGGGCCGGCCACGTGTTCGTGGCCATGCCTCCGCTGTACCGCGTGGACGTGGGCAAACAGACCTTCTACGCCCTGGACGACCACGAGCGCGAAGGCATTCTGGATCGAATCGACGCCGAGAAGATGAAGGGCAAGGTCAGCACCACCCGTTTCAAGGGCCTGGGCGAGATGAATCCCCTGCAGTTGCGGGAAACCACCATGGACCCCAACACCCGCCGCCTGGTCCAGCTCATGGTGGATGTGGAAGAGGATACCTTCGCCCTGATGAGCATGTTGCTGGGCAAGAAGGCCGCCGCGGACCGCCGCAACTGGCTGGAAACCAAGGGCGATCTGGCGGATGCGCTGATCTGATCCCGCCTTCGAGAGAATATTTCTGAGTAAATCCCTATGACGGAAGAGATTTCCACCCGCGATACCGAGTTCGAGAGCCGGCCCCTGCGCGAGTTCACCGAGAAGGCCTATCTCGACTACTCCATGTACGTGATCCTGGATCGGGCGCTGCCTCACATCGGTGACGGCCTGAAGCCCGTGCAGCGGCGTATCGTCTACGCCATGTCCGAGCTGGGTTTGTCGGCGTTGGCCAAGTACAAGAAATCGGCCCGCACCGTGGGCGACGTGCTGGGCAAATACCATCCCCACGGCGATTCGGCCTGCTACGAAGCCATGGTGCTGATGGCCCAGCCGTTCTCCTACCGCTATCCGTTGGTGGACGGGCAGGGCAACTGGGGTTCCTCGGACGATCCCAAGTCCTTCGCCGCGATGCGGTATACCGAATCCCGGCTGACCGGTTATGCCCAGTCGCTGCTGGCGGAGCTGGGTCAGGGCACCGTGGACTGGGTGCCCAATTTCGACGGCACCATGGACGAGCCCTCCCTGCTTCCCGCCCGCCTGCCCAACGTCCTGCTCAACGGCGGCACCGGCATCGCCGTGGGCATGTCCACGGACATCCCGCCGCACAATCTGCGGGAGGTGGCCAGCGCCTGCATCCACCTGCTGGAGCAGCCCGAGGCCAGCCTCGACGCCCTCTGCGAACACGTAAAGGGGCCGGACTATCCCACGGAGGGCGAAGTGATCACCCCCCGGGCGGAGATCCGCAAGATCTACGAAACCGGCAACGGCAGCCTAAAGATGCGCGCCCGCTATGTGCGGGAAGAGGGCGACATCGTGGTCACGGCGCTGCCGTATCAGGTCTCCGGCAGCAAGGTGCTGGAGCAGATCGCCGCCCAGATGCAGGCCAAGAAGCTGCCCATGGTGGAGGACCTGCGCGACGAGTCCGACCACGAGAACCCCACGCGGCTGGTGATCGTGCCTCGTTCCAACCGGGTCAACGTGGAAGAGGTGATGAAGCACCTGTTCGCCACCACGGACCTGGAGAAGAACTACCGCGTCAATCTGAACATGATCGGGCTGGACGGCCGGCCCCGCGTGCGCAACCTGCGCGAGATCCTGACCGATTGGCTGCAGTTCCGCACGGAGACCGTGCGCCGCCGCCTGCGTTGGCGCCTTGACAAGGTCGAGGCCCGGCTGCATGTGCTGGACGGCCTGCTGATCGCCTACCTCAATATCGACGAAGTGATCGCCATCATTCGTAACGAGGACAAGCCCAAGCCCGTGCTGATGGAGCGCTTCGGCCTGTCCGATATCCAGGCCGAGGCCATCCTGGACCTGAAGCTGCGGCATTTGGCCAAGCTCGAGGAAATGAAGATTCGCGGCGAGCAGGACGAGCTGGCCCAGGAGCGGGATCATCTGCGCGGCATTCTTGACTCCAAGGCCAAGCTCAACGCCCTGATCCGGGACGAGCTGCGGGAAGACGCGGAGAAATACGGCGATGATCGCCGCTCCCCACTGGTGGAACGCGAGGCCGCCCGGCCTCTGGACCAGACCGCCCTGGTGCCCAGCGAGCCGGTCACCCTGGTGCTCTCGGAGAAGGGCTGGGTGCGTGCCGCCAAGGGCCACGACGTGGACGCGGCCGCCCTCAGCTACAAGGCCGGCGACGCCTTGAAGGACGCCGCTGCCTCCCGAACCAACCGCCAGGCCGTGTTCCTGGATTCCACCGGACGTTCCTACTCCCTTGCGGCCCACACCCTGCCCTCGGCCCGGGGACAGGGCGAGCCGCTGACCGGCCGCCTCATGCCGCCGGGCGGCGCCAGCTTCGAGTACGTGCTCTCGGGCAAGGACGAGACGTTGTACTTGCTGGCCTCGGACGCCGGTTACGGCTTCGTCACCAGGCTCGCCGATCTCTACGCCAAGAACCGCGGCGGCAAAGTGGTGCTCACCCTGCCGGAAGGCGCCAAGGTCCTGCGGCCGGTGGCGGTCCATGATCCGGAAACAGACCGCCTCGTGGCCGTATCCACCACCGGCCGCCTGCTGGTGTTCCCCACCCGCGATTTGCCGCAAATGGCCAAGGGCAAGGGCAACAAGATCATGGGCATCCCGTCGGCCAAGGCGGCCGCGAGGGAAGAGCTGCTGGTGGGCGTGCTGTCGGTGCCGCCGGAGTGCAGCGTGGTGCTGTATTCCGGCAAGCGCACACTGACGCTCAAGCCCTCGGACCTGGAAGCCTACGAGGCCGCTCGCGGCCGCCGCGGCGGCACCCTGCCGCGGGGATTCCAGCGGGTGGGGGATCTGGCGCTGGGGGATTGAGGTTCGCGGCGATGAGCGCCGCTCCTACACCGGAAGACCTCTAGGGAAACGCGTGAATAAGTCAGCGTCTCCCTAGGCCGGATTGGCGTAGCGCAATCCGACAATTCGGTTGTCTTTTCAGCCACAGAGACGCAGAGGGCACGGAGAAGACAATAATGCTTTCGGGTTTCTCTGTGCCCTCTGTGTCTCTGTGGTGAAATCTTCCACCGCCGATTGAACTCTCCCGGGAAGTCCCTATCTATATCGGCGAATCGGCCCGCGATTTCGGGCTTTGAGGAGTCGAACCACCCATGTTCAAGCGCGTAACTCTGTTCCTGGCCACCAACCTGGCCGTGCTGGTGCTGCTCGGCTTCGTGCTGAGCCTTGTGGAGCCGTGGCTGCAGCAGCGCGGTATCGCCTTCAATACGCCGTTTCTGCTGATCCTGGCCGCCGTGTTCGGCATGGGCGGGGCCTTCATATCCCTGGCCCTGTCCAAGTGGACCGCCAAGCGCTTCACCGGCGCCCGGGTCATCGAGAGCCCCGCCAACCGGACCGAGCAGTGGCTGCTGGAAACGGTGCGCAACCACGCCCGCGCGGCGGGTATCGGCATGCCCGAGGTGGCGATCTACGACGCACCGGATATCAACGCCTTCGCCACCGGCATGAGCCGTGACAACGCCCTGGTGGCGGTGAGTACCGGCCTGCTGCGGGCGATGAACGAGGACGAGGCGGAGGCGGTGCTGGGCCATGAGATCAGCCATGTGGCCAACGGCGACATGGTCACGTTGACCCTGATTCAAGGTGTATTGAACACGCTGGTGATTGTGCTGGCGCGTGTAATCGGCCAGGCGGTGGATCGATTGGTGTTCCGCACGGAACGGGGCGTTGGGATTGGGTACTGGGTCAGCCTGATCGTCGCCGAGATCGTGCTGGGCCTGCTCGCCTCCATCGTGGTGATGTGGTTCTCCCGCTACCGGGAGTTCCGCGCGGACGCCGGCGGGGCCCGCCTGGCCGGCCGTGACAAGATGATCCGCGCCCTGCAGCGGCTCAAGGCCAACAGCGAAGGCGCCAAATTACCGGATCAAATGGAGGCCTTCGGCATCTCCGGACGCAAGGCCGGCGGGCTGGCGCGGCTGTTCATGTCGCACCCGCCGTTGGACGAGCGGATCGCGGCGTTGCAGCGGGGGTAGGAGATATCAACGCTCAAGGACACGAAGATACGAAGCAGACACGAAGTTCACGAAGGGGAAAAACAGTGGATTATCGTCATTCCCGCGGAAGCGGGAATCCAGGCTACGGTTTATGCAGCGAGGATGAAACATCAGTAGGTCGGATTAGCGAAGCGTAATCCGACAGCCCGGTTAAGGGGAACCACAGAGGACACAGAGTTGCACGAAGAAGAAATAGAACAGTCTTTTTCTCTGTGTGACTCTGTGTCCTCTGTGGTCAACGCTCTCCAACGTTCGTGACCTGCCAAGATGTCGGATTACGCTGCGCTAATCCGACCTGCATCGTCATGACCCCAAGCGCTAAATAACCATCCCCGAGAAGTCGTAGTGCATTTCTTCCTCCGGTTCCTGGAGGAAATAGCCCTGAACGAAGTCCACGCCGTACTGCCACAGCAGCGCCATGCTGCTGGCGTCTTCCAGATAGCCGGCGATCACGAACTTGTTCATGGCGTGGGCGTTCTCCAGCAAGTCCCTTACCGCTTCCTGGTTCTCCGCGCTTTCGCTCAGGTTCAGGCTGACCGTGGAGTCGATCTTCAGATAATCCGCGGGGATATGCTTGACCAGCTGGAACGGGTTCAGCCCGCTGCCGAAGTGGTCCAGGCAGAAGCCGCAGCGTAGCTCCTTGAGCTTGCGGAAGACGTCCTTGGCCCGGTTGAGCTGCGTTACCGCCACCGGCTCGTTGAGCTGCAGGACGATTTGTTGACCCGATACGCCGTTGGCCTTCAGCTGTTCGCCGACGAACTCGCAGAAGCCCTCATCCTGCAGCGCCGGGCCGGAGAGCTTGAGGAAAAATATGGTGTTGTGATCTTCCTTCAGACGGCCCGCCAGGACTTGAACCGCCTTGGAAATGATCCAGCGATCCAATTCGGACATGACGCCCGCTTGTTCGGCTTGGGGAACGAAGTCGTCCGGTTCAACCACGTCGCCGTTGTCTTCCCGCAGCCGGACGCGGACCTCGTAGCGTTCCTGATTGTCGCCCTGGAGGCTCGCCACGGGTTGATAGACGAGGAAAAAGCGCTCATCGGCCAGGGCATCGTGTATGCGCGCGGCCCATTCCGCATCACCGGCCTTGCCTTCTTCCGAGCTTTCGGCCGCGGTGTGCAAATGGACCCGGTTGCCGCCCTCGCTGATGGCGATCTGGCACGCCTGGTGCGCGCGCTGTATCAGCTGATTGGCGTTGCCCGCGTTGTCGCCGATAATGACGCCGCCCACACTACAGGTGGTCGTGACGGTCTGGCCGTCGGATTCGGAGACGTGTTCCTCGGCCTTTTGCCGGAGGGCTTCGCCCACGGCAATGGTTTCGTGAACGCCGTGGTCGGGAAGCAGCAGCGTGAAGACGTCGTCTTCGAACCGGGCGGCGACGCCCTCATCGCCGATTTCCCCCCGAATCAACTCCGCCATGTCACTAATCACCAGATCGGCGAAGGATATCCCCATCTCCTGCTTGATAGTGTCAAATCCGTCCACCCGGACATAGAGCAGGCCGTACCCGCCGCTGGCGTTGTTGTCCATCAGGCGGGCGAGAGTCTGGTCCAGGGCTTCCATGAAATAGGGGCGGTTATAGAGGCCGCTGAGCAGATCCTGCTTGCTCAGGCTGTCCAGCTGCGCCTCCAGTTCCTTGCCGCCGGAGGTGTCGCGAATAAGAATCTGGGTACAGGGTTCGCCTTCGATGCTTGCGGGCGAGAACGCCATGTGGACCTGCTGCGTTTCCCCGTCCACGCGCATGGCCATGTCCATCTCGGGTTCGCTGTGATCGCCCTTGCTGTACTTGCGAAAGGTTTCCTTGAAAGCCGCCTGGTCCTTGGGGTCGATCATGTCCAGGATGGGCATGCCCTCGATTTCGTCGAAGTCGGCGTAGCCGAATTTCTCGAGGTACGCGCTGTTGGCGTAGATGTGCATGCCTTCGTGGACATAGGCAATGGCGTCGCGTGAATTGTCCAGCAGGGCACTGCAGCGTTTTTCGGTTTCCCGCAGGCTCTTTTCCACGCGCCGGAGGCGGCGGCGGTCATTCAGATGGCGGATTTCCCGGGTGATGACCAGTTGCAGATGGTCGAGGTCATGCTTGCTGACCATGTCCTCGGCGCCGTGGCCGATGGCCTGGCGCCGCATATCGGGATCGTCCTCCTCGGCCACGGCGATCAGGGGTACGTCCTTTCCGGCCTGTTCGACGATTTCCCGTGCCTTGGAGAGGTCGAGCAGCTCCAGGTGGTTCGAGCACAGAAACAGGTCGAAAGGCTTTCCGTTCAGGGCTTCGTAGACGTCCTCGTCGTCCTCCGCGCGGGTCGCGCGCACGGCGTGTCCCGCGTTGCGGAGTACACTGATCAGCATCTCCGCATCGTTAAGCGATTCTTCCGCAATCAGCAGCCGCAGGACGTTTTCCTGACCAACCATAACCTCTCCAAATCTATCGGGGTAACCCGGCCGTCCACGCCGGCCCGTGTGGGTCCGTCAAAGTGCTGCCACGGGAAAGATGCGTCAGATTGACGACCACACGGACTCGAACGCCGAGTTCTCGCCTGAAACCTTAGCACGACCGGAGGCGGCCGCACGGAATTCAAACTGGGCAAAGGCGCCGGTGTTCTCCAGGCGCCTCGTTAACAGCAACTCCGCCTTCTGGTTGTGACCGGTCAGACGGACACGCCGCGATTCCGCGTACTGTAGCGGAGGGGTTAGCAGCGTAACGGGCTGCTTGATGGATACCACTTCCGGCAACAGCAGGCAACGGGAAGCCTGGGCAAACTCGCCACTTTCCTGTTCCGCCCGGGTGAGCACGGGCTGGGGCTTGACGGCCAGGACCTGCACGCCGAGCTGCATACCCGAGTCGGGGATGTGCTTCATCCAGCGGATCACCGCGATCTGCCAGGGCAGACGTTCGCCGGGTTTGAGTTCGCGGATGGCGATCAACTCGCCCACCTGGGCGCGGGATGATTGGTGCGGGTCGGAAAGCAGACAGTAGCCGCCAGCACTGATGTTGACCAAGTGCCAACCCTGCTCCGTTTGTTCTTCCGGCCGCTTGCTGGATACGGAGGTCGTTCGCGAACGGCGTTCCATCTCGTTCTGGCGGAGCAATTCGGTGGGGTAGACCAACTCCCAGATGTCGTCGCCGCGACCCGCGCGCGCCTCAACGTCGCGAGCCGTGAATTGGGATGCGGTGTCCGTGGAGGCCCCGTCCTTGCCGCTCCGCGCATCTTCCAGGATCTTGTGGATATGGCTGAGGCCCACGACCACTGATACCTGGTTGCGGGTCTCAACCCGCGAGAAGCGGCGCCGCGGAACAACGGCCAGGGCCATCATCAGCCATCGCAGGAACTCATGATCCGCATCCTGCGCGGGGCGCTTGCGAAAGGGATTCCAGCGCGAATCGCCGGACAATTCCTTTTCAATGGTGTCCACCAGGCCCGAGGTGACAAGGATGCGTGTCTGGGCGTCGGCCGGACTGTCGCCGGTATTCATGGGCAGCGGCGGCTGGTCCTGATTCAACCGGATTCGGAACACGCCGTCTTCGGTGCCGGCGTCGCCGGGCCGTGCCAAGCGGCTGTCCGGAGCCCAGCGCTGGACCGTGTGATAGGTTTCCAGGGCTTCTCCCTGGGGCATGCGGTATGGACCGGCCGCTGCGGTAAGGAGGATCTGGCGATAGGCGTCACCGATGCTGGATTTGCTCTGCCCGCCGTGCAGTTGCTGGTCCGCAATGCGGGCGCGCGAAAATCCGCGCTGATCCGCGATCAGGTAGAGCCGGTGCAGGGAGAGCCAAAGTCCGGGGCGATTGGGCTCGTAGATCAAATACCCTTCGATCGCTTCCGCGGCGGTATCGCGCAGGGCGCGGTAAAGGCAAAGCCGCAGGGTGGCGGCTGGGACCCGGGCACCTTGTACCGCCTCCTGAACCACGATGCGGTAGCCGTGGGACAACGCCTCCAACAGCGTCAGCGAGAGTTCCGCCACCCGGCGATTCTTGGGAGGTAACGGGAATTCCTTGTGCAGGTAGTGTTTACGCAGCCCTTCCACCGCGTAATAGACCGTGCCGCGGATGCGCTCCAGGAACTCCGCGCGGCGGGTTGGACGCATCAGCAGGGTATTGACCTCGTTCAGCGCATCGTGGAGCTGGCGGCTGGTTTCGCCGAGATTCGCCATGGGCAGGTTGCTGAGCCATTTGTCCACGGCTTTGATGCGAACGTCGAATGCCTGACGATCCGGCTTGCGCTGGGGCAGGGTACAAAGAGGCTGTGTCGCGAGGTCGTCCATTGATAACCGTTTGAATTCGTTGTTATTGGTGCCTGAAAGTACCCGGAAGGAAGTTTAGGCCAGTATAACAATCCCGAGGTAAAAGCCAATCGGTTGGATCACAGCCCGAGAATGAGGTGGGACACCGAGCGGACCGGAGGCCGACGCCCGGCTTCGGCCTCCGGGTGCCGGTGGGTGGCGGCGGGGCTCAGGAGGGCGGCGCGGGGGTGGGCGCCAAAGGCGTCTTTTGCGACATCCCCGCGTCCTCCCGTACCAGGCGCGGCACCAGATAGCCGGGGAGCAGCGCGCCCAGGCGCGCGGTGATCGTTCTCGCTTCGTCTTCAGGGACCAGGAAGTGGGCGGCGCCCTGAACCCGGTCCAGTACATGCAAGTAATAGGGCAGCACACCGGCCTCGAACAGGCGGTTGCTGAGATCGGCCAACACCGCCGGGTCGTCGTTTACGCCTCTGAGCAGGACGGACTGGTTGAGCAGGGTGACGCCCGCCTCGCGAAGGCGGGCGCAGGCGGCGCGCACCGGTCCGTCGATTTCCGCCGGGTGATTGGCGTGGATGACCATCACAGGCGCCAGCCGCCCGCCGGCAAGCCAGTCCAGCAACCGATCGTCCACCCGCCGTGGCAGGACCACTGGCAATCGGGAGTGGATTCGAAGGCGCCGCAGATGGGGGATGGCCGTGAGGTCCGCCGCCAGGGCGGAAAGCCGATCGTCGGCCAGTACCAGGGGGTCGCCGCCGCTGAGGATGATTTCCTCCAGATCCGGGTGATCCCGTACGTAGTCCAGAGCGCTCTCCCAGCGCTGGCGTGAAACGTGCGCATCACCGTAGGGGAAATGGCGGCGGAAGCAGTACCGGCAATTCACCGCGCAGGCGCCGGTGACCACCAGCAGGGCGCGCCCGCGGTACTTGTGGATTACGCCGGGGGTGTTCATGGCCTTCAGATCGCCCACCGGGTCTTCCAGAAAGCCCGGCACGGCCTGGAATTCCTCCGCCAGCGGCAGAATCTGGCGCAGAAGCGGGTCCCGGGGATCGCCGGGGCGCATCCGATCGGCGAAGCATCGGGGCACCCGCATGGCGAAAAGCCTGGATGCTTCCTCCGCCGGTGCCAGCAGCGCCGGGTCGAGTTTCAGATAGCGCAGCAACTCCGCGGGGCGTGAAAAACCTTCCGCCAGTTCCTGCTGCCAAGCGGGGCGGGGCCGGGGTTCGGCGATGACGCGCATGAATGACCTTGGTGAGGGAGAAATGCCGTACGTGTTCTAACGAGATGCAAATTCCGTTACGATTTCGCGCGGTTATTCTACCGCGGCGGCCGCGGCGCACCAGAGAGAAGATTAGCATGGCAACTTACAGCACCAACGAATTCAAGGGCGGGCTCAAGATCATTCTCGACGGCGATCCCTACAGCATTGTCGAGAACGAGTTCGTCAAGCCCGGCAAGGGCCAGGCGTTCAACCGGGTGAAGGTGAAGAACCTCAAGACCGGTCGGGTCATCGATCGCACGTTCAAGTCCGGCGATACCGTTGAGGCAGCGGATGTGCTGGAAACGGAGATGCAGTATCTCTACAACGACGGCGAATTCTGGCACTTCATGGACCCGAGTTCCTTCGAGCAGATCGGGGCCGGTGAGAGCGCCGTGTCCGATGCCGCGAAGTGGCTCAAGGAGCAGGATGTCTGCACCGTGACGCTATGGAACGGTGAGCCGATCCAGGTGGAGCCGCCGAATTTCGTGACTCTGGCCGTGGCCGAGACCGATCCGGGCGTGCGCGGCGATACCAGTGGCGGCGGCGGCAAGCCGGCGACCCTCGAGACCGGAGCAGTGGTCCGCGTGCCGCTGTTCATCGAGGTGGGTGAGGTGCTCAAGGTGGACACCCGCACCGGCGAATACGTCTCCCGAGCCAAGGAATGAGCGATTCTTCCGTCTCCGGCGAGGCCTGGCAACCCAGCGCCTCGCCGGAGACTCTCGCCGCGCGGGCGCGTCTGGTGGCCCGTATCCGCCGGTTTTTCGATGAACGCGGTTTGCTGGAAGTCGAGACTCCGGCCCTTTCCGCGGCAGCGGTCACCGACCCACATATTGAAAGCCTGTGTGTCGGCGAACCCGTGACGGGCGCCCAGGTCGGCTATCTGCACACTTCCCCGGAATTCCCCATGAAGCGGCTACTGGCTGCCGGCGCTGGATCGATCTACCAGATCTGCCGAGTGTTCCGCCCCGGCGAACTGGGCCGCCACCACAACCCGGAATTCACCATGCTGGAATGGTACCGGCCGGGGTTTGACCACCACCGCTTGATGAAGGAAGTTGCCGAACTGGTGGCAGCGGTCGCCCCATCGGGACGCCAGGCGGAGTTTCTGAGCTATGCCCAGGCGTTCGATGCGGCATTCGAGGTCGATCCCCACACGGCCTCCCTGGAGGAGCTTGGCGACTGCGTCCGCCGTTTCGTCCCCGGCTTCGCCGCCGATGCGGTGGCGGACCGCGATGAAGCGCTGGACTTGCTGATGTCCCACGTGGTGGCACCCGGCCTGGGCAAGGACCGGGCGACTTTCCTCTACGACTTTCCGGAATCCCAGGCGGCCCTGGCCCGGGTGCGGCCGGGCGCCCCCCCGGTGGCCGAACGCTTCGAGCTCTTCCTGGACGGTATGGAAATAGCCAACGGCTTCCATGAGCTGACCGACGCAGCCGAGCAGCGCCGTCGATTCGAACAGGATCTCCAGCGCCGGCTTGCACGCGGCCAGGGAGCCGTTCCCATGGACGAAAACCTGCTGACGGCCCTTGGAGCGGGGATGCCCGCCTGCGCGGGCGTGGCGCTGGGCGTCGATCGGCTGGTGATGGTGGCGCTCGGCGCCGAGCGGATTCAGGATGTGATGGCGTTTCCGTTCGACAGGGCGTAGGTCGGATTAGTGCAACATAATCCGATGATTCTTTTCATTTAAACCACGAAGAAGAAAGCCGGTATTTGCTCCCGCAGAGGTGGAAGTGAGAGCCGCAGGAGTAGACTCATTCACTCCCTGACGCGTGGATTCCCGCTTTCGCGGGAATGACGGCAATTGAAGTTCACCCTTCGTGCTCTTCGTGGTTTACAAAAGCGCATCCCATCCCACTGATTCACCCGGTGACCACCTTGCCCAGCGCTTCCCGCACCTTAACCTTTTGCTCAAGCTTCAGTGATTCCAGCCACCGAACCCGGTCCTTGCCGAACAAGACGATGACCGTCGAGCCCATGTTGAACCGGCCCATTTCCTCGCCGCGTTGGAGCCGGGGTGGTTCGCTCTCCGCGTAGGACCATTCGCGAATTCGGCGTCCCATCGGCGGGGTCACGACACCGGACCACACGGTTTCGATGCTGGCCACGTTGATGGCGCCCACCAGGACCAGGGCCATGGGGCCGTTGGCGGTGTCGAATATCGTCACCACGCGCTCGTTGCGCGTGAACAGGTTGGGAATGGTCTTCACGGTGTGCGGCGCGACGCTGAACAGGCGTCCGGGTACGTGAACCATCTCGCGCAGCGTGCCCCCGCGAGGCATATGCACCCGATGATAGTCGCTGGGGGAGAGGTAGACGGTCAGGAATGCGCCGTCCCGGAACGTTTCAGCGCGTTCCGCGGAACCTCCCAGCAGCTCCGTCAAGCCGTAGTGCTTGCCCTTGGCCTGGAAGAGTTGATTTCCCTCGATATGGCCGAATTCGCTGATTGCCCCGTCTGCCGGGCAGCACACGGTATCGTCCGGTCCGGGTATCGGCCGGCTGTGGGCCTTGAGCGGGCGAGTGAAGAAGGCGTTGAAGTGTTCGTAGGCGGTCGGGTCCTCCTCCAGGGCCTGGCTCATGTCTACGCCGTATGCCCCCACGAACCAGCGGATCAGGCCGTTCTTCCACCAGCGCGCGCGCCAGCGCGTCGCGTGGTTGACGATGCGGGAAATCAGATGGTGGGGCAGGGGATAGAGGGGCAGGCTCTTGGCCCAGTCGGCCGCCCGGGGCGGGCGGGTGGCCCGATCATCTTCACGATTCGAATTCATGGGGTCTTCTTAGTGTCCGTAGGCCCGTTTGACGGCCAGGAAATCGGTGGCGATCCGGCCCGGCTTGTGGGGTGGGTGGAGTACCGCCTGGAGACGGCCGCGAGGGTTGACCAGCAACAACGCCGGACTGTGGTCTACGCTGTAGTTGGGGCCCTGGTCCTTGTGCACGGCGTAGACAATGCCCAGGTCCCCCGCCAAGTGCTTGATCTCGGCCGCGCTTCCCGTGGCGCCCACGAAGTCGTTGTCGAAGGCGTGTACGTACTGCCCTAGCCGGGCGGGGGTGTCGCGATCCGGGTCCACCGAAATGAAAACGACCCGCACCGGCTTCCCCAGGCGTTGGGCACGCAGATCGTCGAGCGCGCTCGCCAGTGTGGCCAACGTGGTGGGGCAGACGTCCGGGCAATGGGTGTAGCCGAAGAACAGGAACGTCCATTGATTCTTCAGGCGAGCGTTGTTCAGGGTTCGGCCGGCGTCGTCGGTGAGCCGGAAATCTGCGATGGGCTTGCCGCCTTTCAGATAGGTGCCCTGGATCGAGGGCGGCTTCGCGGCGGAGCCGCCCATCACCATGCTGCTGACCCCGTAACCCAGCGCCAGGGATGCGGCGCCGGCAACGGCGATGATGGCCAGGCTGCGGAAGATGTTGCGGCCGGTGAATTTCATGGCGCGGATTATTACACAGGGGCGCGCGTGCCTTACAGCGCGCTTGCATTTGCATGGATAGGGGTGCGACCGGCCCGGCATGGGGTATCATGGCGCGCCATACCGTCCGTGGATCGACAAGGAAGGTTCTTAGATGATCAATACCGAGGCAGCGCTGAACGAGTTGGAGACTCTTCGGGACTATATTCGCTGGGCGGCGACCCGGTTCCGGGAAGCCGGCCTCTGGTTCGGCCACGGCACGGACAACGCCTTGGACGAGGCGGCCATTCTCGTTCTGCATACCTTGAGTCTACCGAACGATCTGTCGGGCGCGTACATGGATGCGCGGCTCACCCGTGAGGAGCGCGCGGCGGTGATCGCGCGGGTGCAGCGGCGGATAGAACGGCGGCTGCCGCTGGCCTACCTGATTCATGAGGCCTGGTTCGCCGGCTTGTCGTTTTACGTGGATCCGCGGGTGCTGGTGCCGCGGTCCCCGATCGCCGAACTGATCGAGGCCGGTTTCGCGCCCTGGCTGGATGGTGTGGCCGTGGAGCGGGTGTTGGATATCGGCACCGGCAGTGGTTGCATCGCCATCGCTTGCGCCTATGCCTTTCCCGATGCCGAAGTGGACGCCGCGGATCTGTCGGACTCGGCGCTTTCCGTGGTCCGGATCAATGTGAACCGCCATCATTTGATGGACCGCGTCCACCCCGTCCGTGCCGATGTCTATCAGGGCCTGCCGGAGGAACGCCGCTATCAGCTGATTGTCAGCAACCCCCCCTACGTGGATGCACTTGACATGGCCTCGCTGCCGCCAGAGTACAATCGCGAGCCGCGGCTCGGCTTGGAGGCCGGCGGCGACGGTCTGGATATCGTGCGCCGTATTCTCGCGGACGCTGCTCACCATCTGGCCGATGACGGTATTCTCGTGGTGGAGGTGGGCAACAGCGCGCCGGCGCTGGAGGAAGCCTATCCCCAGGTGCCATTCCTGTGGCTGGATTTCGAGCGCGGCGGCCATGGCGTGTTCCTCCTCACGGCCGACCAGGTACGGGAGTACCTGGGCGGTTATAATGCCGCGGCTAATCAACTTCGAGCTCAGTAACGGATTCAAGGTCCCCGATGTCAGGAAATACCTACGGAAAGCTGTTCACGGTCACCGGTTTCGGCGAGAGTCACGGCCCGGCGCTGGGGTGTGTGGTTGACGGCTGCCCGCCGGGGCTGGAACTGAGCGAAGCGGATCTCCAACACGATCTGGACCGCCGCAAGCCCGGCACCTCCCGCTATACATCCCAGCGGCGGGAAGCCGACGCCGTCCGCATCCTCTCCGGCGTGTTCGAGGGCCGGACCACCGGTACACCCATCGGGCTTCTGATCGAAAACGGCGACCAGCGCTCCAAGGATTACTCCGAGATCAAGGATCGTTTCCGGCCCGGCCATGCCGACTACACCTATACCCAGAAGTACGGGTTCCGCGATTACCGCGGAGGAGGCCGTTCCTCGGCGCGCGAGACGGCCATGCGGGTGGCGGCCGGCGCGATTGCCAAGAAATATCTGCGTACGAACTGCGGTATCCGCATCCGGGGCTACCTGGCGCAGTTGGGACCCATCGAGGTCCCCATGAAGGATTGGGCCGTGGTGGAAACCAACCCCTTCTTCTGCGGTGACGCGGACCTCGTGTCCGAGCTCGAATCGTTCATGATGAAGCTGCGCAAGGACGGGGACTCCGTTGGCGCCCGCGTCAATGTCGTGGCCGAGGGCTGTCCGCCCGGCCTGGGCGAGCCCATCTTCGATCGCCTGGATGCGGAGATCGCCCACGCGCTGATGAGCATCAACGCCGTGAAGGGCGTGGAGATCGGCGCCGGCTTCGCGAGCGTCGCCCAGCGCGGCACCGAACACCGCGACGAGATCACGCCCCGGGGTTTTCTCGGCAACAATGCCGGCGGCGTACTGGGCGGTATCTCCACCGGCCAGGACATCGTCGCCAGCATCGCGTTGAAGCCCACCTCCAGCATTCTGGTGCCGGGGCGCTCCGTGAATGTGGACGGTGATCCCGTGGATGTGGTGACCAAAGGCCGGCATGACCCCTGCGTGGGTATCCGCGCCACGCCCATCGCCGAGGCCATGCTGGCGCTGGTGATCATGGATCACGTCCTGCGGCATCGGGCCCAGAATGCCGATGTCAAATCCTCCACTCCCGTGATTCCGGCCTCGCCGGACGGCGCATGACGGGACACCCGACTCCGTACTGGCGACTCTCCGGGTTCTACTTTTTCTTCTTCGCCGTACTGGGCGGCTTGGTGCCCTATTGGGCGCCGTACCTGAAAAGCCTGGGTTTCGATGCTGCCCAGATCGGGCAGATGATTGCCGTACTCCACGGCACCAAGATCGTGGCGCCCAATATCTGGGGTTGGATCGCCGACCACACCGGCCGGACCATGCGGGTGGTGCGGGCCGCGAGCCTGTTGGCCCTGGTTTGTTTCGCGGTGGTCTTTCTGGGGCACGGCTACTGGCTGCTGCTCTCCGCCATGGCCGGGTTCAGTTTCTTCTGGAACGCCGCGCTGCCCCAGTTCGAAGCCAACACCATGAACCACCTCGGCGCCGAGGATCATCGCTACAGCCATATCCGACTCTGGGGCTCCATCGGATTCATCGCCGCGGTCACCGCCTTGGGCTGGATGATCGACCTTCACGGGCACGGCGTCCTTCCGGGCGCGCTGATCCTGCTGTTCGGCGGTCTGTGGATTGCCAGCCTGCTGGCGCCGGAACGGCGGGCATCCGCGCACGTGGATGCCCAGCCGGGTTTTCTGAGTATTCTGCGCCGGCCCCGGGTGGCGGCGTTTTTCGTCGCCTGTTTCCTGCTTCAGGCCAGCCACGGGCCCTATTACGCGTTTTTCAGCATTTATCTGGAGGACCACGGCTACGGCAGCGATGTGATCGGCGTGCTGTGGGCGCTTGGCGTGGTCGCCGAAATCGGCGTTTTTCTGGTGATGCACCGCCTTCTGGGGCGGTTTTCCCCGCGGATACTGATGACCGCAGCGCTGCTGCTGGCAGCCCTGCGCTGGTGGTTGATCGGTGCCTACGTGGATTCCCCAGTGCTGCTGGTGCTGGCGCAGATGCTGCACGCGGCCACTTTTGGCGTGTATCACGCCGTGGGCATGTTCATGATCAACCGCTTCTTCGTGGGCCGGAATCAGGGACGGGGCCAGGCCCTCTACAGCAGCCTCACCTTCGGTGCCGGTGTGGCCGCGGGCAGCCTGGCCAGCGGCTATTTGTGGACCGTCGTGGGTGGGTCGGCCACCTTTTTCGCGGCCGCGGCGCTGGCCTTTGTGGCGGCAGCGGTTGCTTTCCGCAGCCTGCCGCCGATTTCCGGCGCGGCGTGGCGGAAGAACCTATGGGAATAGGCGCTAAGCGCTGATTTCGTTATACTGTTGCGCCTGTTTTCACACTAGCTCATGCGACGGGATATGGCCGGAAAAACGCTTTACGACAAGTTGTGGGACGCGCATCTGGTGCGCGAAAACGATGACGGTTCCGCACTGATCTACATCGACCGCCACCTGGTTCACGAGGTCACCTCGCCCCAGGCCTTCGAAGGCCTGCGGCTGGCCGGCCGAGACCCCTGGCGCATCGACGCCAACCTGGCGGTAGCCGACCACAACGTGCCCACCACCGATCGGGCTCGCGGAATCGCGGATCCCGTGTCCCGCCTGCAGGTGGAGACGCTGGATTCCAACTGCCGGGCCTACGGCATCACCGAGTTCGACATGAACGACCCCCGCCAGGGCATCGTTCACGTCATCGGCCCGGAGCAGGGCGCCACGCTGCCGGGCATGACCGTGGTCTGCGGCGATTCCCACACCTCCACCCACGGTGCCTTCGGGGCGCTGGCCTTCGGTATCGGCACCTCCGAGGTGGAGCATGTGCTGGCCACCCAGACGCTGGTTCAGCAGAAGAACCGAAGCCTGTTGGTGAGCGTGGACGGCGAGGTCGGCCCCGGTGTCACCGCCAAGGATATTGTCCTGGCCGTCATCGGCAAGATCGGCACCGCCGGCGGCACGGGGTATGCGATCGAGTTCGGTGGCGACGCCATTCGCGCGCTGTCCATGGAGGGCCGCATGACGGTCTGTAACATGGCCATCGAAGCCGGCGCCCGCTGCGGCATGGTGGCGGTGGACGACACCACCATCAACTATTTCCACGGTCGTCCCTTCGCACCCAAGGGAGAGCTTTGGGACCAGGCCGTTGCGGCGTGGCGCGATCTGCGCTCCGACGACGACGCCGAATTCGACAAGGTGGTGCGCCTGGACGCGGCCTCCATCCAGCCCCAGGTGACGTGGGGCACCTCCCCGGAAATGGTGGCCCCGGTGGGCGCCAAGGTGCCGAATCCCTTCGCCGAGGACGACGAGCACCGGCGCAGCGGCATGGCGCGCGCGCTGGATTACATGGGCCTGGAGCCCGGCATGCCGATCACCGACATCCGTCTGGACAAGGTGTTCATCGGCTCCTGCACCAACTCGCGCATCGAGGATTTGCGCGCCGCCGCCGCCGTGGCCAAGGGCCGCAAGGTCGCCGACAGCATCACGCTGGCGATGGTGGTTCCAGGGTCCGGGCTGGTGAAGAAGCAGGCCGAGGAGGAAGGGCTGGACCGCATCTTCACCGAGGCCGGTTTCGAGTGGCGCGAGCCGGGCTGCTCCATGTGCCTGGCGATGAATGCCGACCGCCTGGAGCCGGGTGAGCGTTGCGCATCCACCTCCAACCGGAATTTCGAGGGCCGGCAGGGCAAGGGCGGGCGTACCCACCTGGTCAGCCCCGCCATGGCCGCCGCCGCGGCCATCGCCGGCCATTTCGTCGACGTCAGGAATTTCTGATCATGCAGGCGTTCACTACACACAAGGGGCTCGTGGCACCGCTGGACCGCGCCAACGTGGATACCGATGCCATCATCCCCAAGCAGTTTCTCAAGTCCATCAAGCGGACCGGCTTCGGCCCGAATCTTTTTGACGAATGGCGGTACCTGGATCAGGGCGAGCCCGGCCAGGATTGCAGCCGGCGCCCGATCAACCCGGATTTCGTGCTGAATCAGCCCCGCTACAAGGGCGCCAGCATCCTGCTCGCGCGCCGCAACTTCGGCTGTGGCTCATCCCGCGAGCATGCGCCGTGGGCGCTGCAGGACTTCGGCTTCCGCGCCGTGATCGCCCCCAGTTTTGCCGACATCTTCTACAACAACTGCTTCAAGAACGGTTTGTTGCCGCTGGTGTTGACCGAACAGCAGGTGGACGGCCTGTTCAAGGCGGTCGAGGCGAATGAAGGTTTCGAGCTCAGCATCGATCTTCCCGCGCAGACAGTGTCCACGCCCGACGGCGAGGTGTTCCACTTCGAGGTCGATCAGGCCCGCAAGCACTGTCTGATCGAAGGCCTGGACGAGATCGGTCTGACGCTGCAGCATGCCGACGACATTCGCGCCTATGAGCAGCGCCGTCAGGCCCAGGCGCCCTGGCTTTTCCCGCATTCCTGAGGCCTCTCGGCAGGCCTCGATAATCCACAGGACGTGCAATGACCCAGAAGATCACCGTATTGCCCGGTGACGGGATCGGCCCCGAGATCGTGGCCGAGGCCGTCAAGGTACTGAACACGCTGCGCGCGGAATTCGGCCTTTCCTGCGAGCTGGAAGAGGCGCTGATTGGCGGAGCCGGCTACGACGCCAAGGGTTCGCCGCTGCCCGACGAAACCCTGGCGCTGGCCCGGGAATCGGACGCCATACTGCTGGGCGCCGTCGGCGGCCCCAAGTGGGAGGCCATCGATCGCCCGCTGCGCCCGGAGCGGGGCCTGCTGGCGATCCGTTCCCAGTTGAATCTGTTCGCCAATCTGCGGCCGGCCATTCTCTATCCCCAGCTGGCCGCCGCCTCCAGCCTCCGGCCCGAGGTGGTTGGCGGGCTGGATATCCTGATCGTGCGCGAGCTTACCGGCGGCATCTATTTCGGCGAGCCCCGCGGCATCACGCGAGCTGGATTCCGGCGAGCGCCAGGGCTTCAACACCCTGGTCTACCGGGAGTCCGAGATCGAGCGGATCGGCCGGGTGGCGTTCGATACCGCGCGCAAGCGCGGCGGCCGCCTGTGTTCAGTGGACAAGGCCAATGTGCTGGAAGTCAGCGAACTGTGGCGCGAGGTGATGAACCGGATTGCCAACGAGTACACGGACGTGGAGCTCTCGCACATGTACGTTGACAACGCCGCGATGCAACTGGTGCGCGCGCCCAAGCAGTTCGACGTGATGGTGACCACCAACATGTTCGGCGACATCCTGTCCGACTGCGCCGCGATGCTGACCGGATCGATTGGCATGCTTCCTTCCGCGTCTCTGGACGAGGCGTCCAAGGGCATGTACGAACCCATTCACGGTTCGGCGCCGGACATTGCCGGGAAGGGGCTCGCCAATCCGCTGGCGACGATTCTGTCGGTGGCCATGATGCTGCGCTACAGCCTGGGCCATGCCGAGCTGGCCGACCGCGTTCAGGCCGCCGTCGGCCGGGTGCTGGATCAGGGGTACCGGACGGCCGACATCATGACCGACGGCGGCCGCCGCGTCGGTACGGCGAGATGGGTGATGCGGTGGTGGCCGCGCTGCGCGAGACTGCGGCGGCCTGAGCGATTACCAGAGGGGGTTCGGCGCGCCCCGAACGGCTTGTTAAAGGCCGGTTCGGCCCGAGTTCCTACACGAACACACGATAGCAGGAGGCAACACACTCATTATGAGTAAGCGGTATAACGTTGCAGTAGTCGGCGCCACGGGCGCCGTGGGCGAGACCATGCTCTCCATCCTGGAACAGCGCAATTTCCCCGTCGATCAGATCTTCCCCCTGGCAAGCAGCCGCAGCGCCGGCAGCAAGATCCGCTTCAAGGGCAAGGAGGTCACCATTCAGGATCTGGCGGACTTCGATTTCTCCCAGGCGCACATCGGCCTGTTTTCGGCGGGCGGCTCCATTTCCGAAGAGTTTGCGCCCAAGGCCGCGGCGGCCGGCTGTGTGGTCGTGGACAATACGTCCCATTTTCGCCAGGAAAAGGATATCCCGCTGGTGGTGCCCGAGGTGAATCCTCACGCCATCGCCGGCTACAAGACCCGCGGCATCATCGCCAATCCGAACTGCTCCACCATCCAGATGGTGGCGGCGCTCAAGCCGCTGTATGACGCCGTCGGTCTGGAGCGGATCAACGTCTGCACCTATCAGGCGGTTTCCGGAAGCGGCAAGGAAGCGATCGAGGAGCTGGCCACCCAGACGGCCGCGCTGCTAAACGGCAAGGAGGCGAAGGCCGAGGTCTATCCCAAGCAGATCGCCTTCAATTGCCTGCCGCACATCGACGTCTTCCTGGACAACGGTTACACCAAGGAAGAAATGAAGATGGTGTGGGAGACCCGGAAGATTCTCGAAGACGACAACATCCTCGTGAACCCTACAGCGGTGCGAGTTCCGGTGTTCTTCGGCCACTCCGAAGCGGTACATATCGAGACCCGTGACAAACTAACTGCCGAAAATGCGAGAGAAATCCTTGCCAAAGCACCGGGTGTTAAGGTATTGGATGAACGGGAGCCCGGTGGATATCCCACCGCGGTGACGGAAGCGGCCAATCACGACGAGGTTTTTGTGGGTCGAATTCGGGAAGATATCTCGCATCCCAAGGGTTTGAATTTCTGGGTTGTGGCCGATAATGTGCGCAAAGGGGCCGCACTGAACAGTGTACAGATCGCCGAGGTGCTGATCCGCGACTACATCTGATCGCGGCCCAACTCCTGGCATCGACAACGATAACGATAAGCATGGTTCGATTCCGCCGGCTTGGCCGGCGGTCGAACCAGTGCAAAAGGGTAAGCCATGGCACGCAAACTGGCTCTAGTCATAGCCTTCATCTCCACTCTGGTACCGCTTGTGGCGTCGGGTCTCGGGTTCGGCAATATCGAATCCAAATCGGCGCTCAATCAACCGCTTGATGCCCGGATACCCCTGCTGTCCGCCGATTCTCAGGATCTGGACAGCGTTTCCGTCAGTCTGGCCTCGCCGAAAGCCTTCAAGCGGGCCGGGGTAGACCGTCCGTTTTCGTTGTCGCGGCTTAGGTTCCAGGTGGTCAAGAACGGCGGCAAGCCGTACATCCACGTGACCTCGCGCGATCCGATCAAGGAGCCGTTCCTCGATTTCCTGCTGGAAGTGCAGTGGTCCGGTGGCCGCGTAATGCGCGAATACACCCTGCTGCTCGATCCGCCGGTCTATACCAAGGAGCAGAGCGCTCCGGTGGCGGTCAACGGTTCCTCGTCGTCCGCGCCGCAGACGACATCGTCCGCATCGACCTCCCAATCGGGCGCCACCAGTGCCGGCGCCCAAGCCTCGGCGGCTCCGGCCGGTGGCGGCCGCATGGAAGAGACGGGCCCGATATCCGCTCAGGCGGGCACCTACGGCCCGGTGCAGACCAGCGACACCTTGTGGAAGATCGCGCTGAAGACGCGGCCGGACAGTTCCGTAACGGCTCATCAGATGATGATGGCGTTGTTCAGGGCCAATCCCGACGCCTTCCTCAACAACAACATCAATGAACTCAAGGCCGGCGCGGTTCTGCGGGTGCCGGCGGCATCCGACGCGCGTTCGGTGAGCGCAAACGCGGCGCGACGCCAGGTTGCGCAGCAAATGCGCGACTGGCGTTTGTCCCATGCCACGGGCCAAGGCTCCAAGCAGGCCGGCGTTTCCGGCGGGACGCAGGAGCAAGAGGCCCAGGGCAAGCTGAAAGTGGTTGCACCGCCCAAGGGTGATGGGGCGCAAGCCGGTGGAGCGGATACCGCCGCCAGCGGCGAGAACATCCAGGAACTCAAGCAGCAAATCACCATGCTGCGGGAGCAGAATGCGAGCCTCAAGTCCGAAAACGAGGAGCTGAATAACCACGTATCCGATCTGAACGAGCGGGTTAAACAGCTGCAACATTCGGTCAACGTCAAGCTTGATCAGGCGGCCGCTCCGGCGGGTGCCGAGGCCAAGCCGGAAGAATCCGCCCAGGCCGGGCAGACCCCGGCCCCGGAGCAGAAGGCGGCCGAATCCGCGTCTGAGGCCAACAAGCCGGAAGCAGTGGCCGAGGCCAAGCCCGAGCAGCCCGCTCAGGAACAGCCGACCCAGGCAGAGGCCAAGCCGGAGGAGCAGCAGAAGGCCGCGCCGCAGGAGAAGCCGGCGGCGCCGCGGAAGCCGGCTGTGGTCAAGCCGAAGCCCGCCCCCGAGCCGCAGCTCTGGGAAGACCCCATGGTGCAGATGGTGGGGCTGGGTGTGATCGTCGTGCTGCTGGCCTTGGTGTGGCTGGTGGTGCGGCGTCGGCGCGCGGCCGGCGGCGAGGCGAGTATCGGGCCCGTTGAACCCGTGACTTCGCCGGACTCAGGTCAGGCCGATGAAGAACTGGTTGAGGCGGCCGCGGCGGAAGGCGCCGAAGACCGCTTCGCCGGCGAGCAGGACGAGCGCGGCGAGGAAGAGGATGAATTCGATCTCGGAGGCGAGCCGTTGGAAACCGCACCTCGGCAGGAACTGCCTCCCGAAGGCGACGTTCTTGACGAAGCCGAGGTCTATCTGGCGTACGGACGTTATGACCAGGCGCGCGATGCCTTGTCCAAGGCACTGGAGGCTAATCCGGAGCGCAACGACATTCGTGCCAAGCTGCTCGAAGTCTTCGCTCTGACGGAAGACCGTCCGGCCTTCGAAACCGAAGCCCAGGAACTGCACTCCCGCGTCAGCGGCTCGGACGATCCCACGTGGCAGCGCGCGGTGGAACTGGGCCGCGAGATCGCCCCGGAAAACGCGCTGTTCCAGGATGGCGTGGAATCGCCCGTTAGCGAGCCGTCCGCGGATTGGGCGGCGGACGCGCAAGCCAGTGAACCGGAGTCAGTGACCGCCGCAGAGTCGCCTGAGGAAGAGGGTGAAGACGAGTTCGGCGGTCTGGATTTCAATTTCGAGCGTTCGGAACCCGAGGAAGAGGCAACGGCGGAAGCGGCTGAACCCGAGCCGGAGACGGCGTCGGACGAGGAGTCCAGCGAACTGGATTTCGGTCTCGATTTCGATCTGAACACTGATCAGGGCGCGGACGAGCAGGAGTCCGTCACCGAGGATGCCCCCGAGGCTGCGGAAATCGCCGAAAGTGAATGGCAGCCGGCAGCGGAGGTCGATGAAGGCCCCAGCGAGGTTGAGATCCCCGCCGAGGAAGCCGAGGAGGACTACAGCGAGGAGTTGCAGGACTTCCAGTTCGACCTGGGCGAGACACCCGACACGGGCGGTGAAGTGGAAGCACCCGCCGAGGAACCAGCGCCGGAGCTGGCGGCCGTGGACGACGGCAGTGGGCTGGCTCGTACCCCGGAAACCGAGCCCTCAATGGAGGAGGAAGCCGCTCTGGAAGAGGATCTTCTCGAAGGCGCTACGGACGAGGTTACCACCAAGCTGGACCTTGCCCGGGCGTATCTCGACATGGGCGACGGCGAAGGCGCAAAGAGCCTGCTGGAAGAGGTTCTGGAAGAAGGCAACGATGATCAGCGCCGGGAAGCCGGCGAGTTGATCGAGCAGGCCTGATACCGAATCGATTCCGGCTGCTCCCTGGGGCAGAGCGGGTTGGCGCATGATCGCGGCGCCAATCCGGTCTGCCCCTCGTTCGTTTCACGTTTCATGGCAGCGTCAGCTTCGCCGCGGCGCTGTTGCCGAGGGTTGGTTGTTTGCATCCGGTCATTCGCATAGCCAGTCTGATCGTGGCCGCCTTGCTGCTGCCGCACTTGCAGCCCGTGGGCATGATGGCCGCCGCCGCCATTCTGGCGGCTTTCTTCGCCGTTCTTGGCGCCGGTCACCTGATGGGCGCCTTGCGGGTGCTTTATCGGATACGGATTCTCCTGATCTCCATTGCAGTGGTGTATTTCTGGTTCACCCCGGGTGATGCGGTGTTTCCGGCGTTGGGCGATTTCTCGCCAACCCTTCCCGGTCTGCACGAGGGCTTGGTTCGGGCCGCGGCGCTGGCGTTGCTGGTCATGGCCGTGCGTTTGACCATGGACGCCACTTCCCGGGAGGAACTGGTCGGCGGCCTGCGTTGGTGGTTGCGGCCGTTTGCCGTAATCGGCCTGGATGCGGATCGCGTGGCCCTGAGGATTGTATTGACCTTGGAGGCCGTGCCGCGGCTTCGCGGGCTTGTGGCGGAGCGCCCCGTACTGCGCGGTGCGGCGCCGGCGGCGCGCATGGCGGATTTTGCCGGTTCGGTGTTCGTGACCGCGTTGTCCGAGGCGGAGGCGCAACCCTGTGGCGAGGTGACGATTCCGGACCTGGGAGCGCCGCCGCTTTGGCAGTGGCTCTGGCCTCTGGGCCTTTCGCTGTTGTTCGTTTACCTCTGAGCCCCGGGAACGGAGTCTCATGGCCGAAACTGTGCGTATCGCAATGGGCGTGGAGTACGACGGCAGCCGATACGCCGGTTGGCAGACTCAGTCCCACGCCGACACGGTCCAGGCGCGTGTGGAGCGGGCTCTGAGCCGGGTGGCGGACGAGGCGGTGGCGGTGACCTGCGCCGGCCGCACGGACGCCGGGGTCCATGCCGCCGGCCAGGTGATCCACTTCGATACACAGGCCCACCGGCCCGCCCACGGGTGGGTATTGGGCGGAACCAGCAATCTGCCGAATGATATCAGTCTGCTATGGGCCAGGGCGGTGCCCGAGGATTTCAGTGCACGGTTCAGCGCGACCGGGCGAACCTATCGATACGCCGTTCTCAACCGCCGCGTGCGTCCCGCGATTCTCAGGAATCACGTCACATGGTTTCACAAGCCGCTGGAGGCGGAGCGCATGGACGTAGCGGCCCAAGCCCTGATCGGTGAACACGATTTCAGCTCCTATCGGGCCGTGGCCTGCCAGGCCCGGCATCCCCGCCGCCAAGTCACGGCGATCCGGGTGTGGCGCGGTGGCGACTACGTCTACATCGACATTAGCGCCAACGCGTTTCTCCACCACATGGTGCGCAACATTGTCGGAGTGCTCATGGCGGTGGGGTGCGGTGAACAGCCGATCTCATGGCCCGCCGACCTGCTGGATGCCCGGGACCGCACCCGCGGCGGTGTTACGGCGCCGGCCGAGGGCCTTTATTTGGTGAGTGTGGACTATCCCCCGGCCTTCGACCTGCCGGAGCCGTCCCCGCCGCCGGTCTTTGCGTGACTTGGGCCGGCGGGTTAGCATTGTCGCCCGGTCCCACGCCGGTTGAGGTGCTCCCCCATGGCGAGGGCCTGCCGCCGACCATCCGGCGGCATTGCGGAAGCGAGAGATCCTTGTGATTACACGCGTTAAGATCTGCGGCATCACCCGGGCGGAGGACGCGCGCGCCGCCGCGAATCTCGGCGCGGACGCCGTGGGGCTGGTGTTTTACCCGGGCTCGCCGCGAGCGGTGACACTGGAACAGGCCCGCGCCGTCGTTGATTCAGTTCCGCCTTTTGTCACCACGGTGGCCTTGTTCATGGACCCGACCGAGGAGACGGTCCGGTCCGTGCTGAAGCAACTGCGCGTGGATCTGCTCCAGTTTCATGGTGACGAATCGCCGGCCTTCTGCGAGGACTTCGGGCATCGTTACATCAAGGCCATCGCCATGGGTGGCGGCGCCGACGCGGCCGAGTACGCATCGCGATATTCTTCCGCCGCCGGTTATCTCCTGGACAGCAACGAGCCGGGCCGGCGGGGTGGAACGGGCGAGGCGTTCGACTGGTCGGCGGCGCAGGTGGAGCTTGGCAAGCCGCTGGTGCTTGCGGGCGGGCTCACGCCGGACAATGTCCGCGAAGCCATCCGGCAGGTGAGGCCATTCGCGGTGGACGTGAGCAGCGGTGTGGAACGCCAGAAGGGCGTCAAGGACGTGGATAAAATGACGGCATTCATGAATGAGGTGCGCAGTGCCCAAGACTTCTGAAGGGACTCGGGAAAAGGTCGATTACAGCCGCTTTCCCGACGCCCACGGCCATTTCGGCCCGTACGGCGGCCAGTTTGTCCCGGAGACGCTGTTCGCGCCCCTGGACGAGTTGACCGAGGCCTACAATCGCTATCGCGAAGATCCGGACTTTGTCGCCGAATTCGAGCGCGACAGCGAGCACTGGGTGGGCCGCCCCTCGCCCCTGTATTTCGCCGAGCGCTGGTCGCGGCATCTGGGCGGTGCGCGAATCTATCTCAAGCGCGAAGACCTGAACCATACCGGTGCCCACAAGATCAACAACGCCCTGGGGCAGGCCCTGCTGGCCCAGCGCATGGGCAAGACCCGCATCATTGCGGAGACCGGTGCCGGTCAGCACGGCGTGGCCAGCGCCACTGTGGCCGCCCGCATGGGATTGGAGTGCGTGGTCTACATGGGGTCCGAGGATATTCAGCGTCAAGCGCCGAACGTCTTCAGAATGAAACTGCTGGGCGCCCGTGTGGTGCCGGTGGAATCCGGCTCCAAGACCCTGAAGGACGCCCTGAACGAGGCCATGCGCGATTGGGCGACCAACGTGGACGACACGTTCTACATTATCGGTACGGTCGCCGGGCCCCATCCTTATCCCTTGTTGGTGCGTGACTTCCAGTCGATTATCGGCCGTGAAACCCGCCGTCAGATCCTGGAACAGGAAGGCCGCCTTCCCGACGCCTTGGTGGCTTGCGTGGGTGGCGGCTCCAATGCCATCGGCCTGTTTCACCCGTTCCTGGACGACGAGAACGTGGCCCTGTACGGCGTGGAAGCCGGCGGCGAGGGCATCGCCACGGGGCACCACGCCGCGCCGCTGTGTGCCGGCCGTCCCGGCGTGCTGCACGGCAATCGCACCTACCTCATGGAAGACGAATACGGCCAGATCATCGGCACGCATTCCGTATCCGCCGGCCTGGACTATCCGGGTGTGGGCCCGGAGCACGCCTGGCTCAAGGACATCCACCGCGCGAACTACACCTCCGTCACCGACGCCGAAGCGCTGGCCGCCTTCCACGATCTGACCCGCCGCGAGGGCATTATCCCGGCCCTGGAGAGCAGCCACGCCTTGGCCTATGCCGCAAAACTGGCGCCACAGATGAATGCCGACCAGATCATCGTGGTCAACCTCTCCGGCCGGGGCGACAAGGACATCCAGACCGTGGCCACCCGCGAAGGAATCGAGCTATGAGCCGGATCGAGAAGCGCTTCGCCCAACTCCGGCAGACGGGACGGAAGGCGCTGGTTCCCTTCATCACGGCCGGAGATCCACGCCCCGACGCGACGGTCGGTTTCATGCACGCACTGGTGGCGGCCGGAGCCGACGTGGTGGAATTGGGCATCCCGTTTTCCGACCCCATGGCCGACGGTCCCGTGATTCAGGCGGCCTGCGAGCGGGCTCTGGTTCACGGCACATCGCTGCCCGACGTACTGGCGATGGTGACGGAGTTTCGTCGCCGCGACCCTGACACCCCGGTGGTGTTGATGGGCTACCTCAATCCCATTGAAGTGATGGGATACGAGCGGTTTGCACGCGAGGCTTCGGAAGCCGGGGTGGATGGCGTGATCACTGTGGATCTGCCCCCTGATGAGGCGGTCGAGGTGGCACCCGTTTTCCGTGAAGCAGGGCTGGACAGCATCTTTCTGCTATCGCCCACGACCACCGAAGCGAGAATGCGGCTGATTGCCGACCAGGCTAGCGGCTTCGTCTATTATGTATCCCTCAAGGGCGTGACCGGTTCGTCGAGTTTGGATATCGACGCCGTGGAGCAGCGCCTGGCGTTGGTGCGCAAGACCACCGACCTGCCTATCGGCGTGGGCTTCGGGATCAGCGATGCGGCCGCCGCCGCCCGGGTGTCCGGTGTGGCCGACGCCGTGGTGGTGGGCAGCGCGCTGGTCCGACGGATCGAGCAATACCAGAACGATCCCAAGGCCGCCGCGGAGTCGCTGAGCGAATTGATAGCCGACATGCGCCGCGCCATGGATGACGCCGGCTAAACTTCAAGACGCGTGCCCACCCGCACGCGGGCAAATTCGACATCGAGGTTCTGAACAATGAGTTGGTTCCAGAAACTGATGCCCTCCCGGATTCGCACGGATGCCAACGAGCGTACCCGCAGCGTGCCGGAAGGCCTTTGGACCAAATGCGACGGCTGCAGCCAAGTGCTCTACCGCCCCGAGCTGGAGCGCAATGCTGAGGTCTGCCCCAAATGCGGGCGGCACATGCGCCTGAGGGCGCGGCAGCGCCTGGAAATGCTGCTGGACCACAACAGCGGCAGCGAATTGGCCGCCGGCGTGGAACCGGTGGATATCCTCAAATTCCGTGACAGCAGGAAGTACAAGGATCGGCTGAGCCAGGCCCAGAAGCAGACCGGGGAAAAGGATGCGCTCGTCGTGATGCGCGGCACGGTCAAGGGCCTGCCCCTGGTGGCGGCGGCCTTCGAGTTCGGCTTCATCGGCGGCTCCATGGGTTCCGTGGTGGGAGAGCGTTTCGTTCGCGCCGTGGATCATGCCCTGGAGGAGCGGATTCCGTTGGTATCCTTCTCCGCAAGCGGCGGCGCGCGCATGCAGGAAGGCTTGTTCTCGCTCATGCAGATGTCCAAGACCAGCGCGGCTCTCGCCCGACTCTCCGAGGCCGGATTACCCTTCGTCTCCGTCCTGACCAATCCGACCACCGGCGGCGTGTCCGCCAGTCTCGCGATGTTGGGGGACCTCAATATCGCCGAACCCGGCGCCCTGATCGGGTTCGCCGGCCAGCGCGTTATCGAGCAGACCGTGCGGGAGACCCTGCCGGAAGGATTTCAGCGCAGCGAATTCCTGCTGGAGCACGGCGCCATCGACATGATCGTGGATCGTCGGGAAATGCGGGACAAACTGGCCCGCTTGCTGGCCATGTTGACCAAACGCCCGTCGCCGGAGACGAAGCAGCTCGAAGAAAAGCGCGCTTCCTGAGGTTCAAGGGTCGCTATGTCCCGCTTCCACAGCCTGGGCGAGTGGCTGGACTGGCAACAGACTCTCCATCCCAGCGCCATTGACCTGGGCCTGGAGCGGGTCCGTGAGGTTGCCGAACGACTGGGTGTCCTGGATCCACCCTGGCCGGTCATTACCGTCGCCGGCACCAACGGCAAGGGCTCCTGCGTGGCCTACATGGAGTCCATGCTCGGGGCCGCGGGTTATCGGACCGCCGCTTACACCTCGCCACACCTCCTCCGGTACAACGAACGGATTCGCCTGGACGGCCGGGCGGTGGACGACCAGGCGTTGGTTCAGGCCTTCGAGGCGGTCGACCAGGCCCGCGACGCCACCAGTCTGACCTATTTCGAATTCGGCACCCTGGCGGCTCTGTGGCTGTTCCGTCGCCGCCAGCCCGATGTCGTTCTGCTGGAGGTGGGACTGGGCGGCCGCCTGGACGCCGTGAATGTGCTGGACAGCGACGCCGCGGTGGTCGTCTCCGTGGGTCTGGACCACACCGACTGGCTTGGCGATACCCGGGAATCCATCGGCCGGGAGAAGGCCGGCGTGTTCCGGTCCGGCCGCCCGGCGATCTGCGGGGATCGGGACTGCCCGGCCAGCGTCCGCGACGCCGCCGCTCAACAGGCCACCCCGCTTTTCCTTATCGGGCGGGACTACGATCGAGGGGCTGGCCCGGGCGAAAGCTGGACATTCCACGGTGCCGGTAGGAGGATCGAGGCTCTGCCCATGCCCGGCCTCGCCGGCGAACATCAATTGGACAACGCCGCCACGGCCCTGATGGCTCTGGCGCTGGTGGATGACCGATTGCCGGTAAGCGATCAGGCCGTTCGGCAAGGCCTCGCGGCGGCGGGGCTGCGGGGGCGTTTCCAGGTGATTTCGGGTCGGGTGGAGTGGATACTCGATGTGGCCCATAATCAGGAGGCCTCCCAGGGGCTGGCCGCGAACCTGGGCCGATCGCCGTGCGCAGGGAAGACCCGGGCGGTGGTCGCGGTGTTGGCCCGTAAGGACGCGACGGCTCTATTGCGGCCGTTGCTGGACGTGGTCGATGTCTGGTATCCGTTGCAATTACCGGACGCGGATGCCCGGCCGGCCGAGGAGTTGACCGAACTGCTGGTCCGGCAGGTGGAGCCGGCAAGAGTGGCGAAGGCCGGGTCGGCCGACGAGCTGTTCGACCGGGCGGAGCGCGAAGCCGAGCCGGGGGACCGGATCGTGGTTTTCGGTTCCTTTCGAACGGTTGAAGAGGCGCTACGGCGTTTGACGAAAGCGGAGTAAAGCGTGGAACAAAAGGCCAAACAGCGTCTGATCGGTGCAGCAGTTCTGGTGGCGCTGGCCGTCATTTTCATTCCCATGATGCTCAAGGGTCCGGTGGACCGGGGGACCGTCAACGTTCCCATCGAAATCCCACCGAGACCGAACATGCCGGTATCGGGGCAGACCCCGGCGGAAGGGGATCGCATGTCACAGGAGGCGCCGACGCCTGTGTATGGGGAAAGCAACACAAGCACGTCCGACAACGCTCCCGCCGCGCAGGGGAACGAACAGGCGCCGGCTCCGACGAAGGCGGAATCCATTACCGCGACCGCTCAGCAGCCGGCGAGTTCCACCGAGCCGAAGGCCTCCGCTCCGGCCGAGAAGTCCGAACCCGTGGCGACCAGGACGCCGCCGGAATTGGCCGAGTGGGCGGTGCAGGTCGGCAGCTTCCGCAGCAAGCCCAATGCCCTGGGGCTGCGGGATCAGCTCCGCAACAAGGGCTACGATGCCTATGTGGACGAAGTGAAGCTCGATGGCAAGCCGCTTTACCGCCTGCGTGTGGGACCCGTGGCCAAGCGACCCAAGGCCGAGGAACTCGCTCACAAGCTGAAGTCCGAGGAGAAGATGAATGCCCTGGTGGTTTCCCATTCAGGGTAGTCGTTGAAGCGGCAGGGATTGTTGAACGGTTAGTCCGCGGCCACCCGGATCCGCTTTCGCTGCCGGATGGCCTCTGTTACCATTTGCGCCCCCAGGGCGCCGGCCCAGGATCAGCATCCTAGCTCTGAATGAACTGGCTCGACTACGCCATCCTCGCCATTATCGGCCTTTCCGCACTAATCAGCTTGGTGCGGGGGTTCGTCAAAGAAGTCCTGTCGCTGATTATCTGGATCGCCGCGGTCTGGATCGGCCTGGAATTCTCCCGTGGCTTGTCCGTCTATCTGGAACCCTACATCGCTTCGCCCAGCCTGAGGATTGGCGCCGCATTCGTCGCCCTTTTCGTGCTCACCCTGGTGATCGGCGGCATCATCAATTACCTGGCCGGCCAGTTGGTGGGCCGCACCGGCCTGACCGGGACCGACCGGCTGGTGGGTGCCTTGTTCGGGGTGGGGCGGGGCCTGGTGGTGGTGGCCGTGGTGGTGCTGGCGGCCGGCTTGACCGCCATTCCGCGGGAACAGTGGTGGCGGGATTCGGTCATGGTGCGCCAGATCCAGCCTTGGGTCTGCCGCATCGGCGTCGCGGATTGGCTGGGGGATCTGGTGCTCTACGCTCCGGTGAGCACCGAGAAGGTTGCCGTGGCCCGGGGGACTCCCGCGCCCGAGTATTGGAAGGACTACTGCCGGAGCGGGACACGGGTGGGATGAGTTTTCTCGGTGGGGCCGCCCCGAGGCTTGCCGGGGCATGGCAAGACTTCTTGAAAGGTTCGTTAGGCTGGAGGTTGTGAGATGTGCGGCATAATCGGCATGGTGGGGCAGGGACCCGTCAATCAGGCCCTCTATGATGGCCTGACGGTACTGCAACATCGCGGACAGGACGCCGCCGGGATCATTACCTACGACGACGGCCGGCTGTATCTGCGCAAGAACAACGGCTTGGTTCGCGACGTGTTCCGCGCAGAGCACATGATCCAACTGCGGGGCAACGTGGGCATCGGCCATGTGCGCTACCCCACGGCGGGCTGTTCCAGCTCGGCGGAGGCCCAGCCCTTCTACGTGAATTCCCCCTACGGCATCAGTCTGGCCCACAACGGCAATCTCACCAATGCCGGCGACCTCAAGCGGGATCTGTTCCTGGAGGATCTTCGCCACATCAACACCGAGTCGGATTCGGAAATCCTTCTCAATGTATTCGCCCATGAACTGGCGCGGCAGGGCAAGCTGCGCATCTCCCACGAGGACGTATTCGAGGCGGTGGCCGGCGTCCATCAGCGCTGCCGGGGTGCGTATGCGGCGGTGGCCATGATCAACGGCTATGGGGTGGTGGGCTTCCGCGATCCCTATGGCATCCGGCCCATCTGTTTCGGCAAGCGCGAGACGGAGCTCGGCACCGAGTACATCGTCGCCTCCGAGAGCGTGGCCCTGGACGCCCTTGGCTTTGAACTGATCCGGGACGTCGAGCCGGGCGAGGCCGTGTTCATCGACCTCAACGGCGAACTGCATACCCGCCAGTGCGCCGCCAATCCCGTCAAGGCCCCCTGCATCTTCGAATATGTCTACCTGGCCCGGCCCGACTCCATGATCGACGGCGTCGCCGTGTACAAGTCGCGGCTGCGAATGGGTGAGCGCCTGGCGGCCAAGATCCTGCGGGACTGGCCGGATCACGACATCGACGTGGTCATACCCATCCCCGACACCAGCCGTACCGTGGCTCTGGAGCTGTCGTACAAGCTCGACGTGAAATACCGCGAGGGGTTCATCAAGAACCGCTACATCGGCCGCACCTTCATCATGCCCGGCCAGACGCTGCGCAAGAAATCCGTGCGCCAGAAGCTCAATCCCATCGAGCTGGAGTTCAAGGGCAAGAACGTGCTCCTGGTGGATGACTCCATCGTTCGCGGCACCACCTCCCAACAGATTATCCAGATGGCCCGGGACGAGGGCGCGAAGAAGGTCTATTTCGCTTCGGCGGCGCCGCCGGTGCGCTACCCCAACGTCTACGGCATCGATATGCCGGCGGCCAGCGAACTGATCGCCCATGGCCGGACCGTGGAGGAAGTGGCCGAGCTGCTGGGGGCCGACCGCCTGATTTTCCAGGATCTGGACGACCTGGTGGCCGCCGTCTGGCAGGGCAACAAGTCTCTGCGCCAGTTCGACGCCTCCTGCTTCAGCGGCGACTACATCACCGGCGACGTGACCGAGGACTATTTGCGCCATATCGAGCAGGAGCGATCCGATCTGGCGAAGCAGGAGCGAAAGACCGCCGAAACGGCCATGATGGATATCCACAATCAGGCCTGACCCGGCGTTGCCGATGGTTCGCGGGCCGTCGAGTTTGACAGGCCCGGTCGTATTGCCTAATCTGCCGTTTCGGCGCTGATTTGAACTTCAGCTTGCGGGCGCCTTATAAATGCAGCTAAAGCGAGAGCGGCCCGTTTCTCGTTTTAGTTGAGAGCGGGTTTTTTTGTGGCCGTGATCCCTGGCCCTGCCCCTTGCTCGCCTTCCGCCCCAAGCTTCGTCGTCGGCGCCATGGTTTCCTGAAAGGTTGATAAATATCCGCCTAGCGAGGACTTCAACGATGGCATGGGATGGGAATGAGGAATTCGGCTTCTCGACGCGAGCCGTTCGCGCCGGACAGGTCCGGACCAACGAACAGGAGCAGTCGGAGCCGCTGTTCCTGTCGTCGAGTTTCACCTTCGACAGCGCCGAGCAGGCGGCCGCCCGGTTCGCCGAGGTGGAGCCCGGCAACATCTATTCGCGCTTCAGCAACCCGACCGTGCGCACGTTCCAGGACCGGCTCGCGGCGCTGGAGGGAGGTGAGGCCTGCGTTGCCACGGCCTCCGGCATGGCCGCGATTCTCTCCACCTGTATGGGCTTGCTGCGCGCCGGCGATCATATTGTCGCTTCGGCCGGTCTGTTCGGCAGCACCGTGTCGTTGTTCACCAATATCCTGACCCGCTTCGGTATCGAGACGAGCTTCGTGCCCCTTACCGAGCCGGAGGCCTGGGCGGCGGCGGTGACGCCAAAGACCAAGTTGCTGTTCCTGGAAACGCCGTCCAATCCGCTTACCGAAGTGGCGGATGTGGCTGCCATAGCCCGCATCGCTCACGGCAACGACGCCGTGCTGGTGGTGGACAACTGCTTCTGCACGCCCGCCCTGCAGCGTCCGCTGGAGTTGGGCGCCGATTTGGTGATTCATTCGGCCACCAAATACCTGGATGGCCAGGGCCGCTGCGTGGGCGGGGCGGTGGTTGGCGACGCCCAGCGAGTCGGCAAGGAAATCTTTGCGTTTCTGCGCACCGCCGGTCCGTGCATGAGCCCGTTCAACGCCTGGGTCTATCTCAAGGGCTTGGAAACCCTGAAGCTGCGCATGAAGGCCCACAGCGAAACCGCGCTGACCTTGGCCCGGTTCCTGGACTCCCATCCCAAGGTGGAGCGGGTGAATTATCCCGGCCTGGAGTCCCATCCCCAGCACGAGTTGGCTGCCCGCCAGCAGCACGGTGCGTTCGGCGGCATCCTGTCTTTCCGGATCAAGGGCGAGCGCGCCGAAGCCTGGCGTCTGATCAACGGCACCCGGCTGATCTCCATCACCGCGAACCTGGGTGACGCCAAGACCACCATTACTCATCCGGCGTCCACCACCCACGGCCGCAACTCGCCGGAGCAGCGCGCCGCCGCGGGGGTGACCGAAGGATTGATCCGGTTGTCCGTGGGCCTTGAAGACGTGGCCGACCTGACCGGCGATCTGGAGCGGGCTCTGGAGCAGGTGTGAACGCCCACCGCGAACAGCGCCGACGGGACCTGCTGGAGATTTACCGGGCGGGGTTGTCGGCTGTGGCCGGAGATTGGGCCGTTCTCCGGGCCCTGGAAGGGTACGCGCCCGGGCGCCCGGTGCATGTGGTCGCCGTCGGCAAGGCCGCCAGCGCCATGGCGGCGGGGTCTGTGGCGGCCCTGGGCCCTCGAATGGGCTCCGGTCTCCTGATTACCAAGGAAGGGCACCTGGACCCGGCGCTTCAACGTGAGCCGCGCTTTCAATGTCTGGAATCCGCCCACCCCATTCCCGATGGCCGCAGCCTGGAAGCTGGGCGGGTCCTGGTGGATCACATCCGTGGGCTTCCCGAACGCGACCCGGTGCTGTTCCTTGTCTCCGGCGGCGCCTCCAGCCTGGTGGAAGTGCTGGCCGAGGGCATTGAGCCGGACGACTGGTTCCGCCTCAACGAGTACTTGCTTTCCCATCCCCTGGATATCGGCCGGATCAATGCGGTCCGCAAAGCGGTGTCGGCCATCAAGGGTGGCCGCCTGGCTCGCCTGGTGGCGCCACGGCGCAGCCGGGTCCTGATGATTTCGGATGTGGCCGGAGACGATCCCGCAGTCATTGGTTCGGGGCTGATGGTTCCATCCCCCCGGGCGCCGGAGCCTGCAGGCGAATTGCCCGCGTGGGTCTCGGAAATGTGCCGGCGGGGGGATCCCATGCCGCCGGCCGACGACCCGTGCTTCCGGCTCGTGGAGCCGGAAATCGTTGCCGCCAATGGGGCGGCACGGGCGGCGGCGGCCCGCCATGCCCGGGAGCTGGGCTATACCGTCCTGGCCGCGGATGGGAAGCTGGCGGGGGATGTCCTGGACACCGGCCAACGGGTCGCCCGTGAGTTGGTCGGCGATGGGGCGGGCATCCGGATCTGGGGCGGCGAGTGCACGGTGGACCTGCCCCCGGCCCCCGGTCGCGGCGGGCGATGCCAAAGCCTGGCATTGACCGCAGCCCTGCTTTTCGAAGGCCTCCGGGATGTCTATCTGCTGGCCGCTGGTACCGACGGCACCGACGGCCCGACGGCCGATGCCGGAGCCTTGGTGGATTGCGAAACCGTGGATCGGGGGAGGCGCCTGGGTCTGGATCCGGAGTTGAGCCTGCAGCAGGCCGACGCCGGACGATTCCTGGAGGCCTCCGGCGACCTGATCCATACAGGTCCCACCGGCACGAATGTCACCGACCTGGTTATTGGCCTCAATGACGGTTACCGGCATCGGGTGTTATAGGAAATGACCGATTCCCTTTTCGATCAAGCCGCCGACGTTCTCGCCATGGCAGACCCGGAACAGAAGGCGGAACGGGCGGTCCGTATGCGGTCGGACTGGCTTGCCGGGCACCTCGGACTGGATGCCGCCGGACCGCCGGAGCCGATCGGCGAGCCCGGCCGGCCGCCGTGCCCGCCGCTGGTCCCGCCCCGGGAACTGGCCCGGCGGGGTCTCGGCTCTGAAGAGGGCAGGGCGGCTTTGGTTCATGCCGTGGCCCATATCGAATTCAATGCCATCAACCTGGCCCTGGATGCGGTCTACCGTTTCCGGGGACAGCCGGCCGAGTACTACGGCGACTGGCTGCGCGTGGCGGCCGAGGAGGCCAGCCATTACCGGATGCTGGCCGCACGCCTGGCGCAGCTGGGCTATTGCTACGGCGATTTTCCGGCCCACAACGGTTTGTGGGAAATGGCGCGGGATACGGCTCATGACGTGCTGGTGCGCATGGCCCTGGTGCCGCGGGTGCTCGAAGCCCGGGGGCTGGATGTTACCCCGGGCATGATCGACCGCTTGCGCCGGCACGGCGATGTCGAGACGGTGGCCGTGCTTGAGGTGATTCTCAGGGAGGAGGTGGAGCACGTGGCCATCGGCAGTCGCTGGTTCCGCCATGCCTGCGAGCAGAGAGACTTGCCGCCGGAGGAGACCTTTCGGGAGCTGCTGGCCACCTACATGACGGGCAAGCTCCGGGGGCCCTTCAACGTCGCCGCTCGCATGCGGGCCGGGTTCTCGGCGGAGGAATTGGCCGCGCTGGAACAGTGCTGACGAGGGAGGACGGATGGAGCGAATACCGGAGCCGGAGTTGATGGATGACGTGGAGCAGGCAACGGCCTACGCCGAGGCTGATTTCTCCGAGCCGAATCGGCGGTTCCTGGAGCTGTACCGCGAACGTTTCCCGACGCCCCCGGCCGGGGGTTCGGTGCTCGATATCGGCTGCGGGCCGGGGGATATCACTCTGCGCCTCGCGCGGGCCTGGACGGAGGTGGAGATCACCGGGCTCGACGGTGCGCGGCGAATGCTGGATCTGGCGGAACGGGCGCTGGCAGCTACCCCAGGCCTGAACCGGCGGGTGCATTTCATTCACGGCCTGATCCCGGACGCCATCCTGCCGCGCGGTGATTACGCGGCCGTGGTCAGCAACAGTCTTCTGCATCATCTGCACAGGCCCGGTGGGCTTTGGGAGATCGTCCGCCGTGCCGGCGTACCCGGTGCCCCGGTATTGGTGGTGGATCTGTTCAGGCCGGCCTCGCCGGAGCGGGCGAGAGCGCTGGTGGATGAATATGCCGCCGGCGAACCCGAGGTCCTGCGCCGGGATTTCCTCAATTCCCTGCTGGCCGCGTTTACGCCGGCGGAGGTCGCGGATCAGCTGCGGTGCGCGGGTCTGGACGGTTTCCGGGTGGAGACCGTGAGCGATCGCCACCTGGCTGTGTGGGGCCGGCTCCCGGGTTGACGCCACGCCTTCGCCGGCCCATATCCCAGTAGGGCGACGCTGATCCATTCAAGCGGCCGCGAGAATGGATCAGCGTCCCCCTGGAGAGTCCAAATTTCCCGGCAAAGCCTGGCAGTATCGGGAGAACGGTCATGTCCATACGACTGAAACGAGCCTACGACCCCCCGGCGGACAGCGACGGCTATCGGGTGCTGGTGGATCGGGTCTGGCCGCGTGGGGTCAGCAAGGAGCAGGCGGCCCTGGACGACTGGTTCAAGGAGATCGCCCCCAGCGCCGAGTTGCGGAAGTGGTTCGGCCATGACCCGGAGAAATGGGACGAATTCCGCAGCCGCTATTTCCAGGAGCTGGATGATGCCCGTGAACCCCTCGCCACTCTGGCGGAAAAGGCGGACCAAGGGCGGGTGACCCTGGTTTTCGGGGCTCGGGAGACCCGTTACAACAACGCCCAGGCCATCAAGGAGTATCTGCGGCAGCACTGGTCCGTGGACTGACCGGCCGTCTCTTGCCTCAGATCAATGCCCGGCGGGGTCTCACGCCTCAGAATCCTTGCATCTCTTTAAAGAAGTATTGAAAATACCATTTATGTGCGCAAGTTTGCGCCGGGTGCCGCGAATCAGAGGTATGCACACCATGTCACGCGCTACGCTGCTGGCCTATCCGTTCCGTCCGTTCTTCCTGCTAGTGGGGCTATACGCCATTGTTCTTATCGTCCTGTGGGTGGGGCAGCTGTCCGGTATCTGGGCGTTGCCGCTGGCCATGCCGGGCATCTACTGGCACGGCCATGAAATGATCTTCGGGGTGGTGACCGCCGCCATCGCCGGCTTTCTGCTCACCGCCATGACCAATTGGACCGGATCAGCCCCGTTGAAGGGCGGGGCATTGCTGAGCCTGGTGCTGGTGTGGCTCGCGGGGCGCGTCGCCATGGCGGTTTCCGGTTGGCTGCCGCCGGCCGTGACTGCCGTGCTCGACCTTGCATTCCTGCCCACGGTGGCCGTCTACGCGGCTCGGGTCCTGCTGCGGGCCGGTAATCATCGAAACCTGGGGCTGGTGGCGTTGCTGGGTGCGCTGTTTGTTTGCGATTTCCTCCTTCAGCTCTCCTACGCGGGGATCGGCACGATTTCGCCGCGGGTGGTGGAGATCGCTTCGCTGGACGTGATTACGGTGGTTATGGTGGTCATTGGTGGACGCATCATTCCCGCGTTCAGCGGCAACTGGCTGCGCATGCGCGGCGGCGATGCGGACGCGGTCAGGCGCTGGCCGTTACTGGATCGTGTGGCGGTGACGGTGACGCTGCTGATGTTGCCGGTGGATTTGATCGCGCCCCACGGTGCGGTGGCGGGAACCGTTGCGCTGGGTGCCGCCCTCGCCAACGGTGTGCGGCTGCTCAACTGGAGGGGTGACAAGGTCCTGCGGGAGCCGTTGTTGTGGAGTCTGCACCTGGGTTATCTGTGGATCGTGGTGGCGCTGGCCCTGAAGGCTGCTGCGGGGCTGGGCGCCCCGTTCGCGGAAAGCGCTTGGCTTCACGCCATCGGCACGGGTGCCATCGCCACCCTGGTGCTGGCCGTGATGACCCGGGTCGCGCTGGGCCACACGGGCAGGCCGATGCGCCTGCCCCGGGCGGGCACGCTGATCTACCTCTCGATCCTGGCCGCCGCGGCTCTGCGGCTGACGGTGATCCTGTGGCCCAACAGCGCCGACATGCTGCTGCTCAGTCTGGCCGGGGCGTTCTGGGTGTTCGCCTTCGGTCTGTTCCTTACGCTGTATTCACCGATTCTCGCCGCACCCCGGGTCGACGGCCGGCGCGGCTGATGCCGGCAGACTGTCTGATTTGGCGGGGCCGAAGCGGCGGCGAGGGAGCGCGAGAGCAGGTTTTCGGTTGTTCGAAATAGATGGCATCGCCACTTAACTGGAACAAGCGGAGTTTGGTCCGCTTTCCTTCGTCCGTAGCCGATTCAGCGTTAGTCACGCAACCCGCCGCTGAACCCGAGGCCGCTGCTCCGGCCTCGGGTTTTTGCGCTC
>CAVQFO010000008.1:0-11001 GCA_963711725.1 uncultured Gammaproteobacteria bacterium | reverse complement strand
TGGTGAAGAAGGTTTCCGTGTTCGGCATCTGCGGCGATGCCAAGGCCGCCGCCAAGGCCCTGCTGGAGCGCCTGAATGGCCGCAAGCTGGCCTGCGACACCACCAAGGACGAACGCGCCAAGACCATCAAGGCCGAAAAGGACGCTTGGGAAAAAGAGCTGGACGAGTGGACCCACGAGCGGGATCCCTACAGCCTGGATATGATCGAGGAGCAGAAGAAGGAGCCCGGCAACTGGCTGCATCCCCGCCAGGTTCTGCGGGAGCTGGAGAAGGCCATGCCCGAGGACGTGATGGTGTCCACCGATATCGGCAACATCAACTCCGTGGCCAACAGTTATCTGCGCTTCGACAAGCCGCGCAGCTTTTTTGCCGCCATGAGTTTCGGCAACTGCGGCTACGCCTTCCCCACCATCATCGGCGCCAAGGTGGCGGCCCCGGAACGGCCTGCCATCTCCTATGCCGGTGACGGCGCATGGCGCATGAGCCTGATGGAGACCATGACCTGTGTTCAGCACAACATTCCCGTTACCGCGGTAGTGTTCCACAACCGCCAGTGGGGTGCGGAGAAGAAGAACCAGGTGGACTTCTACAACCGTCGCTTCATCGCCGGAGAGCTGGAAAACCAGAGCTTCGCCGAGATTGCCCGGGCCATGGGCGCCGAAGGCGTTACCGTTGACAAGCTCGAGGACGTGGGGCCGGCGCTGAAGAAGGCCGTGGACATGCAGATGAACCAGGGCAAGACCACTGTGCTGGAGATCATGTGCACCCGTGAGCTGGGCGACCCCTTCCGCCGCGACGCTCTGTCCAAGCCGGTTCGCCTGCTCGACAAGTACAAGGACTACGTGTGACGCCTGCGCCGATCCCGCGACGCGGGAGCGGCGTGAGGTAATGCTTCCCACCCTGCGCGCATTGCGCACTTCGCCAGCCGGCCCCCTCCGGCTGGCTTTTTTTTGTCCTTCGCATATCCGGAGTTGAGCGGAGACGGCCCAAGCGGACGCAGCCCGCGCATCCCTCACCCAATGAAAGGCTTCAGCATCGACAGCACAGCACCAAACAACACACCCAGAGCAATACGGCGGTAGTTGATGTCGGCGGTGAGGCGGAACAGACGGTCGCCCGCCCAGTAGCCGGCCAGTAGTGGCAGGCACAGGAGGGCCAGGTCCCACGGCGGGATGGTGCTGAGGCCACGGTTGCCGATGAAGGGCACAAGGCCGATCAGCCCGGTCAGCAGGAAGCTGGCGGTGAGGGTGGCCCGGGTGACGGTGGCATCCAGCTCACGGGAAGCCAGCAGCGCGACGATGACCGGTGGGCCGGCTGCGCCCGAAAGCATCTGGGCACCGCCGGCCACTATGCCCACGTACCAGTAATTGCGGACCGCCAGCGGCTTCCGCAGCCGGACCCCGAAGGCGAGCAAGCCGAGGGCCATCAGCAGCAGGCCCGCCATGATCAAGCGGGTGGCCTGGGGCGGCAGCCAGAAGAGCAGGGCGGCCCCCGGCAGCATGCCCAGGGCGGAGCCTGCGGCAACGCGGATTACGATAGGCCATGCCGCGTCCGCGCGCTGGTGGACGAAAGCGGGTACTGCGCTGAGCGCTTGCATGAGGATGGCCATGGGGATCGCTTGCGCGGGTTCCCACAGCAGGGTGAACAAGGGCGCTGCGACCAAAGAGAAGCCAAAGCCGGAGAGTCCGCGCAGCAGGGATGCCCCGAACACGATGGCGCCGGCAATGAGGAGTTGTTGTATGGACATGGGCGGTGCCGCCGGTGCAGGTGCGGTGAAGAAATTCCGGCAGGACCCGCTGGCGCGGCCTCAGTCCGGCCCGAAGGCGGTTGCGAGCGACCCGTCCGGGGCCAATGCTGATTCCGTGGGGGCGGGGATGGCGGTCTGCGCGGGAGAACGCCGGCTCGCTGTGGTTCCTCAATGCAAGAGTACCATGCTCGCGAAGCGCCTCGGCCGCGCAGACTTCCATCATCGGGTCTTAGAACTTCAGCTGAGCGCCGACGGAGGCGACAGCCGGGTTGCCCCCGTCCACGGTGGACACCTTCTGGCCGTGGCCGTAGCCGGTGAGCTGATAGCTGGCGCTGTTCTCGTTGCGTGTGGTCGATACGGTCGCATAGGCGAGGAACGCGGAATTGAAGCTATGTTTCAGGGTGAGGCTGTATTGGTCTGCCGCGTCGTTCTGTGCGTCCGACTCGTTTGCGTGCATCCACTGCACGCCGATCTTGGTCTTGGGCAAGATCGCATACTCCACGCTGCCACCAAAGGCCGCCCGCGAGAGCGCCGGGAGATTACTGGCGTTGATGTCTTCGAAAATGGCCTTGAAAGCGAACTTGTTGAACGCGTAGCGTGCGCCGACGCGCCAGGCGTTAACATCGGCCCCCGGCGTCAGGTTCGAGTATCGGACGCCCGCGGCACCGAGCTGGAGTTTCGGCAGCACGTTGTACGTCGCCATCGCGCTGTACATCTTCGTGTGATCGTCGTCGATGCCGACCTGTTTGTCCTGGGCGCCGGCCGAGTACATCAACCGCACGCTGGCCACATGGCCGAAATTGTTGATGTATTGGATCGCGTTCTTGCCCCGCAGATCCAGACGCGGACTGCTGTCCGTGGATGCCGCACCGAGAATGACGTGGGGGTCGCTGGCGGTGACCGTGTAGTTGGTGAACTTCAGCCCCATCGTCTTGAAAGGCGTGTCCATGTGGCCCATGAGCGCGCGCCCGTAAGGAGTGCCAACGCCGACATAGGTGTTACGCGTCGCCAGGCTGCCGTTGCCAACATCCATGAGGACCGTCTGCTCGATCTGAAAGAGCGCCCGATAGCCTGGATTCAGAGGAACGCTGCCCTTGATGCCAAAAAGGCTGGAATTGCTCGATACGCTGAAGCCGTCGTCGTTGCTGTCTGCGTCCGCATTGGCGTAATCCGCCGACATTCGTATTTTTCCGTACAAACCCAGCGTGAGCGTGTCGGTTTTGAGGATTGTCGCGGCGCCCGACACAGCCGGCATGCCAACTGCCGCTGCCAGGGTTACCGCGCCGAGGGCCTTGTTCATCAGATTGCTGCTCATCGTTATCTCCTCCAGATTGTTTTCATGAACTCCATCGGTCCGTCGCTTTGCACCGGCGGTGCCGTACTCCTTTCGCTTTTAACTGGTTCGTTGCCAATGACCCGCTGTGCGGCACCCGAGATGCGATCGGCAAGGCGCCGGGAGTGGCCGTCCATGGGAGGGGGCGAGCCGAAGATCGGCACGCCGGGAACCTCCGCAGGCGGTTGGCCAAGGCCCAAACCGGGGGCGGCAGGCCGCCGGGAACTCCGGCCTGGGCGTACGTTACGGGTGATTGGAGGGCGACCAGGTCGCCCCGGGGACTAGCCTTGGCTGGCTACGGGCTTCGTGGGAGCCGGGGGATCCTGGCTGCCCAGCATTTCGGCAATCTTCAGTCGCTGGACCTTGCCGGAAGGGCCTTTGGGCAATTCGTCCACGAAAACCACTTCTTTGGGCGCCTTGAACCGACCCAGTTCCCGGACGCAATAGTCCCGGATGTCCTCGGGCCGGATGGACGCATCGGACTTGGGCACCACGCAGGCCATGACCTCCTCGCCGTACTTGTCGTCGGGGATGGCGAAGGCCGCCGCTTCCAACACGCCGTCGTGGCTGTACAGCACGTCGTCGATCTCACGGGGTGCGATGTTCTCGCCGCCCTTGATGATCAGCTCCTTGATGCGACCGGTTATGAAGAAGAACCCGTCCTCGTCGCGATACCCCAGGTCGCCGCTATGGAGCCAGCCATCGCTGGTCAAGGCGGCGGCCGTGGCTTCGGGGTTCTTGTAATACTCCTTCATCACGTTCTCGCCACGAATCATCACTTCGCCGCGTTCGCCCGGCGGGAGCGTTTTGCCGTCGGCGTCCATGATGCAGACCTCGTTGCCGTAGGCGATGCCCGGTGAGCCGTATTTGCTCTGGAACGGGGGCAGGGGATTGGACAGGATCTGGGCGGCCGTCTCCGACAGGCCCATGGTTTCGATGATGGAGATGCCGAACTGCTGCTCGAAACCGCGATGGGTGGCCGGCGCCAGCGCGGAGGAGGCCGAGCGGCCGAATCGGACCTGCTTGAAGCCGTTGCCGGTCTTGACCCGTTCCGCTTTGTCGGCGGCGTCGTCCAGCAGGTAGGCGATGATGGTGGGCACCAGACTGAACCAGGTGCAGCGGTGCTGCTCAATCAGATCCCAGAATTGCTGGGCGCTGAAGCGGCGGGGCATGACCACGCTGCCGCCGCTGAGCAGGGGGGCGACCACGGTAACGATCTCGCCGTTGATGTGGTAGAGCGGCAACACGCACAGCGCCCGGTCCTCCTGGGACAAATGATGGGCGATCACGGTGTTGCGCGCGCCGGCGATGGTGCTGGACTGGGTGTGGACCACGCCCTTGGGACGGCCGGTGGTGCCGGAGGTGTAGATCAGCAGGGCGTCGTCTCCGGGCTGCACGGTGGGGCTGGCCGCAGGCGCGGCGGCGGTCCCGGCCCAACTGGGCCCGTTGTCCGGATCGGCGGGCACCACCTCCGGGGTATGCGCCAAGCCTTTCATGCTCTCCGCCAGCAGGTCCTCGTGGGCTTTGGAAACGAACACGGCCCGGGCGTCGGAGTGTTCCAGGACATAGCGAATATTCGACTGCCCCGACACGGCGTTCAACGGCACCACGGTTCGCCCGCTGTACATGATTGCGAGGAACAAGGCGGCCGTCCAAACACCGTTGTCCATCAGGAACCCGACCTTCTCGCCTTGATCGATGCCTAGCTGTTCAAGCTGGGCGGAAACCAGACGCGATGCGTTGCCGAGCTCCTCGAAGGTCATGCCGGAAGCACCGTCGGCGGCGATCAGGAAGGGGTCTCCGCCGCGGGTCCCCGCCCAATGGTCGATCAGTCGCGTGATGGTTTCGGTTGTCGTTGAGGTGCTCGGGCTCATGGTGTCGTCTCCTGGTGTTGCGGGCAGGGGGCCGTAGCCCCGCAACTCAGCACATGTCTATCATGTAGATGTGTGCGAGAGTGCGCGACCGGCCCATGGACCGGTCGCGCCCTGGGATCAGTGTTTCTGCTCGGCCTTCAGCTTGCCCAGCAGCTTCGTCGAGATAGTCTTGGCGGTGCTGGAACATCTGCTGCGCCTTCTCGCGGCCGACTACGTACATGGGAGAGCCGCCGGCCTTCATCTTGGCCTGGATTTTCGGGTCCTCGAACATCTTCTTCAGCTTCTTGGCGAGCAGCTCCAGGCGGGCTTCAGGGACGCCCTTCTTGGCCATGACGCCACGGAAGTTCACGCTGGAATCGTCCACGTCGTAGCCCTGTTCCTTCAGTGTCGGCACGTTGGGGAGGAATTCCTTGTTGCGGTGCACGTCGGCCACCGCCAGGATTTTGATCCGGCTGCGGTTGCGATAGGCGTCGGAGAGATTGTTGAAGCCGGCCTTGACCACGTCGCCGATGACCATCTTCATGGCGGGAACGCCGCCACCGGCGGGGATGTACTTGAGATTGACGTCGGCGGCCCGCTCCAGTTGCAGCGTGGCGATGTGGTGGCCCACGTAAAGGCCGGCGCCGGACACGGTGACCTTGCCGGGGTGGCTTTTGGCGTAGGCCACCAGGTCCTTGGTGCTGTTGAAGGGGCTGTCCTTGGGCACGATGAGCACGGCCGGGTCCGCGCCCCAGTTCACCAGCGGCACCATGTTGTGGATGTTGTACTTGGTGTCGAACATGATGGATTGGGCGATCACGTGGGGCAGGTTATAGGCGGCCAGGTCGTAACCGTCGGTACCGCCCTCGGCGATGTAGTCGTTCCAGCCGACCTGTCCACCCGCGCCGGGCTTGTTGACGATGACCACCGGCTGGCCCAGATACTTGCTCGCCAGCATGGTGACAATGCGGGCCTGGAAATCGGTGGCGCCGCCTGCCGGGTAGGAGACGGCCAACTTGATGGGCCGGGAGGGAAAGTCGGCGGCTTGGGCGGTGAACGCCAGGCCGAGCAGGGCCACGGCCGATACACCGACGCTCAAGGTGAGTGTTTTTAGGAATGTTTTCATTGCGTACTCCTCCTGTTGTTTCCTTTGCGGATCTTTGTGTGGGCCTGGTTCAGATGAGAATGCCGCCGGGCAGCTGGACGTTGAGCAGCGCCACGAACACGACGTAGAGCGCCACCATGAAGGCGAGCCCGCTGCCGACACAGACGGCGGCATTCCTGGCGGTGGTCCGGCCGGGGGCGTAGATCAGCCCCAGCGCGACGAATGCCAGGAACGAGGTGGTGAAGAACCCGAGGGTCTTGGCGAGCATCAGGTAGGCGATGAAGATCACCAGCGCCGGAAAGATGCTGCCCCAGGGGATGGAGGCTTCGCTGGCTTCGGCCTCGGCCTGGCGTGTGAAGCTGATTACCAGCAGCGCCACGGACAACACGATCATGGCCGTGGCTATCATCCGGGGCATGACGTAGCTCGAATCGGCCGCGCCATGGGAGGACGAAGCCCAGTAAAGGAACACGCTGACCAGCAGCGAGCCCGCAGAGGTGAGGCGGACGTTGGTAAGCATCAGGTAGCCCTCGCTTCGCTGGTGGATTTCCGTTCGTTGCGCTGGCGGGCATTGCTGCGCAGCTCGCTGTAGAAGCTGTAGCCGATGGAGAGCACGCACAGCCCCACAAGGATCACGTTGATGGTTCCGGTGAAGAAATAGGGAACCACGCCGTCGGTGGCTTGACCGATCATGCGCCCCTGCAGAAAGTTGGTTTCGGCGATGGGGCCCAGGATGATGCCCAGCACCACCGGGCCCGGACTGAAGCCCAGGCGCATGGCGAAGTACATGGCCATGCCCAGGGTCATCATCACAATCACGTCCGAGAAGCTGTTCTGCACGCTGTAGGTGCCGAATACCGCCAGCACCGTGACGGCGCCGGCCATGAGCTGCTTGGGTATGCGCATTACGAAGCGGCTGTAACGGGCCACGTAAAGCCCGAACACGGCCATCAGCACCTGGCCGATGAGCAGGGAGCCGATGAAGGTCCAGGTCACGTCGGCATGCTTGGTGAAGAGATCGGGGCCGGGGAACAAGCCCTGGATCAGCAGCCCGCCCAGCAGCACCGCCGCGGTGGGGCTGCCGGGAATGCCGAGGGTCAGCAGCGGGATCAGGGAGGCGCCGACCATGGAGCTGTTGGCGCTTTCCGAGGCGATGACCCCATCGGGTTCACCCTTGCCGAAGCGTTCCGGATGCTTGCTCAGTTTGCGGTTCTGGTCGTAGGAAACCAGCCCCGCGATCTGGCCACCGGCGCCGGGGATAATGCCCACGATGATGCCGCACAGGCTGCCGATCCCCCAGGCCTGAAACCGGCGCAGGTTGTAGACGAGGGAGTTCAGTACCGGACGGTGCTCCATGGCAAATTCCTCAACCCGTCCCGGCCGGGCCGACATTTGCACCATGTTGAGGATCTGAGGTACCGCGAACAGTCCGATCAGCGCCGGGATGATGCTTATGCCGCCGGCCAGCACATCGGTGAACACGAAGCGCTCCGTGCCCACCACCGGGTTGTAGCCGATCATGGAGATCCAGATCCCGAAGGCGCCGGCGATCAGGCCCTTGATGACCGAGGAGCTCCCCAGGGAGCCGATTACCGTTACGCCCAGTACGGCCACCCAGAACAACTGCGCCGGCCCGAACTTCAGTGCGAAGCTCGCCAGAGGGGGCGTGAAGAAGACCAGCACCAGCACGCCCAGCACGCCGCCGATGCCGGAGCTGATGAAGCAGTAGTGCAGTGCTTCCGCCGCACGGCCCTTTCGTGCCATGGGATGGCCGTCCAGCACCGTGGCGATGTTTGCGGGAGCACCGGGGATGTTGATCAGAATCGCGCTCACCGCACCGCCGGCAACGGTGGCCGTGTAGAGCGCGCCCAGCAGAATCAGGCCGGACGTCGCATCCATGTGGAAGGTGAAAGGGATGAGCAGGGCTACCGCCATGGTGGGGCTGAGCCCCGGGGTCGCGCCCAGTAGCAGGCCCACGACCGTGCCGGCCACGAGAATCAGCGCATTCCAGCCGGCGAATACGTGCAAGAGGTAGTGGAATAACTCCATCGGTTCGCTCCTCGCTACTCCTGGATTTGCCCGGGACTCGGCATGGCGTCTCAGATGGCGCGATGCCGCGGTTTTGGCGGTATTCGGCTCCCACGAAGCGGGAAACTCGAATGCCGGGCAGCCTGTCCATGGTCATCTATATGAGTTATATCCGTTACACGTTACTTAAGCTCATCAGTTGATGGGTGTCAAGGAAAGTGGCTGAGGCGCGGCTGGGGAATCCGCTTGGGACGAGGAGGGGAGACGTTTGAATTTGGCAGCGGCCAGGTGCCGGGCCGCATGGGCCAGCCGACCGGCGAGACTCGGGAAAGGATGTGCGCTTGGTCTGGCGAAGTGTTCAAAGTGGGGGGGAGAGGAGAATTCCCTGGCTACCCCCGGTTCGCCGGCGGCGGAACATATGCCGGCGAACCGTGCGTGCGTGGGGGGCAAGCCCGGGCTTAGGAATTATTGCCGACGGTGGTATCTCCGGTGATAGCCGGCCCCGACGGGAACAGGCCATGAAGCAGGGTGATGCCTTTGGAGAGCAGGCTCATCAGGCCGCTCAGGGCAGGGTTGGCGATCCCGATCTCGAGCGCGTTCGATCGACGGCAGACAGTCAGATTCTCACTTGCCGCAACGCCCGAGAGCCGCTCAACTACACGCTCGGCGGCGGCGGGATCGGGATAGCGTACGGTCAATGTCGTTGTCACCTCTGGGTACCTCCCGTTGTTTGTGTTGGGAACCCAGAGTTTAACACCAATTGCTGCGCTGCAGCAATAATACATGCACGTCAGATATAGGAATTGAACACGCCGGTCAGATCCAAGATCAGGTGGGAACCAGGAACACCGGGTAGGGAGACGCCATGGTCACCTTTCGGGCCACCGACCCGATCACCATGCCTTCGAAGGCGGAATGGTGGTTGGAGCCCAGCACGATGCAGTCGGCCTTGATCCGGCGCGCCTCGTCGAGGATCACCTGGGCGGGGGAACCGCTGAGCACGCGGATATCCGCCACGCTGGCGCGGTTGGCTTTCTCGGCCACCATTACGGACTGGGAGAACCGCTCCAGGCGTGCCTCCAACTCGGTGCGGGCCTCGTCGTGGCCCCATTCCTTCAACGCCGCGGCCGCCTCGGTGGAGAGGTACCGGTCAGCCAGGGACTCACGGAACACCTGGGGTGGCTCGATCACGTGGAGTAGGTGGATGCGACTGCCGTAGTGCTCCGCGAGGCTGGTGGCATAGCGGAATACCTCCGGCCCGCGTGGGCCGAGATCCGTGGCGTAGAGCAGGGAGCGGATGGTGTATTGCATGGCGTTGTCCTTGTGGCCGGGTTCTGACCGACGGAACCGTTCGTTAGATATAACTCATGTATACGTTAGTATGAAGTCTAGAATTCAGTAGAGCGCCGTGCAAGCGTGGTTCCGGCCGCGCAGAAAAGCATGGCGGTTGGTGTCGCCCCTCGTTTGCGGGCAAAATGGACTCGGATCCATGAGCTGGTGCCGGGGGAGTAGAGATACATGAGTCGATCGGTCAGATGAAAGAAGCGGACCAGGAAGCGGATATCGTCAGGCTGCCGTTGCCGGCGGGGAGCGGACCGCGCGACAAACCGCTATATCGGCTGGTGGAGGATCATCTGCGGCAGCAGACCCCGCCGGGGCCTTGATCCCCGGCGATCTGATCCCTTCGGAGCCGCAACTGGCGAAGCAACTGGACGTCAGCCAGGGCACGGTAAAAAAGGCCATCGACAATCTGGTCTGGGAAAATCTGCTGTATCGGCACCAGGGCAAGGGGCGTACGTGTCCCGGGTGGACTTTGCCAAGAGCATGTTCCGCTTTTTCACTTACGGCGACGCCAGCGGGCGCCCCATACGAATCCACAAGGAAACACCGGTGCGCCGGCTTCGCCGGGGCCCCAGAAGATCCGGCATCAATTGGGCGTGGCCGCCGAGGCCAACCTGCTCTACATCGAGCGTATCGGCTATATCGGCAGCGAGCCCATCCTCATCGAGTACTCCTGGTGGCCGGCCGATCTGGTGCCGGGGCTGGAGAACGAGCAGGAGCACATGCCGGACTATTTTTACGCCCTGGCTATGGACAAATACGATGTGCCCATCATCCGGGCAGAAGAGACCCTGACGGCGGAGGCCGCTGATCCGCATACGGCGGAGAGCCTGGAGGATCGAACCCGGCGAGCCGGTCATCGTACTTAAGCGTGAAACCTACTCGGTGGACAACCGCCTGGTCGAGGTTCGCACCACCAAGGGGCGGGCGGACCGTTTCAGTTACAAGACGGAGATTCGCTGACGGGCGTACCGGTCAAGCTTCGGCCAACCAGGGTGTCCGGCGGCCGATGTGGTCTGCCGGCACGAAGCGGTCTGGAGATGGGTTCGCGCCGCGTCAGGCAGCGACCGGCGCTGCCGCGTCGGGCGACTCCCTTTTTATGGAGACCGTAATGATCGAGTTGCATTACTGGACGACGCCCAATGGCCACAAGATTGCCATCTTTCTGGAGGAAGCCGGGCTGGATTACGAGATCAGACCGGTAAACATCAGTAAGGGCGAACAATTCGCGGCGGAATTTCTGCAATTTGGCCCAACAACCGGATCCCCGCCATCATCGATCGCGAGCCGGCCGACGGCGGCGGGCCGCTGCCGGTCTTCGAGTCCGGGGCCATCTGGAAATGCTGGCCGAGAAGACCGGCAGCTCACTGCCTCGGCGGGCGCGCGGGCGCACCGAAGTGCTGCAATGGTTGTACTGGCAGGTGGGGGGCCTGGGCCCCATGCTGGGACAGAATCATCACTTCAGCCAGTATGCCCCAGAGCAAATCCCCTATGCGGTGAATCGCTATCGCACCGAGACGGAACGGCTCTACGGGGTTCTGGACGGTCACCTGGACGCGCGCGAGTTCATCGGCCCGGAGTACTCCATTGCCGA
>CAVQFO010000007.1:0-20935 GCA_963711725.1 uncultured Gammaproteobacteria bacterium | reverse complement strand
GGGAGGCGGGAGCGAGGGGGAGGCGGAGACAAACGGAAGGGAGGACGGGAGGCGGTTGCCGTGGCTGCGCTATCCGGCAAAGCCCAATCGGCGGGACAGTGCCAGGCCTGCTTCCTTCACGTCGTCCACCCAGCCTTTGGCCAGGCGTTGCGCGGGAGCGGAGATGGACAGGCCCGCTACCAGGCGGCCGCTGCCGTCGCGTACGGGGGCGGCGATGCAGGCGATGCCTTCTTCGTTTTCCTGGGCATCGATGGCGAATCCGGCGAGGTTGGCTTGTTGGGCTTCGCGGATGAGGACGTCGACGTTGTCGATGGAGTTGGCTGTCAGTGCCGGCAGGCCGCTGCGTTGGGCATAGGCGCGGCAAGCAGCTTCGCCCTGCTCGCCCAGGAAGAGTTTGCCGACGCCGGTGACGTGCAGCGGGGCGCGGGCGCCGACGGCGAGTTCCACGCGCATGCTCTGGATGCCGGAAACGCGCTCCAGGTAGACGATGGAGTCGCCGTCCTGCACGGCCAGGTTGACGGTTTCGCCAAGCCGGTCGCGCAGCGCTTCCATCACGGGCATGGCTTCCTTGCGCAGATCCACCAGATGATGGACGCGGCTGCCGAGCTGGAGCAGTTTTACGCCAAGGCGATAGACGCCCTCTCCGGTGCGTTCCACATAGCCCAGCGCGACCAGCGATGCGAGGATGCGGTGGACCGTGGAGGGATGCAGGCCGGTTTCCTGGGCCAGGTCGCGCAGGGTGCTGGGGCGATCGGCGACTGCGAGGCGGTCCAGGATGGCGGCCATGCGCTCCAGGACCTGGATGGATGCGGTGGACTCCTTACCCATCGCGCCGGCCGCCCTCCCCGATTCCCAGCACGCGCTGGAGGCGGGCTACCGTCTCGGCCAGCGCGGCGTCGGAATACGGCTGATCCGGGATGCGCCCCCACACGGGGTTGGGCCAGCAGGGGTCGTCCTGGTAGCGCACGATATGGTGGACGTGGAGTTGGCGGACCTGATTCCCCAGCGCGGCCACGTTGAGCTTCTCGCCCTTGTATTCCTCCATCAGCACCTTGCCCACCAGGTGGGATTCCTCCATCAGCAGCGCGCGGTCGGCCGCATTGAGCTGGAAGATCTCTTCCACGTGGGGGCGCCGGGGCACGAGAATGAGCCAGGGCAGCGTCGCGTTGTTCATGAGCAGCACGGAGCACAGGGCCAGATTACCTACCCCCACACAATCGGCTTCCAGCCGCGGATCGAGCTTGAATCCCCTCTCGTTCATGCCCCGCCCTTCCGTTCCGAGCGCTTGGCGGCCTGCCAGGCGCTTTCCATTTCTTCCAGGGTGGCGTCTTTCACGTCGCCGCCGGCTTCCCGGATCTGGCGCTCCACGGCCCCGAAACGCCGTTCAAACTTGGCATTGGTCCGCCGCACCGCCGCTTCCGGGTCCACGCCCAGATGGCGGGCCAGGTTGGCGCAGGCGAAAAACAGATCGCCCAGCTCGTCCTCGACGCGGTCTTGGGGTGCGCCGGCGTCCATCTCCGCCTGAAGCTCGTCGATTTCCTCGCGGATCTTGTCCAGCACCGGGCCGGCCTCGCCCCAATCGAAGCCAACCCGCGCGGCGCGGCTTTGCAGCTTTACCGCCCGGGTAAGGCCGGGCAGCGCCAGGCTGACGCCGTCCAGGGCGCCGGGCGGCGTCTCGTCGGCCTGGCGGCTGGCCCGCTCTTCGGCCTTGATGGCTTCCCAGGAGTGGGTCTGGGTTGTGGCGTCCCGCTCCTGCGCATCGCCGAAGACGTGAGGGTGGCGGCGCACGATCTTGTCGGCGATGGCCTCGGCCACGTCCGCGAACTGGAATTCGCCTGCCTCTCCGGCCATCTGCGCGTGGTAGACCACCTGAAACAGCAGGTCGCCCAGCTCATCGCGCAGATCCGCCATGTCCTCGCGCTGGATGGCGTCGGCCACTTCGTAGGCCTCTTCCACGGTATACGGGGCGATGGTGGCGAAGCTCTGCTCAAGGTCCCAGGGGCAACCGCCTTCGGGGTCGCGCAGCCGGGCCATGATATCCAGTAGTCGTTGCAGTTCTTGCATGGAAAAGGGACGCACACCGGGTTTGGATGTCCGGCGTATTCTGCGGGGTGGGGCTGTGTGGGCGCAAGGTGAGTGGGGCTTGGGAGGGTCGGCAATGGGGTTCGCGGTCGGCACGACCGCTCCTTCCGGGTGGGGAGAAGCGGTCGTGTTGGGAGTCAGGGGTTTAGCAGAAATTGGCGGACGGGGGCTATTTCGCTGTCGGACATCAGGGGCGGGGCGTGGCCTACGCCGGGGATGTCCACGACTTGGGTTCGGGGGGCCTGGCGGAGCTTGTCGGCCACGGCGTCCGTCAGTACGGGGGATTCCGTGCCGTGCAGGACCAGGACCGGGCCCTTGAGGGTCTGGTATAGCGGCCAGAGGTCAACGTCGCCTTCGGGCCACTGATAGCCTTCCATGATCCGGGGGTCGTAGTGCAGCCTGAGTACGCCGTTGTCGTCGCGGACGCCGTGCCGGGTGATGGCGGACCATTGCGCGTCGGTGAGCGTGCCCCACTCCTGGTAGGTCTCCCGGAAATAGGCTTCGGCCTCGGCCATATCGCTGAAGGAGTCCGGGGCGGTTTCGGCGCGCCCGGCGATATCCTTGAGCTGGGCCAGGGTGATTTCCGGGCCGATATCGTTGAGTACCAGGCGGCGGATGCGGCTTTGCGGCTGGGAGGCCAGCACCATGCCGATCATGCCGCCCATGGAGGTGCCGAGGTAGTCCGTCTCCGTGGCGCCGTGCAGGTCAAGCAGTTGGAGGATGTCCCGCACGTAGTACTGCAGGTTGTAATGGCTGGCATCCGGGGCGAACGCCGATGCGCCCCGCCCCATCACATCCGGGCAGAGCACGGTGTAGGCATCGCTCAGCGCCTCGGCGATCACGTCGAAATCATGGCTGTTCCGCAGCAGGCCGTGCACGCAGACCAGGGTGCGACCGCCCCGCCCCCAGGCGCGATAGGCGATACGGAGGCCGTCGGCGTTGGTAAAGAACTCGTCTCTTGCGTTCATTCGCGGCCCCTATCGCGGCTTGACGTCTTTGGCGAGCACCAGGGCCTCGCCCCGGCACACGACCCGGCCGTCCGAATCCCGGCAAAGGGTCTCCAGATTGACCAGGTTCTTGTCCGGACGCAGGCGCACGATACGCACGCTGGCTTCGAGCTCGTCGCCGAAATAGGCGGGAGCGGTGAATTCCAGCGATTGCTTGAGGTAGTTGGTGCCCCGGCCGGGCAGGCGTGTGCCCAGCAGATAGGAGAACAGCCCGGCGATCAGCGGGCCCGGCACGCGGGCGCGGCCCTGATCCTCCGCCAGCGCGTTCTGGCCCGAGAGCGCCAGGTATTCCGCCGCGTCGTCCTGGCTGAACGTGCGCCGGATGCGGGCGTCCATGTCGATGCGCATGCCCTTCATGCCGGCACCGCCAGTCGGACCCATGTCCGCCCCTGCAGCCCGATATCGCCGTTAGGACGGATGACGACCGTCTCCAACAAGGCCTCGCGGCCCTCCCCCTGAACCGCTTCCACCCGCAGGCGGATGGTCACCTCTTCGCCCGTGGGCGTGCCCGTGGGAAACATCAGCTCCTGGCTGATCTGCTGGGCGCCCGGGAAGTGCCGGTCGATCACGCCGCACACCGTGCTGTAGAGCAGCATGCCGTGGGACACGGTCCGCCCGAAGTGGGTCTTGGCAGCGAATTCCGGATCCACATGGATGGGGTTGTCGTCGCCGCTGAGCACGGCAAAGCGGTTGAAATCCTCCTGGGAGAACGTCCGGGTCTGCTCGATCACGTCGCCGACCTGGGTCATGGATGGTTCCTCACGCCGTTGCCCTCGTTGATTCTCATTTGGCGAACTGCTTGCGCAGCTCGGGCTTGACCACTTTGCCGCCGGCGTTGCGCGGCAGCGTATCCACGAATTCCACGCGCTTGGGAATCTTGTAGCGCGCGAGCTTGCCGCTGCTGAAGCCGATCAGCTCGTCGCCCGTGATTTCGTGCCCCGGACGTCTGACCACCACGGCGAGACCCACTTCTCCCCAGCGCTCGTCCGGGATACCAATCACGGCGGCCTCGGTCACGGCCGGGTGCTGATAGAGGACGTTCTCCACTTCCGCCGGGTACACGTTCTCGCCGCCGGAGATGAACATGTCCTTGGAGCGGTCGACGATGTAGAAGTAGCCCTCGGCATCCCTCTTCGCCAGATCGCCGCTGCGCAGCCAACCGTCCGGCGCGAATGCTTCGGCGGTCTTGTCAGGTTGCTTCCAGTAGCCCGGGGTCACCGCCGGCCCCCTGATCCAGAGCTCACCGATGGTATCGGGCGGTTGCTCCGCACCGTCGTCACCGGCAATGCGCACATCCACGAACATCTGGGGCTTGCCCACGGAGCCCAGTTTCCGGTGGACGTTGCGCTCATCCATCAGAAACACGGTGGGACCCGACTCGGACATGCCAAAGCCCTGGCGGATATTCACGCCGTCGGCGGCGTAGGCCTCCAGGATGCTGACGGGCATGGGCGCGCCGCCGCTGGCCCACTGGCGTACGCCGGAGAGATCCGTGTCCGCATAGGCGGGATGATCGTGCAGGGCCTGGTAGATCGCGGGCACGCCGAAGAATGCCGTGACCTCGCGGCTCAGGAGTTTCAGCACCACCGCCGGATCGAAGGCCTTCAGGATCATGGCCGTGCCGCCGACGAACAGCGTCGGCACCGTCATCAGGTTGATGCCGCCGGTATGGAAAAACGGAAGGATGTTCAGCGTCACGTCCCGATCCGTGAGGCCCAGGGGCACGCCGATGTTCAGGTAATTGAACAGGCCCATGGAGAAGTTCTGGATCACGCCCTTGGGCTTTCCGGTCGTGCCCGAGGTGTAGATGATGTACCACGGGTCGTCGATATCCTGCGGAACCATTTCCACCGGAGCGCCGCTGGCCTGCTCGATCAAGGTCTCGTAGGCGGCTCCGGCCCGGCCCTTGTCGGAACCCAGCGCTACCGTGCGGACCTCGTGAATCTCCTTCTGAAGGCCCTGGGCCTGCTCCTCGAACATGGATTCATAGATCAGCACGCCTGGCGTGGCGTCCTTCATGACGTATGCCAGTTCGGGCACCGTCAGCCGCCAGTTCAGCGGCACCAGGATGATGCCGGCCTTGGAACAGCCGAACAGCACTTCGATGAATTCGCTACAGTTCTGGGTCAGCATGGCGATGCGCTCACCCGGTTTCAGGCCCAGCGGCCCGGTCAACGCTTCGGCGATGGCGTTGGCGCGGTTGTTCAATTGCTCGTAGGTGTACTCCCGCCGTGTAGTGACATCGACGAGGGCCCGCTCCTTAGGCCGACACTCCGCCTGCTTTTTCAGAACGTCGGTGGCTAACATGGATCTCCTCCTCATGAACCCAGAAACCGCTTCATGCCCTCCCGGGCTTCCACGGTGGCGATCTGCTCCACGAACGATGCTCTCTCCTTTTCCAGCAACGCCGCGACCGCTTCGCGATCACCACCCAGGAGCCGCTTGGTACGGGCAACACTGCCGGCTATCTTGGCGGAAATGCCCGCGGCAATCGACTCCAATTCACCGCCAAGCTGGTCGCGCGGGACCACTTGGTTCGCCAAGCCCCAATCCACGGCCCGGCGAGCGGAGATCACCTGATTCAAGTATTGCACTTCGGCTGCGCGGCGCTTGCCGATCAACTCACCGACCAGCGTCCCCAGCCGCCATCCGGGGAGAATCCCACATCGGTGTAGAACGGCGCGATTCGCGCGTCCTCGGCCAGTACGACGATATCCCCGCCCAGCAGGAACCCCAGAGAGCCGCCGGTGATCCAGCCCTGGGCCCCCACGACCACCGGACACGGCAGATCGATCAAGGCAAGGATGGATTCGTTGAGCAGGCCGACCACCTCCCGCGCGTAGCTCTCGATCTGATCGCCGGCGGCCTGAAAGGCTTCGACATCGCCCCCGGTGGAAAACGAGCGGCCCTCGCCCTCCAGCACCACGCAGCGCACCGAGCGATCGACCGCCAGGGGCTCAAGGGCCGCCAGCAGTTCGCGAAGCAGATCCGGCACGAGACTGTTGTGCCGCTCCGGCCGGTTGAACTTCAGAAATGCACAATCGTTCCGGAAAGCGCGTTGTATCAGCGGCCCCATATTTATGTCCGTAGTGAACTATTCTTAAAAACAAGCTGACCTCTTCACGCGACCGTGTGGATAGGTCAGCCTCTCGTTCATGAAGAGGCCTGCTTCAATGGGTTATTGCAGACCAGTGAGACGAAACTTACTTTAACGTAAGTAAGCTGTCCAGAGGGTGTCGCCGCAAGTTGACAGAACCCCTTGCTTACCCTACTTTCCGAAAGCAGGCCTTCTTTACATATATAAATAACGACGAGGATGGAGAATTGACAACGCCAAGCAAGAAGCCGGCCACGGCTCGCGGCGAGCAGACCCGACAGAAACTGCTATCCGCCGCTGAAGCCGAGTTCGGCGAGAAGGGATTCCACACGGCGTCCGTCAGTAGCATAACCCGCCGTGCGGGTGTCGCCCAGGGCACGTTCTACATCTACTTCTCTTCCAAGGAGGAGATCCTGCGGGAACTCGTCCGCCACATGAGCCGGAAGCTCCGCCATACCCTGACGGAGGCCACCAAGGGCATTACGGACCGAATGGAAGTGGAACGCGTAGGCCTGGAAGCGTTCCTGCGGTTCGCCGTGGAAGACAAGAATCTCTATCGAGTCGTGCTGGAATCCCAGTTCATCGACGAGACCATCTATCGCGAGTACTACGAGCACATGGCCGATGTGTACGCCGCGCGGCTGAGCCAGGCTCAAGACGCACAGCAGATCATCAAGCGCAACCCGTATACCCAGGCGTGGGTGCTCATGGGCATCGGCTCGTTCCTGGGTTTGCGCTATGCCGTGTGGGACGAAAAGATGCCCCCGCCGGACGTCATCGATACGGCGTTCGAATTCATCAAGGGCGGTTTGGCGGCGCCGAGCGACAAGTAAAGCAGGACTCGACCGTTTGCGGCCAATGGCCGCTCCCCAGGCAACGGGAACGATCCGATTCACGAACCTGCCGCGGGCGCCGCGGCTCCTTGAGCGCGCAACCCTAATCCGCGTCCCCATCGGAGGCGGATTCTCCGCCCGGGCACAGGCCCGGCAGTTCCGCCAGTTGCGCCGTGAGGCACAGCAGGAAAGCATCGTGCTGCCGCGCACGGGGCTGTCCGGCCCCAGGCCCTCTCGCGCTTCCTTCAACAGCTCCGCTCCTTGGCGAAAGTACGCCAGAGCGAGGTTGTGCTTGGCACGGGGGAAATCCGGGCGGTAACTCAGGGCCCGTTTGTAGTGCTCGACGGCATCGTCCAACCGACCTCTTTCCATGGCGATATTGCCCAGCCGGTACCAGCCCTGAGCGTTTTCCGGTTCCAGCTTCAGCAACTGGCGATACAGTGATTCGGCCTTGTTCAGTTCGCCGGAATGATAGGCGGTGGACGCCTCGCCACTGAGCCGCAGACCGCGAATGTCCGGCGAAGTGGTGGCACAACCGGTCAGGAGGACCGCCAGCGCCCCCGACAACACGACCCCGGCAGCTCGCCGGCGCCGCTGGTGCAAAGTGCCCTTCAGATGCTTTATCATTGCGGCCCTACTTTATCACGCGCCCACGTCTCCATGAGCGACACCACCTCTTCAATTCCGCGCCGCGCCAGCGTTCCCGTCGACGTCGGCGGAGTCCGCATCGGCGGCGATGCCCCCGTCGTGGTCCAGTCCATGACCAATACCGACACGGCCGACGAGGTCCGCACCGCCATCCAGGTGGCCGAACTCGCCCGGGCCGGGTCGGAATCGTGCGCATCACCGTCAACAACGAGGAAGCCGCCCGGGCCGTCCCGGCCATCCGGGAGCGCCTGGCGGGTATGGGTGTGGACGTCCCGCTGGTTGGCGATTTCCATTTCAACGGCCACAAGCTCCTCGCCCGCCATCCGGCCTGCGCCGAGGCGTTGAGCAAGTATCGCATCAATCCGGGCAACGTCGGCCGGGGCGAGCGTCGCGACACCCAATTCGCGGAGATGATCGAGATTGCCTGCCGGTATGACAAGCCGGTGCGGATCGGCGTGAACTGGGGAAGCCTGGATCAGGATCTGCTGGCGCAGATGATGGACGAGAACGCCCGGCGCTCCGCCCCCCTGGAATCGCCGGCGGTCATGAAAGAGGCGCTGATCGTCTCCGCCCTCGGCAGCGCCCGGCGCGCCGAGGAGCTGGGGCTGCCTCACGACCGAATCATTGTGTCCTGCAAGCTCAGTGGCGTTCAGGACCTGATCGGCGTCTACCGTGATCTCGCCCAACGCTGCGACTATCCGTTGCATCTCGGGCTCACCGAGGCGGGCATGGGCTCGAAGGGCATTGTCGCCTCCACCGCCGCCCTGGCCGTGCTCCTGCAGCAGGGAATCGGGGACACCATCCGGGTTTCGCTGACACCCGAACCCAACGGATCGCGGTCCCAGGAGGTCGTGGTAGCCCAGGAGATCCTGCAGACCATGGGGCTGCGGGCGTTCACGCCGCTGGTAGCGGCATGCCCGGGCTGCGGCCGAACCACCAGCACCTATTTCCAGGAGCTCGCCGGCCAGATCCAGGCCTACGTGCGCCGGCAGATGCCTCAGTGGCGCGGTCAATATGTGGGCGTGGAGCAGATGACGCTGGCGGTCATGGGCTGCGTGGTCAACGGCCCGGGCGAGAGCAAACACGCCAATATCGGCATCAGCCTCCCCGGCACCGGCGAGCGCCCGGTGGCCCCCGTCTATGAAGACGGAGAAAAGACCGTGACTCTCAAGGGGGATGACATCGCCGGTGACTTCGAGAGGATCATCGACGCCTACGTAGAACGGACATACCCCGCTCTCTGACCAAGCCCTGATTCGCTCGACCCTCGTCATTCCCGCGAAAGCGGGAATCCAAAGTTGGACTGTGGCGTGGGTTCCCGCCTTCGCGGGAACGACAAATGGAACGGGCCTACCCGGTCTCTACCAAGCGCGGACTCACCCTCCCGCGTCATTGCCGCGAAACCGGGAATCCTGCATTAACCTGTGGCGTGGGTTCCCGCCTTCGCGGGAACGACAAGACGGAACGGCCCGCCCCCACGCTCTGAACAAGCACGGCCGCACTCTACCCTCGTCATTCCCGCGAAAGCGGGAATCCAACGCTGGACTGTGAGATGGGTTCCCGCCTTCGCGGAACGACAAACTGGAATGGACCTACCCCACTCACTGAGCAAGCGCGGACCCAGTCTCCCCGCGTCATTCCCGCGAAAGCGGGAATCCAGCGTTGGACTGTGGCACGAGCTCCCGCCTTGGCGGGAACCGCAAGAAGGCGGCAACAGGTTCCCGGCTCTTTCCCGACTCTACGGAGGCGTCGTCAGGAACCGGCGTTTCCCCGCGACCCCCTCCCATCGGTCGGCATCCGGCGGAGGCGGCTTGATCTCGGAAATCACCGGCCAGGCGGCGGCGCAGCGGGCATTGATTTCGAGGAAGTCCCGCTGATCCTCGGGCACCTCGTCGTCGGGGAAGATGGCATCGACCGGACATTCGGATTCGCACAGGGCGCAGTCGATACACGCCTCCGGGTCGATCACCAGAAGATTGGGGCCTTCATGAAAGCAATCCACCGGACACACCACCACGCAGTCGGTGTACTTGCACCGGATGCACGGCTCGGTCACGACATAGGCCATCGGCGAGGATCAGTGTCGGGCGGAACGCCCGCTTTCGGGAGAGCGTGAGGACAAGGCCCCGCAAACGTCGCAGCGCCAGGGAGACTGGCGGTATTGCCGGCGTAGCGCTTCGCGGATACCCGGCCGTTCCACCAGATCGGAAAGACTGAGCTGATTCAGGAAGCCGCCGATCTGATCGCCGAGATCCGCCCACAGCACGTCGTCCAGCTTGGTACCGTCGCGTTTTCCCGCCGGCACCGATTCCTCGACAGCCGCGAAGATGTCACCCATGGATATGGATTCGGCCGGGCGGGCAAGCCGGTAACCGCCGCCCGGGCCGGGAATGCCCACAACGAGCTCGGCACGCCGCAGGCGGGCGAAGATCTGATCCACGTAGGACATGGAAATGCCTTGGCAGTCGGAGATCTCCGCCAACGGCACCGGCCCCACGGAATTGTGCATGGCCAAATGCAACATGGCGCTGACCGCATAGCGGCCCTTGCTGGACAATCGCATTCCTAGAGGCCCTCCGACTGGAACGATCCGGCCCATAAACTAAGCCAAAGGCGGTTCGATCACAAAGACCGATCCCTTATTTGGAAATAGCGTGGTGCTCTATTCTCGCCGGGGCAAGGCCTGCCATCAATTAAATGGCCGCACGGTGTGCCCGTGATCCACCGGCCCCTGGCCGTGACCGAAACCCGGCGCGCGCGCCAACGCCTCCTGAAGATAGCGCCGGGCGCGGCCCACCGCTACGGGAAGAGCCAACCCCTGACCAAGTCCCGTGGCGATGGCCGAGGCCAGTGTGCAACCGGTACCGTGAGTATGCCGGGTCTCTACGCGGGCCATGCCGAACCACTGTTCGCCGCCCTCGTCCACCAACAGATCGCGGACGGGATCTCCCGCAAGATGCCCGCCCTTGAGCAGGACGGCGCCGCCGAACCGACGCCGTAACGCCGACGCCGCATCGGCGAAAGATTCCGTTCCGGGGATGGCTTGCCCCCAAAGCGCCTCGGCCTCCGGCACGTTGGGGGTAATCACCGTGGCCAGCGGCAACAGACGCTGCTCCAGCGCGACCAGGGCCGTATCCTCAACCAACCGCGCGCCGCTTTGGGCGATCATGACCGGGTCCACCACCAGTGGCACCGATGCCGCATAGCGGCGCACCGCCCATGCCACCGCTTCGATTGTGGCCGCATCCGCCAACATGCCCGTTTTCACCGCGTCGACGCCGATATCCTCAATCACCATGCGCATCTGCTCGATCACGAACGCCGGTGACACCTTCTCCACAGCGCTGACGCCGCCGGTATTCTGCGCGGTCAAGGCGGTAATGGCCGTCGCGGCGTAGCCCTGCAGCGCGGTGACGGCTTGATATCCGCCTGGATGCCGGCGCCGCCGGAAGAGTCGGAGCCGGCTATGATAAGGATTCGGCCTTTCATGGGTCTCCCCGGGGCTGAAATGAAAGCGGCGCCCTCGGGCGCGCGTCGATCCGGAACGACAATTCCCGTCAGGCGTACTTGGCCTTCAAGGCATTGGATCGATCTTGCCGGCGCCGGTCACGGGCAGCGTCTCGATGAACTCGACTGCCTTGGGCACCTTGAATCGGGCCAGGTGCTTTTTGCAGTGGGCCAGCACGTCGTCGACGATGCCGGTGCCCTTGCTGCTGACCACCACCGCCAGCGGAGCCTGCCCCCACTTCTCGTCAGGCACGGCGATCACAGCCGCCTGCTCGATGCCGGGATACTCCAGCAGCACGTTCTCGATCTCCTCCGGCGATACGTTCTCGCCGCCGGAGATGAACATATTGTCCGCCCGACCCACGATGTAGACAAATCCCTCGTCGTCTTCACGCGCCAGATCGCCGGAATACACCCAGCCGTCTTCCAGGAACGTGCTGGCGGTCCGTTCTTCCTGGTGCAGGTACTCCTGGAAGTTGTGGAGGCTTCGCATGCACAGCACGCCCACCTCGCCCTGCTTCACCGGCTTGTGCGAATCCTGATCGACGATCTTGTAGTCGCAGTGGAACATGGACGTGCCGATGCTGCCGTTGTGGCGCCAGACTTCGTCCATGTCCGCGTCCTGAGCGGCGTAGGTGAAATTGGAGGGGCCCGCCTCGGTCAGGCCGTAGGCCTGGGAAATCGGGATGCCCCGATCATGGAATGGCTTCATCACGTGCGCCGCACAGGGAGCGCCGGCGGTGGTGATCCCCTCCAGCGACGACAGATCGGTCTTCTCGAACTCGGGTTGTGCGAGTACGAACTGAAGCATGGCTTCCACGCCGCCGAAGTGCGTCACCTTCTCCCGCTCGATCAGCTCCAGCAGCAGCTTCGGGTCGAACTGCCGCAGCAGCACCGCGAACGCCCCCGCGTGGATTAGCGGCGTGAAGCTGTTCCAGCCGCCGATATGAAAGAACGGAAAGTCACCAATTCCCGGGACTGGCCGAGGCCGCCGCCGGTGACCATGATGTCCAGGGAATTCCAGATCATCTGGCGGTACGGAATCACGCAGACCTTGGGCGTGGCCGTGGTGCCGCCGGTATGGATATAGAGAAAGATGTCGCTCATCGCCAGCGGCACATTGACGTCCCGCGCCTCATGGGCCAGCGCCCGGCGGTTGAACTCGCAGTCGCCGTCGGCGATCTCGATGCGCTCAGCCACGGATTCGGGATAACCGAGGCCGTTGGCCAGCTCCGCGAATACGTCCTCGTAGAAGAACGCCTGTGGCTGAATCCGCTGCAGCAGGTCGTTGAGCTCCCGAGGTGCCAGGCGATAGCTCAACGGCGCAAGGATGATGCCCGTCTTGCCGCAGGCGAAATACAGGTCGACGATCTCGATCCGGTTCCGCGCGATGAAACAGATCTTGTCACCCTTCTTCAGCCCCAGCTCGTCGGTCAGAAACGCCCCAACGCGATTCGCCCGCTCCTCAAGCTCGCCATAGGTGAACCGCCGGTCCGCCCCCACATCGTAAAGCGCTTCGCGAGTCGGCGTCAGCGCGGCCCGCCGGCCGGTCCAGTTGCCGATCCAGTTCATGGGCAAATCGTCGTAATTGTTGGGCCCAGCCATAATGAAACCTCCATTCGCACTCTTTGGCGGCACCCTGACAATCCCGTCCCCGGGGTTCATCCTTGCCGCCCATTCGCCCCGTCCACCACCGGGACCCATTCTCACCGCGCGTTCCGGCCGGCGTGTCATCGGAAGGATACAATGGTGGAATACACAATCAATGTTGTCGAGCGGCAGAATACGGAAATTGCGACGGCGATTGTGATACACGGTTCACCCCTCGCTTTGCGAACTCGATCCACGCCCCCACAATGGCGGGCCGAACTACCGAGGCAAGGACCCACCATGGAACTGATCGATATCGGCGCCAACCTGACGAACTCAGCGTTCCGGGATGATCTGGACGACGTTCTGGAGCGGGCCCGGGAGGCCGGGGTCGCGCGCGTCGTGGTGACCGGAACCAGCGAGGCGGAAAGCGCCGAGGCCCTGGCGCTGGCACGGACCCGCCCCGACATGCTGAGCGCCACCGCCGGCGTCCACCCGCACCACGCCAAGGAATTCGGCCCGGACACGTTGACCGCCCTGCGCTCACTCGCCGCCGAAGATGCCGTGGTCGCCGTGGGCGAAACGGGGCTGGACTTCAACCGCAACTACTCCCCGCCCGCGGATCAGGAACGATGCTTCATCGCGCAATTGGAGCTGGCGGCCGAAACCGGGCTGCCGGTGTTCATCCACCAGCGGGACGCCCACCCCCGGCTGTTGGCGATCCTGAAGGAATTCCGGGATCACCTGAGCGACGCGGTGGTCCACTGCTTCACCGATACCCGGGACGCACTGTGGGACTATCTCGACCTGGATCTGCACATCGGAGTAACGGGCTGGATCTGCGACGAGCGCCGCGGCCTGGGCTTGCGCGAAATCGTGGGGGATATTCCGGCCACGCGCCTGATGGTGGAAACCGACGCGCCCTATCTACTGCCGCGGGACCTGAAACCTAAACCCCAGGGACGGCGCAACGAACCGTTCCACCTGGCCCATATCGTCACCGCCGTGGCGAATTGCCGGGGAGAACCGGCCGAGGAGCTTGCGCGAGCCACCACGGAGACTGCAAAGCGGTTCTTCCGGCTGGACGACTAACCCGCCAACCGTTCCGCAGCGGGCTGAATCAGTGCCGCCGCCTCCCGAACCACCTCCGCGCCCGCGCCGGGCCGCCCGGCGTTCTCGGTGAGGTAGCGCCGCCACGCCCGCGCCCCGGGCTGCCCCTGAAAAAGGCCGAACAGGTGGCGCACGATCCACTTCAGCGATGCGCCCGAGGCGAGCTCCCGCTCGATGTAGAGCAGCATTTCCTGCAGTACCTGCTCCCGGCTGCGAGCCGGAGTGGTGTCGCCGAAAACAAGCCGGTCCGCCTCGGCGAGCATATAAGGATTGCCGTAGGCCTCCCGGCCGATCATGACGCCGTCCACGTATGCCAGTTGCGCGGTGGCCTCGTCGAGGCTACGAATGCCGCCATTGATCACGATCTCCAGGGCGGGGAAATCGCGTTTCAGGGCGTGAACCCGATCGTAGCGCAAGGGCGGCACCGTGCGATTCTGCTTCGGGCTCAAACCGTTCAACCAAGCCTTGCGGGCATGCACAATGAACGTCTCCGCGCCGGCGGCGGCCACCGTCGCAACAAAACCGCAGAGTTCGTCGTAGCTGTCCCGGTCGTCGATCCCGATCCGGGTCTTGACCGTAACCGGCAGATCGCAGGCCTGTTTCATCGCGGCCACGCAGTCCGCCACCAGCTCGGGCTCCGCCATCAGGCAGGCGCCGAACCGTCCCGATTGAACGCGATCGCTCGGGCATCCCACGTTGAGGTTGACCTCGTCGTAGCCGAACTGCTCGGCGAGGCCGCAGCCGACCGCCAGCGCGTCAGGATCGCTGCCACCCAATTGAAGGGCGACCGGATGTTCGCTGTCATTGAAACGCAGGAACCGTGCGGGATCGGCGTGCACCAGCGTGTTGGCCGCCACCATTTCCGTATAGAGAAGCGTGTGACGACTGATCAGGCGCAGGAAGTACCGGTCATGGTGGTCGGTGCACTCCATCATCGGGGCCACTGACAGCCTGCGATCCGGACGCCCGTTAGTGTTGGGTAGAGGCGTAATCATCAGGTAACATATTGACTAATCGGGATTCCCGCAGGCGCGACAATGGCCGGGCCGGGTACCCTAACTTTCCGGATCGACCACGGCAAGCCTCGAATACATCCCTATGAACCATACCGTAACGCTGTTTGGGACCCTCGGTTGCCACTTGTGCGACCAGGCCCGTGAGATGATCGAGTTCCTGAACGAAAACGGCGTCACGGACATTGCGCTCACGGAAGTGGATATTATCGAGGACGATGGACTCTACGAACGCTACGGACTGCGCATTCCCGTCCTACGCCGGCAAAGCGACGGCGGCGAATTGGACTGGCCTTTTGAACCGACAACGATAATGCAGTTTGTCGGACAGTAGCGCGAAGCTGCTGTCCGTCCGCAGCGGAGAGAATGAAGAATGAAAGCCTTGAGGGGCCCGGTGGGGTTGTGTATCGCGATTTTGATGCTCGCGGCTTCGGCGCCGGGCCAGGCGGCCGGCAAGACCTGGCTGCTGATCGATACCACTGCTCAGCGCATGGCGGTGTATCGCGGCCAGCAATTGCTGAAGCGGTTCTATAACATCTCCATCGGCCGAAACGGCGCGGCGCCCTACCGCAGGGATGGGGACAACACCACCCCCAAGGGCGAGTTTCATATCGATCGGATCAATCGCGACAGCGAATACCACCTCTTCCTGGGGCTGGACTACCCCACCATGCCCTACGCCCGGCAAGCCATCGAACGCGGCGATCTCGATGAGCGGCAATACAATTCCATCGTCGATGCCATCCATGCGCATCGCGCACCACCCCAAAACACGCCTCTCGGCGGTTATATAGGCATCCACGGCATCGGAGAGGCCAGCCTCGCCCTTCACCGGCGCCTGAATTGGACGCGAGGCTGCATCGCCTTGACCGATCACCAGATCGACGAGCTCGCTCGCTTCGTGCAATTGGGAACGCGCGTTGTCATTCGGTGACACATTTCGGGCAAAAATGGCCGTTTTTCGCACTAATCGACAAAAACAAAACCTTTAACTTTCATCTTCTGGCCTATACTCCTAGAATGTCCGTTCAGTGGCCGGGGCGGTTGCCTCGACCCGAACAACAAGAGAGAGCGAGAAGGAGACTGCTACGATGTCGCAAAGCCTGAAGAAATTGCTCAAAGTGTCTGCGGTAGGCCTGTCCATGGGCCTGTTGGTCGGTTGTGCTTCCACCCAGACAGCCGACAACAGTGACCTGAAGCAGATGGTACAGGACGCCCAGTCCAAAGCCGATAAGGCCATGAGCGTTGCGCAGGAAGCCAAAGATCAGGCCAGTAGCGCCGAGGGCATCGCGCGCGCCGCTCAGTACAGCGCCGATCGCAACAGCCAGAAGATCGATAGCCTGAACGAGAAGATCGATCGCATGTTCAAGAAGTCCATGAACAAGTAAGGACTTCTGCCGCAACACGGAAAAACCCCGCTTTTGCGGGGTTTTTTATTGTCCGGCGAACCGGGCACAAAAATGGGCGCGGCGGGAGTCGCCTGCCGTCCCCCGGCCGGCTCAGCCGCCCGGTCGGTCCGATGCCTTGCGGTCCGTTGACGCCACACGGGTGGCGGCACTGCCACCAACAAATCTGGAAATCGGTACCGGATAGCCCAGGAACCGCTTGGCCGCCGCCTTGAGCTCATCGTAGTTGACCGGCTCCGGCTGCCCGCCCAGGGAGTTGGCCACCGCTTCCACCGCCGGCAGGTAACCCTGCAGGCCCTTGTTCTTGTCTTCTTCCAGTACCCGATGAGCTTCGATGAACAAGGTCCCGGCGTACCAACCGGCCTTGTAGGGCTGATTGATGATCCGCACCGGCGTGTTGACCGGGACTTCGCCGAACAGCTCTGCGATGTCCTCCGGGTACATTCGGATGCAGCCGTGACTCACCCGCATCCCCACGCCCCAGGGTTTGTTGGTCCCGTGGATCAGATAACCCGGAATCCCCAGACGCAGCGCGTGTTGCCCCAGGGGATCGTCCGGGCCCGCGGGCACGACCTTGGGCATTTCCTCGCCCTTCTTGGCCGCCTCCTCCCGGATCGACTCCGGCGGATACCAGGCCGGGTCCTTCTTCTTGGCGATCACCCGGGTTTCACCCAACGGGTCGCCCAGTCCATTCGCCCGATGCTCACCGGAAAGGTTTCGACCACGCGCGGCTGACCGCGTTCGGCGGGCGGATAGTAGTACAACCGCATTTCCGGGAGATTCAGCACGATGCCCCGCCTCGGCCCCGGCGGCAGGATGTAACGGGTGGGGACCACGATCTTGCTGCCCGGCTTGGGCAGCCACATGTCCACCCCCGATTGGCGGCGCGCATTTCGTTGTAGCCGACCCCATAGCGCCGGCCGATGTCCAGGAGGGTATCGGATTTTTTGGCCGTAACCGTCTGCACGTGACCGATGAGATCCACGTCCTTGGGGGAAGCGGATACGTTTCCGCCAGCGCGGGGCCGGCGAAAGCCATGACCAGCGCCACCACGGCGCCCCATCCTAGGGCCTCGAAAGCCCTGCCTCCCCGCCCCGCCAGCCAGCGGCGGGACCGTTTGCGTTCAACCATCAGTTTCGGTGTCCTCTGACGAGTTCCGATCGCTGTGGCCGAGATCCATGGCCGGTGCAACCACATCGCGAATCAACTGTTTAAGCTCTTTGGCCTCGGGAAAGCGTCCGCTTGCCTTCCGCGAGAAGATCAGCCGCCCATCCAGCACCACGTCGAAGACGCCGCCTTCGCCCGGCACCAGCGCCACCTCGCCCAACACGTGGCCGAAGGTGAACAGGATCTCCTGGGCAAGCCAGGACGCGCTGAGGACGAACCTGCACTTGCGACAATACCGTATTTCAAGGCGCGTCGCGGGCATGGTGCATCATTTTGCGACTTTTGCCCATTATACAATCGCGGGCCGATGGGGCCATTTTCCGTTAACATGGACAGCTTCCGCGACCGACCTTTACGGAGGATTCTTCGATGAATTTCGCCGGCTACGAACTGAATGGTCGACTTCGCTGGGGCGTCGTCCGCGATGGACGGATCACCCTGGCCCCCCTGGGCGGAGACTGGCCCGCAAGCCTCGACCAGGTTGTGGCACTGGGGCTGGACCAGGCGCTGAAACTGGTGGAACGACTGGACCAGGCGCCGGACGCCGAAACGCTGGATATGGACCCCGCCGCTCTGCGCCGCCCCCTCGCCCGGCCCCCCAATAACGTGATGTGTCTGGGCCTCAATTACGCCGCTCATGCCCAGGAATCGTTCAAGGCCTCGGGCAAGGACGTCGAACTCCCGGAACACCCCGTCGTGTTCACCAAGGCGATCTCATCGATCAACGATCCCAACGGCGATGTCGTCCTGGACCCGGAGGCCACCGAGAAGCTGGACTGGGAAGTGGAGCTCGGAGTCGTGATCGGCCAGCGCGCCCACAAGGTGTCCGAGGCGGATGCTCTGAACCATGTGTTTGGATACATGGTGGTCAATGATCTCTCGGCGCGGGACCTTCAGTTCCGGCACAAACAGTTCTTCCTGGGCAAGAGCGTGACCGGCTGCTGCCCCATGGGCCCGTGGATCGTCTCCCGGGACGCGGTCGCCGACCCGCAGGCCCTGTCCATCCGCTGCCGCGTCAACGACGCCATCAAGCAGGATTCCAACACGGGCGATCAGATCTTCGGCGTGGCCCAGACCATAGCCATCCTCTCCCGCAGCATGGTGCTGGAGCCCGGCGATGTGATCGCGACCGGAACCCCGGAGGGGGTGGGCTTCGCGCGAACACCGCCGGAGTTTCTGCATCACGGCGATGTGGTGGAGTGCGAGATAGACGGTATCGGCGTTATTCGTAACCGGATCGTGCCGCCGGCCTGAGCGGCGCTCTACTCCAGGTATTCCGACTGCCACCGAAGATAGCACTCGTATACGTGGGCGGTATAGGTTTCCTTGTCCCGGAAATCGCCGGGATCGATAGCGTCGTAGACGTAGTAGTTCGCGCGTGGATTCGTGGCCGTCATGAAATGCCAGATCTTGTGCAGCAAGGTCTGGCCCGGCCTCCACTCGAACTCATCCTGGGCCTCGTAATGAATGAACACCGGCAGGATCGGTATTCCGGTGCGAAGGCTTATATCGAATGCGCCGTACTTGAACTGATGGGCAATGCGGCGCCCCTTGCATCCGCCCTCCGGATACAGTGCCACGTTTTTCCCCTCGAGCAGCGCCTCGGCAATCGATTCCGCCGCCTGGTGGCGTGATTCCGCCGACTCGCGCTCGACAAACAAGGTGCCCGCCGCCTTGGCGATGCGCCCTACGACCCACCAATCCGCCACCTCATGCTTGGCCAGGGAGTAGACGTCGAACAGCGCCGGGATCCCGACGTCCTCAAAGGCGGACGGGTGATTCGCCACCAGCAGGTAGCGCTCCGGCAAGGGCCTGGCGTTCTTCTGATGCAGAAACAGCCGCACGCCCAGCGCGCGCACGAAAACCCGGCACCACGACCAGAACAGCTTCGGATAAACACCTTCAACCACCCGTCGCGGGAACATGGCGAGCACCGTCATGCCGACGGTCCAGATGACGAGATCCAGCCAAGCGACGGCGTAGCGCGCGACGCGGAAAAGCCAAAGAAACATATCCCCCCCTTGGGTGCGCACACGAAACCACCGCCCTAGCCCGGCGCGCCAGCCCCGTCTGCTGGGCGATTCCCCAGGAACAACCCGGGGCTATCGCGTCACGAAATCGTCACGCCGCCTCTTTATACTCCGGACAGTTATATCCTCCGGCGACGAGGTTCTGCCATGAACAATTGGATGAATGCCCTGGCTCGGCATTATCAGGCGATGCGCGCCGCGCATCCCACCGACTCACTGCTGATCGTGTTCGACATCGATGGAACGATACTCGACGACCATTATGCGACGCTGCATTTGCTTCGGCGAGCCGATGAACATTTCGGCACCGACTGGTTCCGGAACTGCACCCTGGACAGGTGCGCCGACACGGCGAAGACCTGACCGGCCTGCTCGCCGCCTGTGCGGTCCCGGGTATAAGGCGCGACGAGGTGGTGGCGTTCCTCGACGAGCGCCGCTGGTCCACGGAGACGGTATTCGCGTCCCATCGTCCCTTCCGGGGCGTGCTGGAAGTGATCCGCTGGTTCCAGCTCCAGCCCGGGGTCCATGTCGCGCTCAACACCTCGCGGCCAGAGTCCGCCCGCTTGGTAACGCTGCGGTCGTTGAACCGCCTGGGTGCCGAATTCCGCGTCAAGTTCACCAGCGAAATGCTGCAAATGATGGCCCCGGCACACGACGGCGACGTCAGCCGTGAAAACGCGACGGGCTCAACCAGTTCGTGGGCCACGGGTACCGCATCGTCGCCATCGTGGACGACGAGCTGGACAATCTCCACGCAATGAAGACCTGCTCCGGCGCCCGGACGCGCTGCTGCTCCACGCGGGATTGTTTGGGCGCACCTCCCGCAATCGCCCCGCACGGGACGCGGTCAGCGGCGAGAGCTACGATGTCGCCAGGCTGATTCGTGCCCACCAGTTGCCGAGCATGTTCAGCTCGTCTGGGAGGATGTGAACAGCCCGCTGAATCTCCAGCAGTTCCTCACCGCCAACGTCCACTGGGCGGAATGTACCGCCACCTCGGGCCTACGATGCGCTGCCGCGGAACCTGGCATCCACGCTGGAACGCCTCGCCGCCGCCGCCGCGGCATTCGGTGGTGCTGCCGCCCACGGCGTGTATCGGCACCTTGAGCCGGGCTCTGGCGGATCTGGAGTTCCCGGACCACCGCCTTTGGTTCAGCGTCCGCATGGACGCCATCGGCGGCACCGGGCTGCGGGAGCTGCGGCGCCTTCACCCGAACGCGATCATCGACTGTCCTTGGGCCCCCTCACGCTCCTGAAGGCCCATCTCATCTGTGGCCGCGAGGAACTGGGCATCTGGCGGACTGCGTGTCAGCCGCTTCGCTGGATTGGAAGATCCCCAGGAGGGACGTGCTGGAGCAGTTGAGCACTGTAGGTTGCCGTTCAGATCGACCGCGTTCCCAGCCTGGAGGCGTTCTTTGCACGCCACGCTGCTGCTACCCGACTCGG
>CAVQFO010000006.1:0-7757 GCA_963711725.1 uncultured Gammaproteobacteria bacterium | reverse complement strand
AGACGATCGGGGTTCGAACCCACGTGGACTCAATCGGCCGGGCGCCCAGGCCGGGAAGCACCGCTCGCCCAAGCCCTCTCACCTGTTGGCGTTCTGCCGCTCCACCATCCATGCCGGGTAAAGTTTCGACGGTTCCGTGGTGGCGGACAGCCGCGCCATCTGTTCGTCGCTCAAGGCCACATCCACGGCGCCCAGGTTGTCTTCCAACTGGTTCATCTTCTTGGCCCCGATGATCACGGAGCTGACGGCGTCCCGTTTAAGGAGCCAGGCGAGGGCGACCTGAGGGATGGAGGCGCCGGTTTCCTCGGCCACCGCCCCCAGGGCGTCGATGGCGTCGAACACGCGTTCGTCCACCGGAGGGAAGTCCAGCCCGGCCCGCCGGGAATTCTCCGGTGCGTTCTTGTCCCGCCGAATCTTGCCGGTGAGATAGCCGCCGGCCAGGGGCGACCAGGTCATGATCCCCAGGCCCCTTTCACGGCACAGGGGTTGCAGCTCGTGTTCCAGGTCGCGGCCGGCCAGTGCGTAGTAGGCCTGAAGCGAAACGAAGCCGGCCATGCGGTGTTCTTCGGTGAGGGTGATAGCCCGGGCCAGGTGTCGGGCGGGCCAGTTCGAACAACCCACGTAACGTACTTTGCCATCGCGAACCAAGTCGTCCAGGGCTTTCAGTGTCTCTTCCATGGGCGTGGCGGCGTCCCAGCCGTGGACCTGGTAGAGGTCGATGTGGTCCGTGCCCAATCTCCGAAGGCTGGCTTCGCAGCCGGCGATGATGTGTTTGCGCGACAGGCCGACGTTGTTCACGTCTCCTTCGCCGGATGCAGCGGCATCGCTCATGGAGCCCCTGACTTTGGTGGCGATAACCACCGAATCTCGGTCCACGCCCAGATTGTGAAGGCTCCGGCCGAGGATCTGCTCGGACTCCCCCCGGGAATACACATCGGCGGTATCGAAGAAATTCACTCCGGAATCCAGGGCGCGTGCGACGAGCTTCTCCGCCTCGGATTGATCCACTTCGGCAATATTGAGAAAGCTCGAGCCGAAGGTCATGGTGCCGAGGCACAATTCCGAGACTTTCAGGCCGGTGCGGCCCAGGTTGCGGTATCGCATGATTCCTCCTGAAGGGAAGGGGTAAGACGGGTGGCCCGCCGTCGCGTGCCGTATTACACGAGTAGGGAGGGGGGCGGTTGATTTCAACCGGGCCTTGGTAGCGCTTGAAGTCCCACGAGCGCGCGCGCAGCATGAGTCCATGGCCGGGAAGCAGAAAAAACGCCGTCCACGTCGAACCGAGGCGGATCAGCCCAAAGTCTGCAAATGCGGCGGGATCTGTCCGGCCTATCCCGTCTGCCGTCACCCGGGTTCCCGTGAGCGCCGGGCCGCCGGTCCCGCTTGAATACCTCCCGATCGCACTTAGGTACTAGAAGGACTGAGGCAACGGCAAAGGAGGGCGGTATGCAAGCGCCCGACGGCCATAACCCCCAAGAATGCAACGAGAATTTCCTCAGTGCGGCCCTGAATCGGGTAAACGCCGGCGAGGAGATGAGTTATCTGCTCAGAACCCCCTTGAGGGAAGTGAAGTTCGAGCTGCCCCTCCGGGAGGACGATGGCAGCCTAAGGGTATTCCAGGGCTACCGGGTTCAGCACAACCATAGCCGCGGACCATTCAAGGGAGGCTTGCGGTTCCATCCTCAGGTCGGTCTGGGCCACTTTCGAGGCTTGGCCTCGGCGATGACCTACAAGACAGCGGTTGTGAACATTCCCCTGGGCGGCGCCAAGGGTGGGATCGACTGCGACCCGGACGAGCTGGATCTTCCCGAACTCGAAGCGCTGACCAAGCAGTATACGGAAAAGATGGCGCCCCTGATGGGGCCGAGCATGGATGTGCCGGCACCGGACATGGGGACCAACGGTCAGGTCATGGCCTGGATCTACGAGGCCTATTCACGTACGAAAGGGGGAGACGCGCCCGGCGTGGTGACCGGCAAACCGCTTGCTCTGGGTGGCTCCTATGGCCGCACCGAGGCGACCGGGCGCGGTGTCGCCACCGTCGCCGCGTGGGCCGCGGAGGAGAACGGCATCGATCTGGACGGCGCGCGGATCGCGGTCCAGGGGTTCGGCAACGTGGGCAGCCACACGGCCCTTTTCATGGCCGAAAAAGGCGCGAAAGTGGTCGCGCTCAGCGATAAGTACGGCGCGCTCTACAACAGCGACGGCCTGGACGTGGATGATCTGATGGATCAACACCAACGCCGGGGTCTTAATTCACCGATCGGTGAGTTGGATGTGGAAGCCGAGCGCATTGATGGCGATGAACTGCCAAAGGTGGAAGTGGATGTGCTTATCCCCGCTGCGGTTGAAGGCATGATCCACGAGAACAACGTGGACGATATCAACGCCCGGATGATTGTCGAGGGCGCCAATCTCCCGACAACCTGCGGCGCCGATGAGCGGCTCAAGGAGCGCGGCATCCCCACCGTTCCGGACATACTCGCCAACGCCGGTGGCGTGACCGTGTCCTACCTGGAATGGGTCCAGAACCAGCAAGGCCTGCGATGGAGCCGGGAACGGGTTCTGGAAACCCTGGAGGAACTGCTGGCCGACGCCTGGGAGACCGTTCGCGGGTGCGCCGAAAACGAAAAGCTCTCTTACCGTGATGCCGCCTACTTCATCGCCGCGGAGCGGGTGAAGGAGGCGATCGAACTACGCGGTTTCTACGGATAAACAGGCCCTTGCGCCGCCCAATCGGCGGCCCCCGGGCCATAGCGGAGGACGTGTACATGGCAAGAATGTCCGTGACCGAAATGCTCGTGGAAGTACTCGCGGAGATGGGGGTGCGCCACGTCTTCGGGATCCCGGGTGACGCCATTAATGATCTGGTGGACGCGATCCGGAGGCAGGATGTCATCCAATTTGTAAAAGTTCGCCACGAAGAGGCCGGCGCGTTCGCCGCGAGTGCCCAGGCGAAGCTCACGGGAGAACTGGCGGTGTGTGTGGGCACTGCCGGAGGCGGGGCGATCCACCTTTTGAACGGTCTATACGATGCGAAAATGGATCATGCGCCGGTATTGGCCGTCACCGGGCAGGTACCCACGGCCCACATCGGCAACGACTACCACCAGGAAGTGGATCTCTACACGCTTTTCAAGGACGTCGCCGCCTTCAATCAGCAGGTCATGACGCCGGCGCAGATGCACCATCTGGTGGGGCAGGCCTGCCAGATTGCCATGGCGCGCCGGACGGTGACCCACCTCAGTCTTCCCCTGGATATCGCCGGCGAGCCCGTGCCGCATGCGGATCGACGTCATCCGATGTACCAGCACGCGGGCCATACCGTGCCCTCCGCCGGGGAATTGGATCGGGCCGCGGACATGCTCAATGACGCCAGCCGGGTCGTGATCCTCGCCGGCGTGGGCTGCCTGGACGCCACGGAGGAACTGATCGCGGTCGCTGAATCCCTGGGCGCCCCGATAATCCGTTCCCTGCGCGGCAAGGGCGTTCTGTCGGACAACCACCCCTTGTCCCTGGGCGGCTTGGGCATGCTGGGCACGAGGCCGGCGGTGGACGCGATCATGGACTGCGACGCTCTGCTCATGGTGGGTACCGACTTTCCTTACGAGGAGTTCCTGCCCAAGCCGGTACCGGCCGTGCAGATCGATCGCGATGTGCTTCGCTTGGGCAAACGCTATCCGGTATCGGTCGGGCTGGTCGGAGACGCGGCGGGTACGCTGAGCGCTCTGAGTCAACGCCTTCGCCGGAATGAAGATCGCAGTTTCCTGGAGAGTTCGAAGAAGGCCATGAGCAAATGGCTGGAAGAACAGGAAGAGGACGAGCGCGACGAAAGCGTCCCCATCAAACCGCAACTGTTGGCGCGGATGGTGGGCGACGTCGCCCGCGACGACACGATCTTCACGTGTGATACCGGCACCGTCACCGCCTGGTGTGCGCGGCATCTGCGAATCCACAAGGGCCAGATGTTCAGCCTGTCCGCCAGCCTGGGGAGCATGGCCTATGCACTGCCGGCCGCGATAGGCGCGCAGTTGCGTTTTCCGGATCGGCAGGTAGTCGCAATGACCGGAGACGGTGGGTTCAGCATGCTGATGGCCGACTTCCTCACCGCCGTCGACTACGCCTTGCCGATCACGGTCGTGATCTTCAACAATTCAAAGCTCGGTTTGATCAAGGGCGAACAAGAGGCCAAGGGCATACCGGAGTTCGAGACGGATCTGCGCAACCCGGACTTTGCCGAATACGCGCGACTGTGCGGCGGCGAGGGTTATCGCGTCAGTGAGCCGGGTGACCTGGAAGAAGCGTTGTCTCACGCCATGAACAGCGGCAAGCCGGCGGTGGTCGATGTACTGGTCAGTCCGGACGAACTCCCCATGCCGCCGAGAATAGGGCTCGACCAAGCGGTGGGCTACGGCGTGGCGAAAGCCAAGGAATGGCTGCAAGGCTGACCGTACAGCCCAGGGAAGTACCGGTTATTCGCCGCGAGCGCGTGGATAGATCGTCGCAACCCTAGGGTGTGCCCTAGGGTTGCGACGTCACTGTGATATCCCGCACATCGGCCGGGTGACCCCTTCCATATCTGATCCTCCCCTCATTACCTAGTCTGGGCAGCGCGTTTCGGGGCGTGGGCACGGCGCCGTTAAGACAGCGGCACTGTAACGTTCCCGTCGAGTTGAGACTGCCCGTTTTGCGCGATAGGTTGTGTACGCCTATGCACAAAATCCAATGGGCGTCAGGGAGAAAAAAGAGGACAGATCTTTATGCTTTCCAAGAAGAAACTGTGGATTCCAGTGATTCTTTTCGGTGTGGCTCTTGCCGGTTGCGGGGGCGGCGGGGGCGGTAGCGACAGCTCCAGCGGCACTTCGAGCAGCAGTTCAAGTGGTGGCCGTCAGCCCACCGATAAAGTCGCAATCGATTCGACGAACAGCAAAACGGTCGTCAGCAAAGGCTTGTCGAGCGCCCAGAGCGTCAGCCGGGCCGGCAACTTGGCGACCAACTACGGCAGCCCCACAACGGCGCCGAAGATCGCGAACGGTGACGAATCCGGCGCCCAGGGTGTGGCGCTTGCCACCAATACCCTGATTACCACGCTGCTTAAGAAACAACTTCCGGCAGCGGGCCACCTTGGTAGTCGCGCCACCAGGCAGACGACTACCGTCAACTGCGACCCAACCGATGCCACCGCGGGTACTGCCACGGTTACGTATGTCAGCCTGGGTGGCGGCACCCAGACTCAGCCGGGTGACAACGCCGAAGTCAGGGTGGAATACACCGGATGCCATATCAGCGGCAGTGAGTACAACGGCTCCTTTGACGCGGTGTTTGCCAGCGGCTGGACCCAGAATGGGAGCAACTACAGCTACACGCTGAACATTACCTATTCGTCGCTGCGCGCCAATGAGCTCAGCAGCGGTAAGCTCCTCTGGGAGGTCGACGGTGACGCCACGTTGAGCTTCCAATACCAGGACTCGGACCCGGACTACGGCGGCAAGTCTTCCTTCGCCTTCGAAATGACAGGCTCGCGATTGACGATGAAATATCGCGACAGCAACGACGTCCTGCAAACCTCGGTGCTGACGAACTACGATATCCTCATGGAGTTCGCGATCGACAGCGGTGCCGGACGGTACATCTTCAAGCTTGATTACGACTACACCTTGTCCAGCACGGAGTTGGCCGGCGTGATCAACGTCAACACCGAGCGGCCTCTGGTATTCAGCTACTACACGGATGGAACCTTTACCTGGGACACCAGCGGCAAGGTCGTGGTAACCGGCGATAACAACTCCACCGCCACGATGACTACGACTCAGGGTACCGATCAGGCCACCATCGCCACGGACAGCAACGGCGACGGCACCACGGACAGCACCCAGACCGGGGTTGCCTGGGGTGATCTCGGCCTGGACTTCTAACACCCGAGCTCACCTTGGGTTACACTAAACGGAGGGCTCCTTGTGCCCTCCGTTTCCTTTTTGTGGGTCGACGCCATGAACAAATTGATCGCATTGGGAGCCTTGGTCAGTCTGTTTGGATGTATCGGTATGGCGGCGGCCGCGCAGCCTGATTCCGCGAAGAACGACACGTCGAAGCCCAGCACTTTCGAATCGGGTCTGTCCCTGCGGGGCGGGCAGGCGGAAGTGAGCAACCAGTTCGGTGATTGGGCCGTTCAGGGCTTCGGCGGGCGCTATACCTCCAAGGGCGAATACATCCCCCTGAGCCTTGATGACGGCGCCCTGCCGACCGATGCCGGCTGGGCCGCGGGCCTGGGGGTCGCACGGCGTTTCCAGGTCACCGAAGGCCAGGACTTCTGGCTTTACGGGGAAGCCGCCCGGCACGAATGGTGGCAGACCGCCAGTGACAATCTGACTGGCGACACCACCTCCCGGTGGTGGCAGGCGGCCCTGGGCGTCAAGCTGCCTTTGGCGGGTGGGCAGGATCGCTGGCTGGTGGACGTGGCCTTGATGCACGTGCTCGAGCCGGATTACCAGGCCGGTGCCCCCCACACCTTCGGGCGCGGCCGCCGGGCGCGGACAACGGCCTTCGGTTGCGCCTGGAACGCAACTGGCGTTTCTCTCAGGCCGGTTCCCTGGCGGTAGGCTTCTTCGGGGAGCAATGGGGTTTCCAGGGGATCGATTCGAGCACGTTGACGGGCACTGATTCCAGCTATCAGACTGGCGTTTCCTCCCAGGGCAACACCGCGTGGGGAGCCGATGTGAAATACCGTCTGCGTTTCTAGTGAAAAAATCAGTGTCTCCCCAGGGAGACGCTACTTCGCGACAATTCGGGCAAAAGGGACTTTTATCCTGCACCCCTCAATGACGATGGCCATGACAAACGATAAAAAGGATCTTCTGAGGAAGGTCTCTCTCTTTGCCGATCTCTCCGACGATCAGATTGCGGCCCTTTCCCGGGTCACGGTTTCACGGCGTTTTCCCAAAGACGCCATGATCTTCGAGGAAGGCGATTTCGCCGATGCCCTCTATTTGGTGGAAAAGGGCAAGGTGAAGGTCCTGCTCTCTGATGCCGACGGCCACGACGTGATTATCTCCATCCTCCAGGCGGGCGAGTGCTTCGGGGAAATGGCGCTGGTGGATTCGGAGGTTCGCAGCGCCCGGGTTGTGACCATGACCCCATCGGAAGTGCTCATGATCAGCAAGGCCGAGTTCCAGCGCTGGCTGACCGGCCACCCCGAAATTTCCATGGCGCTGATGCAGGAGTTGGCCCGGCGTCTGCGATCCGCAACCGCACCATCGGCAGCCTGGCGATGCTGGATGTGGGCGGCCGCGTGGCCCGCGTGCTGTTGGATGCGGCGGAACAGGCCGACGGTCAGCTGATCGTGCGCGATCCGCCCACGCAGAAGGACATCGCCTCCATGGTGGGCGCCTCTCGCGCGAGATGGTGAACCGCACGTTCAAGGAATTGGTGCCACAGGGCCGCATCAGCCAGGCAGGGCGGATGATCGTCATCCACGAGCCGGTGGATCAACTCAGCGTCTGAGTTTTCGGGCGCGCCCTAGCGGTAGAACGTCTCGCGCTTCTCCGCTGATGCGCAGCAGCGCATCGGCAGGCTTGAAACGATCCCCGAAGCGCTGCTCCAGCGATTCCAGCTGGAGGAATTTTTGAACCCCCTGATTTTGCGCGTACCGGAAGGGGCCACCCAGAAAGGGTGGGAAGCCGATACCGAAGATGGCACCGATATCCCCGTCACGAGCGCCCCGAATCACCCCTTCGTCCAGGCAGCGAACGGCCTCGTTG
>CAVQFO010000005.1:0-4416 GCA_963711725.1 uncultured Gammaproteobacteria bacterium | reverse complement strand
ACATGGGCCACGCGACCATCGTCGTCCTTCACCGCGGACAGCGAGGCCCAGACGGGAATGAATTCGCCGTCCCGGCTGCGAACCCGCAGTTCGCCGGTCCATTGGCCATTCTTTTGAAGCGCGCGCCAGAGCGAGCGGAGCTTCTCCGCGCTGAAGTGATCGACGAAACCGAAAAGCGCGTGGCCCACCGTGTGTTGGTCCTCCATGCCCGTCAGGCTCAGGAAGGCAGGATTGACTTCGGCGATGTTGCCGTCGGGATCGGTGATCGCCACGGCCTCGCCCGTAGCCCCGACGACGGAGGCGGCCACCTTCAGGCTGCGTTCGGTCCGCTTCAGGTCGGTGATGTCGGACAATGTGGTCCGGTATGCCACCACCCGGCCGCCATCGTCCAATTTCGGGAGACTGTCGAGACGGATGTCACGGCGCTGCCCGTCCTTGGTCAGGATGCGGAGCTCACACCGGGCATGCTGCCCGCTCTCCGTCAGGTGGCGGCGGTGGGCGAAATAGATGTCCTGATCCTCCGGCACGACGAACCGGTAGAACCGGGCCCCCGCCAATCGACCGGGCGCGATTCCCAGCATGGCGGCGGCGGTGGCGTTCGCCTGGAGGATCAGCCCGTCGGGGCGGAGCGCTATGTAGCCGACGGGAGCGAGTTGATAGAGGTCGTCGAGGTCCGCGCGCAGGGCATCCAAGCGCATATAGGCACTCTGCAGCTCCTCGTTCTGCATCTCCAGCTCGATCTGGTGCACCTGGAATTCGTGAACGAGTGCCCGTATGTCGTCGTTCGACAAGGAGCAGATATCGAATTCTCGATCCCCCAGGCGCTCCTCTGCAGCCGCCCGGAGGTCGGCCGAACTCGCCTGGCGGCTATCATGCTCCCCCATGAGCACCAACCTCTCTACTTACGAAACCCAAGTATAGACGCCGGCGGCGGAGACGGTTTGATGGGTGTCAATAGAAGCCAAGTCACTGCAAGGGGTTGAAGTAGAGCGCAATGGACGAGGCCGCCCGCCCGTCGGCGGCTATTCCCGCGGCGCTTGTCGCGGCGTGGACGGACTGGCCCTGCGGGCCGGGCAATTCCATTGTGCCGGACCAGGTTCCGCCGCCAAGCAAGGTGCGCCAGCCGTTGGCCCAGTCCTTTGCCGCTACCGGCCTTACTCCAAGCGCTTCAAGGGATTGCGGCTTCGAGGGGTCGAGCGTGAGGCCGGTGGCCTCGGAGAACGCCGCATTGGTGTACATGGACAAGCCGTCGGTATCGACGACCAGCGCCATGGTGGGGCAGCAATCCAGTGCGCCCACCAGTTTGCGCGCGGTGCGAAGCCGCACCGTGTCGGTGATGTCCGCGAACGCCAGTACCGCCCCGCCCACGCGATTGTCCGAGGTGTGGTAGGGCCGCATTTTCAGCAGGTACCACTTGCCGTCGCTGGTGCAGACCTCCCGTTCCCGTGTCGCCAAGTCCTGCACCACGTGCCGGAGATCGTCGACCAGATCGCCGCCCTTGAAGTCCAGGCTGATGTTTGCCAGCGGCCGCCCGATGTCGCCCGCGATCAGGGGAACGATGTCGGTCGCGGCGGGCGTGAATCGCTGTATCCGCAGTTCGCGATCCAGGAAGATCATGCCGACGGCGGTGCTGGCCAGAAGGTTGTTCATGTCGTCGTTGGTGCGCGAAAGTTCTTCGACCTTGAGTTCCAGTTCGGCGTTGACCGTGTGCAACTCCTCGTTCACTGACTGCAGCTCTTCCCGGGATGTCTCCAACTCCTCGTTGCTGCTTTGGAGCTCCTCGTTGCTGCTTTGCAGTTCTTCGTTGCTGCTTTGTAGCTCCTCGTTGGCGGTTTCCACTTCCTCGATGGTCGCCTGCAGGGCCTCCTTGGTCTGGTAAAGCTCCAGTTGCAGCGTTTCGACTTCGGCTTCGGCGTCGGCTTCGCCGCTGACGAATTGGGAGGATCCCTCGCTATTCTTGCCCTCCACATCCTGAACCAGCAGCAGCACCATCCCCGGGGGGGTCGAGGGCTCGTCCAACGGCGCTGCGGTGATGCGAATCAGGCCGCCGTCCGCCTGGGCGGCCCCGGTATGAATGATCTGTCCTCGGGTGCGGACTTGGTGCAGCGCGGTGCGCAGGGCGCTGTTGAGCGCCGGCCGAGCCATCTGAATGATATCGGTGGTTGGCGCCCCCGGCGGTGCTTCCAGGAAGCGGCCCGTGCGGCCATGGAAATAGACGATCTCATTGCGTGCGTTTACGACCACGCACGGCGGCGTATGGTCGCGAAGCAGGGCCTTTTCGATGACCGCGGAGAAGTTCGGCGAACCGCCGCTGGGAGCGCTGATCACCGGGCCTGTGCCCGTCGCGGCCGGGTCCGGGAGGAACAAGGGCTCTATGCGGCGTCCCTGGGGCGAATTCACGTCGATGCGACGGTAGATCTTCGTGTCTCGCTGCAGTGGAACGAAGTAATCATCCATTCCGCTGATGGTTTCGGATGTGCCGAGGAACAGGAAACCGTTGGGATTCAGAGCATAGTGGAACAGCGCCAGCACTCGTTTTTGCAGATCGGCCTGGAGATAGATGAGAACGTTTCGGCAGCTGACGAGATCCATCCGCGAGAAAGGGGGATCCTTGATCAGGCTCTGTTCGGCGAACACCAACATGTCGCGAAGCGGTTTGCTGACCTGGTAGACGCCATTCTGCTTGGTGAAGAAGCGGCGCAGCCTCTCCGGCGACACATCGGCTTCAATCGTCGTCGGATAGCGTCCGGCGCGGGCGACTTCCAGTGCCACCACATCGATATCCGTGGCGAAGACCTGAATCCGATAGTCCCTCATCAGCCCGCTCATCTGCTCTTCCAGGAGCATCGCGATGCTATAGGCCTCCTCGCCCGTGGAGCAGCCGGGTACCCAGACGCGAAGCGGCCTCTCGAAGCTGCGCCCTTCGAACAACGCGGGAATGACTTCCTCCTCGAGCACCTTGAAGGCCGCCGGGTCTCGGAAAAACTTCGAGACACGGATCAGGAAGTCCTGCACCAGAATGTCCGCTTCGCCCGGATCTCGCTTCAGTAGCTGGGCGTAGCGGGCAACGCTGTCGATGTTGTGAACGGCCATGCGGCGGCCGAGACGGCGCATGATGGTCTTGGTCTTGTACTGGGAGAAATCGTGGCCCTTGGTCTGTCTCAGGTAGGCCAGAATGGGCGCCAGCCAATTCACGCGCTGTTCCGCGGGCATGGCGTGTTCTTTGATGCTGCTCTCCTGGCGGTGGCGCATGTAGCGCACCAGTTCCTGGCCCATTTTTTCCGGCGACAGGATCAGGTCCACGTGCCCCGATGCGATGGCGCTTTCCGGCATGCCGGAGTATTGCGCCGTCTGCGGATCCTGGGCGAGGGTGAGCCCGCCGCGGTTCTTGACGGCCTTGATCCCCTCCGTGCCGTCCATCCCCGTTCCCGAGAGCACCGCGGCCACGGCAAGATCTTGCAGCTCCTCGGCGAGCGCGAAGAACAGATGGTCCACGGCGAGGTGCGGATGCTCGGAGCGCGCGGGTTTCTCCAGCTTCAACCGGCCATCATCCAGGCTCAGGTATTGGTTGGGAGGGATGACATAGGCGTGCTCGGGCTCCAGGGCAATGCCGTCTTTCGCTTCCACAACTGAAAGGTGGGCCGCCTTGCCGAGCAGTTCGCTGAGCATGCTGCCCTGGGTCGGGGAGAGGTGCTGAACGACCAGGAACGCCATGCCGGTGACCGGCGGCAGTGCACTGAAGAAACTCGAAAGGGCTTCCAGCCCGCCGGCGGAAGCGCCCAGGGCGACCACGGGAAAGGACGGTTCAACTTTGGCTTGCCGGGTCTTTCCGGCCGCCGGCTTGGCGAGGCGCTTTGCGCGCCGGGGTTGTTTTACCGTCTTTCCTGGGCGGGAGTTTGCTGTCATCCGAGGCTCTCAACTGGTGTTCGCGTGATGTGCACCAAGCATAGCGCCTTTGGCCGGAGTCGTTGTGGTCCGACTTCGTTGCGATTCCCCTTGACGCGCGGGTTATCCCGCCACTTTGCGGTGGATGGCTATATTCCTCCAAACCGTTCCCCATCAAAGAAACGATCCGCGCCCATGCGGATGGCCTGCCCCGCTTCGCGCAGATGCCATTCCCGGTCGTGTACGCCTTCCGCCTTCGTGTCCACCTGGGGTACCGGCATGTCCAGAGCCCGGGCCGCATCCCGATAGACGTCGGGGCGGTAGGTTCTGCCCACGGCGCCGACCACGTTGGTCCCGCCCAGCGTGGAGGCGAGCGGCATCGGTGCCAGCATGTGGGCCCGTTAAGGGCCGTCACCTTCGTGTCGGGTTACGCTGCGCTAACCCGACCTACATTGGACTTTCCCGCCAGGGCGTGTCCCGCCGAGTAGCAACGCCGCGGCCTTCAGCCCTGCCGGAGTCGGCGCGGCGACG
>CAVQFO010000004.1:0-4641 GCA_963711725.1 uncultured Gammaproteobacteria bacterium | reverse complement strand
AACGTGGGTCACGAGACCCATGTCGTCCTTCACCGCGGACAGCGACGCCCACACGGGAGCGAATTCGCCGTCGTGGCCGCGAATCCGCAGTTCGCCGGCCCATTGGTGTTGCTTTTGAGGCGTGCGCCAGATCGCTCGGAGCTTTTGCGCGCTGGCATCATCGACAAAATTGAGGAGCGGCTGGCCTTTGGCGCGCTTTTCCCCGGCCCCCGTCAGACGCAGGAAGGCGGGGTTGAGCTTGCGGATATTCCCTTCCGGATCCGTGATCGCCACGGCTTCGCCGGTGGCCTCGACGACGGATGCGGCCACTCTAAGGCGGCGTTCGGTGCGCTTCAGGTCGGTAACATCGGACAGCGTGGTCCGGTAAGCCACGACGCGCCCGCTCAGGTCCAATTTCGGGAGACTGGCGAGGCGAACGTCGCGACACTCTCCTGCCTTGGCCTGGATGCGGAGTTCGCATTGGGCGTATCGCCCGCTCTTCTTCAGATGGCTACGGTGAGCGAAATAAATGTTTCGATCTTCCGGCGCGATGAACCGGTAGAACCGGGCACCCGCCAGTTGCCCGGGGTCGAGCCCCAGCATGCTGCCGGCGGCGGCGTTCGCCTGGAGGATCAGACCGTCGGGTCGGAGCGTTATGTAGCCGACGGGGGCGAGTTGATAGAGGTCGTCCAGCGCGGCGCGCAGGGTGTCCATTTGCTGGCAGGCGTTCTGCAGTTCCTCGTTTTGCAGCTCCAGTTCGATCTGGTGCACCTGCAGTTCGTGAACGAGTGCCCGGACGTCGTCGCTTGACAAGGTGCGGGCATCGATTATCCGGTCCGCCAGGCGCTCTTCAGCGGCGGCCCGCAGGTCAGCGGAACTCGTCGAATGGCTATCGTGCTCAACCATGAGCATCAGTCTCTTGCCCAAAGGAGTTACTAACCTTTCAGGGGGTATTGGCCTGTCCCAGAGCGCCCGGGCTCTTTGGCTGCTTGGCGCGGCCGAGGCGGCGTGAGGCGGCGTGATCGTGAAGCCGCAGCACCGAAGGGGAAGCGCTGAGCCACTCCTTGAAGGCGGCTAAGAGGGTGAGTGAAGTGCCTCGCTCATCGTTTATGTGGCGCTCTACACCGCCTGCCGGGGCCACTGAGACATGGCAATCCTTCCTGGAAGGTTATTTAAGTATAGACCTTGGCCGCCTTGGGGGTGTTGATTGTCGTCAATGCTGGCCGAGCTACTCCAAGGGGCCGAAGTACAGGGCAACGCAAGAGGCCGCCCGTCCCTCGGCGACGATCCCGGCGGCGGTTGTCGTGGCGCGGACGGACTGGCCGTCCGCCATGGGCAGTTCCATGGTGCCGGACCAGGTGCCGCCGCCAAGCAAGGTGCGCCAGCCGTTTTGCCACTCCTTGGCAGCCACCGGTTTGACTCCAAACTCCTCAAGGGGCTTCGGGCGCGAGGGGTCGACGGCTTGGCCGGTTGCCTCGGCGAACGCCGCATTGGCGTACTGGACGCAGCCGTCGGTATCGAGGACCAGCGCCATGGTGGGGCAGGCATCCAGTGCGCCAGCCAGTTTGCGCGCAGTGCGAAGCCGCACGGTATCGGTGATGTCCGCGAACGCCAGTACCGCCCCGCCCACGCGATTGTCAGACGTGTGGTAAGGCCGCATTTTCAGCAGGTACCACTTGCCCTCGCTGGTGCAGACCTCCCGTTCCCGTGTCGCCAAGTCCTGCACCACGTGCCGTAAATCGTCCACCAGGTCGCCGTCCTTCAAGTCCAGGCTGATGTTTGCCAGCGGCCGCCCGATGTCGCCCGCGATCAGGGGTACGATCTCGGTCGCAGCGGGCGTGAATCGCTGTATCCGCAGTTCGCGATCCAGGAAAATCAGGCCCACGGCCGTGCTGGCCAGCAGGTTGTTCATGTCGTCGTTAATGCGCGATAGCTCTTCGACCTTGAGTTCCAGTTCGGCGTTGACCGTGTGCAACTCCTCGTTCACTGACTGCAGCTCTTCCCGGGATGTCTCCAACTCCTCGTTGCTGCTTTGGAGCTCCTCGTTGCTGCTCTGCAGTTCTTCGTTGCTGCTTTGTAGCTCCTCGTTGGCGGTTTCCACTTCCTCGATGGTCGCCTGCAGGGCTTCCTTGGTTTCGTGAAGCTCCAACTGCAGCCCCCGGATCTGGGTGTCGGGGTCGGATTCTCCGCTGACGTATTGCGTGGAGCCCTCGCTCTTCTCGCCCTCCACGTCCTGGACCAGCAGAAGGACCATTCCCGGAGGCACCGAGGGTTCGTTCAATGGCGCCGCGGTGACGCGAATCAGACCGCCGTCCGCCTGGGCTGCGCCCGTGTGAATGGTCTGTCCTCGGGCACGGACTTGATGCAGTGCGGTGCGCAGCGCGCTGTTGAGCGCCGGCCGGGCCATCTGGACCACATCGGTGGTTGGAGCACCGGGCGGTGCTTCCAGGAAGCGGCCGGTGCGGCCATGGAAATAGACGATCTCGTTGCGTGCGTTAACGACCACGCACGGCGGCGTGTGGTCGCGGAGCAGCGCCTTTTCGATGATTGCGGAAAAATTCAGCGATCCGCCGCTGGAGACGCTGCCCGACACGGGTTTGCGGCTGGCGGCCGGATCTGGGAGGAACAAGGGACCGATCCGGCGTCCCTGGGGCGAACTCACATTCACTCGGCGATAGGCCTTGGTGTCGCGCCGCAGGGGGACGAAATAATCATCCATGCCGCTGATGGTTTCCGATGTGCCCAGAAACAGGAAGCCGTCGGGATTGAGGGCATAGTGAAACAGCGCCAATACCCGCTTTTGCAGATCCGTCTGGAGGTAGATGAGGACGTTTCGGCAGCTCACGAGATCCATGCGCGAGAAAGGCGGGTCCTTGATGAGGCTTTGTTCGGCGAACACCAGCATGTCCCGAAGCGGTTTGTTGATCTGGTAGAAGCCGTCCTGCCGGGTAAAGAACCGGCGCAGCCTGTCCGGTGACACATCGGCCTCGATGCTCGCTGGGTAGCGTCCCGCGCGGGCGACTTCCAGGGCCGTCGAATCGATGTCCGTTGCGAAGATCTGGATTCGATAGTCCTTTTTAAGCGCGTTCATCTGCTCATCCAGGAGCATGGCGATGCTGTAGGCCTCTTCTCCGGTGGAGCAGCCCGGTATCCAGACGCGAACCGGCCTTTCGAGGCCTCGCCCCTCGAACAGGGCGGGAATGACTTCGTCCTCGAGCACCTTGAATGCCGCCGGATCGCGGAAGAACCGCGAAACGCGGATCAGGAATTCCTGCATCAGAATGTCTGCTTCGCCGGGATTATCCTTCAGGAACTGGGCGTAGCGGGCGACACTATCGATATTGTGCACGGCCATGCGGCGGCCGAGCCGCCGCATGATGGTCTTGGTCTTGTACTGGGAAAAATCGTGGCCCTTCACCTGCCGCAGGTAGGCCAGGATGGGGGCTATCCATTGCACGCGCTGCCCGGCGGGCATGGCCTGTTCCCGGGCGCTGGTCCCCTCGCGGAGACGCATGTAGCGCACCAGTTCCTGGCCCATTTTTTCCGGCGACAGGATCAGGTCCACGTGCCCCGATGCGATGGCGCTTTCCGGCATGCCCCCGTATCGCGCCGTGCGGGGATCCTGGGCCACGGTGAGGCCGCCGTGATTCTTGATGGCCTTGATTCCTTCAGTGCCGTCCATCCCCGTCCCCGAGAGCACCACGGCCACAGCGCGGTCTTCCAACTCCGCGGCAAGCGCGAAGAACAGATGGTTCACGGACAGGCGCGGATGCTCGGAAGGTTCCGGCATTTCCAGCCTCAGCCGGCCGTCATTCAGGCCCAGGTACCGGTTGGGCGGGATGACGTAGGCATGCTCCGGCGCCAGCACAACGCCGTCCTCCGCCTCCACCACCGACAGGTGGGCCGCCTTGCCGAGCAGTTCGCTCAACATGCTGCCCTGGGTGGGGGAGAGGTGTTGAACGACCAGGAAGGCCATGCCGGTGACGGGCGGCAGCTCGCTGAAGAAACTCGACAGCGCTTCCAGGCCGCCGGCGGAAGCGCCCAGCGCGACCACGGGAAAGGGCGCTTCGGCTTCCGGACGCGCGCTCTCGTCGGCCGGCGGCTCGGCGGGGCGCTTTGCGCGCCGCGAGGGCTTGCCCGTCTTTCCCGGGCGGGAGTTCGCTGTCATTGGGAGCTCTCAATGAAGTTCGCGTGAGGTGCCCCAATCATAGCGCCTTTGGCCGGATTCGTTGCGGAACGGTTTCGTCGCGTTCCCCCTTCCGGGCCGTGTGGCGGGCTATCCCTCGATCCCCCCGAACCTCTCTCCGTCAAAGAAGCGATCCGTGCCCATGACAATGGTCCGATCCCCTTCACGCAGCTGCCATGTCCGGTCGTGCACGCCTTCCTCCTTCGTGTCCGCCTCGGGCACCGGCATGTCCAATGCCCGGGCCGAGTCCCGATAGACGTCGGGTCGGTAGGTTCTGCCCACGGCGCCGCCACGTTGGTCCCGCCCAGCGTGGAGGCGAGCGGCATCGGTGCCAGCATGTGGGCCCGTTAAGGGCCGTCACCTTCGTGTCGGGTTACGCTGCGCTACCCGACCTACGTTGGACTTTCCCGCCAGGGCGTGTCCCGCCGAGTAGCAACGCCGCGGCCTTCAGCCCTACCGCAGTCGGCGCGGCGACG
>CAVQFO010000003.1:0-24124 GCA_963711725.1 uncultured Gammaproteobacteria bacterium | reverse complement strand
CGATGATTTTCAGCGGCATGTCCTTGACGTAGCGCTTGGCGGCGGACTCGGGAATGACCCCAATGCCGACTTGTGCGGCGATCAGCCGGCATGACGCTTCGAAGTTGCTGACCTCCACGCGCACCCGAAGCAGCCGCCCCCGGTCGTCGGCGGCCTTCATGAGGAACGAGTGGATGGCGCTGGCCTCGAACAACCCGACATAGTCGTATTCCAGGGTGTCTTCAAAATAGTGGGCGTCCTGTGCCGCGAGGGGGTGATCCCTATGGGTCACCAGCACCAGCCGGTCGACGCGATAAGGAATGAATTTCATCCCGACACCACCGCTATCCTGGGCCGTCACGCCAATATCCGCGACGCCGTCGGCGACGGCCTTGACCACCTGGTAGCTCAGGCGCTCACGTAGCTCGATGTTCACGTCCGGGTGATCGACCAGGTAGCGCTCAAGCGCCGAGGGGATGAACTCGTTCATGGCCGTGGTATTTGCGCATACGCGCACGCAACCCTTGATGCCATGGGCATACTCCTGCATGTCGCCGCGCAGATGCTCCAGCTGGCGCAAGACCACCCGGGCGTGGCGTACGAAGGCCTCGCCGGACGGTGTGAGGGTCACACCCTGGCTGGTCCGGTACAGGAGTGCCGTGCCGAGATGGCTTTCCAGGTTCTTGACCCGATTGCTCGCAGCGGGCACGGAAAGAAAGCTGTATTCCGCCCCCTTGGTCAGGCTGTGCGCACCGGCCACGTTGACCATCAGCTGCATGTCGGCCAAATCGAAGTGCAGTGCCATGAGTCATACCTCCTCGCCACGAACCTCGGTACCGACGACACGGACAGATCCGCCGTGGTTGTAACCGGCCGGCATATTCGCCTCGGTCAGTTTGGCGGCAGCTCGGTTCGTATGCTTGTGATTGTGCGACGTTCCACAGATCTCCGGACGTGCAATAGCAGGTTGCGCGGGCGCAACGTGCACGGGCCGGTTCCTTCGGCATGGAGGTGTGCGGGAGTCCCGCGGGCTGTGCGACGCAGTGGCGTTGGGAGTCAATCCCTTTCGCGTAGTCCAATATACCCGGCTCGGTCACTTTTCGGGAAGAGTTACACCTTCGCCAGCCCGTCCCGGCGGCAGCCGTTATCGGGACCCGCGCGCAAGTATGCGGCGCGCCCTTTCGATAACCGGCGCGTCGACCATTTGTCCGTCCACTTGGTAGGCACCGCTGCCTCCGCTGTCGGCCGCCAGTACGCGTCGGGCCCATGCCACTTCTTCCAGGGTGGGCGCGAATGCGCGATGCACCGGCTCAATCTGTGCCGGGTGGATGCAGAGCATGCCCCCGAAGCCCATAGCCCGGGCGCGTTCGCCAGCGTGCATCACGGCATCGCTGTCATTGATGGTCGGACACACGCCCGCCAGCGGCGCCAGCAGCCCGGCCACGCGCGATTGCAGAACCATGGCGTAGCGCGCCTGGTCCAGAATCGTTTCGGCGCCCGTGTGGCCGTTGAGCAGGTCCAGATCCAGGGCGAGGTCCAAGGCCCCGAAGCTCAGTCGTTCCACGCCGGGAATTCGCGCTATATCGGCGACGCGGTCCACGCCCCGGGCACTCTCGACCAACGCCCACACGGGTTTTTCGGTATCGGTAAGTACTCGCCTCAGATCCTCGGGGCGCTCCGCCTTGGGTACCATGACGCCCGCGATCGCCTCGTATCGCGCACAAAGCGCCAGATCCCGCTCGAACTCGGCCGTGTCGGGGGCATTGATCCGCACGAGAATACCGGCCGCCGGGTTTTCGAGAGCGAAGGCCCCCAAGGCATCCCGCGCCTGTTCCTTGGCCTCGGGCGCCACCGCGTCCTCCAGATCGACGATAACGGCATCGGCGCCGCTCGCGAGCGCCTTGGGGATCCGGTCCGGTCGCGTGGCCGGCACGAACAGCGCCGAGCGACCGGTCCGGCCGGCCGCGGGGAAGCGGGATGTTTCGGTGTCAGACGGTGCCGTCATGGTGTAACTGCTTGATCGCGGTTGCCGTGAAACCCAGTTCGGCCAGGATACAGTCCGTGTGCTCGCCCAGGGCCGGAACCGGGTCCATGCGGGGCCCAAAGGTATTGCTCCCCCCGGGTGGCAACAGTGCGGGTAAGGTCCCCGCCGGGCTGCCGATTTCCACCCAGCGATGCCGAGCCTTGAGCTGGGGATGGTCCCACACGTCGCGCATGGTGTTGACGTTTGCGTTGGCGATCCCCGCGTGCTCCAGGCGTTGCCGCACGTCCGCCGACTGCAGGCCGGCAAACGCGTCGCCGATGATCCGGTTGAGCTCCACACGGGCCGCGCTGCGTTTGGCATTGGCATCGAACCGGGGGTCTTCCGTGAGTTCCGGCTGCTGCAGAACCTCTGTACAGAATGCCCTCCACTCTCGCTCGTTCTGGAGACCGAGCATTACGGTGCCGTCGCCCGTCGGGAAGGGACCGTAGGGATAGATCGTGGCATGGGACGCTCCGGCCCGTGCCGGGGGTTCCGCGCCGTCGAACGCGTAGTACAAAGGGTAGTTCATCCATTCCACCATGCTCTCCAGCATGGAGACGTCGATGTGGCTGCCCCGGCCGGTAAGACCCCGCTGAATGAGGGCCGCCAGGATGCTCGAGTAGGCATACATGCCCGCGGCAATGTCGGAGATCGAGCAGCCGGCCTTCGCCGGTTCGTCCGGCGATCCGGTCACGGAGAGAAACCCTGATTCGCTCTGAATCAGCAGATCGTAGGCCTTCCGATCCCGATAAGGGCCGTCGCCGCCGTAGCCGGAAATGTCGCAGACCACGAGATCCGGGTACCGCTCATTGAGGGCTTCGAACGACAGGCCCATGCGCTCGGTCGCGCCGGGTGCCAGATTCTGTACCAGCACATCGGTCTCCCCGAGCAGCCGGCGCAGAATGTCCTGACCTTCCTCCGCTTTGAGGTTGAGGGTCAGGCTTTCCTTGGAGCGATTGGTCCAGACGAAGTGGGAAGCCAAGCCCCGGACCCGTTCGTCGTAGCCTCGGGCGAAGTCCCCTACGCCGGGGCGCTCGATCTTGATGACCCGGGCTCCAAGGTCGGCTAGCTGGCGCGTGCAGAACGGCGCGGCAATAGCGTGTTCGAGGCTCACCACCGTGATGCCGTCCAGCGGCCGGGGAGCGTCTCTACGCGTCATGAACGGCCTCCTTCGGTGTGTCTGTGGCAAGCAGCGTATTCACCGTCGGCAATTGCTCCAGGCGCCAAACCTGCTCGATCAATGCATCAACCTCGCGGTCCGTGGCGGCATTGGAGAATCGTGCGAGCCGGCGCAGCTTGTCCTCGAGTTCGGGACGCGAAAGAGTATTGCCCGGGTCGCCCTTGGGTTCGTCCACGGCCGCGGACAAATGGCGACCGTCGGTGGTCGTTACGTCCACCCGCCCCAGCCAGCGTCCGGGGTAGGCATTGTCCACTTCGGGGTCGAGCGCCATCTGCACCTTGCGGCGGAACGCGGCGACGGGCTCGTCGTCCAACGCGTACTGTTCGAATTCCTCCAATCCGGCATATCCGTAGACCGCGATGAGCCCCAGCACTGTGCCCATGGAGAATTTGGCCTGGTGCACGGTGGTCGGCACGTCCACGCCCCCGAGCACGTCGATGGCAGCCTGGTGCACCCGGGTGGTGACGGACGCGATCTGATCGTGGCTCAGGCCCTCGCGCCGCATCAGCAGCAGAAGTGCGTCCGCGGCCGGGTGGGTGTGCCGGCAGGATGCGTGGAACTTGAACGACGTCTCGGCAGTGGCCCAGCGGCTGCCCAGTCCGTCGATGAGCCGTCCGGCATCGGCGTCCCGGGACATGCCCGCGGCCATGCCCTGGGGACCTTCGAGAATGTTCCGCGCACCCGTGAGGCCGCTGGCGGTCATGTAGGCCGCCAGCAGGCCATCGGAAGCTGCCTTGGCGGTATGCAACTGCTTGGAGTCGGCCGCGTCGCGTAGGAATTCCCACAAGCCGGCGGCCTGTGTGCCGGCCGAACCAAGGACATTGATCATCTGATCGCTGTCGAAATCGCGAAGGCGCGCCACGCCTGCGGCCGCGGCCAACGTTCCAACGGTTCCCGTGGTGTGGAAAACCCGGTAATGGGTGCGGCCCAGGAATTCCCCGATCCGTATGCCGGCCTCGTAGCCCGCGATGGCCGCCACCAGCAAATCGGCGCCGGATCTGCCGAGATCCTGGGCGGCGGCCAAAACCGCGGGGAATACCACGGTGGCGGGGTGTAGCACCGAGCTGTTGTGGAGATCGTCCTGCTCCACCAAGTGTGAGGAGGCCGCGTTGACCATAGCCGCAAAGTGGGCGGACGTGGAACGGCGGCTGACCAGGATCATGCTGGAGCCCTGGGCCGGGCCCATTTCATCCGCATACCGCTCGAATACCGGTACGGGATGCCGGCCCTTGCCGGCAAGGGCCGAGGCGAGCCAGTCGAGAAACAAATCTTTGGTGCGTTCGACCACGGGCCGGGGTACATCTTCAAGCCGGAGGTCAGCTATAAACTCCGCAAGCACGTGAGTTGCTGGCGCTATGTTGTTCATTGTCGGTCTCCGTCAGAAAGAGCGCGGCATCCCCAGGACGCGTTCGCCGACGTAGGACAGGATCAGGTTGGTGGAGATGGGCGCAACCTGGTAAAGACGGGTCTCGCGGAATTTTCGCTCCACGTCGTATTCATTGGCGAAGCCAAAGCCGCCGTACGTCTGAAGGCAGGCGTTGGCGGCCTCCCAGGAGGCCTTCGCGGCGAGGTACTTGGCCATATTGGCGGCCACGCCCGCGTCTTCCCCCCGGTCGTAGAGCTCGCAGGCCTGCCACCGCATGAGGTCGGCGGCCTCGACCTCGATGTGCGCTTCCGCGAGAGGGAATTGCACCCCCTGGTTCTGGCCAATGGGGCGGCCGAAGACCACGCGCTCGCTGGCGTATTTGCTGGCGTGGTCGATGAACCAGCGGCCGTCGCCGATGCACTCGGCGGCGATCAGGGTCCGCTCGGCGTTGAGGCCGGCGAGGATGTATTTGAAGCCCTTGCCCTCCTCGCCGATCAGGCTGTCCAGGGGCAACTCCAGATCGTCAAAGAACAGTTCGTTGGTTTCGTGATTGACCATGTTCGCGATGGGCTGAACGGTCAGGCCGTTGCCAATGGCCTCGTGCAGATCCACCAGGAAAATGGACATGCCTTCGGATTTCTTCGCCACCTGGTCCCGCGGGGTGGTCCGGGCCAGCAGGATCATGAGATCGGAGTGCTGGATACGGGAGATCCACACCTTCTGGCCATTCACCACATAGCGGTCGCCCTTTCGCACCGCCGTGGTTTTGAGCTGGGTGGTGTCCGTGCCGGTGGTGGGCTCGGTCACACCCATCGACTGCAGGCGTAGCTCGCCGGAGGCGAACTTGGGCAGATAGCGCTCCTTCTGGGCGTCACTGCCGTGGCGCAGCAGGGTGAACATGTTGTACATCTGGCCGTGAATGGTGCCGGAGTTGCCGCCGCAGCGGTTGACCTCCTCCAGGATGACGGAGGCCTCGGCCAGGCCCAGACCGGAACCGCCGTACTCCTCGGGGATCATGGCCGCCAGCCAGCCGGCCTCGGTCATGGCCGCGACGAACTCCTCCGGAAACGCCTTTTTCTCGTCCAGTTCGCGCCAGTAGCCGCCGCCGAACTGTGCGCAAAGATCGGCCACGCCCTTGCGGATGGCCTGCATGTCTTCGTGATCGAGCATTATTTCTCCTTGCTGCATTTCTTGACGCGACCGGCTCAGGTGTCGAACTCTAGCGTGGCCCGGTGCGCGATCCCGTTGTCATTGGCCGCCCAAAGCGCCGCGCGGCCCGTCTCCTCGATGCAGCCGGCCACCTGGAACGGCGTCGGCGAGATCAAGGGCATGCGTCCGCGATAGCGAAGCCGCCGCAGACGCGCTTGCGGCTGCGCGGCTACGAAGGCATCGACCATCAGCGTGGTGATGAGCGGGCCGTGTACGACCAAGCCGGGGTAGCCCTCCTGCTCCGTGGCATAAGGGTGGTCGTAGTGAATCCGGTGGCCGTTGAACGTCGCCGCGCTGTAGCGAAACAGCAAAGTGGTCGTGGGTGTCACTTCCCGCTGCCATTGCGCCGTGGGCGGGGGCTCGCCCGGACCCGTCTTGGGCGGAGCCGGGTCCCGGTATACGATGTCCTGCCGTTCGATGATTGCGGGGACTGTGGCGCCGGTAGGGCCATCGTGGTCCTGGAAGTACTCGTGACGCACCAGCAGAAACGTCAAGGCCCCGGTCCTGCCCTGTTTCCGCTCGACGTTTTCCAGGGTCGAGATCCGGCGGGCGGGACGGCCGGGCCGCAGGGGACGCCGAAACATCACTTCGCCCCCCGCCCACATACGTTGACGACCGTTACGGCGTGGCAGGAAACCATCGTTTTCGGGGTGTCCGTCTAGGCCCAGTTCCGACTGGCCGTTCGGCGCCTGGAAGAATGCCCAGTGCCACAAGGGGGGCAAGCATTCCGAGGTCGTCGCCATGTCGCGATCAAAGAGTGCCGCCATGCGCCGGACCAGCGCCGGGTCCAGATGGTCATCCACCGTCTGCCGGCGGCCGAGCCACTGCAAATCGTCCGTCTGTTCCATCTCGAAACCCGATTCTGTAACTGAGGATCAGGATGAAAACTTAGGCAAAGGAAGGGAATTCGTATTTGCGTAAGGCGGCGTTCAGCCCCGGCATGTAGATCGAAGGCTGCCTGTGTTTCGGGATTTACGGCAATGGCCGCCGGCGGTGCCGCGGGGTGCGGTCCCCGGCGGCCCGTCGAAAGCCGGGATCTCGACACCGAGGGCAATACCCGGGTTGCGTCCGCCCCGGACACCCCTGGCCCCAGTAGCCGTTGTACGACCGGCAGCGCCGGTGCCCCCGGATCACTCAGTCAGGGCGAACGCCGTAATTCGTCACCGCCGGCGCGTGAATTTCTCGACGATCGGACACTGAATCCGGGTCTGGCTTCACGACGGGGAGGGGTTAAGATTGAGGGCCCACCCGATTCCAAGGAGGTCGACCCATGTCTCAAGCCAAGGCCTACGCCGCGCACTCCGCCGACTCCGGGCTGGCCCCAATGGCGCTGGAGCGGCGGACACCGCGGCCGGACGATGTAGCCATCGAGATTCTGTATTGCGGCGTCTGCCACACGGATATCCATTACGTTCACAATGACTGGGGGACCACGAACTATCCCGTGGTACCCGGCCACGAGATCATCGGGAGGGTTACCACCGTCGGTGACGACGTGACCCGATTTCGGGCGGGTGATCTGGTGGGCGTGGGATGCATGGTGGATTCGTGCCGGAACTGTTCTTCCTGTGAACGAGGCTTGGAGCAGTACTGCGAAAACGGCATGGTGCTGACCTACAACGCCCTGGACCGGAGCGATGGTTCACGCACCTACGGCGGTTATTCGGAAGCGATTGTGGTCAGCGAGCGCTTCGTGCTGCGCATCCCCGACAAGCTGGATCCCGCCACGGCGGCGCCCCTGCTGTGCGCGGGAATCACGACCTACTCCCCTTTGCGGCGGTTCGGCGTCAAGGCCGGTGACCGTGTCGGCGTCGTCGGCATGGGTGGCCTGGGGCACATGGGTATCAAGTTCGCCCAGGCGCTTGGGCGCCGAGGTCACGTTGTTCACCCGGTCGCCGGACAAGGTGGAGGAGGCCCGCCGCCATGGCGTCGAACGGGTCGTGGTTTCCACGGACGAGGCGCAGATGGAGGCGGCCGCCGCAAGCCTCGACTTCGTGCTCGATACCGCGCCTGTGCAGCACGATCTCAACCCCTATCTGGCCACGTTGCGGGTCGACGGCACCTATATCCTTGTGGGGCTGCTCGATACCCTTGAGCCCCCCGTGCACGGCGGCAACCTGATCCGCAAGCGACGCGTGCTTGCGGGCTCCCTGATCGGCGGGATTCCGGAAACCCAGGAAGTGCTCGACTTCTGCGCCGAGCACGGCATCGCCTGTGAAGTGGAGATGCTCGACATCAAGAACATCAACGAAGCCTATGAGCGCATGCAACGCGGGGACGTGAAATACCGCTTCGTGATCGATATGGCGACGTTGCAGGCGGGTTGAGGGGGCGGCCGCTTCGCGCGGCCTGCTTCACGAAGCGTCGTCCACCAGGCGGATGCCGCACTGGGGGCAGAATCGGGGCTGTTTGAGCCCCAGGTACAGGCGCCCCAGATGACCTTGGCATGAGGGGCAGCGCCAAAGGCGCAGATTCACGATAACCGCGAATACGCTGCTGCCCAGGATCACGGTGGCCGTCGCTACCCTGCTGGCCATGTCGAAATGGAGCAGCACCAGGGCGAGGCCGGCGAAGCCGCCGAGGATCAGCGCCAGGCCGGTCACTTGCCGGCGGCGGCGCGTGAATTCCTCGATAACGGCCCGTTCGTCCATGGGCGTGTCCGCTCAGGGCATGGCTCGGAACAGGCCACCGTTGATGTGGATGACCTGGCCGGTGAAGCTGCGGCTGTCCGGGTGGGCCACGTGGACGATCTGATTGGCGATCTCCCAGGTGTTGACCATGCGCTTGGTTAGCATCCCCGCCACGAAGCCTTCGCGCTCCTCGGCAGTCATGTCGGCGGTCAGCGCCGTTTCCACCAGGCCCGGAGCAATGCCGATTACCGCCACGTCCGGAGCCAGCTCCAGGGCCATGGAGCGGGTGAAGGATTCCACCGCGCCCTTGCTGGCGCTGTAGTGGGAGTTCAAGGTGAGGCCCCGCGCCGCCGCCGAGCAGATGTTGATCACGGTGGGGGTATCGCTGGCACGCAGCAGCGGCAGGGCGTTGCGGACCATGTAGAACGGGCCGAACACGTTGGTGGTGAATTGCCGTTGCAGCAGGTCTTCGTCCACGTCGGTGATGGCGGCGAAGCGCCCGTTGGGTTGTTGTTCGATGGTGCCCGCGTTGTTGACCAGTACGTCCAGGCGGCCGTCGAACCACTCCCCCGCCGCGCGCACGGCCTCGGCCACATCGTCGAAGCTCGCGATGTCCGCCTGATGGAATTCGGCCACATGGCTGCCGTATTCATCCTGGATTTCGGCCGCCACGTCTTCGCCCACCGGCATTTTGTCGAGAATGAAGACCCGAAACCCGGTCTTGGCGAATTTGAAGGCCGTGGACTTCCCGATGCCGCTGGCGGCTCCGGTGATCAGCACATGGCGCATTGATTGTCTCCTCTTCCTTGACGTTGTTCTTCTCCGCAGATCACGCCTGCTCCCTGGCCGGCGCGGCGACGGGCTGGCGCGTGCCGGCATGCAGCTGCGCCAGCGACAGGACCATTACGGCAATGGCCGCGAACGTGTCGTACTGGTATCCGGCCATCCGCTCCACGCTGATGGCCCCGGTGGGTGCGAACTGGGCCAGGAGAAAGCTGCCGCCGGCGGCGCCGATGGACGTGCCCACGGCAATGGCGGTGGCGATCAGGCCCATGAACGTGCCCCGGCGTTCGGGCTCGGCCAAGCCGATGGCTTCGGTCTGCAGCGCGGTGAGACGGAATCCCTCGGACGACATGTAGATGATGGCCGAGGCGATGGCCGCCCACATGATGGTGGCCGCCGTCGTTGGCACGTAGAGAATGCCGATCATCGAGACCGCAAGCGTGAAGCTGGCGATGGTGGCCATGCGGCGGCGGTCCACACGGTCCGCGACCCGGCCCGCCCAGTGGGTGGCGGTGTAAGCGCAAATCCCGCCGGCCAGGTAGACGATGGCCAGGGCCGGCGTACTCAGGCTGCGTTCCAGGATCAGGTAGGAGGGGTAGTAGGTGATGTACATGCCGTTGCCGATGTAGACCAGCAGGAACACCAGGATGAAGCCCGCCAGACGCGAGTCGCGCAGGACTGCGATGTAGCCCCGGAGCAGACCGGACACATTAATGCGGCGGGCGGCCTGTTCCCCTCGCGGCAGGGTGGCGGCCCCCAGGCAGGCCAGCACCGACAACAGCGCGATTCCGTAGAAGGCCGCGCGCCAGTCCAGGCCCTGAACCTGGTTGAGCATCAGCGCCACCGGAACGCCGACGATGGTTGACATGAACAGGGCGCTGGTGACGAAGCCGGTGGCGCGGCCGCGGCGTTCGGGTGCCACGAAATCGCCGATGGCCGCGTAGGCGCAAGCCAGCAGGGGGCCGGTGGCCACGGCATTGATGACGCGCAGGGCATAGAGCTCGGCGAGGTTGCGCGAGGCGGCGAACAAGACGGTGGTCAGCGCCGCCAGGACCGAGCAGACGATGATGGTACGTCGGCGGCCGTAGCGGTCAGACAAGGACCCGGCAATCAGCGAAATCGCGCCCACGATCAGGCCGTAGACGGTAATCAGCAAGCCAAGCTGGCTGACTTCCACATGGAAATCCGCGGCCATGTTCGTCATCAGCGGCGCGACCATGAGGTTGTTCGCATAGCTGACAAAGGCCACCAGGAACAACACGGGCACAACAAGCCGCTGACGCAAGCTCACAAGGCGATCTCCCCACGGGCATTGGAATTATTGAAACGCTGATGCCGTGCCGGCTGGGTCAACGTTCGCTTAACGGTAGCTCAAGCCAGTGGTTTCGTCCAAGGGAGACGCTGATCGGTTCACACGCCCGTCTGATTCCCCGTTCCCGGACCGGTCTCAGGACAGTGCGGCGGCCGCCGCGGGCAGCAGATCGGCGAAAACGAAGCCGTCCCGGTGGACCACCTCACCCAGCTCAACTGGGCAGGTTCCCGGAACATTGGACCGTCGAAGGCGAAACTGGCGGGAATCGGTTTGGGGTCCACGCAGGTGACCACCGTCTTCAAACCGGCGTTTAGTGTAGTGCGTCGTATTATTTGGCCCTTATAGAGCCCCGCACAGGCGTCAGTGCAAGGCGGCGCCCGCAGGCAATGGCCGAGCCCTTGGCAATGGCGCCTGTGCGGGGCTCCCTTCGGGCGGTTTTCCAGGCGGCCATCTGCGGTGTTGCGCTTGCTTGACGTAGCCCGACCAGGCCTGCGCAACCGCGCCTAGCAACTGACCGCCTGGAAAACCGCTATAAGTGCCAAATAGTGAGTCTCCGCGGCGAGCGGCCCGTGGCCGAGGGCGTGTTGCCGGTATCGCGCCCAGCCCCAGAGCTGGGCGATGCCCCAGGCCAGTTCCGGGCCCAGGAAAAGCAGCAGCAGCCCGCTGCCGCCGTAGTGCCAAAAATAGATCGCCATCCACGCGGAGAACAACAGGCGCCCCGCGCCGTCGAAGGCAGCGTAGCGCGGCGCGGGATCAAGCAGCCGGATAACGCTCCACAGGACCACAATGGTACCGAACAGATTCACGAAGAACAGATGCATGGGGGCGAACTCAGGGATTGTCCCGCCAAGCCCCAGCGCGGTGTGCAGATCGTGGAGGTGGTGGATAACCAGGGGTGCGGTAAACGGTGTGGCGAAGGGCGTGGTGACGACGAGATCGTAGAGCGCGCTCCACCAGACCAGGCGGCGTAACGAACGGGTCATGGAATCCTCATGAGCGTATTGACCAAAGGTGTCGCCAAGCGTAATCCTGAGAGTATGCTCAAAGGTCAAGAGGTCGCCCGATGCTCGTCCACGAACTCGCCGCCCGTTCCGGGCTCTCGCCGCATACCGTACGGCACTACGTGCGTATCGGGCTGCTCCGGGCGTCCAAGGAGCGCTGGAATGGCTATCACCATTTCGGCGAGGAATCCGTCCTGTTGCTGGAGATCATCGCGGTGGGCAAGGCGCTGGGTTTTTCCCTGGCGGAGCTGAAGGCCCAGCTGGCTCCGTTTCACGACGGAGCGATGCGGTTCGAGGATATACGCCAGGCTTTGCTGGACAAGGAGGCTGAAGTGGACAGGCGCATTCAGGAACTCCAGGAAATGCGCCAAGGCCTGCGGCGGTTGATCCAGCACTGTCCATTGTCGGACACATTGGCCCCGGCGGGCGCTTTGAACGTTAAAACCAGTGGGAGCGCGACGTGGTCATGAGCAGAGCATGGGAGTGGTTAGGCGTTGCAGCGTTTCTGGTACTCGCCTCCGGGCCGGTCTCGGCGTCCGACGATGGGGATCTGCGACATGGTCGGGAGTTGGAGAGCCGGTTCTGCGTCCCAGTGCCATGCCCCGCCTTCGCCCGCGCAGCACTCCGCCGATCAATGGCCGGCCGTGGTGAGCCGCATGGAGCATTACATGGCTCGTCGCGGCGGACGCGTCCCAACCCCCGAGCAGACCAAGGCCATCGAGGAGTACCTGGAACAGGAGAGGTGAATGCGCTCAGGCCGGACTGCTATCGGTCTGCCAGGACTGCGCGCGCTGGGCCGAGGAACCGGGCAGCGGCCGGTTGGCGCTTTCCCGCATCAGCATGATCGGCACGATAGCGATCGCGGCCGCGGCCATGACGTAGAAAGCCGGCATGTATTTGTCGCCCGTGGTGGAAACCAGCCACTGGATCACGAACGGCGCGGTACCGCCGAATAACGACGTGGACAGATTGTAGGCGATGGCGAATCCCGCATAGCGGTTGCGGGTGCGGAAGATCGCCGGGAGGGTGGACGGCATGATGCCGGCCAGCATGACCGTGAGCAGGCCCAGGATGCCCAGGCCCACAATCAGCAGAAGCGTACTTCCGGATTGCAGCAGCCAGAACGCCGGCATGGCGAGCACGATGAAGCCGGCGCAGGCGCATCACCAGAATGGCCTTGCGTCCGATCCGATCCGACAGCCGGCCCAGCACCGGAGCCAGCCCCATCATCCCCACCATGACGCCGACGATCACCATCAGCGCGGTGGAACTGCCGATGCCCAGTTCTTCGGAGAGATAGCTCGGCAGGTAGGAAAGAACGTCGTAATAGGCGACGTTGAGGATCAGGACCAAGCCCATGCACAGCAGGATGTTGCGCCAATTCAGGGCCAGCGCCTCCTTCAACGGCGCCCGGGTGACCTCGCCGGACTCGCTCAGTCCACGAAAGGCCGTGCTCTCCTCCAGCCGCAGTCGCAGCCAGAGACCGAACAGGCCGAGGGGGCCGGCCAGCAGAAACGGCACGCGCCAACCCCAGGCGGACATGGCGTCTTGCGGAAGCAGCAGCGTCAGGGCGGTAACGATGGAGGCGCCCAGGGAATAGCCCGCCAGCGTTCCGAAGTCCAGCCAGGCGGCAAGAAAGCCGCGCCGTTCATCCGGCGCCGACTCCACCACGAAGGTCGCGGCGCCGCCGTATTCGCCTCCGGCCGAAAAGCCCTGTACCAACCGCGCCGCCACCAACAGGACCGGGGCCCAGATCCCGATCTGGTTGTAGCCGGGGATTAGCCCGACAGCCAGGGTGCCGGCGGACATGGTGATGATGGTGATTGCCAGGATCTTGCTTCGTCCCACCCGGTCGCCGAGCGGGCCGAAGAAGAAGCCTCCGAGGGGCCGGACCAGAAAGGCTACGGCGAATACCGCGAAGGAAGACAGCAGAGAAGCGGAGTCGCTGTGGGAGGGGAAGAAGATCCGGCCGATGGTTCCGGCCAGGTAGCTGTACACCCCGAAGTCGAACCATTCCATGCAGTTGCCCAGGGCGGCGGCCTTGACGGCTTTACGCACCGTCGCTTCGTCCAGATTCCTTACCGTGTCTCCGTGAGTTGCCACAAACCGGTTCCCGATCCGCTTCGACCCAGTAAAGCAAATTGGGATTGCGCGAGCCGGATTGCAACACGAGGGAGCGGGCCCGAGATGCGGACATGGGGGCGGGTTTTTCCCGTGCCTCGGGAGGAACGCTGGTGTTATCAAAGACATGGATTCCCGCCTTCGCGGGAATGACTGGGGATCGCGGGGTGACCGGGCGCGCGGGATGGCTGGAGAAACAGGGACGTTCGTGGTTGTGCCCGGCTTTGGCAGTGGAACCCCCTAGGGAGCCGCTGATTTATTCACGCGTCCGGTGGCGCAACACCGCGAGGGGCCGAAACAGACCTGAGCCCTTCGGGTTACGGCCTGAGAAGCCGCCCTGGGGTGTTGCGCCGCTTGACCGTAGAATGACTATGGCGGCGCTGCGCGGCGCGCTACCATGCCGGCTTCTCAGGCCGTAACGCGGCCGTGTGAATAAATCAGCGTCTCCCTAGCCTCCGGCGCGGGCGATGGCGGAACCGCCGGTGCTTGGCAGGGCGCCTTCCAGGTCGAGCAGCCGTGCCTTGATCTCGGTTCCCCATGCGAAGCCCGTGAGGCTCCCATCGGCGCCGATCACCCGGTGGCAGGGAATGAGGATCGGGATGGGATTACGCCCGTTGGCCGCGCCCACCGCCCGCGAGGCAGTCGATTGCCCGATGGCGCCGGCCAAGCGGGCGTAGGACCAGGTGGCGCCGTAGGGGATGGTGCGCAGCGCCGCCCAGACGCGCCGTTGGAACACCGTGCCCTGGGGCGCGAGGTCCAGTTCGAAATCGTGGCGCCGGCCCGCGAAATATTCCTCGAGCTGGCGCGCCGCCGCTTCCAGGGCGCGGGACGATTGCCGCCAGTCAGCGGGCGGATTCCAGCCTTCCCGGGTGCCGGCGAAGCCCAAGCGTTCAACGGTTTCGCCGCGGCCGGCCAGCACCAGCGGGCCAATGGGGGATTCAACGATACGGTAGTCCATGGGGCGTCTCCTTCAGGGAGCCGTTACGTTCCAGAGGTACATCGCGGCGTAGCCACGCCAGGGGCGCCAGGCCCGGGCTTGTTCCAGCGCCCGGGGCGCCGGAATCGGGGCGCCGTTTCCGAGGGCCTTGCGCAAGCCCAGATCACCCGCCGGAAACGCGTCGGGAAAGCCGAGCCCGCGAAGCATCAGGTACTGGGCGGTCCAGTCGCCGATGCCCGGTAGCGCGCAAAGCGCCTGATACAAGACGTCCGCGTCCGCTTCGGCGTCCAGCTCGAGGGTGCCGTCCGCCACCGCGGCGGCGAAGGTACGGATGGTGGAGGCGCGCCTGCGAGGCAGACCGATCGATTCCAGGGGTGCTTCCGCCAAGTCATCCGCGCGGGGAAAAAGCCGTCGGGGCGATTCGTCAGCGGCGATGGACAGCGGCTGGCCAAACCGGTCGGCGAGGCGGCCGGCCAGCGTAGTGGCGCCGGCGACGCTCACCTGCTGGCCGAGGATGGCGCGTACACCCAGCTCGAAGGGATCCCAGGAGCCGGGAATCCGCAGGCCGGGCCGCAGGCCGACCCGAGCCCCCAGTACCGGATCATCGGCCAGAGCGTCGTGGATATCTCCCGGGACCGCGTCCAGATCGAAGAGCCGGCGCACGCGGGCCACGATCGCCTGAAGGCGAACCGGACGTTCCAGGCCCCGAAGGCGTAGAAGCAAGGCGTCGCATCCCGGCGCCGGCGAGATCTCCAGCACCGCGCCGCGATCGCCGTCAACGCGCACCGAGCGCCGGTAGCACCCGTCCGCAACCTGCTCCACGCCTGGGATGCCGCGCGGGCCCAGGTAGCCGAGCACGGCGTCCCAGTCGTAAGGGGCTCGGTAACCCAGGCGCAGCGACAACGGGCCTTCCCCGGTGGGCTGCTCGACCGAAGCGCGGCGTCGCAGTTCGCCGGGGGCTCGGCCATAAGTTGTGCGCACAGCGTCGTTGAAGCGGCGGACGCTCCCGTATCCCGCCGAAAACGCTATCTCCGCGAAGGGAAGGCGCGTTTCGTCGATGAGGCGTTTGGCCAGATGCAGCCGGCGCGTGGCCGCCACAGTAGTCGGTGATGCGCCCAACTGGTCCAGAAACAGCCGCCGGAGGTGGCGCCCGGTGATACCGAGCCGCCCGGCCAGATGTTCGATACCGGCCTCGTCCGCCGCGCCCTGGTCGATCAGCCGCAGGGCACGGCTTATGGTTGCCGAGGTGCCGCGCCAGGCCGGCGAGCCGGGCGCGGCTTCCGGGCGACAGCGAAGACACGGCCGATACCCGGCCTCCGCCGCCGCAGCGGCGGAAGGGTAGTAACGAACATTTTCGGCGCGGGGAACAGGTGCCGGGCAGACGGGGCGGCAATAAATCCCCGTGGTGAGCACGGCGGTAACGAAGCGGCCGTCGAAACGAGTGTCCCGCGCCAGCCGGGCGCGTTCACAAACGGCGGGGTCGAGTTCCACGGCGTCGATGACCTCGGTGTCGATAACCTGGATCCGATCTTACGCCGGTTGTGCGGATGAGACTGGCTGAAATCGGACATGTGTTCCGATTTCGTCCCGCCTATTCGCCGCCGACCGTCACGTGCTGCACCTGGGTCGATGCGCCGCCCTTGATGGTGATCACCAGCAGCCCATTCTCGTAGGTGGCATGGACGTGGTCAGCCGTGAGACCCTCCGGCAGCACCATGGTTCGCCGGAATGTGCCGTATCGGCGCTCCCGCGTGTAGTAGCTCACCTGCTTGTCGTCCAGCTCGCTTCTGCGCTCGCCGGAGATGGTGAGTACGCCGTTTGAGACGGCCACGTCCACGTCCTCCCGCCGCAATCCGGACAGTTCGCAGCGGATGACCAGATCGCCGTTCAGGGCGAAGATGTCGGCCGCGGGAACCCAGGCGGTGGCGTGGGTCTGGCCGTGCTGCTTCGGGGATTGGCCCGTATGCATCATCCACTGATGCTGGGTGCGGTTCATTTCGCTGGCCAGGTCCATGAAGCCGCGAAAGGGGTTGCGTTTAGTCTTGCTCATGAGTCCCTCCCTCATGACGTGCAGTTCAGGCGCCGGGCCTTGGAGTGACCCGGGCGCCCTATTCCTCGCCCTCTTCGTTGGAGACCGCGCGGCGGGGCGAAGGCAGCTGATTGAATTCCGCGGCCAATGATTTGTACAGCGTGTAACACATCACCAGAAGCACCACACAGAATGGCAGGCCCGAGGTTACCGCGCTGGTTTGCAAGGCCCCCAACGCGTCGCCACCGCTGGCGGCGCCGGCGATCAGCAGCACCGCCGCCACCACGCCTTCCATGGTTGCCCAGAACAGCCGCTGCTGCCAGATGGGATCGGGGTCGCCGCCGTTGGTGAGGATGTCCACCACCAGCGAGCCGGAGTCCGAGGATGTTGCGAAGAACAGCGTTACCACGACGATGGCTACCACGGATGCGATCCCCGCCACGATCCCCGAGATGGGGAGTTGTTCCATGAGCACAAAAATGGCCTTGGGGGCGCTGGCGTGCAGCAACGCCGTGTTGCCGCCGTGGATCAGGTTGTACAGCGCTGTGCGCCCGAACACCACGAACCAGACGATGGACGCCCCGGTGGGAATCAGCAGCGTCCCCGCGATGAACTGGCGGATGGTGTAGCCATAGGAGATGCGGGCGATGAACATGCCCACGAACGGCGACCAGGAGATCCACCAGCCCCAGTAAAAGAGCGTCCACGCCTTCTGGAAGCTCTCGCCCTTGCCGCTTGGGAACATCGTCAGGCTGGTCTGGACGATGTGCTGAAGGTAATAGCCCGTATCCGTCATCAGGGAATCGAGCAGATACAGCGTTGGCCCCACGGCAAACACAAACGCGCACAGAGCCGATGGCCAGCCACATGTTGATTACCGACAGGCGTCGGATGCCGGCGTCGATGCCGAGCATCACGCTGGTAATGGCCACCCCTTCGACCACCGCGATGACCGCGAGCTGCATCCACAAGGTGTTCGGAAAGCCCCACAGGGAGTTCAGTCCCGCCGTGATCTGGGTGGCGCCGAAACCGATGGAGGTGGCCAGCCCGAACAGCGTGCCGAATACGGCCAGGATGTCGATCGCATGGCCAAGGGGGCCGTATATCCGGTCGCCGATGATGGGGTAGAAGGCTGAGGCCGGCTTCAGCGGCAGCCCTTTTCGGTAGGAGAAATACCCCAGGCCCAACCCCAGGACGATGTAGATCGCCCAGGGATGCAATCCCCAGTGGAAGAAGGTGAAGTTCATCGCGCGAAGGGCCGCCTGGGAGGTTTCGGGGCTGGCCACCGGTGGGTTCTTGAAGTGGGCGATGGGTTCGGAAACGCCGTAGTAGACCAGGCCGATACCCATGCCGGCGGTAAACATCATGGAAACCCAGGACCAGGTGTCGAATTCCGGTCTGGAATCGTCCGGGCCCAGACGGATGGAACCGTAGCGGCTGAACATCAACGCCACCACGAAGATCAGGAACAGCGCAGCACTGAAGATGTAGAACCAGCCGAAATAGGTGGTGATGAAGTCCTCCACCGCGTTCGCGACATTGCCGAATCCCGTGGGAAAGATCACGGCCAGCGCCACCAGCACCAGAATGACCGCACCCGATGTGAGAAACACCGGCGGGTTGGTATGGGTGTGCAAGTAGTTTCGTATGCGAGACTGCATGCTGCCTCCCTCCGCGGTTTCCGGTGGCGCCCCGACTGCCCGTGCAAACCGCACGGGCTCCCGGGCAGCTGCTCGTTGAGCCGCCATGCCTGCATCCGGGTCAGCCGAACGCTCCTGGAGCGTGGACGATTTCGACGGCAGGCGCAGCGGGGAGCCGCTTGTACGCTTTACACGTTCGCCGATTCCGGCAAGCCGATGCAAATACGGCAGTTGGGTGCGGCGGCGTGCCCGGCCGTCGACGGTCGATACGTCTAATCGTGGGGATGATTGCCGAAGTCGCAACCGTGCGGGCGCAGGATCACGCTGGCCGCGCCGCTTGGCCGGGGTCGGCTTTTGGATTCCCGCCTTCGCGGGAATGACGGGAAAGGCGCCGCTATCCCCGCCCTCTCTCCCCAGTCATTCCCGCGCAGGCGGGAATCCACGAAACCGCCCTATCCGCAGATGTCATCCCACAAGTCGCGCCACGACCGGTTGCCCTGCTCGATCAATGCGATCTTCCAGGCGCGATTCCACTTCTTGAGCTGTTTTTCCCGGGTAATGGCGGTCTGCATGTCCTGGTGTTGCTCGAAATAGACCAGCCGATGAACCCCGTATTTGCTGGTGAATCCCGCCACGAGGTCTTCCTTGTGTTCCCACACACGCTTGATCAGATCGCTGGTGACGCCGATATAAAGCGTGCCGTTGGGGCGGCTGGCAAGGATGTAGACGGCGGGGTGTTTCATGGGAGAGATTCGTCCGTGAACCGGAGAGACGATAACGTAATTCGTGCTGATTCGGAAACCGGGCGGCCCCGAGTTGGGGGTGGATTCCCGCTTTCGCGGGAATGACGAAAACGGGTGTCATCGCGAGACTCTCTCGTCATTCCCGCGAAAGCGGGAATCCAAGAACCACCATAGCCCCGACCATGGCCATCAACGCTTCCGGTCGACAGTCTTCCCGGTACTGCCCCGAACAGCCGGTCCACTACCACGCAGGCCGGGAAGAACACCCTCACACTGACGCTTGCCGGCCTTCTCCATCGCCGAGAGAATCAACGCGGGTACGTTGCCCCGGGCCCAGTGCTCTGCAATGGCAGGATTCCTGCTGCAGGGCTTGTCTCTCCCAAGGTGGGCGTCGACCCGCTTGCGCGGGGGCGCAACGTTGTGCACCGGAAGTTATAGTCGCGCCGCCGTCACCCGGAATCAGGGCAAATCCCGGGGCAATCCGGCTCAGGCGAGCAGGAGCAGGGCCAGCCCAACGGCTGCGGGCAGAGCTTGTACGAACAGGATTTTCCGGCTCGCCGTGGCCGCGCCGAACACACCGGCCACAACAACACAGGTCAGGAAGAAGGCCTTCACACCAAACCCCGAGGCGCCGAGGCCGAGACCCCACACCAGGCCCGCGGCGAGGAAGCCGTTATACAGTCCCTGGTTCGCGGCGAGCACCTTGGTGGCCGTTGCCATTTCCTGCGTCTGGCCGAATGTGCGCAGTCCTGCGGGCTTGTCCCAAAGGAACATTTCCAGAACCAGGAAGTAGATGTGCGCCAGGGCGACCAGGGCAATGACGATGTTTGCGGCGAGAGTCATGAAAGATCCCTTTTTGTTATTCCCGGGATGATCTCACAACTATTACACAACCAGGCGATGGCGCCGCCACTATCACTCCGGAACAGTTGAATGGGGGCAGTCCGCGGCTCCTGTGGGTTCGAGGACGGCGGCGCCGTGACCTTCCGGGGCGTTGAATGCGCTACTCTCGCCGCAAAGGGAGACTAGCCTCGCGGTTCATCGGATATCGGCAAGGTGAATCGGGTCATTACCCAACCGAAGGTGCCGTCCGGCAGGCGCACGTAGCACCAGTCCGGCGCCGTGCCGTATACCACCAGCCGGGCGCCCTGGCTCACCACGGTGACGACGCCGAAGTCACGGCCCGGGCCGTGACGGACGTTCAATTGGCTCACCTGCACCATGACCGTTCGGGCCTCCTGCGGAGGCGCCGTGGGCACCGGCGGCTCCACGATCACGTATCCCGTCGACGCCGGACGGAAGTAGGCACCGCCCACGAAGAAATAGCGGATGCCGCTGATGTAGACCACCACGTAGCTGGGTGGCAGGGCGCTCACCAGCACCCCGAAGGGCGGATGCACCACCACGTATCCGCCGTGCCGCTGCTCGTAGAAATGGCCTCCGTACACGAAATATTCCTGATTGTGGCCCCGCACCGTGTGGTAGCCGCGAGGCAGGGTCTGCACCACGGCGGACGAATGGCGGCTGTCACGCCCATGATCGCGGGGCTGGGCCCGGCTCGCGTGGTATGGCGTTGCCAGCAGTCCGGCCGTGGTCAATAGGGCGATGACCAAGACGGTACGGGGCGGGCTGAAACGGGATGGACGGTCCATGTTTCCTTTCTCCCGGCGGCGCCACGATCCGCGGACCGCGTTTGGGGTAAGGGGCAACCGGATGGCTGCACCTAAACTGCTAGTAAGTCCGCGCCCGGGCAGTCTCAAGGGCGGCTTCGTGGCGCGGCGCCCGCGGCTCTTCGCCGGATCCGCTTGAGGGCCCGGCCCGGATGGGCGAGCATGAATCCCAACGTTGGCAAAGCATCCGGGAGCCTGCATGAGTGAAGACATCTACTTCTACGAGCCGCGTCAGGGCCACGGCCTCCCCCACGACCCCTTCAACGCCATGGTTGCGCCCCGCCCCATCGGTTGGATCTCCAGCTGTGGTGCGGACGGCGTCTTGAATCTGGCTCCTTACAGTTTTTTTAATGCATTCAATTACGTGCCGCCGATCGTCGGCTTCGCCAGTGTCGGCTACAAGGATAGCGTCCGGAACATCGAGGAAACCGGCGAATTCGGGTGGAACCTTGCCACCCGGGGCTTGGCCGAGCTCATGAACGAAAGCTGCGCGGCGGTGCCCCCGGAAGTCGATGAATTCCAGCTCACGGGCCTCACGCCGGAACCTTCCCGGATTATCGGAGTGCCCCGGGTGAAGGAAACGCCTCTTTCATTCGAATGCAGGCTCAGCCAGTTGCTGCGCCTGACCGGCGCCGATGGCCGTGAAACCGATACCTGGATGGTGTTTGGAGAGGTCGTGGGGGTGCATATCGCCCGGCATCTGCTGAAAGACGGCATCTACGACACCGCCGCAGCGGAGCCCATTCTTCGCGGAGGCGGCCCCGCGGACTACTTCACCATCGAGCCGGAGAACCTGTTTCGGATGTACAGGCCCGGGCAGGGGCGCTGACTAGCCGGGCTCGGCCAGCACGAAACCGCCCTTGCCGGCGCCCTTCGCTTCGTACAAAGCCGCATCAGCACGGCGGAGGGCATCCGGCGGCGACCGGAACTCGGGCTGCCCGAGGACCGCGCCGATGCTCACGCCCACGCGAACGGATTTGCCTTCCAGTTGAAAGGGCGCCGCAACCGCCTCGACGATCCGTTCGGCCACTGCGCACACACCCGCTTCGCCATGCTCTTCCTCGAGCAGCAGCACGAACTCGTCGCCGCCCAGCCGAGCGAGCGTGTCGGCCGGGCGAAGGCAGAGGCGGACGCGATCGCTGAACTCTGCGAGCAGGGCGTCACCGGCCAGATGACCCAGAGAATCATTCACGGCCTTGAAGTCGTCCAGGTCCAGCAGCAGGACGGCATATTCCGGTCCGCCGCGCTGGCCGCGATCCATGGCGTGCTGGAGCCGGTCGAAGAATGAAGCCCGGTTGGGCAGGCCGGTCAGGGCGTCGTGACTGGCTTCGTGCTGAAGTCGGTATTCATGCATCTTGCGGCTGCTTATATCCCGCAAGATGCCGACGATATAGGCGCCTTTGTTGGAAGATACCGGATAGGACCGGCCTTCCATCCAAACGAAATCGCCGTTCTCGCGCAGGCCCCGGAAATCGGTCAAGGTTTCGTTGGGCCACTGGGAGGCGAGATTGCTCCGGTCGCCCGGATGAACGATCTGGGTGAAATGCCGACCTCGCAACTGCTCCGGTTCGTATCCGAGAACGGTTTCGAATGACGGGTTTGCGTATACAAAATGGCCGTCGTGATCGGTCATGAAAATCAGGTCCAGGGCATTCTCCGCGATCCGGCGGAAGCGCTCCTCGCTCTCGCGCAAAGCCCTTTCCGTCCTCTTGCGGCCGGAGATGTCGCGCTTGATGCTCGCCGCGCCGATAACCCGGCCCTGAGCATCGCGTACCGGAGAGACGCTGATCAGGATGTCCAGCAACTTGCCGTCCTTCCGGCGACGCACGGTTTCCAGCTGCTCGATGCCGCGTCCCTCGGCAACGGAGGCCAGGGTCGACTCCATTTCCTGGTCATAGCCTTCGGGCAGTATCAGGCTGATGTGCCGGCCGACCGCCTCTTCCGCCGTGTAGCCGAAGAGCCGTTCCGCGCCGATATTCCAGCTGGTGATGAATCCGTCCAGTGTTTTGCTGACAATCCCTTCGCACGACGAGGCGACGATGGCGGCGAGGCGCGAGGTGTCTTGCTCGCTGCGTTTGCGATCGGTGATGTCCATGCAGATGCCGCGGAATATTCGCGGAGAACCGTCCTTGCCGGGCACTGCCTCCGCCCGGGCATACAGCCAGGCGATGCGTTGGTCGACGGCGCGGATAATCCGGTACTCCACTTCGTACAGATCGCCGGTTTCCACGGCCGTGGCGATCGCGTCCCTGATGCGCTGGCGATCGCTGGGGTGTACATCCTCCAGGGCGCTCTGCGCCGTGCCTCGAAATGTCCCCGGGATACGGCCGTGGATGCGCTCGACCTGATCCGACCAGGTCACCTCGTCGGTATGAAGATTCCACTCCCAAATACCGACATCGGCGGCCTGCAGGGTGAAGCTCAGGCGCTCCAGATTGTCCTCCAGCTGCTTCGTTGTGTGTCGGCGGCGGACTTGTTCCCGGCGGGCTTCGGTGAACAGGCGGGCGTTGTCCACGGCCACCGCCGCGCGGGAGGCAACCGCCATGGCGAAAGTCAGGTCGTCCTGGGTGTAGGCCCGGCCCGATTCGGCCACGACCAGGCTGAGAACGCCCAAGTACCGTGCCGCGGGCGGCCAGTGGAACAGACACATAGGACCGGAGCCCCAGATCCCGCAGCAGCGAAAGGTGCTCTTGGTCCAGGGCAGTTTGGCGTAGCCACTCGTCCGGAATGGTTTCCACCCGGATCGGCTTGCCGGTTCGGTACACGGCAAAGGCCCCACGGTCGCCGTCGGTATGCGGCGGGTACTTGGCGCGAAGAGCAGCCGCCATCTTCCGCTTTTCCGGGTCCGTGTGCGCCACCGTCAGGCGATTCAGGGCGCCGTCCGGGGCGGCGATGTCGATCACGCACCAGTCCGCGAATCGGGGCACCATCAGGTCGGCCAAGTGCTTCAGGGTGCGCTTGTAGCTCAGCGAGGAGTTGAGAAGATCCCCCGCTTCCACCAGGAATTCCAATCGGCGAAGGGCTGCTTCCGAGTGATTGTCGGTGGCCTGGGCACCGCTGCTTCTCAACGCGGGAAGGGAATTCTCGGGTTCCGGTGCTCTTTGGGGTTTGCCGCCGACTCGGGGCGTGCCGGTTTCCTTGAGAATATGGCGTTCGGCGTATGCGCCGCGGTTGCCGGCGGTTGAATTGTTCTCGGGTGTCGCACCATGCGGCGCACGCTCCGGTAAATGTGTCATTCCTTCCCTCGTCCGTAGGGATAAATCGGTGTCCCGACCGAAGGGAGGCAACCTCTAGCTCGGGCGTTCGCTCCCGCCAGCGATACATTGGCGGCTTATTATCATTGCGTCCAAAAATCGCCCAGGCAACACCAATATGGCGCAACTTACTGGAAATCCCCTGGTTTTTTGTCGTGGATCAGGCATGGAGGCGGGATGCGGCGGGGCTGGTGGGCTTGTTTCGATGGCATCGATAACCCTGGACGCCGGCTGGGGACTTCCTGGT
>CAVQFO010000002.1:0-4240 GCA_963711725.1 uncultured Gammaproteobacteria bacterium | reverse complement strand
GGCCGATGCGGGCGCCAAGCAAGAAGATGAGGCCGAGGAAGCCGCCGCCAAGGGTGGTGGCGCGAAAGCGGAAGCCCCCGAGGTGGACGATCTCAGCCCGGCGGTCCGCAAGATGGTGGTGGAGAACGATCTCGATCCGGCCGAAATCGAGGCCACCGGCCCCGGAGGCCGGTTGACCAAGGAAGACGTTCAAAATTATCTCAAGGCCGGCGGCGAGAAGCAGGCGCCCAAGCCCCAGTCGGAGCCAGCGCCCCAGGGGCGGCGCAGCGGCGGCGACGGCTCCGCCGCTCGCGCCGAGGCCCAGGCCGAGGCCCAGGCCGCCAAGAGCGCCGCAGTCACGGGCGAGCGTCCCGAAAGGCGGGTGCCGATGACCCGCTTGCGCCAGCGCATTGCCAAGCGTCTGGTTGAGGCCCAGCAGACCGCCGCCATGCTCACCACGTTCAATGAGTGCAACATGCAGCCGGTGATGGATCTGCGCAAGCCAAGTACAAGGACAGTTTCGAGAAGCGTCACGGCGTGAAACTGGGCTTCATGTCCTTCTTCATCAAGGCTGTGCTGGAGGCGCTCAAGCGCTTCCCGGCGGTGAACGCCTCCATCGACGGTAACGACATGGTTTACCATGGCTACCAGGACATTGGCATCGCTGTCAGTTCGCCGCGCGGCCTGGTTGTTCCGGTTTTGCGCGATACCGATCGCATGCGCTTTGCCGATATCGAGAAGACAATCGTCGAATACGGCCTACGAGCGAGAGACGGCAAGCTGTCCATCGAGGAAATGACCGGTGGCACCTTTACCATCTCCAATGGCGGTATCTTCGGATCACTGATTTCAACCCCGATCCTCAATCCGCCACAAAACTGCGATCCTGGGCATGCACAAGATTCAGGAGCGTCCGATGGCGGTGGACGGACAGGTGGAGATCCATCCGATGATGTACCTGGCGCTGTCCTACGATCACCGAATGATTGATGGCAAGGAAGCTGTGCAGTTCCTGGTGGCTATCAAGGATTAATCGTAAGATCCTGCTCGTATTCTGCTGGACGTCTGGACCTACTCTTCGAAATATCGGAATAATAAAAAATGTCTGATAAGTACGACGTAATCGTCATTGGTGCGGGTCCGGGCGGCTATGTGGCCGCAATCAGGGCAGCGCCAACTTGGTCTGAAAACCGCTGTGTTCGAGTCCTGGGCCGGCAAGGAAGGCAAGCACGCTCGGGCGGTACTTGCCTGAACGTGGGCTGTATTCCGTCGAAAGCGTTGCTGGAGATTTCCCACAAGTACGAGGAAGCCCGCCACGGGTTTGCTGATCAGGGGATCGTTGCCAAAGACGTCCAGTTTCGACCTTGCCAAAATGATGGAGCGCAAGGATCAGGATTGTTAACCAGCTTACTGGCGGTATTGGGGGGTTGTTCAAGTCCAACGGTGTGACCTCGATCCAGGGCCACGGCAAGCTGCTGGCCAGCCGTAACGCCTCGAGGTGACAGACAAGGACGGCAAGAAACGAAATCCGAATCTACCACGCCGAGTATGTGATCATCGCCACGGGCTCCAGGCCGATCGATATTGAGCCCGCGCCGTTGGACGGAGACCCATCGTCGATTCCGGGGTGCCTTGGATTTACGACGTGCCCAGCGCCTGGGCGTTATCGGCGCCGGCGTCATCGGCCTGGAGATGGGCAGCGTCTGGGCCCGGCTGGGTTCCAAGGTCGTGCTGCTCGAGGCCCAGGACACCTTCCTGGCGCCGGTGGACGCACGTTGCGCCAAGGCCGCCTTCCAGCAGTTCACCAAGCAGGGCCTGGAGATTCGTCTCGGCGCGCGCGTCACTGGTGTAAAGACCGCGAAAAACGTTACCGTCCATTACGAGGACTCCGAGGGTAAGCACACCCTGCAGGTGGACAAGCTCATCGTCGCCGTGGGCCGCCGGCCCAACACACACAATCTCGCCGCCGACGATGCCAACCTGCTCTCCGACGAGCGCGGTTTCATCAATGTGGACGAGCATTGCCGCACCAACCTGCCCGGAGTCTACGCCGTGGGCGATGTGGTGCGCGGCCCCATGTTGGCCCACAAGGGCGAGGAAGAGGGCGTGATGGTGGCGGAGCTGATCGCCGGCCAAGCCGGCCGGCGTCAACTACGAGACCATTCCCTGGGTCATCTACACCCATCCCGAGATCGCCTGGGTGGGCCGTACGGAACAGGCCCTGAAAAGCGCCGGCATCCCCTTCAACAGCGGCACCTTCAACTTTGCCGCCAACGGCCGCGCCCGGGCCATGGAGGAAACCGCCGGCCTGGTCAAGGTCATCGCCCACGCCGAGACCGACCGCATCCTCGGCGTTCACATTGTTGGCCCCATGGCCTCCGAGCTGATCGCCGAGGCCGTGGCCGTGATGGAATTCGCTGGCAGTGCCGAGGACCTGGCGCGGATCATCCACGCTCATCCCACTCTGTCCGAGGCGGTCCACGAAGCCGCGCTATCCGTGGGCAAGCGGGCGATTCACAAAGCCAACTGACGAGCCCCCAAGGGGATTCCCCCAAAGCCGCCATCGACTCGAGTCGGTGGCGGCTTTTTTCATATCCAGGCGTTCCGCATATCCTTAATGCATGACGGAATCGGTTATAAAAATCCGCAATAAACTACCGTGCCCGACCGCTGATTCTGTTGTTTGTCTTTGCCTTTTTATGCCATGAAGTCGTTGACTTAAAAGGGATTTGGGAAACGCAATTTCGATAGAGTAGACTGTACGCCACTTTCCCGGCGAGCCGTAAGCCACGGCATCGTTCGACGCGTTCCCGGCGGTTCCTCCGGGCCCTGAATTCCAGGCCCGGGCACCCGGGATCCACCGCCGCTTCGACGCCGGATCCAACGAAAGAGGTGAGCACCATGTCCAGCATTCCATCCGCCGGTGCGCGTCTACGCGCAGCAGTCGAGGCGAACAAGCCCCTGCAGGTGGTCGGTACCATCAATGCCTATACGGCCCGTATGGCCAAGAACGTTGGCCACCAAGCCATCTATGTGTCGGGAGGGGGCGTTGCCGCCAATTCGCTGGGCGTGCCCGACCTGGGTATCAGCACCATGGATGACGTGCTCACCGACATTCGCCGCATTACCGATGCTTGCGACCTGCCCCTGCTGGTGGATGCCGACACGGGCTGGGGCGGTGCCTTCAACATCGCCCGCACCGTGAAGTCGTTCACCAAGTTCGGCGCCGCGGGGCTACACATTGAGGACCAGGTGGCCCAGAAGCGATGCGGCCACCGTCCCAACAAGGAAATCGTTTCCCGGGAAGAAATGGTGGATCGCGTAAAGGCCGCCGTGGATGCCCGCACCGACGACCAGTTCGTGATTATGGCCCGCACCGACGCCCTGGCCAGTCACGGCATGGCCGAGGCCATCGAGCGAGCCGTGGCCTGCGTGGAGGCCGGCGCCGATATGATTTTCCCCGAGGCCGTCCATACTCTGGAGCAGTACCGGGAGTTCAAGGCGGCGGTGAAGGTGCCGATCCTCGCCAACATTACCGAATTCGGCAAGACCCCCCTGTTTACAAGCGAGGAGCTGGCCGAAGCGGGCGTGGATATCCACCTGATGTGCTGCGGCGCGTACCGGGCCATGAACCGGGGGGCCGAGACTTTCTACAAGACGGTGCTCGCCGAGGGCACCCAGAAGAACGTGGTGCCCATCATGCAGACCCGCGATGAGCTGTATGAGCACCTCGATTATCACTCGTACGAGCAGAAGCTCGACGAGCTGTTTTCCAAAGACAAGTAACCGAAATCCACAAGACAAGTAACCGAGGAGCACACCTATGGCAGAGGGAAAGAAACTGGGAGGCGCCGGCCTGCGAGGCCAGTCCGCCGGCAAGACCGAGCTCTGTACCGTGGGCAAGAAAGGCACGGGCCTGACCTATCGTGGCTACGACATGAAGGAACTCGCCGAGAAGGTGGAGTTCGAGGAAGTCGCCCACCTGCTGCTGCACGGCGAGCTGCCCACCAAGCAGGAGTTGGCCGCCTACAAAGCCAAGCTCAAGGCGCACCGAGGCCTGCCCCAGGCCCTGAAGGAGGTGCTGGAGCGCATTCCCAAAGACGCCCATCCCATGGATGTGATGCGCACGGGCTGCTCCTTCCTGGGCAACCTGGAGACGGAGAAGGACTTCTCCGAGCAACTGGACGTGGCCGATCGCCTGCTGGCCGTGTTCCCGTCCATCATCACCTACTGGTACCGCTACACTCACGATGGCGTGCGC
>CAVQFO010000001.1:0-47143 GCA_963711725.1 uncultured Gammaproteobacteria bacterium | reverse complement strand
ATGTCGGTCGGCGACATCAGCCAGATCATTCGGAGCCCCAGCGGCTTTCACATCGTCAAACTGAGGCCCGCCGCTCATCCGACACCCATGTGGTAACACAGACCCACGCCCGGCATATCCTGATCAAGACCAACAAGGTGGTCACGAGCCGGGACGCGGAAATGCGCCTCGAATCCCTGCGCGAACGCATCGTCCACGGCGAGGACTTCGGAAAACTGGCACGGCTCACTCGGACGATCCGGCCTCCGCCGCCAATGGCGGGGATCTTGGCTGGATCACCCCCGGCACATGGTCCCGGCCTTCCAGAAGGCCATGAACGGACTGGAACCGGGCCAGATCAGCCAGCCCTTCCGGACCCAATACGGCTGGCATATCGTGCAGGTGCTGGGACGGCGCAAGCACGACAGCACCAAGGAATACCGCAGGGCCAAGGCGGCCAAGGAAATCCGGGACCGGAAGTCGGAAGAAGCCCTGGAACTGTGGCTGCGGCGCCTGCGGGACGAGGCCTACGTGGAAAAGCGCCTCAACAATGGCTGACGCCATCGCGGTGACCTCGGGCGAACCGGCGGGGATCGGACCCGATCTCTGCCTGACCCTGGGCCTGCGCGACCGGGCCCTGCCGCTGGTGGTATTGGGCGACATCGGCCTACTGGGGGAACGGGCGCAGGCCCTCGGCCTGGCGGTCGAAGCCTTGCCCTATGGCGGCCCCGGCAGCGAGGTGGCGAGAGGTGCCGGCAGCCTCACCGTACTGCACTGCCCCACGTCGGCGCGTGCGTTCCCGGGCCGTCTCGATCCCGCCAATGCCTCCTACGTGCTCACCATGCTGGAAAGGGCCGGCCGCGGCTGCCTGGATGGCGAGTTCGCCGCCGTGGTCACGGCCCCTGTGCAAAAGAGTGTCATCAACGACGCGGGCATTGCCTTTACCGGACATACCGAATACTTCGCCGAACTCACCAATGCACCCCTGCCGGTTATGATGCTGGCGGCCGGCGATCTGCGAGTGGCCCTGGTCACCACCCACCTGCCCCTGCGGGCCGTGCCGGACGCCATTACCGCCGAGCGGCTGGAAACCGTGTGCCGCATTCTCAACGACGATCTGGCCCGGCGCCTGAATCTGGCCCGCCCCAGGATACTGGTCTGCGGCCTCAACCCCCACGCGGGCGAGTCCGGGCATCTCGGGCGGGAGGAAATCGAGGTCATCACGCCGGTGCTCGAGCGACTGCGCGGCGAAGGCATGGATCTCGTGGGGCCCCTGCCGGCGGACACTTTGTTCACGCCCCGGGTCCTGGAAGGCGCCGATGCTGTGCTGTCCATGTACCACGACCAGGGGCTGCCTGTACTCAAGCACGCGGGCTTCGGGCACGCCGTGAACATCACTCTGGGGCTGCCCATTGTCCGCACCTCCGTGGATCACGGCACCGCACTGGATCTGGCCGGCACCGGCCGGGCCGACGCCGGCAGCCTGGAAGCGGCCGTGGCCGCGGCCGCCGAGTTTGCTTCGGTTCCGTCGAACCGGTGAGCGAGCGCGTGCCGAATCATCGACCGCGCAAGCGCTTTGGTCAGAACTTTCTTCACGACCGCGCCACCATCGACCGCATCATTCAGGTCATCGCCCCCCGCCCGGGGCAGGCGCTGGTGGAAATCGGGCCCGGCCAGGGCGCTCTCACCTACCCGCTGCTGCGCGCGGCCCATGCCATGGCGGCGGTGGAAATGGACCGCGACTTGGTGGCGGCCCTGCGCGACCGCGCGGCGGAGTTCGGGGCGCTTGATCTCTACCAGGGCGATGCACTCGAGTTCGATTTCGCGGGCCTGGCGGAACAGGCAAAGCAGCCGCTACGGATTGTCGGCAACCTGCCGTACAACATTTCGACGCCGCTGCTGTTTCACCTGTTCGGCGCCCTTTCGCAGATCCGCGACATGCATTTCATGCTGCAGCGGGAGGTGGTGGACCGGATGGCCGCGGCCGCCGGCAGCGCCGCCTATGGCCGCCTCTCGGTGATGACTCAATATCATTGCGCGGTGGAACGCCTCCTGGTTATCCCGCCCGGCGCCTTCTTTCCGCCACCCAAGGTGCAATCGGCATTCGTGCGGCTGACCCCCCATGCCGAGCCGCCGGTGGCGGTCCACGACCCCCTGTCGCTGCCCCGCGTGGTGGCCCAGGCGTTTTCACAACGCCGCAAGACCCTGCGTAACTCCCTCAAACCCCTGCTTTCCGAGCAGGCCATCCTGGAGGCGGAAGTCGATCCATCGCTCCGCCCGGAACGCCTGGATCTCGACGCCTTCGCCCGCCTCGCCAACCGATTGAGTCGCGGCACCCAGACCGGATAACGCTATACTGAAACCAAGTCGCCGCAAGACAAGAACGGCGGCGTAAATGCGTGGTTTGCGGAGAGGTGCGGATGGAAGGCTACAAGCACATCCTGTTGGCAGTGGACTTCACGCCGGGCGGCGAGACGGTGGGAAAACGGGCGCTGGACCTGGCCGAACGTTACCGGGCCCGCCTGAGCCTGCTGCACGTGGTAGAGAATCTGCCGGTGGACCCGGCTAACGAATTCATCGCGCCGCCGCAGGTGGAAGTGCAGGCCGAACTCATGGAAAACGCCGAACGCAAACTTCGCGAATTCGCCCAGGCTCTGGATCTGAGCGAAGCCGATCGGGCGGTGACCACCGGCTCAACCAAGCAGGAGATCCTCGCCTACGCCCAGGAAAAGAACTGCGATCTCATCATCGTGGGCAGTCACGGCCGCCATGGACTGGCCCTGCTCCTGGGCTCCACCGCCAATGCACTGCTGCACGGCGCCCGCTGCGACCTGCTGGCGGTACGAATCTAGATTTGTCGGAGCCGCTCACGGTTCACGCCGACGCGTGAGCGGCTCAAATCACCGTAACCACAAATGCGACGGCGACCGAAACGGCCAGCAACACCAGCGGATCCGGCTTGGGCAGACGCTTCTTGTAGATGCTCATAAGCTATGTGTCAGTTTGGTTTGGTCAAGCCCGATACCGTTCCGGGATCGGCGCTTGTATCATTGTTTTTCTGGTCAACCACGAAGATTAGCACATTCTCACATTTTTCAAGGTTTCCCGACGAACGGTAGCTTGCGCCCGGCTGTTTGTGGGACGAGTCAGAACCGGTAGAATGGCGGGTCAATCCCAGATCCGTTGCCCCGAGAAGATCAGTATGAGTGAGAATCCGTTGCGCGCCCTGTCGGCGGCCGGCCAAAGCGTTTGGTACGACAATATCCACCGCGAGATGCTGGATTCCGGCGGTCTGGCGCGCATGGTCGAAGAAGATGACCTGAAAGGCATCACATCCAACCCCACCATCTTTGAGAAGGCCATAACCGGCGGCTCCCTCTATGATGCCGCTATCTCCGAGCTGCTGCGAGAGCAGCCCGATCTGGATGTGGCGGAACTGTTCAATCACCTTGCAGTGGCCGACATCCGGGATGCCGCGGACGTGATGAGCCCGGTGCATGAGCGCACTGCCCGGGTGGACGGAAAAGTCAGCATCGAAGTGTCCCCGGCCCTGGCCCGGGACACCGATGGCACCATCGAGGAAGGCCGCCGCCTGTACAAGTGGCTGGGGCGATCCAACGTCATGATCAAGGTTCCAGCGACTCGCGAGGGCCTGCCCGCCATCCGGCAGTTGATCAGCGAGGGAATCAGCGTGAACGTCACGCTGCTGTTCTCGGTGGCACGCTATCGGGACGTGGTCGAGGCCTTTCTCAGGGGCCTGGAAGACCGCTTGGACCGGGGAGAATCGGTGTCCGGTATCAGCTCCGTGGCCAGTTTCTTCGTGAGCCGGGTGGATACTGCCGTCGATCCGCGCCTGGAAGACGACGCAGAGGATCTTCGCGGCAAGGTGGCCATCGCCAATGCGCGAGTGGCTTACGGGCATTTCCTGGATGTCTTCGACGGGCCGCGCTTCGAGCACCTGCGGGCCGCCGGCGCTCAGGAGCAGAGGTTGTTATGGGCCAGCACCGGCACCAAGAACCCGGAGTACAGCGACGTATTGTATGTCGAGTCGCTGGTGGGGCCGCGCACGGTGAACACCATGCCGCCCGCCACCTACGATGCCTTCAAGGATCACGGGAAGGTCGCCGACCAACTGTCGGAGCATTTGCCCGAGGCGGCGTCGGTAATCGACCGTGTGGAGGCGGCAGGAATCAACCTCACCCAGGTCACGGATCAATTGGAGGCGGACGGAGTCGCGGCGTTCCTCAAGTCGTACAACAATCTTCTCGCGGCCCTGGACGACAAACGGGCTGAAGTCGCCGGCGGGATGCACGCCGCGGGTTAGCGGCAGCAGTGCATCACCCAACGCATATTCACGGAGAGAGCCATTCCTGACATGGACGGCCAGCGCTATAACATTCACGTGCGCGTGGAACCGACCTACCTTGACGAGGAATCGGATCCGACCCACGACCGCTATGTGTTCGCCTATACCGTCGTGATCACGAATCGCGGCAGCATGGGCGCGCAGTTGATTCACAGGCATTGGGTTGTGACCGACGCCAATGGCGAGACCCGCGAGGTTCGAGGCGAGGGCGTGGTGGGAGAACAGCCCCGGCTCGAACCCGGAAGCGCGTTTCGCTACACCAGCGGCGCACTGCTGGAGACCCCGGTGGGCACCATGGAAGGCAGCTACGAAATGCTGGCGGAAGACGGTGTCAGCTTCACCGCGGACATCCCGGTTTTCACATTGGCCGTGCCACGGACGCTTCACTGAGCGCGCCCGGGGGAACCACCGAACAGGGGTCTTGAGGTGGCGACTTATTGCATCGGCGACATACAAGGGTGCTTCGACGACCTCCAGGCGCTGCTGCGGGAGCTGGACTTCGACCAGTCCCGGGATCGCTTGTGGTTTACGGGGGATCTGGTCAACCGGGGTCCCGGCTCGCTCGAAGTACTGCGTTTCGTCCGCTCCCTGGGAGACCGTGCGGTGGTGGTGCTCGGCAACCACGACATCCACCTGCTCGCTGTCTGGGCGGGGCTGGCACGACTGAAATCCAACGACACGCTTCAACCCGTCCTCGAGGCCGACGACGTCGACGCCTTGATGGACTGGCTGCGAACCCGCCCTCTTCTGCACGCCGATCCGGAACTCGGATTTGCCTTATGCCACGCGGGCATCCACCCGGCCTGGGATCTCGCCCAGGCCAAGGCGCGGGCACGAGAAGTCGAGTCGGCTCTCGCCGGCGAGGCCTACCGGGACTTTCTGTCGCATCTCTACGGCAACGAACCGGCCCATTGGAACGAAGAACTGGAGGGCTGGCCGCGCCTGCGCTTCATCACCAACGCCTTCACGCGTATGCGCTATTGCGCCGCAGACGGCCGACTCGTACTCGACTACAAGGGGCCCGTCGGCACCCAACCTCCCGGCTACTACCCCTGGTTCGAGGTTCCGGATCGCGCACCGCTGCCCAAAGACACCACCATCATCACCGGTCACTGGTCGACCCTGGGCTATCGGGCCGAAACCGGGCTGCTTGCTATCGACACCGGCTGTCTTTGGGGAGGTCAGCTCACCGCGATCAGCCTTGATAGCAGACGCCAACGGTACTGCGTGGAATGCCGGGGAGCTCAGCGGCCCGGCGCATGAGCGAAGCCGACGGCAACGGCCCACCGGAAGCGAACAGGCCGATCACGCCTCCCCGCAATGAAAAACCCCGGCGGGTGCCGGGGTTTTGGATCAGCGAGTTAAGGACCGACACCCTATTTCTTGATGTAAGGGCAGTTCCCCTCATTCATGGGCCGGTATGCCTCGTCTCCGGGGATCGTCTGGATAACCCGCAGGTAATCCCAGGCTTCCTTGGACTCGGAAGGCTTCTTCACCTCCGCCAGATACATGTCGTGCACCATGCGGCCATCCGGGCGCAGCTTGCCGTTCTTGGCGAAGAAGTCATGTACCGGCAGCTCCTGCATTTTCTTCACCACTGTGGGGCCGTCATCGGTGTCGGCGGCCTCGATCGCCTTGAAGTAATGCGTCAGCGAAGAATAGACGCTGGCCTGGTCGAAAGTGGGCATGGCCCCTTCCCGCTTGGCGAAACGCCGTGACCACTCGCGGGTCTGCTTGTCCATGTCCCAATAGAAGGGAACGGTGAACTTAAGACCGCTGGAGACATAAAGGCCGAGTTCCCTGATATCCATGATGGTCATCAGCAATGCCGCCATCTGCTGGCCGCCTTCCATCACGCCAAACTCGTAGGCCTGGCGGATCATGTGCTTGGTGTCGCCGCCCGCGTCGGCCAGCGCCACTACTTGCGCGCCGGAGTTCTTGGCCTCCAGCAGGAAGGTGGAGAAGTCCGAGCCCTTGAAGGGGTGGTTGGCGGAGCCGATCACCTTGCCGCCCGCCTGCTCGACTACCCGGGCCGTATCGTGCTGCAGCTGGTGGCCGAACGAGTAGTCGGCGGTCAGGAAGAACCACGTCTTGCCACCCTGCTTGACGATGGCCTTCGCGGTACCTGTGGCCAACGAATATGTGTCATACGCCCACATAACGCCGGTAGGCGAGCAGTTTTCACTGGTCAGGCTGGACGAGGCGGCGCCGCTGATCAGCGTTACGCGCTTCTGAGCCTTGGCAATGGCCTGTACCGGCAGCGCGGTACTGGAGCTGACCAGCTCCGCGAAAGCGTCCACGTCCTGCTTCTTGATCAGCTGCTGCGCCTGCCGCTTGGCGATATCGCCGTTACTCTCATGGTCCACGGGGATAAGAACGATCTTGTGGCCGTTGACTTCTCCGCCGAAGTCCTCAATAGCCATCTCCGCGGCGATAACGGCTCCCTGGCCCGCAATGTCCGAATAAATGTTGGACAGATCGGTCATCAGGCCGATCCTGACTTCGTCATCGGTAAAGTTTCCGGCGGAAGCACCACCAGCGAACACCAGCGCCGCGCAGCACGCGACAACACGAAGACCCTTCATGAAGTGTTTCCTCCTGACGGGGACAGGGGGACAACTGGGCCCCACCTTTGAATTGTTATGGTTTCGTTCTGAACGGTTTATACGAATGTTGTTATCGAGTTCATCATCCACCAGCCCGGGAATGAGTGCAAGTCACAGGGCAGGGAAACCTGTGGCAACAACGGGCACCGTTCGGCTACGAGAATTGCCGTCACAGGGGAACATGTGTCTTCGATCACTCGCTAAGCCGCGACAGGCGGGTCAACCCACCTCCAGGCAGCCACTCCAAAGAAAAACCGAACAATCGCCTCCCTCAGCCAAGTTCTCGGGAAAAACCTCTTTGTTGACAAAAGGTTCATGTGTCATATCCCGTTAGACTTTGGTAGGGGCTGTCGCGGACGCCCGAAGCTGCTATAACTTTCCCAACGCTGGGAAACGGTAATGATGGGCAGGACTCGTGGGGGCGAGATCCATGCCGACGGGCGCGACCCACGGCCGGCGCCCGACCACACACACCGTATCGCGTTGAACGGCAGGGGCGGACCTTCCTGAAAACGACGCAAGGGCACATGCAGCATGACGGATTCACTGCCGCGGGAGCTCCGCGGAAAGCACCCCATCTTCGGTTCGCACAGCCAGGGACAGATCGAGCGCAGCAAGATCGTTACCGCCGCCGAGGCCGTACGGCTGATCCACGACGGCGACACCCTGGCCACGGGGGGCTTTGTCGGAATCGGATTCGCCGAGGAATTGGCCATTGAGCTGGAAAAGCGCTTTCTCGACGACGGCGCACCTCGCGGTCTGACCCTCGTCTATGCTGCGGGCCAGGGCGACGGCAAGGAGAAGGGCCTGAATCACCTGGCCCACGAAGGACTTCTGAAGCGCGTGGTCGGCGGTCACTGGGGGCTGGTCCCCAAGCTGCAGAAGCTGGCAACCGACAACCTGATCGAAGCCTACAACCTCCCCCAGGGCTGCATCACCCATCTATTCCGCGATATCGCCGCCGGCAAACCGGGAACGCTGACTCGGGTAGGCCTGGAAACCTTCGTGGACCCTCGCAACGGCGGCGGGCGCATCAACGAGCGCACCACCGAGGACCTGGTCGAACTGATGCAGATCGACGGCGAGGAATACCTGCTCTACAAGGCCTTCCCGATCAATGTCGCGTTTCTGCGTGGCACCACCGCCGACCCGGACGGCAACATCACCATGGAGCGCGAGGCGCTGACCCTTGAGGCCTTGGCGCTGGCTACCGCCGCCAAGAACTCCGGCGGCATGGTCATCGCCCAGGTGGAGCGGGTCGCCGAACGCCGAACCCTGCGCCCCCGGGACGTAAAAATCCCCGGCGTCATGGTCGACTGCGTCGTGGTCGCCCAACCCCAGCACCATTGGCAGACCTTCGCCACCCGCTACAATCCGGCGTTCGCCAGCGAAATCCGTGTCCCCATGACCTCCATCGAGCCCATGCCGATGGATGCCCGCAAGGTGGTGGCCCGCAGGGCCGCCTTCGAACTCCGGCCGAACAGCGTGGTGAACCTGGGCATCGGCATGCCGGAGGGTGTGGCCAATGTGGCCAACGAAGAGAAGGTGCTGGACTACGTGACGCTGACCGCCGAACCGGGGCTGATCGGGGGGCTGCCCGCGAGCGGACTGAACTTCGGCGCAGGCAGCAACATCGGCGCCCTGATCGACCAGCCCTCGCAATTCGATTTCTACGACGGCGGCGGCCTGGACGCGGCGTTCCTGGGCATGGCCCAGGCGGATCGCTGGGGCAACGTCAATGTCAGCCGGTTCGGCCCCAAACTAGCGGGCGCCGGCGGCTTCATCAATATCAGCCAGAACGCCAAGAAGGTGATCTTTCTCGGCACCTTCGCCGCCGGCCGGCCCACCCTCCATATCCGGGACGGCCGCCTCCAGATCGAATCCGACGCGGAGACGCGCAAGTTCGTGGGCGATGTGGAGCACATCACCTTCAGCGGCCGCCGCGCCGCGCGCCTGGGGCAACCGGTTTTCTATGTCACCGAACGGTGCGTATTCGAACTCACGGAGGGTGGGCCGGCATTGGTGGAAGTCGCCCCGGGCGTCGATATCGAACGCGACATCCTGCGACTGATGGATTTCAAGCCCCTGATTCCCACCGAACCCCGGCTGATGGACGAGCGCATCTTCCATGCCCGGCCCATGGGCCTGGACAGGGACTTGCTCGATGTGCCCCTGGCGGACCGCCTGATCTACGATCCGGAGCAGAATCTGCTGTTCCTGAACTTCGAGGCCTACTCCGTACGCGAACCCAAGGATATAGAGGCCATCCGCCAGGCGGTCGAAGGCGTGGTCCGGCCGCTGGGTCACAAAGTCTACGCCGTGGTGAATTACGACAACTTCAGCATCCGGCCCGATCTGGTGGGTGAATACGCCGACATGGTCCGGGAAGTGGTCTCGCGCCATTACCTGGGCATCACGCGCTATACCACCAGCGCCTTCCTGCGAATGAAGCTGGGCGAGTCCCTGGCGACCCGAGGACTGGCCCCCCACATATTCGAAAGCCAGGACGAGGCGCAGAAGCGCGTCCTGCAGTCCTCAACCGGTATTAACGAGGGGACTTAGTCGATCGTGGTTCAATATGAACTTTTAATCATGTTTTGTGCTACCGATAAACCGAGACGAAAAACGACTCGGATCGGTATGTGTTTCAGTGCGCGGGTTGGCGAGTTGTGCCTCTCTGCGCCGCCGTGTAATGTAGCTCACCGTGATTCGAACAATACCTAAGCATAAGAAGCGTCATTCAACCAAAGAAACCCCTCCTTCGTACTATTTCCGCAGACATCTGACAATAACACGCGGAAACGCAACTTTTCCCCACTGGGAAGAACACGGTTCGTTTATCCCCGGCCCCGTTTTGGGGGCTTGGACGGGCCGGGGCCCGTTGTTCGACAACCCCACGAAAGCGTCATAGACGCCGATAACTAGACCTATTGAGGAGGCATCACATGGAATTGGGACTCAACATCAGGAAGTTGTCCTACACCGCCGCGGCGGCTGTACTGGGCACGAGCGTACTGATGGGCGCCACTGCCCAGGACGCCCACGCCGCCGACAAGATCCGTTGGAAAATGCCGATCGCATTCTCCTCCGGCCTGCCGGGCTTGGGCTCTCCGTCCAAGTACGTCGCGGAACACCTGAAGGAATCCAGTGACGGCAGCGTGCAGGTTCGCGTCTACGAGCCGGGCAAGCTGGTCCCGCCCTTCGACATTCTGGAAGCCGTGAGCACCGGCAAGACCGAGGCCGGCTACACCTGGATCGGCTACGACCAGGGCAAGGTTCCGGCTGTGCCGTTGTTCGCCGCCGTGCCCTTCGGCCTCAAGCCCTGGGCCTTCACCGCCTGGTACTACTACGGCGACGGCCAGAAGATGCTGCAGGAGGTCTACGCCAATAAGGGGTACAACGTCCACGCCGAGCTTTGCGGCATCATCGGGCCCGAGACCGCCGGCTGGTACCACAAGCCGATCAAGACCCTGAGCGACTACAAGGGCATGAAGATCCGTTTCGCCGGCCTGGGCGGCAAGGTGCTGGAGAAGCTGGGCGCTTCCGTGACCATGATGCCCGGCGGCGAGCTGTTCCAGGCCCTGGAGAAGGGCACTATCGACGCCACCGAATTCTCCATGCCGGCCATCGACCAGATCCTGGGCTTCAACAAGGTCGTCAAGTACAACCTGTTCCCGGGCTGGCATCAGCCGTTCACGGCGCAGTACATGCTGATCAACAAGGACGCCTGGAACAAGGCCTCCAAGAGCCAGCAGTCGCTGATCAACACCACCTGCACCGCGGCCACGATGATGGGTCTGTCCGAGGGCGAGTACAAGAACGGCAAGGTCCTGGCCGGGTTCCAGGAAAAGGGCGTTCACGCCGACCAGATTCCGGTCGACGTACTGCGTCAGCTGAAGAAGGTCAGCGACGAGGTACTGCAGGAAGAGGCTAACAAGGATGCCGACTTCAAGCGCGTGTGGGAGTCCCAGAAGGACTTCGAGCACTACTACAAGGTCTGGGACAAGCGCGCCTACCTGCCGGCCGACCTCTAAGATCTGAGTAGGCCCGGGCAGTCTTTTCGGTATGGAGGATAATTCGATGTCTGAAGACGTACACCACTACAGCAGCGATGATCCGCATGGCCCCGACGAACTCGGGATCATGCACCATACCGAACTGCCCACCACCAAGTTCTCCGAGGCGCTGGATGGCATCATCCGGCGCCTCGGGGAATGGACGTCCTGGCTGTGGCTGCTGGTCATGGTCACCATCATCCTGAACGTGGTCATGCGCTATGCGTTCGAACACGGCTCCATCGCCCTGGAGGAATTCCAGTGGCACGTCTCCAGCTTCGTCTGGATGCTGGGCATGTCCTACACCTTCATTTCCGATCATCACGTGCGCGTGGACGTGATTCATGAACGCCTCAGCCTCAAGGCCCAGGCCTGGATCGAGCTGCTGGGCCTGGTGTTTCTGCTGCTGCCGTTCCTGGTGGTGGTGATCTACTACGGGCTTCCGTATGCGCACAATTCCTGGGCCCTGGGCGAAACCTCCCAGGCCCCCTCCGGCCTGCCCTACCGCTGGATCCTGAAATTCATGATCCCGATCTCGCTGTTCCTGATCGCTGTCACCGCGGTATCCAGGCTGGCCAAGTGCACGGCGCTGCTGTTCGGCTTCCCCAAACCCATCCGGGTCGAGAAGCAATAACAACCCGCTGATCCCGGGAAAAACGCCGCCAACCGCATTCGTATCGGAGACAACGCCGTGGGCATCGAAGAAATACTCGTCATCTCCATGTTCCTCACTTTCATCCTGCTGCTTTTCACCGGCTACCCGGTGGCCTGGGTGCTGGGCGGCACGGCCGTGATCTACGGCGTGGTCGGCGAGGTGCTGGTCAAGTACTTCAATGCCGACATCTGGTTTACCTGGGACAGCAGCATGGCGCTGGTGCCCGAACGCATGTGGCCGCTCGCTTCAAGCGACACTTTGGTCGCCCTGCCCATGTTCATATTCATGGGCATCATGCTGGACCGCTCCGGCGTCGCCGAGCAGTTGATGAACAACATGGTCAAGCTGTTCGGGCGCGTGCGCGGCGGCTACGCCGTGACCGTGATCATCATCGGCGTGCTGCTGGCCGCCAGCACCGGCATCATTGGCGCCTCGGTGGTGCTCCTGGGAATGCTTTCCATCCCTGTGATGATGGAAAGCAACTACTCCAAATCCCTGGCCGTGGGCACGGCCTGCGCCACGGGGACACTGGGCATTCTGATCCCGCCCAGCATCATGCTGGTCATCATGGCCGACCGCCTGGCCAACCCGGACGCCTCCGTGGGCGACCTGTTCCTGGGCGCTTTCTTTCCCGGCTTCCTGCTGGCCGCCATGTACATCACCTACGTGCTGATTCTCGCCTGGGTGCACCCCAAATCGGCACCGGTACCGAAAGGCGTGGAGAAGCTCACCGCCCGCATCGTCATCGGCGCCGTTCTCGCCGCGTTGCCCACGGCGTTCCTGATCCTGGCGGTACTGGGCTCCATCTTCTTCGGTATCGCCACCCCCACCGAGGCCTCGGGGGTGGGCGCTGCCGGCGCGACGCTGCTGGCCGTGCTCAATCGGCGACTGAGCCTGCCCGTGGTAAGAGACTCGGTCCTCCAGACAACTCGCACTTCGGCGTTCATTTTCGCCATCTTCGTGGGCGCCACGGCGTTCTCCGTGGTGCTGCGCGGCCTGGGCGGCGATCAGGTCATCGAGGAAACCCTGATCGGCCTGCCACTGCCGCCGGAAGGAATCATCCTGGTCATCCTGGCGGTCACCTTCTTTCTGGGATTCTTCCTGGATTGGGTGGAGATCACCCTGATCGTGTTGCCGCTGGTTGCTCCCGTGGTGCAGCACCTGGGCTTCGATCTGGTGTGGTTCACCATCATGTTCGCCGTTTGTCTGCAGACGTCGTTCCTGACGCCGCCGGTGGGCTTCGCGCTGTTCTACATCAAGGGGGTGTGTCCGCCGGAGATCAAGGTCACGGACATCTACAAGGGCGTGGCGCCCTTCATCTGCCTGCAGTTGCTGGGGTTGGCCGCCGTATTCTTCTGGGAGCCGCTGGTCACCTGGCTGCCCAGCATCGGCTACAGCTAGGAATCCAACCCGGCGCGGCAAAAAGGCCCCTCACGCGGGGCCCTTTTCGGTTGTCGGAACCACGGCGCGGAGCATCAATCGGCCGTGCCCGGCGGCCAGAGACGCGCGGCCCCGCGAACGCCGCTGGCGTCGCCGAAGCGAGGCGGCACCAGACGGGTGGCAACGGTATCGGAGAATACGTACCGGCCCCAGCGCCGGGGCACGTTTCGATACAATCTCGCCAGATTCGACAAACCGCCGCCCAGCACGATCACGTGCGGATCGAGGATATTGATCACGCTCGCCAGGCCGCGGGCGAGGCGGTCCTCGTAGCGCTGCAGAACAGACTCCGCCAAAGCCTCGCCGCCGTCGGCACGCACCGCGACTTCCCGCGCGGAGGACGCTTCGCCGGCACTTCGCCCGTAGGCGGCGGCCAGCCCTGGCCCGCTGAGAAACGTTTCCAGGCAGCCGTGTTTTCCGCAATAGCAGGCGGGGCCCGGCCGTTCGTCGTCCTCAGGCCACGGTAACGGGTTATGCCCCCATTCCCCGGCGATGGCGTTAACGCCGTCCAGCAGGCGTCCTTGGACCACCACGCCGCCGCCCACGCCGGTGCCCAGGATCACGCCGAAGACGATGGGCGCCCCGGCGGCGGCGCCATCGATCGCCTCAGACAGCGCGAAACAATCCGCATCGTTGGCCACGCGCACGGGGCGTTCCAACCGCGCGGAAAGATCCTTGTCCAAGCCGCGCCCCATCAGATGCTGGGAGTTGGAGTTCTTCACCAATCCGGTGGCGTGGGACAGTGCGCCTGGCATGCCGACGCCGACGCTTGCCCGGCGTCCCGTCGCCGCCTCGGCCTCCTCCACCAGCGACGCCATGGCATCCAGCACCGCGGGGTAATCCCGCGGCGAGCCGATGCGCTTTCGCCACAGCGTCTCGTCACCGGGCCCCAGGGCCAACAGTTCGATCTTGGTTCCGCCGAGGTCGATACCGATTCGCATGGAGGAGATTACCGCGTTGGACGGGCACAATTGGGCCTCGGCGACCCAACAGACCCCGGCCACCCATTGCACCCAATGCCCCGGGGGCGAGGAAAAGATCGACCGCTCACCATCACCGCCCGGTCAGCGCAGCCATCCCACGATGCTGAGCACCGCCAGCACCGCCAGCCATACGACCAAGGTGCGCCCCAGCAACTGCCGGGCGGCCCGGACGTCGTTGGCGTCGGGATGATCGGGACCCAGGCCCAGTGCCCCGCGGCCGGCCCCCAGAAGGATCGCGCGATTGCCGTCTTCGCCGGTGGAGCGGGCCATGTTCCAGCCGTGCATGGCGTCGCCCATGTTGCCGGCGAGCGCAAACGACAGTGCGGCCAGGCGGGCCGGAACCCATGCCAGGACATAAACAGTGCCCGATACGGCACCCCGGAAGGAAGGGCCGGGATTGATCGTGCGATCGGCGAAATCTCGGCTCAGCAGGGCCGTCCGGTACACCACCGCACCCACCGGACCCAGCACCGCAAACCAGAAGAGCACGCCGTACAGGCGCTCGCTGCCGCGCACCAGGAGCCCATCGATGGTTTCGGAGGCCAGATCATCGGAGGCGCCGGCGTCTTCGCCGAAGAGGGTCTTCGCCTCGGCCCGGGCGGTTTCGGCGTCGTCTTCATCCAGGGCCACCAGCAGGTGATCCAGGTGGTCGTCCAAGCGCTCGGGGCCCAGGCAGTAGATCAGCACCACGGTATTGAACGCCAACGCCGGAAGGCCGAAGAGCCAGCCCCGGAAAAACCACTGAAGGAGCACTGCACCGAGCACCACGGGCCCCAAAATCAAAGCAATTGCCAGGGGACCGTCCCAGAGCCGCCACGCCTCAAGCCGGGCCTTGACCAGGGCGGCATAGCGGAAGAATCCGTCCACCGGGCGCCATCGCTCCAGGTCCTCGATATAGCGATTGGCGGCCAAACTCAACAAAATCGCCAGCAGTCTCATAGGACCAACCTTCTCATAATTACCATCCGTTCAAGAAGAATTCTTCCCGGGGTACGTCGCCCGCAACGGCCACCCGGAAACGGTCCCAGTCGAAGCTGGAGCCGGGATCGGTTTTCCGCCCCGGCGCGATATCGCAATGACCCACAATCCGCTCATCGGAGATAGCCGGATACGCCGCGCGCAAGGCCCGCGTAACCGCCGCCAGACGCCGGTACTGCGCTGCCGTGTAGGGAACCTCGTCGGTTCCCTCCAACTCCACCCCGATGGCGAAGTCGTTGCAGCGCTCGCGCCCCTGCCAACTGGAAACACCGGCATGCCAGGCGCGCAGATGAAACGGAACGAACTGCACCAACTCCCCGTCACGGCGGATCAGCAGGTGGCTGGAAACCGTCAGCCCCTGGATCTCGCGGAAATACGGGTGGTCGTCGGGGTCCAGCCGGTTCGTGAAGAGCGCCTCGATCCCTGCGCCGCCAAATTCACCCGGCGGCAGACTGATGCCATGAATGACCAGCAGATCGATCTCCACGCCCTCGGGGCGATCGTCCCGATTGGGCGACTCGATTCGCCGGGCCGGATGAATCAGGCCGGTGTCGACATCCACGCTGTGCTGCAAGTGACCGCCTTCTTTTACTGTCGTTGTGCCGTGGGGCGCCCCTAGGGAGACGCTGATCTATTCACACGGCCGCGTTACGGCCTGAGAAGCCGGCATGGTAGGCGCGTCGCGCAGTGCCGTAGTCATTCTACGGTCAAGCGGCGCAACACCCCAGGGCGGCTTCTCAGGCCGTAACCCGAAGGGCTCAGCCCTGTTTTGGCCCCTGGCGGTGTTGCGCTACCGGCCCCGTAGCGATGGCTACGCGACCGGCACCGCGCCTACCCAGATGACCAAAACAGACCTGAGCGCGGTCGCGTGAATAGATCAGCGTCTCCCTAGGGAAATGTTATCATTGGCACCGCGATTGCAATACCGTGGTCGATTCCTGATCGCAGACCCGGAGGAGGACGGCACCATGGCCCATCAGGCCGCCGGCGGCAACCGCTTGGCCAACGCCACCAGCCCCTATCTGCTGCAGCATGCCGACAACCCCGTTGAGTGGTACCCGTGGGGGCCGGAAGCCCTGCAGGCCGCCCGGGACCAGGACAAACCCATTCTGCTGTCCATCGGCTATTCCGCGTGTCACTGGTGCCACGTCATGGCCCACGAGTCCTTCGAGGATCCGGCCACCGCGGAATTGATGAACAACCTGTTCATCAACATCAAGGTGGACCGCGAGGAACGCCCCGATCTGGATCGCATCTACCAGATGGCGCACCAACTGCTGGCACAAAGGCCCGGCGGCTGGCCCCTCACCATGTTCCTGACTCCCGATGACCAGACGCCGTTTTTCGGTGGAACCTATTTCCCCCGGGAAGCCCGCCACGGCCTGCCCGCATTCCAGGATCTGCTCCGTCAGATCGCCGATTTCTATCGGAACCGCCGCGAGGAGCTGGCGCCGCAGAACGCGTCGCTGCACCAGGCCCTGGATCGGCTTTCCCGAGTCAGCCCCGCCCAGACATTGGGCAGCCAACCACTGGACGCTGCCCGCGCCGCCCTGGAACGGAGCTTCGACCCACGCAGCGGCGGCTTCGGCCACGCCCCCAAATTCCCTCACCCAACCCAGGTCCAGCGACTGCTGCGCGACTATGCCCGCAGCGCCGGTCGCGCGGATCGCCAAGCCCTTCACATGGCTTGCTTCACGCTGCGCCGCATGGCCTTGGGCGGACTGTTCGATCAAGTGGGCGGCGGCTTCGCCCGCTATTGCGTGGATGACTACTGGACCATTCCGCACTTCGAAAAAATGCTCTCGGACAACGGCCTGCTGCTGACAGCCTATGCCGATGCGGCCCACGCCACCGGCGATCGCTTCTTTGCCCGCATCGCGCTGCAGACCGGTCGCTGGATGCTACGGGAAATGCAAAGCCCCGAGGGCGGTTTCTATTCCAGCCTGGACGCGGACTCGGAGGGTGAGGAAGGCCGCTTTTACACCTGGACGGCGGACGAAGTTCGCGCCCTACTCACGGACGAGGAATTCGAACTGGCCCAGCGCCGATTCGGGCTGGACGAGGCTCCGAACTTCGAGGGACGCTGGCATTTCCACGTCTGCGAATCCCTGTCCGAGCTGGCCAAGAGCCTGCGGCGGCCGCGCGACGAAGTGGAGGCGTGCCTGGAATCGGTTCAGAGCAAACTCTACCAGGCCCGCTCCCAAAGGGTTTGGCCCCACCGCGACGAAAAGATTCTCACCAGTTGGAACGCCCTGGCCATAAAGGGCCTGGCCCGCGCCGGCCGAATCCTCGACGACCAGCGCTTCGTGGATGCAGCGGCGGCCGGCCTGGAATACCTGCGAACGCGGTTGTGGCGCAACGGCCGTCTGCTCGCCACCGGCAAGGGCGATCACGGCGCTCTCAACGCCTATCTCGATGACCACGCCTTCCTGATGGATGCGCTGCTGGAGATGATCCAGACCCGCTGGTCCGCCAGCCATCTGGCCTGGGCACGGGAACTGGCCGAACTGCTTCTGAACCGGTTCCGCGATGACGCGTCGGGCGGCTTCTTCTTCACCTCCGATGACCACGAACGGTTGATTCAACGCCCGCGCCCCCTGATGGACGAGGCGACCCCTTCAGGCAACGGCATCGCCGCCATTGTGCTTCAACGCCTGGGCCACCTGCTGGGCGAGTCGCGGTATCTGGAAGCGGCGGAAGCCACGCTGCTCGCCGCCGCCGGCGAGGTCAATGCGGCACCGGAAGCCCACGGCAGCCTGCTCGACGCCCTGGAGGAATGGCTGGACCCGCCGGTGACCGTGATCCTTCGCGGGGATGCCGAGACCCTCGAGCACTGGCGTCGGGAAGTGGAGCGCTATTACAGCCCCGGTCGGGTTTGCGTGGCGATCCCCACCGACGCCGAGACGCCGCCGGAACTGCAGCGGTTCGCGGCCGGAGGCGGCGCGGCGGCCTACATCTGCAGAGGCATGCAGTGCACCACGCCCGCATATACGGTGGAAGAGCTGCGCGACCGACTCGGCCAGGGCTGAACACCGGGGGACTCCCATAGCGCCGCCGGGTTTCCTATACTGGAATAGTTATCCGATGCCCATGCGGGCGGGCACGGCCCGACCACACCGCAAGGTCTCGAAGAAGACCGGAGCGGCCAACATAGCAGAGCGCCCATGACGCCTGAGCAGTTGACCCAAGACGTGGCACAACTCGTGTCCCTGCCGCGCGCCTACCATCGCATCAGCGAAATGCTGGACGATCCGAACTACGGCGCGGCGGACATCGGCAATGTGATCACCCACGAACCCGCGCTGGCCGCGCGCCTCTTGCGCATGGTCAACAGCGCCTATTACAACTTCCCCTCGCGGATCGACAACGTACCGCTGGCGATCACCGTGCTGGGCACCCGCGCTCTCCGGGATCTTGTGCTGGGCACATCCGTGGCCAACGCCTTCGCGCGAATCGACACCGAGCTGGTGGACATGGCCGATTTCTGGCAGCACAGCATCTACTGCGGCCTGTTGTCCCGGCTTATAGGCAAACAACTCAATCACCGGGGCAGCGAGCAGCTCTTCCTCGCCGGCCTGCTGCACGATCTGGGCAAGCTCGTCATCTACACCCAGATTCCGGATCAGGCCGCCCGCGTGCTGCAGGCGTTCAAGGACAACGACAAAGCGCTGTTCGAGGTGGAGCAGGAGATCCTGGGTTTCACACACGCCGAAGTCGGCCGCGCCCTACTCACGAACTGGCAGCTCCCGGAGCTGTTCCGTGAAGTGGCCGCTTGTCACCACAGCCCGGACGCCGCGCAACAGTTCCCTGTGGAGACCTGCATCGTCCATGTCGCGGACGCGCTCACCAAGAAAGTCGAGCCCGGCCACAAACTGCCCGAGCGCGACGGTGCTGAACAACCCCGGATCCATCCCTTCGCCGACGCCTATGTGAACCTGGATCCGGCGGACATCGATGAACTGCGGCTCGAAGCCGACGTCCAGAGCATCGAGGTATTCCGCACCTTGTTCGGCGACACTCCCATCGGCCGCGCCAGCGCCTCCTCCAACTGATGGCAGAACTGATCCGGCGCCCGGCGGGCATCGGCCTCATCGCATGGGGCTGGATTGTCACCGGCGCCATCATGGTCATCGGCGCCCTGCCCTTCTCCCAAAGCACGGGGGGCGGGGATGGATTCGCCGTTCCATCTTCGGTGCGGATGATGCTCGATCCGCAAATGATCCACTGGGCGAAGGCTTTCCTGCAGGGCGTCATGAATCGACTTCCCGCGTGGACCCAATGGCTGGACGGTGGCGGTGGGATCGGCGCGTTGGTAACGGGTGCCGTGGGAATCGGCGCCCTTGCCGCCGGCATCGGCTTGCTGAAGCTGCGCCCCTGGGGGCGTTACGGCTGTCTGATCCTGAGCTGGATGGGCATTGCCTACGGCCTACTGCTCGGCGCGGCATGGCACGAGCTGTGGCTGGCCTTGAACGCAGAACTGCAGACGCGCCAGATGACTGCGGCGCTGGACGTTCTGGAGATCGAGATGCGGGTCGTGGGCGTGGTCCTGGTCGTGGCCGTGATCGCGCCGCTGATCTGGATGATCTACTACCTGCACACGGGGAAGATAAGGCGGCTGTTCTCCAATCCGGCCCGGGCTTCCGACCAAACCGGAATTTGAACGGCAAGGAATACGAGGATTCCCCCGGCCTCGCGGCTACCCCGGATGGTCTTCACTTATCCGAGACGGGTATCTGGAACGAGGTCTAAACGAGGATCCAAGGAAACCCTGGCCTGACACCATCTCGTCATTCCCGCGCAGGCGGGAATCCATGCCTTTGAAAAGACTAGATTCCCGCCTGCGCGGGAATGACCGCGTGGTATCAACGAGATTTCCACGCAGCCAGGTCGCCTTGGCGCGGAGAGCAGGCGGGGAAATCAACCGGGGTTCAACCACAGAGGGCACAGAGTTACACGAAGAACAAGAAGACCGTCTTTGTCCTTCTCTGTGTAACTCTGTGTCCTCTGTGGTGAATGCTTTGCGGATTGATGCCTGCGCAAGATATCGGCTTGCGCTCGGCTAAGCCGGCTGGCATCAACGGATCACCGCCTTGCATGTATCCGGAGGCCGTGATGTCTCTGCCGACGGCCGGCGTTGTAGTTTGAAAAAACCACCGTGGAATCCAGGAATCCTCGGATTCCGCTTCGCTTCATCCGGGCTACGCGACTGGATATTTTTTGACGTCGAGGCGTCGCCGGATGGTTTCCGCCTCTCCCCTGGCGGGAGAGGGCCGGGGAGAAGGGAGCAAAACCACCCCCAACTCCAGACCCCGTCAAGAACGCTTCCTGCTCTTCGTGCTCTACAGCTCCTCGCCGAACGCCTCTCTGTAGCGGCGGCGAACATCGTCCATGGTGAAACGGTGGTTCTGAGTGCCGTGGTGCTCGATCTTCTGGGTGCCCATGACGGCCGCAAGGCGGCCCGTCTTCTCCCAGCCGAAACCGTTCATCAGGCCGTAGAGCAGTCCCGCACGATAGGCGTCGCCGCAGCCGGTGGGATCCACCACCGCGGTGGGCTTGACCGCCGGGATTTCCAGGCGGCCGCCGTCGACATAGATATGAGAGCCTTCGCCGCCGCGGGTCACGATCAGGGCTTCCACACGGCCCGCCAGATCCTCCAGTGTATTGCCCGTCTTCTCCTGGAGGAGCTGTGACTCGTAGTCGTTCACCGCCACCCAGCGCGCCTGATCGATAAAGCGCAGCAGGTCTGCGCCGTCGAACATGGGCAGGCCCTGGCCCGGATCGAAAATGAACGGAATACCCGCCGCGGCGAACTGCCCGGCGTGCTTGATCATGCCCTCGCGGCCGTTGGGCGCGACAATGCCCACGGCCTCGTCTCCCGCCGGAACGTCGATGGTATCGGCGAAGGCCATGGCCCCCGGATGGAAAGCGGTGATCTGGTTATCGTCCACATCCGTGGTGATATAGGCCTGCGCCGTATAGCTGTCGTCGACCACCCGGATATGGCTCTTGTCCACGCCCCACTTGTCCAGCCACTCGGCATAAGGCTCGAAGTCGGCCCCCACGGTGGCCAGCGGCACGCCCTCGCCGCCCAGCAGCTTCAGGTTGTAGGCGATATTCCCGGCGCAGCCGCCGAATTCCTTGCGCAGCTCCGGAACCAGGAATGCCACGTTCAGGATATGCACCTGATCCGGCAGGATGTGATTCTTGAAACGATCCTTGAACACCATGATGGTGTCGAAGGCGATGGAACCGCTAATCAGCGCTTTCATTTTCTATCCTTCGTTATTTGTTCCCGCGGGTTCCCACTTGAGATCCAGTTCGCGGGCCGCCTTGACGTCATCGAGGCGCCGAACGGGCAGCGTGTAGGGTGCGCCCTTGAGCTTCTCCACGTCCTCCCGGGCCTCTTCGCGGATGGCCACCATGGCCGCCACGAAACCGTCCAGTTCTTCCTTGGTTTCGGTTTCCGTGGGCTCGATGAGCAGGCACTCGGGCACCAGCAGTGGGAAGTAGGTGGTCGGCGCGTGGTAGCCATAGTCCAGCAGCCGCTTGGCGAAGTCCATGGCCGTGGCGCCGAGTTCCCTGGCCTCCTGTTTGAGGCTGATGATGAACTCGTGGCTGGCTCTGCGGTTCTTGAAAGCCACATGGAAGCCTTCCTGGCGCAGCCGCGCCATCAGGTAATTGGCATTCAGCGTGGAATATTCCGCGACGCGGTGCATACCCTCGCGGCCGAGGATGCGCGCATACACATAAGCCCGCAGCAAGACCCCGGCGTTGCCCATGAAGGCACTGAGGCGGCCGATGGTCTTGGGATAATCCTGCTCGTCCAGCCAGCGGTAACGGTCGCCGTCGCGGCCCACCACCGGCACCGGCATGAAGGGCAGCAGGCGTTTGCCCACGCCGATGGCACCCGAACCCGGACCGCCACCGCCGTGGGGCGTTGAGAAGGTCTTGTGAAGATTGATGTGGATGACGTCGAAGCCCATGTCGCCGGGGCGCACCTTGCCCAGAATGGCGTTGAGATTGGCGCCGTCGTAGTACAGAAGGCCGCCCGCCTCATGGACCACCTGGGCGATCTCCCGGATACGGCGCTCGAACACGCCCAGGGTGGAGGGGTTGGTGAGCATGATTCCAGCAGTCTGGGGCCCCACGGCCTCACGCAGGGCGGCGAGATCCACGTCTCCCTCGGCGTCGGTGGGGATTTCGCGGACCTTGTAGCCGCACATCACCGCGGTGGCCGGGTTGGTGCCGTGGGCGGCATCGGGCACAAGGATTTCCGTGCGCGCGGTATCGCCCCGGCTGTCGTGGTAGGCCCTAATCATGGCCACGCCGGCGAACTCGCCCTGGGCGCCGGCCATGGGCGTCAGGCACACGCCCTGAAGCCCGGTGACCTCGGCCAACATCTCCTGTAGCTCATACAGGCACGCCATGAAGCCCTGGCCGCCGGAGGCCGGCGCCAGTGGATGCCGTGCCAGGAATTCCGGGAGCATGGCCAGCGTGTTGCTGGCCCGCGGGTTGTACTTCATGGTGCAGGAACCGAGCGGATAGAACTGGGTGTCGATGGAGAAGTTCTGCTGGGACAGCCGGGTGAAATGGCGCACCACCTGGAGCTCGGAGGTCTCCGGCAGCAGGGCGCGCTCGCTGCGGCGAAACTGCGCCGGGATATCCGCCAGGGTCCCCGCCTGGCGGGGCGCCTGGGCGGTGGCACGCCGGCCGGGACGGCTGTGTTCGAAGATCAGGGTTTCGTGCTGCGATGCCATGGCTACCTCGGGGCGCGGCCCAGGGCCTGTTTCAGGGCCCGGGCGTAGTGTTCGATGTCTGCGGCAGTCTTGGTTTCGGTGGCGCAAACCAACAGACCGTTACCGGTTTCCGGATAGTCATCGTCCAGGGCGTAGCCGCCGATGATCCCCTCCTGCTCCAAGGCCTGCAGCACCTCTCCCGCCGGGCGATCCAGACGCAGCGCGGCCTCGTGGAAGGACGGCCCCAGGAACAAAGGCTCCACACCGTCCAGCGCGCAGAGCGCGTCGCGCAGGGCGCGGGTGTTGGCATGACTGCCCCGGGCGACCCGCTCAAGGCCTTCGGCGCCCAGCAAGGACAGGTAAATGGTTGCCGCTGTAACCATCAGCCCCTGGTTGGTGCAGATGTTGGAGGTGGCCTTGGAGCGGCGGATATGCTGTTCACGCGCCTGCAGAGTCAGCGTGAAACCCTGGCGGCCTTCAAGGTCCACGGTCCGGCCGATGATGCGCCCGGGCATCTGCCGGACGTGGGCCTTGCGGCAGCACATGAAGCCGAAATAGGGGCCACCGGAGGACAACGGTATGCCCAGCGGCTGGCCCTCGCCGCAGGCGATGTCCGCGCCGGAATCGCCCCAACGCCCCGGGGGTTCCAGCACTGCGAGCGAGATCGGATTGACCACGCCAATGGCCAACGCGCCGTTGGCGTGCGCCCAGTCGGTGAGCTCCCCCACCCGCTCCAGGCAGCCGAAGAAATTCGGTTGCGGGATCACGACCGCGGCCACGTCGTCTCCGGCGTAGGCCTCTAGCGAGGCGGGGTCGATGACACCGGTGGCCCGATCGTAGTCCAGCTCCACCAGCTCGATACCCTGGTTGTGCACGATGGCGTGCGCGACCTTGCGATACAGCGGGTGGACAGTGCGCGGCATGAGAATGCGCCGCGACTTGGAACGCCGGTTGGCCCGCACCGCCATCAACACCGCTTCGGCCAGGGCCGAGGCGCCGTCATACAGCGAGGCATTGGACACGTCCATGGCGTTCAGCCCGGCCATCATGGTCTGGTATTCGTAGAGCAACTGCAGCGTGCCCTGGCTGGCTTCGGCCTGATAGGGCGTGTAGGCGCTGTAGAACTCGCCGCGGGTGGTGATCTCCCAGACCGCCGCCGGCACGTGGTGCTCGTAGGCGCCGGCCCCGATGAAACACAAGCCGGACCGGTCCTGGTCCGCCCGCTGGTGCATCAGCCGGGTGATCTCCATTTCGGACATCCCGTCGGGCAGGGCTTTCAGCATGCCACAGCGCAAGTTCGAGGGGACCTCGTCGAACAAGGCGTCGATGTCCGGGGCCCCGATGGCCGCGAGCATGGTGCGTACGTCTTCGTCTGTATGAGGGATAAACGGCATGGGGTGTTCCGAATCGCTGCTTTCGCCGAATGAATCGCGCACCGGCGGCAAGCACCAGTGCGCCTTGATGGGGAAGGGCTATTCCTCTTCGGCGATCAACCCGTCGTAGTCGTCTGCGCTCAGCAGATCCTCGAAGCTGTCCGGGTCGGTCGGCTTGATCTTCATGATCCAGCCCTCGCCGTAGGGGTCGTTGTTCACCAACTCCGGCGCGTCGGTAAGGTCCGCGTTGGCATCCACCACGCTGCCCGCCACCGGTGCATAGATATCGGACGCCGCCTTGACGGACTCCACCACGGCGCAGGCCTGATTGGCCTCCACTTCGCCGTCCACTTCCGGAGTTTCGACAAAAACCAGATCCCCCAGGGCCTCCTGGGCGTGATCGGTGATGCCCACGGTCAGCGTTCCGTCGTCCTCCTGACGGACCCACTCGTGCGTGCTGGTGTAACGCAGATCGCTCGGGATGTCGCTCATTTCTTTCATCCTTCTCGAATGTCCGGCCACCGTGGGCGGCCCGGCTGTTTACCTGTGGGAAAGGGTGCGGTTCGCTGGCGGTCGAACCCGCCCCGCATGCCTGTCAACTTGCTCTAAACCAGGACTTTACCGTGCCGCACGAAAGGCGGCCGAACCACCCGGACCGGGTATTCCCGCTCTCGGATATCCACCGTGCAGCGATCGCCGGTATCGGCGGGAACCAACGCCAGGGCCACGGAACGCCCCAAGGCCGGCGAGAACCCGCCGCTGGTGATGACGCCGACACCGCCGGCATCATTGTGCACCGGCTGATCATGGCGCAGCACACCCCGACTATCCAGTACCAGCCCCACCTGCCGGCGGGCCACCCCCGCCGCGCGCTGGCGTTCCAGCGCGTCGCGCCCGATAAATGCCCGTTGCGCGGGTTCCCATGCAACGGTCCAGGCCAGGCCGCATTCCAAGGGGCTGACCGTCTCGTCCATGTCCTGGCCGTAAAGTGCCAGCCCCGCTTCCAGCCGCAGGCTGTCCCGCGCACCCAGACCGCAAGGCGCCACCTCGGCACCGGCCAGCGCTTCCCAAAGCGCCGCGGCGTCGCCGCCGGGGAGGATCACCTCGTAGCCATCCTCGCCGGTGTAGCCGGTTCGGGCAATGAACCAGTCATCCACCGCCGCGGCAAAAAACGGCCGCAGATCGGCGATCCGGTCGGCGGCCTGGGGCGCGGCCGCGTGAAACCGCTCCCGGGCGCGAGGGCCCTGAACGGCGATCATCGCCAGATCGTCGCGCTCCCGCAGCTCGGTATCGAAGGGCTCGGCCTGGCGGCGCAGCCACGCCAGATCCTTCTCCCGCGTGGCGGCGTTGACCACCATTCGGTAGTGCCCCGGCGACAGGTAATACACGATCAGATCGTCGATCACCCCGCCGTCGTCGTTCAGCATGCAACTGTACAGCGCCTTGCCGGGCTCGCGCAGGCGGGCGACGTCGTTGGCGAGCAAATGCCGCAGGAAATCTTCGGTACCGTCGCCGGCGAGATCCACGACGGTCATGTGCGAAACGTCGAACATGCCCGCCCCGGAACGCACGTCCCGATGCTCCTGAAGTTGGGACCCGTAGTGGAGGGGCATGTCCCAGCCGGCAAAATCCACCATCTTGGCGCCGGCGGCGACGTGTGTATCGTACAAAGGCGTGTGCCTGCCCATCGTCCCTCTTTCCCACGACTGTAGTGCGTCCAATCACGGCGGCGCCGCTAACCAACCGGAGCATCTCCGCTCCGGGAAGCGCTACTATACCTGTCCCACCAAGGGCGCACCAAACTCCGCGCGCCGATGAAGGCGGAACAGAAACGGTTCGGGAAAACGGCCGAAGCGGAGACGGTCAGGCGGCCCGATCCGGGCGGGCCAGGCGAGGCAGGTCCCGGCCGAAACCCATGGCATGATCCATGAACAGCCGCTTCACCCCGGGCAGGCGATCGGTGAACATCAGCCCCGCATTGCGCACGGCGGCCAGGGTCGGTCGGTCATTGGCGAACAGCCAGTGGAATCCGTCCATGGCACGCTGCATCAGGTGGTTGTCAGTGGTGCGCCAGCGCTCGTATCGGCGCAGCGTCGCTATTGATCCCGGGTCCCGGCCGCGACTGCGGGCGGCAGTAAGGACCTCGGCCAGCGCCGCGGCGTCGAGAAAGCCCAGATTTGCGCCCTGCCCCGCAAGGGGATGGATCACGTGGGCCGCGTCGCCCACCAACGCGACCCGGGGGCTCACATACCGCTTGGCGTGGAGCCGCCGCAGAGGGAACGAGGCGCGGGCGGACACCTCCACCACGCGGCCCAACACGCCCTCCGAAGCCGCCTCGAGTTCCGCGGCAAACGCGTCATCGCTCAGTTCCAGCAGTCGTTGCGCCTCATCTTCCCGGCACGACCAGACAATGGAGCAGCCGCCGCCGGACAGGGGCAGCAAAGCCAGGGGACCGGTGTCGAGAAACCGCTGGCGTGCGGTATCGCCATGAGGCTGCTCGGTCCTGATGTTCGCGACAATACCCAACTGCCCGTAGTCCCGCGTCACCACCTCGATTCCCGCGGCCTCGCGCACGGAGGAACGGGCGCCGTCGGCGCCCACCAGCAGGGGCGCTGCCAACCGGCGGCCGTCTTCGAGGGTCAGTTCGACGCCCTCATCCGGGAAATCGATGCTTTCGACGCTGGCCGGACACAACCAATCGACGTTGGGATAATCGGCAAGGCGATCGAGCAGCGTGGATTGGATCAAGCCGTTCTCCACGATGTAGCCCAGCCAGGGCTCGCCCAACTCGGCGGCGTCGAAGCTCACCCGGCCGCGGCCGGCGGCGTCCCAGGCCTCGATTCGCGCAAAGGGCCCGATCCGCGCCGCTTCAATCCGGTCCCAAACCCCCACGTTTTCGAATATGCGGCGACTGGCGACGGTTACCGCCGAGACCCGCAGATCGTTCTCGGCCGCGCTCCAGCGCGGGGGCTGGCGGGCCTCCACCAGTGCGACTTTCATGCCCGACGGACCCAGGGCGCAGGCCAGCAGAAGACCGACCATGCCGCCGCCGCTGATGACCACATCGTAGCTGCGGGCACTCATGAGGCGTCTCCCGTGGAGGACGTCGCCAGCGGCACGCCCCGGGCCAGGCGCGACAACCGCCCCGCCCGGCCCATGGCCGAGCGCATCAGGCCGCGTTTCAGGCCGGGCAGCAACTCCATGCCCATCAGGCCCATGTTGCGTGCCAGGGTGAGACCCGGGGCAGCGTGGGAAAACAGCCGCACCAGGCCGTCGGTGAAGCCCACCGTGCGGCGATAGTCGCCCATGCGGGCCTGGACGTAGCCCTGCAGCAAATCGGAATCGCCGGGGTCGGCCGCGTCGAAGACCCGCTCGGCCAGCTCGGCCACGTCGCGCAGGGCCAGATTGAAGCCCTGACCGGCCACGGGATGCAAGGTGTGGGCGGCGTTGCCGACGATGACCACCCGCCCCCGGTGAAACTCCCGGCTGCGCAATAACGTCAGCGGGTAGACGGCGCGGCTGCCCACCCGCAGGAAGCGGCCCAGCCGCCAGCCGAAGCAGTCCTGCAATTCCTGGAGAAAGGCCTCGTCGGACAGTGCCTCCACGCGCTCCGCCGCCTCGGGCGGCAGGGTCCAGACCACCGCGCAGCGCCCGGAATCCAACGGCAGCACGGCAAGTGGCCCCCGCTCGGTGAAGCGCTCGAAGGCCCGGCCGGCCGGATCCCGGGCCGGGGTCACGTTGCAGACCACGGCGTGCTGGCCGTAGTCCCGCTCATTATTGTCCACGCCGATCATCTCCCGCATTCGCGAGCGGGCGCCGTCGGCGGCCACGGCCAGGCGGGCCGTGACCGTGGCCTCGCCTTCGCCGCGCACGTCCAGGCACACCCGGTCTTCTTCCTGGCGGACCGCCTCCACGGTCATGGGGGTCATCAGCGTCACATTGTCCAACTCGGCCAACCGCGCCGCGAACACGTCACCCAGGCAACGGTTGGGCACTACGTAGCCCAACGCCTCCAGCCCCTCTTCGGCGGCGTCCATGCGGGTCATCCCGAAACGGCCGCGGTCGCTTACACGGATTTCGCGGATGGGGGCCGCGTGGGGACGAACCGCCGACCACAGGCCCAGAGCCTCCAGGATCCGGCGCGTGGTGGGTGCCAGGGCGGTGGAGCGTTCATCGTAGCTGGGCTGACTGGCCGAGGGCAGCGGCACCGCCTCGATCACCGCGACATTGAGCCTGCTGCCGCCCAGCGCACAGGCCAGGCTCGCACCCACCATGCCGCCGCCGACTATGGCGATGTCGAAATCCGTATGTGTCTGCATCGGTGCTCGCCCCATGGCCACTAAACGACGGCGACGTCGGAGGATTCCGCCATCACGGCCTCGATGTCGGCGATTTGCTTGGGAGCCGAAGCGCTCAACACCTCATGTCCGGATTTGGTCACGGCGACGTCGTCCTCGATGCGGATGCCGATGCCGCGCCAGCGCTGGTCCACGCCCTCGGCGTCGGGGGCGATGTAGAGCCCCGGCTCCACGGTGAGCACCATACCGGGTTCCAGCAGGCGCCACTGGCCGTCGATCTTGTAGTCGCCGACGTCGTGCACGTCCATGCCCAGCCAATGGCCGGTACGGTGCATATAGAAGCGGCGATAGCCCTCACTCTCGATCAGGTCATCGACATTGCCCGTCAGCAGCCCGAGTTCCACCAGGCCCTCGGTGAGCACGCGCACGGCGGCCTCGTGGGGACTGTTCCAGTGATTGCCGGGCCGAACTTGTTCGATGGCCGCCTTCTGGGAGGCAAGCACGACCTCGTACACGGCGGCCTGCTCCGGGCTGAAGCGGCCGTTCACGGGAAACGTGCGGGTAACGTCCGAGGCGTAGCATTCCAGCTCGCAGCCGGCGTCGATCAGCACCAGATCGCCGTCGCGGAGTTGGTCGCGGTTTTCGATGTAGTGCAGGATGCAGCCATTGCGCCCGCCGCCGACGATGGACGGATAGGCGGGCCAGCCGTCGTAGCGCCGGAACACGCCCATGAACTCGGCATCCAACTCGTACTCCCGTAGCCCCGGCCGGCAGACCTGCATGGCGCGGCGGTGCGCCTCGCCGCTCACGGCCGCCGCGTCGCGCATGATCTGAAGCTCGGCGGCGCTCTTGAACAGGCGCATCTCGTGTACCACGTGCTCCAGGGCCACGAACTCCCCCGGACCCCGCACACCGGCCCGCCCCTTCTGGCGGATGTGATTCACCCAGGCCAGGATCTGGTGGTCGAATTCCGGATTCTCGCCCATGTTGCAGTAAAGCTTTTCCCGCCCTTCCAGCAGACCGGGCAGGATGTCGTCGATATCGTCAATGGGAAAGGAGTCATCGGCGCCGTAGGCCTCGCAGGCGCCGTCCTGCCCCGCACGGGGGCCATCCCAGATCTCCTTGTCAGGGTCCCGCTCCCGGCAGAACAGAATGTATTCGCCGTGCTCACGACCCGGCACCAGCACCATCACGGCCTCCGGCTCCGGAAAGCCGGTCAGGTACTGGAAATCGCTGTCCTGGCGATAGGGATGGAACACATCCCGATTGCGACGCTGCTCCGGCGCCGCGGGCAGGACCGCGATAGCGCCCTCGCCCATGATCTGCATCAGATCCCGGCGACGCCGTTGATGCTCTTCGCGCTGCATTGATTCCTCCTGTCTCGCAGGCCCGGACCCGCGCGGTGTTTTCTCATGATGCGCCCGACAGGGGCGCCTTTAAAGCGATGATCCACCGGGGAGATTGATCTCCCTCACCTCTTGCCCCTCGCCCGCCGGGGGCAAGAGGAGCAAGAAGGTCGGCAGGGCACTTCTGCGAAGATGATCAACCCCTCCACCCTCAATGAATCGTCGGCCCGCCGTCTCCCGGCGACCCGGGCTTTGCCGGCTTTGGCGGCGGATTCAACGTATCCCGCACCATCAGCACCGCCACGCGCACGTACTCCACCAGCTCGGCGTAGGCCTCCTCGTTGTCCTCGCCGTCATCCGGGTCGATCTCGACTCGGGAAATCTCCGCCAGATCGTTCAAGGCCTCTCGCACGTCGCTGGGCAGATCCGCATCCGATCGGGTTTCCTTCAGGCCCACGCCGTAGAGAAAACCGCCGCACCATTCCCCCAGTGCCTCCGTCCGCTCGCGGAGATCGGTCTCGTCACCCGGTAACAGTAATGAGAACTGGAGGTTGGCATCGCCGATAGCGGTTGCGGTAGAGTCGTGTAAGCGGGTCAGCACGGCGAGACATTGGCGCGCCGCTTCCCCGCGCGGAGCGGTGTTTCTCAGGACTTCGGCAATCCAGGCGGCCACATCCACCGGCTCGGTCTGGCTCAACAGTCCGCAGAGCATTCCGTGGCTTTCGGAGGCCTCGACCTCGGCGTCAACGGCGCCAAGGGCTTCGCGCACTTCGTGAAATTCGGGCATGCTCATGGGGTTACGACTCGTCATTCAGGAGAGCGGGCGGCCTGCAGCCGGATTCCCCGGGCACCGGACCGCGATTTGGAATAGGAAATATCCTATCATTGTGCCGATATCCGGCAACCGGCGGTTAGCGGATGATGCCTTCGCCGGAGCGGGGCCGGGACGAGCCCATTCAGCCTGAAGGGTACAGGCTTGGGGGCTCCCAACTACAGGTCATGGGTCACATGAGCAGTCAACAAAACGGAACCCTGCGCGAGGAACTGGAGCGGCTGGACCGCCGCGTCGAACAACTGGTCCTGCGCTGCCGCCAGCTTCAGGAGGAAAATCGCATTCTGCGGGAGGCCCAGCACAACCTCACCACGGAACGCGCCAGCCTCCTGGAGAAAAACGAACTGGCCCGGTCGCGTATCGAGGCCATGATCAGCCGCCTTAAATCCATGGAACAGCACTGATGCAGCCCGTCAAAGTCAACATCCTGGACAAGGAATTCCTGATCGCCTGTCCCGAGGAGGAGCGCGCCGGCCTGCTCGAATCGGCAGCTTTCCTCAGCGACCAGATGCGCGAGATCCGCGATACCGGCAAGGTGGTGGGCATGGACCGCATTGCCGTGATGGCGGCGCTGAACATTACCCACGAAATGCTCCAGGCCCGCAACGGCAGCCAAGGCGTCGACGGTGCCATCCGGGACCGGCTGCGTTCCATAGACGAAAAGATCAATACGGTCCTCAAGGACTGACTCGGCGGCCGCTCGGCGGCATTCCCGCCTAGGGTCTACACCCCATCGGCCAACAATTCGGTTGCATGAGGCCGGCCGGATAGTCCACCATGCTTTGGGACATCCCCTGTGGTGTTCGAGAGCGGGAACAGCATTCTTGAGCCTACAATGAGTCGCCAGGGGAAATGGCGTGGCGAAATCCGGTGCGCATGTCCGCCCCGAGCGGAAAGCCTAAGGACTCGCCCGTCCTCCCCACCTGAACCGAAGGGTTCAAGGGCGATACCCGCACGGCACCGTCGGGGGGTGTCCCTCCTTTCCTGGTAGTCTCCCCCACTTCCGCTGGGATATGGCCTGCCTCTACAATGGCCGGCCATGACCGCCAAATTCGATCTCCGACAAAGCCTGCGACACCGCCGGCGCGCTCTGCCCGAACGGGAGGCGAACGCCCTGGCGGCCCGAGCGGCCAGCGTCCTGGCGCGCCACCGCGTGTTCGCTCGAGCCCGGCGCATCGCCATCTACGTGCCGGTGGACGGAGAGATGGATACTCTCCCCCTGGTGGAAAAATCCTGGCATTTCGGCAAGTCCGTCTATCTGCCGGTCCTGGCCCCCTTCGGCGGCAACCGGCTTTGGTTTCGGCATTACCATCCTCAGAGTCTGATGCAGGCCAACCGGTTCGGGATTCCGGAACCGGCCCGGCGTGGCAACCACGATCTCAAGGCCAAGCATCTGGACCTGGTAATCGCGCCGCTGGTGGCCTTCGACAGCGCGGGGCACCGCTTGGGCATGGGCGGCGGTTTCTACGACCGCAGCTTTGCCTACCTGCACAGACGCCTAGCCTGGCAGCGGCCGCGCATCGTGGGCTTGGCTTACGACTTTCAATGTATTGAGAAATTACCCGCCGAACCCTGGGACGTCCCCTTGTGGGGAGTCGCCACCGAAAAGGGAATTCGTCAGTTCGGCGCGGGAAGGCGTTGACCGCCTGCCGCATCCCCGGAGGTTCACCCTTTCTGCCTGGAGGAAAAAGGATTGTCGAAATGAGCTATTGGTTGATGAAGTCAGAACCCGGTGAATTCAGTATCGACGACCTGGAGGCCCGGCCCGATCAAACCGAGCACTGGGATGGAGTCCGGAACTACCAAGCGCGCAACATGATGCGCGACGAGATGAAACGGGGCGATCTGGTTTTCTTCTATCATTCCAATACCGACGTGCCCGGGATCGTGGGCGTCGCCGAAGTCGCGCGGGAAGGCTATCCCGACCACACCGCGTTCGACCCCAACGATCCGCACTACGATCCCAAGAGCGATCCGGCGACCCCCCGCTGGTTCATGGTGGATGTACGCTTCAAGCGCAAGCTCAAGCGCACCATCTCGCTGACCGAACTCAAGGACCAGCCCGCCCTTGCCGATTTCAAGCTGGTCCAGCGCGGCAACCGGCTGTCGATCATGCCGGTCACCCGGGAGCAGTGGGACTATATTCTCAGCCTGGAATAGCGGTCGGTGGCAGAACCAGCCGGCGCAATACAGCCATGATCGCCACGAAGAGCACCCCGGTGCCCAAGGCCAGGAACACGGCCATGGGGGCGAACAGCTCAGGCGCTTTCATCATCGTACTCATCAGCGACTGCTGGTAATAAAAGAACCAGGGCGAGCCACCGGCGAATACGATCTTGTGCAGGCTCTCGAACAAGCGCTCCGGCCCATAGGCGAAGATCACGGCGGTCGCGGCCGCGAAAAACGCCGCCGTCCCGATCAACACCCGGCTCACCCGAGGCGCGGCGATCCGCCTCCACCACGCCAGGATCAATGCCCCCAGGAAGACGCCCAGCATCACCACGGTGAAGTGGCGCAGTGTGGTGATCAGGTGGGCCACATCCCGCAGGTGGCCAATTTCCGGCGCCCGCAGCAACCGGTCAATGGGCCGCCCCCGAGGATCGTGGTAGGTCAACTGCTCCAGCCCCCGCCCGTCGTCGTTGATGGCGTCGACGATGCCGGCGAACAGGCGGAAGCGCTCGGCCCGCGTGGTCTTGGCGAAATCTTTCTTGTAGAAATTCTGGGGTCCGTACTTCTCGATGTTCTGGCCCACGCCGACCCAGCCGTACACCGTTGGGTAGAAGAAGTTGACCGTGCTCAGCGCCATCCAGCAGAGATACAACGCCAACCAAAACGCCGATACCGCGAGCACCAGCCGCAGCCCGCCGGCAGCGGCCTTGGCGACCGATTGCGCGGGAGGCGGGGCGGCCGCCGAAGTACTCCTAGCCATGGCAAATCCTCGAAATGGGGCCCGGAGGCACAATTTGACCGTCAAACGGGGGCCCTGTACAAGAACGGAAAGCACGGCGTATCCGTAGACCCTCGCGCCGAACGCCCGGATGCCGGAGCCCGCATCCGCTGACGACAGAATGGACGAAGCCCGCAGGAAGATGGGCCGTCCGGAAGCAGGAGTTTCCATCACCCATGCGACTTCCGCCTTTGAAGGGCGTCCCTTGGACGCGCGTGCATGCCGTCTGGGGCACCCTGGCCATCGGCGTCATCCTGGGCGCCACCGCCATCTATGCCGATCTCACGCGCCCCACCCTGTCATGGCAGGTCGCGATGGACCCCTTGACCATTTCATCCGCCGATGACCTGGCGGAACTGTACAAGGAACACGACTATACCTGGCCGCCGCAGGGCACGGTGCCGCGCATTGCGCTGAAATCACTGCCCAAGGATCTGGCGGACCAGCAAACCTCCGAGAAGAAGGCCCTGTTCTTCCGCATCATCCTGCCCCTGGTCCTCGCCGAGAATCGTTCGATTCGTATACAGCGGCAGTTCCTTCAGGACGCCTTCGCCAAGGGCGGGCTCAAACCCGGTAGCGCGAAAGCGGAAAGGGTTCAGGCCATCGCCAAGCGCTATCGGGTCGCCGGCGATCTGGACGACCCGAAGGTCCGCACCCGGCTGTTGACGACGGGTTGACGAAGTACCCGTAGCCCTGGCGCTGGCCCAGGCGGCCAATGAAAGCGGCTGGGGAACGTCCCGCTTCGCCAAGTCTGCGAACAACCTGTTCGGCCTGTGGACCTACGACGAGGACAAGGGCGTTGTGCCCAAGGACCGCGCCGACGACGCGAATCATCTGGTTCGAAGCTTCGGCTCGCTGCGCGACGCGGTGCACGCCTACATCCACAACATTAACGTGGGTCGTGCCTACAAGCAGCTCCGTGCCCTGCGCGCGCAGATGCGCTCCAATGGCGAGGCACTGGATCCCATGCGGCTGGCGGAGGGCCTGTCCCAGTACTCGGAGCGCGGCGAGGCCTACGTCAACGACATCCGCCAGATGATGCGCAGCAATCACTTGGTGGGACTGGCTCCGCTGCACCTGGGAGAACTCTAGGGATACGGTTCTCGAAGGCCGGAGCTCGAGTGTTGCGGGGTTGGGAACGCCCCGGGCCGACCTCAAGACTGACTCATGGCAAAGAATGGCCGCGAAGCTGATGGCGGCGCGCGACCGCGGAGCCGGCAGCGATGGCGCCTGCCCGTATTGGTCCTGGCGTCGATCGCGGTGGTGCTGGCGGCGCTCAAACTGGGCACCCAGAGTTATGTCACCGTGGACGGCATCCGCGTCGCCACGGATCAGGTGCGAACCTACTATCACGCTCACGACCTGATCTTCACCGCCGGTTTCGTAACCATCTACGCCCTGATCAACGCCTTGTACCTGCCCGGCGCCTTGGCGTTGATGCTGATGGGCGGAGCCTTGTTCGGTCCCGGCCTGGGCACCTTGTGGGTTTCCGTGGGCGCGACCCTTGGCGCCACCGGCGGGTTTCTGCTGTCACGCCATTTCCTCTACCACCGGGTGCAACGGGCCTATGCCGAGCGCCTGCGGCGGGTGAACCAAGGTATCGAGCGCGACGGCGCGTTCTACCTGTTCATCCTTCGCCTCCTGCCGGGCCTGCCCAACACGGTGACCACATTGCTGATGGGAGTGACCCCGATCCGGGTCCGCACCTTCTTCTGGGTCACTCTGGTGGGGCTGTTACCCTGGACGGCGGTCTACGTGTTCGCGGGCGACCGCCTGGCCCAGCTGCGCTCCTTGAACGATATCTTCTCGCCGGGGCTGATCGGGGCCTTCCTGGCGGTGATCGCCTTGTCGGTGGCCGGCCGGCTGGTCACCCGGACCCTCCCCGACAGAGGCACCGACGGAGGTTGCAGCGAATGACAAACACCAATACGCACCAGCCACCGCCGCAAACCGCAACTCCCGCCTTGGTCCGCGCCCTGCAGCGCGCCGTGGATGGCGAGGTCCGCTTCGACCGAGGCAGCCAGGCCTTATACGCCACCGACGCCTCCAACTACCGGCAGACGCCTCTGGGGGTGGTCTTGCCGCGCACCGTGGAGGCGCTGGAACGCGCCGTAGCCGTGTGCCGTGAATACGATGTGGCGGTGCTCAACCGCGGCGGCGGCACCTCCACCGCCGGCCAATGCTGCAACACCGCCGTGGTAATCGACACCAGCAAGTACCTGAACCAAGTGCTGGAACTGAACCCCGAGGAACGCTACGCACGGGTTCAACCCGGCACCGTGCTGGACGAGCTGCGCCAACAGGCCGAGGCCCACGGCCTGACCTTCGGGCCGGACCCGGCCACCCACAGCCGCTGCACCCTGGGAGGAATGATCGGCAACAATTCCTGCGGCGTGCATTCCATCGTCAGCCGCACCACGGAATACAATGTGGAATCCATGGAGGTCCTCACCTACGACGGCCTGCGCATGACGGTCGGCCCCACCTCCGGGGCCGAACTGGAGCGCATCGTCGACCAGGGCGGCCGCCGAGGCGAGATCCACCGGGCGCTGCGCCAGATCCGCGACCGCTACGGCGCCCTGATCCGAAAACGCTATCCGCAGATCCCCCGCCGGGTGTCCGGCTACAACCTCAACCAGTTGCTGCCGGAGAACGATTTCAATCTCGCCCGCGCTCTGGTGGGCACCGAAGGGACCTGCGTTACCCTCCTGGAGGCCACCGTCCGCCTGATGCCCAGCCCGCCCCATCGAGTACTGCTGGTCGTGGGCTACGCCGACGCGCCCAGCGCCGCGGACCACGTGCCGCAGATCCTGGAGGCCGGCCCCATCGGACTGGAAGGCATCGACAACACCCTGGTTCAGGTCATGCGCCGCAGGCACATGCTGGAGCGCAACCTGGATCTGCTGCCCAAGGGCGGCGGCTGGCTACTGGTGGAATTCGGCGGGGAGACCCGCGCCGAAGCGTCGCAAGCCGCCGGCCGCCTGGCCGAGCGCTTGCGTAAAGGCAAGGCCTCGCCCGAGACCCGCGTCATCGAAGAGCCCACCGAGCAGCGCCTGATCTGGAAGGTGCGGGAATCCGCACTGGCCGCCACCTCCCACCAGGACGGCCAGGCCGCCACATGGGAGGGCTGGGAGGATTCCGCCGTGGCGCCGGAACGGTTGGGCGACTACCTGCGGGATCTCCAGCACCTCATGGACAGCTACGGCTACAGCGGCGCCTTCTACGGCCACTATGGCGACGGCTGCGTACACAGCCGCATGAACTTCGACCTGCGCACGGCCCACGGCATCACCAAATGGCGCCGCTTCCTCGACGACGCCGCCGAACTGGTGGTGCGATACGGCGGGTCGCTGTCCGGCGAGCACGGCGACGGCCAGGCCAGAGCCGACCTGCTGCCCAAGATGTACGGCGCCGAGCTGGTCCAGGCCTTCCGCGAATTCAAGGCCGCATGGGACCCCAAGGGGCGAATGAATCCCGGCAAGGTGGTGGACCCCTACAGCCCCATCGACAACCTGCGCCTGGGCACCGATTACACCCCCGCGCACAGCGCAACCTATTTCCAATTTCCGGAGGACCGCCACAGCTTCGCCAACGCCACCCTGCGCTGCGTGGGCGTCGGCTCCTGCCGGGATACCCGTTCCGGCACCATGTGCCCCAGCTACATGGCCACCGGCGAGGAAATGCATTCCACACGGGGCCGCGCCCGCCTGCTGTTCGAAATGCTGCGCGGCGATCCCCTCCAGGGCGGCTGGCACGATCCCCACGTCAAACAGGCGCTGGATCTGTGCCTGGCCTGCAAGGCCTGCAAGAGCGAGTGCCCGGTGAATGTGGACATGGCCACCTACAAGGCCGAGTTCATGGCCCACTACTACGCCAAACGGTTCCGTCCGCTGCGGGCGCACGCACTGGGTTCGCTGCACGAAGTCTCGCGGGTCGCCGGAAAAGTGCCGCGCCTGGCCAACGCCGTGAGCAACTTGCGCCTGACCCACCACCTGCTCGGCACCGACCCCGGCAAACCGCTTCCCCGCTACGCCAAGCGCCCCTTTCGCGACGAATTTCGCCCCCGTGGCAACGGAGCCGTCGGCGACCGCCCGCCCGTCATGCTCTGGCCCGACACCTTCAACAATCACTTCCGTCCCGGCGTCTGCCACGACGCCGTCCAGATCCTCGAGGCCGCCGGCTACCAGGTCATGATTCCCGAGCAGCCGCTGTGCTGTGGGCGCACCCTCTATGACTTCGGATTCCTCGCCCGTGCCCGCCACAAGCTGCTCAAGATCCTCGACGCCCTACGCCCCCAGATCCGCAGCGGCATCCCCCTGGTGGGCCTGGAGCCGAGCTGCATGGCCGTATTCCGGGACGAACTGCTGAACTTGTTCCCAAACGACGAAGACGCCAAGCGGCTCAGCAGCCAAAGCCACCTCCTCACGGAATTTCTCGGCGACCGCCCGGGCGCGCTGGGCGACACCGCCCTCCACGGCCGCGCGCTGATCCAGGGGCACTGCCACCAGAAATCGATATTCGGGCCCGATTGCGGCGCTGGCCTGCTGCGAGACCTGGGCCTGGACTGCGAAGTGCTGGACGCCGGCTGCTGCGGGCAGGCCGGGAGTTTCGGCTATGAACATCCCGAACTTTCACAGCGCATCGCCGAGCGCGGGTTGGTACCGGCCGTTGAGCGCGCAGGAGATGAAACCGTGCTGGTCGCCGACGGGTTCAGCTGTGGCGAGCAGATCGCGGCGCTGACGGGACGGCGAGTGGTTCACACAGCCGAGCTGTTGGCCCGAACATTGGGTGGCGATTGAAGACCGCGGCTGGAGCGGCGCAACTCGTAGGTTGGGCTGACGCAGGAAGCCCAACGCTAACCGGACAAAGAGGCGCCGCCGAGAGGCTGAGACTGTTGATGCCGAGCATTCCTGCCAGGAAACAACGATACCCCTAATTTTGGGCCTTCACTGCAAAGGGCCCTGGACCGGATGGCGGAGGCATTATTGGCTACGCTGTGCTATTTCCCATCGCTGCGGGTTTGCTGGCGAGCCAATCTCGTAAAGCGCGTACCGATAATGCGGGGCGAGGTCAAGACGCTGCACAATGAAGCCGCGCAACGCCGGTTCGCTCCACGGTAGGTGTCATCAGTCACTCCCATTACGAGGAATTTCGAATGAGGCACGCCGAAAGACACAGAACACAACGTATAGGCTGGCTCCGCGCGGCTGTTCTTGGCGCGAATGACGGAATTGTCTCCACTGCGAGTCTTGTCCTGGGCGTTGCCGCCGCGGGCGCGGATTCCGAGGGCATCTTGGTTGCAGGGGTTGCCGGCCTCGTCGCTGGAGCGATGTCGATGGCGGCCGGCGAGTATGTGTCGGTCAGTTCACAGGCCGATACTGAGCGCGCCGATCTGGCCCGAGAGAGAGAGGAACTGGCTGCCGGTCCCGAACAAGAGCACGCGGAGCTAACGGCGATTTACGTCAAGCGCGGCCTGGACCCGGCACTCGCCTCCAACGTGGCCACTCAGTTAATGCAGCATGATGCACTTGGTGCACATGCGCGTGATGAACTGGGCATCTCCGATTCCTTGGCGGCTCGGCCCGTTCAGGCCGCGCTGGCTTCCGCCGGGACATTTACGGTCGGCGCCCTTCTTCCGCTTCTCATTGTCGCGTTGTTTCCGCTTGCCGCACTCATGTGGGCCGTCTCAGGCAGTTCGCTGTTGTTTCTTGCGCTGTTGGGTTCACTGTCTGCGAGAGCCGGTGGCGCGCCGGTGGTTGTCGCCGCCTCACGCGTCACTTTTTGGGGCGCCTTGGCAATGGCATTGACCGCGGGCGTGGGGGCGCTGTTTGGGGTGGCAGCTTGATTCTGTTGGCGACCGCTAATGACGCGTTGCAGTGGACGCGTTTCGCTGGGCGCCGGCGCTGGGCGGCACGAGGCGTAGCCCCGGCATACCTTAGGTGATCAACTGAATACAATGCCGAAGAAAGAGGAAACTCATTGATTACAAGAAATACGTCTGTACTCTGAGGGACTGCACGGCTCTTAGACGGCCCTTTTCATGGTCAAATTCATGCGTGCAGGCACTCGAGGCCTCTCGCAGTACCCGACTGCGGTCTTGCTCTCGCGTGCCTATGCCAGGACCATCGAATGGCTAACCTCTCTGCCCGGCGCAAGCCGTTACACTTGACTTCAGCGCTGGCGTAGCTAAACCAGTAAAGGCTGATGTTAGGCCGCCGGTGCCTGCGAAAGGTGCCAGGAGGGTTCGATGGGACTCTACAGCCGGTACATTCTTCCCAAAGCCATCCACTTTGCGTGTGGCTTGAAGCCGAACATGCGCCAGCGTGAGAAGGTGGTGCCGCACGCTCGTGGGCGCGTTCTTGAGGTTGGCATCGGCTCTGGCTTGAATCTCCCCCTCTACGACTCCGCAAACGTGACCAAGGTCTGGGGCCTGGACCCAACGCCGGAGATGACGCGGATCGCGGAAAGGGCCGCGCGCTCGCTTCCCTTTGAGGTGGAGTTCATTGGGCTACCAGGGGAAGAGATCCCGCTGGAGGATGGCAGCGTCGATACTGTGGTTGTGACGTACACACTCTGCACTATTGCAGATACGATCGCCGCGCTTCGGCAGATGAGCCGGGTTCTCCGGCCAGGAGGCGAGCTTGTTTTCTGTGAGCACGGGGCGGCGCCGGATCTGAGTGTGCGCCGTTGGCAGGATCGCCTCAATCCGGTATGGAAGCGGATCGGCGGCGGCTGCAACCTTAATCGGGCCATCCCCGCCGTCATTGAGGCGGGGGGATTCCGCATCAAGAACATGGATACCATGTATATTCCGGGCTGGCGCCCGGCGAGCTTCAACTACTGGGGCACCGCCGTGGCGCGCTGAGCGCCGGGTGTGGGGATGAGGCCGGTCCTCACAATCCAACCGCTGCACTCGGATCGGGTCGGAGTGCTACTGGATTGTGAAAACCGGCCCCCTCGCGTTGTTGGCGCGGCCTAAAGCTACGGCGTCAGCTGCAGCGTGAAGGCGTCCTGGGCACCCGCGCTCGTCTCACTCTCCAGACGGCAGCCCGTTGTGCCGGCCACCAGGACGCCGGCGTCGTTGACGGCGATGCCACTGGGCGTATCGCGTGCCGTGCTACCGATCTGCCGGGTCCAAACAAGATGGCCGTCATGGGCAAGCATGCGCACGTCGATATCCTCCGAAGGGCTGCCGATGGGGCATTCGAGGTCGATCAGGCGCGGATTCCGGGGTGTAATGGCTTCGCTCGCCACGAACACTCCGGCATCGTTTGCCGTTACGCCCTTGGCCAGCGTGAACCCGGTCAGTCCGCTGCTGCCCTTGTACTGCTCGGTCCAGAGCACCGCGCCGTTGCTGCTGCGCCTCTGGACGAACGTGCTGCCCTGGCCACCGCTGTTGTTGCGCCCCTCCGGCGGATTCGTGCATCGCGGAAAACCGGGATTGTCCAGGATTCCGGTCGTGGCGCCGGCCATCAACACGTCACCGCCGTGCAGGTCGATATCGGACAAGACATCGAGGCAGGGTGTTCCGAACTGATAGGTCCACAGCTCGTTGCCGTCCAGGTCGTACTTGCGCAGGAAGGCGTCCGCGTCGCCAACGGCCACTTGCCCCGGCAGCGCCAGGGGCACCGTGCTGCCCACGTATATGCCAGTCGCGTCCACGGCGACGCCACCCAACGTAAAAATCGCGGGATCCAAGCCGGCCGTGCCGAACTGGCGGACCCACAGCAGCGATCCATCCAGAGTCAGCTTGGCAAGAAAAAAGTCGTCGCTGCCGGCGCTTAGCTGTCCGGGGAATACGCCGGACGTGAAGCCAAGGACATAGATACTGGTGTCATCCACCGCCACATCCAGCGCGAAATCCCCGCCCGCCGTCCCGAGCTGGCGGGTCCAACCCACATTGCCGTCGGCGTCATAGGTACGGATGAAAGTGTCGACACCGCCGTGGGCAGTCTCGCCGGGGAAGGTCCCCGTGGTCAGCCCGGCTACGTACAGGATCCCGTTGCGGGTGGCGATCTTGGAAAAACCGTCGAATTCCGGGGTCCCGAACTGCCGGGTCCAGGCAATATTGCCGGAGCCGTCGTACTTTCGGACAAATGCATCCACGCTGCCCGCACTTGTCTGCCCCGGCAGGGCAAGATCCCGGCTCACACGGCCGGTGCTGTAGCCGAAGTACGCGTCGGCGGCCACACCGTCCGCGAAGTCGCTGCCCGCGGTCCCGAATTGATCGATCCAGCTCACTTCCTCAGCCAGGGCATCTCCCGCCCAGAGCGTGGTGAGCGCGATGGAAAGCACTGTCCCCAGGATTTGGTTCGCCATGGCCATCTCCTCCGTGCCGCCCCGCCTCCAACCCGCAAGTCTAGTCCGCCCTGCTTTTCTGTCCAGGCAGTCGACCGTCGCGATTGGGGAGCCGGTCCCACTGCGGGGCGCGTTGCCGGTGGAGCATGTGAAGTCCGTACCGGGATTCAGGTCCGATCACAGGTATAGTGAGGCTTGGGCAACCGGACACGCACCCCGGTGTCCGTGACGGGCAACTCTCCAGGAGGAAACTTGGCAAAACCTAACTTCGGATTCGAGAAACACCAACGCGAGCTGGAGACAAGCGAAAGAAAGAGGGCAAGCTCCGGCAGAGGCGGGACAAGAAGAACCGGCCGAGCGACGACGAATCCCTGACGGGCCCTCCCCTTCCAAATACCCAATTTCCATGAAGATCCCCAAACGCATTGCACCCCTTGTCGAGGACGGGCTCGTCGATGATGTCGTCCGACAGCTCAAGAGCGGCAAGGAGGCTGCCGTCTTCGTTGTCCGCTGCGGCGGCGACATTCGTTGCGCCAAGGTCTACAAGGAAGTCCATCAGCGCAGCTTCCACAAACAGGCGGAATACCAGGAAGGGCGCAGGGTGCGCAATGGTCGCCGGGCCCGCGCGATGGCGAAAAACACGCGGTACGGCCGCCGGGAGCAGGAAACCATGTGGCAGTCGGCGGAGGTGGCCGCGCTGCGTCGGTTGGAGGGCGCCGGCGTGCGTGTGCCGCGGGTCCACCAGTTCATCGATGGCGTCCTAATCATGGAGCTGGTTACCGACGTTCAGGGCAACGCCGCCCCGCGCCTGGACGACGTGGCGCTCACCGATGCGCAGGCTCGGGACTATCATCGGTTCCTCATCGACCAGATTGTGCGCATGCTGTGCGCGGGGCTGATTCACGGCGACCTGTCCGAATACAACGTTCTGGTCGACGAGAACGGCCCGGTCATTATCGATCTGCCCCAGGCAGTCGACGCATCCGGCAACAACAATGCCTGCCGGATGTTGGTCCGGGACGTGGACAACATCACCGCATATCTGGGTCGGTTCGCCCCCGAGCTGCTGGCGACCGACTACGCCGCTGAAATCTGGGGGCTGTTTGAAAGCGGTGATCTGACGCCGAACACGGTTCTCACTGGCCGGTACCAGCGGGACGAGCAAGCCGCGGACGTGGACGACGTGCTGAGGGAGATCGCTGCCGCCCGCGAGGAAGCCTTGGCGCGCCGCCAGCCGGTGGACGCCGACTTGGACCTGAACGAATACTGACCGACTGCGTATGCCCAAAGGAGCAAACGTAGGGTGGGCGAAGCCCACGCTGATCAATAGAACTCCGCGTGGGCTTTGCCGATCCTACGGAAGATTTCAGTCCTTTCCACCCGGCAACAACCACAGGTGGCTGTACCAGTAGTACCGATTCCCCTGCGTGTAGGGCGCAGTGCAGTTGTACCGACTGCGCCCGGGCGGCAGCGGCTCCTGGGCCTGCACGGCGAACTTGCCGCCGCCCAGATTCTTCACCGGAAGGCGGCTTCCGCCGAGGTAGCAGTTCAGCCGATCCACTCCCACATCCGGCCCTTCCACCCGAAACACCATACGCGGCTTGGCGCCGGCCGGTTGGACCGGGTCCCAGGGCTGGACGTCGGTGACGGGCAGCGGGAGGCTCTGCGCCTTGACGGCAAAGCCTTTCAGATCGCCATAGTGTTCATTGATGGGGTAGCGCGGCAGGGCGCGCATGTCAGAGTTGGGGCCCAACACGCCGGATTCCTGGCCGAAGGCGATGTAGCCGTGGTCGCGCAGCCAGTCGGCCAGGGCAGTGTTGTATTCGCCGTAGGGGTAGGCGAAGAGCTTCGGACTCGTATTGGTGTCTTGGTCCAACTCGGCCTGCAGGCGCTGCTGGGCCTTTTCGATGTCCCGGGAGACGCGTTGCAGCCATTGCTCGTCGGTCTCACCGGAATGGCGGCGGGTGAGGTGGGCGTGGTCGGCGGTGTGGTTGGCGAAGGTGACGCCGTGGCGACTCATCTCGCGCATTTGATCCCAGGTCATGATGCTGTGGAATCCGCGGTCCACTTCGTTGGTGCTGACGAACACGGTCATGGGCCAGCCGCGGGCCTTGATCAGGGGGTAGGCGTTCTCGTAGACGGTGTCGTAGGCGTCGTCCACGGCGAGGGCGACGGTGTGATCCGGGATGGACGTGCCGTCTTGCAGGGCGGTGACGATCTTCTGCAGCGGCCAGACCTGGTAGCCGTTGTCGGCCAGGTAGTTCAACTGGGCGCGGAATTGATCCATGCGGACGTTGGTACTGGGGTATTCTTCGTTGCCGAAGCGGTGGTACATGAACACCACGGCGTGGGATTCGGCAGCCACGGTGGGCGCGGCCACGAAGATCAGCAGCAGTACCATCAAAGTGCGCATGGACAATCCTTATTCTGATTCTTTCGACTCTCTGGAACTCGGCCCGGCCCAACCCAATATCAACCGGGAGTGCTTGGGACAACCATCGGGGAGCCCGTTCATGCGCTTGGCCATCCTGATTGTACTTGCGACGCTGATTGCCGGATGCGCCACCGTGCCCCAGTCGATCCAGGGGGCACCGGAGCGCAGTGCCACGCCCGCGCAGGTGGCGGAGCACATCGACGCCTTCAAAGGCCAGCGGGTCCGCTGGGGCGGGACCATCGCCGCTGTTCGCAACCTGGCCGATAGCACCGAAGTGGCCGTGGTCGCCCGTCCCCTGCAGAGCGACGGACGCCCCGAAGAGGACGCCGCAAGCCAGGGGCGTTTCCTGGCCGTTGTGAACGGGTTTCTGGACCCGGCGGTCTATACCGCGGGCCGGGCATTCACCGTAGTGGGCACCGTGAGTGGCATCGAGACCCGCAAGGTGGGCGACTACAGCTATCCGTACCCCACGGTGCAGGTAACGGGGACCCATCTGTGGGCGCCGCTGCCGAAAGCCACTTACGATGAACCGGGGCCGTTCTGGTACGACCCTTGGTATTACCCGTGGTATCCCTATCCCTACTACTGGCATCCATATCATAGATCGACGATGAAGAGACTGCTGACCGCTCGTGCTGCTGACGCTGGCTTTGGCGGGATGCGCCACGCCGGGCCCCTACGCCGATGCGGGCTACAACCCGGCCGTGAAACCGGGCATGGGCCTCGACAACATCAAGAACCACCTGGGCGAACAGGTGTTGTGGGGCGGCGTGGTGGTGGCGACGCGCAACCTGAAGGACAGCACCCAACTGGAGATCCTGGCCTATCCGCTGGACACCGGCCAACGGCCCATGACGGACCGCTCCGCCCAAGGCCGATTCCTGGCGCTGCGCCAGGGCTACCTGGAGCCCAAGGACTACGCGGCGGGCCGGGAGGTCACGGTACTGGGGACGCTATCCCGGGTCCAGGACGGCAAGTCGGCGAGGCCGGCGTACACCTATCCGGTGATCGAGGCGCGGGGCGTTCATCTGTGGCCGGAGCAGCAGAGCGAATCCCAACCCCGGGTGCGGTTCGGGTTCGGGATTATTTTGCATAACTGATGTGGAACTGGTTCGCGGTCGACACGACCGCTCCTACATCAAGGGGCGGTGGTGTCGACCTCCGATCATTCCGATAGACGGTCGATGCGGCTGAATAGCTCCCGGCTGAGCACTTCCATCAACTCCAGTTTCTCGGCGGCTGCATCCAGGTCGTGCTCGGCCGTGGCCTGCGCGATTTCGCGGCCCAAGCCGTGCAGTTGATTGATCTGCCCTTCCACCTCGCCGTAGGCCGGGTGATCGCCGTGGCGCTCGCGGCCGGCACCGTAGTACCACCGCCCAAGGCGGGTTTGCTTGGGATCTTCCAGTTCGCCGCGCTGCAGGGCCTCGCCGCCCAGCACCATGTCGGCCACGCGCACCTTCCACATCAGGTGATCGGCCTTGACCATTTCCAGGGCCAGGCGGGCGTGGTCCCAACCGCCGAGCTGGTTGAACTGCTTGACGATGTTCACCCCGATCTGGCGGGCGATCTGGCTCAGTTCGTCGACCCGACTGCTGCCGGCGCGCAGGGAATCGTTCACCTCGGAGACGTTGCTGGCCATCTCCTGGGAAACCTGGCTCTGCTCCTCGGCGGCGCTGGCGATCTGATGGATGCGGTCGCCCACGTCATTGACCAGATGGGCCGTATGCGCGAACGATTCGGCCACCTGCTCCAGCGCCTCCATGCTGGCTTCCAGGCGCTCGAAGCTGTTGTCCACCGTCTCGCCCACCTCGCGGGAGAGCTGGTTCATGGTGCCGGTCACGCCTATGATCTGGCTGGTGGCCTCGGCACTCTTCTCGGCTAGCTGTTTCACTTCGTCCGCCACCACGGCAAACCCTCGCCCGGCCTCACCGGCACGCGCGGCCTCGATGCTGGCATTGAGCGCGAGCAGATTGGTCTGCTCCGCGATCTCCTTGATGGTGGCGGTGAGCTGATCGATCTCGTTGGTGAAACCCACGAACTGCTTCATGCCGTCGGCCATGGAGCGTACGGCCTGCTCCAGGAGGCCCACGTCACCACGCAGTGACTCAATCCCGCGGGTGCCCTCCGCGGATTGGGCGCGGCTTTCCTCCGCCCGTTCGGCGGCCTGCTGGGCAAGCTGGCCACTTCGCCCGCGGAGGCCGCCATCTCCTCGATGGCGGAGGCCACGGTGGCGGCATGCTCCTCGATGGAATGGATCTCGTTGGAGAGATAGCCGTTGCGGATGAGAAGATTGACCGAATATTCCAGCGCCTTGAGGCCGCTTCCCGCCACCTCTTCCAGGCGTCGTTCGCCTTATCGATGGCCTCGATCACCGGCGCCAGCGCTTCCGCGGTGCGGCCACCCTCGGGCTACGGACGCTTCAGTTCCTCTCGATCGGCAGCCAGCGCGGCCTGCAAAACAGCCAACGCCTTCTGAGTGTGGAAAAGAATCAAGTGCGGACCTCCCCCGTAGGTCAAAAAGCAGGCAGCGCGCTCCGGGCGGGCGGCATTTGTCCCCGGACACCCTGTGTTTCTTATAACGGTCGCTCGGGCGAATGGTTTAGGCGCGCTCCGAAATTCCTTGACCAGGAACCTGCCCAGATTGCTCTGGTTTTCCCGACCGGCACCATGCCTCTCCATCGCGATGGGGCCGGAGCCACCATGCGGAACGCGCCGCGGATTCATCCCCCCACATGCGCCCTGATCCCAAGCGCAGTCTGTTGAAACCCGCCAAATTAAAGTGTCACGGTTGGGAAACGCCGACAAGTCCGAGGCTGTT